>NZ_JBEFNJ010000001.1:0-1453163 GCF_051970285.1 Psychrobacter sp. ASPA161_6
ATCGTCAGCTCTCTATTCCTAGAAAACCCCCAACGTTAATTCGTTGGGGGTTTTCTTTCGTGTGCGGTTTACTTCTTTACAAACATTCGTTGTTTAAAATATTTTGCTTGCAGTCGGTAATCCGTCGAAATTTAGTATCTGAGAGTACTATTAGATTTGTCCATTGAGTTTCGTTAATCTATGCTTATTTTTGAATGGATTATTACCTTATATGCTCAAAATGATTTGACTTATATCATTATAGCTGCTAATTTTATATAGTATATTTATTGCAGATTTATTAGAAAGACGTTTTTACTTTGTAAATGATTAATTATTTCATCGACTTAGAGTGCTAAACGTAAGCTCTACTCCTCATCTCATAATTATCAAAAGGAATTGATAATGAAGCTAGCTCCTCTTTTTTCAATTGGTGCCTTGGCAGCGATTAGTCTTTTAGGCTGTTCTAACCAATCCGCTGATACTACTGATGGCTCATCAGCAACTTCTCAAGAAACCACCGTTTTACGCTTTTCTCACTTTTGGCCAGCAACATCATCTATTAGTACGGAGGTTTTTGAACCTTGGGCTAAACAAATAGAGACAGATTCTAATGGTCGCTTGAAAGTAGAATTGTATCCCTCAGCAGGTCTTGCTAAAGCAGATGTTACCTATGAATCTGCTGCGAAAGGTACGATCGATATCGGCTCACAGGCTCATGGCTACACTAATGGTCGATTCCCTTTAACTCAAATTACTGAGCTCCCCGGACTATCAAATTCAGCCACTCAAATGGGTTGTATGCTCCAGACCCTTTATGATGATGGCACACTTGCTAGTGAGTATGAAGATTCTCATCTCCTGTTTATGTACGGTGCTGGTCCTGGTGCACTTCATACCACTGACAAGCTAATTCGAACGCCTGAAGATATGAAAGGTATGCGTATCCGTCGTCCTTCAGCCGTGGCTGGTGATATCATCGAAAGTGCTGGCGCTTCACCGGTAGGTCTACCTGCTAATGACATGTATACCTCTTTACAGCGCGGAGTTGTGGATGGCTTGAGTTTCCCTTGGGAAGCAGTAACCGCTTTCAAAATCGATGAGATTACGAAATATCATACCAATATTCCTTTTTATAGTTCAGCGCTTATGGTGACGATGAACAAAGATAAATATGATAATTTGCCTGATGATCTAAAACAAGTCTTGGATAAAAACTCAGGGATGGCATTGGCTAATAAGGTCGGTGAAGTGTTTGATAAGCATGACCAGATGGCAATTCAAGCTGCCAAAGATAAGGGTGACGAAATTATCGAAATTCCTGATCCACTAAATGATCCAGATTGGAAAGGTCCGCTCGAAAGAGGAACGCAAAAATATCTAAAAGACGTTAATGCTTTAGGTTTGGATGCTGATAGTGTCTATGAAAAGGCCAAAGCTGCCAGTGCTGCCTGTAAGGTATAACCTATTGGAGGTGTCACATGGCATTTTTAGTCAAAATCAGTACCTTTATTTCTAGATTATGCCAATTTTTTGGTGGTGTCAGTCTTATTATTATTGTTCTAACCACCATGTTGGATGTGACGGCTCGTTATATATTCAAGCTCACTGGTGGTGAGTTTGGATTTACGGTCAAGGGTAGCGTGGAAATTGTGTCTTATTTCATGCTATTTTCCTTGCTTGCCGCCTTTGCCGCTTTCGTCGAACGCTCACAAATCATCGTTGATGTCTTTACTCAAAAGATGCCTCAAGCCGTTAAAGGCTACATGATGGGCATCTTTATGATGGGCTTTTTTGTCATTGGTATTGTGTTCTCATGGGGTCTCTATGAGAGCGCCATTGATGCCATAGAATACGGTAAAGTTACCCAAGATCTTCGACTATCAATGATGCCCATCTATGCATTTAGTGCATTCTTAAGTCTTTTACTCGCTATTCGCTCGCTAATCGAATCCATTAATATCTTTAAAACGGGCGAGTTCTTTGACGCCGAGGAGACAGGCGCATGAGTCCAGAAATTATTGGAGCCATTGGCTTAGTCATCATGATCCTGCTTGTTGTCCTGCGAGTGCCAGTGGCACTTGCCATGTTGGGTGTGGGATTGGTTGGTTTTGGGGCAGTGACTGCGCCAAGCGGTGCTTTACAGATGCTCAAAGACATTCCGGTAGATGTCTTGGCAAAATATGACTTTAGTGCTATTCCGTTGTTTATTTTAATGGGAGTCTTTGCCACACATTCAGGTATGGCAGGAAAGTTGTTTGAAGCTACCCGAACCATTTTTGGTGGAGTACGAGGGAGTCTTGGTATCGCGGGTATCGGATCATCTGGTATTTTTGCTTCTATTTCCGGCTCATCATTAGCTACTGCCTCTACTATGACGAAAGTTGCGTTGCCACAGATGGAGAAGTATGGTTATCAACCTGGTTTTGCTTGTGGTATTTTAGCAGCAGGTGGCACATTAGGTATTATGATTCCGCCTAGTATTGCGCTACTGGTTTATGCCATTCTAACTCAGCAGTCCGTTGGTGACATGTTTATTGCAGGCTTTTTGCCTGGTATGTTAGGGATGGTGATGTACTCAATCACTGTCATGATTATGGTACGCTGGAAACCGCATTTAGCGCGTCGTGGCGAGTCGACTACTTGGAAAGAGAAGCTCATATCGTTAACTGGTTTGATACCGTTTAGCTTTATTTTTATCGTGATTATTGCGGGTATTTTCTTTGGGCTATTTACTCCCACAGAAGGCGCAGCAGTCGGTGCATTTGTCTCTTGGGCTTACGCTTTTGTTAAAGGCATGCGTATGAAAGGCCTTAAGCAATCGTTGATTGAGACGCTCGCATTATCAGCAGTAGTCTTCTTTATGCTACTGGGTGCAGAAGCCTTGGGCTATTTTATCTCAGTGTCACGTTTGTCTTATACATTAGCGACATGGATTGGTACGTTAGCAGTGAGTCCAATGGTCGTACTGATCTGTATCTTGATCATGTACTTCCTCTTAGGGTTGTTCATGGATGCTTTAGCGATGCTGGTTATTACCATTCCAGTGGTGTATCCAATCATTGTTGCTTTAGGCTTCGATCCAGTATGGTTTGGTATTATTGCCGTATTGACGGTAGAGCTTGGATTGATAACGCCGCCGATGGGAATGAATATTTTCGTGATTAAGGCAATGGCTCCGCATATCAAACTGTCCGATATGTTCCGTGGGGTAGCACCATTCATTGTTTCTGATGTGATTCGATTGGTTATTTTGGTCGCGTTTCCAGCGATATCTTTAGTGCTATTAAGTTAATTCCTACATAAAATAACACTGAAGCATTGTTGCGTACTATGTATAACGCTAGAATAAATGAGAGACATCGCTTTTAAGTATCATTATCTACGATAAGCTTGTCTTAAAACACTCATTTTAGAATCACATGGATGCGAGAAATATTATGACTATTGCCAAGAATATCGAGATCAGTAGTACCTCTGAAACCAGTTTTGAAGATGCTATTCAACAAGGTATTGAGCGGATTTCTAAGACCGTTAACAATGTTGAAGGCGCTTGGATAAAAGAGCAAAAAGTAGGGGTTACTGATGGAAAAATTAGTAAATATCATGTCATTATGATTGTAAGTTTTGTCATTAACGATGGTACTGATATTAGCTAAGTGTTGCTTGAAACCTAAAAAAGACTGCGATTGCAGTCTTTTTTTTGTCATAAAAAATATATATTGAGGATTGTTGTGATTAGCAGGAGTAGCCACACAGCTTGCCTATATATGTAGTAAAATAAAACGCTATCATTTTGAATATTTAGAATAGAAGTAAACATTTATGGCTGTCGATTTTAGTAACACGCTCATAGTCGCGATTTCTGCAACCGCGCTGTTTGATTTAGCAGAATCAGAAAATTATTTATTACAGCTATTAGAGCACCGGCCTGAAAGCGCTATAAAAGAGTTTCGTGACTATATGGCAGCGCGTGAAAACGAGCCGTTAAATATTGGCGCGGGCTATCCGCTTATCAAAGCACTGCTAAATTTGAATCATTATTGTGAAGACGATACTGTACAGCTCCCTGATATTGAAGCGCCTTTGGTCGAAGTAGTGATTGTCTCGAAGAGTAGTCCAGATACGGGCATTCAAGTACTCAATGCCATTCGTGAACATGGGCTCAATATTTCTCGATCGGCATTTATATCGGGCAGTCCTGTTTCGCCTTATATCAGAGATTTTAATATCGATCTGTTTTTGACCACCAATCGTGAGGATGCGCAGCAAGTTGCTGATGCCAATATTTGCGCTTGTGCGATACTCGATGCGACCCCTGTTAATACTTATAAATTGGATACCAATCAGCTGCGTATCGCTTTTGATGGTGATGCCGTGCTGTTTGATGATTCAGGTGAGCTACTCTATAAGCAAAAAGGATTGCGTGCCTTTCATGATCGTGAAGCACAAATGCGTGACTTGCCAATTGAGAAAGGGCCTTATGCTGAATTATTAATTAAGCTATCGAACTTGCAAGAGCGTCTACCAGCAGGCCTTCAATATTCTCCCATAAAGATTGCGTTGGTGACGGCTCGCAATGCACCCGCTGACCTGCGTGCGATTAAGACATTGCGAGAGTGGGGCGTCAATGTTGATATGGCATTTTTCTTAGGAGGTCTGGAAAAAACGGCTGTACTTAGAACGTTTGCGCCACATATCTTTTTTGACGACTCTATTAAGCATATCGATGCCGCGCGCAGTTTTGTTCCTACCGCCTTAGTGCCTTATCATTCAACGTCGTTACTGCATGCTAATAGTTATTTAGCAGCGGACAAAGATGCTTCATTATTATCATTTAAGCCGATACAGCAACCACTGTTTTCAGTGAACCATTAGAGTCTGTTGAATAAAATAAAATCAATAGGATAAAAGATTATATGAAGTGGCGGCAATTACTCACGTTGATATTGGTACGAATCAAGCAAGTTATCGGCTTATATGCTTTTGTCTTAGTGCCGATGTGGGGTATGTTTTTTCTCAATAAGTTTGCGCTGTTTGGACTGTGGAATATCTTTGGCATCGTGCCGCGTGCTCTTGATATCGGTAGCATGATTGGGGTGTTTGCTTCATGGACGATGCATGGCAATTTTTCACATTTGCTTGGCAATAGTGTAACTTTATTACAAATTTTATTTTTATTTGGGCTTTTTGAGAACAATGCTTATCGTACGATTGTTAAGCTCATTATTGCTTCCGGTTTGGTCACTTGGGTCATTGGCTCGCCGTTATCAATTCATATCGGGGCGTCGGGGTTATGCTTCGCGATGCTTGGTTATATGATAGGGGGAGCCGTGTTCGCTCGGCGTTGGGGTTATTTAATCGCTTGTATCGTTATGGGGGCAGGGTATTGGCTCACTATCAAAGAAGGCTTAATGCCGCAAGAAGGTATCTCTTTTGCCGCCCATTTTGGTGGTTTATGTGCGGGGCTACTGCTAGGTGCCAATTCTAAACATACTTATACGACAACGTCTCGTCAGTGAAAAGCAAAGCAGATAAATAAGGCGGTATTTTCGGATTTTTTATTCGTCTAAAATATTGCCTTATCATCACATGTCTCTTTGAAGACTTCCCTGTTGATGGATTGACTGTTCCAAATCTCTCTTAATCCGTTAGCTTTGCTTATCAGTGCAAATACTGATAAATAGCGGATCATCTGTTGCTAGGTCACGCCATGCAGTCGTCTGCTTTACATGCTCATCAATGGATAGCGTATTGCCTTTCTCAGGTATCACGTAGTCTGCACGTGCAGGAATACTACAATCGATAACTTGAGGGACTGTCTCTACGGCTCTTCGTCTTTCAAATAAATATAAATTGAATAAATGTATATCTTGGTTATCTACTTGTACACTCGCATTTCCAATATCGGCAGCGATAAACCGTAATATTTGCGGCTTAGCATAAGACCATGGGCGGAACCACTCAGTGCTTTTAGCTGTTTTGATGACTTCTACACCTTTTGGTAGCTTCTCCACTTGTTGACCATACCAGCTGTACTCCTGATTTATCTGAAATGCAAACATACCAATAGCAGCAAATAAGGGAATCAGCCATTTAGGGGCGCGTTTGCCTGCCAGTTTGCTGAGGTGAGTTATGATAAGTGCTAGTCCCGCCATGCCAAATGCGGCAGCGATGGTAGCGATAAACTCAAAAAGCATAAAATATTCCTTAATGCGTGAGATATGTTTAATTGAACTTATTGGATAAATTAAAAATCTAGTTATTATAGCTATAGGATAAAAAAATCACTCACAAGCAGTAACTGCCTGTGAGTGATATATTAACAGAAGATATATCCTCAGTTACAAGCTTAGTGGTCGACTGCACCGCCAGCGCCACGTGGAGAACGTACGCTCTCAACCAACTCTTGGATATGTGCTGGTGGAGGCGCAGTAGCATAAGAGACAGCAAATGCTACGATGAAGTTAAGCAGCGCACCAACTGCACCAAATGATAATGGTGAGATACCAAATAACCAGTACTCTTCGGTATCAGGGAAGTTAGCAGTACCACTGATGAAGAACCAACCTTTGAACATAAAGATATAGACAAGAACGACGATTAAACCAGTCAACATACCTGCAATAGCGCCAAGATTGTTGATGCGTTTAGAGAAAATACCCATCATCAATACAGGGAACAATGAAGAGGCTGCAATACCGAAGGCTAAGGCAACAACCTGCGCAGCAAACCCTGGTGGGTTGATACCCAGATAAGTCGCTACTACGATTGCCACACCCATCGTAATACGAGCATATTTTAGCTCTTGTTTGTCCGTGATATTTGGGTTTAGGTTACGTTTGATTAAGTCATGACTAATCGCTGATGAAATAGCAAGAAGTAGTCCAGCTGCTGTTGATAGTGCTGCTGCCAAACCACCTGCAGCGATAAGACCAATAACCCATGATGGCAGATTCGCGATTTCTGGGTTAGCAAGTACTAAGATATCAGCGTTTACATCAAGCTCGTTACCTGCCCATCCGGCATCAGCAAAACGACCATCAAGTTCTGCATCATGTGCAATGCGAGCTTTTTCTACCGCTGCAGTTGCGGTAGCAACATCGCCACCGTCAGCTTGAGCCGTATTTAGGGCTATTTGAGCGGCACCAAGTCCACTGTCGCTATATAACTGGATACGACCATCATTATTTAGATCGTTATACTTAATAAGACCAGTCTCTTCCCATGTTTTCATCCAGTCAGGACGCTCATCATTGAGAATAGGTTGATTTTCAACACCTTGTGGATAGATAGTATCTACTAGGTTTAAGCGTGCCATCGCACCAACGGCAGGCGCTGTGAAGTACAGTAGCGAGATGAATACCAGTGTCCAACCTGCGGTCCAGCGTGCATCAGCCACTTTAGGAACTGTAAAAAAGCGAATGATAACGTGTGGTAAACCTGCAGTACCGATCATGAGTGTCAAGGTAAATAGCACCATGTTTAGCTTATTAGGCACATCAGCAGTATAGGATGCAAAACCTAAGTCAGTAACCACTTGATTCAACTTGGTCAAGATAGGAACACCTGATTCAACATGATTTGAGAACAAACCAAGGCCTGGAATAGGGTTACCTGTTAATTCAAGTGAGATAAAAACAGCAGGAATGGTATAAGCAATCATTAGAACGACATACTGTGCAACCTGCGTATAAGTAATCCCTTTCATACCGCCCAATACCGCGTAAAAGAATACAACGACTGCCGCGATAATCAGACCAGTGGTACTTTCAACTTCTAAGAAGCGCGAGAATGCAACACCAGCACCGGTCATCTGACCAATAACGTAAGTGGTCGATGCGGTAATCAAACACACCACAGCAATCATAGCTGCCGTCTTGGAATAAAAGCGATCACCGATAAAGTCAGGAACGGTGAACTTACCAAATTTACGTAAGTAAGGGGCTAAGAGCATCGCGAGTAGAACATAACCGCCTGTCCAACCCATCAAATAGGTGGAAGCGCCATAACCGCCAGCAGCAATAAGACCTGCCATTGAGATAAATGACGCCGCACTCATCCAGTCAGCAGCGGTTGCCATACCGTTGACGACTGGATGGACACCGCCGCCAGCCACATAAAATTCACTGGTCGAACCAGCACGGGCCCAAATCGCGATACCGAAATACAGAGCGAAGGATAGACCCACAAATATAAGATTAACTACAAATTGACTCATGGGACTATTCCTCGTCTACGCCATATTGTTTATCTAACTTATTCATACGCCATGCGTAAAAGAAAATCAGAATAATAAACACTCCGATGGATCCTTGTTGGGCAAACCAAAAGCCCAAGTCAGTACCACCGATCTTGATACCAGCTAAGAGGGGACGTAATAAGATAGCAAAGCCGTACGAGCATAGTGCCCAAATAACTAGGCTACCTATGATGAGACGGATATTGGCACGCCAATAACCGGATGGATCGTTATGATTTTCCATAGGACAACTCCTTTTGTCTTACCTAAAAAATACCAACAATATAAAAAAGACAGTGGTTATTTCTTATCAAAAAAATCAATATAAAAAATAGACACGTACTGCTTTATATAATGAAAACGATGACGCGCAATAGTATGTTTATTTATTGGTGGTTTTTTACTTAAAATAAAAGCAACTACTCTTGTAGGCATCAAATTGATTCAAACCATTGATCTAAACCATCGAATGGTAAAAACAGCATTTCTTGAGGAAGGCAGAAAGGGTGGACTATCCAGTGTCTTTTTTGCAATCTCGTCTTCCTGACAAGAGTTTTAATGTTTTGAGCACTCTAACTCTTTGTGCTGACTGGTAATTATAAAAGCAGCACAAATAGGTATGAAATTCATCTTAGCACGATTCAATAAATATCATTGCAAACAACTGAGCATAGATTGTGGGAAATATACTGATAATTAGTTTGGCTACTATTATAAAAGCGACATTACTGAAATTGAACGAAAAATGTTCAGTATATGCAGCTAAATTATTATTTATTTATATTCTATATAATATGAGATACAAGCATTATTTATTTTAGAAATAAATATATGAAACTGATAACCAAACGTGATACTCGCAAGTCATTTAATATCTATATCATGCACAGGATGTTTTAGTATCAAACATTTTGTCCATAACCTTGTGAGGTTTTGAATCGTTAAAATATGATATTAATATAAAATTTAAGTAACGTATATAAAGAGTGAGTAGGGAGCCCATATGAACGAAGGGATAGTAAGTTGGTTTAATAACATCGTAAATTATGGTGTCAGTATTATCTGGGGTAACAATGACTGGTTAATTGCGAGCAATCCTTGGTATGGATTACTGATGTTCGTGCTGATTGGCGCAGGTCTTTATTTTACCGTGGCCACACGTTTTATACAGTTTCGCCACTTTGGTCATATGTGGCAGCTGTTACGTGTCTCAAACCAAGGGCGCAAAGATGGTGGTATCAGCTCGTTTGAAGCCTTGATGACCTCACTCGCGGCGCGCGTTGGTACGGGTAACTTGGCAGGGGTCGCAATTGCTATTTATCTCGGTGGTCCGGGTGCTGTTTTTTGGATGTGGATGACAGCGATAGTCGGCATGTCGACCAGCTTTATTGAGTCTACTTTGGCGCAAGCATACAAGGTGCCGCATAACGACAATGTTTACCGCGGTGGACCAGCTTACTATATTGAAAAAGGTCTGGGGAAACGCTGGCTAGCGATATTTTTCTCGTTATGTTTGTTGGTGGCTTTTGGTTTGGCGTTCAATGGTGTGCAGTCAAATACCATTGCTCAAGCAACCAATGAAGCCTTTGGTATCCCAACATGGATGACAGGCTTAATATTAGTAGTACTGGTGGCGCCAGTGGTGTTTGGTGGTTTACGCTCAGTGGCTCGTATCGCGGGTAAAATTGTGCCGGTGATGGCGATTTTATATATCTTATTGGCACTATTCATTATCGTTACTAACTTTAGCCAATTCCCCGCAGCGATTGCGTTAATTGTAAAATCCGCCTTTGGTTTTGAGCAGGCAGCGGGCGGGGTCATCGGTTACGGTATTGCTCAGGCGATGATTAACGGTATCAAGCGTGGTCTGTTTTCTAACGAAGCAGGTATGGGGTCAGCCCCGAATGCGGCGGCAACGGCCAAAAGTCATCCTGACCATCCAGCAGTGCAAGGATTTATGCAAATGCTGGGCGTATTTATGGACACGCTGATTATTTGTACTGCCACCGCATCGATTATTATCTTATCGGGTGTGGTTGACCCGAACGTTGAGCAAGAAGGTATTCAGCTTACGCAGTTGGCCTTGTCCCAGTATGTTGGCGATTTGGGTGTGGTCTTCGTTGCAATTGCTATTTTCTTTTTCTCATTTACGTCCATTATTGCCAATTACAGCTACGGTGAATCAAATCTTGAGTTTATCTCTGGTGCCAAAAACGCCAAAGTGATGATTATGATTTTCCGTTTTATGGTGTTGGGTATGGTCTTTGTCGGTGCGATTGCTAGTTTGCCTGCCATCTGGAACTTCGCTGATTTGTCGATGGGTCTGATGGCCTTGGTCAACTTAGTGGCGATTTTGCTTTTGTCTCCAGTAGCACTTAGAATTTTGCGTGACTACGAGCGCCAAGTGAAAGAAGGCAAAACAGGAGATCAGATTAAGTTCAATCCTGACGATTTTGTGAAGTTAAAAGATGAAGCCAATCGTGATGCGTGGACGGATTAAGTTGACAGATTAGTTGCGATTGTTAAATAAAATGTATAAGTACAAAAAAACCGCCCTTATGATTAAGAGCGGTTTTTTATTGATTTCTATTTATCTCAATCATGACTTACATGTTTGGATAGTTAGGACCGCCGCCACCTTCGGGCGTTACCCAAGTAATGTTCTGCGAAGGATCTTTGATGTCACAGGTTTTACAATGCACGCAGTTTTGCGCATTGATAACAAACTTAGCACCTTCCGCATCTTTGACCACTTCATAGACACCCGCTGGGCAGTACAAACGTGCTGGCTCAGCATATAGGGGTAAGTTGATTGAAATAGGCACCGTTTGATCAGTGAGTTTCAAGTGCGTTGGTTGATCTTCGGCATGGTTGGTGTTAGAAATAAATACCGACGACAACTTGTCAAATATCAGCTTACCATCAGGCTTGAGGTAGGTTGGCTGATAAGCGTGGTTGGCACGCTCTAACTGATCGTAATCTGGAAGGTTATCGTGCAAAGTAAATGGCATTTTACCTTTCAATAAATTGTGCTCGATAAAGGTAAACGCTCCACCCATGAACAGACCCATACGATGTATCGCAGGTGAGAAGTTGCGTGACTCGTAGTTATCTTTATACAACCATGACTCTTTATACATGGTGGTATAAGCAATCACTTCATCATGCTGACGATCTGCTTGTAATGCTTCAAAAATAGCTTCGGCTGCCAGCATACCTGACTTCATCGACGTGTGCGTGCCTTTGATTTTTGCTGGGTTCAAGAATCCAGCATCATCACCGACCAATACACCACCTGGGAAGGTGAATTTTGGTAGTGAGTTTAAGCCACCTTTAGTCAAAGCACGAGCACCGTAAGAGATGCGCTTACCACCTTCGAGTACATTTTTAATAACAGGATGCGTCTTTAGGCGCTGCATTTCATCAAATGGTGACATGTATGGGTTGTGATAGGACAGATCTGCGACGAGACCAAAACTGACTTGGTTGTTTTCATCGAAGTATAACCACCACCCACCAGTAGAGCCTGTTTCGGTCAATGGCCAGCCAAGTCCGTGCATGACCACGCCTTGCTCGTGTTTCTCTGGGACAACTTCCCACAATTCTTTTAGACCAATACCGTAATGCTGAGGATCAGAGTCTTTATCAAGATCAAAACGGCTGATTAAGCGTTTGCCTAAATGACCACGGCTGCCTTCGGCGAAAATAGTGTATTTTGCAAGCAGCTCATAACCTGGCTCAAAGCTTGGCTTGGCTTCGCCATTGGCGGCGACACCCATATCACCAGTTAAGATACCGCGTACCGAACCATCATCGTTATACAAGATATCATCAGCTGGGAAGCCTGGGAACATCATGACTTCTAGCTCTTCAGCTTGTACTGCTAACCAACGAACCACATTACCTAGCGAGACAATATAATTACCGTCATTGTGCATCGGTGCTGGAATCAATGGATCAGGCACTTTAGTAGAGCGCGTGGCTGAATTTAAGTAGTAGAAGCGATCTTCGGTCGCTGGCACGTTAAGCGGTGCGCCTTTTTCTTTCCAGTCTGGTATCAGCTCATTTAAAGCACGTGGTTCGATGACCGCGCCAGATAAGGTATGAGCACCAAATTCAGAGCCTTTTTCGACCACACAAACCATAAATTCATCGTTGCCAGCTTTAATAGCGAGCTGACGCAGACGAATCGCAGCAGATAGACCAGCAGGTCCACCGCCAACGATAATAACGTCAAATTCCATGGATTCGCGCTCAATCTCAGGCTCTGCCGCGACAGGTTCTACTACTGGCTCAGGTGTTTTTTCAACCACTACTTTCTCAGCAGGCTCTTTATCCACGGCGACAGGTTCGACTGCTGCTTCTGTCGCAGTTTCATTGGTCTCTGCTTTATCGAGGTCGGCGGTTTCGACAGCAACTTCTTCAGCTGGCGCTTCTTTGGTCAGCGTCGTTGACTCGGGTGTTGTGGTGTCTGGCTTGGCCGTATCTGTCGCGACTGGTGCATCAGTGTGAACGCTATCACCGTCGACGACTGGCTTTTGATTGTCTTGCTCTTGCATACCTACTCCTAAACTTTTAGTGGCTTATCTCAGGGCATCATTAGCTTAACAATTGCATAATAAGGCTTGCGGCGCTAATTTCACTCAGACATATGGCTGCTCGACAGAAACTGTCTTTGCGGCATCAATTGACAACGTTGCTAGTAAACTAAACCCAGTTAATGAAAAACTATTAACACATCAGCTAAAATGTGTTGTTAATGCAACGCTCACTTGACTGTTTCAATAAAAAATCGTTACTCATTATAAAAGAAAAGTCCTATAAACACGATACGCATTTACGAGTATCAGTGTTAAGGTGAAATTCATGTAGCAAAGGTATAATGTTGATATGGTCTCATCATACCCGAAACTAAAATTTATAGTAATAACAGATTTGCCAAACTTTAATTACTAGGTAAAGGATCAACTGATGAGTAATGATAATAGTAAGATGGATAATAATACACAAAGTAGCGCTAATAGCCCACAGCACGTGGCATCCAACCAAAATCCGATGAAAGCACTTAACCAGTATTTAAAGTCTGCCGCAGGCACACGCGAGGGAAGAGCGATACCACCACTGGAAAAATGGCACCCTGAACAAGTGGATGATATGGATTTGGTGATTAAAGCCAACGGTGAGTGGTGGCATGAAGGCGGACAAATGACCAGAGAGTCATTGGTGAGCTTATTTGCCACTATCTTATGGAAAGAAGAAAATAATGGCGTAGCAGAGTATTTTTTAAAGACACCCGTACAAAAACTTCGCATTCAGGTAGAAGATGCACCATTATTAATTAATGATGTCGGTATCGTCGATGAAGCTAATAATAGCTGGCTAGAATTTACCACAACGACTGGTGATGTGGTACGTTTAGATGACGCGCATCCAATTACTTTACGGGCTTATAGCCTTGATGGTACTACTGACGACCAATCTGACGTGCAAGTAAGACCTTATATGCCAGTCAGAAACGGTTTGACTGCATTGATTGGTCGTAATGTTTTTTATCATTTGACTGAAATCGGCGAACTGACAGAGCAAAAAGGTGAGACGATACTAACCTTGCAAAGTGGTGGTCGATCTTACGAGCTTTCTATGCCAACTGGCTAATTATTACTAAGTCTTATTTATTATTGCGATAAGCTGCCTTTCTATTTATATTAAGAGTAATATTCTACATTAAGAGTAGTATTCTACATTAAGAGTAGTATTCTACATTAAGAGTAGTATTCTACATTAAGAGTAGTATTCTACATTAAGAGTAAAGCTCTATATTAAGAGTAACATTTGAAAATTGCTATCAAAATGAAGGTATCGATATGAAGACAGCGGTAGCGTACCGATGAATAT
Organism: Psychrobacter sp. ASPA161_6; assembly: GCF_051970285.1. NCBI lineage: Bacteria > Pseudomonadati > Pseudomonadota > Gammaproteobacteria > Moraxellales > Moraxellaceae > Psychrobacter > Psychrobacter sp. ASPA161_6. The sequence goes on from NZ_JBEFNJ010000001.1 coordinate 14,117, forward strand.
TGCTGCAACCAATCTATTAAACATGGTTGAGAGGTCATCTATTTCTGTTAAAAAGCGAGATTCTAAAAAATCTGTTATTGATACCGCTAAAAATGCCACTTCGGTTAGCCAAGCTATGATTAATCAAGAGCGCAACGCCCCGATTGGCTTATTTGATTCTGGTATAGGCGGTCTGTCTGTCTATCTGCATTTAGCCCAGCAACTGCCTGCCGAGCGTTATATTTATTATGCAGATACCTTGCATGTGCCGTATGGCAATCGTGATAGTGAAGATATCGAAGCCTTGACCCTGACAGCAGTAGAGTGGCTGTATCAGCAGGGCTGCAAGCTCATTGTGATTGCCTGCAACAGTGCTTCTGCCTATGCTTTAGAGACAGCTAGACGATGTTATCCGCAGTTGCCTATCGTCGGTTTGGTACCAGCGCTCAAGCCAGCAGTGTTGGCCAGTAAGAGCAAACACGTTGCTGTATTGGCTACCAAAGCAACTTTGAATGGCATGTTACTGAATGAAGTCATTACTGCTATTGCCAGTCCTAATCGCACACTAGTGACCAAATATTTCGATCCACAGTTGGTACCTTGGGTAGAGGCAGGTATGCCAGAGAATTGTGAGACTGCGAAGCGGTTACGGCAGCAGCTACAGATATTTGCACAAGATGGAGTGGATCAGTTGGTACTAGGCTGTACCCATTATCCATTTTTTAAAGCATTTTTGTTGGATGGGATTGCGCAGCAGCAACTATCGATACAAGTGGTGGATTCAGGACAAGCGATCGCTGAGCGGGTCAAGCAACTCTTGGTTGCAAACCAGTTGTCTGCCTTACTTGATAGTCGTGCGAAAAATGATGGTATAGAAGGTAGGGAGACGGGTAAAAAAAATCGACCTCCGTTGACTTTTTATGCGACCAAATATGATGATAAGTTGGTTATGCTAATACAGCGCTTACTGGGTAAAGAGACGTGCTTACAGTACTATACTCAGGGCGTGTCCTAAATTCAATTGATCATATATAAACGGAAGCAACCAGATGAGCCAAAATAGCTAAATCTTGCCAAATGGCGTTAAATAGCTGGTCAATAGATTGATATTATCTGTGCTGTTTTTCTTATCTTTATTACTGTTTTCAAAATGAAGATACGGCCTAGTAAGCGTTGACATTGATAGGCGAAGAAAAAACTGTTTATAACCATCTCGCTATATCTGTATTAGACAGCATAGACCTGATTATAAAATAAGCTGAGCGTACCTCCATAGGATTATGCTGGGCTGTGCAAGACATGATATTTGTGCTATTTTTACGTTCATATTTATTCCTGTCATCACCCAAGCGCAGAGGTTATTTTGCCAAACCGTCGTTATCACATTCATGTCATATGCGCTGACAACGATCAGTTGCTAATGCTGGACAGTTTGGCGGTTTTTTTTCAGGCGCGCGCATTTCTAACCTACGATGTTTCCAGCAAATTGCCAAAAGCCTCGTTGTATGGCCGCCAATGTATCGATGCGTGCGATTATGCGCTAATGGTCGTCGGGGATAGCTACGGCACAGTACAAAATACTGGTGTCAGTCAAATGCATTTAAGCTATTTGAATGCCAAAGCCAAACTCAAGCCCTTACTAATATTAGTCAAAAAGCATCACCAGGGTGCAGATATCAGTCGGCAGTTGCAAGAGTTTATCAACACAGTCACCCAGCAAGCCAAGCATGTTCATTATTATGATGCGGATACAGATATCGAGCAACTGCTTATCCAGGCCTACCATAATATGGTGATTCACTATAATGTAAAAGACGTGTGGTTAAAGGTCAGCGAAGAATCGATAAGATTAATCAAACAAGCTTCACCTGATTCGATAATCTCTCGGCCTCCTATGAATACGCCGCTGAAACAAAATAGCGGTGTTGTCGACGGAGGTGTTGCGGATAGTGTTAGCAAGCCGATTGTCTTAACAGATACTTTTTCTATTCAGTATAGCGCGCAAGCCTATGCTGGTGGCAACTTGACAGATGTCACTAGATCGATGACATTAAGTTGGCAGGAAGTATTGTGCACGCTGATGAAGATACCTGCGACTTTCTCAAGTTACGGTTTACAAAGTGCCATGAATCGTCTCATCGCCTCCAAGGCTGAGCATGACATCAAACAAGAGATGCCCAATGTACACGCCGTAGCACGCTGTCAAATCTCCCAAAAGGACCTGAACCATTTGCAACGCCAGCTGGTCGCGGCTAACTGGATACAGTTAACGACTTATGGTACGCGGGTCTCGCAAGAATTGTGGAAATTAACTTTCTATGCTCAAAACCTATTAAAAAATAAACAACCGGCCATTCGGACTCAGTGATGGTCATCATAAGCTTTAATCAATGGCATGGTAAGGATTGTCAACAGATTTCCTGTGCTTCCTACTACGTTTTGTAATACAAAGCATACGCGGTAACGGTTGTGAATTTAGCCAAGACTCTTGATAATAAAGCTCATTAACGTAAAAAATATTTTATGATATTGGTTATTGGAACAATAGTTACTGAGATAATAACTGAGATAAAAACGATTCAAATGATGTACTAGCCTATATAAACTTATCTACCGTAAAAACGACAAACATAAAAGCGCATAATAATATTGACTGATTAAGGAGCACTATCATGAGTAATGATAAACATGACGAGTTAAGAAAAGAGATTGATGGTTTAGAGAAAACCATGCACGATGCTGAACAGTATCACACACTAGAAGAGCAAGTGGCAGACATGAAGCGCCGTGGCATCGACCCTAGTAAAGCCTATAAAGATTGGGACAAAAAACAGGAAGACGAAGATTGGGGCGACGATACTTGGAAAGAAAATGGTAAATGGGAGCCGAAGACGCCTGCGGATTTGGATGATAAAGCCCGTGAAAATTGGGATGGTGATAATGGTAAACCCAATCCACCACCGATCGTATAAATAATTTTAGTAGATAATCGATATCTATAGATAGTCGATTGATCAAAAAAAAGCCACGCTAATCATATTAGCGTGGCTTTTTTTAATCCATAACAATTAGGTTTATCAGAAACTTAGCGCATGTTCTCATTTTAAAAATAGTAATAAAAATGAGGACATGCCGTCGTGCTATGAACCTTCGTCAACACGTACGAGCTTCACGCTACCATCAGCACTCGTCACGCGACGATAACGCGTATTGCCAGAACTCGATGGTTGAACCGATGACTGAGGTGAGTAAGTGTTGGGAGTGCTCGTCTGTCGTTGAATCAACTGTCCCATGCGATCAGCAGAGGCAGGCTGTAAAGGCTGACTGTTCGCTGGTTGACCATATTGATTGCCATATTGTGTACTTCTTGGAGCCGCTTTTCCTGCATTTCCAATGATTGAACGGTAAAATTTCTGTCCTGCGCGTCCATCAGCGGGGAAGATGCCCTTACTGGTTTGGTACTGCTGAATCGCAGTGCGAGTATTGTCTCCAATAATGCCATCGACTTCACCAATATCATAACCAGCATTTAACAGCGCTTGCTGAATGTCTTTTGCTTGCTGGCGACTGATACCCGGATCGTCGGTAGGCCAAGCAGTGACGAAGTCAGTTTTGCTGCTGTCTTCTTTAGTGATTAGGTCTGATAAATGTGCGATGGCTAAAGCGTAATTCTCTGACGCATTGTACGAATAAAACGTATCGAAGTTTTTACCCACTAAGAAAGCAGGACCTTCAGCGCCTGCAGGTAATAGTAATCCTGCACTATTCAAATCGTAGGGCAGTGGACTGCCATTGGCGAGCGTTAGACCTTGATCGCGCCAGTGGCTGATAGACTTTTTGTTCTTTCGGTCAGACGCGGCCCAATAACCACTGGGCAATTTGACTTCATAACCCCACGGCTCGCCAGTACGATAACCACGATTGTCCAAGAAGTTAGCGGTAGAGGCTAGCGCATCAGGGACACTATTAACTAAGTCGCGACGACCATCGCCATCAAAATCAACGGCCAATTCTAAAAAAGTGCTCGGCATAAACTGCGTTTGCCCAAAAGCACCTGCCCATGAGCCAGTCATATCACTTGGCGCGATATCACCATTTTGGACGATTTTTAGCGCATTGGCATATTCACCTTGGAAGTAGCTCTGACGACGGTCAAAACAAGACAGCGTCGCTAACGATTCAAACAACGGCTTTTTGCCCAATGTCTGACCGAAGTTTGACTCAACACCCCAGACGCCTAGCACATGCTCGGCTTTGACCCCGTAGCGTGATTCGATTTTACGCAAAGTATCTGCCCACTGGCGCTTAGCACGAATACCGTCTTCTACGCGCTCGCTATCGACCAGCGATGAGAGGTAATCCCAAACGTCTTTTTGAAACTCTGGTTGATAGTTCAACGATTGAATGACGCTAGGATCAGGCTGGCTCGGGCGATAGTTGTTAAAGGTATAACCATCAACTCCGCTAAACTTGCTAGAGTTTTTTAATCCATCTAGACATTGTTGTAGCTCGGCATTAGACAAGTTTGGTGCTTCTGGTCGGGCGGCTTGGGCAGTGCTAGCAAAACTCAGACCAACAGCAAGGCTAAGTAGCGATAAAGTAGAAACTGGAGTCAAACGCATGAAAATATCCTATAAACGTCAAAGTGGTCATTAAGAAAGGATGCAGAACTGGTTAAGGCAGTATGGACTTAGAGTAACCAATCTAAATAGTAAAGAAAAGGTATCGAAGCACTCAGTTACTATAAATGGACGTTGGCGTGAGGTTGGGATAGGGTTTTGGGTAAGTTGAGGCTTTTTTCCCAAAACAATAGCATTCCTTACTTGTCTTTTAAGTTGTTATACTGATAGGTAAGAATTACCACAGAAATTGATAAAATACCTAAATATTTACTACCTATAAAAATAAGGTAAACAATGAAAGTCAAACACTTACACCTACAAAACTATGGTCGCTTTGAAGACTTAAAAATAGACTTTGCGCCAACTTCTGAAAAGGCGGGTAATGTCACTGTTATCGTGGGTAATAATGGCGCGGGTAAGTCGCAAATTTTGCAGTCACTAGCGACGAGTTTGAGTTGGTTTGTAGGTTCTTTAAAAACGGGTGAAACCATCGGGTCTAAAATAGATCTGCACTCAATAAAAAACGAAAAAAACGAAGCTTCAATAAAAGTGATAATGGATTGTGCAAAAGATAACGAACATGATAATTCTAAATCTCAGTTATCTTGCGTCCAATGGCAATTGTCTGAAGTAAGAGATGGTAGGGTTCGACAACTTGGTAACAACTTCTCTCAACTAAATGCTTTAGCAAAGAGATATAGAAATAAATTAACTCATGTAGAAAAATTATCACTGCCTTTAGTAGTCTTTTACCCAGTCGAAAGAACTATATTACAACATGTTGAAGCTGATATTGTGTCTCATGGTTATGACCAACTTAAAGGATATTATGAATCTTTAGATGGTGCTAGTATAGATTTTTCTAATTTTATTAGCTGGTTTAGGAATGCTGAAGATATTGAAAATGAAGTTAATGTTAGTAGAAATCTAAATACAATTCAGCACCTAAACGCTTCTAGTGAAGAAAGAAGAAGTCAGCTTGAGAGTGAAATCTCTCAAATTAAAAAATCTATCGAGCTAGAAATAGATATAAATGAAAGAGTTAAATTATCAGAGAGTGTAGTTCACAAGTATGAAGAAATCATTAATACAATCAATCTGGAGTCTCAAAATATAACTCTAGCTCTTAATTTACATACCCAAAACTTATCCTTTATATCTGCTAAAGATGCAATAAAGTATTTCACTGACTTTAAAAACATTCGAATTCGCCGTCAAGGCACACCTACTATGATAGTAGAAAAAGACGGTGAAGAGTTAGACGTCAACCAACTTTCACAAGGTGAAAAATCCTTATTTGCCTTAGTCGGTGATATTGCACGCCGTCTGGCTTTTCTGAATCCTGGCCTTGATAATCCGCTAGAAGGTGAAGGCGTGGTTATGATTGATGAAGTGGATTTGCATCTTCATCCAAAGTGGCAGCATGACTTAATTGATAAATTCGTCAAAACTTTCCCCAATGTGCAATTTATTTTAACTACACATTCGCCACATGTTATCAGTGATCGGCCTGATATTTTGGTTTATTCTCTTGATGATGGTGAGCTAACTCAAGTACCAAATATTTATGGTGAAGATGTCAATACGGTTCTAACTAAAGTATTTGATGTGCCAATTAGAGATCCAGAAGCACAAGCAGACTTCGATAATGTTGCAGAACTTATTTATCAGAAAAATTTTGAGAGTGCAGAGAATTACATTATAAAATTAGAAAAACAGATGCCAGAGAATTTAGAATTACTGCGCTGTCGATTGCATCTCACTCAAGCCCAACTTGCAGCAAAAAAAGAGGGCTAGAAAGTTATGCAGAAGATTAATAAAACAGGCTCTATGCCCGATATAACTGCTAAGTGGATTAAGAAACATAATACGCTCAATTGGAACGATTTACCTTTCAATGAAAAAGAGATTTTAAGAGAGCATTTACATACTGAGCAGCATGGACTGTGCTGTTACTGTTGCAAAAAAATATCTACCAAAAGCGCGAGCGTAGAACATTTGCAAGATAAGCATCAACATCGAAAACTCCAGTTTAGTTATGATAACTTACTGTTAAGCTGTGTTTCGAACAAGCATTGCAACATAGCAAAGCAAAGTAAGGAGATAAAAGTTCATCCGCTGCATACTGACTGTGACGATAGCGTTAAAATGAATCCCTTATCCGCTCAGTTGTTCGGTGATAAACATAAAAAAGATGCCGATGAATCAATAGATATATTAAAATTAAACCATAATGAGTTGATTAATCACCGAGCTGATTTAATTAAGTTGGTTCAAACATATCTACCATTATTTAATGTGTGTGATGATATCTATCAATTGCAAGAAAATAGCACTTTCAAAGATAGTTTTCTAGCATTGGTTAAAGATTTCCCACAGTATAGGGAACTTGAGTATATCGTGAATAAATTGGCATAATACTGCCATTTGAAACCGATGCTTGCTGCCTTTTATGTAGCAAGCATCGCTGATTCTTATAGTTAACCAAACCCAACTACTCCCCCAAAACCCCATCCAACTCATTAATAAAGTTATGAATGCGCTCAGAATTTTTGCCCAAATCACTACCGCCAACCCGTGATTTACTGCGAATATCAAGCAAACGCTCATTGCCGTTATCCGTCACACGTACGACAACGTCGTCTTTAAAGCCGAACCACATCGTACTATCTGTCGCTTCGACAATGCCTTTATCCACATCACTATTTACCAAATCCCAGCCTAAATTATTGACGGCTTGTTCGGTCGCCTTGACCAATTCAGATTGTGATTGCGCATAGCTCAAGGTTTTCAGATCCGGATAGGCGTCACGCTGTTGTTTTGCAGTTGCTTCACCTGCGTACTCAACGGGATTTGGCGCATCAGCGCGTAGTGGGGCAATGGCATCAAACTTAGGTGGATTGATCAAGTCGGTCGATATATCGTGAATATGCGGTACACTTTTGCCTTTATTCATCATGCTAAGCGGCATAGCTATGGCAATAGCCGACAGTAGCAGCGCTATTACCGTGCTACCAAGCGTCACTGTTTTGCGTTTAAATATCATTTGTAAAACGAGCAAGATAAGGGCGGCGATGCCAGCAAACACACCGAATTTAAATCCTGTAAAGGCGGTACCCAAATCGACGATGCCATATTTATAAAGCGGACCGGGTAACGCCACCAATAAAAAAGCGATTAAGCTTACGAGACTAACTAGAACTTTCATTAGGTTTCTCCGTTATGATTTAATCGTCGCTTAATCACTATCGAATCACTGCGATAATTAAGCTTATGTTTAATTCAACAGCCAAATATGCTCAGTGACTTTTAGCTCAGGTGCGGAGCCAATAGTAGCAGGTTCATTTATCAGTTCGTTAATTTGATAGTGCTCGCCATAGTATTGCTGTATTTGTTCGCTACTGATGGAGAAGGGCGGTCCATTCTTTTTATTTTGATCATAATTGAGCGTGATTAATAATTGCGGTGCAAATTTTTTATCAGCAGTATCGCTAAGCTGTCGCACTTGCTCGCTATATTTCACACGCATATTGGCTGGTAAGGCAATCAATGCCGCTTTATCGTATACCGCATCGACAAAGCCAATATCCTCAGCCGATAGCGCAAAAATATCAGCAACCCATAGCGTGATGGTTCGTCCTGCCAGCTGACCTTGATAGGATTTAATGATTGGATTATCCGCATGTTGATATACAGTAGGCACGATATTTTGCTCAGCAAAGAACTCTTGCACGGCTGTCTCAACCAATTCAACGCCAACGACATTATAGCCCTGCGCTGTTAGCCATGCCATATCGATCGACTTACCACATAAAGGCACAAATACTCGACCACCAGCGGGCACGTTCAAATGGTTAAAGTACTTCGTTAATAACGGATTAACTTCAGACTGATTAAAACCAATGCGTTTCTCTTGCCAGCGCGTTTGCCAAAATTCAGGGTTCATACGTTCGCCTTTATTGGTTAAGGTTTATATTATTAGTTATTTTTATAATAATCTTTTGGGTGATGATGCTAAAGGTATTAAAAAGCCAAACACTTATATAATAAGCATTTGGCTATGATTAAAATTTGCTCTAAAAACTATGCTTTTTCAGCAGTTTCTTATTCAACGTTTTGCTTAGCTCACCATGTATTTACTGAACTCTTTACGCAATTTGGCAAGCTTTGGCGGTATGGCGAAGTTGCAATAAGCCTGTCCCGGATTTCTATTAAAGAAGTCTTGATGTGTCTCTTCTGCTTGATAAAACTCAACAGCAGGATGTATTTCTGTGACCACATTGACACCCATATCACGCAATTTATTAATGGTACGGTCGACGGTTGGTTTTTGATCTTCTTCGGTGTAAAACACGACACTGCGATATTGGCTACCGACATCATTGCCTTGACGATCCATCGTGGTGGGATCATGAGTGGCAAAGAAAACATCTAGGATGACTTCTAGCGGGACGATAGAGTCATCGAACTCAACCTTGATGACTTCAACGTGTCCTGTCGTACCACTACAGACTGCCTCATAGTTGGCAGATACCGCGTCACCGCCCATGTAGCCTGACACGACAGATTGCACGCCTTTTACAGATAAAAATACTGATTCGGTGCACCAAAAACAGCCACCGCCTAATATAATGGTTTGCATAATTTTTCCTATTATTATAGATGTTGTTATAGAGATGGGCTAAGGTCTTTATTTGGATGCAATATTGTCATTTTTCAATGACCTATTACTTTGAAGAATTTATTACCCTTAGCGCTACCTAATCAGCTTAGCAGGGCATCTGACCGCGATAAGTAACAAACAGTAATGTTATAATGGGCTTTTGCTACGTTGAGCAGCTTCCAACTAAATTATGACAAGTAAGACTATCAATTGTTTCCTACTTTAAGTTCTATTATCCAAAAACGAGTCGCACCATGAGCCAATCCAAGTCTGCTATCAAACATGACACCCTATTTGACAAACCGTTCACCACGCCACTCGACAAAGCAGCGCGCTTTTCTTTCGATGAGCAAGTGGTGGCTTGTTTCCCTGATATGATTCGTCGCAGTGTGCCTGGTTATGGTCAAGTGCTCGCGATGCTACCTATCTTTGCTCGTCGTCATTGTAAATATCGCCAGCAGGATGATAATGGTCAGCGTGTCAGTCGCATTTATGATTTGGGCTGCTCACTTGGTGCCGCAAGTATGACCTTGGCAGGCGAGTTTGAGCCGCAAGACTTGCAGATTAAGGCGATTGATATCTCACCGGCGATGACGACAGAGGCGACCACGCTGCTAAGTGAGAACTATCCTGAGCACGATATCGAAGTGATTACTGCTGATATTCGTGACGTGACGCTTGAGCCATGCGATATGGTGATTTTGAATTTAACGCTACAGTTTTTGCCAGCGGCCGATAGAGTCGCGGTACTAGAAAAGATTTATGCGGCATTAAGTGAAGGCGGTATATTGGTACTGACTGAAAAAACGCACGCCTTTGATGAGCAATATGATGCATGGTTGGTTGAGCGTTATTACGACTTTAAACGTGCCAATGGCTATACCGAGATGGAAATTAGCGGCAAGCGTAATGCGCTAGAAAACGTCCTTATTACTGATACCTTAGATGAGCATCATGCACGGTTGAGTGATGTTGGTTTTAAGCGTCATCTGACATGGTTTCAGTTTTTGAACTTTGTCTCTATTGTGGCGTTTAAGTAGAATTCATTCTGGGAGCTAACAAGGCACTAATATGATTCCATCTATAACTGAACAAAATATTCATCAAGTGTTAACACAAAAAATGAGCATACAATCATTTGAGCAATGGTTATATGAAGATGATGTATTAGAGTCTAGCAACCCTGCTTTGTATCTTGAACTGATTTCATTTGATTATAGTTCTGAAGATAATTTTTATTACCGTTTTTATGATAATTTTGCGAAATACGTCCATTTTTATAAATTTGAAGCAGGCCGAATAACAGAATATCTACACTCAATTATCAATAAAGATGAAAGTTGTGGTAATGCGATTTGGGTGATGTACGAGTTATATTGTGACGGTTATGGGTTTCTCGGCAAGCTAGGAATTATATATGGGCTCTGCCTAGTAGACTACGAAACTTTGGAATCAAACCATAATATAGATAATATCTTAGATAAGTTATATCCCGAGATTATTGATGATGCTAAAAATGTCTTAAATTGGTTAGAAGAGGGTAAAATTGTTTTCAAGAGTCAGGACAATGGCTATGGTGTTTTTGAATATGAAGACTTTCGTAGTGAAGCGGAAATTCTACAAGGACATGCGTAGTTCACAAGAACTTATATATCAAAACTTATCTTTCTTTGTTCTAACTTCTTTTAATTTTATTCATTTAAATAACAATTAATACGGTAATCTGCTTTTATGCTCAACGACACTATCATCAATGCTGAACGCGAACTATATTTAACTTTATTAAGGCTCGCTCAAACGCATCCAAATGCTTATGAGTGGCTGTCACAATTACCCATTTGGTTAAATGACATAAAGGATAAAGCCAATTATGCGCACGCGCCTGCTTACCAAGCGTCAGTCGCTCGTTTGCCAAATCTAAACGTCAACAACGTTGATCTAAACAGCGATACATTGACTATTGATGCCAGTCTCAATGAGTCTCAGCGTAAGCAAGCAATGGCACTACTAAAGCAATTGATGCCGTGGCGTAAAGGGCCTTTTCAGATTGGCAGTCAAATTGGCAGTCAGATCGGTAATGATGAATCAGCGATAAAAATTGATACCGAATGGCACAGTGATTGGAAGTGGCAACGAGTGGCGCCGCATTTGGGTAAGCTAGAAGGCCGTCGCGTATTAGACGTGGGCGGTGGTTCTGGTTACCATGGTTGGCGTATGGCAGGGGCTGGCGCTGAAACAGTGATTATCGTTGATCCGTCATGCTTGTTTTATCATCAGTTTATGGCGATTCGGCACTTTGTGGGTAATGCCGATAATTATAGGACGCACTATATTCCCGTACCGCTTGAAGCCTTACCTGCGCACAGCCAATTGTTTGATACCGTATTTAGCATGGGCGTGCTTTATCATCGTCAGTCACCGTTTGAGCATTTACAGCAGCTACGTGGTCAGCTCGTCAAAGGCGGTGAGTTGGTACTTGAGACGTTGGTCATCGAAGGCGATGCCAATACCGTACTCGTACCGCACGACCGCTATGCGCAGATGAATAACGTGTATTTCTTACCGTCAGTGGCAGCACTAATTGGCTGGTTAGAAAAAGTAGGATTCTCAGACGTACGCTGCGTGGATGTGGCAGTGACATCGACGAAAGAGCAGCGTAAAACGGAGTGGATGACCTATCATTCGCTAGCAGACTTCTTAGATCCCAATGATTCGACTAAGACCATGGAAGGGTATCCAGCACCAATGCGCGCGACCTTGATTGCCAAGAGGTAGAGCGCTATTAGTATCTTCCATGAATAAATAGACTTCTTGCACAAGTCATTACTAACCCTAGTGACAAGCTAGGTGTTTATGACCCGTCATTGGAAGGTGAAAATATACCCGAATTAAATGAGCCACTTCTTAAAAGCGACTTCTAATAATATCTTGAGTAAAAATCCTACAAAGCCCGCACCCAGCGCCAAGAAAATCCAAAAAGTACCTGCTCGCCCAGCTTCAGATTTTTTAGAGATATCCCAAACAATAAAGAATAAAAACGCAATGAATATAGGTAATAATACGTATAGTCCCCAACTGGTGACGGTACTGGCGGCAATGGCAAACATGGCATAATCCTATAAAGTGGTAACATACCGTCTATTTAACGCTATCATTCTATGGTTTCTTTGATAGAAATCGCCCTAAGAAAAGCGTATCACCCTCAAATAATGAGCAGTAATAAATAAAACAATAAATGAAAATTAAATAGAAGGGAAAAATACAAAGCATCATTATAACGCGGAAGCAAGTGGGTATAAACTGATGCTAATGAGTCGACAACAGTAACGCTACAATTAGCAGGGCTAACTGTTCATGGCCCATCTTAAATTTCAGCCTATTTATACCGTCTCTTTGGGATTTATAATGAACGATAGCATAGGTAGGCCTTTTAACTGCATAAATTACTCGCGTTAACTATTATAACCGTAAGATTTTAGTGCTAATTTTGGTGCAAATGGTGCAATAAAGCGCAAAGATTGTTATATTTACAGGTTACTTATCCTTTTGTACTATTTTATCCCTTGCAATGTCGGTCGCTATTATAATGGGCAGTTATCGACTGCTCGCATTCGCCACATTTTTACACCGTTTTTGTTGTTTATTTAACTGAGTTCAAATCCTTATGTCACAAGCCCAAATTGATACACTTGCATCACTATTCAACGATGCTATTCATACCTTACAAGCCGATGGCTCACTACCTGCTGACTGGCAAAATAACAGCCAAATCACCCGTACTAAAGACTTAAGCCATGGTGATTTTGCCAGTAATATCGCGCTTACTGCTGCCAAAGCTGCCAAGGCCAATCCACGCCAGCTTGCCGAAAAAATCGTCAACGCCTTGCCTGAAAATCAAGACATTCGCCAAATAGAAATCGCAGGGCCAGGGTTTATCAATGTCTTTTTAAACGCTGAAGCCAAATTTGCAGTGTTAGACGATATCTTTAACTTGCAAGATCGTTTTGGTCTAAGTAATCAGTTTGAAGGGCAAAAAATTCAAGTTGAGTTTGTCTCTGCCAATCCAACGTCTAGTTTGCATGTCGGTCACGGGCGTGGTGCTGCATTTGGCATGAGCGTGTCAAACCTGCTAGAAGCGATTGGCTATGACGTCACCCGCGAATATTATGTCAATGACGCTGGCCGTCAAATGGACATCTTAGCGACCAGTACGTATCTACGCTATCTAGAAGCCAACGGCGAGGAAATACAGTTTCCCGTTAATGGTTATCAAGGCGACTATGTCAGTGATATCGCAGAAACGCTAAAAGCGCAACATGGCACGAGCTACGTGCATCGCTTTACAGACGTTGCTAAAGATGCGCCAGAAGATGCACAGTTTGAAATCAATGCCGATGGCGAAAAAGTTTTGCTATCAGGTGATAAAGAAGCCCATATCGATGGTTTGATTGCCAATAGTAAAGCATTGCTTGGCGATGGCTATGAGCTGTTTTTAAATGCCGCATTGAGCAGTATTTTGGCTGATATTAAAGACGACTTAAATGACTTTGGTGTGCGTTACGAGTGTTGGTTTAGCGAAAGATCGATCGATAGCGAGATTGAGCCAGTACTACAAGTTTTAGATGACAAAGGTTATCTGTACGAAAAAGACGGTAATATTTGGTTTAAATCGACCGACTTTGGCGATGAAAAAGACCGTGTGGTACGCCGTGCTAATGGTCAATCTACCTATTTTGCTTCTGATATCGCTTATCATAAAAATAAGTTTGATCGTGGTTTTGATAAAGTCGTCAACGTTTGGGGCGCGGATCACCATGGTTATGTGCCACGGGTAAAAGCGGCTTTATTAGCTTTGGGAATTGATGCAGAACGCCTCGATGTGGTGTTGGTACAATTCGTAGCGCTATGGCGTGGTAGTGAAAAAGTACAAATGTCATCGCGTTCTGGTCAGTTTGTTACCTTGCGCGAGCTGCGTGCAGAAGTCGGTAATGACGCTGCGAGATTCTATTATGTGGCACGTAAGCCTGAAGTGCATATTGACTTTGATTTAGAGCTTGCCAAATCACAAAGCAAAGACAACTTGGTTTATTATATTCAATATGCGCATGCACGGGTTTGCCGCGTATTAGAAAAACTGGCAACCTATGATTTGACAGTAGATGATGCCGTTGGTTTGGCGCATCAAAATCTGCTTAGTGCACCCAATGAAGATGAGCTGATTAAACTGCTAGCAGGATATCCAGCGACACTGTTACGTGCAGCGACAGGCTATGAGCCGCATGTACTGACCAACTATCTAAAAGAGTTGGCAGCGCTATTCCATGGCTGGTACGATACCAATCGTATTTTGCCGGTGAGCTTAACTTCAGGCGAAACACCAAGTCAGGAAGAGATTGAATTGATGCAAGCACGTCTGCGTTTGTCTAAAGCAGTACGCCAAGTATTGGCCAATGGGCTTAGTTTATTAGGGCTATCCGCACCGTCTAGCATGTAGTGTCTTTCTAACATGTGGTAATTTTCTAACATGTAGAATGAGTATAGGCGACCGATAGCAATAATTCGATAATGATAGATTCAGTAGGGAGAAAGAGATCCATGCTAGCCAAAAAACCTAAAGGCGCGACCGAAAAGCGCAAATCAAGTAGCGTATCAGGTTTATTATGGATGTTTGTCGGGGCAGTATTGACCTTAATGATTGGGGTGTTTTTGTACCTTTCGCCATTATTCGATTTCAGCCCCGCTGATAGTACTGCCGGCAATGATCCTGATCGTCAGGTAGAGCCTCGCATCGATACTGACACTGATAATAGCGATTACGAGTTCTACGATATCTTGCCCAATCAAGAGATGGCCACTATTCCTGATGAAAATATCAGTGAGACAGGTAATGATGGTTTGGGTAGTATCGGTGCTTTTGAACCGGACGTCGTCGTTACTCAACCAGAGAACAACTCAGCCAGTCGCAATGATGATACGGGTAACTTCGGTATTTCTGAAAGCACCTCTATCGAGCCGAGCCGTGGTAGCAATGCTGGCACGAGCAATAATAGCGATGATATTGTTATCGTTGAAGAAGACGCTACCTATGACAGTGCGCCGGCTAATGGCAATACAGCAAACCGTACCAATAATGCAGGGGCGAATACGGCTAGTATTCAACCTGCGAAGCCTGCAGCGACTTATATCTTGCAGATTAATAGCTTCGGTGATGCTGATGAAGCCGATCGTCGCCGTGCCCAAGTGCTGATGGCAGGTGTAGACGCTAGAGTGGTCAAAAACACCACAGGTAATGGCTTGCCTATCTATCAGGTTATTTCGCGCCCGATGAATAACCGTCAAGCAGTCACTACCGCTCAGCAGCGCCTGCAAAATAATGGCATTGATTCTATTATTGTTGAGCAGCGCCGCTAAGTTGAGTCTAATAGCTGCCATACTCATTTATTACTAATAAAAAAAGCGTCGCAATGGCGTTTTTTTTATCTCTGTTTTTTGGCAAAGTTATTTTTTCTGTTGGTTTATCATCTCTCATCAAAAATTTCATAAAGAGCGTGGCTATGACTGTCTCTGATTCAGCAACACCGCCTAACGGCTTGATAAAAGCATTTTTCCAAAAGTATTTCATCGATGCATTTACTGGTATGGCTTTAGGGCTATTTGTCACATTGATTGCTGGTTTGATTATTTCACAAATCGGTGGTTGGTTAGACATGCCAGCACTCATTGCGGTCGGGAAATTGGCCTCTATATTAATGGGGGCTGGTATCGGTGTGGGCATTGCGTATTATCTCAAAGCACCGACTTTGGTTATGCTCAGCTGCTTGGTCGCAGGGATGCTTGGTGCTCACTCTGAAGCGTTAATGGCAGGCACGCTTTTTACCCCGCAAGTGGGTGGACCGGCGACGTTTGTGGCTTTGCCCGGCAATCCTATTGGCGCATATTTGACCTCAGTATTTGCTTATCGCGCTGGCACTTGGGTCGCTGGCAAGACCAAACTTGATATTTTGTTAATTCCTTTATTGGTCTGTGCCGTCGCATTGGCAGTTTGCGCCTTGCTTAATCCGCCTATCGTTGCGGCTGTCGCTGCTATTGGTCAAGGTATTCAAGCAGCCACTGAGCTACAGCCACTACTAATGGGCATTGTCATCGCAGTCGTGGTCGGTATTTTGCTGACAATGCCCACTTCAAGCGCTGCCATTTGTATCGCGATTGGACTTGGTGGTGTAGCAGGTGGCGCTGCTGTGGTTGGCTGTGCGGCGCATATGATTGGCTTTGCCGTTGCCAGTTTTAAAGACAATGGGGTTAGCGGTGTGATATCTCAGGGTCTAGGCACGAGTATGCTGCAAATTCCCAATGTGTTAAAAAAACCTGTGGTCCTATTGCCTGCTGTTGTCGCTAGTGCCATCGTTGGTCCTATCGCCACGGTAGGCTTTGGCTTGGCGTGTACGGCGACAGGCGCGGGTATGGGCACTGCTGGACTGGTCGGGGTGTTTGGGGTCATTGAAGCGTCACAAGAGATTATGAGTAGCGCTCAGTTATGGACAGCGATTATTTTATTGATGTTCGTATTGCCTGCACTGATTGCTGGCGTCGTCGCTTATATGATGCGCCGGCTGGGCTGGTTAGTTGATGGTGATATGAAACTGCCTTAATCCTCAAAGACTATTTGACCTTTTCGATATTTCGATAAGGCTAAAAATCAAAAAAGCCCTGCTAGTGTAGCGGGTCTTTTTTGACTGTCTTTATCTTTATCTGAATCTTATAGCGATTAGGCCGATTTACGAGCACCAGTTCTGGCAGGTTTCTTGCCTTTGAATTTGCGTGATAGCTTATGGACGTCATTCAGTATCTTGCTATAGCTTGATGGAAACACGCGCTGTACGGCGTCGATTATTTTGGCATCGTTACCGATCAAGCAGCGTGGCTGATTGGTCGCGGCGGCTTGCAGAATAATCCAAGCCGCTTCACTGGCATCGAACTTTAAGAATTTATTAAAACTACTGATCGCTTTGCTGCCACCCCGCATGCCGAGGTCACTGATGCTGTCATTACCACGCGCACTATTGGCGATATTGGTTTTGATGCCACCTGGATGGATGCAAGTGGCTGAGACGCCGCAGCGCTGAATATTCAGCTCTTGACGCAGACTTTCGGTAAAGCCACGTACCGCAAATTTGCTGGAATTATAGGCAGATTGCGAAGGCTGAGCGGTCAAACCAAAGAGGCTTGAGATATTAATGATGTGACCGTGCTCAGTAAATTGGCGTGCTTTGCTGTCTTTACCACTTTTAGTCGATTCGCTTCCTTTGACGCTATTTTTGATTAAGGGTAAAAAGGCTTTGGTGCCATAGACCACGCCCCAAAAATTGATATCCATGACCCATTCTAGCTCATCGATACTGCTACCTTCTACGGTCGAGTATAGCGCTACGCCTGCATTGTTAAAGATAAAGTTTACTTTGCCGTGATCGCTCATGACATCGTCTGCCCATGCTTGCACTGCTTTATTGTCTGAGACATCGAGTACGGTCATGGTGACTTTGACATCATAACCGACGAGCAGTTCTTTGGTTTGGGCTAACTGTTCGGGATTGATATCGGATAGCGCGACATGACAGCCCATTTGTGCTAAATGAATGGCAAGCTCGCGACCCATACCAGATCCTGCACCGGTAATGGCGGCAACATGATTGCGATAATAAGGGGCAATATTATGGTCTTTATTGGCAGAAAAAGGTAGGTGCTGACGCAGGGAGCTTGCTATAGAAGTAACGTTATTAAGCATGATAAACAGTCCTTTGTATCATCTGTGATGGAGTCTGGATAGTGCATTTGGCCTTCGCTCTACTGGGCATAGACTCTGAGAGTAAAGCATAAATAGAACCTCTACCTTAGCATGGTTTATAAGGTTAGCTGCCTGCGATTGATAAACGCAGCTGTCATTTTTTGAGCCACTTATAGTCAGTGAAAAGCAATATCGAACCATGACGCACTGCTGATATCAGTTTTTCTTGCTTGCTGTGCCTGCGCAGACAGAGGCGACAAAAAATAGACATAAAAAAAGCGTCTTAGCATAATGCCAGACGCTTTTTTTGATGACAGCCAATTAAGGAATTAGCTGTTATCACTGAACTATAAATTAAGCCATTTCAAATTAAGCAATTTCAGGGGTTTTGCCGTCATTAATCACTTCTTCATCGACGAGCACGGTCTTCGCGTCTTTCATAGATGGCAGCTCATACATAGTATCAAGCAAAGCATTTTCTACGATAGAGCGTAAACCACGAGCACCCGTTTTGCGTGCCATTGCTTTTTTGGCAATCGCATCAAGCGCTTCTTTGGTAAAGCTAATATCAGCGCCTTCCATATCGAACAAGTACTTATATTGCTTAACCAAGGCGTTCTTTGGCTCCGTCAATATCTGCACCAACGCTTCTTCATCAAGCTCTTTTAGGGCAGCGAGCACTGGCAAACGACCAATCAGCTCAGGAATCAGACCGAACTTGATTAAATCTTCTGGCTCGACTTGCTGTAGCAAATCTGAGCTACGTTTACTATCGTCTTTTGAGCTGACATCAGCATTGAAGCCAATACCGGTTTTTTCTGTACGCTGCTGAATCACCGCATCAAGACCGGCAAACGCCCCACCGACGATGATAAGGATGTTACTGGTATCAACTTGGATCAGCTCTTGCTGTGGATGCTTACGACCACCGTGCGGCGGGATAGCAGCAACCGTACCTTCGATAAGCTTTAACAAGGCTTGCTGTACGCCTTCACCTGATACATCACGCGTGATAGAAGGGTTGTCGCCTTTCTTACTGATTTTGTCAATCTCATCAATATAGATGATGCCTTGCTCAGCTTTAGCTACATCGTAATCTGACGCTTGTAGCAGCTTTTGTACGATGTTTTCAACGTCTTCACCCACATAACCTGCTTCAGTCAAGGTAGTCGCATCTGCCATTGCAAAAGGTACATCAAGTAGACGAGCCAAGGTTTGTGCCAGTAGCGTTTTACCAGAGCCTGTCGGACCAATTAGCAAGATGTTACTCTTAGCCAATTCAACCATAGCATCGTCAGCGCCAATCTTAGATTTTTTGCTGTCATTGGCTAAAGTCTGGCTGACTTTGAGACGCTTATAATGGTTATAAACAGCGACCGCCAGTGCTTTCTTAGCAGCGTCTTGTCCGATGACATATTCATCGAGCTTGGCACGCAACTCTTTTGGCGTTGGTAGCTTTTTATTGACCCAAGAGGTATCAATCTCGCTATCAGCATCGTCATTGTCATTGTCGGTATCTGCAATGAGGTCGGTACACAATTCGATGCACTCATTACAGATATTGGCATCATCAGCGGCGATTAGCTGTTTTACTTCGCTTTTTTCTTTGCCACAAAAAGAGCAATGCGGTGTTTTATCTTTTGCCATATAAAGGCGCTCCTAAAATTTAAAACTTACAAATATTTTGATTTTTGACATCAAAGCCAAAACGCATAACGTTCAGGCTTTTGATGCTCATCAAAGCTTGTGCTCTTATGCAGTAATTATAAAGAAGCAGGGCGACGCTCTAATACTGCATCGACCAGACCGTATTCTTTGGCTTCTTCGGCATCCAACCAATAATCACGCTCGACGTCTTTTTCAATTTTTTCTACTGGCTGACCCGTACGCTCAGCTAATATCTTATTCAAACGTGCGCGAGTTTTTAGAATTTCGCGCGCATTAATTTCGATATCAGTTGCTTGACCTTGTGCGCCACCTGATGGCTGGTGAATCATCACTCGAGCATTGGCTAGGGCATAACGCTTGCCTTTCTCTCCAGCTGCCAATAGGAATGAACCCATGCTGTATGCGCCGCCCATGCAAATGGTCGATACTTCAGGCTTGATAAAGTTCATGGTATCAAAAATAGCCAAACCAGCACTTACTGAGCCGCCTGGTGAGTTGATATACAAGTGAATATCTTTATCAGGATTTTCAGCCTCTAAAAACAATAGCTGTGCGACGATCAAGTTGGCCATATGGTCTTCGACTTGACCGGTCAAAAAGATAACGCGCTCACGTAATAAGCGTGAGAAAATATCGAACGAGCGTTCACCGCGCGCTGATTGTTCTACAACCATAGGCACTAATGCAGCCTGAGGTGCGCTTTGAGTGTGTTGCGCGCTTTGGGCAGTATTGTGCGCACTCATCAGCATATCAAAATGCGGGTTAGCAGTAATACGATCATAATCTGTCATAGAGATGTCCTGTTTATAAGTACATAAAATAAAGAGATAGAGATTAGCGAACAGCCAAGCTTTTATTAATGCTTATCATTGTAAATGTTGCCATCTTTTAATAATACTAACTGGCTAAAATAATAAGCGCTAGATGTTGCTAAAAATAATTGAACCAATGGTAACTTTTTTATGGGGGCAATAGTAACGTTTTAATGTGACAAACGATAAATGACTCCCTATTAATAAGGCGTCTATATGGATTTATCAAGGGGAGCTGCTATAAAGTATGGATAAAGATAGCACATAAGCCACCAATAAAAATGCCCCAACAAAATGTTAGGGCATCGCTCAAGCATGGTTACCGATTAGCGCTGATGTGACGACACTGATGAATAATCAGAGCATCATCTTACATCGCTTGCTGCTGCTGTTGCTGAGCAGCTAGCAAGTCTTGGTAGCTAACTTCTTTGTCAGTTACTTTACCTTGCTCGATTAGATAATCAACCACTTGGTCTTCTAGTACCACAGACTCAATGTTAGCGCGCTGCTGCTTATCAGTGGTGTAGTACTCGATTACCTCGCTTGGATCTTCGTAGTTTTCAGCCGCTTCTTTGATGAATGTCTCAACGCGTGCTTGATCTACTTCTAAGCCTTTGGTATCGATAACACGAGCAACAATGATGCCAAGACGGGCAGCACGTAGCGCTTGCTCTTCAAATAGCTCATTTGGTAGCATGTCTTTATCGAAGCTTTCAGCGTTAGAGCCGAACTGTTGAGAAAAACGTTGCATCATCATGTTGCGTTGACGCTCGATTTCTTGCTCTAGCATAGCGTTTGGTACGTCAAACTCGTTCTTTTCTAGCAATGCGTCAAAAGTCGCTTGCTTAACTTGGCTACGCGCAGCGTTTTTGATTTCGCGTTCCATGTTTTTGCGTACGTCGTCTTTTAGTTTTTCAACGCCGCCTTCTTTTACGCCGAATAGCTCTAGGAACGCATCGTCGATTTCAGGTAGCTTAGATTTTTCAACCAATTTTACGTTGATTTTGAACTGAGCTTCTTTACCCGCTAAGTTTTCAGCTTGGTAATCTTCTGGGAAAGTCACTTCGATGATTTTTTCTTCGCCAGCTTTCATGCCTTTGATACCCGCTTCAAAGCCAGGAATCATTTGGTTGCTACCGATAACCAATTTGAAGTCTTCAGCAGAGCCGCCTTCAAATTTTTCGCCGTCGATTGACCCTTCAAAGTCAAAAGTCACTTGGTTGTCTTTCGCCGCCATGCCTTTTTTCTCAACGAATTCTTCACGTTGCTTTTGTAGGTTTTCGATCATGGTGTCAACGTCAGCTTCATCAACCTTGGCAGTATGACGCTCAACTTCGATTTCATCGATACCTTGTACGTCTACTTCTGGGAAGATTTCAACAGTCGCTTGATAAACCAAGAAATCGTCTTCAAGTTTTACGTCGTCGATGTTAGGCATGCCAACAGCGCGGATGTCTTCAGATTTGATCGCTTCAAAAACAGTATCACGGATCACATCGTTGATAACTTCTTGTTGAATGCCAGCACCGTACTGAGAGCGGATGTGTGACATAGGGACGTTACCTTTACGGAAACCGTCAATCTTGGCAGTTTTCGCAACTTGGCGAATACGGCCTTCAACTTTGTTTTGAATTTTTTCGACAGGTACTTTAACTGTCAATTGGGTTTCTTTGTTAGATAGCTTGTTGGTTGTGACTTGTAAATCTGTAGCCATGTTAATTACACCTTTAGGATTAGATAGTACTTAAAATTAAGCAGTACTTAGGATTAAATGGTAATAGACAAACCGAGCCTCAAAATACGGGCGTGTACAACGGATTGCCGTTGGAATAAATAGGGGACAATGATAGCCCGCAACGTCCATATCAGTATCAGTAGCAATCGCTGCCAGCACAAAATATAAAACTGCTGAGGTTGTAAATGCTATCAAATATCAATAATAAACCGTTAATGCACCGCATAATAACGCTTTTTGGTGAATTATACAGACATATAACGGTTTTCGACAAAATTTTTAAAAGTAGAACAGTATAATCTATCTGATTATTAAAGTAAAAATTATCTGTTTGGTGTCATGTTTCCTTATGTTGCTCACCTTTATAAGCGCACTTATTAAGGACACTTATAAAGGCAGCTGCGCCAATAGCTGCTGAATGGCCTGACCGCGATGACTGATACTGTTTTTATCAGCAGCGCTTAAGCTGGCTGCACTGGCTTGTAAGTCAGGTAACCAAAATAATGGGTCATAACCAAAGCCACCATCACCATGCGCTGTCTCTGAAATCTCGCCATGCCATAATCCTTGAGCGATAATCGGCAATGGATCATCAGCATGACGCACCATTGCCAGTACGCAAACAAATAACCCTTTAATAGGCTCGTTAGCGTGCTCAGTACGAATAGGCTGTAAGTCAGCGATGAGCTTGGCGTTATTTTTACTATCGTTACCATGCTCACCAGCATAGCGAGCAGAGTAGATGCCCGGTGCGTTACCGAGTGCAGGTACACACAGTCCTGAGTCGTCAGCGATAGCAGGCAGTCCGCTGATACGGCTAGCATGACGGGCTTTTATAATGGCGTTTTCGACGAAGCTTAGTCCGTCTTCTATCGCATCTTCGATATCGAGCTGACCTTGCGGGATGATGGTCACCTCTAGATTTTCCTCAGCGAATAACCGTTTGAACTCAGCCAGCTTGCCTTTATTATTACTGGCGAGCACCCATTGGGTAATTGGTGCTGATTGTGTCGCGTGTAGGGGAGTGTCGATGGTGCTCGTGTTGCTCATAGTGTCTTTCCGTTAAGTGTCGATATAAATTTTGGCTACTCTGAATTTTGCCTTTTGGCGTTCTTTTAGTATTGCTATAAGCCTGTTCAATAGTCATATTTGACCTATTATTTATCTCTTTGAGATAGGTTGGGCTATCTGCTGATACATAGCTAATGGCTATACTGATTGTACGGTCTATAACATTTGGTAACTGATACTTTTGGTCATTGTTGCTATAATACTTGCCAAGCTACAGCGAGTTATATCCTGTAACTTTTGAATATTTAATTAATAAATGCTTATGAAGTCAAACACTTGGCTTTTAAGCAAAGAATAATAGCAAGCAGTAACCGCTAGGTTCATTTTGGATTCATAATAATACGTGATATTGTATTGAGCAGTACCCTGTATCAAGCAATAATATTCGTTTCAAACAATAAACTCAGCCAATTTAGTCCGCTATTTTATAGTGTTTTTTGCGGTGTAAAAATAGCGTAAAATTCAGTTTCTATAATCAGTTTTATAAACTAACGGCTAAACAGCAAGGATAAAATAACTATGTCAAACATTACATTGCCAGAACTACCATACGCAAAAGACGCACTAGAGCCACATATCAGTGCCGAGACGCTAGAGTATCATCACGATAAGCATCATAATGCATACGTGACTAAGCTTAACGATTTGCTACCAGGTTCTGGTCTAGAAGACAAAACGTTGCCAGAAATCATCCTAGCGACTGCTAACGATGACAGCAAGCAAGGTATGTTCAACCAAGCAGCTCAAGTATGGAACCACACGTTCTACTGGAACTGCATGACGCCAACGAATGGCGGCGGCGAACCTACTGGCGATCTAAAAGCTAAAATCGAAGAAGATTTCGGTAGCTATGACAAGTTCCGTGAAGAGTTCAAAAACGCAGCCTTGACTCAGTTCGGTTCAGGTTGGGCATGGCTAGTCGCTGATAAAGTCGGTGGCAAATTGTCAATCGCTAAAACCCCTAACGCTGGTACGCCACTAGCGAACGGCCAAGTCGCTGTATTGACTTGTGATGTATGGGAACATGCTTACTATGTTGATTACCGCAACCGTCGTCCTGACTATGTAGACACGTTCCTAGACAAGCTAGTGAACTGGGACTACGCAAACGCAAAATATAAAGGTCAAGATGCTGGCGTTGAAGAGTAATCTTTAACCACTAAGTATTTGATTGATAAAAAAGGACGCTGAGAGGCGTCCTTTTTTTGGTTTTGATTAATGGTTTTTTATACACTGTGCTTTTTCAAAGATTTCAGGTATGAGTTAGTATGGTCTCCAACTTTCACATGGTAGTCAAGCACGCTTTGAATCCACTCAAGAGCTTTAATTTCAATATCTACCTTTTCTTTTGTAAAGTAATTCCTACCTAAAAATCTTACAGGTTGTCCTGAATCTACAGTATCTCTAGCATACTGCGCTGAATAATATAATGGCAGTTTTTTTATCTCCTCTGTTTCAAAACCAACATATATTCTCTCAAGCTCTATTGCAGAGGAAGAGTGAATGAGGTCATTTCTAAACTGAGTTAATTCTGGGATTTGATTACTAGTATTTTGGAGTTGTACTATATTGTCTAAGACTTGGCCTGAAATGAAATTTGGTTTTAGTTTCTTTACTTCATGATATTGTTTATCCCACACTTTTTTATATTCAATTTTTGAGCTGTTAATATTGTTTATGAAATGGATAAGCTTAGCGGATAGATCTAGTGAAGAACATAGTGATATAACAAGGGATGTGACAGCGGATGCAATAGAATATGAATCACTTCCTCTATAAATAATTTCAGCTGTGCTAAATTCATCAATCTCTCCAAATTGATGAATTAATTTGTGAGACTTAATAATGCAGTTTCGCTGAGAGTCTAAAAGCCCTACATAGTAGGTTATAGAGCGTTGCATAAGAGACATAATATCATTACATATTCTGCTAACCTGATTAATGACTAAGAATATATTTAAGTCTTCTTCGACAACGATAGAGTTTTCTGTATTACATTGTTTTAGAAAGTTGTTATGCATAAACTCTAATGTTTCTTTTGATGCGTCTGTATAGCTAGTGTCAATGTAGCCAATAGGAAAAGTAACTGATATTCTGTGATAACGATTCTTTTCTTCAGAGTTCAGTAGAGAGTCTAATAAAGAATTGTCAATTTGAGTTATATAGTACCTTTCTAGCTTATTCCAGCCAAAATCTGAAAAGTCTGGAGATTCAAAGTCTGTAAACGTACTAGCTTTGATTAGTCTTTTAATATTAGCCAAAGATGATGTAGTTGAATCTAAATCTTCTTCGCTAGAAGTGAAATGTGATGAGCTATTACCAAGTACGTCTTCTATAACGTAAGTGTTGTTACTGACTTCTCTAATAAAAAGTCCTTTACTAGCAAAATATTTCACTTCTATACCTCAGATATTATGGAATATTTTTATTTTTTAAGTGAAAGACTTATTATTTACAGCACCTCAAACCCAAACTTACCCAACGCTTCACGCAGCATTGCAATATTGTAATAAGCATGCGCTTTGGTGGTGTTTTGGAAGAATATATATAACGTATCAAAATGCTGACGCTGATTGGCGATCGCTTGCGCCCAGTCCTGCATCTCAGCTTCGCTATAACGATAGTCATGACGATCAGCCGCGCTCATCGCATCCCACCAGTTTAGATTATTGCCATGCATACGCAGATAGCCAGTGTGTTCAGTGAATATCAATCGTGACGGTGGCAGTCCGCTGACTTTGGGGTAATCCACGCTGCACCAAATCAGACTTTGCTGCCGAAAGCTATCGACCACTTGCGGCGTATGCCAAGCGTTATGACGAAACTCAATGGTTAAGGGATAATCTTGAAACCAACTGACAAGATTGGCTAGATAGAGACGATGCTCGCGAGTACGGTCAAAGCCATGCGGAAACTGTAATAGTAAAGGCGCTAAAGCATTTGCTTCGATAAGTGGAGATAAAGCGTTTAAAAATGCCTGTGCGTGCTCGGCAGTGCCTTTGCGTGCATGAGTAAAGTCTTGATGCAGTTTGACGGCAAATTTTAACTGGCTGTCCGTTTGTACATAAGCTTTATTGATCATGCCCGCGAAGGCTTTTTGTCCGATGGGCGCGTAGAATGTGCTATTAATTTCGACTGCGCCATATTGCTTGGCATACTCACGTAAAAAGTCCGTTTTCTTTGTGCCCGTTGGATACAGTGTACCGAGTAGATCGGTATCGCTATAGCCGCCAGTGCCGAGGTAAATACGCGGGGTAGGACTACTATCCATGTTGACCACTCACTGCCGTTTGGGTAATAAAATTTGCTGAGCTGTTTTTATTCAGCGGCTATTTGCTAAACTATTTCTTACGCGACCATAGCCATTCAATTAATGCCAATAGTGCGTTGTTGTCTGTGTCAATGTTGTCGGTACTACTGCTCAAATCACCATTAGTCATTTCGCGAATGATGGCAGCACGCCCATCATTAAACAGCGATTGCGCATAGCTGGTCGCCTGATCAACACCCATCAGTTTCACGTAAGTAGATTTGTCTAACTTTTCATCACTGCCAGCAGGCTTGCCAAGCGTATCGGTGCTGGTGGTGACATCTAAAATATCGTCCTGCACCTGAAAAGCCAGCCCAATGTGTTGCGCACATTCTTGCAATGCCATACGCTGCGGAGCCGTCGCGCCAGCACATATACCACCCATAAGCATGGCTGCTTCAATCAATGCACCCGTTTTATCACGGTGAATGGCTTCCAAATCGGTTTGTGAAATGCTATCACTGGCTTCTGCATTGAGATCTAGCATTTGACCGGAGACCATACGTCTGGCACGCGGCGCAAATATAGCGATTAGCTGACTTGCGATATTTGAGTCATAAGGCGCAAAGGTAGGCAGCTCTGCGGTCAATACTTCAAAAGCTAGCGTCTGTAATACGTCACCGGCGAGTAGGGCGGTCGATTCTTCAAAGACGATATGAGCCGTTGGCTGACCGCGGCGCAGGTCATCATCGTCCATACAGGGCAAATCATCATGCACCAACGAATAGGTATGCAATAGCTCTACCGCCAATGCCGCGCGGCGCGCCATATCATAATCTGAGTCGTTTTTTAATAACGATGCTAATTCATCGCTGACTGCCGTATCTGTATCAAACTTATTATCAACATTCTTATCACTGTGATCATTCACGTTGGCAAAGGCGCTGGCGACCAGCAGTGGACGCACCAATTTACCTTGACCCGTCATCACATAACGGCAAGCATCCAACAGTGGGCTTGGTAACTGGGCATAAGCAAACAACACATCGATATCTTTGGCTAATTGCGCGCGCACAGCACTATGGAATTGCTTGGTGCTATTATTGGCATTGCTATCGGTGCTGCTGTCAGAGCGATTAAAAGACTTAAAGCTAGTAGGCATAACGCTTGGCGTAGAAGAAACAGTCATAATCCAACCATTTATCAGAGGAGTAATAAAATTATCGTTAGTGTAGCATGAACGATTATATTGCTTGTGTGAGACAGAGTATCAATCGATTGTTTTTGGCATTTTTCTGTTGCGGTCTGTTTGGGACAAGGCTCACTTAAGCCGAAAGATAACAACAAGATTTCGTTACGCATAGATGATTTCACTCATTGGTTGAATATGTTCTGATAAAAGAGCAAGCTAAGCGAGGTACAATTAATCGGATAGCACCAACGGTCTACCATCTTTGAGATGGTACTCATTCAAGATTAGGTTCATTGTTTATCTAAGTTAGTGATTCAATTCGATAACTAAGTATACAGTTGTTCACTAAATAACTTTTAGCGTAAGGTAAATGCCTGCAAGCGATTTAAGAGTGACTTGCGAGTATGGCATTAGCTTGTGACAGTGAGGGGCATAATCCCCTACACTAATTGACGTGAAAATGATCTGGTGACGATGGCAATAGGTTTTTACTCAGGTTATTTGGTCGTCGATGCCTCATATCGCACCATATCTCAGTCAATATTTATAACATCAACACTTGCAACAGCAGCACCTTGAAAGAAATTATATAAATGAAGTGTCATATGATGTCATGTAAGAAACGCAAAATAAGTGCATCATCATGAGCGCTAGATAATAAAGACATCTTCACTCGTGCGTAGACTCTGTGTTGGTTTTTATGACACAACAGGCGCACAGTGCTATTACCCATTTTACTAACAGTAACTGGCTATTTATTTTAATTCAAAACGTAGCTTTCGTTATATAGAAAGGAGTTTCAGATGGTATACCAAGGAAATCGCATCACGGTGACAATGCTAGAGGATGGCATCGCCAACATGCAGTACAACGCCGAAAATGAGAGCGTGAACAAGTTTGATGCCGAAACCAACAAGCAGTTTGGTGAAGCCGTCACCGCTTTAGAAAAAGCTGATGACGTAAAAGGTCTTATCGTAACTTCGGCGAAAGGCGTGTTTATCGCTGGTGCTGACATCACAGAATTCGTCGGTTCTTTCAAAAAATCAGAAAGCGAGATCAAAGATTGGGTCGTTCATGTTAATGACGCTTTCAATCGTTTTGAAGACTTGCCGTTTCCAAAAGTTGCTGCCATTAATGGTGCGGCAATGGGCGGCGGTTGTGAGATGACATTGGTTTGTGAATACCGTGTCATGAGTGACAAAGCGATTATCGGTCTACCAGAAACCCAATTGGGCATCTTCCCAGGTTTTGGTGGTACGGTTCGTAGTACGCGTATTATTGGTATCGATAATGCACTTGAGCTTATCGCGACTGGCGCTCCTAAAAAAGCATTGGCAGCACTAAAGCTAGGCTTGGTTGATGCGACGGTTCCTGCTGACGACTTGCAAGATGCAGCCATTGACTTGGTCAAAAAATGTATCTCAGGTGAGCTTGATTGGAAAGCAAAACGTGAAGAGAAATTGGTACCTGTTAAGCTAAATCAGCTTGAGCAAGCCATGGCATTCAACAGTGCCAAAGGTATGATCTTTGCCAAAGCAAATCCTAAGCAATATCCAGCACCAGCGCTCGCGATCGAAGCAATCGAAAAGCATGTGAATTTATCACGTGATAAAGCGATCGACGTTGAAGCGACCTATTTTGCAAAAGCGGCGAAAACCCCGCAAGCAGAAAGCTTGGTTGGTCTATTCTTAAACGATCAATTGGTTAAGAAATTAGCGAAGCAGCATAGCAAGCAAGCACATGAAATCAATGAAGCGGCTGTATTAGGCGCTGGTATCATGGGCGGCGGTATTGCTTATCAGGCAGCCAGCAAAGGCTTGCCAATCATTATGAAAGACATCAAGTCTGAGCAATTAGACCTTGGTATGGGCGAAGCCAGCAAGCTACTTGGCAAAATGGTCGATCGCGGCAAAATGACCCCAGCAAAAATGGGCGAAACCTTAAGCCGTATCCGTCCAACGCTTAACTATGGTGACTTTGCTGAGACTGACATCGTTATCGAAGCGGTCGTAGAAAATCCAAACGTCAAACGTGCGGTTCTTAAAGAAGTAGAAGGTCTAGTAAAAGAGGATTGTATCCTAGCGTCAAACACTTCAACGATTTCTATTACTTTCTTAGCTGAAGCGCTTGAGCGTCCAGAAAACTTCGTCGGTATGCACTTCTTTAACCCAGTAAACCGTATGCCGCTAGTAGAAGTTATTCGCGGTGAAAAATCTTCTGAAGAAGCTATTTCAACGACCGTTGCTTTGGCCACAAAAATGGGCAAAGTGCCTGTCGTCGTGAATGACTGCCCAGGTTTCTTGGTAAACCGCGTATTGTTCCCATACTTTGGTGCCTTTGATTTGCTGCTTAAGCAAGGCGCTGATTTCGTCCATGTTGATAAAGTCATGGAAAAATTCGGCTGGCCAATGGGTCCTGCTTACCTAATCGACGTTGTTGGTCTAGATACGGGTGTACATGGCGCAGAAGTCATGGCAGAAGGTTTCCCTGACCGTATGAAGCCTGATTATAAAGGCGCGATTGAGCTTTTATATGAAAACAAACGCTTAGGTCAGAAAAACGGTGTTGGTTTCTATAAGTACGAAATGGACAAGCGCGGCAAGCCAAAGAAAGTTGCTGACGAAGCCACTTATGAGCTACTCAAAACCACGACAGATAGTGAAAAGCAAACGTTTGATGATCAAGCGATTATCGACCGTACTATGCTGGCTTTCTGTAATGAAACCGTACGCTGCCTAGAAGACAATATCGTTAGCACGCCATCTGAAGCTGATATGGCGATGATTATGGGCGTTGGTTTCCCGCCATTCCGCGGTGGTCCTTGCCGTTATGTCGACCAAATGGGTCTAGATAACTACTTGGCATTGTGTGAAAAATACGCCCATCTTGGCAAAGCCTATGAAGCGCCGCAAAAGATTCGCGACATGGCAGCAGCAGGCGAGACCTTTTACGCCACAGCGTAATAGGCAGTCACTACTAGGATGAAGTGCCGTACGTTTGCTATTTAGGCTAAGAGCAATTGAGACATGAATCGTCTCCAATAGTGAACGTACGATTATAGTTGATTCAATTTAGAGCTAGCACAAGGAACTCAATCGCTAATGTACCTATTGTACTTTAGGCGAGATTGACGAGTTGATAGCACTAAATTGAACTGACTACACTGACAATAAAAATTGAAAAGGAAGATAGTATGACAATTTTAAGTCCAAAAGACGTGGTCATCGTAGATGGCGTACGCTCAGCGATGGGTAAAACCAAAAACGGCATGTTCCGTCACGTTCGCGCTGATAGCATGTCTGCTGAATTGGTACGTGCATTGGTTGAACGTAACGATTTCGATCCACGCGACGTTGAAGACATCATCTGGGGTTGTGTCAACCAGACCCTAGAGCAAGGTCTAAACATCGGTCGTAACATCGGTCTGCTGGCTGGTATTCCAAAGACTGCAGGTGGTCAAACTGTTAACCGTCTATGTGGTTCTTCTATGCAGGCGCTACACACTGCCGCTGCCCAAATCATGACCAACCAAGGTGATGTGTTCATCATCGGTGGTGTAGAGCACATGGGTCACGTCGGCATGATGCATGGCGTTGATCTTAACCCTGAAGCATCAAAGCATTATGCAAAAGCCTCAAACATGATGGGCTTGACCGCTGAGATGCTGGGCCGTATGAATGGCATCACCCGTGAAGAGCAAGATGCCTTTGGTCTTGAGTCTCATCGCCGTGCATGGGCTGCGACCACTGAAGGTCGTTTTGACAATGAAATCATCGGTATCGAAGGTCATGATGCTGCTGGTCGCTTGCAACTATGTACCGTTGATGAAGTGATTCGCCCTGATGCTACGATGGAGCAAATGCAAAATCTACGTCCAGCCTTTGATCCTAAAGGTGGTACGGTAACGGCTGCTACCTCATCTGCATTATCTGACGGTGCGTCTGCAATGCTAGTGATGAGCGCCCAAAAAGCCAAAGAGCTAGGTCTTAAGCCGCGCGCTCGTATTCGCAGTATGGCTGTGGCTGGTTGTGATGCCGCTATCATGGGTTACGGTCCTGTACCTGCTACGCAAAAAGCACTTAAGCGTGCTGGCATGAGCATCGATGATATGCAAACCATTGAGCTAAACGAAGCATTCGCAGCGCAAGGCTTGTCAGTACTAAAAGCCTTGAACTTGACGGACAAGCAAGACATCGTCAATATCAACGGTGGCGCGATTGCGCTAGGTCATCCACTAGGGTGTTCTGGTGCTCGTATCACGGTTACCTTGCTAAACGCGATGGAGCAATCAGATACTGAAATCGGTCTAGCCACCATGTGTATCGGTCTTGGTCAAGGTATTGCTACTATCATTGAGCGTGTGTAATTTTAGTCTGACTTCCAAATAGTAGTAAATATTAATAAAACTGATATTTGTCGATTAAATTTGCACTAATGTCTTGTAAAATGAGCGCCTCTCACTTAATGTTGGAGGCGCTTTTTTGTGTTTAGAACAAATATAGTTTTGTGTGTGAAATAATGTTAATTAAAGGAAGACTAATTGACTGTAGTTCAGTTGAGAATGGTTTGGTTGATGGTGACAATGTATGTTGGATAAGAAGTCTACTAAGATAAAACTCAAACTTATATTTCTACCTTTTTTATGGTTAAGTCTTTTAGCAGCGTTACTCTATAATGTCGTACGCTGGATTTTAGATATTTACTTAGATATATGGCCACTCAAGGATAGTATTTGGGATCTGATTATTCCGCTACTGCTTAGTGTTATAGTTGTGATTGTTTGTATGCGTACGCGGATTCGGCTGTTACGTTTTAATTTTTTTAAAGAAGATAGCGCTAATATATTTTATTTGGTGATGGTGCTAGCTTTGTTTCCACCTCTATCTATGAGTCAAGTTTATCTATCAAAAGTGTCGTACAGTGTTATCGATATAAATAACGTTGATGAGGCTCGACAGTACCTAAAACAAAAGTATTTTAGAGTAGCTGATTTCAATGTCGAAAAACAAGAGGTTGTATCTCATACTACTACCGAAGTAACTGGTAAATATCAGAGTGAGCTGCTAGTTTATCTGTATCTAGCTACCCCATTTTCTGATGCTAATAATGTTTGGTTAGGACAATACTTTCGTATTGTTATTGACAATAATCTGCCTGAACAGAAAAAGCGACAGCAATTTGAAGCATTTATTAAAACGTCAAAACATGTATATAAAAACTCAGGAGTACCCTTGGCTGATTATTTTGAATACTTAAAAAATTCAGATGTTAAAAGCGGCTATTTACAGGCTATTGAATCATCACCTCAAGGATACGAGAGTGAACCTTACATAGTCATTGCTAAGGTGGGTACGCTCGGAGAAGCTGCTACTAAGGAGTTACTAAAAACGATTAGATTTTTTATCATTGGAATGTTTATTTGCTTACTATTAATATTAAAAGCAAAGTTCGATAAAAAAGCGTTTCAACAGTTTAACGTAAGCTAGAGCAGTGGTAACGATGTATGCGAGATAACAATAAGCGAAGCCAATATAGATATAAGAATAAAAATAGAAATAAAAACAGAAATAGAAGCAGAGTAGGTAAACAGGAAAGACGTAAACTTGCTAAGCGCAAAGAACAGAAAGCCAAACGTCCCAAAGGATCGATTAAACTAAAATTAAAGCAGGTGTTTTTGCCTTATTTGGGTTTAAGTATCCTGACCATTCTGCTTTTTGGTGCTTTGCGTTGGGTACTTGATATTTATCTAAATATTCTGCCTTTAAAGGAGGGCTACTGGGATTTTGGTATTCCTCTCCTTTTATCTATTTCAGTCGTTAGTATTTGGATGTGGCCGAGGTACGAGCTTTTAACCTTAAAGTGGGTTAAGCGTAGTAGTTCAGGCTATTTTTTTATCACGATGGTTTTAGCATTAGTGATACCACTTTTGATCAGCCAAAACTATTTGTCCAAAGCGGCTTATGACGTCATTGAAGTAGACAGCTTGAATGATATTCGTCATTATCCAAAACAAAAATACTTCAAAGTTGGTAATGTTGAGCCAGTAAAATCAGAGAGAGTTTCTTATATAGAGACACAAGTAGTAGTCAATGGACGATACTTCGAATCGACATTGCATATTGATTATTACATTGTTACACCGTTTGCCGCTGCTGATAATATCTGGCTAGGTTCTAGCTACCACACGAAATACGATAATCGCGCAGATCAAAACATTAAAGACAGACAATACTCAGCGTTTATTAATGAATCACGCCATAAGTATGCCACCGAAGATTTCTCTAATATCAGCTATTTTAGAAAGCTGAAGTCATCAAATGACAGAAGCGCCTATTTGTACACGATTTCTAAAGCTAATAAGCAGTCTAATTTGCCACCCTTGGTATTAATGCCTGAAACAGGATTGCTTACTGACAGTTTAGGTCGTGATTTCGTCTGGGGGTTTGGTTCATTTTTTATCGGCATGGGGCTGTGCTTGTTGCTCGTTCTCGCAGCAGAGTTTGATAATCAAGAAAAAAAGGGCACGCGAAAACATAGAGCTATCAAAAAACAAAAGCCCGTAAAAAAACGAGCACCAGTGAGTGATCTATCAAAAAGCCTAGTAGCTCTGTTTAAAAGTAATAAAAAACGACCTGCAACGTTAGTATTGATGCTGACCTGTATAGGTGCATTTATACTGACCGTATTCATGGGTATGGATATCATTGACCCTTTATCTAGACAGGTAAATAGTGTAGGTGGGTTAACGGTGGACGCGCTGCAAGCTGGTAAGCATTGGCGGGTGGTCACAGCACTTTTTGTACATGCAGGAATTATGCATTTAGTAATGAGTCTGGGAATGCTGTTTGCTACAGGTTATATTTTGGAAAAAGTATTGGGTCCTATACGTTTTACGATTGCCTTTTTTATATGTGGTATTTTCGCTAATATTTTAGGGGTTCTCTATTATGATATGGACATGGCGGGTGCTTGGGGCGCTATATTAGGCATGTTTGGTATTGCGATAACATTAGTTATTTATAAGATTTATAACAAAAAATATAGAGAAATATATGGTGCTACTGTGGCTGTCATATTGACCATCCTCTTATCCAGTATGTTTGTTGCTTTCATAAACACGCTCAGCTATATGGTGTATTATCTTCTGACCTTATGTGTTGGTATGATTTTCGGTGTGGTCATGGTCATGACTCAAAAACAGGCTTTGTTACGTAATGCTAGGCGCCACAATATATAGTTACTCACTTTTGGGTAAGTAACAGTTTGAGTCAAGAGTGACAAGTTGTGATTAAAAATTATCTCCATTGACGCACTCAGCAAACTATGACTAAATGAGCATAAGGCTAATAAAGACAATATCCATGATAAAACTAACGTAGCCTTTAACAATAAAGTCAGCCGTACAAGGAGTGTGCCATGTCTACTATGATTACCGATCGTACCTATCGAATCGCTCGCGAAAATACCCAAGCGATGATAATCGATGTCCAAGAACGCTTAACGCCGCATATTTATGACCATGAAAATATCGTCAAAAAGACAGTCACTTTGATCAAAGGTCTACAAGCCCTCAACATCCCAATTATGCTCAACGAGCAGTACAAAAAAGGTTTGGGCGATACGCTACCTGAGATACGTGAAGTATTAGAAGGCGACAATGCCAAAAGCTTTGAAAAGGTCACGTTTAGCGCTTGTGATAATAATGATTCATGGCATTATCTAGCGCAGCAAAATCGCAGCATTGTCCTATTATTTGGTGTCGAAGCCCATGTTTGCGTCATGCAAACGGCGCTGGATTTATTGGATAATGGGATGCAGCCAGTTATTATTGGCGATGCCGTTGGATCGCGCTTTCCTTATGACAAAAAGCAAGCCATTCGTCGTATTCGACGCGCTGGCGGTGTAATTACGACAGTAGAATCCATTCTGTTTGAATTATGCCGCAGTAGCCAAGACCCTGCCTTTAAGACTATTAGCAATTTGATTAAGTAGCGGATGCAATAAAGGGTCGAGAATGAACGACAAACTCTTAGCGTTGTTGTTTCAATCATTGTAAATTATTTTCGTGAAAACAGCGCTTGATAAGACAGGCGCTGTATTGCATTTAACCAGAGAGAAATATGTCCTCAAACATACCTATAACATTGACCGATCCAACGCGCGACGCAAATATTAAGATAGATGACGTCACGCATTTCTTATTAGAGCTTGATGCCCTAAAACGTGTCAATCGGCGCAGCTATGTGACGGGGACGACTCGCTTGGAAAACTCTGCTGAGCACTCATGGCATCTAGCAATGGCATGCTGGTCAATCGCTGAATTGTTTGAGTTGGACGTCAATCATGAAAAATTGCTTAAGATGGCACTGGTGCATGATTTGGGTGAGATTGATGCGGGCGATACTTTTTTATATGCTGATACCCGTCGTGATGCGCACTTCGAAGAGCGCGAGGGTATTGCTCGATTACAACGCGAACGCGGTAACGGTATTGCTGATTTAAGTGAGATCTGGGAAGAGCAGGAAACGGGTAATAGTAAAGAGGCTGATCTACTTAGAGTGGTTGATCGTTTGTTGCCATTTTTGCTTAATTTAAATACTGAGGGCAAAACGTGGATTGAGCTTGGTGTTACACGCTCGCAAGTGGCTGGCGCGCATGGATTTATCAAAGACAGCTTTCCTCCCATCCATGATTGGTTATCACAAAACATTGAATACGCGACCCAGCAAGGATGGTTGGTTGATAAGTAAATTGATAGCGTCACCTTGTTACTGACTCGCAACGTTTGACGCTGTTTAAAACCTTTATATTGAATAGTGTTAATAATAATAGAGAGGTTCCATGCACTTATTTAAAAACTATAAAACATGGTGCAAATCGCTAGCCTTTGTCAGCATGCTGGGACTAGCGCAAATGGCGCAAGCGCTTGCTCCTATCAGTGATGGCGATAAATTGGCGCACGATGCTAAAAAACAGATCGGTGTCACGGTGAGTTATGATCCTACTTACCGTGAGCTGGACTTTCCGCGTGGCGATATACCAATAGAGACTGGCGTCTGTACCGATGTGATTGTCCGTGCTTATCGTTTGCAAAATGTGGATTTGCAGCAGTTGGTCAACCATGATATGAAAGGAAATTGGTCCGCCTACCCAAAGACTTGGGGCTTAAAGTCAACGGACAAAAATATCGATCATCGACGCGTGCCCAATCTTGAAACGTTTTTTGCGCGTCATGGACAGACGTTATCTACGACCGATAAAGGCAGTTTTCAAGCGGGAGACGTTGTGTCATGGCGGCTGCCAAAGAGTAACTTGCCGCATATCGGTATCGTCTCAGATAAAGTAGCTGCTGATGGTACGCCGCTGATTATTCATAATATCGGAAGTGGTACGCAGGAGGAAAACATCCTATTTGCTTATCCTATCCATAAGCATTTTCGATATTGATAAAGGCTTTTGGACAAGGTAGCCCAAAGTAGTAAAAACAAGCAATACAAAATCGAAGTAGTACAAACTAACAGCCATTAAAAAGCCCAGTCAAACGTCATTATCTACGTTTAACTGGGCTTTTCAGTATTATGAGTTTCTTACAAATTAAGCTTGATGAGCTTTTGCTTGACCCAATAACTGTCCCATTTTTACCACGCTATTGGCTTTCATGCTGTCCTGCCAATCTGCTTTTGCGGCTTTTGGCAAAACGACAATCGCCGTTGAACCCAAATAAAAGCGTCCAAGCTCATCGCCTTTCTCAAAGCTCATGTCGTGATCTGCTTCTTGGATGTCTTCAGTGCGGCTGATTTTACCGGTGGCGACGGTTTCGATGCCAGCGACAATCATAGCGCCGACCATTACCACGGCAGCTTTGCCGTATTCTGTATCAAATAAACAGACCAAACGCTCATTACGAGCAAATAAATCAGGCACGTTCTCGGCCGTGGTATTATTGACAGAGAACAGTGTACCTGGCACATAGCGGGTCTTAGTTAATGTACCCGAAAATGGCATATGCACACGGTGGTAATTACTGGGCGCGAGATAAACAGTCGCAAAGCTACCATCAGCGAAGTAGCTACCATCTTCGCTGTCAGCAAGTAATTGGCCAACATCATAATGACGACCTTTTGCTTGGAGTAGTTTATGATCTTCAATTTGACCTAGCTGCGAGATGATACCATCAGCAGGACTGACAATACCGTTGGCGCTGCTGTCGATAGTACGTGCATTTTCTTTGAGCTCACGGGTAAAAAAGTCATTAAAGCTCTCATAAGCATTAAAGCTCTGACGCTCATACTCACCTAAGCTGACGCCGTAAGCTTTGGCAAAGCCACGAATAAAGGCACGTTTGACGTACGGATGACGGCTGGCGGCTAGACGCCCAGCGACTTTACTCAGCTGCTGCTGCGGGACAAGCTGTTGTAAGGTGGTAAATACATTCATAATAAGGCTACCAAAATAGGATTGGAAATGAGAATAAAAATTAGGCAAGTTAATGGCTGTATTTTATCATGGACAGCACATTATTGTCTGAGCATAATCTGTTAAGGAATCAGTAAATGAAAGCACTTATACAACGGGTGGGCCATGCCAGCGTCGTCGTCGATCAGCATTGTATTGGCAAAATCGATCATGGGATATTGGCATATATTGGCTTGGGGCATGAAGATAGCCTGCAAACTGCCCAACGCATGATCGACAAAATCTTGACCTATCGTATTTTTGAAAATGATGAAGATCCTGCCAAGGTCGGCAAACTGGATAAAAATGTGCAACAGGTCTGTGGCGGACTGTTGTTGGTGTCGCAATTTACTTTGATGGCAAAAACAGATAAGGGTCGTCGCCCTGACTTTGGTGGTGCGATGGCACCTGATGCTGCTCAAGTGCTGTTTGCACAACTGGTTGATTATGCCAACACTCAGCATCACAATGTTGCCACTGGTCAGTTTGGCGCTGATATGCAAGTTGCCAGCGTCAATGATGGGCCATTAAACTTTTTATTAGAAGTATAAAAATTATCTGTCATCAAGCTGTCATAATTAGTCCGTTTAATAAGTAGAAACGGGCGAGTGTTTATCGCCTCTTTCTGTATTTTAATTTTTTGAATGCTAACTTTTTGAACGCTGATATTTTGACTATAATAATAAGGTTGCCGTATGTACAATGAGCAAATTTTGATCGTCGAGGATGAGCCTGCGATTCGTGAAATGATTGTGATGACGTTAGAGATGGCTGGATTTGATAGCTTGCAGGCTGCGGACGCATCAGAGGCACATCAGCAAGTGGTCGATCACCGTCCGTCGCTCATATTATTGGATTGGATGCTGACCGGCGAAAAAAGCGGTATTGATTTTTGTCGTATGCTCAAAAACGACGATTTGCTCGCTGAGATACCGGTTATTATGCTAACGGCCAAAAGTGAGGAAGACAGTAAGGTTCATGGTCTTGATGCAGGTGCTGATGACTATATGACCAAGCCTTTTTCGACACGGGAATTAATCTCAAGAATCAAGGCAGTGCTACGTCGTAGTAGTACATTGAGCGCCGATAAGCCTATCGAAATCGGCAAGCTTAGCTTAGATCCCAAAAGCCAGCGTGTAACGGCGGCAGGTCAGCTCATTGATATCGGCCCGACAGAGTATCGGTTGTTGGCATTTTTTATGAGTCATCCAGAGCGTGCGTATACACGGACACAGCTGTTAGATCAGGTTTGGGGCGGCAATGTCTATATTGAAGATCGAACGATTGATGTGCATATTCGGCGTTTACGTAAATTACTACAGCCTTATGACTGTGCTACGCTGATACAAACGGTGCGCGGTACTGGGTATCGGTTTTCCAGCTTGATTGAATCCAATTAAACCAAGACAGAACAAGTCGTGGCAAGCGTAAAACAACGCAGAAGACAGTAGTAAGGATAACGATGACGATAATGCCGATAAAAAATGAGCAACAGGGTGAGCAAGAGCAGGTTGCCCAGCACAATACAACGGATCAACTCAAAAAAATCCGCAGTGCCTTACTAGCACTACGGGATGCGGTCATTTTGCTCAATGATGATGATGGTTTGGAATGGTGGAATCAGGCAGCGGAAGATTTATTGTTATTGCAGTCAAGCAACAAAGGTCAAAGCATTTTTGACTTTATCACCGTGCCTGAATTTCGCCAGTATTATCAGGCTATCACGCCACCGAGCGATGGTGTGCACATGGTGTCATGGCGAGATCCTAAACGTTATCTAAAGTGTGAACTGACGCCTTTCGGTGATGAAAAACTATTGATAATTTATGATGTGACCCGCTTGCAGCATTTAGAGCAAATGCGCCGTGATTTTGTGGCCAATGTCTCGCATGAGCTGCGTACGCCATTGACCGTACTGATGGGCTATCTAGAAAATTTCTCCGATCAAGAGGATATGCCCCCGCAGTGGCGGCGTGGCTTTGAGCTAATGACTCAGCAGACTGCCCGTATGAATCGAATTGTGAATGACTTATTGCTGTTGTCTCGCATCGAAATAGAAGAGACGCATGAGCTAAATGATATCGATATGACCAAGTTACTGACGCATATCTATGATGATGCGCAGGCGTATAACCAAGAATACGGTCATACTATTCATTTGCAGATAGACACTTACGATGGACTGTATGGCTCAGAGATGTACTTAACAAGCGCCTTATCCAATTTGGTGATTAATGCTATCAAATATACGCCAAAGGGTGGCAACATCGCTATCAGCTGGACAAAAACATCGGAAGGCTGCCGCTTTGCCGTCGAAGATGATGGTCTCGGTATTGCGCCCCAACATATCGAGCGCTTGACGGAACGCTTCTATCGCATCGATAGCGGACGCAGCCGTGCTACGGGTGGTACGGGCTTAGGGTTGGCAATTGTAAAACATGTCTTATATCAACATGAGGCGCAACTGACCATAGAGTCGGTAGAAGGCAAAGGCTCGACCTTTAGTGCGGTATTTCCAAGCGCTTATGTACGTTCTGCCCATGCCCCTTAATCTTTTTGCAAAAGTGGGTAGGGGTTCACCGCGCTGCCATTGATATAAATACCATAATGAACATGGGTTGGTGTTCCTTTAGCATTACCGCTGTCGCCAACATAGCCAATGATATCACCAGCATTGACCCAGTCATTGGGTACGATGTCGGCATAATCCTCTAGATGGGCGTAATAATGTCCTGCGCCGCCCGGTCCGACCACCACTACCACGCGTCCCCCTAATGTATTTTCGCCAACTTTGCTGACGATGCCTTGCGTCGTAGCTTGTATCGGTGTGCCCCGCGCTGCAAAAATATCAATGCCCTCATGGGAGCGCCCTTGGCTACGTGCTGCGCCCCAAGTGTCTGTCAGACGCTGCTTTGGTAGTGGACTGGGAAGGCTGTTTTCTATGGGCAACTCTTGCTGCAATAAACTCAGTTGCTGCCATTTTGCCACGACAAAAGACTGTGTCTGTTGGCTAATGCTGGGTAGTAATTTGTCAAATACAAATAACAGCGCTAGCAATACCGTAGCCCTTATTATTAGGCTTAGCAAACGGCTGAATAGTGTTGGCTTTGGTGGTCGATTATTGCCATCTGCTAGCATTGATGTCTCTTATATATCTGATGTAGTTTGAGTTAGTATTATAAAACCCCTATCTTCCAAGGTGTGTATAGCATTGTTATCTATGGTTTTTACCCCCATAAATACAAGTACAATAAATAGAGTTTTATCTATTTATTGTTCCTATTCAGCCACGATGGTGCTATTGATGGTTAATTTTCTATGACTGATGCTTTTAATTCTGCGGACATTTCTACCATGGCTGATACGGCGCTGGTTATCGATACCGAAACCGATCAAGGCCGTGACCCACGACCGATTCAGGTGGCGACGATTAATGTGGCTAGCGGATTTGAGTGGATGAAATACTTTAACAGTGGTCGCTCGATATCTCCAATCGTCATCAGGGTGCATGGTATTACGGATGACGACGTGGCTGGGCTTGAGCGTTTTGATTTGGATCAATTTGAATTGCCCAAGTACTTAATTGGTCATAACGTACGTTTTGATTGGCGGGTGATTGGTAGCCCTTCTGCCAAGCTGATTTGTACCGTGAGGCTGGCGCGCGTGGCCTTCCCAGAGTGGAGCGCTTACAGTCAATCTAAGTGTATCGAGCAATTATTGGGCAAGTCTGAGGCGAGCAGAATGACGATAGCCGCTCATGACGCGCTAGGTGATGCCCGTATGTGCTACTTACTTTATCAAGCTTGCTGTGAGCGTCTAGAGATTGCGCCGACTGATTTTGCGGCGGCACATGCTATCTCTAACAAAGCCAATCCCGTGAGCAAGATGCCCTTTGGTAAGTATAAAGGGGCGCTGATTAAAGACGTGCCCATCAACTACGTGAAATGGATGCTCGGTAACATCCATAACATGCAGCCGTCGCTTTATTCAGCGTTGACGAAGCGTATTAAGGCAGCAGACGTAGAAAATGCAAAAGAGTAAAGCGCATTATCAGCTGTTCTATTTTTATTCATGCTCGAAGCTGTAGTTTTGGAAGTTATAATACTTGAAGTTATTGTTGCTGATTTAACCAATCTACCGCCATTTGCCATAACTCAGGTGCCTTGGCATTGGTTCGACCACTAAAATAACGCATATGACCGATGCTGCTTAAGCCAAAATCTTTTGGCTCAAAAAAGCGTTTTTCGACCGGCATCTTTGTATAGACGCGAATCATGTCGTCGATGTTTTTGCTATTCGCAATTTCGTCATCGCTAAAGCCTAACCACAGCGCTGGCATGCGAATGTCATCATAAAAATGCGTGTGAATACTTTTGCCAAAGGCAGTCTTTATATAACCTGAGCCATTGCACCATTCGCGCCACTGACGAGCCACGCCACGTGGTAGCGGCTCACCCATGCCGATTTTATCTGATGGGGTGTAACCTAATGCAAAGTTAGTGACAGGAATGAACGCATCCATAAAACCCATCGCTTTAATTTTATACGGCATGTCCATGTTCTTGATACAACCTGACGAGCAAGCGACATTGAACACCGAGGCGATAGCATCATAATTGCGCATCAAACCAATCAGCTGACCGCCTGCGCTGTGACCGATGAGATGGTAAGACGCATCAGGAAATTCATCTTGCAACGCATCGAGGACGGCTGGCATGTCATGACGACCCCAACTTATCAGTGAGGAATCACATTTGGCCAAATCGGTTGCTAGTGACTCGCCGATACCTTCGTTGTCAAAGGTCAGGACACCAAAGCCCTGCGCTGCTAGATGGCTCGCAAAATTATGATAAAACTGACGCTTGATACCAGTGGCAGGCGCTATCATGACAGCGGCTTTGACCGTTTCTGTAGGGCGATAAACCGTTGCTGCCAACGCTTGATTACGCTCAGTCATGATACTTAGTGAGTAGCTGCCGTTATCGTCGTTGCTTTCATGGTCATTATTAGCGTCGATTGTGTCACCTTGTTGCGTTCTAGAAGATGGCGCATGATTATTATGCATAAAAATACCTTGATAAGTTTTGTCGTTTTTATTGAAGATTGATGAATGTGGATCTACAACGTTTTATAGCAAGTCAGTGCTAAAAAATGTAGTCATTGCGTAGCGATAAATCGTTGCTACCGCGTGATAGCACGGCTTATGTTAAGATAAACGCTAGCAAATAGCAGGATAATGAGCGTTATTTGATTTTCTCTGTGAGCAACCAGATTTATGCTATTTTTACTGACCACTTATAAAAACAAATATAAAAATCACAAATAGGTGTGAGTTTGACGGATGCTTATTATGCGTAATTAATAGACTGCTGACAACACTTTAGACCTTATGAGAACGCCTCATCATAAGCTCTTATCAGCAAAGCATAAAAAGAGTAAAAGGTGGCAGCACTACAGAATACAGCGAGTTAACGTTAGTGATAAACGTCATATTGTGTCATTCTAACAAACGATAAACCCCTTTACCGAACCATTCAATACAATAATCTAAGCAAACTTAGGAGCGTTATATGCAAATGAAAATTAATAATGAAAATTATGAAGTTATTACCAGCCAAGATATCACTCATATCGAGAAAGCCGTGGATAAATCAACATTAGCGATGCCGCTGGTGGCTGTTTATTGTGGGTCACGACTGGGTAATAGTGAGGTTTATGAGCAAGCAGCCCGTGAGCTTGGTCGTGCTCTAGCAGAAAACGGGTTGGGTTTGGTTTATGGCGGTGCCAGTATTGGTCTAATGGGTGCAGTGGCTGACGACGTTATCAAAGGCGGCGCGCAAGCTGTTGGTGTGATTCCCACCTTCATGCTCAAACACGAAATCGCCCATGAGGGTCTGACTCGTCTGCATCTGACCGATACCATGCACACGCGCAAGACGGTCATGGCAGAGTACGCGGATGCTTTTATTACTTTACCCGGTGGTCTTGGTACACTCGAAGAGATTATG
Organism: Psychrobacter sp. ASPA161_6; assembly: GCF_051970285.1. Lineage (NCBI taxonomy): Bacteria > Pseudomonadati > Pseudomonadota > Gammaproteobacteria > Moraxellales > Moraxellaceae > Psychrobacter > Psychrobacter sp. ASPA161_6. The sequence goes on from NZ_JBEFNJ010000001.1 coordinate 58,354, forward strand.
GAAATCGCCACATGGCGTCAGCTGTACCAACATGAAAAGCCGATGATTATTCTGAATATTAATGGCTTTTATGATCGCATGATTGAGCACTTAAAATATACCACGGAACAGGGCTTTATGAAGCAGCAAGATCTTGAGCGTTTGGTGGTTTGTAATACCATCGCTGAAGCGATTGATTTGTTACGGACAATCGTGACGATAGATGATGCGGTCGATACTGAAAAAATGGCAGGCAATTAAATATATGTCTATCGGAATATAATCTGTTAAATGGTCTCATTGTATATAAGAAAAAAGGAGGTCGTCGCTAATCACTAGCGACGACCTCCTTTTTTCTATACTCTTTAGCGTTGGTTTCTACCAGATTTATCGAACGTATTAACAGACGGCAAACGCCTAAGGCTGAGCTGGTGTTAAATTCTCTAACGCCATCTCGCGAATGCTATGATTGACATCCGCCATTGCCGCTGGGAAACCACGATCTTCAGCCAAGACGCGTGCCACTTTATCAATCGTTAAGCTATCGTTGTTGGCTAGATAGGCCCATTCATGCGCATGGCGACTACGATTTTCTGCTGTGTCATTGTCGATTAAGCCAAGAGTCGTCAATTCATTAACGATTTGATCAGCAGCGATTAAGGTGGACGACGCTTTGACATTTTCTGCGCGGGCGTAACGTATATTAGAGTATAAACTCACATCTGCTACCCGTAAGGTATCGTCCTGACCCGGGATTTGCTGCCCGCCGTATAAGGCATTACCGACGGTACGCGCACTGTTAAAGGTAGGCACAAACTCTGCTACGTACTCAATCGCTTGCTGGCTACGGGCTTGTAGCGGTGCTTTGTCCCAGCCATCTTCGATATAATGTACATACTGAGGCGGTAATTGAGGTTGTGCACTGGCTTTATCAGAAGCGACCAAGCCATCAGTAAATAGGGTAATGGCTTTACTCATACCGTGGATTTGAAAGTAACCGCCTGGATAAGGGGTCAGCTGCGCCATACCTTCTGGCGTACCGCGACTGCCATACACGATAATCTCGGGTATTTGTCCACCAGCGTCGCCCCAGTGCGTGATATAAGAAGATTTGAACTCAACCATACGCTCGACTTTGACACCGACCATATCGTCGATAACACCAGTGCGAAAACCACAAGCATTGACCAAGTAATCGACTTCGATAGACTCAGATTGAGACTGGCTCGCTTGCTGGTAATCGACGCGCCATTTTGTGACATGGTGATCAGCGTTGGTACAGTTCTCACAATCCACAGGCATGACTTGCTTAATTTCCGTATTGGTAAAGACATGCGCATGCTCATAGCCTTCTAAGGCGAGTTGAGCAGAAGCTGCTAAACGAAAAATATTCCAGCCATACTCTTGCACGACAATGAGCGGAAACTTCACTTTATTTAAGTCCAGATATTTGGTAACCGGTATCACCCATTCGTCAACCGTGCTCGGTATCGCAACTTGCTCACGTTCAGACAGCGCAATCAGTTGCTCATGACTATAGAGCTGATAGTAGTTTTCCGGTTCGCCCAGTACTTTGTTATTGCTGTCTTGTGCGATGAGCTCGCGATAAGCATTCGTCAAGATATCGAGACGCGGGAGTAAATCCTCGGGCAAGCCTTCGTCGCGCGTTGGGACAGCAAATACGGTTGGACGTACATCGATGGTATAAGGATAAAGGCGCAGAATATCGATACACTGCTTAAGCAAAGCAACGCAGTCTTCGTCAGGGATTTCACGGTATAGATTACCACCCGCGTGCAAATGGCACATTGGTGGACCATCGATAAGCGATTTTTTCTTTTCAAAGACGTAGGTCTCAAGCCCTAATGCAGCGAGGCGAATAGCAATCGTTGCCCCTGCAGTACCGCCGCCTAGAATGCCGACGCGTTTTTTAGATAGCTCGTCCTTTGTGGCAGCCGCTGCTGTATCAAGTTTAGTCTCTGAAAATTCGATATCTTTGAGATCAATATCTTGAGCATCAGTATTCTGCGATTCAGCATCGTGCAGGATGGCTTGAGAGGCATTTTTGCTAAAATTATCGGTCATTGTCGTTGTTATATCCTTGATAGCATCAGCGTCGGGACATGCTCTGCTTATTCATATAATTGTTTGGGCATATAAGTTTCTGATCATGTCAGTATCTTGAATCTTGTTGTAGCTATTGATATGCGTGCGGATACAGTCAAGTTCAACATTCATATGAGACCGCTATAGTCATACTTTTGATTATATGGCTCTTCTCATATACTGCTTATCATTTATAGCGCTATTTTACGAAAACCTATTGTGCATATGATGGCAAATACGTAAGTAGATGCATTAGTTTTGTCAACAACTTGCCATGGACTGTCTTGACCATGAAAACAAAAATAGAAATGAGACGCTTAGCATCATTTAAGTATCATCACTCTTTTGAACGTCCATCAATATGAAATACCTTTGCTCATAAGATTCACGTCGTGGTTTATTAATTTGTAATATTCGCAGGTTTTTGTAAGTTTATATTCTGGCAAAAACGACCGTTTTAGAGCATATGCTATAGTAAAACGACTTGAAATCCTCTGTGAGAGTAAAGCGTATGAAAGTAAAGCAACTGTCTGAGCGTATGACTTAACTATCGCACAAATCAGCAGATTGCAATATTGATAATTAATGAACACCATGTTCAATAAAAATTTAGTTCTATAAAATCCAGATTAATGAGATGTTTTTTTTAAATACTTTTAAATACAAGGAAGTGATTATGAAACGTATTCTGATGTTATCTGCTCTAGCCAGTGTGTTGACCGTAACGGGTTGTTCGACGCTAAACAATGTGTTTGGCAATGACGATTCAGGCATGCATGACGTACAAGCTACCATGAGCAATAAAGCGCCAGTTGCCAGTATGAATGGGATGTTAGTGGATGCTACCAACAAAATGACGCTATATACCTTTGACAAAGACTCCATGAACAAATCAGAGTGTGGCTCGGCATGTCTGTTAGCTTGGCCTGCTTTTATGGCTCCTAGCAATGCCCAAGCTTCTGGTCAGTTTGCCGCTTTCCAACGGGAAGACGGTAAATATCAATGGGCTGTCAATGGTAAGCCTTTATACTTTTATGCCAATGATACAAAAGTTGGCGATACAGACGGTGATAACAAGCTTGGCGTTTGGCATATCGTTAAAACTAAATAAAACAAGTAGGTTTCAAGTCGAAAAAAAGCAGCCATCATAGTGGCTGCTTTTTTAGGTAAAGTTTTTTTAAAAAGTATTTCAGCGCTATTTTGTTGTTTTCTGTACCAATTCACCATCGATTTGAATGGGAACATCGGTAGTGATGCCGGCAGCAAACGCCGTCATACCATAGGCTGCGCGATCAATGATACCAGTAGCACGAAAACCAATGACTGGCTCTTTCGTAAGAGGGCTGTTGGCGATTTTATTTAACGTTACATCTAGTGTGAGGGGCTTAGTTTGACCAAGCATTGTGAAATCACCCGTTACTTTGGCTTGTTGTGGGTTGCTAAAAGTGACTTGGGTAGATTTAAAAGTCATTGCTGGGTATTTAGCCACATTAAAAAATTCATCCGTTCTTAGATGCTTATCACGGGCATCCCAATTGGTATCGATACTATCGGTTGCAATTGTAAAGCTCATATTGGTTTTGCTAGGGGCTTTGATATCGTAATTGACCACACCTTGCACATCATTAAAGCGACCCATGGTCGTTGAAAACCCTAAGTGATTGACAGAAAATCCGACACGGGTATGCGAGTCATCTAATTGCCATTGGCTAGGTAATGCCGCGCTTGCCATGGTGGTGACCGCAAGTGCTGAGCTGATGAGTAGAGCTTTCGTGGTGGCCTTTAGGGCAGTATTTATCATTGTTTATTATCCTTATTTAGTGACTGTTAATGAGGAGTACTTCATTTAATAACCGTCAATTTAACGATGATTAATTTACGAGTATTGAATGGTCACTGAGGTGACGTTTGTCATAATAGCAGTAAGTATTTATAAAAGCAGGCTACGGGCAACGCGACTAATCTTTTATGAATCTTAATACTAAAAACTCAATACTAGGGCGTGTCCTCAATTCAATTGATCATATCTAAACGGGCTAAAAATGGCTAAATTTTGCCAAACATCGTTAAATAGCTGGTTAATATCCCGATATTATCTGCGCTATTTTCCTCGTTTGACTGCAATTTATCTCATTTTTATCACCATTTTTAAAATGAGGACATGCCCTAAAAAGCAGGTATTATTTAAATAATCTACAAATTTAGTCGCTATTGAGTGGTTTATCTAATCAAATATTATAATAGCATAAAATACTTATCTCAATAACATTGTCGGTTTTCTGGTGCTTTATCCTCTATGATGATCGCAACTGCTGCTTGCATCAAACGCCAAAAACCGTTAAAATCGCGGTTTAATTTTCCCGCTGGGGAAGGCTAGGTAAGCAGAGGTATGGTGTTGGGTGCTGGAATAAGCCAGTGACGCAGCTGCCAGCCTTGCAAATGTCCTTAGTGCCTCAGTTACGTATCCTCAGTTTTATAAGTGCTTTTTTATGAGAGCTTCTTTATAAGAACTTTTTTATAAGAGTTTCTTTATAAAGGCTTCGACACATTGTCAATAAGACTGTAAATACATCGGACATAGAGAGTTTATTATGCGTAAAGATATCCATCCTGATTACCAAGAAGTTTTGTTCCACGACACTAACGCTGACGTGTTCTTTTTGACTCGTTCAACGGCTAAAACCAAAGCCACTCGTGAATACGAAGGTAAAGAATACCCATACTACCCACTTGATATCTCAAGTGCGTCGCATCCATTCTATACTGGTGAGCAACGTAAAACTTCTACCGAAGGTCGTGTTGCTAGCTTTAACAAACGCTTTGGTGCGTTTGGTGGCCGTAACAAGAAAGCTGCTGATTCTACTGAACAAGCTGCTGATTCTGCTGAATAAATTACGCTTATCGCGTCAATTTATTTTGCTAAGCCATAAAAAAACCGCTGATTATTCAGCGGTTTTTTTTGTTTAAACTTCAACGTTAAGTTTTAGGTTGTTAAATCTTGAGCTGTCATTTTTCAAGCTATCAGTTTTGAGCTATCAGTTTTGAGATATCAGCTTTGAGATACTAGCTTTTAGAAAGCAGGGCGGCTCAATTTGGCAGCTGATGAATTAAGTAACTTGACAATGAGCTCTGCCAACTGCTGCGCCCAGTAGCCATACATTAAACTACTAGGGTGGAAGCCATCACTGGCAAACATCACCTTAATATCAATTGGCATGCCCTTAGAGTGCTCTTCTATCATCCGTGGAAAATCAGTGGCCATATAAGTGACACCCTCATTACTTGCACATACTTGTTGTAATGTTGCATCAAGCATTGAAGCTTTAGCACCGACGAAGTTATTCAAAGGGGCAGGTATCGCAGGCATTTGCGCCATGGGCGGCAGACTCAAAAAAATCAATTGCCGTACGCCAAATTTACGCTGAGCGATCGCAACAATGTCTTCGATTTGCTGCTGCCATTTACCTACAGAGACGTTCGAGGTGGTGTCATTGACGCCAACACTCAGCACCATTACATCGATAGGGTGGCTAGGCGCGGGCAGCACATAAAGCCTGCGCAAGATATCAAAGCTGGTATGTCCGGTGGTCGCTTGCAACGACCAGACCAAGTTAGCAAACTGAGTATTAATCACAGATTGCTGCGCTAAGATAGGCATCAAATTACCAACGAGTGCCTCATGCTGTGTCTGACTACCAACACCCGCTGCTGCTGAATCGCCAACGATCATGAGGTTTAGCGTTTGCTTGGTCTCATTTTTTGCATTATTAGCAATGGTATCAGTCGGTTTGCCTAATTGAATATGTCCGTGTCGCTCTCCGTTTGGCTCAGGCAAGCGCACCGTATCACGCTTGATTTTGCGGCCTTGATAAAGATAAACAGGGGCGAGTAGGACGTCGCGTGCAACCGACGCCATTTTATTGCTATTTATCATATTGCTACCATCCTGCACGCTCCCGAATTGTAGTGAGGCTGTCTTCGACGAGTAATTTGCCATCGACATACACGTCACGTAACAGGTTATCTGCACCAGCGGGTAGATTATCCGCTTTGATGGTTGTTGGCTGTCCGTTGCTGTCTTCGACCAACGCCAAGCGACCTTTTTTTGAGCGTTTTGAGCGGCTAGTGATAGGGTCTTTATAAATGTCTTTCCATGCACCATCGATAGAGATGGCACTGGCTTTCATCGCCCAGCTCATGGTATCGCGATTGACTTGTTGTAGTAATCCACCACCCATACCAAAGGTCACGTTTTCAGCGCTAAATCCTGCCTTCATGACCACGTCGATAATTTTGCTCAAGCTTTGCGGACTAATGCCATCCCCTTGGATAACACGTACATAGTCTGGCAAAACTTTGTAGCCTTTGCTATTAACCGTCGTGCCAAACTTCACTGCCAAGCGCTCCAGTGCCTCGCGGACTACTTTAGCAGGCTCACCACTATCAGGTCTGATGACTAAAGTACCGCCCATGTTTTTTACGTCGTCCTTCAAGCTGCCACCCCAAATATTGTCAATGGCGTTCCATAAGTCATAGCTGTCAGAGACCACTGAAAAACTCTTACCCGCCCCACCAAACTGCTCAATCATATTGGCAAAAGCAGCAGTTTCGCCATCACGACCCCATGCAGTCATGGTGCTATGCTCAGCGGCAGGGATAGAAAAGGCAGGCATGTCTTTATCCATTTGATACCAGCGACTGGCAGCCACCAAAGCGGTCATGGAGTCTGTACCGGCAAAATTTACCAAATGAGCAAGACTACCAAGTGCCACGGACTCCTGACTAGACGCACCACGCGAACCAAAGTCATGCAAGCGAAAGGTTAATGACTCAGTATTGTCCGCTGATTTTTCTAGCGCTTGACGAATGATACCTTTGCAATAGTGCGAGACGCTGGCGACCGTTGATGGATACCAGATAGCACGGAGTAATGCCGTTTCGATATAGCTTGGCAGCCAATAGAATTCTGGATCGGTATTGATAATCTGACAGACCACATTGGATACTGGAACGATGCTGCCTTCAGGTATGGCTTCGATACGTAGTGGCAAATAGCCACCATGTTTATCAACTAAGCGCTCCCACCCTGCACGATTAAAGGTCAAGCCATGCGCTTGAATCAGTATTTCAGCTTCATCAATATCTTGGTGGGTAATAGGGGTACTCAGGTATTCTTTGATAAAGGCTTGCAGCCCAAAAAATACCACATCGTAATCGCCTTTACGCGCTTCAATATAGCTGGATAGATACTCACTACCTTTGGGATATTGCACCCAATGTGAGGTTTTATAGCTGTCGCTATTTAAGATTAAATTATTTAAATTGCTGGTATACATCACAGAACTCCTCTGCTTTGAGTGAAATGAACGACTCGCATCATTGTTGAGCCTTAAATGGACTAAAAGTATTTTATGTACATTAGCATCAATTTATTGCTCAACAGTCTAACGATTCATCCATTGACAGCATCTAGTAAGGATAACTAAATGCTGCTTAGTAACCCTTGCCGTCTATCGGCTTGGGCGGTGAAAATATAAGTGGCACTGATAAAACCAAACTTATAAGATAAATTATATAGAGTGTCATTGATTGAAAATGAGTCATTAATGCACTAAACAGTCAATGACACAACGTCTTACAAGCCAACCATTTTGGTGATAATCGCATAGTGATCTTCGAACATCATGGTGGCATCCAACTCGGCAAGTGGTAGCCAAAATGCTTTGGCCGCGTCATCACCGCCTTTTACTTTGGGCAGACCTTTTGGATCGTTTTTTAGCTGAAAGTAAAAGGCTTGGGTAATCGTGCGACCACGCGCTGAGCGGTAAGGGTCGTCAAAGGTATGTTGACTATGACAAGAGCCACGTAATACTGGCTCTGGGACTTTAAGGCGCGTCTCTTCGCGTAGCTCACGGATACAGGCATCAAAGAGGGTCTCTTTTGGATTCAAAAAACCACCGGGCAGTGCCCATAGTCCGCGCCCTGGCATGCTGCGACGTTCTACCAGTAGGATATGACCCGACTGGACGACCAAGGCATCTGCCGTCATAAAGGTAGGCGGGTAAGGCGCAGACTCCCACTGTCTTTTATACTTATCAACGAAGTCAGCTTCTTCGTGCAGCTGCTGATAATCCTCGGTTTTTTTGAAGTCATTTAGGACGTTGCGGGTCGACTCAGGGGTGCGCTCAGGCGTTGGTGTGGCACCCATGAGATAGCTGTCCCGAATAGGGGTCGCCGATAGATTATGATAATTGGGTACAGAGACCGACGCCCAATTGGGGAATAGCGATAAATAATACGATGAGCTGTCTTTTGAATGACCAATGAGACCAATATCGGTCTGCAAGTCGCCAGTGACCGATTTCACGCCTGCTTGCACGTATTGCAGCCAGCGTGTGTCATTGTAAAGCGCATCATCGAGTCCAACGCAGTGAATACGCGCAGCATCTGCTGTTGAATACGCGTCTTTAATCATCGCGGCGCGCTCAGCCACGCTAAAGGGGTTGCGTAAGCTACGTGGTAAGTTTGCGGAGCCGATGAGCATGATGACATTGTCGGCACGCTTCAATGCTTCATCCACGACCGCTTTGTGCCCGCAATGAAACGGCTGAAAGCGCCCAATAAACACCAAATAACGATAGTGTTTTTTGTCCTGCTTATCTGGATTTTGTGTATCTAGATTTTGCTCTGATAATCCACTCATAGACGCCACTTTCCTACGACTTATTTTTTATTGGTTAAAAATTGATGACGCTAATACTGACACAGCCTATGACTTTCTGACAAGTATAAAGATGTGTAGGGGTGTGTCATCGTTACCTTGCATGCTTCTCTATCCATGCTGTCACCGTTGGCCAAATCTCTGTAGCAGCATTACGGCTTATCATAATGCGGCTATGGGTATAATCATCCAAGTCTCCATGGTCAAGGGAATACTCTCGAAAGACGTTTTTTGGGTTAGCAAACTTATTAAAAAACAACTGACAGCCACGGGTTGGCGAAATAAAATGGTCACCTTTAGCACTGATCGCATAGATAGGCGTGGTAATAGTTGGCATATGCTGACGATAATCGAAGTGGCTTTTATTAGATACAGTATTAGATGCAATATGAGATGCAGAGTTTTCAGATGCGATGTTAGAGGGCGTATTTTCATCAATTGTCGTTGTTTCAAATTTACTTTGTTGTATAAAGCTGCTTTTAAAGTCTTTGTTCAGGTTCCAGTCGTACCACTGGTTCATCGTATAATAGCTTTCGTTAAAAGGACCCATTTTAAGCTTCTTAGCTGGGATAAAGCCTAGTAGTCTCGTAAATACTTTGGCTGCGAGAATTTTAGTGTAGCTAATCGGGTTCGATACTGCGCCATAAACTTGACAGGCAAACATACTGATGCTGTTGATGTGGTCAATATACTGGGGGTTTTGGATTAAAAACATGGTTAGGCAGGCACCGCCGCCACTGTGGGTGACGCAGTGTAGATTATCCAGTTTTAACTCAGCAAACAAGTAACGAAAGGTGGCCTCAAAATCATAGGTTGCGACGGTTTCGAAGTTGAATTTGTCTGTTGGTATCGAGCTTGCACCATGACCACGCCATTCCATAATGTAGCAATGATGACCAAGCTGCGCCAGATAGTGGGCGATTTTTAAACAAGTTTGCTTGTCCGAAAAGGTACCGTGGGTCAATAAGATGTTTTGCGCTTTTACCCTAGGCGCATTGGTGGTGAGGACATCAGTCTTCTTTTCATCTTTTGCAGTATCCACAATCTTCCAAACGGCTATTTTTTCGCCGTCTTTGGTCGTTACTAGGGTTCGCATTTGTATCATCATAAGATTGATTCAATTAAATATGAAATTGCTATTAGCTCAAATGTAATGTTTAACAATGAAAATTATAGTAATAAGTATAATAATACTAAAAAATTGCGTTATAAAATAACGCTTGAACATACTCTTTTCTTCGATATCTAAGCGATCTCTATAGTCAATATAAAAGAATATCAACTGGAGTAGTGGATTACGAAAAAATGCTAACGCTACAGGAATCTTGATATAGCGAGACATAATGTCTTTTACAGCTTTGGTATAGTTAACGTCCTCCGGTACTAAAAGCGCGATAACTATAATAAATACAATAATAATGCCCAGTATGATAATCAATAGAAACCTATAAAAAAATATTTAGGAGAATACACTCTACCTTTTAAATATAATTAAAACTAGCGCTAGGAAACAGCAAGTATGATAAGCGCTTTGATTGTATGGTCTCGCATAATGTTAGACGTGCTGTAGCTCTCGGATAAGAAAGTAGGTGACTAGTTAAATGTTCTAGGTGCTTGATAATCAATCAAGCAGCCTTAATATAAACAATAGCAGACGCGGTGTGGGTAATTAAATAATTTTGCGTAGCATTATTAGCCGTAGCTATTATCTATATTAACGTCACCTATTTATCTTTTATATGTCACCATTAAAAAAACCAATAGTGGCTATTTATAACGGTCACGCTTTAATTCGCAGTAGCGCAGTCGGAATTATTGACTGAATGCGCTATAATAGTGGTTATAAAATCATCAAACCTTTATCAAGATTGCCGTTAGAGCACTATAATATCAACCGTTATGCTTGATAACTGTTAAACCAAATTGCCCAAATTCACGACACAGCAGCTATGACAGCAGTCGCGTTTGTGTCATAACGCATAGGAAAAATTATGAGTGAGCACAATCAAGCCAGCCAATCAGATCAATCTGCAGACTATGAATCAGCGCTAGATACTGAGCAAGCAGAAACGAAAAGTAATATTACCATTACCGAGTCAGCCCAAGGTTATTTGGCCGATTTACTGTCCAAGCAAGATACCGACGGTATCGGTGTGCGTATCTTCGTCGAGCATCCTGGTACGCCGCGTGCCGAGTGCTGTATGGCTTATAACCAACCGGGCGAAGAAGACAGTGCTGATCTACGTTTTACCTACGATGATTTTTCTGCTTTTATTGAAGCGTCGTCAGTCCCTTATTTAGAAGATGCGGTCATTGATTACAATAAAGATCGTTTCGGTGGTCAGCTAACTTTCCGCGCGCCAAACTCTAAAATGCCAAAAGTGGGTGCTGATGCCAGCGTAGAAGAGCGTATCAACTACGTATTACAGTCTGAGATTAACCCAGGCTTAGCGGCGCATGGTGGTGACGTACAGTTGCTTGAGTTGATTGATGAAGAAGGCGTTGGTCTCACTGCTGTACTGAAATTCGGTGGTGGTTGCCAAGGCTGTTCAGCCGTTGACATGACCTTGCGTCAAGGCGTCGAAGTGCAACTTAAGCAGCAAATACCAGAGCTGACACAAGTCATCGATGAGACGGATCATACTCGTACAGAAAACGCTTATTACAAATAAGTGGTAAGTATCAATACAATCAGAAGTAGATTGAAATAGGGTCGCTTATGCTGGGTGGTTATTAATAAACCCAACATTGGCTATTCTTTTCATAAAGAAGCTGGGTTATGATTAACTCAGCTTTTTTTTATGGCTATCATTTATAAGATGGCTTTTTTAGAGATTATTGATCAATCGATACCTTTAAATGATCTATTTTGATTGATGCTTTTTTTAGTGACTACCAAGGAGTTTGTGATGAGTGATGGACAACCAGAGACCAATTCAGATAATGGAGCAAAACCAATGCAGCGCTTAGAGACCTTAGCGATTCATGCCGGTTATAGTGTTGAGCCAACGACCAAAGCGGTCGCTGTGCCTATTTATCACACCAGCTCGTATGCGTTTGATAATACCCAGCATGGCGCAGATTTGTTTGATTTAAAAGTCGCGGGTAATATTTATACGCGCATTATGAACCCAACCAATGCGGTATTAGAAGAGCGTGTTGCGGCGCTTGAAGGCGGTATCGGCGCGCTTGCCGTAGCATCTGGTATGGCTGCCATCACTTATGCGATTCAAACCATCTGTGAAGCGGGTGACAACATCGTTGCTGTATCGACCTTGTATGGCGGTACTTACAATTTATTTGCCCATGCTTTGCCGCGTCAAGGTATCGAAGTCCGCTTCTTTGACCACAAAAACCCTGAGGCGATTCGTGATTTAATTGATGATAAAACCAAGATGGTCTTTGCTGAAAGTATCGGTAATCCACTGGGTAACATTATTGATATTCAAGCACTCAGTGACATCGCGCACGAATATGGTGTGCCAGTGGTGATTGATAGTACGGTTGCCACGCCAGCGATTTGCCGTCCGTTTGAGTTTGGGGCGGATATTGTCATTCATTCGTTAACCAAATATATGAGTGGTACGGGCACCTCGATTGGTGGCGCGATTGTCGATAGTGGGACTTTCCCTTGGGGTGATTACCCTGAGCGTTTCCCATTGCTGAACACGCCAGATCACAGTTATCACGGTGTGAACTTCGTCAAGGACGTTGGTGCAGCGGCCTTTATCGCTCGTGCTCGCGTGGCACCGCTGCGTAATACTGGCGCGGCACTTAGTCCATTAAATGCCTTTGGTATCTTGCAGGGTATGGAGACGCTGAGCTTGCGTATGGAGCGTCATGTACAGAACGCGCAAGCAGTGGCTGAGTATCTGCGTGACCATGATAAAGTTGCTTGGGTAAAGTATGCGGGTCTGCCAGATCATCCTGAGCACGAGCTTGCAAAGAAATACATGAAGGGTACGCCTTCAGCTATTTTGACCTTTGGGGTAAAAGGTGGCCTTGAAGCTGGGGCGCGCTTTATTGATGCGTTGCAGCTGATTACGCGTTTAGTCAACATTGGTGATGCCAAATCATTGGCGTGTCATCCAGCGACGACCACACATCGTCAGTTGAACGAGCAAGAGTTAGAGAATGCTGGTGTGAGTACTGATATGGTGCGATTGTCGATTGGTATTGAACATATCGACGATATCAAAGCCGATTTAGAACAGGCATTAGCCTCGGCTTAATCTGCAAGTTTCTTATTTCTTAATAATTTTCTTAACAATAAAATAATTTGCAAAAGAAAAAGCCCATGTCGATTTGATATGGGCTTTTTTATTAGGGCTGTGACGTCCTAAAATATGTTCAGAGATTAAGCAGACAGTACCCGTTTGGCAATCTCTTTATAATCCTGCGGCATGAGTCGTGGGCCAAATTGTTGAATAACTTGTGCTGACACTTCGCTGGCAAGATGACCACATTCTGGTAAGGTGTACTGCTGCGATAAAGCGTATAAGAACGCCCCCGCATAGTTGTCGCCAGCCCCATTGGTATCGATGACATTGGCAACGACTGGCGTAGCAATATCATATACCACAATCTCTGACTCGGCATCAGGTTTATGAGCGATAACCGCCCCTTTTTCGCCATCCGTCACTACCGCAATTTGGCAATGCTCAAGTAAGGCACGCGCGGCTGCTTTGACTTGTTTTTTATCCGTAAAGAGCTTGGCTTCTTCACTATTACAAAATATCACTGCTACTTTGTTGCCCAGCATATTGAGCAAACCGTCTTTGGCAAATTTAACCACCGCTGGATCGGCGAAGCTCACCGCTATCTTGGCATTATGAATGCCAGCTTGCTGACGTAACTGAGTCATGGCTGGCTGGATGCCCTCGGACATGGCTAAATAGCCTTCTAGGTATAACCAATCTGCTTGCGTTAGCGCATCAAAATCGACGTTATCAGCGACAATATCGCTTGAGGTGCCTAGATAAGTCTGCATGGTGCGTTCACCATCTTCTGTAACAGCAACCACACAAGATCCAGTTACACCGCCTTCATGGATAGATTTGTCTGAGGTGGCGACGCCTGCTTCGTGCAAGTCCCTGAGGTAAAAGGCGCCTTGATCATCATCGCCCACACGGCAAGCATAAAACGGCTTGCCACCTAAACTGGCAAAGGCATACATGGTATTGGCTGCTGAGCCACCACCCGCTTGTTTTGATGGCGCAATTTGTGCAAGTTGGAAGTAGGCCAACAGTTGCTGCTGCTCTTCGATACCTGCCAAGGTCATATTGCCTTTGGTCAACTCTGTCTCTTCCAACGCTGCATCAGATAGCACATATTCGTGGTCAACCAAGGCATTCCCTATCGCCATTACATCGTACATTGCTCACTTCTCCTCAATTAAATTATAAACGCTTATCTTTTATATTCGAAAGTCATTCAGCTTGTAGCTCAAGCAAACGCTGATAGAGGGCATTCTTTTTGACACCCGTAATATCGGACGCCAATGCAGCGGCTTTTTTGACCGATAAATCCTCTAACAATCTTTGCAATAATTTGTCATGGATGCTGATATCGTCAGTATCTTGTGCCGCATCAACGCCAGCGACCACTACGACTATTTCGCCACGCTGCTGATTATCATCTGCTTTGACAAACTCAACCAAATCGCCTAGCGTACTCTTACGGACGGTCTCAAAAGTTTTGGTCAATTCGCGGCAAAAAGCCACGTCGCGATCTGCGCCAAATATCGTCGCCATATCTTCTAAGCTGGTAATAATACGATGCGGTGCTTCATAAAATATCAATGTTTCGGTACGCGAGGTGAGGGCACTCAGTTGTTTTTGGCGACCATGGGTTTTCGCTGGTAAAAAACCAATAAAGCTAAAACGGTCTGACGGTAATCCCGCTACAGACAATGCCGCAATCGCCGCAGAAGCACCAACGATAGGCGACACAATAACCCCAGCAGCATGGGCAGCTTGCACCAATTGATAACCAGGGTCACTGACCAGCGGCGTACCGGCATCACTGATTAAGGCGACCGAATGACCTTGCTGAATCATCTCAATAATTTTAGGCGTTTGAATGGCGCTATTGTGCTCATGGTATGCCCAAAGCTTATTGTGTCCTTTTTGCTTACCTACAGCCTCAGAATCATCCAAGTTATTATGAGTGGCTGGCGCTTTGGTATCGTCCGTTTTACTGCTTTTTTTATCTTTAGTGTCGATGCCAAAATGCGACAACAGCTTACCCGAAGTGCGGGTGTCTTCGCAGGCAATGATAGCGACTTGCTTTAAGATATCAACCGCATGCGGTGTCATATCGGTAAGATTGCCAATCGGCGTGGCAACGATATATAGGCAAGCTGGCATCGCAGTAGGGGTAGACATAAAACCTCGAAGTATTAAAAACTGGAATTAAAAAATAAGGTGGCGCTGACATTTATCATATATCGTTCAGGTAAATAGTGAATAATCAATAATGACAAAAGGGCGCAAAAGTGGTTAGTTTAGCATGTTGTGCTATGATAATTATGAAATGTTGACCAGACCCATGGACGCTATGGCAGATCATAAACCTTTGACCCTTACTTCACCAAAACAGCGCCAAGGCAGCCGCTTTGAACAACGAGCGTGTGAGTTTTTACAAGCGCAAGGATTACAGCTGATTGCACAAAACTGGCAGCAGCCTAAAGTTGGTGAATTAGATTTAATAATGCTAGAGACGGGGCAGGCGTGGTCGATGCTGGTATTTATTGAAGTACGTCAGCGCCAGCATTCAGGTTTTGGTGATGCTGCACTTAGCGTCACGGCAAGCAAACAACGTAAAATTATAAAGACGGCTCGTTATTTTTTACAAGCGCACCCTGAGTATAGTCATTATGAGTGCCGCTTTGATGTGATTGCTTATGATACGAATAAGATTAATACTCACAGCATTGCTGCAAATAATACGGATAAAAATAACAGGGATTTTACGAATAAATCGAAGAGTCAGACAGAATGGCTAAAAGGCGCTTTTATAGCCAGCGCATGGTAATAGTGCGTTTTGACTGTGTTACCAAACAGGCAAAGAAAGTACGACCCTATGTTATCGTTACCAAAAACCTAACCGCCCACCGTAAAAATTAAGTAAAGTGATTGAAAGAAAATGGCTAGTCGTAGAAACAACGACGTTAGCGATTACTCAGTCGATAATTCTTATTTTGATATTTGATATTTGATATTTGATATTTGATATTTGATATTTGATATTTGATATTTGATAGTTACTCAGTTAAAACGGCTAAACCAATTGATCTCATACAATCGTCACCATCATGCTTTAAGAGGTAAATAATGACACGGATGCATTTGCGCACTGCTATTTTTGGTTCATCACGTCGCACAGCGATAGGCGTTATGCTAATAACTGGTCTCGTTCTCGTCAGTACAGGTTGTAGCACCAATTATCTGACCAATAGTACTGAGGGCACCTATGGCGTGCCAATGACTGAGCGTACGATTCCACAGCGTCTGCTCGATCGCAGTATTGAGCATACGGTCAAAATCAATGTCTATGGGCTCAAAGAAGACCTACAGCAAAGCAGCCGTATGGGTATTGATAGTTTTAACAGTGAAGTGTTATTGACAGGCGAAGTACCAACTGAGGCAATCAAAGCAGAAGTCGAAAAAGTTGTCAGCTCCATGCCAGATGTGCGCCGTGTCTACAACGAGCTGAATGTTAGTGCCTCTAAGGGTTATAGCTCAACCGTTCACGATGGTTATATCACCTCAAAGCTATTGGCAAAAGTCGCAGCGAATGACGGCGTCAAAGCCTCACAAATCAAAGCGGTGACTGATAATGGTGTGGTCTATATTATGGGGCGCATGACGCCTACCCAACAAAGCCATCTGATTGATATCGCTAACGACACAATCGGTATTACAGAGCTGGTATTGCTGACCACCGTCGTCGATGATAGAGGGGTGAAGTTGGCTGAAGACGATATTATGTATGAAAATAATTTGGCCAATCCTACGATGGTGCCTGCTATTGACTCTAATGTAGCGTCTAACGTTAACCCTAATGTAAACAACGCTGTGACGCCTAATGCTACTAGTACTGCGACACCTATTGTCATAACAGAGGAAGGGGAGTCGGTTAATCAGCCGTCATCCAGCCCTTATATTGATCTTTATCAGGGTCAATAAGTATTTAATCAATAAGCGCATTGTTAAGTAATCACAATAATCCTAAACAGTGGCAACAGTAAAAGCACGATAATGCTTCGGCCAGCCAGTAAGATATAAAAAGTAAAAAACAACTGTGACAGCGTGAGGCTCATTCATCATAAAACGTCATTATGTTTTATGATGAATGAGGTACAGAACCCATACGGCTGTTATAAGGCAATCCACTGTTGATTGAAAATAAATATAATAGGAATACTGGCTATGAAGGATTCAAGCACGCGCGCTCCAGCTATTGATTCATGCAATACCGAACAACCAAATATTAAAGCCCGCACGCTCAAACTTACAGGGGCAGGCGTTACTGCTGCATTGGCGATAGGCGGCATTGCACTCGCTGCGCAAAATGCGCAAGCTTTGTCACCACTTGCTGTGGTCAATGGTATTACGTCAAGTGGCGGCGTTGGCGTCAGTAAAAACATTCTATATGGTGATGAGCCATCGCAAGACTTAGATATTTATTATCCCAAGCCATTGGCACAAGCGATGAAAGCCCAAAGCGCTATCAACGACAGTTATCCAATGGTGGTTTTTGTCCATGGTGGTTCGTGGGAGAGTGGTAATAAAGAACAGTACGCCTTTGTCGGTCAAAGCTTGGCGCAGGCAGGCTATGTCACCGCCGTGATTAATTATCGCAAAGCACCTGAACATGTGTATCCTGATTATGTCGAAGATGCGGCACAAGCGATTGCTTGGAGCATCGACAATGCGACCAGCCTGCATGCCGATCCAAAACGCTTGGCGGTGGTCGGACATTCTGCTGGTGCATTCAATGCGGTTGCTGCTGTTGCCAATGAGGATTTTTTAGCGCCTTATGGTGTTAAGCCAAAAGACATTAAAGCGGTTGTTGGTATTGCTGGTCCTTATAGTTATGACTTTCGTAAATTTGACAGCGCAACAGCCTTTGCTGCTGATGCCACGCCAGACGAGGTAATGCCAGATCGTCAAATCAAAGGTGAGCAGCCCCCTTATCTATTGCTGACTGCCGAAAAAGACAAAGTGGTGTATGCAACCAATACGATTAAAATGACCAAAGCGCTGCAAGAGGCGGGTGTTACTGTGCAAAACGGTGAAATCAAAGGGGCTAGCCATGCCACCAGTATCGGTGCGATGGCACCGCCGCTACGATGGGTCAATGATGTGCGTGCGCAAGTACTGACTTATCTAGATAAAGAGCTGAAATAGTTTGATAAGAGTAAATTTACTCAATTAATTATTTAATATAAATAATCCCCAGTTTGGCATACCGCCAGCTGGGGATTTTTTGTGTACTTTAATGTAGATGATAAAAAATTTAAGAACTTAAGAGTTGTACTTAGATAGCAGAATATTTTTTATAAAAACCTGTCAATTTGATATTATATCGCTCTATTATAGAGTAGCTCTGTTAAAAGAATGAGTCCTCATCGCTTTAGCTGATAGCCACATGAAAGCAATAAAAAAATAACGGCTCTAAAACCAAGCTCTAAGTATTAAGCTCTATGGCCAAGCATTAAAATATGGAAAGCCAACTTAACCTAAGGGATGATTCTCATGAAACTACTCAAACTCTCACTACTGAGCCTAACGATAGCACTGCCGTCATTAGCCCTCTCATCACTGGCACTGGCAGCAGGCGGCAGTGATCCTATTATAGGGATTGATATTATTATCAAGAAGGATCCTAGCTCTCAGCCTATCGCCAATATACCCTTCACTGATTCAGAGATGAGCCAATATAATGAGCTAAGAGAGAATGATCGCCCTGCCTATTTGAGTAAAGTCATCGTCCCGAAGCTTGAGCGCGTCAATAAAAAGTACAATTATGATATTAAATGGAATCCAATCATCGAAAAAGGCATCGAGCAGCAATGGTGTATCACTGTGCCTTGTGAGGCCAAGAGCAACATGATCATTCAGCTCACCATTCCTGAGAGTATGCGTCAGTCTGATGTTAAGTTTACTTTGGCCAGTAAGCCAGACGCCGTGATTGAAAGACGAACTATAAAGCGTGCTGCTCAGATGAGAATGCGTTAAGGCTAAGATAAAGCACTTAGCTGTTAAATAATAATTAAAGCCGTTATTATCACTATAGTAATGTGAATATCGTCTGTGTATATGTCATGTGCGCTTATACACAGACAGTGCTGTAAGATAGTCAAACTCTTGTTATAATATCTACATTCAAAAATAAAACCCTTTTTTACCGCTATTAACAGGATATTCTATGAGCATGAACGCTGACGATTTGATTGCATTTTTACAGACTCACTTCCCAGACGCTTTTATTCAAGCTGCCAATCAAGGTAATAAGTTTGATGTACGCGTGGTTGATGCCAGTTTTGAGGGCAAACGCGCCGTGCAACGTCAGCAAGCGATCTATGCTTTAGTCAATGACAAGATTGCCAGTGGTGATATTCACGCGCTCAATATTCAAGCGCTGACACCTGCTGAATGGGATGTTCAGTCAAAAGGTTAAATTTTTTATATACGATTGGCTTTTAAAGAACGGATTGTTTTAACAATTATTACAATGATTGGTTCGATAAGTCTGATTTTCACTATTTTTAATACTCATCGCTAGGTTGTCACTTCTATGGATCAATTTTTAATCACTGGTAGTAGTCGTATCGCAGGGGAAGTTACTATCTCAGGCGCCAAAAATGCTGCTTTGCCATTACTGGCAGCTATGATATTGGCCGAGACCCCAACGACATTGCACAATGTGCCCTCATTACAAGATGTGCGGACGTTGATTGAATTGATCGGTGGCATGGGTATCAAAATCCAAAAGCAGGACGATACCGTTACCTGTGATACCAAGACTATTGACAATTTTTATGCACCTTATGATTTGGTAAAGACCATGCGTGCCTCGATTTTAGTCCTTGGGCCTTTGCTAGCACGTTTTGGCGAGGCAGAAGTCTCATTGCCAGGCGGCTGTGCGATTGGGTCACGTCCTGTCGACCAACATCTAAAAGCCTTTGAGGCGATGGGTGCTGAGATTAGTGTCGAGAATGGCTATGTAAAAGCACAAGCGCCAAAAGGTGGCAAGCTGATTGGCTGTAACTACTTTTTTGACATGGTGACCGTTGGCGGTACTGAAAACGTCATCATGGCAGCGGCTTTAGCCAAGGGAACGACTGTTCTTGGCAACTGTGCGCTTGAGCCAGAAGTGGTTGATTTGGCCAATATGTTGGTCGCGATGGGTGCCAAAATAAGCGGTATTGGTACTTCTATCATGACCATCGAAGGCGTTGAACGCTTGCACGGTTGTGAGTATTCAGTGGTGCCAGATCGTATCGAAACTGGCTCTTACCTTGCTGGCGCGTTGATGACTCGCGGTGATGTGTTGACCAAAAACACTTCTGCACTATTATTAACGCCTGTGTTAGAAAAATTCGAAGACATGGGTGCCGTGATTACCAGTGGCGATGATTGGATTCGCGCCCAAATGAAAGGTCGTCCACTGCCTGTCGATATCCGTACCCAGCCACACCCTGGCTTTCCCACTGATATGCAAGCGCAAGTCATGGCGATTGCTTGCTTGGCGAATGGTACGAGTACTTTCATCGAAAATATCTTTGAAAACCGCTATATGCATGTGCCTGAGCTCAATCGTTTAGGCGCATCTATTCAAGTAGATGGTCATACTGCTGTGGTTAAAGGCGTCGAAAACTTCACGGCCGCCCCTGTCATGGCGACTGATCTGCGTGCGTCTATGTCATTGGTGATGGCGGCGGCGACTGCGGAAGGTGAAAGCTTAATCGACCGTATTTATCATATCGATCGTGGCTATGAGCATGTTGAAGAAAAACTGCGTGCGCTTGGGGTTAATATCGAACGTATCAATACCAACGATTAAACCAGCGATTAAACCAGCGATTAAGCTTGATTGGCTGATGAGATTTTGTAGAGCCAACTATTGTTAGGATTGGCGTTATAAAATTGAACGTTTGGCGTTATAAATTTAAAAAATCCTCTTTAGTGGGGATACTCACTGTACATGGACATGATGTCATTATGACTGAAGCAAGTAACAATCTACCGAGTAATGGTTTATTAAACGAAGTAAATGATGAGTTTTCAGGCTTAACACTGGCCTTGTCAAAAGGCCGTATTCTAGAAGAAACCATGCCATTGCTACGCGCAGCTGGTGTTGAGCTTTTAGAAGATCCTGAAGCCTCACGCAAACTTATTTTCCCGACCTCAAATCCTAATGTGCGTGTTTTGATTCTGCGTGCCAGCGATGTACCAACCTACGTTGAACACGGTGCTGCTGACTTTGGGGTAGCGGGCAAGGATGTGTTGTTAGAGCATGGTGCCAATCATGTCTATGAGTTGCTTGATTTGAAAATTGCTCAATGTAAGCTGATGACCGCTGGTGTAAAAGATGCGCCACTGCCCAATCGTCGCCTACGTATTGCCACCAAGTATGTCAATGTTGCCCGTGCTTACTTTGCCAGTCAAGGTCAGCAAGTCGATGTCATTAAGCTATACGGTTCGATGGAGCTTGCCCCATTAGTCGGTTTGGGTGATTTAATCGTCGATGTGGTCGATACAGGTAATACCTTGCGCGCCAATGGTCTGGAAGCTCTCGATCATATTTGTGATGTGTCATCACGTTTGATTGTCAATCAGGTCAGCTACAAGCGCAAATTTGCGCTACTTGAGCCGATCTTGGATAGCTTTAAAGACAGCGTTGCTAGCAACTCATAAAACAGAAATGCATAAAGATGCCTATCATCGATAATATGAAGTATGTATTGATAATATAAAGCATGGTCATGCAGATTTTTAAACCAGTTTAGCGCTCTATGATAGACATAGCATGCTAAACTGGTTTTATTGTGTTGGCTTGTCAAATAGTAAGTGTTCAGTATAATCTGAATAAAATAATTATAGATAAGCTGACGAAAGCTTTTGCCACATTTATACCATTGGCTTTATTTTTCCATCGTTTATTTTTTAGCAGTATTTTATGCCCAGACATAGGATGAGGTCATGCGCCAGTTAAGTACCCAAGATGCCAGTTTTGATAGTGAATTGACACAGTTGCTTGCTTTTGAAACGGTCAATGATGCCGATTTACTAAAAACCGTTGATGATATCATCGCCCGAGTGCGCCACGATGGCGATAGCGTCGTATTGGCGTTAACCCAGCAGTTTGACCAGCATCCAGCGACGACAATGCAAGAGCTGGAGCTCTCTAAAGAATCACTTGCTGAGGCGTTTGCTAACCTTGACGAAAAAGTAAAAACAGCATTGACGACGGCAGCGACACGGGTACAGACCTTCCATGAGCGCCAAGTACAAGAAACTTGGCAATACGAAGATGAGCTGGGCAATCGTTTAGGTCAAAAAGTCACGCCACTTGATCGCGTCGGTATCTATGTACCCGGTGGTCTGGCGTCTTACCCATCCTCTGTATTGATGAATGCTATTCCTGCCAAAGTAGCTGGTGTTAATGAAGTGATCATGGTGGTACCTGCGCCTAAAGGTATACTCAATCCATTGGTATTGGCAGCAGCACATTTGGCACAAGTTGACCGTGTCTTTACCATCGGCGGTGCGCAAGCAGTGGCGGCATTGGCGTACGGTACTGAAACGATTCCAGCGGTAGATAAAATCACCGGACCTGGTAACAAGTACGTGGCAGCGGCGAAGCGTGCGGTATTTGGGCAAGTTGGTATCGATATGATTGCTGGTCCTTCTGAAGTATTGGTGTACGCAGAGGGCGAGGCGCAAGATCGCGCTGATTGGCTAGCGATGGATTTATTGTCACAAGCTGAGCATGACCGTATCGCTCAAGCCATTTTTGTCACGACCAGTGAACAGCAGCTCGCAGAAGTGGCTGCTGAAATTGAAAAAGCACTGGCAGAATTACCAAAGGCTGATATCGCTCGTGATTCGCTAAAAAACCGTGGTGCGTTAATACTAGTAAAAGATAGAGCTGAAGGGTTGGCGCTCATTAATCGTATTGCCCCTGAGCATTTAGAGTTGTCTGTTGATAATCCTGATGCACTATTAAGTGACATTCGTCATGCTGGTGCTATTTTCATGGGACGTCACACGCCTGAAGCGATTGGTGACTATTGCGCAGGGCCCAATCATGTATTGCCAACATCTGGCACCGCACGTTTTTCTTCGCCACTCGGCGTTTATGATTTCCAAAAGAAGTCTTCAATTATTTATTGTAGTGAAGCAGGCAGCAAGCCATTGGCTGAAACGGCAGATATTTTAGCGCAGCGTGAGGACTTAGAAGCCCATGCACGTTCAGCTCGCTATCGTTATCAGTAAGATAGCTTGGATGGTTTAAGAGTTGTTTTTGACATTTTTTTAGACATTTACTTTTAATAGTCTTCGTGGCTAATTTTAGGATAATTTATGAGTGAGTCAAAGATAGATACCAGACTTTGGTCATCTAAAGCACGTAACTTGTCACCTTATGTCCCTGGTGAGCAGCCGCAACACGACAATTTATGTAAATTAAATACCAATGAAAACCCATTCCCACCCTCACCGAAAGTAGGGGAGGCAATCGCAAAGGTTTTAGAGCAGCAAGCGGATGATTTACGCTTGTATCCTGCGCCCGAATCTGATGATTTGCGTGCCGCATTGGCACAGCTTTATAGTATTGAAGCAAACCAAGTCTTTGTCGGTAACGGTTCAGACGAGGTGTTGGCGCTCGTTTTTGCCAGTTTTTTCCTAAAAGAGCGTCCTGTGTTAGCCCCTGATATCAGCTATAGTTTTTACCCTGTATATGCGCAGACTTTTGGTATCGATTTGATACAAATTGCGCTAGAAGAGGATTTTAGTATCGACCCTGATGCATATCGTCAGCCTTGCAGTGGTATCATCATTGCCAATCCTAATGCGCCAACCGGTTTATTATTATCGCTTGATGACATTCGTAAGCTGGCGGGCGAGCACACTAATGCAGTGATTGTGATTGATGAGGCGTATATTGATTTTGCTGGGGCAGCTGATGGCAGCTCAGATTCAGAAGTTTCAGCAGTGAGCTTAATCAATGAGTTTGACAACATTCTTGTGACGCAAACCTTTTCGAAATCACGCTCACTCGCGGGTTTACGCGTCGGTATGGCCTTTGGAAATATCTCATTAATCGAAGCACTGACACGCATGAAGAATAGCTTTAATAGCTATCCACTCGATAAACTGGCGCAAGCTGGGGCGACGGCCAGTGTCTTAGATACTGAATATTTTGAGCAGACGCGTCAGCAGGTTATTGACCTGCGTGAGTCACTAACAGCAGACTTAGTGGCATTGGATTATCAAGTGCTGCCGTCACATGCCAACTTTGTATTTGTGCGTCCAAAAGAGGGTAATGCGAGTGCGGTAGCGAATGCGTTACGAGAGCAAGGCATCATCGTCCGTCATTTTGACAAACCCCGCATCAGTGAGTACCTACGTATTACGACCGGTACGGCTGAGCAAAACAACCGTTTAATCGATGCTTTGCAAGCATTGCAGAAAAAGGCTGAAATCGTTGCTGATTAATATCTCGTTCGCGGTTTTGATGGTTTGAAATTGTAGTAATAAAAAATCCTGCTCAACATAACGTTAGCAGGATTTTTTAGTCGTCTTTTTGAGTGACGCTTAAGTGTATTTATAGAGATGTTCTTGACTTAAGACACTTAACAGATTACCTACCTTATCGAGACATTCTTGATATTCAGCATCACAATCAGAAGCGACAGTGATACCACCACCTGCCCATAAACTGACGTGTTTTTCTCTATTTAAATCACCATTCGATGAAGCGTTGGCTTGCAACGTGCGAATGAGTACATTCCATTGACCACTACCATCAAAGTTCATATAACCCATGGTGCCGCAATAAGCACCACGCGGTGCAGTTTCCAGTTCAGATATAATCTCAACCGCCCGCTTTTTTGGTGTGCCGGTAATAGAGCCAGCGGGCAAACTGCCAAATAATACGGCTAATGGATGAGTATCTGGCTTTAACTCAGCCGTGATGGTACTAACCATATGATGCACATTGCTAAAGGTCTCAATCGCAAATAACTGTGGCACTTTGACGCTACCAGTTTTGGCGTATTTGCCCAAATCATTGCGCAGTAAATCAACGATCATGACGTTTTCGGCACGATCTTTTTCACTATCGATCAGTTGCTGTTTATA
Organism: Psychrobacter sp. ASPA161_6; assembly: GCF_051970285.1. NCBI lineage: Bacteria > Pseudomonadati > Pseudomonadota > Gammaproteobacteria > Moraxellales > Moraxellaceae > Psychrobacter > Psychrobacter sp. ASPA161_6. The sequence continues at coordinate 83,533 of NZ_JBEFNJ010000001.1, forward strand.
AGCATTATCTTGTGCAGTATTCAATCCGCGAGGCATCGTTCCTTTGATCGGTTTGGTGCGAATGTGATGTTTGCCGGTATTAGTGTCTTTTGTAAAAGTAAAAAATAACTCAGGGGAGCAGCTTAATAATTCGAATGGATGCAGTGACGTAAGGTCTTTGACTTTATGGTTAAAATGATTAGCGGCTAAGTACCCTGCAAAGGGAGCTTTTGTATTCCGATATAGGGCAGGTAAATAATCAACGAGTTTCGATAACTTATCGTTATAGGCAAGACAACCTTTCCACTCTTGGGTCAGATTGATTTGATAGCAGTCGCCCTGCTGTAGATAATCTTGGGTTTTTGCAAAAGCCTTTTGATAATCATTTTTATGCCAGCGCTCGTTCAATATTAAGGGCGCTAACGATGATGCACTGTCATTAGAGGGTTTTTTTCTATTGAATAATTCATGGTCTAGCATGTCTAAATACGATATAAGCGCTGATAGTGTTGCGTCTGTTGCCTCGCTATCAGTATTTAAACCTAGTGTATTTAGTCTCCAGCCATTTTCTTTATCAGACGGAGTTAGGTAGATATCATAATGACCTAGTACCGCACAAGGCTGCGCTGCCAGCTCGATATTTGCAGCTGGGCTGAGCTCATGAGCAGCAATATCATAACCGATAAAGCCTATCAGACCATGATGATAACTTGGCTTCTCATTTACATCGCTTGCTGGCTTTGAGTCTTTATTAGCATCCTCACAAGCTTGGCTATAAGCAATTAATTCATCCTGCCATTTAGCATAGCTCATATATGTCGTTGTTGACGTAGGGCTATCATCAAGACAAGAACCACGGCAATTTTTACTAACTTTATAAGCGCCTGACGGATCGTCAGTTGGCTTATTATTGGCAGCATCATAGTGGACGGACCAGCTTACTTTAGGGAGCAAACCAATCACTGGTCGGTCATCATTACTTAACCAAACCAATTGCCAGTTGGCTTCAGTATCTTTTGCTATTAGATGACTTTGCAGTTGTGGTATTAATTCGGCATCCGTTAGCTCACCAAAACGCCAGCTAGGTTGAGTAGCTGGCGATAGGGCAGAAACTGTCTGCTCAGTATTCTTATGATTTTCTGCGGGCATAATTTACGCGTCAAACTTTTTGATAATTAAGGTAGCATTCGTACCACCAAAGCCAAAGCTATTACTCATCAAGGTTTTGAGATTGGCATCACGTTTTTCGGTGACGATATCAAAGCCTTCAGCCGCAGGGTCTAAATTTTCAACATTAATACTTGGCGCGATAAAGCCTTCTTGTAGCATCAATAGGCAATAAATTAATTCTTGAGCACCGACGGCACCCAAGCTATGACCAGTCATTGACTTGGTCGAGCTGATAGGTGGTACTTTGCTGACATCATTACCGAATACTTTAGCAATCGCTTTAAGCTCAGTGATATCACCTAGTGGCGTACTCGTACCATGGCTGTTGATATAATCGACGCTTTCTAGACCAGCTTCGGCTAGTGCTTGCTGCATACAGCGTACAGCGCCTTCACCGCTTGGTGCGACCATTTCTGCACCATCAGAGCTGGCACCGTAGCCGACGATTTCAGCCAATATATTGGCACCGCGTGCTTGAGCATGTTCTAGGCTTTCTACAACAACCATCGCGCCACCAGCAGCAATCACAAAACCATCACGGTCTTTGTCATAAGCTCTTGAGGCAAGTTTTGGCGTATCATTATACTGAGTACTCACTGCGCCCATCGCATCAAACATACAAGACTGCGTCCAGTGTTCAGCTTCACTACCACCAGCGAGGACGATATCGGCTTTGCCTAATTGAATAAGCTCAGCGGCATGACCGATACAATGCGTTGAGGTTGCGCAAGCAGAGGCAAGAGAGTAGGACACTCCTTGAATTTTTAGACCAGTGGCTAATGCGGCGGATACCGAGCTGCCCATAGTTTTTGGTACTGCCATCGCACCGACACCGCGCAGACCTTTTTCACGCATCGCATCTATCGCATTGACGATATTTTCTGTCGATGCACCGCCCGAGCTGGCTACGACGCCCACACGTGGATTGCTATTGATAGTCTCAAGCGATAAGCCAGCGTGCTCAATCGCATTTAGGGCGCTGACATACGCATAGAGGCTGGCATCACTAAAGAAGCGCTTTAACTTACGATCTATAGCGGAGGTGTCGAGTTCTGCTTTATCGATACTGCCACTAATGTGTGATTTAAATTCATGTTCAGCATAAGAGTCATTAAATGTAATGCCAGACTGCCCTTGCTTAAGAGCGGCAGTAACCGTGGCTAAGTCATGTCCGATACAAGAGACAATCCCTGCTCCAGTGATAACAACGCGGCGCATATTCTATTCCTTATTAATAACGATTTTTGATAATTACCTTTAATAATCGCTTTTGAGTCCATCATTCTATTATGTAGCGGTTGGTATGGCTGTCTTGTGATAGCAGTAGCTGGTTAAAGGTAGTCTAGACAATTAAATAATGGCATCTCTAAGAAGTTTTTTAACTTTTAAAGGCTACTTAACTTCTAAAGGTTTCTTTAAAATGATTGTTTTTATCATCATAGAACTAAATACATCATTGCCAGCTAATGCCTTAGCCTATGTCATATGATAACGTATCAAGGGTTCAAAATCTTTGGATAAGTGCAAAATAACCACAAAACATTGATTGCGGTTAAAAGTAGCCATGACAGACTTTTTTGCGATATGATAATCGTGGTTTTAGCCGCCAAGATACCGCTATTTTTATACAGATAAAAGTAGGGCAGAGACGCAGAAAAAGATCGATAACTACGAATAAGCTGTACTTTTAGATACAAAATTTGTGAGCGCGATAACATTGTTCGCACTGACAGCTGTTTGCCTCATTGGCTAAAATGACCCATTCATTACTACTATAAAAAATGACCAATCATCATATTAAGGACATAACGATGGCAAAGCGTAGCACTCTCTCTAAGGGTATCAATACTATTGGCTATTTTGCTCGCAACAACCTAGAACGTATGGGTGCAGCGATTGATAGCATGAATGCAAAGACGGGTAAACCGAGTCACTATAAAGCGGTAGATCTAGGTGATGAAGACTATCAGCAAGATTTATTTCGTGAACAAACCCTAAAGGCGACTCAGCAATTATTAGGCACTCGTTTTGCCACCTATGGTAAGTATGCCAAAAAAGTAGTGCCGAATAGCCTATTTCAATCGACAGTTGATGGCGCTTTTGCGCAAATTGCTAAGCTCGCCGCTACTTGGAGTCAAATTGACCTGCCCAATGAGCATCGTTTTGCTAGCGTTGCAAGTTTAGACGATGAAGAGCGTTATGCACTGGCGACCGATATTGCCAATCAAAACCGTGCGCTTGCTACGATTGGTGGCTTAACGGGCTTGGCTGGATTACCAGGTTTGCTGGCTGATACTTTATGGTTATTGCTAGTGTCTTTGCGTACTGTTTATCAATTGGCTGCGGTTTATAATAAGCCGTTGACAGGTAAGCAAGGGGTCAAAATGGCGTATGAGCTGCTTGCCAATGCTGACCTAAGTAAGATGCAAGAAAAGCAAGCGCTGCTTGCTGGTATTGGTATCGGTAAAGGCTTGCTGGACAACGCGCAAAGCAATGGTCTGCATAGTGAGCTTAAAAACCTAGGCCTTAAAAACAAAAATGTGAATTTCTATGCTGAACAAGTAGACAATATTGCCAGTCAGGTAGGTATCGATCTTGATCAGATTAATTTATCATGGATACGTCGTTTTTTGCCAGGCACTGCGGTAGTGGTAGGCATGCGTTATAACAGCCAACTCATTGACGAAGTGATCGGTGTGGCGCAAGCGACTTTTGCCCCAGAAGCCAAACTTGCCAATCGTGCGATTACCGATGATAGCGGTAGCGAGGAAGAGGTGAGCAAAACCGCCAGCAATGATGATAAAGGTGCTGATAAAAGTACTGATAGTAAAAATACTGATGATAAAAGCAACGATGAGCGCAAAGACCCAAAAGACAAAGAGAGCAAAAAAGACAACTCAAATAAATCGTCAGACAGTAAATCAAAAAGCACAGACAAAGCAGTAGATAAACAAAATAAGTAAATTGAAACAACCGTCCATATTTAAATGTAGCGATATTGTCTTAGCTGTCTTGAAAAGTAAGATAATATCGCCATTTAATCGTCACGAACTGCCAGGTATCTATCTCTAAACACCTTTTATTGATAATGCTTGTGTTCATAGTATGTAAGTCTGCCAACACCACCATATTTAACGTCTTGTTTTTCAGCTATTTTTCAGTGCAGAACAGATAAAGTGTTATAGTGGTAGGCTTAATGCATATATATCGAATGTTGTAAAGTAAAACAACTCATAAGTGGTTGAATTAGCAGCAACAACTCTTTATAATATACTGTCCTAAAAATGGGTGTGCCGAAATCTGCGAATTGCGTCAGATCGATGGTGCATTTCCCCATTTTTTTGTTTTATACCAAACGGGAGAAGGATGCCTTATGGCAACAACTAACCAATTGATTCGCAAGGGTCGCAAAACCATCAAGGAAAAGTCAAAAGTTCCTGCGTTGCAAGCGTGCCCACAACGTCGCGGTGTATGTACTCGTGTATATACTACCACGCCTAAAAAACCTAACTCAGCCATGCGTAAAGTATGTCGTGTACGTTTGACTTCAGGCTATGAAGTATCAAGCTACATCGGCGGCGAAGGTCATAACCTACAAGAGCACAGTGTTGTTCTTATCCGCGGTGGTCGTGTAAAAGATCTACCAGGTGTACGTTATCACACTGTTCGCGGTGCACTAGATTGCGCAGGCGTTAAAGACCGTAGACAAGGTCGCTCTAAATATGGTGCCAAGAAGCCTAAAGCTTAATATTAGCTTAGCTTATTTGCATCACCCAATAACTGTGCATGGGTTTGGTGTCAACAGTAGTATTGGTTAATATAAATTACTTTATATTGGCTAGCTACACCTAAACATACCACCATGCAGTAAGGCTAACTGACAACTCATTACTATGTCCTATGATGACGAGTATGATGTTGTGAATGTTGGACACTCCTGAAGACAAGGAAATTTATTATGCCAAGACGTCGCGTCGTTGCTACCCGTGAGATCCTACCGGATCCTAAGTTTGGTAGCCAAACTGTTGCAAAATTCATCAACCATGTAATGAGTCATGGTAAAAAATCTACTGCTGAGCGTATCGTTTACGGTGCCCTTGAGACAGTCAGTGAAAAACGTAAAATCGAAGATCCAGTATCTTTCTTTGAAGAAGTTTTAGAGAATGTACGCCCAATGGTAGAAGTAAAAGCTCGCCGTGTTGGTGGTGCTACCTATCAAGTACCAATGGAAGTACGCCCCTCCCGTCGTACTGCCTTGGCTATGCGTTGGTTAGCTGAAGCTGCTGCTAAGCGTTCTGAAAAATCAATGGCTTTGCGTTTGGCTGGCGAATTGAATGATGCCGCTGACGGCAAAGGCAACGCTATGAAGAAGCGTGACGAAGTTCACCGTATGGCAGATGCTAACAAAGCGTTCTCTCACTACCGTTTCTAGACTATTTTTTAGGCTACTTGTTAAGAGTGGTTTTAAAGCAATAGTTTATGCTAGTTAATTATTTATTCTATTGATTGCCGCCATCCTCATCAGGTTATTGATATTTTTTCATCGTAAGATAATAAAATACTCACATAATCTGGATGGCGGACATCTGTCAAGATGCTGTCCTGAAAAGGATACTGTTCTTTATAGACAGCATCCCCAATTTGATGCCGCTATATTCTAAGTATTTGCTCTTTTTTTGTCCGTATTAGGCCCAATAATCAGTAAGTAATATTATGAAGCTGACTGCTTTGTCATAGAGTATGAGGTAGAGATACAACACATTAATATATACACGAATTTCCCTAGGAAAACACTATGGCTCGTAAAACTCCCCTAAAACGCTATCGCAATATCGGCATTTCTGCGCACATTGATGCTGGTAAGACGACCACGACAGAGCGTGTCTTATTCTATACCGGTGTTAGTCATAAAATTGGTGAAGTTCATGATGGCGCAGCCACCATGGATTGGATGGAGCAAGAACAAGAGCGCGGTATTACTATTACTTCAGCGGCGACGACTTGCTTCTGGTCAGGTATGGCTAAGCAGTTTGACGAACATCGTATCAACATTATTGACACCCCAGGTCACGTTGATTTCACGATTGAAGTTGAACGTTCTATGCGTGTACTTGATGGCGCTTGCATGGTTTACTGTGCAGTAGGCGGCGTTCAGCCACAGTCTGAGACCGTATGGCGTCAGGCTAACAAATATAAAGTTCCACGTCTTGCATTCGTAAACAAAATGGATCGCGTTGGTGCTGATTTTTATCGTGTTATCGATCAAATCAAAACTCGTTTAGGCGGCAAGCCAGTACCATTGGTTATTCCAATTGGTAAAGAAGATGCTTTTGAAGGCGTAGTAGATCTTGTGACTATGAAAGCCATCTATTGGGACGAAGCGTCTCAAGGTATGGAATATGACGAGCGCGAAATCCCAACAGAACTTCAAGAAAAAGCAGAAGAGTATCGTGAGTATTTGGTAGAAAACGCTGCTGAAGCTTCTGAAGAACTCATGAATGAGTATCTTGAGAATGGCGAATTGACAGTAGATCAAATCAACACTGCTATCCGTCAATTGACTATCGATAACGAAATTATTCCACTACTTTGTGGTACTGCCTTTAAAAACAAAGGTGTACAGAAGATGTTGGATGCGGTTATTCAGTATCTGCCTGCTCCAATAGATGTACCAGCTATTCGCGGTATTCTTGATGACAAAGAAGAAAGCGAAGGTACTCGTGAAGCATCAGACGACGCACCATTCTCAGCACTTGCTTTCAAAATCATGAATGATAAGTTCGTCGGTAATTTAACCTTCGTTCGTGTTTATTCAGGTGTTATCAAGCAGGGCGGCAGCGTTTATAACCCAGTTAAAATGAAGCGTGAGCGCGTTGGCCGTATCGTACAGATGATGGCAAACACGCAAGAAGAGCTTGAAGAAATCCGTACTGGTGATATCGCTGCATTGGTTGGCATGAAAGATGTAACGACTGGTGATACTTTATGTGACGAAAGCAACGTTATCACGCTTGAGCGCATGGAATTCCCAGATCCAGTTATCAGCCTAGCGGTTGAACCTAAGACCAAAGCTGACCAAGAAAGAATGTCAATCGCTTTAGGTCGTTTGGCTAAAGAAGATCCATCGTTCCGTGTACACACTGACGAAGAATCTGGTCAGACTATCATCAGTGGTATGGGTGAGCTGCATCTAGAGATTCTTGTGGATCGTATGAAGCGTGAGTTTAACGTTGAAGCCAACATCGGTGCGCCGCAGGTTGCTTATCGTGAGACGATTCGTGAGACGGTTGAACAAGAAGGCAAATTCGTACGTCAAACGGGTGGTCGTGGTAAGTTTGGCCACGTTTGGTTACGTCTTGAGCCTATGGATCCAGCTGGTGACGTTCTTTATGAATTCTCTGAAGAAGTTGTTGGTGGTACGGTACCAAAAGAGTTCCACGGTGCGGTTGATAAAGGTATTCAAGAGCGCATGAAAAATGGCGTACTTGCTGGCTATCCAATCGTTGGCGTAAAAGCGACATTGTATGACGGTTCTTACCATGACGTTGACTCGGATGAGCTATCATTCAAAATGGCTGGTTCTATCGCTTTCAAAAAAGGCTTCATGGCAGCAAACCCTGCACTACTTGAGCCAGTCATGAAAGTTGAAGTTGAGACACCTGAAGATTACATGGGCGACATCATGGGCGATTTAAACCGTCGTCGTGGTATGGTTCAAGGTATGGAAGATCTGCCTGGTGGCACTAAGCAAATCCGTGCAGAAGTACCATTAGCCGAAATGTTTGGCTATGCTACCCAAATGCGCTCAATGTCTCAAGGCCGTGCAACGTACTCAATGGAATTCCAAAAGTACGCTGAGATTCCAAAATCAGTAGCCGCTGACATCATCTCTAAGTTCAACTCTAAAGATGGCGACGAGTAAGTAAAGTCTATTTAATGGTGACAATATAGGGCAGGTCTCTATATTGTCATTGAATAATACGTCAATAATTGGTTAAAAGACTTGTTATTGGCCGTGATTTTCTTATAATATCTGCACATTAGTATGTGCGACCTTTTAACAATTATCTTAATGTGGTCAGGATTGTCTCAATTATTGTATTTATACTAGTTGAGCACTGCCCCCAAAAAAAGAGGAAATACCCATGGCAAAGGCCAAGTTTGAACGCAGCAAGCCACACGTCAACGTCGGTACCATCGGACACGTTGACCATGGTAAAACAACCCTAACAGCCGCTATCGCAACCGTAGCAGCAATCACCTCAGGTGGCGAAGCCAAAGACTACGCGTCTATTGACTCAGCCCCAGAAGAAAAAGCACGTGGCATCACCATCAACACCTCACACGTAGAATATGACACCCCAGCACGTCACTACGCTCACGTTGATTGCCCAGGTCACGCCGATTATGTTAAAAACATGATCACCGGTGCAGCCCAGATGGACGGCGCAATCCTAGTCGTATCAGCCACTGACGGCCCTATGCCACAGACTCGTGAGCACATCCTGCTTTCACGTCAGGTTGGCGTACCGTACATCGTCGTATTCATGAACAAGTGCGACGTTGTTGATGACGAAGAATTGCTTGAACTAGTAGAAATGGAAGTTCGTGAATTACTAAGCGACTATGACTTCCCAGGTGATGACACCCCAATCATCCATGGTTCAGCTACTGAAGCCCTAAAAGGCTCACAAGAAAAATATGGTCAACCAGCTGTCGTAGAACTACTAAACGTTCTTGACACCTACATCCCAGAGCCAGAGCGTGACATCGACAAAGCATTCCTAATGCCAATCGAAGACGTATTCTCAATCTCAGGTCGTGGTACTGTTGTAACTGGCCGTGTTGAATCTGGTATCGTTAAAGTTGGTGACGAAATCGAAATCGTCGGTATCCGTGACACTCAAAAAACCACCTGTACTGGTGTAGAGATGTTCCGTAAACTGCTTGACGAAGGTCGTGCAGGCGAAAACTGTGGCGTACTACTACGTGGTACTAAGCGTGAAGACGTACAACGTGGCCAAGTACTTGCTAAGCCAGGTTCAATCACCCCGCATACCAAGTTTGACGCTGAAGTATATGTGCTTAGCAAAGAAGAGGGTGGTCGTCACACACCATTCCTAAACGGCTATCGTCCACAGTTCTACTTCCGTACTACTGACGTAACTGGCGCAATCCAATTACAAGACGGTACTGAAATGGTAATGCCTGGTGATAACGTTGAGATGGGCGTAGAGCTTATCCACCCAATCGCTATGGACAAAGGTCTTCGCTTCGCTATTCGTGAAGGCGGCCGTACTGTAGGCGCTGGTGTTGTTGCTAACGTATTGAACTAATCTATCAGTCTCAGTAATGAGCTTATGAGTTAGTTATGAAAAAGCCATCCTTGAAAAAGGGTGGCTTTTTTTTGGATGGTAGAATGTTGTTTTATAATTCTTAGAGAAATTTAAATTGAATGCCATATCTGCTATGTTTCCTATTGTAATATAGTGCTTGGCTTGTTATATTAATGCTGCTTCTCACGAAGCATTTTTTATGAAAAGAGCGTTTGTTGATTAGAAAAATTAGTTAAAATATACAATTTTAACGCTAAAGGCTTGCATTCTATGCTCAATATTGTATAATGCTGTCCTTTACACCCATAGGCGATTGGCTCAATTGGTAGAGCATCGGTCTCCAAAACCGAGGGTTGTAGGTTCGAGTCCTACATCGCCTGCCATCTTCTTATCACATCTTTGTTATACCTCACCATCTCCGAAGCGAGTTCTTTATGAGCAATAATCAAGATAACCTCGAGAATAAGTTATCTGATGCCAAGGCGGGTGCTGGTGGAATGCTGTCTAAAGGTCAGCACATCTCAGCAGGCAATCAAACGACGGCTGTTGAAGTGGCTAAAACTGGCTCAATGAAAGATGTGATTCTGTGGCTACTTGCTGCAGCAGTTTTAATTGGGGCGACGTTAGTTAATCAATATTTACCTGGCTATTGGCAGCCTGCCAATGATGTCTGGGTACGTATTGGTATTATCGTTGCCCTTATTGTATTTGCTTTAGTCTGTTTAGCATTAACGCATCAGGGTCGCGCTTTTAAAATATTGTTAAAAGATGCTGCCGTTGAATTACGCCGCGTGACATGGCCAGGCAAAGACGAGACTTTTCAGTATACTTGGCAAGTTCTTGTGATGATTGCCATTGTTGGATTTCTAGTTTGGTTATTAGATAACTTTTTCAACTGGTTCGTTGGCCTCTTTATTGGTTAATAGCACGTATTAGTGCATATTAACCCAAAATTTACTTATAATGATCAGGAGCGCGACATGCGTTGGTATATTGTCCAAGCGTTTTCAGGATATGAAAAGCAAGTACAGCGTTCATTAACTGATCGTATTAATCGTAGTGACTTCGCTGAATCATTCGGTGACGTATTGGTTCCTACTGAAGAAGTCGTCGAAATGAAAGACGGCAAAAAGCGTAAAAGCGAGCGTAAATTCTTTCCAGGTTATGTATTGATCCAGATGGAAATGAATGACAACACTTGGCACATCGTCAAAGACTGTCCACGTATTATGGGTTTCATCGGTGGTACACCTGAAACACCAGCGCCAATTACCCAAGTAGAAGCAGATCGTATTCTAAACCGTTTGAATCAGACTGAAACTGACCCACGTCCTAAGACTCTGTTTGAGCCGGGCGAAGAGTTGTTGGTTATCGATGGTCCATTTACTGACTTTAAAGGGTTGGTTGAAAAAGTGGATTATGAAAAGTCTAAACTACATTTAACGGTAAACGTATTTAATCGACCGACTCAGGTCGAGCTTGAGTTTAGTAAAGTTGAGAAGCTAGACTAAACCCGTAAAGATTCATCAACCGGGGAGCTGTTAGTCAATAAGGTTTATACCACGTTGATTTGGCGCTATTACCCATTTAGGAGAGTATCATGGCTAAGAAGATTGATGGTTACATCAAACTGCAAGTGCCTGCAGGCAAAGCAAATCCTTCACCACCGATTGGTCCAGCATTGGGTCAAAAAGGCGTGAACATCATGGCATTCTGTAAAGAATTTAACGCTGCAACCTCAAACCAAGAGCCGGGTCTACCGATTCCTACTGAGATCACTGTATATAGCGATAAGTCTTTTACCTTTATCATGAAGTCACCACCGGCTGCATACTTACTACGTAAGGCTGCTGGTATCGCTAAAGGTTCTGGTACGCCAAACACCGCTAAAGTCGGTAAAGTTGACCGTGCACAATTAGAAGATATCGTTAAGACTAAAGATGCAGATTTAACTGCTGCTGATCTTGATGCTGCTGTTCGTACCATCGCTGGTACTGCACGTTCAATGGGTATTACCGTGGAGGGTGTGTAAATGAGTAAACTTACTAAGCGTCAAAAGTTAATCGCTGAGCGTGTAGAAAACGAAAAGTTATACACGATTGAAGAAGCGGTTCAAATCTTAAACGATTTGCCAGCACTAAAATTCAAAGAGTCTATCGACATTGCAGTAAACTTGGGCGTTGACCCACGTAAATCTGATCAAGTCGTTCGTGGCGCTACCAACCTACCTGCTGGTACTGGTAAAACCAAACGCGTTGCTGTATTTGCTCAAGGTGCTGCTGCTGAAGCCGCCAAAGAAGCTGGTGCTGACATCGTTGGTTTTGAAGACCTAGCAGAACAAATCAAAGCTGGCAACATGGACTTTGATATCGTTATTGCTGCTCCTGATGCAATGCGTGTTGTTGGTCAGTTAGGTACTATCTTAGGTCCACGTGGCCTAATGCCTAACCCAAAAGTTGGTACAGTAACGCCAAACGTTGCTGAAGCTGTGAAAAATGCCAAAGCTGGTCAAGCACAGTATCGTGTAGACAAAGCGGGTATCATTCATACTACTATTGGTCAAGTTGGTTTCACTGCTGAGCAAGTTATTCAAAATGCTGAAGCATTAATCACAGATCTAAAACGTGCTAAACCTGCTACGTCTAAAGGTACTTTCATTAAGAAAATTACCTTGTCTAGCACTATGGGTCCAGGTATCACTATTGATGCTGTTCCTTATCGCACTGCTAAATAATTAAGTATTCACTCTTCAAATATTTTGAATAATGAATACAAAAAAATTCTAAAAAATTAGGTCAGCGTAGCATATGCTACGCTGTCTAAGACCGTAGGTAGAGAGTGGTTTAGTGTCATAGATAGCAATTTTCGAATGGTTAAATATGATAACAAGCTGCTTTTTTTAATCGACCACAGATGAAAATCTTAGTTGTCCTACGCAGACGGTGATCCACCCAGTTGTTGATAAAAGCCGATAGTTCAATCTATCACTTGATGTCATTCTGATAACGGTGCCGTAATCAGTCGTTACGAGTAGGTTTTATTTTTATAGAATTTATGAATAACGTGTCGTATCAAGTCAGTCTAATTCAGTGGTTTAATAATTGAAAATTTCGGTTTTCAGGAATTAAAATACTGAGCAGACTGATAAGATTAAAGGAGTCAACTTATGGCATTAACGCTAGAGCAAAAACAACAAGTTGTGGCTGAAGTGTCTGAAGTTGCTGCTAATGCTTACTCAGCAGTAGCTGCCGAATATCACGGTATTGGTGTTGCAAAGCTTACTAAGCTGCGCGAACAAGCCCGTGAGAAAGGCGTGATTTTGAAAGTGGTAAAAAATACCCTAGCAAAACGCGCGTTTGAAGGCACTAAGTTTGAGAGCATGTCAGACCGTATGACTGGTCCACTACTTTTGGCTTTCTCTATGGAAGATTTGGGATCTGCTGCTCGAGTCGTTTTCGACTTTAGCAAAGATAACAAAGCTTTAGAGACCAAATTAGTATCAGTCGGTGGTGTTGTTTATGGTCCAGAAGAGCTAGAGCGCGTATCGAAGCTACCAACTCGCGACGAAGCAATCTCTATCTTGATGGCTACTATGAATGCACCAGTGACCAAGCTTGTCCAGACTATGAACGCTGTTCCTGGCAAGTTCGTTCGCACTGTAGCGGCAATCAAAGACGCAAAAGAAGCTGCTTAATTGCTTGTTTTAACGTAACTTTGACATCGCTGATTGTACTTTATTGCCAACCCTATTTGAAAATTTGGCAAACAATCAAAGCGATATTAAAATCAATTAAATTTTATCAGATAACGGAGAGTTCTCATGGCACTATCTAAAGATGATGTGTTAAACGCAATCGCTGAAATGTCAGTAATGGATATCGTTGAGTTAATCAGCGACATGGAAGAAAAATTCGGCGTAACAGCTGCTGTTGCTGCTGCACCTGCTGCTGCTGGCCCTGCCGCTGCTGCTGCTGAAGAAAAAGACGAGTTTGACGTAGTTCTTGCCAGCTTTGGCGAGAAGAAAGTTGGCGTTATTAAAGCCGTACGTGAAGCTACTGGTCTTGGCTTGAAAGAAGCGAAAGATTTGGTTGAAAGCGCTCCAGCTCCAATCAAAGAAGGCGTTAACAAAGCTGAAGCTGAAGAGTTGAAAAAGAAACTTGAAGAAGCTGGTGCAACTGTTGAACTAAAATAAGCTGAGCTTATCTTAGTGTTGTACAAAAAAAGCTGGTAATGCCTTGCATTGCCAGCTTTTTTTTATTATAATTCGTAGCTTGACCTTTTGTGTCTGCCAACATACGTATGCAACAACACGGTGGATACCCATCAAAAGGACAGACAATAGCTATGCAAATAAACACAGTGCAAGCACACATACCAGTTTTTGAAATCAGTTAATATCAGCTAAACGTCCATAGATGTTTGGCATTTTTTTGTGTCTGCATGCTTTCCCATTAACACTATAGTTTATACTGATTCTAAAAGTTATAGTTACCCCAATTATTATTAATTCTGAAAAGCTGTTAATCTTAGGTTATCCATTTAGCATGGTTTTACTGTCAGTAGGTAGGCTCGTAGACGGTATATATCAGCGACGACATTGGTTTTGATGGTAAATAGATTAGGATAACCCTAATAGAAGTTGTTTCTTCTCAAGAGTATTGGTAAGTATTAACCTATAAATCAATTTATTATAGATTGACTTATATTGAAACTGTCGGTCTTAACCATCATACAGAGTGGCTTAGATACTGATGAGAAGACTAGATTGATTTGTAAGATTAAATGCAGTTGCAACATTAAATGCAGTTGTAACATTAAATGCAGTTGTAACATTAAATGCAGTTGTAACATTAAATGATAGTGTCATAGTGGCGCACTGATGAAGCACATACCAATGTATCACCTGTACGAATGGATAAACAGTCACTAGCTGAGTATTAACACCCGTTTTATATTATCGTTTACGTTGCCAAGTTTGCATAATATTAATATCAAATAGTATTGATGCATGCTGGCCACGCTTTCAATTTGTTTCCACGTTTACTGTAAGGACTCTCGATGGCATATTCTTATACTGAAAAAAAGCGTATTCGCAAAAGTTTTGCTGAATTGCCCACTGTGATGGACATTCCCTATTTACTGTCTATTCAAGTAGATTCCTACGAGCAATTTTTGCAAGAGCATAAAAAGCCAAAAGCTCGTGAGAATAGTGGCCTGCAAGCTGCGTATTCCTCTATTTTCCCAATTGAGAGTCACTCTGGTAATGCTGAGTTACAATTCGTTGAATATTATTTGGGCGATCCTGAGTTTGATGAGCGTGAGTGTATCTTACGTGGCTCAACGTTTGCAGCACCAATGCGTGTCAAAATCCGCTTAATTATCAAAGATAAAGACAGCAAAGACAAAGACAGTAAAGCGGCAATCAAAGATATCCGTGAGCAAAGTGTCTATATGGGTGAAATCCCATTGATGACCCAAAACGGTACCTTTATTATCAATGGTACTGAGCGTGTTATCGTATCGCAATTACATCGCTCACCTGGCGTGTTCTTTGACCATGATAAAGGTAAGTCACATTCAAGTGGTAAAGTGCTTTATAACGCACGTATCATCCCTTACCGTGGTTCATGGCTTGACTTTGAATTTGATGCAAAAGACTTAGTCTTTGCTCGTATTGACCGTCGTCGTAAATTACTGGCATCTATTATCCTTCGTGCCCTAGGCTTGAGCACTGCTGAAATCTTAGATCTTTTCTTTGATAAAGTAGCGGTTTATAAAGGTGAAGAGCAGTTTGAGATTGATCTGGTTGCAGATCGTCTGCGTGGCGAGATGGCTCAGTTCGATATCGTATCACCTGAAGGTGACGTCATCGTAGAGCAGGGCAAACGTATCAATGCCCGTCGTATCCGTCAGCTTGAAGAAGCAGGTATGACTAAAATCTCTATCCCTGATGAATACTTATATGAGCGTATTTTGGCCGAAGACATCGTCGTTAACGATGAAGTCATCGCTAAAGCCAATACGTTAATTGACCATGAATTATTGGTTAAATTAAGCGCATTTGAAGCCAGTGACTCTATCAAAGAGTTCAGCATTCTGTTTACCAATGATATCGATCAAGGCAGTTATATTGCCGATACGTTACGTGCTGACAGTACTTCAAGCCGTGAAGAAGCATTGATTGAAATCTATAAGGTCATGCGTCCAGGTGAGCCACCAACGGTCGAAACTGCTGAAAAACTATTTGATAGTATGTTCTTCAACGCTGATCGTTATGACTTATCAAATGTTGGTCGTATGAAATTCAACCGTCGTCTAGGGTTAGAATTTGATAACACGGATGATCCAGATATCCAGCGCGAACGTAGCGTATTGACCAATGCCGATATCGTTAACGTGCTAAAAGAGCTGATCGAAATTCGTAACGGTCGCGGCGAAGTCGACGATATTGACCATCTAGGTAACCGCCGTATTCGTTCGGTTGGTGAAATGGCAGAAAACCAATTCCGTGTTGGTCTAGTGCGTGTTGAACGTGCAGTTAAAGAGCGTTTAAGCTCAGCGGAATCTGATAACTTGTCACCACAAGATTTGATTAACTCAAAGCCTGTTGCGGCTGCGGTTAAAGAGTTCTTTGGTTCAAGCCAGTTGTCACAGTTTATGGATCAGAACAACCCGTTGTCTGAAGTTACCCATAAGCGCCGTGTATCAGCATTAGGACCCGGTGGTCTGACTCGTGAACGTGCAGGCTTTGAAGTACGTGACGTACATGATACCCATTATGGCCGTGTATGCCCAATTGAGACTCCTGAAGGTCCAAACATTGGTCTTATCAACTCATTGGCAACATTTGCTAAAACCAACAGCTTTGGCTTCTTAGAAACGCCTTATCGCCGTGTGGTTGATGGTAAAGTCACAGATGTTATTGAATATCTATCCGCCATTGAAGAAGTAGGTACAGTCATTGCACAGGCTGATTCACCAGTAACCGCAGAAGGCGCGTTATCTGATGAAATGGTCAGTGTGCGTAGCTATGGTGAATTCGTTCGCATGCCGCCAGAAAAAGTGACGCATATGGATGTGTCACCAAGTCAGGTCGTATCAGTTGCAGCTGGCCTAATTCCGTTCCTAGAGCATGATGATGCTAACCGTGCCTTGATGGGTTCGAACATGCAGCGTCAGGCTGTTCCTACGCTACGTGCTGATAAGCCGTTAGTCGGTACGGGTATGGAGCGTCACGTTGCTCGTGACTCTGGTGTTTGTGTCATCGCTAAGCGTGGTGGTGTGATCGAAGACGTTGATGCCTCACGTGTTGTGGTTCGTGTAAATGAAGATGAGATGATTGCTGGTGAAGCCGGTATTGATATCTATAACTTAGTTAAATATACGCGTTCTAACCAAAACACTTGTATCAACCAACGTATTATCGTTAACCAAGGCGATGCTATTGCTGTAGGTGATATCTTGGCTGATGGTCCGTCAACGGATCTTGGCGAGTTGGCATTGGGTCAGAACATTCGCATCGCATTTATGCCGTGGAATGGTTATAACTTCGAAGATTCAATCTTGTTATCTGAAAAAGTGGTTAAAGAAGATCGTTTCACCACTATTCATATTCAAGAATTGACCTGTGTGGCGCGTGATACCAAGCTAGGTACTGAAGAGATTACTGCCGATATTCCAAACGTTGGTGAAGCGGCGCTATCAAGCCTTGATGAAGCGGGTATCGTTTATATCGGTGCTGAAGTTGACGCTGGTGATATCTTAGTTGGTAAAGTGACGCCAAAAGGTGAAACACAACTAACGCCAGAAGAGAAACTCCTCCGGGCTATCTTTGGTGAAAAAGCCGCTGATGTTAAAGACACGTCTTTGCGTGTTCCAACATCAAGCAAAGGTACGGTTATTGACGTTCAAGTCTTTACCCGTGATGGCGTCGAAAAAGATGCGCGTGCAAGAGCGATTGAAAAATCACAGCTTGATAGCTACCGTAAAGATTTAAAAGAAGAGCTACGTATCTTTGAAGAAGCCGCTCGTGGTCGTATTGGTAATTTGCTTGATGGTCAAAAAGTCAGTGGTGGTTCAGGTCTAAAAGCCGGTACAGTGATGGCATTGGCTGATATGAAAGATATGAGCCTTGAGACTTTGCTTGATATTCAGCCAGTTGAAGAAGAAATCTCTGAGCGTTTAACGCAAATCGCTGATTACTTAGTTGATAAGCAAAAAGACATCGATGTGAAGTTTGCTGAGAAAAAACGCAAATTGACTGCCGGTGATGACTTGCAACATGGCGTACAAAAAATCGTTAAGGTATATCTAGCGGTTAAGCGTCGTATTCAGCCTGGTGATAAGATGGCTGGTCGTCATGGTAACAAAGGTGTTGTATCGCGCATTATGCCGGTCGAAGACATGCCTTATGACGAAAATGGTAATACCGTTGACATCGTACTGAACCCACTAGGTGTTCCGTCTCGTATGAACATCGGTCAGGTGCTAGAGACGCATTTGGGTATGGCAGCAAAAGGTTTGGGCGAGAAAATTGACGGCATGCTCAAAGCACAAGCCGCGATCAAAGACTTACGTGATTTCTTAGACCAAATCTATAACAAAGTAGGCGGTGAACAAGTTGATCTAGATAGCTTGAGTGATGACGACATCATGGCGTTATCAGACAACTTGCGTGGCGGTGTACCGATGGGCACGGCAGTATTTGATGGTGCGCATGAGCATCAAGTCAAAGACTTGTTAGAGCTTGCTGGTCTAGCCAGAAACGGTCAGCAGACGTTGTATGATGGTCGTACGGGTCAGAAGTTTGATCGTCAAGTAACCGTCGGCTACATGTATATGCTCAAGCTTAACCATTTGGTTGATGACAAAATGCATGCACGTTCAACCGGTTCTTATTCACTAGTGACGCAGCAGCCACTTGGTGGTAAAGCACAGTTCGGTGGTCAGCGCTTCGGTGAGATGGAAGTATGGGCACTAGAAGCTTACGGCGCGACTTACACGCTGCAAGAGATGTTGACAGTGAAATCGGATGATGTTGAAGGCCGTACCCGTATGTATAAAAACATCGTCGATGGTGAGCAATATATGGATCCAGGTATGCCTGAATCGTTTAACGTCTTGACCAAAGAAATCAAATCATTGGGTATTAACATTGAGTTAAAACAAACCCATTAAGAATGGCTGGCTGACTGAATTAAGATTATTGCAGTCAGTTATTAACCTTAGTGGTTAGCTAAAAGCAGTATGCTAAATTGCTGCTGCTTTTAGCCATTTATCTCAACCCTATTCATTGCCTTCATTCATCTTATCCGCGTTAATAGTACGCTGTCAGATGATTATAAAGATAACGGAGAAGCAACTTGAAAGATTTACTCGATATCATGCAAAGCCCTACCGGCAACGGTAATCAAGAGTTTGATAGCATTCAAATTACTTTGGCCTCACCTGACGTGATCAAGTCATGGTCGCATGGTGAAGTGAAAAAGCCTGAAACCATTAACTATCGTACGTTTAAGCCTGAGCGTGATGGTCTTTTTTGTGCCAAAATTTTTGGCCCAGTAAAAGATTTTGAATGTCTATGTGGTAAGTACAAACGCCGTAAATTCCAAGGCGTTATCTGTGAAAAATGTGGCGTTGAAGTCACTACTGCCAAAGTCCGTCGCGATCGCATGGGTCATATTGACCTAGCCAGTCCTGTGGCGCACATTTGGTTCTTAAAATCATTACCAAGCCGCATCGGTCTCTTGCTAGACATGACGCTACGTGATATTGAGCGCGTTCTATATTTTGAAAGCTATATCGTCACTGAGCCGGGTTTAACTTCTTTAGAGAAGTACCAATTGCTTGACGATGAAGATTACTACCGAGCGCTTGAAGAGTTTGGCGACGAATTCACTGCCAAGATGGGTGCAGAAGCGGTACAAGACCTATTAAAAGATATCGACTTAGACTTAGAAATCGATGAGCTGCGTGAAGCGATTCCGCAAACGGGTTCTGAAACTAAGCTTAAAAAGATGTCTAAGCGTCTTAAACTATTAGAAGCATTCCGTGATTCTAATAACAAACCTGAATGGATGGTTATGACCATCTTGCCAGTATTACCACCAGATTTACGTCCTCTAGTACCACTAGAAGGTGGTCGTTTTGCGACTTCAGATCTAAACGATTTGTATCGCCGTGTGATCAACCGTAATAACCGTCTCAAGCGTCTGCTTGAGCTGAGCGCCCCTGATATCATCGTACGTAACGAAAAACGTATGTTGCAAGAGTCAGTCGATGCGTTGCTAGATAACGGTCGTCGCGGTCGTGCGATTACTGGTAGTAATAAGCGTCCATTGAAATCTTTGGCAGATATGATCAAAGGTAAGCAAGGTCGTTTCCGTCAAAACTTACTTGGTAAGCGTGTCGATTATTCTGGTCGTTCGGTAATCGTTGTAGGTCCAACACTACGCCTACATCAGTGTGGTCTACCGAAGAAAATGGCACTTGAGTTATTCAAGCCATTTACTTATAACAAACTATTATCTCATGGTTTGGCGACTACAATTAAAGCTGCCAAAAAGATGGTTGAGCGTGAAGAGCCGCAAGTGTGGGACATGCTGGCCATGGTTATTCGTGAGCATCCAGTACTTCTTAACCGTGCACCAACGCTTCACCGTTTGGGTCTACAAGCGTTCGAGCCAGTACTAATCGAAGGTAAAGCAATTCAATTGCATCCGCTCGTATGTACTGCATTCAACGCCGATTTTGATGGTGACCAAATGGCCGTTCACGTGCCATTGACGCTAGAAGCTCAGCTTGAGTCACGTGCTTTGATGATGTCGACCAACAACATCTTGTCACCTGCGAACGGCGATCCAATCATCGTACCGTCACAGGATGTGGTATTGGGTTTGTACTACATTAGCCGCTCATCAGTGAATGCTAAAGGCGAAGGCATGATCTTTGCCACCGTCAATGAAGCATTGCGCGCGATTGGCTCAAACGATTTGCATGTAAACGCGAAAATTAAAGTTCGTGTGACTGAAACGCATTTCGATGAAGAAGGCAACGAGACCAAAGAAATCAGTATCAAAGATACGGTTGCTGGTCGTTTACTTATCTGGAACATCATGCCTAAAGGTATGACGTTTGATGAATGTAACCAAGAGATGACGAAGAAAAACATCTCACGCTTGATCAACTCTTGCTATCGTAAAGTAGGTGTTAAAGACAGTGTTATGTTTGCTGACCAATTGATGTATCTAGGTTTTGCGCAAGCAACGTTATCTGGTGTGTCTATCGGTTTGGATGACATGGTTATTCCACCGAGCAAAAAGCAAATCATCGAAGTTGCTGAAGGCGAAGTGCGCGAGATTGAAGATCAGTTTGAGCAAGGTTTTGTGACGGCTGGTGAGCGTTATAACAAAGTGGTCGATATCTGGTCACGTACCAATGACAAAGTCGCGAAAGCGATGATGGATAACTTGGCGACCGATAAAGTTATCAACGCGCAAGGTGAAGAAGAAGAGCAGAAGTCATTTAACTCTATCTTTATCATGTCAGATTCTGGTGCTCGTGGTAGTGCGGCACAGATTCGTCAGTTGGCTGGTATGCGTGGCCTGATGGCTAAGCCGGATGGTTCAATCATTGAGACACCGATTAAAGCCAACTTCCGCGAAGGTTTGACGGTACTACAGTACTTTATCTCTACGCATGGTGCACGTAAAGGTCTAGCAGATACGGCATTGAAAACTGCCAACTCGGGTTATTTGACTCGTCGTTTGGTTGATGTTGCACAAGATTTGGTTATCACCAGTGATGACTGTGGTACCGAGCAAGGCTTGCTCATGAAACCACATATTCAAGGTGGCGAAATCATTGAGAAATTGGGTGAGCTAGTACTTGGTCGTGTGACCGCGCGTGATGTCACTTACAATGATGACGCTGATAAGATATTGATTCCAGCGGGTACGTTGATCGATGAGCATTGGGTCAATGTGCTTGATGAAAACGCGATCGATGATATCTGGGTACGTTCAGTTATTACTTGTAATGTTGAGCATGGCGTTTGTTCACAGTGTTATGGTCGTGATCTTGCTCGTGGTCATAAAGTGAATATCGGCGAATCAGTCGGTGTTATGGCGGCACAGTCTATCGGTGAGCCGGGTACTCAGTTAACCATGCGTACGTTCCACGTGGGCGGGGCAGCAAGCTCAGCCTCTGTAGACAACAGCATCTCTGTACGTAATGCTGGTCAAGCGCATTTCGAAAACATGAAAACGGTTCAACATACCGATGGTCACTTAGTCATCGTATCGCGTTCTGCTGAAATCGCGTTGACTGATGAGCTTGGTCGTGAGCGTGAACGCTATAAAGTACCTTACGGTTCTAGCGTACTTGTGAAAGATGAAGATCAGGTCGAAGGCGGCCAGACCATCGCTAAATGGGATCCGCACACGCATCCTATCATCACAGAATTTGCTGGTACAGCACGTTTCAGTGATATTACTGATGGTCTAACAGCGACTGTGAAGGTTGATGATGCGACCGGTATGAGCTCGTTTGAGATTCTAGCCACTCGTGACCGTTCAAGCTCAGCAAAAGATTTACGTCCTGCGATTATCTTGAACACAGACGAAGGCAAAGAAGTGGTTTACTTCTTACCAGCTGAAACCATCATTCGTGTGAGCGATGGTGAAAAAGTTGCCGCAGGTTCGATCCTAGGTCGTGTACCACAAGCATCTTCAGGTACCAAAGATATTACTGGTGGTCTACCACGTGTTGCTGATTTGTTTGAAGCACGTCGCCCAAAAGATCATGCCATCATGGCAGAAATGTCAGGTGTGGTGAGCTTCGGTAAAGAGACTAAAGGTAAAAACCGCTTTATTATCACCAATGAAGATGGTGAAGTACATGAAGAGCTGATCCCGAAATGGCGTCAAATTAACGTCTTTGAAAACGAGACAGTTGCTCGCGGTGAAGTGATCGCTGATGGTCCACAGAACCCACACGATATCTTGCGCCTGAAAGGTCAAACGGCACTTGCTGATTATATCGTTAACGAAGTACAGGACGTTTATCGTCTGCAGGGCGTAAAAATCAACGATAAGCACATCGAAGTTATTATTCGTCAGATGCTGCGCAAAGTTGAAATTACCGATGGCGGCGATTCAAGTCACTTTAAAGGTGATCAGGTCGAGTACGCTGATATCAAAGCGTTGAATGCCAAACTAGAAGCGGAAGATAAATTCCCAGTACAGTTCGAGCGTCAATTACTAGGTATCACCAAAGCCAGCTTGGCAACGGAAAGCTTTATCTCAGCAGCGTCGTTCCAGGAAACGACTCGTGTTCTAACTGCTGCTGCCGTTACTGGTAAAGTCGATGAACTACGTGGTCTGAAAGAAAACGTCGTCGTTGGTCGCTTGATTCCAGCTGGTACTGGTCTTGCTTATCATAAAGCACGTAAAGAAAAAGCGGATCAAAAGCTACAAGACAAAGACCTCAATGCAGCGTTTGATATGACTGCTAGCACTGATAGTAAAGACTTTGCTAGCTTTGATGAAGCCTTTGCACAAGAGCTGAACCAAGATAACTAATAGTATTAGACATCTTTGATTCATTGTTAACTTAATAAAAAAGCCAGCCTACGTTGCTGGCTTTTTTATGCGCTGGAAAAACAGATAAAAATGAATGATTGAAAGTACATATAATGAAAGACAATTCTCTTAGAAATCTGTTTCAAAAAATAGTAAACTGAAAAGTAGCTTATTTTTTATGAATACTGAACTCCCAATATAAGGATAATTAAAGCATGGCAGGTAAAACGCGCGTTGCTAAATATCAAGCAGATCGAACCAACCAAAAGCTGTATTTTTGTCGTTTATCTTGCCAAGCGGCTGGAAGTACCAACGATAAGCAGTTATATCAAGCACACTGTGAAACTGCTATTTTTCATTTGTATGGCAGTTTTTTAGCTTTTATCCAAGAGCTTGGTCATTTTTATAGCTTAAACATGACGGCACCCACTTTGTCAGATATCGAGCAAGCACTGAGCGAACGTACTCAAGTGTCACCTGAAATTCAACGCTTGCAGCAGTTACAAGAACAAGGCTTTCTTGCCAATGTAGAGCGCGCTTATCAACGTTGCCTGTATGCGGTACTGCCAGATAATTCGGCGGCTGAAAATGCTAATATGGTTGAGATAGAGCCAAAAGATCTTATCGTTAACGTTGTCACTTTATCGAATCAATGGTTGCCAGATGAGGCGACCATACGTGAGTGGCGGCAGCAGCTTTTAGAGCTGATTGAGCAGTTGCGTGCGGGCATGGTTGAGTTTTAGTAGGGTAGGACTTAACTGATTTTATAAGCAGATCTTTAAGATTATAGTTTTAAAATAAAAAAGGGCTGGTTCAGTGATTACTGAACCAGCCCTTTAATGCTAAATAGCCGTTACCCTCGCAAAGTGTTTACTCTGGCATGGGTGGCATACGTTCGACAGAGGTGACCGTTAAAGGATTTTGTGGCACGCTATCGGCGTTATTATTGCTTGGCTGTGACACGGGCGAACGCTCAGGTTCTGATGGCTTACGTTGCTGTGCTTTGGTCTTGACGGGTTTGGCTGACGTGTTAGTATCGGCATCATCGTCTTCGCTGTCAACAATGCCATCATCTGTCATCTCTAGGATTTGTTGCATCTGTTTCTTAGATTTGGCACGGTTGTTAACAGACACCCATTGATTAGGCACATCTTTAAGCTGCGCTCTCATAAAGTCCATCCATACAGGCAGCGCCGCCACGCCACCATACTCACGGCGACCCATGGTTGATGGTTGATCAAAACCCATCCATACGACAGTAGTGTTAGTAGGATGAAACCCTGCAAACCATGCGTCTTTCGCATCGTTGGTTGTACCAGTTTTACCACCAATATCATTACGTCCCAACGCTTTTGCTCGTACAGCTGTACCACGCTGCACGACATCACGCAAGATATCAGCCATATCGTAAGCCACTCTTGGCTTCAAAATACGCGGTGCTTGCATGGCAGTAATGTACTGCACGACAGGTGCTCTCAAACGATCTGAGGCTGGACTCCCATCATAAATATTTAAATCAAGTGCCTCGTTATCTTTTGCCGTATTGTCGCTATTTTCTGCATTAAAGTCAGCAGCTGATTTATTCTCTGCTGCTTTGTCTTTAGCGTTGGTTTTTTCCTCTTTTTTAGCAGCAAGCGCTGCATTCTCTTTTTCTATTTTTGCCTCATAATCTACGATAAGCTTTTTATTGAGATTTTCAAGTTGTTCGTTAAAGCATACAGCACAAGCTTGCTGCGGATTGGCTTGGAATAACAATTTGTTTTCGTAGTTGTAGATCTGTTCTATAAAGTAAGGCTGAACACGGTGACCACCATTGGCGAACGTGGAGTAAGCCGTTGCCATTTGTAATGGCGTTGCTTGCCCTGCGCCTAATGCCAACGATAAAGTCGTTGGTAGCTTTTCTTTATCAAGACCGAATTCGTCCAATAGATTGCGGGCATCAGAAATACCAATAGCCTGTAATAAGCGGATAGAGACTAAGTTACGCGATAAATACAAGCCGCGACGTAAAGTGATGTCACCTAAGAAACGTTGATCAGAATTTTTCGGTTTCCAGTCACCTACTTGAATCGGACGATCCGAAACAATACTATCTGGTCGATAGCCTTTTTCTAATGCAGTGGTGTAAACCAGTGGCTTAATCGTTGAGCCTGGCTGACGCCATCCTTGCAAGGCACGGTTAAACTTACTGTGGTTAAAGTCAAAGCCACCGACCAATGCATTAACCGCTCCAGTTTCTGGATTCAAGGAGACCAGACTTCCTTGTATTTTAGGAATTTGTCCCAACTGCCAATTACCATTCGCGGTCGGTATCAAACGAATGATATCGTTTTTATTAACAATTTGGCGAGCATTGTCAGGAAAGTAACCGATACGATTGGCAGAAATATACTTGCGTGCCCAGCTCATCCCAGACCAACCAACAGTCACATTTTCACCAGAGGGCATTGTCGCCTCAAAACTGCGAGCATTTACTTTGGTGACTTTGGCAGGAGTCATATTACTATAACGACGGAAATTTTCTAGCGGTTCATCATTTGCTTCAGCCCCGCGCCAACCATGACGATGTTCGTAAGCCACCAAACCTGTCAGTATCGCCGCTTCCGCATCTGTTTGTGCTTTGCTATCAACCGTAAGGCGTACCCGCCATCCACTATGCATCACTTGCTCACCATAGCGATCAACTAAGGTAGAGCGTGTCATTTCTGCCAAATAAGGCATATTAACGTCTAGCTTTTCTTGATATAAATTGATGGCTACCGGAGAGTTTACCGCTTCGTCGTGTTGCGCTTTATTGATATAGCCCAGCTCAAGCATACGGCCAATGATCCAGTTACGGCGAGTAAGGGCGCGGCTAGGGTTGGCAACAGGGTTATATTTAGAAGGGGCTTTTGGCAGACCTGCTAACATTGCCATCTCAGCAATATTCAGGTTTTCTAACGATTTACTATAATATTTTTTGGCGGCGGCACGAATGCCATAAGCGCCTTCACCGAGGTAAATTTTATTGACATAGAGAGTCAAAATATCATTTTTACTGAGTTCGTCTTCAATCTTACGAGCCAAAAACAATTCCGTCAATTTACGATTTAAGGTACGTTCTGGGCTTAAAAAGTAATTTTTGGCAACCTGCATGGTGATGGTAGAGCCACCAGTTTGGCTGTCATCGTCAGTCACCACTTCAGTCACCGCACGACCAAGACCTTTAATACTAATACCACTATGCTGGAAAAAGGCCGCGTCTTCTGCGGCTAAAAAAGCATGCGTGAGATCTTCAGGAATGTCATCAAAAGTAACAGGTAGGGAGAGACGATTGCCATACTGACCGATTAATTTGTCATCTCGGCTATAGATCTGCAATGGCATCTCTAAATTGGCAGTTTTGATTTCTTGGGTGCTAGGCAAGGTGGGTGATAGATACATCGCCATCCCATAGAAACCAATAGGCACAGCAAGCGCTAAGATAACAGCGAGCGCCAGACAGGCAATGAAAAGCCCCACCAAAAAGCGAATGAGACGAACGGTAGCATTTTTTTTAGCCATAATGAGACTTATCAATTAAAATTTGCAACAAATGAGGCATTATACCTTGAACAAAATAGGGAGGTCATAATAAATGTGTAAGTTGACCTTAATAACTTATTTAAATGCTTGAATCTATCTGGTAAGTAAAGTATTGTACTAAAATATTACAAATCACTATCAGATTGTACACTTAATATAAGGTATAGAGTTTGTGAGGCTATTTACTTCCAAGAGTCGACATTTGATTGGCATAGATATCTGTGCCACTTCGGTCAAATTGGTTGACATACAGCGCCAACAAGGGATGTTTCATCTAAAATCCTATGGTATTGAAAGACTACCGGAAGGCGTAGTCGTTGACAAACTTCTTGTAGATACTGAGGCAGTGGGTAATATTATAGCTGGCTTGGCGCGACGCTGTCAGGTAGCGGGCAGCGATGCCGCCGCCGCTGTCTCAGGCTCAGCAGTGATTACTAAAATCATTGATATGGATATGGTGCTAAGCGATGTTGAGCGCGAAGCGCAAATCCGTCTGGATGCTGATCAATATGTGCCTTATCCCTTAGAAGATGTCAATCTGGATTTTGAAGTATTGGGCCCTTCTTTAGTAAATGACGAGATGGTACAAGTATTGCTTGCTGCCTCACGCTCGGAAAATGTCGACCAAAGAGTTGATGCTTTAACCTTTGGTGGCTTGCAAACCAAGGTCATGGATATTGAAACACATGCTATTGAGCGTGCGTTCGGTTTGATGGCAGACAACTTGCCAAATATGCCAGAGATTGTCGCCTTGGTCGATATCGGACACAACCAAACCACATTATACATCGCCAAAAATGGTGAGTTTATATATAGCCGTGAACAGTTATTTGGTGGCTCTCAGCTCACAGAGGCGATACAAAATCGCTATGGACTATCAGCTGAAGAGGCAAATATCAGTAAGCGCGCGGGTACTTTGCCTGATGATTACTATCCAGATGTATTGACCCCTTTTATAGAAAATACTATCCAACAAGTCACTCGCTCTCTACAGTTTTATTTTTCCTCGAGCCAATACAGTAGTATCGATCATATCGTACTGGCAGGTGGTAGTAGCTCTATTGCAGGTCTGGCCGGTATGGCGCAACAAAAACTGGGTGTGACGGTTAGTATTGCCAATCCTTTCACCAACATGACCATTGCGCCGCACATTGATAATGAGCAGCTGGTCATTGATGCCCCGAGTTTAATGGCCGCATGCGGTCTTGCGTTAAGGAGCTTCGACTAATGGCTCGTATTAACCTACTGCCCTGGCGGCAAGAAGAACGCGCGCGTCGCAATAAAGAATTTCTTACTTTAGTAGTGGCGGTAACTTTATTTGCCTTACTAGCAGCGTTCGCTTCATGGAGTTATTTTAATAATGAGCTTGATGAACAACGCAATGCGAATGTACTGATTGAGCAAGAGAACGCTCGCTTAGACAAAGCATTGATCGAAATTGATAGCCTAGAGCAACGCCGTGAAGATATTATCTCTCGCATGCAGGTGATTCAAGATTTGCAAGGTCGACGACCTGTGCCTGTACGTCTATGGGATGATTTGGCCAAAGCCATTCCGCCTGCGCTTTATCTAAATAACTTAAAGCGCGAAGGCGATATCCTTACTTTGACGGGTCTTGCGGACAATCCAAATGTCGTATCAAGTTTGATTCGCAACCTTGATAGTAGCAAATGGATGGGCAACTCAGCGGTCAGCAATATTCAGCAAAATATTAGCGCGTATACACCAGCGCCTGCGCTTAATGAGCCGGTAACAACTGATGGACAGCCACGTCCCATTTATCCTGAGGACAGTTACGTACAGTTTGTCGTAACGACCAAGGTGCAATCAGAGACTGCTGTAGCCGTTGATGCTGATGGTAGTACTGGGCTGGGAGGTGAGTTATGAAGCTGAGCCGTAAAAAAAGCCTAATCAAGACTAAAAAGAGCGCTGTCAATCCTAAAAAACAGTTTGACTTGAATGAGTTTCGCCGCAGTTTTGAGTCTTTGGATTCTGAAAACTACGGCAGCTGGCCAGTTCCGGTAAAGATAACGGTCATTGGATTTATCATTGCACTGATAGCGGCGCTATCGTGGGCGCTACCGATTAGCAGCAAGATTGATGAGATTACTGCGGCAGAAAGTCAGCAGCAAACCTTACTTGATAGTTACCGTGAAAAAGAATCACGTGCACGTCACTTAAAAACTTATCAAGCACAGGTTGTCCAGATGGAGACGGAGTTCAACACCTTACTTGACCAACTGCCAAAAGACACCCGCGTGTCAGAGCTGGTAGAGGGTATTAACATGACGGGTGTTGGCAGTAATATACGTTTCCAAGATATTTCTGTAGAGCCTGAGATTGAAAATGAATTCTTTATCGAGCAGCCTATTCGCATTGCAGCGTTAGGGGAATATCATCAGTTTGGTAGCTTTATCAGTGGTCTTGCTGCCTTACCACGCATTATTACGATGCACGATTTTGAAGTCAGTAATCCACAGCCTACTTTAGATGTGTTGCCGGAGCTGAATTTGGTATTACAAACCAAAACGTATCGCTCAAAAGAAGCGGCGCCTGAAGGTGAAGAGGCTGTTGCTACTGATGCCGCTACGACCGATGCTGCAGGAGGCAACTAATGAATATCAAAAAACTGCCCATGCTACTGATTTTGAGCGCCGCTGCTTTATCAATCACAGGTTGTAGTGATCGTATTGGTATGGCAGAAAAGGCGATGACCGATATTCGCAATCAGCCTGCTCAGCCTATCGAGCCACCGCCAAAAGCTGAGCTGGTAGAAGATTTTGTCTATAGTGCCAGTACGCAGCGCAGCCCGTTTTTGCCGCCAAGCTTAGTCAATGTACAAGGTCCTAGCACCTCTATCGATGGTGTACGCCCTGATATCACCAGAGTAAAAGAACCGCTTGAGCAATATGAGCTCTCACAGCTGACTTTTCGTGGCGTCGTAATTTCGCCAGAAGGTCAGCAGTATGCACTTGTACAGCGTCCTGATGGTTCGGTTGCTAGTGTGAGAGTAGGTGATTATCTTGGATTAAATGACGGCCGTATTGTTGAAATCACGCCGACCCAGATTAATTTGATTGAAATTGTGCCAGACAGTCGCGCCGGGTTTATTGAAAAACCCCAGTCGCTGGTCTCCCCTATAAGTTAAGTCGGCAGATTTTTTGAGGAATAAATAATGACAGTACGCAATAACAAGGTAATGATGATGAGCAACCGCGTCTCTTCTGCTTTTGCCATTTCTGCATTGGCAATCAGCATGGTAGCAGTTAGTAGCAGCGCCCATGCCGCCCAGCGCATTAATAATGTCTCTGTGGTACAGACTGCACCAGCAGTGACACAAATGCGTTTAGGCTTTGTAGGCTTGCCAGTATTACCTGCCGCTTACCAGCTTGATGATCCTAGCCGTCTGGTGTTGGATTTTGAACAGGTGCAAAACGGACTTGCCAGTCGCTTTAACGAATACAATATTGGTATAGTAAATGATGTTACGACGCTAAGCAGTGACAGTACGACGCGTCTGATCGTTGGGCTTAAACAAGCGGGCAACTATACGACAGCGATTGATGGCAATGATCTGCTGTTGACCCTTACCGATCCCAGTCGCCCAGTCATCACCAATGACCCGATTCAAGACGTACTCAATGACAATAATGGCATTACCACGACGGCAGTGGTCACACCGATTGTAGAAACCAGTACCGCGCCTGTCACTTCAGTGAGAACAGTCGCAACTAGCACGACCGTGGTGAATAACCAAGTGCCGACGGATACAATGATAGTGCGAGTCAATCCGCTACTAAATCCACAGCTTGCTGCCTCTCAAGTCAGTAAGCAGTATAGCTATGATGGCTTAACGGCGGTGAATTTTTCGGCAGGGAGTAACGGCGGTGGCAACGTCAGTGTTGCGCTTGCTAACGAAGCGATTCCGGTTGATGTACAGCGCCAAGGCAATAAATTGGTCGTACGCCTAACTGGTAGCACGGTACCGAGAAACTTATTGCGTCGCTTGAATATTAATAGTGGTCTCGTTAGTAGTATTGATACCAAAAACCAAGGTCAAAATGGGGTTATCACCATTAATATGACTGAAGATTATGAGTATCAAGCGTATCAGTCGGGTAACCAGCTAAATGTCAGTATCAGTAAACCTGAGCTGCTACGAGAGCCAACACTGGAAGAGAGAGTGTACAGTGGCGAAGCGCTATCTATGGAATTCCAAGATGTTGAAATCCGTAGCGTCTTAGATATCTTAGCGCAGTTTACCGATATGAATATCGTCGCTAGTGATTCGGTGGCGGGTAACATCACCTTGCGCCTGATCAATGTGCCTTGGGATCAAGCGCTTGATATTATTCTAAAAAGTAAAAATCTGGGCAAACGCGAGAATGGCAATGTGATTTTAGTCGCGCCATCTACAGAACTTGCTGAACAAGAAGCGCGTGAGCTTGAAGCGCAGCAAGCGGTTGAATCTTATGCGCCACTGCGTACCGAATACATTCGCTTAAGCTATGCAAAAGCGCAAGATGTATTGACGCTTATTTCGCAAGGTAGTGGTTCATCTGGTGGCAGCAACACTGGCAATTCAAATACTAATGACAACAATACTTTATTGTCTAATCGTGGAACGGTTACGGTTGATGAGCGTACCAATACTCTGATTATCAAAGATGTCGCGGATAGTATCGAAAATATCCACAATCTAATCAGCAAAATTGATATTCCGGTCCGTCAAGTGATGATTGAAGCGCGTATCGTTAGTGCGACTGATAGCTTTAGTAAAGAGATTGGCGTTCGTTGGGGTATCCTATCGAATGGCGCAGCGAATAACCGTAGCCTATTGGTCGGCGGTAGTAATCAGACTTTGGCAGATCTTAAGGATTTTGATATTGAAACGACGACTGTCAATGGTCAAACGGTTTCTTATCCTTCTTATGATATCAGCCGTCCCGATAACTTAAACGTTGATTTAGGCGTTGCCAATCCAGCGGGTAGTATCGCTTTTGGCTTGTTAAGTATGTCTGATGTGATGCTGGATCTTGAATTGTCAGCACTGCAAGCCGACAATCGCGGTGAAGTTATTTCAACGCCGAAGATTTTGACAGCGGACAAACAAACAGCCAAAGTATCATCGGGTACGCAGATTCCTTATCAAGAAGCGTCTGCCAGTGGAGCAACCACGACCAGCTTTAAAGAAGCGGCACTCAGCTTAGAAGCGACGCCAAACATTACACCAGATGGTAAAATTGGCTTGCAACTTGTTATTACCAATGGCACGCCAACGATTATCAATAATCAGGTAGCAATTGCCGAAGATTCAATCTCGACCAATGTCATCGTTGAAGATGGTCAAACCATCGTACTAGGCGGGGTCTTTAAAAACCGTACCACTAATGAGGTATCTAAAGTGCCTTTCTTAGGGGACTTGCCTTACGTCGGTCGTGCATTCCGTCGTGATGTCCGTAGTAACTCTAAAGAAGAGCTACTGATATTTGTTACGCCAAAACTGATCAACGATGGTGTGAGCCGTTTAAATTAATAATCGTGTTATAGGTTATGAATCAAAAAAAGCAAGCCCTAGTGCTTGCTTTTTTTATGGGTAAGTTTTTGTGCATGCGTGGATTTTACTCATAATAATCACTGCTCATTACTAGCCAGAATATCAATGACGTTGTATCATACCTAATTTAGCTGAGTGAGTGTTATGGTGGAGGAATTACCGTCGGTATTTTTAGTGGGGCCGATGGGAGCGGGGAAGACCACAATTGGCCGACTGCTTGCCAAGCAGTTAGGGCGGACATTCGTAGATAGCGATTGGTATATCGAGTCGCAAACCGGCGCTGATATTGCTTGGATATTCGCTAAAGAAGGCGAAGCGGGCTTTCGTGAACGTGAGACACGTGCCATTGATGAGCTGAGCCAGCAAAAGCAGATTGTCTTGGCAACGGGTGGTGGTGCTGTCATGGCTGCTGAAAATCGTGAATTTCTTAAGCAGCGTGGTATCGTGGTTTATCTCAATGCACCAGTTGATGTGCAAATGGCCCGCACTGCCAAAGATAAGTCGCGACCTTTATTACAACAGCCCAACCCCAGAAAAATATTGCAAGATTTATACAGTAAGCGCGATCCATTATACCGGCAAGTGGCTCATATCATTATGCCTACTGGTCATACGTATCCTCGCCATATGGTCAATCAATTATTACAGCAGCTCGAATCCTTGTGTTGCGCGCCTTCTATAACACCAGACTCTAAAGAAGATTAAAGATTAAAGATAAAAATAATAGACTATGGCGTGTCCTCATTTTAATCCATTTAGCGCGCTACCGACTGAATTGAGGACACGCTCTAGATTTATAACGATACTAAGCTAATGTTACTTCACTAAAAAATGCTCAGGGAGACTTTCATGGCAACGGCACTGTTTCATGATGGCTTAACGGTACACACGCAAAGTCATGATTATCCAATCATCATTACTGAAAAATCTGCGACAGAAGCTAGCAGTATGGCGAAGCAAGTCGCACCTTATATTAGCGGTCGCCAAGTATTGATTGTCACCAATGATATTGTGGCACCTTTATACTTAAAATCGTTAGAAGATGAGCTAGCACAGCAATTTACGGTAAAGGTCTGTGTGTTACCAGATGGTGAGCAATATAAGAACCAGACGAGTATTGACCAAATTTATGATGCCCTAATGGCTGAGCATTTCAATCGTGATGTTACGCTTATCGCACTTGGCGGCGGCGTGGTTGGTGATATGACAGGCTTTGCAGCCGCCAGCTTTATGCGCGGAGTGAATTTTATCCAAATTCCAACCACGTTATTGTCGCAAGTGGATTCAAGCGTTGGTGGCAAAACAGGCATCAATCATGCCCAAGGCAAAAATATGATTGGGGCTTTTTGGCAGCCGCAAATAGTACTTGCTGAGATGAGTACGCTAAAAACCCTACCAGCGCGTGAGCTTTCGGCAGGTCTTGCTGAAGTCATTAAATACGCGCTTATCATGGATGCGGATTTTTTGACGTGGCTTGAGCACAATTTACCGGCAATGATGGCTTTAGATTTGGCGGTACTTGGCGAGGCGGTAAAACGTTGCTGTCAGTACAAAGCCGATGTCGTCGCCCAAGATGAAAGAGAGTCGGGTGTGCGTGCGTTATTGAACTTCGGCCACACTTTTGGTCATGTGATCGAAACCCATGAAGGCTATGGTAATTGGCTGCATGGTGAGGCCGTTGCCGCTGGCATGGTACAAGCGGCTGAGCTATCACAAAAACTAGGCTGGTTAACGAATGAGGATGTGGCTCGTATTAAGCGCGTTTTGACATTGGCCAATTTGCCTATCACCCCGCCTGCTATTGACGTACAAACGGCTTTAGACTTGATGGGTCATGATAAAAAAGTGAAACACGGACAAATCCGCCTTATTTTGCTAAAATCAATAGGTGAAGCTGTGTTGACCAATGATTTTGATGCCGAGCTTCTCACTGATGTCTTGTCACAACATAGCTCATCAGAACGTCAAATTTATTGATTGTCACTGTATTGGTATGAGCACAGATTTAAAGCGTTTAACTATATTTCACCAAGGATCTCCTCATGGCAGCATCTAGCTCGTCGACTCGCACCGCTGGTCAGTCATATCGTCGTCAAGCACTGATTTGGTTGTTAGTGACCCTAGTGTTGGGCGTTGCTACGGCTTTGGTCTGGATGTTTAGTCAAACACCAGCGATGGGTGCCAAGATTGAAAATGCCCCGATATCAGCCCCGCAAACATTAAGTGCCGAACTTGAGCAGCCATTAGCCATTGAGTCGCTACATGAACTAGATACGGATGTACAGCCGATCAGTTTTGATACGACGGTTCGTGATTTACGCAGTTATCCTGATGAATTTAAAGACAAGCGTTATCTGCTGGCTAATAAAGGAAAATGGACCGTGCAGGTGATGAATGTTGCAGAAAACGAGGTGATTGTCAGTTATTTAGAAGGCCGTGAAGACCGTGAGAAGTTTTCGTACTTTCGCTATCTTGATGATAATAATCAGATCCGTTATATGCTGACTTATGGTTTGATGAGCAGTCCGCAAGAGGCTGTTGGTGCTGCCAAATTAATTGATTTTAGGCTACCGGCCAATGTGCGTGTCTTGCCTGAAGAAATTAATCGCTATGTCAGTATCATCGACAATTACGAACGCCCTGATCCGGTCAAAGACTTGAGTGCTAGACGCACACAATCTGTTAATTTGCGTCCAACCAAACGTGAATTGCCGGTCCGTCAGACAACGCAAACTAATGATAGTGTCAATGAAAAAACTGTCAGCAATAATGCCAATCGTGGCGGTCAAGAAGCAACTAATGATAGTAGCGAGGAAAGTATCCGCCAGTCGGTTGATACCTCTGCGACCTTGTCAGTCAATGAAGAACGTACTGTTGGTAATGAATCACAATCAATCTCTGAAGTACCGACTAAAAACGAAAATGAGGCAAATAGGTCTAATCAGGACAATAAAACGCCTACGACATCAGGAACGGGTAATAATCCTATAAAAAGACCACCAGTGGTAGTAGCGCCAAAACTACCAAATACGAATAGCAGTAATGGTGCAAGCAATAATTCGAACGCTACTGGTCGAGTCGCCAATACCAATCCTTCAAAAAATAATAGTGACAGCATGAAGGCGCTAATAGAAGATAAAAGTAACTGACCCTTATTGAGTGTTAATTTAATAATGAAACCCACTAACTGTCTCTGTTAGTGGGTTTTTTGATGTATTAGCACTCGTTTTGGCTGTTTTAAAGTGAGGTTTAGAGACAGCTAGGCTTTATGTCTTTTTGCAGTTAAGTCTTAAATTTCTCTCTTTGTATTAAGTTTTCAATCTGGTTTTTCATTGTCCTATAACTAATAGTAATAAGTTGTCTTACAATTTATGGCTGATGAATCGATAGAAAAGACTAGATTTTTTGTTAAGCATTAACTAAGATGAGTATGGGCAACGCTCTGTATAGTTATCGTAAATAACGGTTTAACGAGCAGTCATTTAGTAACTTATTATTAGTGGTAAGATAGTTGCTTACTAAACGGTTGTCGCTTCAAGCGCGGCGATTGGCCCTCTATAGTAAGCTTATTACAAATCGCAAAATCCCTGCTAGTGTCACTTCGATTAGGGTTACTAAGGCGCTTGTATATAGAGTGTCTGATATTCAATATTAATAAAATGCCATATTGTCGCATGCTCAACTAGCCGCTTACTAAGCCACGCTAGTAGGATGTAACACCAAGCGTTAATGAAAGTGCTAATGAGTGGGTAACTGGTATACAGGGTGTTATTTTACCCGGTTGCCATGGGCGGTTACTGACTGTTTATTGGTGCATTTTATTATTACACGAGTGGTCTGTTATTAGATTATCAAAGGATTGGTTGCCAAAGCACTGTGAGAGTTAGAGTTTCCTCTTATTCTCACAGCATAACTGTCTACTGAGCATCGCACTATTTATTAATTCGAATATACGAATATTTACCTACCAGCCCGTTCTGCCTGCGGTCACCAGTTTATACTCCGCATTGGATATATAAGCTGCCCGTTTACTCAAAAGGACAAGCTATGTCAATGATTTCTTCCCATACGCATTTGGCCACGCCGGATGACTTTTCTGATAACTGCGGCTTTGGTTTGATTGCTCATATTGAGGGACAAGCCAGTCACGATTTGGTAAAAACGGCTATTCATAGCCTCAGCTGTATGACGCACCGTGGTGGTGTTGCTGCTGACGGTAAGACAGGCGATGGTTGTGGTTTGCTATTGGCGACACCCACGGCTTTCTTCAAAGACATTGCCCGCGAGCAACAGTTAGTAGTCACAGATAATTTCGCTGTAGGTATGGTGTTTGTTAATCTCGACGAGTCCAAAGCCCAGTACAGTCAGCAGGTACTTGCTGATGAAATTATTGCTGAGGGTTTAGAGATTGCTGGCTGGCGCGACGTACCACTTGATCTAAGTATTGTCGGTGAGATTGGTCGTGAGACCTTGCCAGGCTTTAAGCAAGTATTTGTCAACGCACCTGACACTTTAGATGCGGAAGATTTTAACCGTAAGCTGTTTGTAGCCCGCAAAAAAGCAGAGCAGCGTTTGGTGGATGATGAGCTGTTTTATGTGTGCTCGCTGAACTGTCAAACGATTATTTACAAAGGCTTGGTAATGCCTTCCGATCTACCAGCGTTTTTCTTGGATTTACAAGATGAGCGTTTGGCCTCGCATATCGTGGTGTTCCATCAGCGTTTTTCAACCAATACGTTACCGCGCTGGCCATTGGCACAGCCCTTCCGTTATCTTGCCCATAATGGTGAACTGAATACCATCACGGGTAATCGTAACTGGTCTAAAGCACGTACGCCAAAATTAAAATCAGACAAACTGCCTAACTTAAATGAACTGACGCCATTAGTGAATAGCACAGGTTCGGACTCATCAAGCTTAGATAATATGCTTGAAGTACTGATGTCTGGTGGTATGAATTTGTTCCATGCAATGTCGATTCTGGTACCACCTGCGTGGCAGAATGTTGATAGCATGGATATGGATTTGCGCGCGTTTTATGAATTTTACTCGCAGCATATGGAAGCGTGGGATGGTCCAGCAGGTCTTGTGATTCAAGATGGACGCTATGCGGTCTGTATGCTCGATAGAAACGGCCTGCGTCCTTCACGTTGGGTAACGACCAAGAACGGCTATATTACCGTTGCGTCAGAGGTTGGCGTTTGGGATTACTCGCCACAAGATGTATTGGCAAAAGGTCGAGTCGGACCTGGTCAAATGCTGGTCATTGATACGTTGACTGGTCAAGTCTTAGATACGACTGCCATTGCAACCTTACTAAAAACTGCTCATCCATATCGTAAATGGCTACGTGAAGAAGCGACACGCGTCCGTGATGATGAGCGCTTAGAAGAAACCTTGGCAGCGCAAGCTTGCCGTGGTGATAAGCTAAAAGCTTTACAGAAAATGTATCACATCACTAATGAAGAGCGTACAGAAATCATTCGTCCTAACGCTGAAAATGGTCAAGAGCCAGTTGGTTCTATGGGTGATGATACGCCAATGGCTGTACTGTCGCAGCAAATTCGCCATGTCGGTGACTTCTTCCGTCAGCAGTTCGCTCAAGTAACCAATCCACCAATCGATCCACTACGTGAATCCATTGTGATGTCGCTACAGACTTGCTTAGGTGCAGAAACCAACGTATTTGCGCCATCAGCTAGAGACGCACACCGTATTATTTTATCGTCACCAGTCTTGTCAGCCAGCAAAATGCAGCAGCTTGAAACCTTGGATGATTCGGCGTTCAAAATGGCGCGCATTGATCTGAACTATGACCGTACTGTAGAGCTGTCTGATGCTATCGTGGCTATTTGTGAGCAAGTAGCGACTAGCATCCGTACTGGTAACACGCTGATCGTATTGTCTGATAAAGATATCGATGCCGACAAAGTACCAGCCAATGCCATCATGGTTACGGGCGCCGTACATCACTATTTGATTGGTCAAGGTATTCGTACTGATGCCAACTTGGTGATTGAGACAGGTCTGGCTCGTGACTCGCATCAAATAGCGGTATTGATTGGTTTTGGCGCGACCTGTGTGTATCCGTACTTAGCTTATGACGTCATCGATGATTTGGTTGCCACTGGTGAGCTACTTGGTGATCCGATTCAAGCGCGGGTTAATTTCCGAAAAGGCTTGGATAAAGGTTTGCTAAAAATCTTATCAAAAATGGGTATTTCTACCATTGTCTCTTATCGCGGCGCACAATTATTTGAAGCAGTTGGTCTCTCAGAGGAAGTGGTGGGTCTGTGCTTTAAAGGTGTGCAAAGTCGTATCAAAGGCGCTACCTTCGCAGACTTAGCTGCCGATCAAGCGCAGCTAGCAGCGAATGCCTTTAAACGTCGTGCGCCACTGGATCAAGGTGGTCTGCTGAAATTCGTCTTTAATAAAGAATACCATGCCTTTAATCCTGACGTGATCAACAGCCTACATACCGCTGTACGCACGGGCGATTATGACAATTATCGTAATTATGCCAATTTGGTTAATAGCCGTCCGGTCGCCACTTTGCGTGACTTATTGCAGTTAAAGACGGACAATCCTATCGATGTCAATGACGTCGAAGATATCTCCAAGATTTTGACCCGCTTTGACTCGGCT
Organism: Psychrobacter sp. ASPA161_6; assembly: GCF_051970285.1. NCBI lineage: Bacteria > Pseudomonadati > Pseudomonadota > Gammaproteobacteria > Moraxellales > Moraxellaceae > Psychrobacter > Psychrobacter sp. ASPA161_6. Next base: position 122,364 of record NZ_JBEFNJ010000001.1, read on the forward strand.
GGTATGTCGTTAGGCGCGCTATCTCCTGAAGCGCATGAAGCCATTGCTATGGCGATGAATACTATTGGTGGTCGCTCAAACTCTGGTGAGGGCGGAGAAGACCCAGTACGTTATGGTACCTTGCGCAACTCAAAAATTAAGCAAGTAGCCTCGGGTCGTTTTGGTGTAACTCCAGCGTATTTACGCTCAGCAGAAGTGATGCAAATTAAAGTGGCGCAGGGTGCTAAGCCGGGTGAGGGTGGTCAGTTACCGGGTGGTAAAGTCAATGCCTTGATTGCCCGTCTGCGTTATTCAGTGCCGGGGGTGACGTTGATTTCACCGCCGCCGCATCATGATATTTATTCTATTGAAGATTTGGCGCAGCTGATTTTTGACTTAAAACAAGTCAATCCAGATGCCTTGGTTTCGGTCAAACTGGTCTCACGTCCGGGTGTTGGTACTATCGCTACTGGCGTCGCAAAAGCCTATGCCGACTTGATTACCATCTCAGGTTATGATGGTGGTACCGCCGCTTCACCATTGTCGTCTATCCATCATGCTGGTTCGCCCTGGGAGCTAGGTCTTGCTGAGACGCATCAGTCATTGCGGGTCAATGGTCTTCGAGACAAAGTGCGTATCCAAACGGATGGCGGTCTAAAAACTGGTCTGGATGTGGTCAAAGCGGCTATCCTTGGTGCTGAAAGCTTTGGCTTTGGTACGACGCCGATGATTGCTGTTGGTTGTAAGTATTTGCGTATTTGCCATTTAAATAACTGCCCGACTGGCGTTGCCACGCAAAAAGCTCAACTGCGTGATGAGCATTTCATCGGCGAAGCGGAAATGTTGATTAACTTCTTTAAATTTGTCGCTACGGAGACACGCGAGTGGTTAGCAGCATTAGGCGTGCGTAGTATGGAAGAGCTGGTCGGACGTACAGACTTGCTTGACGTGCTAGAAGGCAATACTGATAAGCAGCGCCATTTGGATTTATCACCACTATTATTTAGCCATCCGGCCAGTAGTGGCAAAGCGCAGACCTGTCAGGTAGAGCGTAATGAGCCATTTGATAAAGGCTTACTTGCAGAGCAAATGATTAGTGATATGCTGCTCAATATTCGTCAAGGTAATGGCGGCGATTATAGCTATTTTGTTGGTAACTGTGACCGATCTATCGGTGCTCGTATTTCTGGCGAGATTGCACAAGTATGGGGCAACCTTGGCATGAGTGATATGCCGATAAAACTTCGTTTGACTGGTACAGCAGGGCAGAGTTTGGGCGTGTGGAATGCTGGCGGTTTGAATATTGAGCTTGAAGGCGATGCCAATGACTATGTTGGAAAAGGCATGGCAGGTGGTGAGATTGTCATTTATCCGCCAAAAGGCTCAAACTTTATCGCCCAAGAAACAGCCATCATTGGCAATACCTGCCTATATGGTGCAACGGGTGGCAAGCTATATGCTGCTGGTACCGCAGGTGAGCGTTTCGGGGTTCGTAACTCTGGTGCGCATGCGGTCATCGAAAGCACTGGTGATCATTGCTGTGAATATATGACGGGCGGCATAATGACCATTCTTGGGCGTACTGGTCTCAACTTCGGTGCTGGTATGACGGGTGGCTTTGCTTATGTGCTCGACATGGAAGGGGATTTCTTTGATCGCTGCAATCATGAATTGATTGATTTAAACCGTATCTCAAGTGAGCAGACGGAAGGTCATCGCATTCATTTACAACAAGTGATTGAGACCCATGTAGAGAAAACTGGTAGCGCGTGGGGTCAGACTATTTTGGCTGACTTTGAGCATTATGTTCGTAAGTTTTACTTGGTGAAGCCAAAAGCGGCAAACATTGCGAGTCTCCTTAAAACCACGATGGCTGACCCACAGTAGCTTGTATTAAGTTGATTCAATCAATTAATTTAATCAGAGTCGCCAGTGTTCCGTTTTAAGACACGTTTTAACTCACAGGTTTCGAGTAGGTAAGTGGCAGCAACGACGTAGAGATTTTAAGTCCTGATGTATTAAGTATCGTTGCCTGCCACCACCCATCATAGAAGAGCCTTATATTACAGAGATAACACCATGGCAAAACGCTTAGAAAATAGCTTTCAGTTTTTAGATGTACCTCGGCTTGAGCCGACCAAAAAAGACATCGCGACGCGCTCAACAGAGTTTGTCGAGATTTACAAACCGTTTGAAAATGAATCAGTGGCGCAGCAGTCGCATCGTTGTCTTGAGTGTGGTAACCCGTACTGTGAGTGGAAATGTCCAGTACACAACTACATTCCAAATTGGCTCAAACTGGCGACAGAAGGTCAAATATTTCAAGCAGCAGAATTGTGCCACCGTACCAATACCTTGCCTGAAGTATGCGGACGAGTTTGTCCACAAGACCGTCTGTGCGAAGGTGCTTGCACGTTGAACGACGGCTTTGGTGCAGTGACGATTGGTAACGTTGAAAAATATATCAACGACACTGCTTTTGCACTCGGTTGGCGTCCAGATATGTCTGAAGTGGTATGGACGGACAAAAAAGTCGCGGTTATCGGCGCAGGACCAGCAGGTCTTGGCTGCGCAGATATCTTGGTCAGAAATGGCGTAAAACCTGTCATCTTTGATAAACGTCCTGAAATCGGTGGCTTACTGACTTTTGGTATTCCTGAATTCAAAATGGAAAAAGACGTCATGCGCAATCGCCGTGTGATTTTTGAAGACATGGGTATGGAATTCCGCCTAGAAACAGAAATTGGCACAGATGTCACTATCGATGAGCTATTGGCTGAATATGATGCAGTCTTTATGGGTATGGGTACGTACACCTATATGCGCGGCGGCTTTGCTGGTGAAGAACTGACAGGCGTTTACGATGCGCTAGATTACTTAATCGCCAATGTGAACCGTTGTAATGACTGGGAAAAAGATGCCGAAGAGTATATCGACTTCAAAGGCAAGAGAGTGGTGGTATTAGGTGGCGGTGATACAGCGATGGACTGTAACCGTACCAGTATTCGTCAAGGTGCTGAGCAAGTGGTCTGTGCCTATCGCCGTGATGAAGAAAACATGCCTGGCTCACGCCGCGAAGTGGTCAATGCTCGTGAGGAAGGCGTTGAGTTTTTATTCAACCGTCAGCCTACTGAAATCATTGGCTTAAATGGCAAGGTCAATGGCGTAAAAGTAGTCACTACGCATCTAGGTGCGCCGGACAACCGTGGTCGTCAGCGTCCTGAGCCGATTCCTAACTCTGAAGAGATCATCCCATGTGATGCCGTCATTATGGCATTTGGTTTTAGACCAAGTCCTGCTGATTGGTTTGAGTCTCAGCAAGTGGCGATGGACAGCTCTGGTCGCGTATTGGCCGCAGAAAAACAAACCTTTAAATTCCAGACCCAGAATCCTAAGATATTTGCTGGTGGTGATATGGTGCGTGGCTCCGACTTGGTCGTAACCGCTATTTGGGAAGGCCGCGAAGCTGCGGAAGGTATCCTCGACTATTTGGAAGTTTAGTCAGATTTATTAAATTCAGCAATTTATAAGTAGCGTTTGAACATGAACGTCTTTTGTCTTTTGATAGGCAGAAGACGTTTTTTTTGATTAATGCTTTGTAAATAGAGAATCGACTGCTAGCATGTTTGTGAGTAACCTATGTGTTTGATCATTTATCTCGATTATCAACTAAAAAGAGTAGCCTTGCGTGAAATCAACCCTTTACCAGCGTGTTACTGCTCCATTTACTGAACCTTATGTTCGCTATCAACATGCCGATGTCTTGCATGCCATTCGCTTAGGAACGGCGGTAATATTGGCCCTATTGGTCAATACACTCACCAACCTCCCACATGGTGAATGGACGACCATTACGGTTTTTATCATTTTAGGATTATTACAGTATCAAGGCGCTATCTATACCAAGGCAAAAGAGCGCGTACTAGGGACTTTATTAGGTATTGGCACTGCTCTTGGGGTGTTGTGGTTCAATCAGAATGCGGGTGCGTGGCTATGGGTGGATTATGCACTCATCGGTCTATTAAGCGGTATCATTGGTTATTTAGCAGTTAGAAATCTTGGCTACACAGGGCTACTGACGGGTATTACCATGTTGATGATTGTCTCTGATCTAGGTAACAATAGTATCGGTCAAGACGGCATCTACCGCGCACTAAACATTTTACTGGGTACAGGCGTTTCGGTAGCAGTGACGCTGATTTTGCCGTTGAAGTCGACCTTGATGTGGCGGTTCTTGTTGAGTAGTAACCTTGACGCTTGTAGTAGCCTCTATGCTGGCGTAGGTCATCATATTGACGCAACGGATGGAGTAGTGGACGATTCTGTTCAAAAGTTAAACCCAGTAGCCTTTCCTGTTAAGGAAGTACCCGTTGATAGAGCATTGGTCACAGCGCTACAACAGATCAATAAACGCCTGCTAGCCGTGCGTCCACATATTGCTGCGACAGCAAGTGAGTCAGGAATCGAAAAAGAAACGCTAGAGACGATTCAGCGTACTCATCGTAATATCATAGGCACGATTGATTTACTATTAAGTGCCGCGCCGCGCTTGGCGAATATCGAGATCGATGAAGAAAACCATGTCCTATTGATACATTATCAGCATGAGTTGACTCAAGCCATGCACCATATGGCCGCGGTATTACGTAGTCCAAGCGATGAAGTATTTCGCCCCATTACTCGTATTGCCGTCTCAGAGTATCCGAGCGTACAGCACTTGGCGTTTGAGTGGCAGGGGTATTTTTGGTTGACACAAACTTTGCAAACCCAACTACAGCAGTTGAGCGACTTGCTACAAACCACTAAGCCGCACTGGTTTGCAGCGTCTGGTTTGGGCTATCAGCGCCGTGAGCAGCGCCGAATAAAAGAACAGGGCGGCGAGACAGATCTGCATTTATAACATACAAAAAAACGCTGATCATTTAAGATCAGCGTTTTTTATTGCTAGAATGAATGCTAAACCATGACTATTAGCGACCAGTTTTTAGCTTATCCCAGTACTGCTGATACACTTGCAACGCTTCATCACCCACATCCTCTTGGAACTCAGCTTTTGCTAGTACATCTTTGGATGGGTAAATCGTTGGATTGTTACGGACGCTTTCATCCATAAGCTCACGTGCTGCTATATTTGGTGACGCATAGCCGATCTCTTCACTCACGATTTTTGCGTTTTCAGGGCGCAATAAGTAATCAATAAATTTGTGTGCTGCATCCACCTGTTTGGCGTTTTTTGGAATGACAAAATTGTCCATCCATAAGATAGCGCCTTCCGTTGGATACTTATAAACCAAGCTGGTCAGACCTTCGTCATTGGCCATGACAGCCTCACCATTCCATGTCATACCAAGTGAAGTCTCACCTTCGATGTAGGGCATACGTGTTGCATCAGAATTGAATGTTTTGACGTTTGGCATCAATGTAGTCAGTTTATCGTAAGCGGCTTCGATTTCGTCAGGATTACTACTGTTGCCCGAGTAGCCTAGGGTCAGTAGTGCCATACCAAAGACTTCGCGTACGTCGTTGGTGAGCATCACTTGACCTTTATACTTAGGATCCCATAGGTCATTCCAGCTATTGACGGTTTTAGGATCGACACTGTCACCATTAATCGCTAGACCAGTGCTGCCCCACATATAAGGAATAGAGTATTTATTATCAGGGTCGACTTTGGTATTGGTAAATGAGGTATCGAGGTTTTTAAAGTTGCTCAATTTAGACTTATCTAACTCTTGCAACAGTCCTTCTTTCGCCATCTTTTCGACATAATAAGTCGATGGAATGGCTAAGTCATATTGGCTAGAGTCATCGAGTAGTTTGAGTTTGGCATACATCGCTTCGTTAGAGTCAAACGTGGTGTAATTAACCGAGATACCAGTCTCTTCTTCAAAACCATCTAAAATCTCTTGCGGCATATATTCTGACCAGTTATACAGATTGAGCGTCTCATTGCTCGCCACTGCGCTGCCATCCGCTGCATTGTCAGAGTTGCTACAGCTGGCTAGTGCCAAGCCAACAGCTGCCGCTAATAATGCTTTTGGCACTATGCGACCGATACGGGCCGAGGTATTAATGGTTGGATGGGACGATGATAAATGGGTCAAAATATCTCTCCTAAATAAAGATGATGCAAATCAAAAAAATTGATAAAAATGGCAAGACGATAAATGCCTAATGTCGCTAATAAAACTATTATGGTTATCGCTTTGCACAATTTAAAGAGCTATCTTCAAGACAGTACTTAGTAATACTAATAAAGGTAGCGAGTCGTGCCAATCAAATGAGTATTAAAGCTAACTTAAAGGCAGCCAATGTTTGGTAGGGCTTTTAGAAAATCGCCAACAGTGAATCGAGAGAAGGCAGTATATAACCATGCTATGATTAACGCAGGCCAAAACGCGCTAAGCCCTTAATTCTCATAATACTAAATAACCATACCACAATAATAAAGGATGCAACATCATGACTCAAATTACCTCGACTCACAGCACCTCAGTGATTCCTGCACTGCTCACAGAAAAAGTCGCTATCGTTACGGGAGCCAGTCGTGGTCTTGGCGCACAGATTGCTCAGCAAATGGCAGCAGCAGGCGCAATCGTTTGTGTCAACTATCTCAATAGTGAAGAGGCAGCTAATAGAGTGGTTGCTGATATCATAGCGGCGGGTGGGCAAGCATTTGCATATCAAGCGGATGTCACCGAGCTTGAGCAAGTACAAGCAATGGCGGCTGAAGTCGTCAGCCGTCATGGTCATATCGATGTATTGGTCAATAACGCCTTGCCAAATTATCAGTTTAATCCCAGTGCCGAGTACACCAGCATCGAGACCGTCAAATGGTCGCATTTCTCGCAGCAGATGGATGGTATCGTCAAAGGAGCGGTCAATACAGTACAGGCCGTATTGCCACAGATGAAAGCGCAGCAGATGGGTAAAATCATCAATATCTCAACCAACCTTGTTTATAATCCAGTAGTCACCTATTACGACTATACCACTGCTAAATCAGCATTGATTGGGCTGACACGCAATCTCGCTGCGGAGCTAGGGCAGTATGGCATTCGCGTAAACTTGCTGGCAGGTGGACTGCTAAAAACCACCGATGCAAGCAGTCTAACCACCGAAGAAGTATTCGATTATATCGCGACTACTACGCCGCTGCGTCAAGCGACTTCAGTGGCTGACTTTGCCAATTCTGTATTGCTCATGGCATCAGATTTGAGTTCGGCTATCACTGGACAGTCGATCGCTGTCGATGGTGGTTTGACCATGCCTTAACAATGCCTTGAGTGGTTAGTGTCATTTGATTGAGTTTAGAAGAGGAATGAGATGAGTAATCGTAAACGTACTGGGATTATTACGGCTGTGCTTGGTATCGTCGCTTTTATGGCACTGTTCAATGCTGGCTCACCGACCGCTATCATCGATTGGCCAGTTGAGACATATATGAGTTTGGTGTTTACGATTGGTTGGTTGAGTAGTGTGCCCAATTGGTTGGCTTATGTATTGGCGGCTGTGGTGCTTATTTTGATTATTGTCGGATTTTATAAAATTGGTAGTTGGGTTTATGGATTGATAGTAAGAAGATAAATTTCACCAACTTTTCCCGTTAAAAGTTATCTTGCACCCACAGCTTATCGCCTATGAAAGGTTGTAGCGTGTAACAGTTATCGCACGCTACGGTCTATTTTTATAATGCTACATGCAATCGATCAAGCACCGACTGAATACCGCGCTCTTCAATCGTACCAGTGACAAAGTCTGCACGCGCAATCAATTCTTGCTTTGCATCACCCATCGCTACCGCATAGCCGACCAAGTCAAACATCTCTAAATCATTCATTCCATCACCGAACGCCATACACTCACTGGCATCTACCGCATAATATTTGCACACATCTTTGATACCTCGTGCTTTAGACGCATCGGCTGGTAGTATGTCTGCACCAATCTGATGCCAGTGCACCAGTTTTAAATCATACTGCGCAAAATCGACGTCTTGCATTTTTTCTTGTTGATTATTAAAAAATACCGAGCACTGATAGACAGTGTTTGACTTGTAATACTCAGGGTCAACAATAGAATTGGGTGTGACAGCATTGAACTCGCGCAAACGGTCATTTTCACCTGACCATGCGATATGGGTTGCCGAGTCAAACTTATGAATTAAATCACTCTGCTGGCACAAGCGCACTATTTTATCTGTTTGTTCAGCGGACAACGGATAGTGGCTAATTCGACCGCTTTTATCAAAGCTATACTGTCCATTCATACAAATAATGGCATCTAAGACATCAGCTTCGAGCAAGGCTAAAATATCTGCTGGCAATATCGCTTTGGAGCGTCCCGTTGAAATCACCAGCTTAATATCAGTACCTGCAAGCTGCTCAAGGGTCGCTTTGTTGTGTTCGGCGATAATACCGTTACGGCTCAAAGTATCATCGATGTCAAAAAAGATGATCTTAGGTGTCGAGATTTTAGTGGTCATACTTTCTTTGGCAATTTTATCTTCGATAAACATGATGATCCTATTATTTTTAGTCGTTTCAATACCAATGATTTAGATACTACTACAACATACCCAAAGAGATAAATAACTATCGAGTAACCTGTGATGCTGAAAATTTGGCTACTGATGCAGTATTTGCTTTGCTGGCGGTGTGATCGATTAATGCTTATTCGAAGGATTAACAAAAATCCTAAACGATGTAATTAACTGAACAGTGTTGATTTATTATAAGGTTATATTTAATTATCAAAATTAATTTATAAGATGAGATGGACTGTTTTTTATTCTTATGAGGTACCAGTAGGGATTGAGATGGTCGCAGAATACCGTAGCCGTAAAGGCGAGGTGGGTGGTGCATATAAACCGCCTTGCTCAGGTGGCAAAAGTCATCTATATACGGTAGATGTGCAGGCATGGCAAGGCGATAGTGTCCTTGCTGAGACAACGGTTGAGATGGGTCGCTATTGATGCCTTGATTGTTTTTGATAGAGAGTTGGCAGTCGTCTATGATGCGTTAGGTTACTAGTTGGCCTCTATTTTGGGCTTAAGTTGCGGTTGATAGGCAAATACAGATTAGACTTTTGAACGATTAGAATAATGCTATTACACTGATTTTGACAACTTTTGTAGTACTATTTTACGGTGATAGATGCTGCGTGCTATCCCGTTAAAATTTTTATGCTATAACTCTAAAAATCATGATAGCTGATAAAAAATCGGTCAAAATCCAAAAATTTTATTGATTATATTTTATAATAAAGTGTATCTTAGTTTAGGTAAGCATTTTATAAATAAGGTTTCTTATGCATACAACGACAAGCCATACTCCAGAAAGTAAAAAAAGAAGTGGCGAGCATATTCTTATCAACATGACATATATCGCTAAAAATGTCGATTTGGACTCTGGAATTGAGCTGACTCGTGCACTTGAGTACTGGCGCAGATATTTTGAAGAAAACGATATCGTTTCAGCGTTAGTCATTAGTGAAGGCTACTTCGTTCAAAGTTTTCAAGGAACAAGGCCTGCTATCAATACTGCCTTAGAAAAAATACTTGACGAGCACTCAGCCATTTTTCCTAATATTGTCAATATAGAGGAAATAGAATCGCGTCAATGGAATGGGTTTTTAGTCAAACATCTTACGTCAAGCGCTGAAGATGAAGAGTATGCCCTAAAAAGCTTTTCAGCAGGTTCTGACTATAATCCCTATCTAATGACAAGTACTCAGATTGAAAGCTTTTTAAAAGCAATATTTGAGGAAAAATAGTCCAGCGAATTTTAGACGGGTATAGTCGATCCAATTTAAAAAGAATACAGTGATTCTGGGATAAATTTGGCGAAGCCTCTGGAGTGCGAAGCGCACAGCAAGCGAGGAAAATACATCCCAGTAGAACGCTATTTTGAACGTACCTCTTTTATATTGAACTGACTATATTCTCAGTTCGCACCTGATTTTGAGATATTAGGTCATGACTACAATTATCTCAATATGCTACTTGATACCCTGAAAATTCAAATTGATAAGCTGGTGAAAAGGGTGGTGCAAGACAAAGCGCTTGTCGAGCAATTACACGATGAGCTAGTAAAAATGACGGATTTACTGTAGCAGTATCTGACTAATGAAGAGGATTTAGTCATTTCAATTTTGGAGTTACGGCAGAGTTGATAGTTTGACTTAGTTACTTATAGGATTTTTTCTATACGCTTTTTAAGAGGCTATTACTTCAATCGGTGCGTGGAACGCACCCTACGAAAAATTAAATGCTATATATTATCTCTTATACCTCAATGGAAAGTAGTCTCCAACTTTATCAGGATGATTAATTTCTAAAAATAATTTAAACGTACTATCTATATCTTCCATTAAGGCTTTGCTTTCCATAGGTTTATAAGTATTCGTGATCAACTCAGTTTGAATCCATAATCCACCTCCTTGCCACATATGTTCCCTAATGTGAGGATCATAATCAATGCCTATATAGAGTTTAACAAACTCAATGACAATATCGTCTTTAAAAAAACTCGTACAGAGTTTAAAGTCCATTTGTTTTGATAAGAAATCAAAGCAATCTATTTTTTTATTTCTTACTCGTTCTATATCAGTAATAAAGAGTGCATAAGTTTCTAGCTCATCTGAGAGTAGCTTTCTTGAATAAGCCCACTCAATCAAGTAAAAAAAATAGATCGCATAATACTCTACTTCGATACCAGAAATATCTGAGTTTATTTCAAAGTCATCGAGTTCAAAAATTTTGCTCATAAAGCTATCCTAAGACAATTAGCAGACGTAGCCTGACTTTCTAAAATCCAAAAACTACCCAACCTCAACACTGGTCACATTCTGAAAGCCTCTTGGTAGCTGGCCACCACGATTACCACGTACACCCGTATAGTTAGCCAAGTCATTCGGCTTGAGTGTCACATGGCGTTTGCCAGCAGTAATAATAAGGCTGTCTTGCTGATTCAGTGGCGTGATAGTAAGCACCTCTTCGCCATCTTTTAACTTGATAAGTTTGTTGCCTTTGCCGCGAGCTTGCTCAGGCAGATCATCGAGGCCAAATATCAGTAAATATCCTGCATTGGTTGCGACGGCGATATGGTCAGGTGCTACGCGTGTATTGCTATTCTCACCATCAGCATTGGCAGTCGTTTCTGCTGGTGCATCAATACGTGCAACAGGAAGCAATCGGCTATCAGTGGCTAGGTTAATGACATTTTTCCCTGCCTTTTGATTGCTATCTAGATTACCGACGGTATTGATAAAACCATAACCTGCAGAGCTGGCAAGAATGATGCGTTGTTCGTCAGCACCCGTTAATAGCTGCTCAAAGCTGGCACCGGCTGGTGGCTTTAATACGCTAGTCAACGGGTCGCCTTGACCACGCGCCGAAGCAAGGCTATGCGCATCGATACTGTAGCTGCGTCCAGTGCTGTCGAGTACGTAGATTCTTTCATTAGATTTACCACGGACGTGCGCTTGATAGCTATCACCTGAACGGTAACTCATGCCAGCGGCATCGACGTCATGACCCTTAGCAGCACGAATCCAGCCTGCTTTTGATAGGATGGCGGTGACAGGCTCGCTCGGTACAAGGTCAGATTCTTTTAATGCTTGCGCTTCTTCGCGCTCTGCCAGTGGTGATACGCGCTCATTGCCATGTTCTTTCATATCGGCTGTCAGCTCGTCAATCATCAGATTGGTCAGACTGTCTGGATTGTCCAGATACTCTTGAATGATCGCACGTTCGGCAGCCAGCTCATCTTGCTCGCGGCGTAGCTCAATCTCTTCTAGTTTAGCGAGCTGACGCAGACGAATATCCAAGATGGCATTGGCTTGGATGTCAGTCAGGTCATAATCTTGCATTAACGATAATTTTGGATCGTCCTCTTCGCGAATGATGCGAATGACTTCATCAATATTAAGATAAGCAATCAGCAAACCTGCGAGGATATGTAAGCGCTTGTCGATTTTATCGAGGCGATATTGTAAGCGACGGGTGACCACTGAGCGGCGACAGACTAGCCATTCTTCTAGGATTTCTTTTAGGTTTTTGACCTGTGGTTTACCATTTAAGCCAATCATATTCATGTTGACGCGATAATTGCTTTCTAGATCCGTACTGGCAAACAAATGGCTCATGACGCGATCGACATCGACCCGTGTTGATTTTAGCTCAAGCACGATACGGCAGGCATTTTCGTGATCTGACTCATCATGAATATCAGTAATCCACGGCAGCTTTTTGTCGGTCATGAGCTTAGCGATTTGCTCTTGGATTTTGTTGCCTGAAACTTGGTAGGGTAGCGCATTGATGATGACGAGGTTTTTCTCTTTAGGATCAACATGGAACGTCGCACGCATTTTATAGCTGCCACGACCAGTCTCGTACATCGCTTGCAAGTCTTTTTTACTGGTAATGATTTCAGCTGGCGTTGGCAAATCTGGCGCTGGTATCGACTGGGTAAGCTGCTTAACTGACAGTTCTGGGTTTTTTAATAGACGAATCGCTGCGCGTACCACTTCATTCAGGTTATGCGGTGGGATATCCGTCGCCATACCGACCGCGATACCTGTTGTACCGTTCAATAGTATGTTAGGTAGGCGGGCAGGTAGGGTTGTTGGCTCTTGCATCGTGCCATCGAAGTTATCTTGCCAATCGACTGTGCCTTGACCTAACTCTGCGAGCAAAGTATTGGCATAAGCAGACATTTTGGCTTCGGTATAACGCATCGCCGCAAATGATTTTGGATCATCTGGGCTACCCCAGTTACCTTGACCCGTGATGAGCGGATAGCGATAGCTGAACGGCTGCGCCATCAGTACCATCGCTTCATAACAAGCACTATCACCATGCGGGTGATATTTACCCAACACATCACCGACCGTACGTGCAGATTTTTTAGCCTTGGCAGTCGATTTTAGGCCTAACTCGCTCATCGCATAGACGATGCGGCGCTGTACTGGCTTTAGGCCATCAGCGATGTTTGGCAGCGCCCGATCCATGATGACGTACATGGCATAGTTGAGATAGGCCTGCTCAGTGAACTCTGCGACTGAGCGAGTATCCATCGGCTCATTGGGAATAATTGGGGCGATCGTATGATCAATAACATCAGACATAAAATAGGATTCACTTATCAGTTTTAATAGGTATAGATAATTGGTGCAAGCGTACAAATAGGATAGTGCTATCGTAAAGGAAATTGGCAGAATTAAAAAGGCATAAGTCAGAATAGACGACAGGTCGTGACGCGCTTATATTTTTCTTTTATAGAGCCTTCTTATGATGTTCTGATACATAGCTTTTATGGATTAAGTTGAGTATAGTAAATCTAATATTTGTTTTTTATATTATTAATAAGTGTTCCAATATTTGAGCGCGTTTATCTTATGTCATTCATCTATCATTCATTTATCATTGGCGTAATGTGTCGATACGAACACGCTGCCATTGACCTATTTGCAATAAGGAATATCTGCCATGTCATCTGACCATTTGTCAAAAATGCTTACACCTGCCGTTATTGAAAACAGAACCAAACCCATAGGCAAAAATTTCACTAAAAATGCACTGTTAATTAGTGTTGTAGCCAGTCTAGGATTGACAGCCTGTAGTCCCTCACAAATAAGTAAGTCTGTGCCAGCCGAGACAAGCAGTACCGTGGAACAAGATGCAGCGGTGATGTCAGAATCTGTCATGGCGTCACCCATTGCCATAAACTTGGCCAGCGGACAACAGATGATGATACGTTCTGCACCCCAGACAAGTGTCATACGTCCGTCACCGAGCATCATAGTCACACCAGAGACGAAAGACAACTATCAAAAAAACGAGGCGAATCCTGTACATCGAACTACGGACATGGCGATATCGACCTTATCTATCGATACGGATACAGGCAGCTACGCCAATGTGCGCCGCTACTTAAATGAAGGACAGTTGCCACCCGTCGATGCTGTACGAGTAGAGGAGATGATCAACTATTTTAACTATCAATTTGATGATGGCAAACGCCTTGGCAACGCACCATTTGTTGTATCAACTGAAGTGGTTGATTCGCCGTGGGATAGAGCAGATCAAGGCAATAAAATCGTCAAGGTTGGCATCAAAGCCGTTGATAGTAGCTGGTCACAGAAAACTGATAAACAGTCTATGCCACCTGCCAATCTCGTATTCTTAGTAGATGTCTCAGGCTCTATGTCGTCGCGCGATAAGCTACCATTGGCACAGTCGTCGCTTAAACTATTGACGGAACAAATGCGCGCTCAAGATAGCATCAGTATCGTCACGTATTCGGGCAGTACCAGCGTGGCATTGCCTGCGACCAGTGGTGACCAAAAAGCGAAAATACTGGCTGCGATTGAAAGCTTAAGCGCGGCAGGCTCAACCAATGGAGAAGATGCACTCAAACTGGCTTACAGACAAGCTGAGCAGGCGTTAAAAAAGAACGGCATCAATCGAATTATGATGTTAACGGATGGCGATTTTAATGTCGGTATCAGTGATGTCGATGAGATGTTGGATTTGGTCAAAGACAATCGCGATCGTGGTATCTCTTTGTCTACGGTTGGCTTTGGGCGTGGTAATCTCAATGACCACATGATGGAGCAGATGGCAGACAATGGTAATGGTAACTATAGTTATATCGACAGCTTAACTGAGGCTAAGAAAGTCTTTGGTGATGAGTTAGCAGCGACATTTAACACCGTCGCTAAAGACGTAAAAGTCCAAGTTGAGTTTAATCCTGATGTGGTGAGTGAGTGGCGTTTGATCGGTTATGAAAATCGCGTACTGGCTGAAGAAGACTTCAATAATGACAAAATTGATGCAGGGGAGCTCGGGGCAGGCAAGGCAGTTATCGCCTTGTTTGAAGTGACACCAAAAGGTCAAAAAGGGTTATATAGCGATCGCCGTTATGCTAATAGCAATGCCAGTATTAGTTCGAATAACAAACAAAACTCTAATGAACTTGGCTATCTAAAAATCCGTTATAAAGCGCCTACAGGCGGTAGCTCTAAACTGATTAGTCAACCGATTAACAACACCAGTCATGCTTTGGATAAAGCCAATATTGACACCCAGTTTGTCGTGGCGGTAGCGGGCTTTGGTCAACGTTTAACCCAAAGTGAATATATTAATAATTGGCAATACAGTGATAGCACAAAGCTTGCAAAAAACAGTATCGCAGATAAACCAAGCAGTGACACAGATGGCACGCGCCGTAACTTTGTGACGTTGACCGAGCTTGGTAGTGCGCTTGACGGCAAGCGCTAATGCAACGCATATCAGACGATAGCAACTGATATAAATGGATAATTGTTTAGTAGTGAAAACTGGTGGATATGGCTATTATTTTATAGATAGGCTATTGATATAAATAGTAATATACTACGTCAAGGTGCTTTACGAACTCAGGTAGCAATCTTTTGTATTGAGTAGTTTGTACAAAGTGTGTATGTTAAAGAACAAAGGGCTATTTGCTGCTACATTGTTTACTCATCACCATACGTCGACGTCGTCAGCCTTGCCACCCTGAAGAGGGTTTGCTTGCGCTCCGATGTTTCGTATGTTTATCACTCTGTGATTGGTATGGGTGGACGATAACGCATTATTATTACTAGGAGAGATAAGATTATGGAAAATCAAGGTAACCTCATTCGTCGTAATGACAAGGTATGGGTCAAAACTTACGAAAAACTTGGTATTCAGTACAATATTGACATGCCAGCTGCTAACACCTCTTTAATTGACGTACTTGAGCAGAACTTCATCAATCACGCAGGCAAAACTGCGTTCGTATGTATGGATGTTAAGCTCTCTTACGAAGATTTAGACTGCTATAGCAAACAAATTGCTGCCTATCTACAGTCACTTGGGCTAAAAAAAGGCGATAAAGTTGCGGTCATGATGCCAAACATTTTGCAGTTACCCGTTTCTGTATTGGGTGTACTTCGCGCTGGCATGACCTTGGTCAACGTTAATCCGCTTTATACCACCAAGGAGCTTGAGCATCAGTTAGAAGATTCTGATACCAAAGCTTTGATTCTTTTAGAGAACTTTGCCAAAACCTATGAAGATATTGGCAAGGACTTGGTTGATCATGTGGTCGTGGCGTCCATGGGTGATTTGATGAGCCCATTAAAGGGTCTGATCGTTAATACCGTTGTGCGTCATGTCAAAAAAATGGTGCCTGATTATCATATTAGAGGCAGCGTTAAGTTCAAAAAAGCACTACATCGCTTCCCAGCCAAAAGCTATAAACGCCCTAACAATATCGGTCTCGACGACGTCGCGGTACTTCAGTACACGGGTGGTACTACGGGCGTGGCAAAAGGTGCGATGCTGACCCATGGTAACTTGGTGGCCAACCTGATTCAAAGCGATACGTATCTAGGTGATGCTTTTGATAAGTTTGATGGTAGTAATGAGCAGCCAGTCATTATGACCGCTCTGCCGCTATATCATATTTTCTCATTTACCGTATGTGGTATGTTTGGTCTATACCGTGGTTGTATCGGTCTACTCGTGCCAAACCCACGCGATGGTGCCAGCTTGATCAAAGCTTACAAAGACTATCCACCAGCATTTTTCCCTGCGGTTAATACCCTGTTTAATGCCCTGGCCAACAGCGAAGTTTTCCAAGCGCTAGATCATAGCAAGCTTGAGATGTCTATGGGCGGCGGCATGGCAGTATTGAAAGACACGGCCGAAAAATGGCAGAAGATTACTGGTAATGTAATTGTACAAGGCTATGGTTTGTCAGAGACTTCTCCTGTTGCCTCAGCAAATCCGCATGGTACAGGGGAGTTCTCCGGTAACATTGGTTTGCCAATGCCTATGACTGATATGGCCATCTTGGATGAAGAAGGCAATGAAGTGGCCCTTGGTGAGCGTGGCGAGATTTGTGTTCGCGGCCCGCAGGTCATGAAAGGTTATTGGAAGCGTGAAGATGCGACGGCGGAAGTCATGACTTCAGACGGTTATTTCCGTACTGGTGATATCGGTGTGATGGATGAAGAAGGTTACTTTAAAATTGTCGATCGCAAAAAAGATATGATCTTGGTGTCTGGCTTTAACGTCTATCCAAACGAAGTTGAAGACGCCATGTCAACGCATCCAAAGATTTTGGAGTGTGGTGTTATCGGTATTGATGATGAGAAGAGCGGTGAAGTACCGAAGATTTACGTGGTACGTAGTGACAACAGCCTGACAGCCGAAGAAGTCATCGCTTATGGTAAAGAAAACCTAACTGGTTACAAACGTCCTCGCCATGTTGAGTTTATTGATGAGCTACCAAAATCTAACGTCGGTAAAATCCTACGCAAAGATTTACGAGTGCTTGAAGAAAAAAACCACGGTTAGATAATCAATAGTTAATACTAGACAGTTTGTTATCAGCCGCCTTTTATTGGAGCTGATAACAACTATCGTGGTATAAAATTTCGTAATGACCAAAAATGATAAGGCCGGTTCTATACTGCCTTATCATTTTTGTTTGTTTCTATCAGCGTCAAATAGCTGGTTAATATCCCGATATTATTTGCGCTATTTTTCTTGTTTGACGGCAATTTATCTCATTTTTATCACCATTTTTAAATTGAAGACACGCCTTAGCAGAACTGCTATAGTGCCTGCCGATATATTTTCTTATTTAGCGATAGAATCGCATGAGTTTGGCGCTATAGAGCTGGCATGATTATCGTCGTAAAAACGTATTAGCGGCTTAACCTTTTTGCCTGATTTGTAGTAGGCTTAGTGATGAGTGTCAGGATTGTTCATTTATTGGAATACATAAACAATCCTGACGTTCAGGATATTTTCATCAGATTATTCTATCTTTTTAACGGTAATATTTAGGGGAAGTTATGACGGACAATATCAATAAAGAGACAACAAACGACAGCGCGGCTAAAGATGCTCAGTCAACAATTGAGACCAACACCTTTCCTACGATGCCGACGATAGCTAGTGACCGTCCTTGGCTGAATGCTTACGAGCGCTACAATATCGATGCGACTATCGATATGCCAGATGACAGTACCTCTTTACTTGAAGTGTTCGAACGCAACTTTAGCCGGTATGGACAAAAACCTGCCTATATCTGTATGGGCGCCTCTATTAGCTTTAAGCAATTAGACCTATACAGTCGCCAGATAGCCAGTTACTTACAGTCGTTAGGACTGGTCAAAGGCGACAAAGTAGGGGCGATGATGCCCAATATTTTGCAATATCCTATTGTGATGCTAGGCATCATTCGGGCAGGTATGGTGTTGGTCAATGTCAACCCGTTGTATACCAGCCGCGAATTGTCGCACCAGTTGCATGACAGTGGTGCCAAAGCATTGTTTATCGTCGAAAACTTTGCCAAGACTTACGAAGAGGCAGAAGACAAAGGTCAGGTCAAGCACGTCATTGTCTGTAAGCTCGGTGATATGCTCGGCACGGTGAAAGGAACCGTGGTCAACCTCGTCGCTCGCCATGTCAAAAAAATGATTCCGTCTTATAGTTTGCCAGAGAGCACCAGCTTTAAGCATGCGCTAAATGCGGTCTCAGCTAGCGAGTATAAGCGCCCTGACATGAATCTAAGCGATGTGGCGTTGTTACAATATACTGGTGGCACGACCGGTGTTGCTAAAGGCGCGATGTTGTCTCATGGCAACTTAATAGCCAATATGCTACAGATTAGTGCGCTCATGGACAGCGCTTTTGAAGATGATATCGAAGCTACTGATGTTCTTTTGACGGCGCTACCGCTATACCATGTGTTCTCATTTATGGTTTGTGGGATGTATAGCATGTACCAAGGTTGTGCTGGTTTACTTATTCCAAATCCACGTGATCTTGACGGCTTGATCAAAGAGATGGGTAAATACAAACCTGCTTTTATCCCTGCGGTAAATACCTTATTTAATGGCTTGGTACATAAAGACAGTTTTGCCGACCTAGATTTCTCTAACTTAAAAGCCTCGATTGGCGGTGGTATGTCGGTATTGCCAAGTGTGGCAAAAGAGTGGCATAAAATCACTGGTTTACCTATCGTCGAAGGTTATGGTTTGTCTGAGACATCCCCTGTGGTTGCTTTTAACCCGATGACCATCGCTGAATTCACGGGTAAAATTGGTATTCCGGCTTCTAGCACCGATGTGATACTGATTGATGATGATGAAAATGAAGTCGCCTTAGGCGATCGTGGTGAAATCTGTGTCAAAGGTCCTCAGGTGATGATTGGTTATCAAAATCGTCCAGAAGAAACCGCCGAGAGTTTTACTGTCAACGGTTACCTAAAAACGGGTGACATCGGTATCATGGACGAAAAAGGCTTTATAAAAATTGTTGATCGCAAAAAAGACATGATTTTGGTCTCTGGCTTTAACGTCTATCCAAACGAAATCGAAGAAGCCATGAGCGAGCATCCAGGTGTGGTAGAGTGTGGTGCCATTGGTATTCCGAACGATGATCGTGGCGAAGAACCAAAAATCTTTGTGGTCAAAAAAGGCGATGTGACTGAGCAAGAGCTGCTTGATTTTGGCAAAAAGCAGTTGACTGGTTACAAACGTCCGCGTCACGTGCAGTTCGTTGACGAATTACCAAAATCAAACGTGGGTAAAATCCTCCGTAAAGAATTGCGTAAGATGGAAGGTTTAGAATAAAGTAAGCGCCACATTTAATGGCAACAGCGGCGCAATAGCTTGAGTGAATCTTGCTATTGCGCCGTCGCCACGTTAGGATGTCGTAATATTTAGGTCTGCTAAGGCATCCAGTTATCCTTTATTTCGGAGTGTCAGTATGTTGGAATGCAAGAGTTTCGGAACTTGAGTGTTTCGCTAAATAAATACTGGCTATTACTCAAATAATGACAGACCCCTTATCTTATGACATTGCTTTTAAAACATCGTACTAGGAATTTTTATGCGTATTGACAATCGTGAGCTTGACCAACTTCGCTCGATCAGCTTTGAGCGCCATTATACTAAGCATGCTGAAGGGTCTGTATTAGTCAGCTTTGGCGATACCAAAGTACTCTGCACAGCCAGTGTTGAATCAGGCGTACCGCGTTGGCTCAAAGGTAAGGGTAAGGGCTGGATCACGGCAGAATACGGTATGTTGCCACGAGCGACCAATACCCGTAATCAACGCGAAGCGGCACGTGGTAAGCAGTCAGGTCGCACACAAGAAATTCAACGTCTCATCGGTCGTAGCTTGCGTGCCATGATTGACTTGAGCAAGCTGGGCGAAAACACCATTTATCTTGATTGTGATGTGTTGCAAGCAGATGGTGGTACTCGTACCGCTAGTGTGACTGGCGCAGCTATCGCGCTCATCGATGCGTTAGAAAGTATCCAAAAAACCAAAAAGCTGAAAGCAGACCCATTGATTGGCTTGGTCGCTGCGGTTTCTGTTGGTATGAAAGATGGCAAAGCGTATCTAGATTTGAACTACGAAGAAGACGCCAGCTGTGATACGGACTTGAATGTGGTGATGACTCAGAAAGGTGAGTTCATTGAACTACAAGGTACGGCAGAAGAAAAGCCATTCACCCGTGCGCAAGCAGACGATATGTTGGTACTGGCAGAAAAAGGCATTGCAGAGCTTATTGCGATGCAAAAAACAGCGTTAGGCTGGTAATTCACTGTTAATGTTTAAGATAATGAAATTTTTTTTTGATGCTATTGTTAATCTTCGATAGTTAAGTGTCTTTTGACAGATAGTTGTTTGCTAAAACACATGGTTGTCTTTTAAAAGATAATTGTCTCTCAAAAAACAGTGGTTCTGCAACAGGTAGTAACGCATGCTCAAGCTGACTGATGATGGTGCCAAAATCACTCTGCAGGCTCAACCGCAAACGGCTGATAATGGTCTGTTTTGGTTTGGGTCAGCATTGCTTATTGGTGCAGTTGCAGTGGCTATGGCCATGAGTCTACTCTCTGAGCGCTTGGCTATTGGTGCGCTTGCTTTGCTTATTATCGGTAGTTTTATTTTTAATAAGCAACGCCAACAACGCAAAAAGGCCATGAGTGGCGTTATTAATAACGGCATTTTATGGGTGCGAGCTGGCGAGCTGGTGCATGACAATAATGGTAAGCGTGAGCACATCCATTTGATCGATAGTGATGACGTCAAGCTTATCGGCGAACAGCTACAAATTTGCGATAGTGACAATGCACATAAGTATCATATTAGCGGCTTTGAGACTGTCCAAGAGGCAACCGCTGCTAAAGCTATCTTGCAAGGTCAAGCGCTGACAAAGCGCCATGTCAATATTAAGATGAGCAGCGATTAGCGTCTTTACTAGGGCGTGTCCTCATTTTAAAAATGAGGACACGCCCTAGCCTTATAATTGTGAGCTTATACTTTTCTAAAAATTTCTATCCCACTCCCGTATTATTCGTACTTACATTTTTATCGCTTGTCTAAACCCTTTTTCTCTACTACCACTAGTCTGTCTTTTTATACCTTTTATCGTCAATGAAAAAGGAATAATGCTTGCAGATGCACGCTTAAATAGTTTATAAATAGGATTGGAAATCCAACCCCTATTATTGTTAATGCTATCATTGCGATGCTATTGACAAGGAGCTAGTCATGTCGCGTTTGCCAGTGTCTATGTCGTCGGTCACAACGTCATGTAGTATGTCGTGCAGTCTATTGCTACTCACTGTCGGTGTGGTAGGTCAAGCCCATGCAGATAGTATGAGCGCGCTTATTGCGCAAAAGTCCGTCCAGCCTGAGTACAGTGCCCGTTATACACCAACGCATGCTGCGGTACCTGCTGCCAAAGTGAGTACACGCTCTACGATTCAACGTGCTGGCAGCTATCGATCAAGCCCTGTCAATGTTCGACCAACTAGTACTCCCTCTTATTCAACCACTAGTTATTCTAACAACAACCCTTACGCGAATCCGCCAGCTGTCAATACTTCTTATCGTTATCCTGACGTACAACGTCAAGCACCTAGCGCGCTACCAGCATTTTTATCCGGTAATTATGACAACGTCGATAGTGAGTATTTACCGTTGCTCAGTAATGCTGAGACCCAAAGCAATATGGCAGCGCGTGAGGTGGTGAGTACAGCGCGCAAAATGGCACTGAACGAGCGATCGATTATTCAAGGCGGCTGTTGGGATTATCTGGATGCGGTATTTAAACGGGCAGGGGTGACGCGTGATACGGTGCATAGAGGGACTTATGGTCAAGGTCCGTACGCCAATAGTGGCGAGATTGAAGTCGGGGATTGGCTCTACTATATTAATCATGGCTACAATGGTGTTGAGCATAGTGGACTGTTCGTCGGCTGGGTCGATGAGCGTGCAAAGCAAGCCTTGATACTCAGTTATGCGGGCGAAAACCGACGCGAACCTGCACGTTATCGTGTTTATGATTTGAGCAATGTTTATCAAATCATGCGCCCTAGTGTCTAAGCATCCCTAGCACCACATAGTGTGATAAAAAAAGCGTCCGTTACTTATTAAAGTAGCGGACGCTTTTTATTTTTAGGCCGTTAGTTCTAGAAATTAGCCATTGTACTGAGCTCTAGAAAGGTTTTACCACCACTAAAATTACGATAATGACCAAAGCAAATACTGGCACTTCATTAAACCAGCGCCAAAATTTATGCGACTTATAATGTGGATTATCCATCAGTTTTTTACGATAAAAGCCGCATGCGCCATGATAGCCAGACAGTAGTACGACCAGCAAGAGCTTAACGTGTAGCCAACCTTGAGTTTTATACACATCCCAGCCTAGACCTAACATCCATAGACCGAATACCCATGTCGCTATCATCGACGGTGTCATAATACCGCGATAGAGCTTGCGCTCCATAATGGTAAAGCGCTCTTGGCTAATGCTATCATCACTCATCGCATGATAAACAAACAAGCGTGGCAAATAGAAAATCGCCGCAAACCAGCACACCATAGAAATAATGTGTGCTGCTTTAATCCAGTTAAAATAGTCTGCCATCTAGGTTTCTCTTACTCAGCTTTGATTGTCTACTGCTAGTTGGTTATACGGTAAAGTGGAATGTGTTCATCAGGCCTTAATCAGCCATCACGACTTGTGTTTGATGACCGTTCATCGCATCCATCACAGGCAATACTCTAGGCGCTCTTGGTGCGGCAAACTGCTTTGTTAGACCAAGCTCACGCATGAGTCTGTCATCGCCTGATTGACTGGCGTTACCAGTGGTCAGAAGTTTGTCACCATAAAAGAATGAATTGGCACCTGCCATAAAGGCCAGTGCTTGCTCAGAGTCAGATAGGCTTTCGCGACCAGCCGACAGGCGCACATAGCTGGTTGGGCAGCAAATACGTGCCACGGCAATGGTACGAATCCATTCAAGTACAGGCAGCTGACCTTCTGCTAACACCTTATCGCCAATCGGGGTGCCTTTAATGGGCACCAATAGATTGACCGGAATCGACTCTGGTGCTTTGGGCATTTTTAGCAGCTCGTGTACCCAGTCGATGCGATCGTCACGGCTTTCACCCATACCAACGATGTTGCCGCTACAGACATTGATACCTGAGTTGCGCACGTTATTGATAGTATCTAAGCGCTCGTCATAGCTGCGCGTGCTGACAACTTGCTCATAGTAGCGGCGCGAGGTATCCAAATTATGATTGTAATAATCCAATCCTGCATCCGCCAATTGCGTTGCTTGATTGGTATCAAGCATACCAAGCGTCATACAGGTCTCAAGACCTAACGCTTTTACTTCTTTGACCAGTTCAACCACATAGGGCATGTCTTTGGCGCTAGGATGTTTCCACGCCGCACCCATACAGAAGCGTGATGAGCCACTGGCTTTGGCACGTTTAGCAGCGGCAATGACTTTATCGACTTCTATGCGTTTCTCTGCTTGCAGGTTGGTGGTATCGCGATGATGACCTGATTGCGAGCAATAGCCACAGTCTTCTGGGCAGTTACCTGTTTTAATAGACAGTAAGGTGCTGATTTGCACTTCATTCGCTTTAAAATGTTGACGGTGGATAGTTTGTGCTTGTAATAATAAATCCATCAAAGGCAAATCAAAGAGCTGAGAAATTTGTTCACGGCTGTGTTTGCTGGTCACATTTTGGTCTGTTTTAATCGCGTCTGTGGCTAGCATCGCCAACAACTCATTGGTTGTATTGGCTTGATTGTTAAGTGTGTCAGTTTGGCTGTCGGCGTTAGGTTCTGAGATACTAAGCAGTCCTGCCATAATATAAGTCCTTTTATAACGGTATTAAAAATATGGATATTTGCGTCTTTTATTGTTTTAAAGTATTTAATGGTTCTAAAACAATAAAAAAGGCTGCGATATAGTATACCGCAACCTTTTTAGAAAGTCAGAACGAGACTAGATAGTATTTAGAATGACTACAATTAAGCACATTAGAAACATCTTAGAGGCACATCAATAGTCATTGCTGGCTATTCATTTATTTAACTGTTTATGTCTGACTATTTACCCAATTTATGCTTAGCAACACCAACCCAATGCTCAGCAAATTTCTGTGCTTTATAGGCATAAGGTTTGGCTTTATCAAGATAAGGCTTACACTCTTCTGGAATGGCTGGCACGATGTGTTTGGCAAGCTTGTTGAACCACATCATTAGACTGTAATCACCCTCGATGCTCAGGTTACCTTCTTGTACTGCTGTCATAAAAGCAGGCAGACTGCCTTGGGTCAAAAGCTTAACGCCAGTCATAGAGTCTTTGAAATTGATGGTTAAGTCCGCTTCTTTTGCATGACCGCTATGTTGGCTAAACTGTCCATTATCAAAGCTAAAAGAACGGGCAATATCAGATTCAGTACTGGCAAATTCAATCGTGACTTTGCGATCAGCAAATAGTGCTTTGACGTCTTCATTGTCGCTATCAGCTAGCATAGACAAGCGATAACCAACCACGGCCAATAATGCATCTAATGGGTCAGATTTGATATCTAATACAGGAATAGTAAACATAGTGGAACTCCTAAAGGGTGGGGCATAACAATAAAGCGTACTTTATACCAGTTTTTATGATAAATATATAATTAGATTATAAACTATTGAGTGGTATCAATTCTTTAGGAGTTAAGTAGAGCGTGTTAAGTATCTTGTAACATTGGTCGTTTAAGGTTGACCGATTGCTTGGCATCTGTGTTTTTGATTACTTGATTTTTGATTATCTACTTTCTGTTTAATGGTTTTCTGTTTAGCTGTCTAATGAAAACGCGGCTGATAATCGTCGTCGTAAACAGGTGTGTGCTCGACATAGCGAGCCGCTTCCAACTCGCGCTGCTGACTGACAGACTGACTCACATCGTCGTAGCGTAATGCTCGATACAGCACCCAGACCGCCAAAGGTAGCCAGCTTATTCCAATAGCGATGACGTAGCTGTGCCATTCTGAAAGCTCTGATAGTGTAGGGCGACCTGACAAGATATTTTGGATAACTTCGACGCTCAACCAGTAGACCATGCCGCCAAACAGATATAGCAAGAGCCAACGATGCGATGAGAGAGCAAGTGCCACGACCACACCTGCTAGCAGCCCATAACCAAGCCATGCCGCGCTGCTCCACGCATCAACACCGATAAAAGAAAAAATAGTCAGTAACATCATTCATCTCGCTATTCATAAGGTGAATTCCAATGAGTCTATTATGAAAGGTTATTGAACAAAGCTGAAGAGGGTGTAGGCGACTTTGCGACAACCGTTGACGTTTGGTTTTTTGAATGATTTTGACCATTTAGCGTGGGGAGTTGCTAGAAAAAGCGCCGCAAGAATGGGCGCTTTTTATTGGGAACGACGAGAAGGTTTTGCTAATTCTAGATGAGATTAATACAAGCTTGAGGCAGGGCTAAGCTCGATTGGTACGGTTGCCCCACCAAGACAATAGCGAGACTAAAATAGCACCGAGTAGCATAAGTCCGACTGTGCTTAACCAGTGCGCGCCAGTAGGATATTGCCATGGCATGACATTGGTGATCGCCTCGCTATTTAGAGAACCTAAGGCGTCGACTTTCCACGGCCAGACTTTAACCAAAGATCCGGCGATAAAGCCTGTGAGCAAGGCTAATGTAGCTTGATAATAGCGAGACAATAACCATTTAAGCGCACGAGTAAATAATAATAATCCCGTTGCCATACCCGCCATAACAGTAAAAATAATGGTGAAATTATGAGTATGGACAGCCTCCAATACCGTATCGTATGCCCCCATCAACAGTAAGATAAACGACCCTGAAATACCCGGTAAAATCATCGCACAAATAGCAATGGCTCCGGCAAAAAACAGATAGGGTAAGCTTGGAGTGGTGGTCAGTAAAGGCAAGCTACTGATAGTAACAGCTGTTACTATCCCAATGATAAACAGTACTGCTCGCCCTATATTCCAGCGCTTAATTTCGCTTAATAAAATAAATACGGTTGCGACAACCAGCCCAAAAAAGAATGACCAAATCAGTAATGGCTCATTGTCCAGTAGATGCTTGATCATACCAGCCAAGGTCAAAAAACTGGTGGCAATACCGAGTAGCAGACATAATAAAAAAGTGGCATCCACTTGTCGCCAAACCGCAACTAAACCTTTGATGCCACCTTCTTGGCGGAATATCTGCCACAGATGAGGGCCAATACTACTAAGTGCATTAATCAGGCGTTCGTAAATACCTGCAATTAGTGCAATGGTGCCACCAGAGACACCAGGTACGATATCAGCGGCGCCCATGGCCATACCTTTGAAATAGACGCCTAATAGCTGTTTTGGGCTGTCAGTGGTAGTCACACTGGTATCTAATGGTTGCGGCACTGACGACTCGCTTGGTTTGGGTGATTGGGGTGCCGTCATAGACAGTCCTTGAGTGATTTAAGATGAGCGTTGAAGGTGAGTGCCAATATTTAGAGTAAAGTCATGAGTTAGACTAAAGTCATGCTCAGGCAGTAAGGTTCAAATTGTGTTATTAAAATAGCGCCATAGTCAGTGGCAACAAAATATAAAAACTATAAATATAAAAGCCAGATTAATGACAAAGACATTAACCTAGCTTTTTATAGTGTGTCCAGCATTTAGACATTACTCAGTAGGAGCAAGTGCGGGATAGCCAAGCGCGTAGAGCACGCCTTCTAGACCAGTCACATTAATCGCTGCATCGGCACGTGCTTGCACAATAGGCTTAGCATGATACGCGACCCCCAAGTCAGCAATCGCCATCATCGGCAAATCATTGGCACCGTCACCGATACAGACCACTTGTGACATCTCGATACCCAAACGCTCAGCAGTATGTTCGACGATAGCGGCTTTTTTAGTACCATTAACGATGGGTAATTGTATGTGGCCAGTGACCTCACCTTCGTCGATGTCTAAAGCATTGGCATGAACTTCGTCAATGCCCAATTGCTCAGCAATATAACGGGCAAAATAAGTAAAGCCGCCAGACACCAATACCGTATGATAGCCCAAGGCTTTTAGTGCGCTGATGGTAGTGCGAGCGCCCACAGATAGCGTTAAGCGGCTGCATATATCATCGAGCACATCCGTTGAGATACCTTTTAATAACGCCACACGCTGAGCGAATGACTCATCAAAATCAATCTCACCGCGCATCGCCGCCTCAGTGATGGCTTCGACTTCTTCACCAATTCCCGCTGTTTTTGCCAGTTCTACGATGACTTCTTGTTCAATCAACGTTGAGTCCATATCAAAGCAGGCAAGCTTGTGGGTACGCAGCATATGACCGACAGATAAAATATGGCAATCAACAACGTTTAAGTCGTCCGCAATATCCGCGCTGTGCGTTTTTTTATATTGCTCGGCCAAGTCATGACGCAAGCGCGTGGTCAATTGATCATCGATGATATGAGCCGCCGCCGTCTTCTTGCCAGGGTGCATGAGCGTGTCGGTTACTGGCACCAGTAGATAGCGGAATACTTGCGCATGGGTAAAGGGAAGACGTTGCGCATCTGCTGCCATCGGTTCTGTATCAGAAACCGTGATATTGACAAAGCTTGCATCGGTGTCTTCGGCGACGGTTACCAAATGCCAGCTTGGTTGCTCATCGACCCACGACTGAATATATCGATGAATATCCATTGCTGACACTTGAGTCGGCAGCACTACGATGAGTGCAAAAACAGGCAGCGACTGTAGCGCATCAAAATCTTGCAAATTGGTATCATCAGGTAATAATGCCGCAATAGAATCGACGGCTTGTTGCCATGCTTTGCTGTCTTTTGGTAACGAATAAGAGGTATTTTTTGGCATGGCTCAATTGTCCCTTGTATGCTCATATAAGATTGGGAATAATAACAGTTTTACTGAGCAGCGCCTATAGATGACGCGCAAAGTATCGCAGGTGTCTAAAATTGCCTGTCAGGGCGCAAAAACTGCTCAAATGCGATAAAGTTAGCATGATAAATTTATAAAGCGACTAACGCTATAAGGCTTATTATGGTGATATAGTAGATGAGATAAACTGACCACTTGGTATAGTCATTCCACTATAAAAGTATTACAGCGTTAACCTCGCTTGAAGTATCACATATACATCTACACTCGGTTGCCTTGTACTACTTTTAAATTGAATCGACTACAACGATGTTGTGGCAAAGACAGCAGCGGTGTTAATGATGCAGATTGCGATACTATCATGAGTTAAGTTTAGTCCGATGGGCGAGAGCTATTTGCCGTCATAGTAGTTTAAATAATGGTGATTGGTTTCAGTAACGCTCTATCAATATGCACGCATCACAATTTTCTAAAAATTAGCCAAAAAATGAGCAGTAGCCTCGTTTTTTAATTTCTCTTCTCCAAAAAAGTTTACCATATCATGACGTATTTAGCGCCGCGGCAAGGGTTGTTTGCCATTATTCTTCTGGTTAGTTTTTGTTTGCAGACTCTATTATTGGTCATCAGTACCGACCAACAGCTGAGCAAAAGTCGTGCGTTAAAAGGCGAGCAGATGGTCGCCCAGCTGATTGATGAGGCAAGGTTGTCTTTAGAAAACAAAGACCGTGTCAGTCTCAGCGTTATTGCCAATCGCTATACCAGCGAGCAAGACGTCACACGGATACTGATTAAAGACAACAACGACGACATCTTGGTGCCTGTTGGCAATGCGCCAATGCAGCAAGGCGATACCATTCGTCAGATCGCCACCAATGGCGATGCGGTGATTGGCAGTGTGTCGTTGACATTAAAAGATATTAGCAAGGGCGAGATTATCGCTATGCAATGGCCGTTTGTCATCGGTACTATGCTGCTGCATTTGTTGCTTTGGCTGATTTATGGTTATCTGGCTCGTCCTACTAAAGAGCAAATCAATGCGCTCAGCCGTGATGTCGAAGATTTATATCGCGAGCAATATCGGCAGGTTGATCAACGCAGTGACTATCGTGAGAATGCTCGCGAGAATGATCGTGGCTATGCGGATGATGCGAATGGTTCAAATGACAAGCGCTCAGCCGATAACGAGAATGACAATACTAGAAACAGTAGCACTAGAAACAGTAGCAGTAAAAATGAAGGTCGTAATCTTGATGATAATCAAGTGACTGCTGAAACCAATGATAAAAATACAAATACCCGCAAAATTGACGTCCATAATGAAGTCAATGCCTATCTAAGGGCGCAGCAGAATCAAGATGCGATGACGGAAGACACCGGTCTTAATGCTGACAATACTTCTGAATATCGTACAGATGATCAGGCTACCGATGCAACGCAAAACGATGGGCGCAGCAGTGATAATGGCACTCATAAAGTCAATGGCAGTACCTCTCAATTATCTACCGCTAAGCTATCTGCCACACGCGCAGTTGACACGGTCAGTGTCCAAATCGTATTTCATGACGAATTTAATATGCTTGAGCGTCTAGCGCCTTCCCAGCGCTTGCCTTACCTTGCGCTATGTACGCAGTTACTCAATCAGGCAATAACCGAGCTACTCAAACAACCGCTGTTGATGGGTGTGAGTGCGATGAATGAACCACGCTTTGACGAAAGCGGTGCCTGTGCGGTGCTCAAAGCGGATAATAGCCATGCCAAAGTCGCGCTAGCAGGCGTGATGCTTGGCAAGCTCTACCTGATGCTCAATAAGATCATCCACGACAAGCATATTGAACTGTCGCGTTTTGCCTTGTCAGCCAAAGCTGGCGTGAGTGATGATGCCCAAGCCGATGCCATGACCCAACTGTTACAAAGTGTGGGCAAAAAAGAGCAGATGTTGATATTGCTGCCTAATGCTGGACTCAAACAAATCAGCAACCATGTTCAAGTACACAGCATCATGCGTCCGACAACTGTCTATGAGCGTGAGTGCGCGATATTTGATGGTGGCAATGACTCGATGATTCAGCGTTTGGCAGATGTCCGTAACGCAGTTCTGATGATTGAAGAAACGGATGAGTAATATGCTTCATCGCTATTAATGCTGCCACTTTCTCTACAATTGCCTGCGAGATAGCCTTTACGATTGTTCTTGTGTTTGTTGCTAAATAGGGCATAGTGATAAAAAGGATTGACAATGCCCAGTAGAGACTTTATAAGGCATATATATATTCACGTATTTTTAATACCCTTGCCAAAAAATGATAGGAGTTTGTCATGAGTGACGCTGATATTGACGACGATTTTGATGATGATTTTGTCGACGATGATGATGCAAAGATGGTAGAAGAGGCTGAGACTAGTGTGCGTACGCGCCTAAGTAGTCTTGAGAAGCGTCGACTAATCGATAATTTGCTAGAAGAAAAGCGTTTGGCTAAAGAGTTAAAAGACGATCTTGACGATCTAGATAACTTCGATGAAGATGGCGATGATTGGGATGATGATTTTTAGGTTTTAGACTTAAGTTAAGGATCCTGTTAGGTTAGCCAAGCAGATGATACGATTAAAGTAGGCCAAGTAAACCAAACTAAGCCAATGCCTTAGGGGTTGATCGTGACTGAATTGTGCTAAGCTGGCTGTACCATATTTTGGTTTTCAATGCTTGGTTTTGAACGCTTGATTTTAGTTCTTAATGATTGCTGTGCCACTTAGGGCGTTTCATCAATTAGCACATGGATACATTTAGTGGTCTTAAAATGGTTGAATTTTGCCAAATGTCGTCAGAAATCTTGTCAATAGATTCATATTTACGGCAATTTCTTTCTTGTTTGGCTGCAATTTCCCTTATTTTAGGCCTCACAATCTAAATGATGACACGCCCTCGCTATATTCAATAAATTTATTTTATAAAGGTTGTTTGGTTTTAGGTGTGTCATCCAAGCAATTGCTATCCTCTTCTTATTCACCATCAGACATTTAATCGGTCGTTTGTGGTGACTGACGCAATCCATCTTTCAAGGATTATTACATCATGAGTAACCAACTAAGTTTTGATGAATTACTAGATTATTTGGACAATCAAGAGAGCCAGTTTGTGCTCGATAGTGTCGCCGCGCATGGTTTTCTGACAGCGACAGTCATCGGTCGTCCATTGCCTAATTGGATGGATGCGCTATTTGAAGGTCATGCTAGTGAGATTCCAGAAAATGTCATCGATGGCATTAAGCGCTGGCGCGACTCTATCATCGCTGAACTAAAAAATGAGACACCTATCGAGCTACCGTTTGGTGAAGGTGCTGGCGACGAAGAAGTGGCTGTCGATTTTTCTGACGAGTCAGATATCGTTGCTTGGTCAATTGGTTTTGTCGATGCCATGTATGGCGATGAAGCCAGTGATTGGTTTGAAGATCAAGACACCGCAGAAGACGTGGCAGTATTGACCTTACCAATGATCGTACTAAGCGGTATCGATGATGAAGATCCAGAGCTATCTGAGATGCGTAAAGACGAAGACAAAATGGTACAGATGGCCAATAGCATCGAAGGCAATTTGACTGAGCTGTTTTTGTTGTTTCATACCAACGACTAACAGTTAAAAAAAATACCTTTTATCGTAATTGAGAGTGGTTCTAGCTTTACTTAAAGCGCTGCTATAATAATATTAGCTTGTTAGATTAGAGAGAAATATGAAAAAATCATTACTACCACTACTTTTAATCGCAGGTTTGGCATCAGGATGCGCAACAACTTCTACTCTATCAACTAAAGACAATGTTAGTGTAGCGAAGGTGAAGTTAGACTCTGTCAATGTCAATTTAAATCAAAAATATGATAACCCTGTATTTTATAGTCAAGGTGATATTGAATACTACCTGAGTAAGTGTTTAGTTACTGAGTTGTCTAAAGAGGGCAAGTATCAAGCGAATGCAAAAGCTAGTGTAAATATAAATATAGATTATAAGAGAGTTTATACTGGTGAAGCTTTTGGTATGCAAAAATCAGTTTCTAGACCAAGAATTGCCTATAACTATAAGATATTGCAGGACCGCAAAGTTTTACAGCAGAAAGAAGAAAAAGATTTGAGTATCAATGCAGGTTTATTAGAGAATTTGAAAACAGTAGCTACTATGGATGTAGGTAACACCGAAAAAGAGGCGGAAAACTCTTATTTAGATGCACTGTGTAGACATATAGCCGAACAGGTTTATTAATTTTTCTAATTAGGTCTTAAATATTATGCAGCTCTCCAACCTTGAACACTTACCCAATTATCAAATCACCGAGCGTCTCGATGTGGTGTACGGCAGTACCGTGCGCTCAAAGCATGTCGGTAAGGATTTGTTCGCCAGTCTAAAAAACATCGTTGGCGGCGAGCTGACTGCCTATACTGAGCTACTAGAAGAGTCGCGCCAAGAGGCGATAGATCGCATGATTGTAAAGGCCGAAGCACTCGGTGCTGATGCTGTCGTTGGTCTGCGATTTTCGACCTCTAGCATCGCGCAAGGTGCGTCAGAGCTGTTTGTCTATGGTACTGCGGTCAAAGCAGTACCTGTGCAACAGCAGCCTGCATCACCGCCACAGTACCCATCTGGTCACACTCCACCTATTCAAAATGCACCTACTCAAAATCCGCAAACGCAACCGCCAACTCCAGCGGATGATTTACCACGTTTCAATCCTTTTGGTTAGTTAATTAAGTTTTAAAACACTAAAGCTTTTTTATGATAAGAGACGTGCCATGAATAATTCTATGACTCAATTCCTCATTAACTACGCGCCGCTTATTATATTATTCGTGGTGGGGTGGTTCTTTGGATCGCGTCATGAGCGCCAACACTTAGCACAGCTCAGTATCGCAGAGCAAACCTTGGGTCACATCGTGGTCTCAAGCGAGCGCTTTTATTACCCCAAGCTGGCAGCCGATAGTAAAGGTGAGCTGGTGCTGGGCAGCGTGGTGATTGCCCAAGATTACTTTAAGATGATTATCGCTCGGGTACTGAGTTTATTTGGCAAAAACTTAACCACTTATGAGACTTTGCTAGATCGCGCACGGCGTGAGGCTATCGTCCGTATGCGCACGCAGGCACAGGCCAAAGGCTACAATCATATCTATGGTTTACGTCTTGAAGTCACTAGTATCAATCAATTGGGCAGCATGGTCGAAGCCATTGCCTATGGCACAGCAGTGGTCGATATCGACACAGCAACTGACCACCTAAATAGCTGAGCCAACGCCTAATTATCTGTAAGTTTCCATAGCTTTTCCGATAGTCATCAATGCTTGTTTCTTCAATGCCATCGTAAGCATGCCATCCTAAAATTTATATTTACATCTATCAGCGTAAATAACTCAAACCTATATTTCATTACAAAAGCCCATTATTGACCGGGGAGTAACTGAATGATGTAAGTCATGAGCACGCGACAACGCTATACTTAATTTTATCGTTCGATATGCTGGTGTACGTGTATTAGCAGGATTGGCTTATACCGCTAGCGT
This sequence comes from Psychrobacter sp. ASPA161_6, assembly GCF_051970285.1. Taxonomy (NCBI): domain Bacteria; kingdom Pseudomonadati; phylum Pseudomonadota; class Gammaproteobacteria; order Moraxellales; family Moraxellaceae; genus Psychrobacter; species Psychrobacter sp. ASPA161_6. Next base: position 156,157 of record NZ_JBEFNJ010000001.1, read on the forward strand.
GAAAAATATCGTTATAAATTCTACAGCAACCTAGCCATTAAGTGCTTTGATCAAGTGCATTAAGGACAAGCGCTGTGTGTCGACCTATAGACAGGTCTTATCTACATGGATGTAGTTATGGAAAATCTTGAAATAGTCACCTTAGTAAACTCAGTCGTTATTCCCCTTTGCCTATTTTTGATTATGATGGGCATGGGTATGACCCTCATTACCAACGACTTTAAACGTGTTTTGAAATACCCAAAAGCGGTCAGTATTGGCTTGCTCAATCAGCTTATCTTGTTGCCGATTATTGGTTTTGCACTGGCAAATATTATGCCGTTGCGACCTGAGTATGCGGTAGGAGTCATGTTACTCGTGCTCTGTCCGGGTGGCACCACTTCCAACTTATTTACCTTCCTTGCCAAAGGCGATGTAGCGTTATCAGTCACTATGACGGCCATTGCTAGTGTCGTCACGGTATTTAGTATTCCTGTTGTCCTGAGTTTTTCACTGATTCACTTTATGGGTGCTGGCAGCGAGTTTCAACTGCCGATTATAAAGACCATGATTTCTTTATTCGTCATCACCATTCTGCCTATTAGTATTGGTATGCTGATCAAACGCTTTGCGCCAAGGGTTGCTGATAGCTCACAAGTCATAGTCTCTCGTTTTGGCGTGACGTTTTTGACATTCTTAGTGGTGTTTTTGAGTTATGTACAAAGAGATATCATCGTTGAGGCCCTTATCGCTACCGGACCAGTATCGTTGCTACTAAACCTGTCAACCATGGCGCTTGGTTACTATAGCAGTAAATGGTTGGGCTTAAACCTAGCACAGCGAACGTCCATCACTATGGAAGTTGGCTTGCAAAACAGCACCTTGTCTATATTTATGGCGCTCACGCTATTGTCTAATTACGACATGTCGATGACACCAGCTATCTATACGTTAGTCATGTTCTTGACCGCTGGTATATTGGTGAGAGTATTTAGCTCGAAGTTCAATAAGCTGAAGAAAAAAGAAATAGAACAAGGGGTTTTGGCCGCCCGTATGCTTTAAAAGTGTCATCAGTGTTGAGCACTTATTGCTTATAAAATATTGCCAGCGCACACTCTTAAATAATGAGTTTGCGCTGGCATATTTTTGTACGAATCATAGGCTTTATGAGTTGATAATGAGTTGATAGTCATTTGATTACTCTAGCGATCTCGTCTATCCATCCTCGCTATTTTGTTGTCTTTATTTTGCTGCTTAACTTTGGCGATATCAAATAAGAAAGTACGGTTTTTGAGAACCGCGACAAATACCACGCCGCCGACGGTATTGCCCAATATCACCACCACTAAAAATATCAAGTAACGCCAAAAACTGACGGTATTGCCATACAATAGAGCAGAAAATACCTCAATGTTACCCACGATACTATGATGCAAACCCAAAAAGCCAATACTGCCTGTGATTAAGGACACCAGCACGATACGGCTAAGGGTATCGCGTGCCGAGGTGACAAGCCACGCAGCAACGCCCATCATCCAACCTGCTAGTACGGCGCTACCAAATATAACCCACCATTCAAATCCTAAAACATGCTCGGAATAGGCGTCGATATCGCTGACATCAAACAGATGCATATGCAAACCCAAACCGATCATCAACGCTGCAAATAAACAGCCGCCAACGATATTGCCAGCGATGACAATCCCCCAAAGCCGCATGAGTTTGTTTAATGGTTCGATACCATTGAGTACCGGTAGGCTCAGCAGAGACGTTTGTTCAGTGAACAATAGCGACTGACCAATGACGACGATAATAAAGCCAATCGGATAAAGTAATGACGCCAGCACCATGGCATATTGATTGGGCATTACATCGGTCAATAGGGCGAATGCGGACAAAATCATAAACAGGCTAATACCAATCTCCAATCCTGCAGTAAAGGCACTGGTAAATAACGAGCCAAGAGAGCGATTAAAGGTTTCTTTGGCATCGATGACTTGCTCGACTAAGATGCTGGCATAACTTTTTGGCTCGCTTAAGTTGTCATCGCTGGCCACTTCTTTGATGGTTTCTTTGTCTTCGTCACTGATTTCTTTTGGCAAATCTTCATCTTTTATGGCGTCACCTTTGGGCAAACCTTCATTTTGGTTTGCGTCTTCAGAGTCATTTTGGCTTTCATTTTGAGCATCATCCTGATTGGTTCCAGTAGCCACTTCTAACGCCTCGTTATTGTCCTTCTTATCGGCATTGTCACTACTCTGCGCCGCGTGAATACTAGCTGTCGAACTCGGATCATTATTTTTATTAGAATTGTCTTTGGTATTAGGCATGACAGTAAACTTATATAAGAGGAGCGGTGAGTGAAGGATATAAAAATAACGGTCAAACCAGTGTCAACGTCATAGCCGTTGCCATGTTGCTGCAATGCAAAAAAGCTTATTTTAATAAGTTACAGTAAGGCCATAACGACTGCAAGTATCGAAAAAGCATTCGATACTAACAAAATCTGCTCATATAAGATAAAATCATCCTACTAACTTTTTTGTTTGCTCGAATCACCTATTATTATCCAGCGTTAGCGCTATGCCTGAACCCAGCTTGCGTTGGTTAATTGTATGAATTCAGCGATAACCATACTTTTGCTTACTATTTATTTAATCCATTTACGTTTTAGTCTGAGAGCCTTATGAGTAAACCTAATAGCAAAAATAATTTAACCCAGTCTATCCAAGCCGCCTTAAGCCAACTTGAAAACGCCTATAATCCTGCGGAAGTCGAAGCAGGCATGTATCAAGGCTGGGAAGACAGCGGCTATTTTCAGCCGACGTTTGATAAAGATGAGTCGTTCTCTATCGCGCTACCACCACCGAACGTCACTGGCTCGCTGCACATGGGACATGGTTTTAACAACGCAATCATGGATGCGCTCACACGTTACCACCGCATGGATGGTGATAACACGCTGTGGCAGCCAGGTACGGATCATGCAGGTATCGCCACTCAAATGGTTGTTGAGCGTCGCTTAGAAGCACAAGGTATCAAGCGCCGTGATATGACGCGTGAAGACTTCATCGATAAAGTGTGGGAATGGAAAGAAGAGTCAGGCGGCAATATCACTAGCCAAATTCGCCGTTTGGGCAGCTCGGTTGATTGGTCACGTGAGCGCTTTACCATGGATGATGGTCTATCTAACGCGGTAAAAGAAGTGTTCGTTCGTCTGTTTGATGATGGCCTTATCTATCGTGGTAAGCGTTTGGTTAACTGGGATCCAAAGTTTCAAACGGCATTATCTGACCTAGAAGTAGAAAACCACGATGAAAAAGGCAGCTTGTGGCATTTCCGCTATCATTTCACGGATACAGATTTAACGACCCAAGATGGTAAAAACTATCTGGTCGTCGCCACCACACGTCCTGAAACGCTCCTTGGTGATACGGCTGTTGCGGTCAATCCTAGCGATGAGCGTTATGCACACTTGGTCGGTAAAACCATTACCTTGCCAATCACTGGTCGCGTCGTGCCTATCGTCGCTGATGATTATGTCGAAAAAGACTTCGGTACGGGCTGTGTCAAAATCACCCCAGCGCATGATTTCAACGACTATGAATTGGGTCGTCGTCATAGCTTGCCATTGATCAACATCCTTGATGAGCGCGCCAATATCTTAGCATCGATGGAAGTCTATCCTGACTTGCAAACGCGTGAGCCAACGTTAGAGACCACGCCAAGTGACTATGCTGGTTTAGAACGTTTTGCTGCGCGTAAGTTCCTTGTTGAGCAAGCAGGCGAGCAGGGCTGGCTAGAAGATATCGAAGACTACGCGCTAAAAGCCCCGCGTGCTGAGCGTGGCGGTACGATCGTTGAGCCGTGGTTGACCGATCAGTGGTATGTCGCAGTTAAAGAGCTGGCCAAGCCTGCGATTGATGCAGTAGAAGACGGCAGCATCGAGTTCGTCCCTGCACAGTACAAAAACATGTATATGTCGTGGATGACCGATCTGCAAGACTGGTGTATCAGCCGTCAGCTGTGGTGGGGACATCGTATCCCTGCATGGTATGACGATGCGACGGGTGAAATCTATGTCGCCCGTGACGAAGCCGAAGTACGTAGTAAATACAGTCTCAGCGATGATATCGTATTGCGCCAAGATAATGACGTACTCGATACGTGGTTCAGCTCTGGTCTATGGACGTTCAGTACGCTTGACTGGGCAGACGTCAACGCCGATCCACGCGTGATGGACACCTTCCACCCAACCAGCGTGTTGGTGACAGGTTTTGACATTATCTTCTTTTGGGTTGCTCGCATGATCATGATGACCATGCACTTCGTGAAAAACGAAGACGGCACGCCGCAAGTACCGTTTAAGACTGTCTATGTGCATGGTCTGGTACGTGATGGCAATGGTCAAAAAATGTCAAAATCGAAAGGTAACGTCTTAGATCCGATTGACCTAATCGATGGTATTGATCTAGAAGCGCTGGTAGAAAAACGCACCAGCAATATGATGAATCCAAAAGACGCGGCCAAAATCGAAAAGCAAACGCGTAAAGAGTTCCCAGAAGGCATCCCAGCCTTTGGTACGGATGCATTGCGCTTTACCTTTACCTCATTGGCCAGTACCGGTCGCGATATCAACTTTGATCTAAAGCGTGTCGAAGGCTATCGTAACTTCTGTAATAAAATCTGGAACGCCAGCCGTTTTGTACTGATGAACTGTGTCGATAGCGAAGGTGCTGCCAAGCCTATCGACCAAGCGGCAAACCCTGACGTATGGGAATTGCCAGAAAAATGGATCATGAGTCGTCTGAACTCTACCGTTGCCGATATCCATCAGCATTTCGCTCAGTATCGTCTCGATATGGTCAGCCAAGATATCTATGAGTTCATCTGGAATGAGTACTGTGATTGGTATGTTGAGCTTGCCAAAGCCAGTTTAAATGATGACTCGGTATCGGACGAACGCAAAGCGCAAATCCGTTATGTACTGCTGCACGTGCTAGAGACGGCGCTACGCTTTAGCCATCCAATCATGCCGTATCTGACCGAGCAAATCTGGCAGACGGTTGCACCGCTACTGAATCGCAAAGACACCGATAGCATTGTAGTCGCTGACTATCCAAAAACGGATGAGGCACAAATCAGTGAGCAGGTTGAGGCGGATATGGCGTGGCTACAGGAGCTCATCGCTAGCGTCCGTAACATCCGTGGTGAGATGAAACTGGGCAATGCCGTACGTCTGCCAGTACTACTACAAAATATCTCTGCTGATGAAGATGCGCGTCTATCACGTATCAAAAACCAGTTCAAAGCGCTTGCCAAAGTCAAGAGCTTAGAGATTATAAATAGTGGTGACGGCTCTGATCAAAAGATTCCGCTATCGTCATCGAGCATGGTCGGTCAGCTACGTGTACTCGTACCGATGAAAGGTCTAATTGATCCAACAGCTGAGCTGGCACGTTTGGGTAAGTCATATGATAAGTTGAAAGGTCAAGCCGAAGGTATCGCGCGTAAGCTAGGTAATGAAGGCTTCGTGAGTAAAGCACCTGCGGAAGTGGTCAATGCTGAAAAGGCCAAATTGGCTGAGCTAGAAGGGCAGTTGACCGCGATGACAGCGCAGATGGAGCAGTTAAAGGCGTTGTAAATAAGGCGTAAATATCTATAGTAATAAAGAACGCTGTCACAATTGTGATGGCGTTTTTTATTGTTTACTTTAAAAAGATTATTGGACTGCAAGTCATAACAGATAACTGTGAGAAAGGTTTTTTACAAGCTTAATCGATAGAATGTAACGAAAAAATAGACTTCTGTTAACATTATTTGTAATGAAGTCACTATTTAAAAAATGTATAATCTATGCGTAAGAATAAAATATCATATTATTCAAGATGTATATTAGGAAATATCGATGTAACTCTATTGATAATACTATTATGATGAATATGTTCAAAGGATACAATCTCATTAAAGTATGCTCTTAAAGATACTGTGATTAGCGTAGCTGAATGTTATTACACACTCTAAACCTTAAATGTTACTGGTCGTTTCAACTGTGAATATATCTACACTAAAAGGCATCCACGGTACGACTAAGTATCATGCAGAATCTATCCTCGTTAACGGATTTAAAGTAGACCCTGATGGAAAAGTGGGTAAAGCAGGACGAGGAGTATACTTCTGGCATTATCTCCATGATAGAAGTACTGCAGTATATTGTGCCAATGCATGGACAAACTTTGCTAAAAAACAGGGTTCTTATGATCAAGAAAAGGATTGTACATTAGTTAACATTGAGGTAGAAATATTAACTAATGTCGATAGTATATTGAATTTTGAAGGTCAAGTTCAGGAGAGCTTTAATAAAGCTTTTCCTATAGGTAGTTACGATGAGAGCAGCTATGGAGCAAAATTAGATGTATTTATTGAAGAATTGGAAAGTAACCTTTCTTGTAAGTTTAATTTAGTAAAAATTAATTTATCTGTGCCAAATTTGGGAAGAAATGTAGCGTTTGCTAATTCTTTTCCAGCTATCATTATCAAAGACGACGTAGATATCAATATATTAGATAGTTTCTAATATTAAAATTTAAGGGGAATATATATGAACCTTCAGCAAGCATTAGAAAAAACAGTTGAAAGAATTCAATCTACTGCAAAAGAAGATATGAAGGAAAAGCTTTCAAGAGTAGAAAAAAAAGCTTTTGTAAGCACTTTAAACCAATTATGGAAATTTAACATATCATCTTCGGAATCAGATGAATTTTCTGTGATTGAGGAGACTATATTGGTAAGCCATATTTGTGCGAAAAGATATAGAACAACTGATAGCCTAAAAGTAATACTGAAGACTATTGATAATTCTGTAACTAATACTACTTGTAACAGTAAAAAATATCTTTTAGCTGCGTGAGAATATGAAACATCATCCGATACAACTTAAATCAATACAGGTAAATAAACTCTACTTAGAAGTTCTAAATAGAGATATAGCCACCAAAGAAGAAATAGAAATTGATGTTCAATTTAAAGTCGGTTCTAAATTACCAGCACCTGACGATGATATTATTATAGTCAACTTTATTTGTAATGTTACTCAAGAAGATGGATTCAATATACAGATTGATATTTTTGGAATATTCGCTTTAGAAGGTAGTTTTCCAAGAGATAAGTTAGATCATTGGTCTCGTAATAATGCTCCTTTAATACTTATGCCTTATGTCAGAGAGAATGTTGCATCTTTATGTGTACGTTCTGATTTGAATTTCCATTTGCCTTTGGTAGAGGTGCCTACTATACGGTATGGAAAATAGTAGTAAATAATTCTATTCTGTTTCAAACTAAAAACCGCCACAGCAAATACTGTAGCGGTTTTTTAACGTCAGTAATTAGTCTATTATCTTCAAAGGAATAATACGCTAACGTAAGGAACACCATGAACCATCTCACCGTCGGACAACGCGCGCCTTTAAGCAACCTTGCTATTGACGATAGCGCACCCATCACGCTTAAGTTTACTCGCCAAAGCTCAATAGAGATGGACATCAGCTGCTTTGCCTTAGACGCAGCGGGCAAACTGATCAATGATGATTACATGAGCTTTTATAGTTGATTATCATAATCAAACCGTTGGGTGTCGCAAGCTCCACACCAACCTACGATATGCAACTCACCCTTAGTATCTGAAATTCAGTTTTTAGCTTGCATAGGGCAAAAGAGCCGTTACCGTGTCATGCTGTAGCGGCTTTTTTATTTCTGAGGCAGCAACTAATCGGTAGCGTACGTGGTATTCATAAGGAATTTACCACTCCTGTAGCAGATAAGAACCTAAATTCAGGTCAATTTTTTTTGCGTTGTTTGTGTTGCAGCGGATATGTTAACTGCGCCACAAAGCCCTCTGGTATGTTTGTATTGGCTGTCGTACCGTACTTTTTGGGTAAATGGTCTGGCAGATGAGCGGTTTTAAATATCACATCATAAATGGGCAGAAAAGCGGCAAAGTTTTTGTCCCACGCCTCTTTTTCTGATGAATGATGCCAATGATGAAACTCTGGCGTTGCAAGCAGCCAGCGAAAATACGGAAAACGGAAACGTACATTGGCATGAATAAAAATGGCGTGAAAAGAGATAAACACCAAATAAGCATAGGTTGCTGCTGGAGAGAAGCCCATAAACAATAATGGAATATAACCGACAAAGCGATTCACAATCAGCTCAAACACATGCACCCGACTTGCCGCCAGCCAGTCCATGTGATGCGAAGAATGATGCACAGCATGTATGCGCCACAGTGACGGGACTTTGTGCATACTGCGATGAATCCAGTAACTAAAAAAGTCCACTATGATCAAAATCTCTATAAATTGCAGCACTAAAGGCTGACCACTTACCATCTGATGCCATGAAGGATTAAGCCATTGGTTAAATAAAATCTGCGCAGGAATGATGGTAAAAAAGCTCAATAGCTGTATACCTAAATGACTAAACATGAAGTATTTAATGTCGGTTACCCAGCCAGATCGCAACAGTTTTTGTTCTTTATATTTGGCATAAAACCGCTCCATAGGAATGAACACCAGCGCGGAAATTACCAGCGTTAAAATAAAATAGTCCAAGCCTGCATACATACTACGGTCATAGTAATTGGGCTCGATCTGTCCTGATGCGAGCAGCGCTGCAAAAGCATTGAGTAACATACCCGCCATTCCCCAGCGCTTAGACGGATTGCGTAGTAGGCTAATAATACCTGACACAAAGCCAATAACCACACTGGCAAACAACATACCTCGTAAAATATTGGCATTATATAAGGGTCTAAAATCTGGCGTGGTGAGCAGATTGGGGAATAAAAAACACAAAGCCGCAAGCGTAGCAAGTATGCCCAAAGACACCGCAACAAAGGCGGACACTTGTCCTGAGCCTTTTTTTATTTCACGGTCTTCAAAGTGCTTTCGGAGTAATTTGCTCATAGATTTAATTTGCTAATGCCATTTGAATCTAATTTAGCATTGTTTAGCACAAATGAATATGTTAATTACTCAACATTTTTAGACAAATACTGTGGATTTTCATAATTGAGGTAGCTATAGTTGATTCACAATTCACCCTTAGCACATAAAACAAAAGCATCTAAAAACAAAAGCTTTTAAAAGGAAGTTCTTAGCTTGCCTAGGGCGAAAAAACCGTTACCGCATTACGCTGTAGCGGTTTTTTTATGCTTGTTATACTATGAAATGCAGAAGGGAAGACTCATAGTCAAAGGAGAGACGCCATGCAAACCACTAAACTGCTTACCTTGAGTATCTTAATAGCAAGTTTAACGGCTTGCGTCTCACCACCGACGAATGAAGACACCTTAACAGATGCCGACCTTATTCGAGCTGTCCAGCAAAAAGAATCAGCACCAACCGAAGGCGCGCAGCAGTGGGTGATTGGCTATCATCATGGTACCGCAGTCGTCAAATCCTTCCAGTGCGCAGACCTCTGTCCGCAGAATGCTTTGCGAGTGATTTATTATGACGTGCCTTATGTACAGAGCTGCGCCCGCATTGGCGGTGTCAGTAAACAGATTTTAGTTCCGATAGCAATTACCGTCGCCCCAAGATCATTTTGTTTTCCTAAGGCAATTGCGGACAACTGGGAAGGTTATCTTAAATAAGCAGATACTGAGTAAGATGCCATCGAATAAAGCTCAAATTTAGCAATTAGCTTTTGATTCCTAATCTGTTTAGTACGGAAAAACCGCTCACAGTCTAGACTGTGAGCGGTTTTGAGTTTTAGTTAAGAATTACGACAGTTGTAATCTTTAAAGCGTCGGATAGGCAGTGCGTAAAGCGGTAAGAATTTGATTCTTGGCGACTTCGTTATAAAGCCCACAATCATTTTTTTCTGACTCTTTTAAGCCTCCAAGAGCAGCTTCATTATAAGAACCTGCGTATACATCATCGTTGTAATTGACATACGCGATGGGTGCATCGTCATCAGTAAGGTCTCTCACACCAGCGATCCAAGGTATTCCCGCCCATGTGCCTCTTCTAGAATCGGTAAACCCTTTTATAGCTTGTTCAAAGGTTAAGGTAGGTAACTTATAGATAAGTTCAATATAATCGACGTTGACGCTACCAGTAAGTGTCTTTTTACAACTGGCACCACTACTAAATACACTCAATGAAGTAGGCAAGTTATTGAGTGCGTTAATCACGTTATCGGGTATATCATTGTAATCATCATCATTGTTCTCAAGAGCAAATACGTTACCAATTTTTTGACCAGAAAGTGAGACATCGGTATAAGTCCCCGTTGATACGTATCCATTGCTCAAGCTTTGCGTATATCTATTATTGCTAAAAACTGTATTGAATTGCTCAATATTAAGGGCGTTATCAGTGGTCACAGAGTATTTAAATGCAGGGCTTATCCCCATCGTCGTTAATAAAAGGAGGCTTTCTGCCTCAACACCCTCGTAATCTTGGGTGACATATAATGATTTTTTAATGCTATTAAGCGAGTTACTGCTTTTAGTACTCAAGGTACTAAATGAGATATCTTCAAGCCCTGAAGCGTTATCAGAATCAGTTTCAAAATTAAAAGTATAACCAATTAAACCGGTCGTATTTTGTTCTGTGGGTGGCTGAAATGGCGTATCTGGTATTACAGGTGTAGGTGTCACAGGGACAGGCGCTAGCGGTAGCTCATCAAATGTCCCGCCCACATCACTATTATTGAGGTCTATTTCACCATCACCATCACTATCAATAGTTTCTATTTCGATACAATTACCATTATTGATTTGATAAGTACCATTTTGTGCCAAGGCAGGAATTCGAATGGTATTGAATTTAACCGAATATAGATAAGAAGATAAGGTTAAAGGCGTATTAAAAGGTACTTTGATACTAAATTTACCTTCGCTATCAGCCGCACCAGCACTAAAGAAACTGCCTCGCCCTGTTACCTGACCAGAAAAATCATCTTTGGTATACGGTTTTTTAGTTTTGGCATCAATTACACAGCCTTTTAATAGTGCGTAATATTCTCCGATAGGAATGTCGAGATTCCATAGCGTAAAGTGAGAGACTTGTCCTTTATAACTACCGTCTGCTTGACGAGTAGCGACACCTTCTTTCACCCAAACAGTTTGTTCTTCATCGTAATACCACAAAGGAATAGAAGGTAGGTTTTGGTCGGTTGATACTTTAGGGTAAATTAAAGTAGCCTGAGTGCCTTTCTTGAGATTAAGCGCTGCGCCTGTAGCAGGGTCAGTGAGCTTGACATCAATGACACCGACGGTGACCAGATCTGTCTGCTGACTGCCATCATTGTTTTGTCCAGAAAAAGGCTGTGCAAAGGACTGTGCCCCTGCGATAGAGTCTGGATTGTAGTAGTTGGCAGCGATATTGACGGTACCTGTGTAGCTGCTGCCATCTGCTTTGACGATACTATTCGCTGGGATGCTTATCTTAGCGCCTGATACTTGTAGTTCACTAATACCTGCACTGGTGGCGAAGGCGTTTGTGACTTGATCGACAGTCAAGGTAATGTCTAATTTATGCGAACGCTTAGATGCTACTTTGAATTCACGCGCCATCGTTAGATAGCCTGTCTTACGTACTAAAATGACTGCATCAAACTTTGATTTATCTAAGCTCAAAGAATAAGTGCCTGCGCTATCAGTAGTCACCGCACTTTTACCGATTTTGACTTCAGCACCTACCACAGGGCTGCCATTGGCATCTTTTATCATACCGCTGATATGCTGTTGTTGAGTGTTTGTGTCAGGCTTATTGGGCTGAGCGACTGTATCATTGTCATCACTACAAGCCGTTAAGCTCAAAGCAGCAAACAATATACTGGCAGTTAGGGTGTTGAATTTGGTCATAAAAAGGTCTCTTATTTAGACAGTACTTTGGTTTATCTGCGGATTTTAATGGTTTTGATCTCTGTAATTCATTGAAGAAAAGCCTGTAAAAACAACGTTTATAGAAATCGATTTGATAACAATGTCTTTTGATAGAAGCAAAAACTACTGATATAAATAGTTACTAATGAACATGAACTAGCAACAAATAAATTATGCCTTATAATCAAACAATATTCTAGTAATTAAAATAGAGGCTATCTATTATTTTGTTAATCATGGGCGTTAATATTTGGTGAGTTACAGATTGAGGGTTCGTCGGTGTGAAAAATGACATAAAGATGCAAAAATAATATTGAGCCGATTTAGCCTTTATTGCATGCTTAGCTACCTATATAGGTAGTTATTGCACAAAACATAAATAACTACTTACCCCAACTGATGCATCGTTGAATGACACTACTTATATGACCAATCATAAAAAAACATTTTACTATAGACCTAATACCAATCAATCGAGAAGCCCCGCAGTGCGTTGGACGTTTGTCATACTGGGTTGGGTGTTTTTTATATTGGGTATTATAGGAGTGCTGTTACCCGTGATGCCAACTGCGCCTTTTATACTACTGGCAGCAGGGTGCTGGGCACGCAGCTCACGGCGCTTCCATTTTTGGCTGATCAATCACAAATACTTTGGGAAGTTTGTCCGTGATTGGGAAAATAATCATGCTGTACCTCTCTATGCCAAGTGGTTGGCAACGATAATGATGACTATATCGACGGCAATGTTATTTTATCGCTTGCCAGCCGATACGATGTGGGTGGCATGGGCGGTAGCCACTGTTTGTAGTGGGGTTGCGGTGTATTTGTTCCGCTTGCCAAATGCCTAAAATCGTTGCAATTTGAACCAAAAATGACTAATAAAAGGGCTTTGTTACACGAAATGTCAGATAAGGCTTGCGATACTAGGATGTACCCCTTATAATACGCCCAAGCTTAAGAGCAGTTCTGCACCAAATCATTACCTCGTAGTATTAGTTATAATCCTTCGTTTTAATATTTATCGTTCAGTAGCTATTTGCAAGCGTTACCGGTCACTAGGCCATTAATAAATTAAAAAGTAGGATTATCAATATGTCAGATACTCAAAAAGGTACAGTTAAGTGGTTCAACGAAGCTAAAGGCTTTGGTTTTATCGCTCCAGAAACTGGCGCAGACGTTTTTGCTCATTACAGCGAAATCACTGGTTCAGGCTTCAAAACTTTAGCTGAAGGCCAAGAAGTTGAGTTCACTGTAACTCAAGGTCAAAAAGGCCCACAAGCCCATAACATCGTTGCTATCTAATCTGTCTTTATAGACACTTAGAGCAAGATGAAAAAAAAGCGAACCTTCGGGTTCGTTTTTTTTCATCTGTCATTCAGTATTAGATAATATAGTCAGTGAAAAGTAATATCGATACATCACGCACTGCTAATATCAATTTTTTTGCTTGCTGTGCCTATGCAGACAGAGGCTACAAAAAATGGATATCGGCAGTATCGTCGCGTTTTTGGGGTATTTTGACTATATATTAAAAAGGCCTCCGACTATAAATAGTTGGAGGCCTTTTTTTTAATGAGTGTGGTGAATCTATCAGATAGAGCTAATGCCAATATTAATCAAGCCACCGCCAATGATTAGCCAAGCAAACATAATAGCACCCAAGATTAGTGGCTTCACGCCAGCTTGCTTAATCGCGCTCAGATGAGTCGTCAAACCCAGTGCAAACATCGCCATCGTTAGCAAAACATCATCAAACATGACCATACTCTGCTCAAAGCTGTCAGACATCGGTATCCATGTGTGCAGTATGACGATAAGAATAAAAATAAAGGCAAACCATGGCACGTTGACTTGTTTAACACGGTCTATAAATGATACTTTTTCGCCATGACTATCATTGTCACCCTTGGTCAAAGCAAAGGATAAAATCAGTAGAAAAGGGGCGAGCATCATGACGCGTATCATTTTAGTCACGACGGCTGTATTGCCAACTTCAGGATTGATCGCGTTACCTGCGACCACGACTTGCGCGACTTCGTGTATTGTCGAGCCAGTATAGATGCCGTATTGTTGAGCATTTAACCAAGGCTGTAACCAACCAATATGATATAGGAATGGATAGAGTAGCATCGCAATAGTGCCAAAGACGACGACGGTTGCCACAGCGATAGTAACTTTATGCGCTTCTGCTTTGACCACTGGCTCTGCGGCAATTACAGCGGCTGCTCCGCAAATACTAGCGCCTGAACCAATCAATATAGTCGTTTTTTTATCGACTTTTAGCCATCTCGTACCCAGCCAATAGGTCAATAAAAAAGTCGATGTCAGTACCAGTGCATCCGTCATAATCGCTGGCATACCCACGCTAGCCACTTGGGTCATCGTTAGCTTAAACCCATAAAACATAATCGCTAGGCGCAAGATTTGACCTTTGGCAAAGCATACGCCAGCATTTAGCTGCTCAGCGAAATTAGGGTATACGGTATTGCCTAAGACCATACCGAGCAAGATTGCCAATGTTAAAGAGGACAGTCCGACGATACGCCCGTTTGACCAAGTGTCTAGACCAGTATTGAGCCATAAACAAAATAAACTACCGACCAGCACCACGACCAATCCTGCTAAGTGCCGATTGCTTGGAAAGTAACGATTTACTGAGTGGGTAAAAGCGTGCATGACAGAGCTATCCTATTATTGCTAATCGACATAAGCATAAACTTATGAATAGACAGTATAAGATAAGCTGATTTATAATAAAAACAGATTAATAAGATACAAACTATCGAAAATTTGGGTTAATAGGGTTGTATTGACCGTTTGATATTAAAAGATTAGTCCTAAAAGACGGGCATAAGGTGTCATTAATTAATGAAAAAAGCGATGCAGACGCTACCGAAGATTACGCTAAAACAATTGGCGGTATTTGTGAGTATTTATCAGACGGGTAGCACCAGCCGTGCCAGTGAAGCGCTGCATTTATCACAGTCAGCCGTCAGTAGCGCGCTGACTGAGCTCGAATCCAGACTGCAAATGCCGTTGTTTGAGCGCGTTGGGCGTAGGCTTAATCAGCATCCAAATGCCCATCCCATTTATGTGCAAGCGCAGGCAATTTTGGGGCAGTCACTGACGATTGAACATTATCACAAGCATCAAGCAGGACAGATTCATATTGGCGCGAGTACGACCATAGGCAACTATGTATTGCCACCGCTGCTGGCTGAGTTGTATAGAGCCTTGCCAAATGCAAATGTGAACACTTATATCGCCAATACCCAAGAGGTAGTTGCGGAGGTCGAGCAGCTAAATATAGATATTGCGCTAGTAGAAGGGATGCCGCGACCTGCGGATACTAAGGTCATTGAGCAGCGTGCATGGCGAACGGACACCTTGATGGTCTTTGCCAAACGCGATAGCAAATGGTTGACAAACATGGCAGCGTATAACGATGTGGATAATTGCTACGAGATTAGTATTGAACAACTGGCAAAGCTACCCTTGTTAGTACGCGAAGCAGGTTCGGGTACTCGGCAAATTATCGATGAGCAATTATTACAGCATATGCCCGATGCCGAAGTCATCATGGCCATTCAGCAATCGGAAGCGATCAAGCATATGGTCAGTGCCGATATTGGGCTGGGTTGTCTATCACAGCACGTGATTGAGGCAGAATTGGTCAGCGGTAAGTTAGTACAAGTAAAAGTGGCAGGCATCGATTTGTCGCGAACTTGGTGGCTAGTGTGGCACAAAGCCCGCCATCAAAGCCCAATTTGGCAAAGCTTTATTGATATTTTGACATCAGAATGAGGGGTAGAGACAGATAATAAAAAAATGTCCCATAGCCATGACTATAGGACGTTTTATAAAATGTTCTGTTTAGTTTGTAATATAAGCGGCTCAAGTCAACTCATTAAAGCTAAGCCGCCTTTACACTTAAGCATTGTTTATTGAAAGGTGATTGCTTATTTATTAACTGGCTTATCCAGTCTCACGACTAAGCTATCGCAGGGGACATTTGGCAAGATATTATCTGCTGTTGCCCCACTAAGCCATGCCACGATACCATGGCGCTCATGACGACCGATAACCAGTAAATCAACATCATGCTTATGACAATAATTGACGATACCTTCGCTACTAGAGATGGCGGTGGTCACCTCGGCATTGACGGCAGTTAAGCCATTACGCTCTAAAAATTGTGCTAGCTTGGCTCGTGCTTCTTGGCAACGCTCATCGTCAATCTGGTCATATAAGCTAGAGGCGGGCACCAGCTCATAGCCAAAACCAACCATCGTATCTTTGACAATATGCAGTACAGACAGCTTAGAACCCGGACGGTTATCGACGATTTGTTTGGCTTTTTGCGCTACTGTGTCGGCATCAGATAACAAATCGGTAACCAGTAAAATATGTTGGTAACTCATGAGGTGCTCCTCGTAGCAAGTAGTCTTAACTATAGCACTACTGATGACTGCTGTTAAGTAATGTCGGCATACTTTTAAAGCGCTAAGGTATTGCCCTTCCTAATTGTACTATAGTTGGATTCAAATAATTTCGATACAAGGAAACCGAGCGCAAGTTATACATTAGTATGCTTAGCGCGGATGACGATGTAGCGGATTTATATGGATTTGACTATATCAGCGCTGCTCTTTCTTAGGATAATGCCTTGACTTCTCTGTCTGCTAGCCCCATCTATTAGCGCTAGACCCATTTTTTCATTGCTATAGCTTACCCACCATAAAACCGATAAAATTTTGAGCGTTAAGTTTTAATGATCATTTTATCACGCACATTGTTACCATTCTATTTACCCTGAACTGCAGGGCATTATCTACATAATGAGCTAAGGACAACTATGACTGACACCGCATTTACCGCTGACCTAACATTGCACTCCGCATTTGAGTTGATTGAGCATCGCCATATTGAGGCGCTATCGATGGATGTGCTGATCAGTCAGCATGTCAAGACTGGTGCGATGCATTATCACTTAGCACATCCGAGTGATGAAAATGCATTTTTGGTAGGCTTTCGCACCCAGCCAATGGACTCAAAAGGCGAAGCGCACATCTTAGAGCATGTGGCTTTATGCGGTTCTGAGAAATTCCCTGTGCGTGATCCGTTTTTCTCAATGATTAAGCGCTCGCTCAATACCTTTATGAATGCGATGACCGCTGCTGATTGGACGGCTTATCCGTACGCCACACAAAACAAAAACGATTACTTCAACCTGCTTGCCGTTTATCTTGATGCGTCATTTTTCCCGAATATTCATCCGCTTGATTTTGCTCAAGAAGGTATTCGTGTTGAGTTAGATGAAAATGACAAGCCGCAATTTAAGGGTATTGTTTTTAATGAGATGAAAGGGGCTATGAGCGGCGAGATTGATCAGCTGTACCATGCTGTTGCCCATCATCTCTTCCCAACGACGACGTACCATTATAATTCGGGCGGCGAGCCTGCTGATATTCCGGACTTGACCCATCATGAGCTGGTCGAGTTTCATCAAAGCCATTATCATCCATCAAACAGTGTGATTATGAGTTTTGGTAATATTCCTGTCGCTGAGACGCAGGCGAAAATCCATGAAGATGCCTTGATTCAGTTTGAGGCGGGCAAGAAGCATGTATCGCGTCCAGAGCAGCGTTTGTCTGCACCCATTAGCGCCACCGACACTTATACCGCTGACGAAGCTGGCCCTGACCAAACCCATCATGTTGTGGCGTGGTTATTGCCATCGATTACCGACCCCAAGCAACGCCTTGCTTTGCGTCTACTAGAAGGTGTGTTGATTGAGCATGCAGGTTCGCCGTTGCGTGCTTATCTGGACAGCCATCCACTCGGCAAAGCACCAAGCCCACTCTTGGGTCTTGATGACAGTCATTATGAAATGGTCTTTTATACGGGTCTGCGCGGTTCAAATCCAGAGCATGCCGAAGCAGTCGAGCAGGGCATTATTGATTTGCTGACCGAAGTTGCAAACTCACCAGTCGATGACGAAACGATTGAAACCATTCTGCATCAGATTGAGATAGATCAGCGTCATATCGGCGGTGACAGCATTCCTTATGGTTTGAATCTCATGCTAGAAGGCTTTAGTACCGCCATTCATGACGGCAATCCAATCGATGTGTGGGAAGTTGACGAGCATCTACAATGGCTGCGTGAGCAAGTAAAAGACGAGCAATGGTTGCCCAACTTAATCAAAATACATCTACTGGATAACAATCACCGCGTGCGCGTGACCCTAACACCAGACAGCGAAAAAACTGCTCGTTTAGCGGCAGCTGAGCAAACGCGTCTCGACACTATCGCCATGGATTTGACCGCTGATGATAAAGCTATCTTGCACAAGCAAGCATTGGATTTGGCAGCGCGTCAAGCAGCACCAGATGATTTGAGCTTATTGCCAAAAGTTGGCTTGGATGACGTACCGACGGATATCAGCTTTAAGCAAGGCAAGCAAAAACAAGTAAATTTGAGCGGGCAAGACAGCACCTTATTTGAATATGAAGCAGGCACCAATGGCTTGTATTATTATCAAGTAATTGTGCCGTTGACCGATGCGATTGGTAATGCAGGTACAAGCGAGTTACCCGTCAATGAAGTCATTAATCATCCGCTACTGCCTATTTATTTAAGCTTATTGTCTGAGCTAGGTACCGACTCGCTAAGTGCCCATGAAATGCAAGCCAAGCAAGCGGCGCATTCGTCAGGTGTGACAGCGCGTATCAGCCAACGTACCAATATTGATGATAGTCAGTCTATCAGCAGTTATTTTGTGGTGGCAACGCGCGCACTAAACCGCAAGCCTGAGGCGATTGATTTGCTCAAAGAAGTGATGGAGCACAGCGTCTTTACGGAGCATGATCGTATCAAAGAGATTCTGCAGCAGCGTCAAGCAGGCTGGCAATCAAACCTTGCCGGTTCAGGGCATGCTTATGCCATGCAAACGGCCAGTCGTGGTATGAGTCGTCAAGCGCAGTTAGAGTATGTGCGTAGTGGTCTGCCAGCATTGAACGCGTTAAAGGACTTTTTAACCCATGCCAGTAATGATGATGCACAGTGGGATAAATTAGCCACCAGCTTGATGGATTTACATCAACGTTTCATCAGCCTCCCTAAGCATGCCGTCATCATCTGTGAAGCCGAGCAAACTGAACGCTTAAGCAATTTGATTGTCGATAGCTGGAAAGACAGCCAAGCGCCACGTATTGCCGCGCAGCTAAGCAGCTCTGATGCTAGTATTGAAGACAATATCCCAAGCGAATTTGCCGAGTTACAACTTGATGCGGCACTAAATGGTGAGAAAGACGTTGTCAAATCGTTAGAAAGTGGTGTCGCGCTCGATGTTGAGGACTTGGCATGGTTGGTGCCGACCAACGTCTATCACAATGCTAGTGCCTATACGGTTCCAGCGGCTGATCATCCGGACACAGTAGCCTTGATGGTATTAGCGCCTTACTTGCGCAATGGCTATTTGCATAGCGCCATCCGTGAGCGCGGCGGTGCTTATGGTGGCGGTGCGGGCTACGATGCCAATGCTTGCGCCTTTAAGTTCTTTAGCTACCGTGATCCGCAGTGTGCTGAGACCTTTGCCCATTTTGATGCCAGTATCGAGTGGCTATTAAATGAGCCGCAAACCGATGAGCAATTGGAAGAAGCCATCTTGGGTATCATCTCTGGTATGGACAAACCGGGATCTCCAGCAGGCGAAGCGATCAAAGCATGTTTTTCTGACCTGCATCATCGCGGTGCTGACTGGCAGCGTAAAATGCGTGCGTCAATTTTAGCCGTGACTATTGATGATTTGCAGCGCGTTGCCAAGCAATATTTGCAAGGGCAAAAACATGTGCGTGCAGTCTTAGCGCCTTACGACAAAGAAGAAAAGGTAAAAGATCTCGGTTTTGAAGTTTGTAAAATAAAAAGCTAAGGTGGTCAGACTTACCATGAAGCACAAAAAAGCCAAGCATTAAGCTTGGCTTTTTTGTGCCTAAGCACTCAATTAATACCGTTTAATGCTTTGGTCTTTACCAATATAATCTTGATGCACAGGGAATTTATCATGGCTATCGAATTGCTTACGATCTTCAAAGTAACTGGTTAGCGTGCGACGTACGGCTTCAAAGGCGATGCTATCCCATGGAATGTCTTCTTCACTAAATAACGCACAATCAAGACTCTCAGAGCCAATACCATAAGCGCCATCTTTTAGATCGTTCAAGTAAATCGCATAAATTTGCCCAATATCAGGGATATCATAGAGGCAGTATAAATGGGGGTTGGTCACCACCGCTTCAGCTTCTTCAAAGCTCTCACGCGCCGCGCCATCAGCGATGGTTTCGCCATTCTCCATAAAGCCTGCTGGTATCGTCCATAAGCCATATTGTGGCTCAATCGCTCGGCGGCATAGCAATACTCGGCCCTTGTGAACGACCAATGAGCCACAGATGACCTTTGGGTTTTCGTAGTGAATATAGCCACAATTTGGACAGACCAAACGCGGGATATTATCGGTGGCCGGTATTTTACGTTCAGCCTCGTGGCCACATTGTAGACAATAGCGCATATAAACTGCCTTGTTATTATGATAAGAAAGGATATGGGGTGTCACTGTAATAGCTTGGGTGTGCAGCGTTATACTTAGGGTACAACAGTCATGCTGCCGTACGATCGTAAATAACAGCCATTACCTTAAGATAGCACATATTTTCTTCGCACAGAATGATGATAACAGTAACGCATCATTTCACCGCAGAGACGTTATTTGTTGCTATAAAAGAAAGGCTCTCAATTAATTCTTATGATACAAATAGGCAGTCACATAAATAGCATGCAGTAAACAGGCGATTGCGCTAATCTAGATTGAGACATTATTTCGGGTCTTTAGTTAGCACACGCTCTAGGGCATGTCCTCAATACTATGTTCCTTGTTTGACGGCAATTTACCTCATTTTTATCACCATTTTTAAAATGAGGACACACCCTAGAAATTATTAAATGATAAATTTATAGATTTGATGATGATAACTATCATTTTATGACTATTGTTTTTATGAATATCTTATTGTGACAAGGCTTTATACTGATAAAAATACAAGGCAATTATAATGTTACTTCCCCCGCAGTCTGTAAGTTTTGATGAATTGTCAGTCGCTGTGCCAGACTTTATTCGTTATCCCACTATTAGAAAATTGGCAGAGCGAGTGCAGCATGAGACATTAAATGCTGTCACCAGTCCAGCAATGTACAACGCTGGTGGCACCTCTCGTCGCACTCGCATTTTAGACAGCTTATATCAGACACCCATTGCCGATGCCTCAGTATTGGTTGCCATCACCCATGAACGCCATCCTAAGCTGCTATTGACACGCCGTGCTGCCCACATGAATAGTCATGCTGGCGAGGTATCTTGTGCAGGCGGTAAGCATGAAGCTGGTGATGGTAACAATGTCGTTACCGCATTACGTGAGGCTTGCGAAGAGACGGCGCTACCACCCAATAAAGTCCAGCTACTCGGTCAATTGCCGATCCAAACGTCCAAAAGCGGTATGAGTGTGCGCCCGATTGTCGCGCTTATTGCGCCAGATTTAATATTAGTACCTGAGCTTGGCGAAATCTCACGCATTTTTTGGGCAGATTTTGAAACCTTATTAACTCAGCCCACCGTAGAGTATGCGATAGAATATGCGATGCAAGATCAAATGGCGACCATCCTTACGCCCAGCTGGCAAGTGGATGGTGAAACAGTATGGGGTTTAACGGGACGAGTCATCGCTAGCTTATTAGAAACGGGGTTTGATCGGCAGCTTGAATGGTATTACCGTATACAAGATACGCGCAATTAACACGCAGGGCAGTTGAGTTTTTCGCTTAAAATGTTCAACAGACCCTAGTCATCATTACTTATAGTAGTCGTCATTTTTTTTGAGCCACCAATTCATATTGTCTTGCCGTTTGGCACGGAACGCTTCTAATTTATGCGCCACAGCTTGATTGTGCTGGCGCGCTGTATCGAGAGCAAAAAGAATCGGTACTGAGGACAGAACGCCAAAGCGGATTTTCGATTTGGGCAAATCCAAGCCATCACCGATATCATCGCCGACTAGCGTACGTGTCACACTGGCATTGACCATTTCAACGAAACGCCCACGGCGATTGTCTTCTCCCATCAGCTGACGCGGCAAATCATGCAGGGCTTTTGCTAGCGGCTGTCCCATCTTAAAATCAAGCTGTTGAATCGATAAATAAGTATATAACCACTCCCAGCAAGCCGCTTCATCTTTTGGCAAGCGCTTTAAATCAACGCCCATCCAATAGCTGGCCAGATTCCATAAATGCAAAATCCCTTCTGCTTCCTCAGGGCTGATGCGTGCACCCAGTAGGCGTAGGCCGCGCATAATCAACAATGAAAACTGCAAATGCGTAGCAATCATATCGGTTTGATTAATAGGAAGACCCCAATAATCTGTGTTCCAGCTGCCATCTGGATTATGATGCTGGTCGGCATTTGCTATGACACCTTTAGCAGCATTGCCTTTACCTTTGAGTAGGTTTTGCCGCACCAGTGTATGGATTTGCCGTACCTGAATGGACTGCCGCCACCCCTCAGAGCCAATCGCTAGCACTTGCTCGATGGGCTGGCGGTCGTTAGCCATATTTGCAGTTGATTGTGGATGCTCAGAGACCGCTAGAATATAAGCATAAGTACGCATCAAGCGCGGTAGCGCATCGTGCATCAAAGCACCGGTTTGAATCAAAGGCAAGGAAAGGGCAGGGATGCTATAGCCAGCCATCAGCGCGACGTTACGAAGTAGCCAAATAAGCATCAGCGGATAACGTCGATAGGCGACTGCGCCAATTTGCGCAAGCTTAGGATCAAACCAATCTGGATGGCTGCTAAATTGTTCAGTTAAGGCGCTAAACGAAGGGTGGGTTATGGGGTCATGAGTTGGAGTATCGTCAAGAATGATATGCTGTAAGGGTTTAGAAAAACGAATACCGTCAGCTGCTAAAGTATCCGCGAGTGGATCACCGATATCATAGCCCGCGACTATCTCGTCTAATAAGTCTTGCGAGATAGCAAAGTCTTTTGGTAATAAATAACGCTTAATGCGCTTTAGGACCTGTAAGTCACTGTGATCATCGACAGCAGTGGTACGGCCATGACGCTGATAAGAAGTTGCCGACTGACGATAGGTGTCTAAATTTAAACCATTGTGCTTTTTGTTCATATTTATCTCTACACCTATCATCTATCGCGTGCGTCTGTTGCTTACCGATTACCTCATTGTTCCATTGGCCCATCAATCGAATTAATGACGGGTCAGATCTACCGAAGTACTGTTAATGTCTTCTTTTAGCGTTGCTTTGAGCATCATGTAACCGGCGATACCAGAGACAATTGAACCCATGATAATACCCAAACGCTCATCGAATAAGGTCGTGTCGCCTGCGAATGCTAAGCCACCGATAAACAAACTCATGGTAAAACCAACCCCGCATAGTAAGGCTGCACCATAGATTTGCTTAAAGTTCATCCCTCGTGGCATGGTCGAGATGCCAAGTTTAAAGATTAACCAGCACATTATCATTACGCCCAGTTGCTTACCGATGAAAAGACCAGCGGCGATACCTAGCGGTACTGAGTGAAATAATTCAGCGAAGCCTGCACCTTTGAGCGAGATACCCGAGTTGGCAAACGCAAACAGGGGCAAAATACCAAAGGCAACGGTGTTGTGTAGATCGTGTTCTAGCTCTTCTACTGGCGAGTGCTCAGGATCAGTACGATCGAACATAGGAATAAATAGGGCTAACACCACCCCTGCCAATGTCGCATGAATACCAGATTTGAGTACCGCAATCCACATAATCACGCCGATAAGTAGATAAGGGGTGATGCTCGTCACATTGCGACGATTGAGTAAATATAAAAACGGCAGACACAAACCAGCGACAGCTAATGAGCCCAGTGACAAGTCGTTGGTATAAAATAAGGCGATGATTAAAATGGCACCAATATCATCAAAAATAGCAATAGACACCAAAAACACCTTTAATGAGTTTGGTACACGATTGCCAAGCAGGCTTAAGATACCCAAAGCAAAAGCGATGTCTGTCGCCGCAGGGATCGCCCAACCTTTCCAAAAATCAGGTTCATTATAGTTAAAGAGCAAATAGACAATGGCGGGCATAATCATGCCACCCAGTGCCGCTCCAGCAGGCAGGATAATCTGCTTAATGTTAGAGAGCTCACCAATCAAGACTTCACGCTTTAGCTCAAGTCCGACTAAGAAAAAGAAAATAGCCATCAGACCATCATTGATCCAATGATGCGCATCTTTGGCAATACCAAATTCGCCAATACGAATGGATACAGGGGCATGAATAAAAGCCTCATACCAAACGCTGAGGGGACTATTGGCAATGATCATTGCAGCAATGGCAGCCAATGCTAAAATGATACCGCCTGCTGCCTCAAATTCGAAAAATGCCTTAATTCTTTTTATTGCCATATCATCCTCATTTACTAAATACAATTTGCTAAATAATGCAATAACCTCAAGTATCTATACTGTTAAATTGGACAGTGTCGCAGATAGACGTTAACAGTTTCTCATAATCTCATTCATATGCACAACAAAATCCGTCAAACTGAAACCATAAACCTATCTTACCCTATTAATAAGAGCGAAATGCCAGCGCGATGGCGAGAGGCAAAGCAGGAATAAATCATAAAATCTGTCATTGATAAAAATATTATTCTTAAATATTTCAATAACCTGTTAGACAAATCTAGCAGACTTCAGCTCGTTTTTGGCTTTTTTTAGTCTTTTATCTCTATAATGAGCGGCATTACGCAGTGTTCTGTCACAGCTTTGATACATATCAGCAGTACTATTGGCTAGCTACTAGCAAAGTTGGTAGCAACACTAGTAGTGATCATTTATTCTTATTTCTTAAAGCCAGTTCTTAAAGCCAGTTTTTAGGGCTTCTTCATTTTTCATCATAAAGTTTACAGGTCGGTGTTATGGACTTATCATTCTCTCTAGAGATTATTTTAATGCTGACAGCCGTGGCAGCGCTGGCAGGTTTTATTGACGCTATCGCAGGTGGTGGTGGCTTATTGACCATACCAGCCATGCTACTGGCCAATATTCCCCCAGTGCTAACGCTAGGCACTAACAAGCTGCAAGCCGCTTCAGGTGCGCTAGCAGCGTCCATTACGATGATTAGAAAAGGGGTCGTCAAGCCACAACGTATCAAGGTGGCCATTATTGCTGCTTTTATCGGCTCGGTCATCGGTACGATCGCCGTACAGATGTCACCACCTGATTTGCTCGAAAAGCTGATTCCGTTTTTAATCGCAGCGATTGGTCTCTATACTTTGTTTGCGCCCAGACTTGGTGAAGTAGAAGCCGCACCGCGTATCTCAGAAGGCAAATGGCAAAAAGTCGTGGCACCTTTGATTGGTTTTTATGATGGTTATATCGGCCCAGGAACTGGCATGTTCTTTGCGCTTGGTAATGTGGCTTTGCGTGGTCGTCAGATCATTGAAGCGACAGGCGCGGCAAAGGTCTTGAACTTATCGACCAATATTGGCTCGCTAATTTTCTTTATTTTGGGCGGTAATGTATTGTGGAAAGTGGGGCTAGCAATGATGGTTGGGCAGACGATAGGTGCGTATTTTGGCTCGCACATGGTGGTTAAAGGCGGTAGTAAGCTGATTCGTCCGATGATTGTATTGGTGTGTTTTGCCATGTTGACCAAATACGTTTTTGGTTAAACAACAATAGGGTCTGTTGAACATTCAAATATTAGGATTGCTGATTGCTAAAATCGCATCAAACGTTTTATCAAATCAGGCGTAAACTGACGATAATGTCGAGACCTTAGCTAGGTTTACAACAACGTTTGGGGTGATTTTAGCATCAGCCTTTCAGGGCAGGGCTATTTTTTGCCAATACATGGCGAAATTGTCTAACCTAGAATGACTAGGCGTCAAAAATTTCACTGCATATTGCCTAAAAAATAGCCACTGCCAGTGCCACATTTGAATGTTCAACAGACCCTAATAAGTAATCTTATATGTCTCAAAAAAACCTCAGCCGATTTGGCTGAGGTTTTTTATTTTATGAATGTCTATTTATAGTCGATTCAATTTAAAAGTAGTACAAGGCAACCGAGTGTAGATGTATATGTGATACTTCAAGCGAGGTTAACGCTGTAATACTTTTATAGTGGAATGACTATAGCAGTGTTGATTAGCGACGACGATCTACATCATCATACTCACTACCCATGATGCCATCACTAAAGACTTCAGAGAATTCACGCTCGTTGTCTTCATCAATATGACCGTCAAATACGTCTTTCGCGCCAGCGTCAGGATCGTTATAAATAGCCAGATCCATTTTGCCTTCTGATTTTGCTACGATGGCAGTTACTGCCGCATCACCACCAACGTTGACAGCAGTACGTAACATATCGAGGATACGATCCACACCTAAGATTAAGCCAATACCTTCGATTGGTAAGCCAACTTGAGCAAATACCATAGAGAGCATGATCAGACCAACACCAGGAACACCAGCAGTACCAACAGACGCCAGTACCGACATCAAGATAACCGTCAGATACTCGGTCACGCCCAAATCAATACCATAAATATTGGCAATGAAGATGGTTGCTGTACCTTGCATAATAGCCGTACCATCCATGTTGATGGTGGCACCAAAAGGAACGGTAAACGAAGCGACAGAGTTATTGACACCCATACGCTTGGTAACGGTACGCAAGGTAATAGGAATCGTCGCGTTTGAGCTTGATGTACTAAAAGCAAAGATCTGTACTTCGCGCATTTTTGCCAAAAAGGTCTTGATAGACAAGCCTGAAGCAAGCTTAAGTACAATCATCATGGTGATAAAGAAATGGAAGGCCAATGAGCCGACCAATACCGCAACATACCCAAGTAATGACCAAATTAAGTCTAAACCAAGCTCAGCCATTGCCTTGGTCAATAGAGCAAAGACACCATATGGGGCAAGGTTCATAATGATAGTCACCATCTTCAAGATGACCTCATTGATTAGTTCTAGGCTCTGTACCAAACCTTTGGCAGGCTTACCAACCATCAGAATACTGACACCGATGAGAATCGCAAAGAAAATAATCGATAACATATCACCGTTTGCCATCGCGCTGATGGGGTTGGATGGGATGATGTTTGAGAAAACATCAAGCAATGGCGGCGCTGATGCTGCTTCAAAAGTGGCGTCAGTGCCAATGTTCATGCCCTTACCGATACCAAATAGCGAGCCAAGTCCAATCGCCGTCGCAATAGCAAGCGCGGTGGTGAACATATAAATCATAAAGGTTTTGGTACCGATACGACCAAGCAGACGAATATCACCAATACCGCACACACCACAAATCAATGAGATAAGTACTAGCGGTACGACCAACATTTTGAGTGAGTTAACAAATAGCTTGCCAATAATAGCGAGGAAGCCGTTTGTAATATACGTATTAACAAAGCCGCCTTCAGCGTTTAGTCCTGAATAGTTTATAAACAAACCCAGTATGATACCGAGCGCCATGGCAACCATGATCTTGCCCGTCAGTCCCATATTTTTCCACATAACCTCTATCCTTTTATATGCAACGCTCAGTAGTCAGTACGGCAATAAATCAATATGTCTATGATTGTTGTCTCAACGCCTGATGGTGTTACGTCTATATGTTTTTGTGTGTTACTTAGTGTCAGTTTTTTGACAATATAAAATAATTGTTAAGGGTACTGCAAGATTTTTTTATCATTTAAATATCGTGACATTAGCGATTTTTTCCGTTTCACTTATTTATTTGTCATAATAAAGACCTTAAACGCGAGTAAAGTGCATGTTAAATAGTAAATATAGACGGCAATTTTTTTGGCAAAAAAAGCGAGACCGCCTATTTTAGACGGTCTCGCTTGTGATTATCTATCTGATTGATTTAAATGAATTTTTTACAGTAAGGATTTCGTATGGTTAAAAGGTTAAAGCGATATCTGTCATAAATAGACGCCTGTCAGGGAATGGGACTGCCTGCACCTTTAGACCTTGTCGCTTTCATCACGACGGAGGCCATCTTGCCATTTGCTGTCCTTGACTACCTCAGATTGTGTATTGGTTGAAGTCGACTCTGAATCGTTAGACACTTCAGATTCTGCTTTATTCAGACCATGATTATAGCTCATACGCTGGTTAAGCGTTGATTCGGCATCACGATAACGAGGGTCAAGTGCTTCTGCTTCTGGATCAGATGCTTCAAAATGCGTTTGCCCGCGTACTTCTTCGACGGTACTTTGCTCATCTACCATTTTTACATCGCCATCGCTCTCATAGCCATGATCAGGGTTGGCATCACCGGTTTGATCTTGAGGATCTGTGGCTACCATCGTGTTACTAGGCGCTGTGCCATTTTTTGCTTGAGCCTCATTTTTTAGCTGCGCATAATCAGTCAGCTTGTGCACGGCGTTCTCTAGGGTATGTGGGTTTTCACGCTCTTGCGCTTTCAATAGATGTCCGTCGAACACATCTGTTAATAATGAATCAAACCGTAACCCATTATATTGAATCAGTTTTTCAGCTTCTTCTTCAGTGATATCACCATTTTGGCTAGCATAGACCACATGATCTTCGAAGGTTAAGCCTTCAAAGCTGTCTTTATGCTCTGCTTTTTTGAATTTCTGCCACAAAGGTTCAATGTCAAGTAAGGTTTGATACGCATGCTCCATGCGACCGCTGACATCATCAGGCAAGGTATTATAATAGACCATGGTCTTGAGATAATCACGGAACGGGTTGGCTTCATGGTCATCCATAAAGACATCGCCCAGTTTGGTTTTTAACTCATCGCCCGCTGGGGTAAAGATGCGACCACTCGGGAAAGTCACAAAGCTGACGACACCAGCCGCCATACGATTTGGGAAGTTGGCAAAGAAAGAAACAAAGGCTTCTTGAATGGTATAGAGGCTGTTTTGTAGCGCGACCTCGGCATGTAAGCGTTCAGCTTCTGATTTGCTGCCATGCTCATAAAACTGCAAAATAGCGGTCGCAATGAACAAGTGACCATGAATATCTGCCAAACGACCAGAGAGCATCTCTTTGCGCTTCAAGTCACCAGCTAACAATCCTAAAGCCATGTCAGCTGTCAAGGCAAAGCTAGCACTTAGACGGTTGATATGTTTGTAATAAGGGCGGGTAAAGTCATCGGCAAAGCTTGGTGCATCGCTACTGCCACCGATATAACCAGCGATAAAGGCTTTTGCCCCGCGGTTAAAGGTATAACCCAAATGTTTAAAAAATAACGTATCGAACTCTTTGGTCGCAGATTCTTTGTCTTCACTTTGCAAGAGTTGTAATTCGTCAAATAAATACGGATGACAGCGCATCGCCCCTTGACCAAAAATCATCAAAGAACGCGTTAAGATGTTGGCACCTTCAACAGTGATAGAAACGGGAATCGCTTGGTATGGCGTTGCCAAAAAGTTACGAGGCCCCATTTGTACAGCGCGTCCACCGACGACATCCATACCATCGTTAACAACGCTACGCATGGTTTCTGTCGCATAGTATTTTGCCATTGCCGTCATAACCGATGGCGTGCCACCTTGATTCAATCCGCATGTAACGAGATGTCGGAACGCTTCTAACATATAAGTATTACTTGCCATACGGCTAGTGGCGTCTTGTACACCTTCAAATTTACCTACTGATATTTTGAACTGCTCACGAACTTTGGCAAACGCACCAACCGACAGATACGTCATCTCACTTGCTGAAGTGGATAAGGCTGGTAGAGAGATACCGCGACCCACACCCAGACATTCCATCAGCATGCGCCAACCGCGCCCAGCGTTCTCAACACCACCGATGATATAATCTAGTGGGATAAAGACGTCTGTGCCATCGACCGTACCATTCATAAATGGTGAGCCGATTGGGTTATGACGTGGCCCTGTGATGACCCCTTCGTGGCTAGCAGGAACCAACGCACACGTAATGCCGTAATCGGTTTTGTTAGGGTCACCAAGCAAACCTTCGGGATCGTGCATTTTAAATGCCAATCCAACCACAGTAGCGATAGGGGCAAGGGTAATCCAGCGCTTAGAAAAGTTCATACGCAGACCAAGCATTTGCTCGCCTTCGTGAGTCCCGTAACACACCACACCTGTATCAGGAATAGCGCCAGCATCAGAACCGGCTTCAGGACCAGTTAGACCAAAGCATGGCACTTCTTCGCCTTTTGCTAAACCGGGTAACCAGCGTTGTTTTTGCGCGTCCGTCCCATAATGCATGAGCAGCTCACCAGGGCCAAGCGAGTTTGGTACCATACAGGTCACAGCTGCGGTGGGTGAGCGCGAGGCAATTTTACTCATTACCCTACTTTGGGCATACGAGCTAAACTCAAGACCACCAAACTCTTTAGGAATAATCAGACCTAAGAAGCCATTGGCTTTAATAAATTGCCATGCCTCAGGCGACAGGTCTTTGTCTTCGTGCTGAATTTTCCATTCATCAAGCATGGCGCACAGCACTTCTACTTCATTGTCTATAAAGCTTTGTTCTTCTTCTGACAGTTTTGGATATGGGTAATTGGCAAAAGTGTCCCAGTTCGGCGAACCCATGAATAGCTCTTTTTCCCACCAGCTCGTACCCGCATCGAGAGCTTCACGCTCAGTATCACTCATGCTTGGCATTGCGCCGGCGAGTATCTTATAGACAGGCTTGGTAATCAATGACTGACGGATAGGCGCGACAAGCAGCACCAAACACAATATCAATATCGGTATGCCTAAAATAAGTGACCATGGACTGATAATGGCGGTCACGACCACGGTAATAATGGCGACGATACTACCAGTGACGCGCGATAGAGACAGCAAAAAGATGGCCAAAACTGTGGCTAACTGTATGATTACTGCCAAAATAAATAAGCCAACTGCCATGACTGTCTCCTTGGTAAAACCTAACTGGAAAATGAGGTAAAGCTCAGAAAGAGATTATATTAAGAAAGCATTTTATTTAAAATAATGGGTTTTAAATCAATTAACTTTGAATCTAAAACCTTTTAAAATAAACAATGTCATTATTTTTATAGCAATCATATTAAAAATCTATTGGTGAACAAACTTATAAACGTCTATCACAACGTCATTCTGACTCAAAGAACCATTCTTGAGTCAAAAAAATGCGATAAAACTAGGATTGCTGACCATTAGAAATATACATTTGATGCTCTACAAAAACTAATAAATCAAAATATAAATAACTGAGGGAAAGTTAGCTACTAATATGAAATAGTTATCGATAACTATCAATAGCGAAAGTGCTATTCTGTGTCGAGGATATGTATCATATATCTAGATATATCGCCAATAAACCAGCGTTATAATTGATTCAAGATAACGGCGTTTTCATTGTCAAAGTATTATGGCTTTAACCTCGCTTGAAGTATGGTGTATAAATCTTTACTCGAATATTTTTCGACTAACCGAAAGGCGCTAAGCAGCTTTCGGCATAAGATAATGTCTGATTGCGTCCAACGATGATGTGGTCAATCAAGGACAAGTCTATCAAATCGCAGGCTTTCTTTAGCTCGTAGGTCAATAGATTGTCTGCCGTTGAAGGGGTCGCATCGGTATGCGGATGGTTGTGCGCGACGATGAGTTGACTGGCAGCATGGCTCAACGCATGACGGAGTACGTGTTTGATACAGACCGAGCACGACGAGATACCGCCAGTAAACAGTATTTCAAAGTTTAGCAGGTTCAAGGCATTGTCTAAGCAAAGGACGGCAAAGACTTCACGGTGCTCACCGCGCAATTGGGTGCTGATATAGTCCTTGACGACTTGTGAGCGTCCCAGTGCTTGACCTGTCTTTAGCTTATTGTCTAAATAACGCGTACCCATCTCAAGCGACGCCAATATCTGTGCGTACTTGGCAGGGCCGATACCATGACAAGCAAGCACAGTTTGTGGCGGCGCTGCTAAGAGTTCAGCAAGACTGCCAAACTGATCGATTAGATGACGTGCCAGCTCAATTGCCGACTGCGACTGCGTGCCAGTCCGTAAAAATATCGCCAATATCTCAGCATCTGTTAAGTGAGCGGCGCCAAATTTTAGCAGTTTTTCTCGTGGTCTATCATCTTCATGCCAGTCTTTGATCGCCATTGTCACTCCTTAATGAGGGTTGGATGCTAGATATATGATATAAATGCGGAAAACGTTACCCAACTTATCTCATAATTGTTACTATAAGCGCAATTTTATCTTTCAATTTCTTTACTGATGCCACGCTTATGTCGAATGTTATCCTTGCTATCACCGGCGGTATCGCCGCTTATAAATCTGCTATATTTGCCCGTCTGCTAATCAAGGCAGGCTTTGATGTGCGTGTCATTATGACCGCAGGTGCGCAGGCTTTTATTACGCCATTGACCCTACAGGCATTGACCGGTAATGAGGTGCATATCTCCTTGTTAGATGAGCAAGCAGAAGCGGGGATGGGTCATATCGAGCTTGCTAAGTGGGCGGACTTGATCGTCATTGCGCCAGCCTCTGCCAATACACTGGCGCGCCTCGCGATGGGCATGGCTGATGATTTGTTGGCGACCGTGTGTCTAGCAACGACGGCTCCCGTTATTATTGCTCCAGCGATGAACCAGCAAATGTGGGCGCACCCAGCGGTGAATCTGAACGTCCAGACCCTACGTGATATGAATTATCAAATCATCCAGCCCGCTAGCGGTGAGCAAGCGTGTGGTGATGTGGGGGCAGGTCGTTTGCCTGAACCTGAGCAGCTATTGGCAGAAGTATTATTATTCAATGCGATGCAAACCACGCCGCAATTATTGGTAGGTAAAAGAGTGGTGATTACTGCTGGACCAACTGTCGAAGCGATTGATCCGGTACGCTATTTGTCTAATCACTCGACTGGCAAAATGGGCTTTGCATTAGCGCGTGCTTGCGTGGCTGCTGGTGCAGACGTTATTTTGATTGCCGGTGGCAAAGTGGCACTGCCCACACCGCTCAATGTCACGCGTATTGATGTGTTGTCCGCGCAAGAGATGCTAATTGCTGTACAGCAATGTGTGGATGGTACGCACAGTGCGCTACAGTATGTGCCTGAAGATGAGCATGACCATTCCCACGATCATTCTCACGATCACAGCCATGAACATGCGCATCATCATGAACATCATAGTGAGTGTGATTGCGGTGATGATCGTAGCCATAACCACAGCCATGAGCTTGACAATAAGCATCATGCTCATAGCGAGACTCAAAATGTAATGGCGGATATCTTTATTGCCACTGCGGCTGTCGCCGACTATCGTACTGAAGAAGCTGCCCCGCAAAAAATTAAAAAAACCCAAGATGCCATGACGCTGAGTTTGGTCAAAAACCCTGATATCTTAGCGACCATTTCGCTTGCTCATCCAGAGCTGTTTGTCGTTGGTTTTGCGGCAGAAACGCAAGATATCGAGCGCTATGCTCGCGGTAAGCTGGTGGCTAAAGATTTAGATTTGATCGCTTGTAATGATGTCTCACGAGCAGACATTGGCTTTGCTAGTGACGACAATGCTATGCAAGTGTTTTTCTCTGAGCGCTATGAGCAAGCGGCAGTGACGCTGGAGAAGGCGAGCAAAGATAAGATTGCTGAGCAGTTGGCTGGCATCATTGGTGAGACAATATGGCAACGCCACAATGGTCACAGTGCCTAGTTATGTCACTCTTAATCCAGATGTTAGGTCTTAATAGTTATGGCTAATATAATGGATAGTGATAGCACCCAGACGTTGTTACTGATGGTAATCTTTGCGCTGGCATCGTTGCTACATGGTATTAGTGGGCTGGGTGTGACGTTGGTGACGACCACTGCGCTTGCTAGCATCTACCCGTTACCACATGCCATTGTGCTAGTTATCTTCCCTTCGTTATTGCTTAATGCCATGACTTGGCTGGCGGGTGGCGGGCGCACGATCTGGCAAAATTTCATCTATTACGGCAGGCGCTATTGGTTACTGGCGTTGACCAGCTTACTTGGTAGTATTCTAGGCGCGAAGCTCTTGCTATGGGTCGATAGCGCATATATTTTATTGCTATTGGCAGCGGTTATTGGTTTTTACGTCATAAGCAGCTTGCTTGGTAAGCAACTCCGGCTACCTGCTACCAAGCCTGTATTAATCATCGTTGGCTTTAGTGCAGGTGTGATTGGCGGCTCGACCAATGCCATGTCGACCATATTGATGATGTATCTACTGTCTGCCAGCGATGATAAGAACACCATCGCCAAAGTCGGCAACATGTGCTATTTCTTAGGTAAAATTGCCCAAATCATTGTATTACGTGAGCCTATTATGGCGCTCAGCAGTGGTGAATGGCAGCTGATTACTTTGCTCAGTGTTTTATCTATTGCCGCGCTTTTAGTTGGTATCCGCTTACGTCGTTATTTACCACAAGCACGCTTTCGTCAGCTCATTTTATTGATTCTCACGGGGCTTGGGCTGCGTGTGGGTTGGCAAGGGATTGCAGCGTTTTTATAAACTAGCTCGCGAGGCAGCTGGCTGTTTCAATGCTATTTTATGCGCGTGTTATTCTGTTATTTCATCAAAAAATATCTGTTGCGCCAAACGAAACGTATTGCAGTGCGCTTCAACCACATCTTCAATATCTTCTGAATAACCACCGCCCATCACGATAGCGATAGGAATGTTGGCAGCTTTTGCTTGGCGTAACACATATTCATCACGCGCCTTACAACCTTCTATCGTCAGCCCAAGTTTTCCTAACTTATCGGTCGCCAGTACATCGACAGCAGACTGATAAAAGATCATATCTGGTGCAACGTCGCTAATTAAGCGCGGTAGCGTGTCCTCTAATATCTGTAAATACTCAGCATCACCGGTATCGTTGGCAAGTTCAATATCTATGTCAGATATTTCTTTGCGAAAAGGATAGTTCTTGGCGCCATGCATACTAAACACAAAAACCCGCGGCTCATTCGTCATGATACTGGCATTGCCGTTGCCTTGATGCACATCCAAATCGACCACCAAAATCTTTTGCGCCTGTCCACGATTTAATAATAAATTACTCGCAATACAAACATCATTAAACACGCAAAAGCCCTCGCCATGATCGGCAAATGCATGGTGAGTACCGCCGGCAACATTCATCGCGACGCCATATTGCTGAGCATAAAGCGCACATTCATAAGTCGCATGGGCAATATGACGACCACGATCGACTAAAGCTTCGGTCATCTCAAAGCCGATAGGGCGTGCTTCCTTGCGCGGTAAGGTTTGGGTTTTAAGCTTATACCAATAGTCCATAGTATGAGTGGTCAAAATCTCTTCTTCGCTTAATCGCGCAGGCGCAAAGAAATTAACCATACTGATAGTGCCTTCAGCCAATAGCCGCTCAGGAATCATGGTGTATTTTTGCATGGGAAAACGGTGCTTTTCAGGCACGGCATATCTAAAAATATCAGAGTAAGCAATTTTGAGCATAGCGTTAAAGGATGTCTTTGATGAAAAGTGTTTTAAGGATAGATAGGTTTAAGCGCTTTGAAAGTAAGGTATTGGTGAGAAATTGTAAAAACCGCAAATATCTATTGTGATCAGCTGATTACTGAACAAACTGCGTTGGCAAAAAGAAGGTTTTAGAATCTGATTGTTGACGCAGCTCTATTAATAAAGTCTGCATGTCTTCAGCAGGATCTTGATTATTGAGCAAATCACTAAACAGCTCATTTGCCACAGTGGTCATTGCAATGACACTTTGTAGTAAATGCTCGATAATTTCGTCATTAATACCAACGGTTTCGACATCGACAGCGTGCTTATAGCGTATCTCGCCATCGTTGATATCCATTTCTAGGTTACCAATCAGCATGTCATAATTGATCTGAGTAATCAGTAGCATCGCGGCACTTTGATGACTTTCTGGTATTAAAAATGGCAAAATTCCATAGACTGCCAGTAGCTTGGTTTTTTCTTGTACACGGAACAAGTAACCGCAGTTCAGTTGTTTATGACGCATTCTCAGCGACAAATGATGCGTTGTTTGGTTGTCACTGCTTTTATCGTCACTGGTTTGGGGGCGATAGTGAGTATAGTGCCATTGCTTATCATTAAAGTACTGTTTTAGGCAGTCGACAATAGCTGTGTCATGACCCTCATGTTGCCCTGCGTTTAAATGAGCTTTGGCCTGCAGGTACTCGCTGTGGTCATTATTGTTATGGTGGGGCTTGTTGTCACGCTGACCAAAAAAACTGCCAGTAGAGTCAGCCGTATTTGCCTCATCGCTATTACGAGTGTTGGCGCTAGAGATTCCGGCCTGCATCAGATCAAGATCAATTTCATCGTCAGCCGCTGATGACTGCGTCGACAAGTTTGCGCCATCGACAACAGACTGCGGTGCTGAGGCAGTCAGTAACCGTTTGAGTTTTTGCCACAAGCTGAGTTTGTTACGTTGACTCATAAGTATTGTGCTGACAAGTAAATGGATGATATTAAAAACTGACCACTAAGTAAAAAACAGTCAGTTACTTATTGTTAAACATCAAACCCTCTTTGATAGCGGGCTGTGCATAAAATGATTGCAACATCTCACGTATATGCGCTGTAAACCACTCGCTTTCAATGGCATCATGCACCACAGGCAATAGAGCGGTACTCAATTGCGTCATGGCTTGCTCATCTATATATAAACTCGCGGCTACCGTTGCCATGCTATCGCCTTGATGGTTGGCATACCACGTATCGATGCTGGCTGACACGAGGCTGTGCAGATAAGGCGACATGCGCAGGCGGTTATAGCTCTGTTGGATGCTGGCTTCGATATGCTCGATACTACTATTACCAGGCTCATCACTTAAATAATTTTGCAGTTGGCTGATCGGCTGATCTTTGATTCTTGCCCAACCGCTTACTAGCAACCGAGCGACTTCGTCATTTGATAAGTGCTCTTGGGCATTGGCTTCTGCACGACGTGCTAAATCTTTAATATTACGATGCAAATATGTCTGTAATTTTTCATCAAGATTTCTATTGGTCGCCTTTTCAAAAGAGCTGCGGCCAAACTTCATCAGTTTGCCAGCAGCGCCTGCTTTATCCAGCGTGGTTTCCATAAAGTCGTTAATCGCGTGATAGAGCGTTTGCGTCAGCAAATCTGCAAAAGTCTCGTTGCCGACCAGCGTATGAATCAAGATATTACGCTGCTGCTCATGGCTACCCACATAATTGGCTAGGGTCTGCACTTGAGTGTCATCCACCAGCTCAGACAACGGGACATTGTCATTGACTGGATGATAAATAATCGTATGCAAGATATCGCGAATATCTTTACGTATCACATCCGTCATCGGTTGGTTCAGTAGCCAATCGTTGATCAGATGTTGCAAATCATCGGCGCTGACATATTTATTCAATGGCTGGGCAGCAAACCACTGCCAAGCCTCTATGCTTAGCGGTTCTGCTTGTTGCCGCAACCATTGCTGCATAAAGGCAACTTGTGCGTCGACTAAGCTATCTATTGTTAGCGCTGGCGTACCTAAATTTTGGCTATCTTTTGAAGTCTGCATAGGTTTTGAGGTCATAGTTATCGACAATTTGTTATACTGTGTGGTTGGGGTAAGCATAAAGTATTATGCCACGAACATGATATTTGTTGGTGACGAATATTGACTGCTGCTTGATAAATAATGAGAGGTTTGAATGACAGCTCTGAATACCGCCTTACTTACGCTTGATGAGCTGACCGTTCAGCGCGGTGAAATCCCTCTATGTGAAGGCGTTGCGCTCGATTTACCTGCGGGCAGTATTTGTCACTTGATTGGTGCTAATGGTACGGGCAAAACGACGCTACTGATGCAGCTGGCTGGATTATTACCAGTGTTGGAAGGTCAAGTTTACTATCAAGGAACAGCCAGTTTACCGGTTCAGCCTTTATATGTGTCGCATCAGTTGGGCATACATCCAAATTTGACCGTCGCGCAAAATCTGACTTTTTTGCTGAATTTATACGGCATTAGCCCAAGTGTTGCTGATATTGATGACGCCTTAGCTTGGGTCGGACTGCAAGGCTTTGAGACGATTAGCTCAAGCCATTTATCTGCTGGACAAACTCGCCGTATCACCCTTGCGCGCTTATATTTATTGACCCCTGAGGTGACACCGTTATGGCTACTTGATGAGCCTTTTACTGCCCTTGATGTCGATATGGTGGCGCGGATGGAAGACAGATTGCGTGAATTTGCCAACATGGGCGGCGCTATATTAATGACCAGTCATCAGGCAGTCGGTGTAGCCAACCAAGTGCTCGATTTATCCGGTTATATGGTTTGAATGCTAGGGCGTGTCATCAGTATAAATGTGCCAAGCATCCGTGGAAGAGCGAATAAATGATAGAAACAGACAATCCAGTACAAGTAGCGAATAAAAGCTCAAACGTTAGCGTATCACCTGCGCGCGGTATCAGCTTTGTGCAGTTATGGCGGCGCGAGTGGCACGTGAAGCAGCAAGGAGCGGTACAGTGGTTGTACCCTTTGGTGCTGTTCTTAGTGATTATCACTTTGTTTCCGCTAGCGGTTGGTAGTGAGCCTGCGCTATTGCAGCGCCTTGGCGTGTCGGCAGTGTGGATTGCCGCTCTGTTGTCACTGGTGATGGGTGTCGACGGCTTGTTTAAGCCTGCCCTTGATAATGGTACGCTGGCGCAATTGGTTGTCGCAAAAGCGTCGCTGCCGTTATGGGTGTTGATTCGTTTGGTTATCCATTGGATCTTTAGTAGTGGTATTGTGGCGGCATTGAGTTTGCTTGCCGTGCCATTGTTTCAGCTTAGCTGGTTTGAGGCGTGGATATTAATGGCTTCTATTGTGACGGGCAGTCCGATGCTATTGATGTTATCAGCGGTTGCCAGTAGTTTGACGCTGTCATTAAAGAATGGCGCGGTGCTGGTGCCTTTGATTGCTTTGCCGATGCAGTTACCGGTATTGATTTTTGCCACCGGAGCAGTTGATTTATTTGCCACTGGTCTTAATGGCTTACCGATACTGGCATTATTATTGGCAGGGAGTATTATTTCAGTATTAATCATGCCATGGGTGATTGCCATGACCTTAAAAATGTCATGGCTCAATTAAACAGTAGACTTTTTTTACTATCAAAACCCAGTCATTTAAACCCAATGTATTAACAGCATGTTGAAAACTGGCAACTTTGCTATAATAGCCAGCTAACTAAGCAAACAATCACTTGTAGATTCTATCCAGTGTTTAACGCCGGCAGGTTGACAGATAGTCGCGCCCATGATGCGCTATATCGGTTACAACCAATACGCTGTGCCAATAGGTTTATTCCCATGCCCAACCTGAATAACGTCTCATCTCCTAGCCTGTGGCAGCGCATCTGGCAGGGCTTTTTGACCACTGTGGGTACCAAGCAGTTTTTTCGTATTTTTTCGCCTTGGGTCAAGTGGTTGGCAATATTAGCTAGTATTTGCCTATTGATCGGTAGTGTCTGGGGTCTCGCTTTTGCGCCGCCTGATTATCTGCAAGGCAATAGCTATCGCATTATCTTTATTCACGTGCCTGCTGCCAGTATTGCCATTTCTATTTATTTTGCCTTAGCAGTGCTCGGGGTTATTTATTTAGTCTGGAAAATCAAGACCGCTAGTCTAGTGGCGCAGGCGCTTGCTCCGCTGGGATTCTTGCTCTGTGTGGTTAGCTTAATCACGGGCTCTATTTGGGCGAAACCGACGTGGGGTACTTACTGGGTTTGGGATGCACGTTTGACCTCTATGCTCATTTTGGCATTTTTGTATGCGGGTGTGATGGCGTTATTTGCAGCGTTTGAGCATACGGCCAATCGTGGTAAAGCCGCCGCTATTTTGTCTATTGTTGGCGCAGTAAACCTGCCTATTATTAAGTATTCGGTACAGTGGTGGAACACCTTACATCAAGGCTCGACCTTTACCTTAACTGCTGCACCAAAAATGTCAGCGGATATGTGGATGCCATTATTACTAATGATTATTGGTAGTTATTTATTGGTCGCGACATTAGCGATTTATCGTACCAACACGCTGATCTTGTATCGTGATCAAGGCAAAGCGTGGGTCAAAGAATATATTCGCGGGCAAGCCAAATGACTGCAATGACTGTCGCCAAAACAAATAACGGCTAGGAAAATATTATGCAGCCTTACTTTTATAGCGTATCTGAGTTTCTCGCCATGGGTAAGCATGGTGTTTTTGTTTGGTCATGCTGGGCAATTACCGTTGGCGTGATGTTGGCTTTTATCATTTATAGTCGCAGGCAGCGACAGGCCCTAATCAAGCAGCTAACCATTCAGCAGGCTCGACAAGCTCAACGTACGGCTAAAACCCCTAATCCTGAAACCAAGCAACCGATGTAAAAATTATTTTAATATCATCGCTTTAGCTCAAAAAATTATGACCTCTTAATTGTAAAGATATGACCTCGTCAGTTGCTAAGGGCTTATTGATTTATACGAAAAATGCTACCATATAGCCATTAGAAGAGTACGATTAGAAAGACATTTTTAGAACGTTTTTCTAATGGTAGTTTCTTTA
The DNA here is from genome assembly GCF_051970285.1 of Psychrobacter sp. ASPA161_6. Lineage (NCBI taxonomy): Bacteria > Pseudomonadati > Pseudomonadota > Gammaproteobacteria > Moraxellales > Moraxellaceae > Psychrobacter > Psychrobacter sp. ASPA161_6. The sequence continues at coordinate 196,675 of NZ_JBEFNJ010000001.1, forward strand.
ATATTTTCTGTTTTATAGGCTGTCTATAGCCTACAAAACAGCGACTCATCAATGAGGTAGTGGTATGAACGCAGTTCGTCGCAAAAAACTGATGTGGGTTATGTTTACGTTGGCAGGGGCGGCAATCGCCGTCGTATTGGTGATTTATGCCATCGGACAACAAACCGACTATTATTTCGATGCCACAGCCATTGCGCAAGGTGAAGCACCCCAAGATAAGCGTATTCGGGCGGGCGGCATGGTAGTCGCGGGTAGTGTCCGACGCGCAGAAGACAATCCATTGAATGTTGAATTTGCTATTACTGATTTTCAATCGACCGTACCTGTGACTTATCAAGGTATTTTGCCAGATTTATTCGCTGAAAACTCAGGCGTCGTCGCCACGGGCAAAATGCAAGGCGATACCTTTGTGGCAGGGGAAGTATTGGCTAAGCATGATGAAAAATATATGCCGCCAGAAGTGGCCAAATCAATGAAAGAAAACAACCGTAGCGGTGCAGTGCCTTCTTCTGAGCAATACAATCCTGCTGAAAAGGTACATGAGACGGACACTTTACAGCAGTAATTTTCTAGGGCGTGTCTTCATTTCAAAAATGGTGATAAAAATGAGATAAATTGCCGTCAAACAAGAAAAATAGTGCAGATAATATCGGGATATTAACCAGCTATTTGACGATGTTTGGCAAGATTTAGCCATTTTTAGCCCATTCAGATGACTATCGAGTGAATTGAAGACACGCCCTAGTCAATTCAACAGTAAAAAGAGCCGCTAATAATGTATTAGCGGCTCTTTTTTTACACGAATTTTGGTACTAATGGATCTTCATTATCTAGACCTTAATCATCCCATACAGGGCTGTAGTCAGGATGCTCAATTTTACGACCATCGCTACTGGCAAGTTTACCAATCTTCTCTAACTCATCTGCACTTAACTGCACCTTCATTGCATCCAAGTTACCTTGCAAATGGTCAGGGTTAGACGTCTTCGGAATGGCAACACGGTGCTTGTCTGATAGAATCCAAGCCAATGATATTTGTGCTGGCGTGACGTTATGCTTATCAGCGATTTCTTTAATAACCTCATTATCGAACACATCACCGCGTGCAAGTGGCGAATAAGCTTCCAATAAAATATGGTGATTGTTTAAAAAAGTCTGTAAGGTATTTTGCTTAATAAAAGGGTGAAACTCAACTTGGTTGACCACGATTGGTACATCCGCATATTTCTTGGCTTCAATGATATTAGCAATATTAAAGTTGGAGACCCCGATATGACGCGTCAACCCTTGTTTCTGTAATTCACATAACGCTGGAATGGTTTCAGATAAAGGGACACGGTCATCCGGCCAATGCAAGAGCAATAGATCGACATAATCTGTACCCAAATCTTCTAAAGAGCGTTTAGCGGCTGCGACCAATTTCTCAGGCTCGAACTTCATATCATCAGGGAAAATCTTTGTCGTCAAAAAGAATTTATCACGAGCGATACCGGATTGCTTAATACCTTCGCCAACTTCTTTCTCATTACCATAAGCTTGGGCGGTATCGATATGCTCATAGCCCATTTTAAGACCTTGGCTGACGACATCGATACAATCTTGACCAGTTGACTGCCAAGTGCCAAGACCTAATACCGGAATGTTTGCTTGTCCAGCAGTACGAATATTATAATTTTTTGAACTCATATTATTATCCTTATGTGCAAGTTTTCATATTATTAGTTGATGACTTTATTCAGTTCATTAGCATTTGGTTCATTGGCTCAGATTCCACTTCGAATACTGATCATGTAGAAAGCCAGAACCGATTCAACTGCACTTACTATAAGGAAAATGAGGACAGTACGATAGAGTAGGTGACGCTTTCCTACAAAGGGCAAACAGGCTGTAACGTCATTTTTAGTAACTGGTAACCACTAGATACAGGTTTAAAAGAGTAATAATCACAAAATCGAGGCCATAAAAAACGCCCACTACTATTCAGCAATGGGCGTTCGTCATTAGCATAATACCTATATGTTCAGGTATTTTTCGATCTAAAAATTATTGAGCAGTAGCTTCTACTGGTGTAGATTCTGTCGCGGTATCCGTGTTTGCACCGTGATCAGCACCCCAGATTTTTGGGTATTTATAACCAGGGAAAGTATCATGAGCATACTTTTTAAAGGCTTCAGAATTATAAGCATTGGTTACGTCTTCAACCCATTTCTTACCAGTATCCGCTGATTTAATCGCTGACCAGTTGACGTAAGCAAAGCTAGGCTCTTGGAACAAGGCTTCAGTCAGTTTGATACCAGCGTCAGTAGCATAGTTACCGTTGATAACTGCAAAGTCAACTTCATCACGCGCGCGTGGTAGTTGGGCAGCTTCTAGTTCAATGATTTCGATGTCGTATTTGCTGTTATCAGCGATATCAGCTTTTGACGCAGTCAATGGATCGATGTCGTCTTTTAGCTTAATCCAGCCAAGATCATTCATCATGACCAAAGCACGAGCAAAGTTACTTGGATCGTTTGGTGCAGAAACACTCATGCCTTTAAATGCAGCATCAAGATTGGCTTTTTTACCTGAATAGATACCAAGTGGTGCTGTTGGTACTTGGAACACTTCAACTAGGTCAAGGTTGTTTTCTTTTTTGAAGGTATCAAGGTAAGGTTTATGCTGGAAAATATTGATATCCAAATCACCTTCAGCCAGTGCAAGGTTCGGGCGCACATAGTCGGTAAAGGCAATCAGCTCAACTTCATAACCTTGTGTTTCAAGCGTGTTTTTCACTTGATTGCGAACCATATCAGCAAAGTCGCCTTCAGTGGTACCGATAATGATTTTGGTATGATCAGGATCGATATCGCTAGCGGCAGTTTCTGCAGTTGACCCTTCGGTAACTGGCTCTTTGGTCGCTTCTGGTGCTGATGAATTGCTGCAACCGACTAAGACCAAGCCTGATACACCAACAGCGGCAAATGCGGTCGCTAACTGACGGCTGATATCTGTTAATTTCATAATATGTCCTTTAATGAATGGGATTGAGTAAAACGTTTATCGTCTGAAAATTAAAAAAGCAACATTATAAATAGTAATGCTGCTTTTTGGTATAGGAGCTGAGATAAGGGTTGAGTATGGCCAAAAATAAACCTAGTCGCTCGTGATGTCAAGTATTCTCTAAAGCGGTTTAACGTTTATCTAAACGATTGGCGAGCCAATTGCCAGAGGCTTGGATTGAGATAACCATGATCGATAATACAATCACGATAAAAATCATCACTTCAGTTTGATAGCGATAATAGCCATAACGAATGGCCAAATCACCCAGACCGCCACCACCGATCATACCAGCCGCCGCTGAATAAGACAGCAGACTGATACAGAGGATGGTCACTGATAGCACCAGTCCTGAGCGCGCTTCGTTTAGTAAAACTTTTATGATAGTAAAAGGTCGTGCGCCCATAGACTCGGTTGCTTCAATAATACCGCGTGGTACTTCACGTAAGTTTTGCTCCACCAAACGGGCAAAGTAGAACGAACCTGCAATCGCGAGTACTAGCGATGCGGCGATGGGTCCAATACCTGTGCCGACGATGGCTTTAGTAAATGGGCTCATGGCAATCATCAAAATCACAAACGGGAAAGCGCGCATAAAATTGGTGATGCCGCCAAGTACCCCGTAGAGGGTTTTGTTTTGCAAAAACTGTCGATCACTGGACAAAAATAAGAATATGCCAAACAGTCCGCCAATGACAATGGCGACTGTTGTAGAAATACCAAGCATAACAAAGGTATCGATAAAGGCACTTATAATTTCTTTGCGCAGCACCAACAATTTATCTATCGAGGCGGATAATTCACTACCAGTTAACATGTTTTTTCTCCTGCCTCATTAGTCTTCGTGCACTAAGCCTTGGCCAATAGGGGTGGTTGCTTGAATCAGACCGTCTTTGACATCTGCAACTTCTAATAGTTGTCCTTGATGTAGTAGTGCTGCACGATGACAGAGCCTACGAATGACGCTCATCTCATGAGTCACAATGACAATGGTGACGCCAAGTTGTTCGTTGATATCGCGTAGACAGGTCAGTAGACTGCGCGTCGTTGCAGGATCAAGCGCACTGGTAGGCTCATCGGCCAATAATACTTTGGGGCTGGGCGCAATCGCGCGTGCAATACCAACACGCTGCTTTTGTCCACCTGACAGCTGCGCAGGGTAGTGGCCAGCACGATCGATCAAGTCAACAATCTCAAGACATTCCATAACCCGTTTATGAATATCACGGCTTGGATAACCAGCAACGGTCAAATTAAATGCTACGTTATCAAACACCGTGCGATTGGACATCAGATTAAATTGCTGAAAAATCATACCAATGTTGTGACGAGCAATACGCAAATCGCTGGCAGACAAGGTGGTCAAATCAGTACCATCTATCACTACTTGACCAGAATCTGGACGTTCAAGTAAGTTAATCAAACGCAAAAGGGTGGATTTCCCTGCGCCTGAGTAGCCCATCAAACCAAAAATTTCACCTTGCTGAACAGACAATGAAGTCGGTTCGACAGCGGTAAACCAATGCGGCTTACCGTCTTTATCTTTGATTGATCGGTCGCTTAAAAAACTTTTGGTCACATCGTTTAAGACAATCATGTCACTCATGGAGGGCTCAAAATTTAATAGGTTTATGATGGTTATAGAATAATTAGGCTACAACTTACTAATGACAGCGTCAAAGTGGATGGTCGCTACCATTAACAATGCAATAAGGGGCGGTAATATAGCATATTATGTAATGTTTTGGATATGCACATCCGTGAACGGCTTATGACTAATGGTTATTAGTTATAAGCTATCTGGAAAATTTAAGTTGTTGTATGAGAAGGAGGTAATGACCAGCAGAGTAAAGGAGGTTCTGCCAGTTGCTAGTGATGATTATCGTGCTAGTGGTTATTGTCGTGATAGTTATAATGTGGATCTTGCTTTACGGGTATAACGACCAAAAATCTGGTGTGACCATTAATAGTATCAGTCACGATACGCCCTTGGTGAGCAGTGACGATTTGCGATACCAAGGATAAGCCCAAACCTGAGCCTTTGTTTTTTTGCTGCAAGCGCACGAATGGGCTAAAGACTTCTTCGCGTTTGTCTTCAGGAATACCTTCACCTTCATCAATGACCGCCAGCACCACGTATTTTGGTAGCGGGCGTATTGGGTCGGCTTTGGCTTTTTTCATGTGCTTAGTGAATAAATTTTCTTTACGCACTGTGGTCGGCGTCTCGCTCTCGCTTTGAGCATTGTCTTTAATATCATCTTTGCTAACAGTTTCATCGGTCGTTAATTTATTGGTTTTCCGAGATTGAATATTATCATTTAATAGCGCATCAGTGGATTTACTGGTCGCTTGGTTGTTAATAATTGCTTCGTTATTACTACTGATTTCTACAGATTTTTTACTGTCAGGAACGGCTTTCCATATGACTTTTTTGATTTTCTCAGTCAATTCCGTGGTAAAGCTCTGGTAGTTGGCGATTAGGGACGATTCTGAATTAACGTTGACCGCATTGTCACTGATTATAGAATCTCCAGCAGTATTTTCTTCAACATCGGCACAATTGCTAGCGTCTGTTGCTGAGGTGCCAGTTTCTAGCCCAGTCATGTCAGTTATTTTAGTGTTGTCAGTGATGACGTCAGTTACATCCACATTTGAACCGTCATCATCAGCATCGTTATTATCAAACACAATGCTCTCACCATTTCGATAAATCGGTGGTGCTGGTAGTGTGATGAGCGCGGCTACTTTTTCTGCTTTGTCTTTGTCAGTATTGGTTGTAGGAGACCCATTAGAAATTTCGTTAAGTTGTGCCGACGTTTGCTGTATTAAGTTATCAGAGGCATGTGATTCATCATAATGGTCAAAATCTGAACTGTTATAATCAGCAAAGCTACTACAAACCACTGTTTGCAGCAAATAATCTGGAATGGTATCGGCTTCATCAACAGTCTGAATGCCATAGATCAAGACGGTAACCGGTGGCTTACCATGTAGCATGGCATTGGTTAAGAGGTTGCGAATGAGATGGGTCAGCATCGGTGCCTGACCATCAATGACGATATGCTCACCTATCAAAGTGGCTTCAGAGTAATGCTGACGCTCTTGATTCACTAAGTCATACAAATCCAAATGCTCGACTTGCTGCATGACATGACCAGCATCTAAGCGACTCACCAATAAGATACTTTCAACCAAATCATTAAGCCCCGACAAATCTCGGTTGATCGCTTGCGCACGTTTATCAAATTTTGCTTTGGTATCTGTTGGCATCGCATTTGCCAGCATATCCATCATCTCGATTTGTAGGCGGATACGGGTAATCGGCGTACGCAGCTCGTGAGAGGCGTGCGCCAATAGCAGATTGTTGGCATTAATAAGGTGCTCAATTTTTTGTGCCGCTTGGTTAAAGCCGCGTGCTAACGAAGCAATTTCATCGTTACCACGTGCATTGACTCTTACCGTAAAATCACCATCACCCAATTGGGTCATTTGCTGGCTCATTTGATTGATACGCCACGTCATAGTGCGAGCAATCAACCATAGAACGCCTGCCATAATTAATAGCAGCAATAGGGTACCAGTAAATAAATTTAAGGCAGCGGAGAGCACAGGTTTTTTTGGCGGCAAGCGTGATTCGTACAGCAATGTATAACCAGTGCTGCTATATACTTGAGCCTGTTTGGTAGGGGAGGTGTCTGAAAGGGATGGAAAAACTTGTGAAAATAAAGAGGGAGTGGGCGGTAGCACTAACGGCAAGTCACTATTGTCAGTCTGCATAAGCAAACGACCTTCGTTGTCGTATAACCCCATCTTTGCTTGTAAGGATTCATCAAAGATATCAAAGCTTTTTTTGACTACAGCCAGCATAAAGCGTGATTGTAAACGGTTGTCCTTACTAATGGAGATATTCAGCTCATGCAAAAAAGGATCAATTTGACCCAAAATCTGCGTGGCCAATACTTCTGAGCGGATACCCGCATCTTTGTCATGCACCAGCTGTGTCAATAGCACCATGGCTACTGCAAATAAGGTAAGTGCCAGCATCACGCTGGCAAATAACTTGGCAAATACGGAGCGAAAACCCAATTGCTGCATTAAACCATCTCTATTGTCAGATGCTCGTATCAATTCATATCACGCCATTCGTCTGATTTAATCCAAACTATGGTGACAGGCTCGATTAATTGTATATCGAGCCATTTAAGATTAAACCTGATCGGTAGCAAACTGATAACCAACACCGCGTACAGTAATAATACGCTTTGGTTGGCGTGGATTGTCTTCGATCAAGGCACGTAAGCGTGAGATATGAACATCGATAGCACGATCAATATTGTCTGAGCTGTCATCATTTGGCATGGCTTGCCACAATTGCTCACGATTCAGTACCTTACCAGAATGGGTGGCAAAGTAGTGCAGCAATTGAAACTGATGCGTCGTCAAACGCACAGGTAGCTCATCGATCGTTACTTCGTGGCTATCAGGGAACACACTGAGACGGCCAAAGGTCAAACTGTCCGATTGACTGTCTGCTTGATTTGGCTGCTCGTGACGACGAATGACCGCTCGTATCCGTGCCAATAGTTCACGTGGCTCAAACGGTTTAGAGATATAGTCATCAGCGCCCATCTCAAGACCCAATACGCGATCGGTAGTATCGCCTTTAGCCGTTAGCATGATGATCGGCACTTTATTGGTCATATTGTTTTTGTTACCGCGTATCTTTTGGCAAACCTGCATGCCATCCATATCAGGTAGCATCAAATCAAGGACCACCAAGTCAATACCGCGCTCTTTGGTATCTAGCAACTCTAGACCTTCTTGACCAAGTCCTGCATGATGCACATCATAGTAATTCATGGTCAGATAGTCGCTGATTAGTTCTGCTAAATCTGGATCATCTTCAATTAACAAAATCTGCTTACTCATAGCTTGTCCTCTAGTTGTTGTTATGGTTTGTCAAGAAATCGCTTTTTATTAAAATTCTAGCGCGCCTCGATATCTATATTATCCTAAATCTGCATTATCCTAAATCTAAGTGCTTGTAAATCTAAGTGCTTCTAAATCGTTATTGTCCTTAATCATAAGACATTGACCGTTAAGATAGGGTTAAAGAAACATGATTAAGCTTTCAGTCAATATAAGACAAAGTAATAATACTATATTGCCTAATTAACACGTGACTAAACAAGACACGCTTTGTTAATGTTTCTACACAATGTAACTGTCTCTACTGCTCTCTAAGAAACCACTACTTTTTTACCTTTAGATTCAATGGTTAAGTCGGCAAGACAAATTAAACTGTCATTGCTAATGCCTGCAATTAAATACTGCTTGGTAATAGGATCGTATTCGACGACCTCAACTGGCTGACGAGTTAGGCGTTGGTCTTGCTTAATAATCCATACATTGGCGCTCAAGGGTCTTAACGGTTTATAGGGTGGGCGCTGCAACTCTGTTAAGTCAACGTCATGTAACGCGCGTTCGGGGACAATCGTACCGACATCGATCTGACCATAATTGACACGCCCCGTCACTTGCATATCAGGCTGTAATTTCTCGCGACTGATTTCATTATTGACGACATTTACATGAACCAAAAGCTGTTTGGGCTGAACTGTTGCCGTCAACCTGCTAACTTGTCCAGTAAACTTATCTGACATGCCTTCAGCGGTAAAATTGACCGTCTGTCCGACAGAAAGCTGAGGCTCAGCTTGAATGGGTACAATGCCGATGAAATGTAATTCAGTTTCATCACTGAGCTGCAAAAGTGGTTGGCGTGCGTCCATTTTTTGTTCAGCTTCGGCATACAGCTTTTCGACACGTCCTGAAAAGCTGGCACGCACCGTCATCAATTTGTAGGATGGTTTGGTACTAGCAGGTGCATTTTTGCTGGCTATTACATTATTTTTATCAGCGCTAGTTTTATCACCGCTAGACTGAGGCGCTTCAGCGTTATTTTCATTAGCCTTTCTCGGTGTCAGTGTCAGTGTCAGTGTCGGTGTCGGCTTCGTTGTCTGGCTTAGGTTATCAGTCTTGTTCTCTGTTTTATTATTTTGTGTAGATTGGTCTGATGTTGCAAATTCTGTATTTTCAGCCGTGGAGGTAGGAGCTGACTCTGTGGGTTTACTAGCGGCTTCCTGACGCTGGACAATTAACAGTGGCGTGCCTTTTTCTACCCATTGATTTTCTTCTACCAATACCTGTTGGACAGTGAGCGCTTTTGCTGCGGTGAACTGGGTCTTCTTGATTGGTTCAATACGGCCTTGGAGTCCTATGCTTGGCTGATAGCGTGATGGCTTTATACTTAAAATATGGTCAGGCGTCATGGTAACGCTATCATCATCAATGATAATGGGTGTCTCTACCGTCTCACTATTTTCAGCGGTCACAGGCTCATCAGTAGGGGGCGAGGGCTGACAGGCAGCAAGCAATAATAAAGCACTGCACAAATACGCACTATTTTTTAGACCTATAAAAACTCTCATACCAATTGCCCTCATAAACATTGGTTTATTATATAGTGAATCGGGGCGAGGGCAAATAATAGTGCGATATTTACGCAACGAGACAGAGTTATTGATTTCAAACGCATGACTGGAAGAGGAAGAGTCATAATCAGAGTATTTTTGCTAAACCGATGATTAATTTGAACATAAATTCACTAAATAACTGGAAAACAACGAGTAACTGTGCTAAAACGAACATATTAAAATACAGTGATACATATTTATCACAAATGAAGATGATTCGGTAAGATAGCTGTTGCCTCTACCCAATGTTAAATTCTTACCACGCTTCTTTGATGAGTGTTATGCCCGTTAAATTGTTTGTCTTTATAACGATTGTGCCTGCTAATTTTGACAGGTTTGAAATTTACATAAGAAAAATGACTGGGCATATAGGCGGTTTTATACAGTAAGACGCTTTTTAGCCACATGACTTCTTAGCTATATGACCTCCCGTTTAAGTATTTATCTCATTTTTATTATTATTTTCAAAATGGGGACACGCCCTAGTGATGGTCATAGAAATCTGACAATTATCTTCGTAAATTAAACTCAGATTAGAAATTAATTTACGAAGATAATTGACGATAAAGTGCGTATAGTAACTGAAGGTAACGTCATGCTTGATAGACAATACTGATAAAGAACATGTTAGCTATTATGACAGCGTAAAATGCAAACTTAGTCGTTCATATCAATCCAAGAATAAGCCATTTTATAAATTGGAATAACTGTTAAAATTTTGCACTGACAGATAGCGCTACGAATAAATAGTCATTCATAGGATAATGATAATGGAAAATAATTTTGAGGGTCTGAAGGTCATGGTTATCGATGACTCAAAAACCATTCGCCGTACGGCAGAGACTTTATTACAAAAAGCTGGCTGCGAAGTAGTAACCGCTATTGACGGTTTTGATGCTTTAGCCAAGATTGTTGACAACAATCCCGATATCATTTTTGTTGATATCATGATGCCACGCTTGGATGGCTATCAGACTTGTGCATTGATCAAAAACAACCCTGATTATGCCAGTAAGCCGGTGATTATGCTGTCATCTAAAGATGGTTTATTTGACAAGGCACGTGGACGTATTGTCGGTTCAGATGAGTATTTGACTAAACCATTTAGCAAAGATGAGCTTTTTGAAGCAATCAATCAGTACCGTTAATAACCAACCATTTTATAAAACTGATAATTAGACAGTAATATTGGTATGCTTTATATGTGCAGCGGTACGGCTAGTGCAAGTGGCTAAGAAGACTGTCATACAAAAAGCAACTATTAGCTGTCGTGACTGTTCCATGAATTAAGATTTCAGGTTAATTAAATAGCCGTGTTAGAAATAGCTCAGTGACGATCACAACAGTATTGTTTAGTGTTTACTACTTTATATATATCATCGTGGAAATAGTGCTGCCCTCGAAAGTGTCAGGCATTATTTTTAATAGATTTGTCTCAATAATATATCCCAACGGATATCATCGAAAATAAAGGAAATTTCCATGGCTACTATTTTAGTCATTGACGACTCGCCATCAGAGATGGCGAAATTTCGCGACATGCTTGCAAAAAACAACTATCAGGTGCTTGAAGCAACCAATGGTGAGCAAGGCTGTCAAATGGCAACTGATCATTTACCAGATGTCATCTTGATGGATGTGGTCATGCCTGAAATGAATGGTTTTCAAGCTACTCGTAAGATAACTCGTGGCAAAACAACATCGCATATTCCTATCATTATGATTAGTACCAAAAATCAAGAAACGGATCGTGTTTGGGGTAAGCGCCAAGGCGCTAAAGAATACATAACTAAGCCAGTTGACGAAAATGGTCTGGTTAATATTATTCGCAAAGTAATGGGGTAACTTGTGGCTTCCAAAGGGTTTATTGAGCTTCTGCGTTTCGCAGATTTGGCACGCGCACGTAAAAGTGGCCGTCACGGTGGACAAGAATCCGACTGGCAGGGTGTGGTATTTGAGATTGGTGGTCAGCGCTTGGTGGCACCAATGGGTCAAGTCTCAGAAATACTCACTATGCCAGAATTCACCAGTCTGCCCTTAGTAAAGCCTTGGATGATTGGCATCGCCAACATTCGCGGACGCCTATTACCACTGACGGATTTGTCTGAGTTTTTGCAAGTTCCTAGTCGGTTGGCGCAAATGAGCCAACGCAAGGTTATTGTGATCGATCATGATAATGTGTTTTCAGGATTACTTGTCGATCAAGTACTTGGTATCGAGCAATTTACTCGTGGTGAATATCGCCCAGAAGCGCTTGAATATAACTCGCCATTCTCTCCTTATAATCATGGCAAGTTTTTTAAAGATGAACAAGATTGGTATATTTTTATGCCAAGCTTGTTAGTGCAAGATTTGCAGTATGCTGATGCAGCGCTATAACGGTCTTTCATACGGTATTTGCTGCCATGAAATACTCGCCTGCTAGCACGATGAAAAGAAACACCGACTGACATAATACAGTTGTATGTCAGCATTCATACAGGCTTTGCTAATCACTATTGTTTCGATAACAATATGATTGTCGGAGTCAGTCACGATAAGACTTTGACGATTGTTCGAAAGGGATACGCAAGATGAGTGATGTTATAAAGAACTCTGTAACTGGCAATAGCAAAACAACGCACACGGTTAAAGACGCCAATAATATTTGGAAATTATTATTGGGGTTTTTTGCTTTATTGACCGTGGTTTGTCTAATTTGGCTAGTCAATTCATTGTCATCAGTAAGTCAATATCTGCCTGATTTTAATCAATCAGTAGTATTGCCAGTGATTATATTTGTAGTAGGTGTTGCCGGTATTCTATTTGCCTTATATAAGTTACTTAGTCAGCGTGGCGGCTCAGAGCGTCTACTCATCGAAAAAGAGACCTTACGTCGTCGTCAAGAAGCAGAAGCAGAATCCGAGCGTGCGCGCCAAATTCAAGAAGAGAATGAGCGTAACCAGATTGCAATTTTGCGTTTGCTTGATGAATTGGGTGATTTGGCAGACGGTGATTTGACGGTCAATGCGACTGTATCAGAAGATTTCACTGGGGCGATTGCCGATTCGGTAAACTTCGCCATTGACCAATTACGTCAATTGGTACTGGTTATTAACAGTACCGCTGATCGCGTTTCACAGTCCTCAGAGCAGACGCAGATGAATGCGGTTGAGCTTGCTGAAGCCTCGGAAAACCAAGCGCAAGAAATCGCTGGTGTATCCGCAGCAATTAATGAGATGACTGTCTCAATTGACCAAGTTTCAAACAACGCGGCAGAGTCTGCAACGGTTGCCCAGCGCTCGGTTGCTATCTCTTATAATGGGGCAGAGGTTGTACAGCGCTCCATTGAAGGCATGAACGTTATTCGTGATCAGATTCAAGAGACGTCAAAGCGTATCAAACGCCTTGGTGAATCTTCGCAAGAGATTGGTGATATCGTTGGATTGATTAATGATATTGCGGATCAGACCAACGTATTGGCATTGAACGCGGCCATTCAGGCGTCAATGGCAGGGGAGGCTGGTCGAGGTTTCGCGGTAGTTGCTGATGAAGTTCAACGTCTCGCTGAGCGTTCAGCCAATGCTACCAAACAGATTGAAACACTGGTAAAAACCATTCAGGCAGATACCAACGAAGCTGTGATGTCAATGGAATCCACAACCTCTGAGGTTGTACGCGGTGCACGTTTGGCCAAAGATGCTGGTGAAGCACTAGAAGAGGTACAGAGCGTTTCTAATACGTTGGCAGATCTGATTCAAAACATCTCAAATGCCGCCCAGCAACAGGCTGAGTCTGCTGGACATATCTCTCACACGATGAATATCATTCAAGACATTACCTCACAAACCTCATCTGGTACGATGGCTACAGCGCGTTCTATTGGTGAGCTAAGTGAAATGGCTGCTGCCCTTCAAGAGTCGGTTACTGGCTTCAAAGTATCGAATGATGATGAGCAATTAGAAGCTGAAGAAAACCTATTGACCAACGCTTAATAATTAGCGAATGTGTAATAGGTAAGTATCATAATTAGTCATCAAGCTTAGGGTTTTGTTATCTTGAGATGTTAATCAAAGTGCTGCTCTAGTAGTGATGCTGGGCAGCAGTAATAATAGCAGGTCACGTGGATAAGCATACTCAACAAGACGTTAATGTAGTCGATAAAGCCAATCCCGATTTGGTGACAGTCTTAGGGCAAGTTAATGCCTTTGATACACAGCAATGGCAACGTTATATAGAGCAAGAAATTGGCTTTGTTTTACCTCCTATCCAACGACAGTGGTTGGTAAATGCGATTGACCGTACGGCTGCCGCGCATGGACTATCGATTTTGCAATTATGGCGTCAACTGCCAAGCAATGATGCGCTGCGCCAGCAATTATTGGACAAAGTGCTGATTGATGAAAGTCGCTTCTTTCGTCATATGCCTTCTATAGACTTCATTACAGAGTGCGCCTTGCGACACCAGCGACTGAGTCTAATAGATGACAGTATTGATGAGACGTTTCGCATTTGGAGTGTTGGTTGTGCCAGTGGACAGGAGACTTGGTCGCTTGCCATGAGTTTGGCATCAAAGCAGCTGGTCAATTATGCCGTATTGGGTACAGATGTCAGCCAAAAAGCAATTACGAAAGCACGTTTGGCACAATATGACAAACGTCAAAAAACATTGATTCCGTCAAGCTGTCAGCAGTTTATTTACCCATTACATTCTGAAACTGTACCCGATCAATCGACTGTTTTTGATTCATCTATAGTAGAAAGTACTATTAACGACACTCAAGAACATTGGCAAATCGTGCCAACTTTACAGCAGTATGTTAGCTTTGCTTTACACAATATTATCGGTCAAGAACCACCCACGTCCGATCTACAGCAGGTCATCATCTGCCAAAATATGCTGCTATATTTTCGTAAATTTGATCAACGAGATATTCTTAACAAGCTGTCAGAGCAGTGTGCGCTAGGTGGTTATATAGTATTGGCTCCAGGTGAGGCGTTGTTTTGGCGTCCTTCAAATATGCGCCGTATTGCGCACCCAAAAATTAATGCGTGGCAAAAGATCAGTGCCTAAATTAGCGCCTAGACGAGTTAGGATAAATCTATGAAAAACCAGCCCAATGACATGGTGACGCTCGAGTGGTTATTACCACTTTTTAATCAGCAATTATCACAAGTATCTGATGGCTGGCAATTAGACGCTGACAGCAATAATTACGAGCAAATGGTGCAGCACTATCATCAAGTTGGTGGTGCTTTAACTATGATTAATCTGCCTTTGCTGTCAAATTTAGCGACTAAGCTGAGTCTGTTGGCAGGGGCGGGTAGCCAAGATGGTTTTACCCCTGATGATCGCCGCATCGGTCAGTTTTCTCATCGGCTGTTACAACGTGAGCTGACGCAATATATGCGTACAAGCAGTCATCATACCGCTCTAATCAGTAGAGCGGCTGATGATCTTACTCAGTCGCTATCACGACTGGGTATAGCGACCGACCATTTGTCAGCGCAATCTACTATAGCCAGCAATGCTCATTACAAAAGCCTAGTCGATGGCGGTATTAATTCTGAAAAAGTTATCGATGATATTGAACTAGTCGTGCCAAGCCACGCGGTAGATGCTCATCTAGACACTCAGCAGTATCAAAAATTACTATTGGTTTGGCGTCAGCAAGTACAGGCGCTACTGGTTGCCAATAGCAATCAGCCCTCAGTACTGACGGTCTTAGAAAAAGTAAGTGAGTATTTATGGCAAACCACGCAAGACGATGATTTGCAGCGTCTATGGTATTTAACCGAGCTGTGGTTGCGCGACCTTGCTCATAATAAAACACCGTTGCCTAAGCACTATGCTCCGCTATTGGCAAAGCTTGAGCAAGTGCTAGAGTCTTGTGGACATCAAGCCGAGTTGGCGTCGAGCATTATTAAAGAATTGCTCGCCAGCCTCTATATTGAGCTGAGTGGTCTTGCGCAAAGCAGCGAGCATACTCAGTCTATCCTTAGTAATCTACCGCAAAGTGCAATAATGGATGCACGTTTTTTACCTCGTATACTGAGCGAGCTTGAGACCCTCATTTTCAGTCTCGATCAACCGCAGACTTTATTGAACCCATTGCAACGCATAAATAGTCAGCTCGAAGCTCGAGGGTGGACTTTTTATGCCTCAAAAGCTGCATCCATCATTGCTGACATAGAGCGTGCCCTTTCCTCAGAGATTGGGTTTGCGCAAGAACAGTGGCAGATTGAACGCCAGCTTCAAGAGTTATATAGCGCTATTTACAATACAGAGCAGGCAATATCTACAAAGATCGGTGATGCCGCTGATTTTACGCCGGTGTCTGATGTAGCAGCGAGTGTCGACGCACAGTCAGATTCTAGTACGGACATCAACTCTACTAGTAAAGACTTACGTGAATTGCGCATTGCTGTTGAAGACATAAAACAAAGCTTTAACGCATATATACAGCGTCAGGATATTGCTCTCTTACCTGAGGCTGCTGATTTTACTAATATTGGTCATGCTTTTGATGAAATGGGATTGCCTTCAATCCGTGAAGCGACTGATGCTATAGCCAGCCTATTTGTACAACTCACCACTCATGAAATTGACGTGCTCAGTTGGAAGGTTACCCAAGCATTGGCTGAAGGTCTGACTTCGATAGAGCTGTTGCTTGATTATCTGGCTCAGCAAGTTTTTGACCAACCGCTATTAGCGTTGGCAAATCAGCATATTGATAATGCTGCCACATTGCTCAGTGAGTATATTCAAGCACCTGAAAGTGTTGATCAAAGCTTACTTAGCCAAAAAGTCGCGGCGACCGATGTACTGCGCTACGATGATAACGGTGAGATTGCGCCAGTTACTGAGCACGCTATCGATGACCAAATTCTTAAAGATCAAGACTTTGATGCGGCAATTTTGAGCCATGAAACGGCGGTAGAAGATGAGTCGAATAACCTCATCATAAATAATACCGTCGGTGATGATTTCAGCACTGTTAATGATAGTGAAGCTTTGCTACGTGCGCGTGAACAAGTGAAGCCAGATAGTTTTGATATAGATGAAGATATTCGTGATATTTTCATTGAAGAGGTGACAGAGGTCGTCGAGGACTTAGAAGATTTTTTACCAATTTGGCAACAGGATTCACAAGATCTAACACCTTTAACAGAAGTGCGTAGAGGTTTTCATACGTTAAAAGGGTCGGGGCGCATGGTTGGTGCCTTTAGTATCAGCGAGATGGCGTGGTCAATCGAAAATCTGCTCAATCGACTTTTAGACAAGACACTGCCTGTCACTGATGAGGTCGTTGCGCTAGTAACAGAGACGACCAAGCGACTTTCAGTTTTAGTTACAGATTTTACGGCGCAACAATCGCCAAGCTTTGATCCTGCGGTAACCATCTTACAAAGTCATAATGTACTAACGGGACAGCCAGTTAACACGGGTTTAAACATTGCCGTATCTGCCTCATCGGACACTGAATTAGACGAGGCTTTGGACTCGGATAAGACAATGGCAACTGCTGCATATAACAATCTGGCAGACACGATTGATGAGTCTAAAAATGAACAGGAAGTAGGCGAAGATAGAAACGTCATAGACTCTCTTTCTGGTCTGATATTACCTACTGTACTCATTCCTTTCATGCAAGAGACGCAGCAGTTACCGACAGATGCGAATGATGCCGATCCTGATATCAAAGAGATATTTATAGAAGAGGCGAATGAAGTGTTGGACGACATCGTGCCTTTATATGGGCATTGGCAGCTGTCTCCCACTGATTTGAGCGATTTGGCAGACATTCGTCGCGGATTCCATACGCTAAAAGGTTCTGGTCGTATGGTTGGTGCCAACTATACCGGTGAGCTGGCATGGTCAATAGAAAATATGCTCAATCGCATTTTAGATAAGAGTATTGTCGCTTCAGCTGATATGAGACAGCTTATTACCGATGTGTTAGCAGCATATCCTGCCATGCTCACCACGTTTGAAAGTGGCAGCCAAGATTATCCAGCGCTAGTGCCACTAT
Organism: Psychrobacter sp. ASPA161_6; assembly: GCF_051970285.1. NCBI lineage: Bacteria > Pseudomonadati > Pseudomonadota > Gammaproteobacteria > Moraxellales > Moraxellaceae > Psychrobacter > Psychrobacter sp. ASPA161_6. The sequence continues at coordinate 214,262 of NZ_JBEFNJ010000001.1, forward strand.
GGATTGCCTGTGCGAACGCTTTTAGTAAGCAGCATGGTAATGAGTTCAGCTATGCTAAGTTATATGAGCAAGCGCTTACCTCTACTGAGCAACCTTCAGTATTAGAGTATGATAGTACGATCGAAACTAGTGATGAAGACATTGATAATATGCTGCAGACCATTCATTCGGCTAATGAAATGATGGCAGAAGCGCCAGTCATTTTGACGCATCAGAATGCAGAAGAAAAAGCATTTTTTGAGATTTTCATCGACGAAGCAGAGACCCTATTACAGGAGGTTGATACCTTTGTTAATGAGCATCAAGGTCAGCCCTATGTTGCAGTTAGTGATCACATTGTTCGGGCATTCCATACCCTAAGAGCCGCTTCAGGTTCTAGCGCGTTGGCAGCGATTAGCGAAATCAGTGCAACAATAGAGCAGAGTCTGGAGCTGTTGCAACAGCAAGACATTCCTATGAGGGCGCAACACTTAGAGGCGTTAGCCCAGTCTGTGACACTGATTAATGGTTATCTTAATAATTACAAACCAAACGTCGAACAGCAAGATATATCGGTAGAAGAAGCGCAGAGCCAGCAAGATATTGCGTCATTGCAAGCGATGCTGGGTGAGCATTATGCTGTCGGCGATTATAGTGAGATAGCAGACAATAAACTCACTATAGAGCAGCTATTCGACGAAAATATTGATGAACTGCTCGATGCTGAATGGCAATTAAATGAGGCGCTGAGCCACTCCGAAAGTGAGCATGTCCAGAAATATATTGAACAACAACTGGCACAAATAAATTATCTGGCTGGCAAAGCGGTAGATATTCCAAAATTCACTGCAATTCTAAGTGCCTTAGCTGGGGTTTATAATCATCTGCAAGCCAGTCCTGAAACAGCAGCTGATACAGACATTCAAACCACGTTGTTGGCTGGGCATGCGCAGTTAGTAGGGTTGTTCGATGCATTGGCCGGTAGCACGTCATTAAAAATCGATGGGCACGTTCTTGAGGATTTACAGCGTATTGCTAATGGTGCTGACACTGAAGATGACATTATTGATGAGGATAATGATGGTCTGCCTACCGTGCAAAGTGTCTCTGCCGCTGAGTTTCAGCTAGAGTCTATCGATACTGACATTGAACTGTTAGAGATCTTTTTAGAAGAAGCGCAAGAGCTTGATGATGCCCTTGCCGAAAGCTTTAATAAGTGGCGTGCGGATATTACTAACATCAATACGCTAAAGGTATTACAACGTCATCTGCATACCATCAAAGGTGGTGCACGCATGGCAGGTATCCGCAGTATTGGAGACTTGACCCATGAAGCAGAGAGTATCTATGAAGCTTTTGTAGAGCACAGACGCGCGCCAACCACACAGTGGCTTGAGATTATGCAAATCGTGCAAGATACCTTGTCGTTGCAAGTCATGCATATGGTAAATCATCAGCAATCATTTTTTGCTCCCGAACTTATCGAGCAGTTACAACGTTTTGAGAAAGCACAAGTATTGCCAGATACGGTTAATTTGATTGTACCAGTGCCAAAACATCATACTGTCGCTGAGCCGCAAGCTGTTGAAGATGACTCTATACTCAGCAATGTCGAAAACACAGAAATCCTAACGCTTGATAGAATGATTAAACAGTCATGGGCCAATGGCTTACCGGATCCTGACATATTAGAAGTATTCTTAGAAGAAGCAGAAGCGCTGACCAATAACAATCAATATCTACAGTTATTTTTAGATAACGTGAGCGATACGGTTGCCTTACAAGCGCTACAGCGTGACTTGCATACCCTTAAAGGTGGCGCAAGAATGGTCACGGCTAATGGAATAGCGGACTTGGCACACGACATGGAGTCGGTCTATGAAGATCTTGCCCATCATCGTCGTCCTGCTACAAAAAAAGTCCTAGAGCTACTCGTGGCCTGTCATGACTGGATGGCAGATGCACTATTTATTCTCAAGCAACAAGTCAACCCGCCAACGCCTGCTTTATTAATAGAGGCGCTACAAGAATTTAGTAAAAACCCTGATAGCTTAAAACAAATACCTAATGAATCTCTGCAAGCGCAGCGCAAAGCGATTTTGACTGCCAAAGAAAATCGAAACTCAGCAGGTATGGTAAAAGACATCAGTAAAATGCCGTCGATGATCGGTGAGTTTACGGAGCAAGAGCAGAGCGCTAGTAGCAATGAGATGATCCGTATCTCAGGTGGTTTGATTGAGCATATGATTAACTTGTCTGGCGAGTCAGCGATTAACCGTGCGCGTATTGACATGGGCATGAGTAGCTTGACCAACAGCCTTGAAGAGATGGGCATCACGGTACAGCGTTTGGCAGATCAGTTACGCCGAATGGAGATTGAGCTTGAAGCTCAAATCTTATCGCAGATAGATGATGAGTTGATAAGCCATGAAGGTTTTGACCCGCTAGAGATGGATCAATACTCTTCTCTGAATCAGTTATCAAAATCTCTGACAGAGTCGGCATCAGATTTGGTTGATATTAATCATACTCTTTTAGAAAAAACGCGTGATAGTGAGAGCTTATTATTACAGCTGTCACGGACGCAAACTGAGCTACAAGATGGCTTGATGAATTCGCGTATGGTGCCATTTACGCGCTTAACACCGCGCCTTGAACGTACGGTACGCCAAACGGCTAATGAGCTTAATAAGTCGGTTGAGCTGACAATTATTAATGCTGATGACGAAATGGATAGAACCATTCTAGAGCGTATTACGTCGCCGCTTGAGCATATGCTACGTAACGCCGTCGATCATGGTATCGAAGACAGTACAACGCGTCTGAAAGCTGGTAAAGAGCGCAGTGGTAACATCACTTTAGAGGTGTTGCGCGAAGGCAGTGAAATTGTCATCAACTTATCCGATGATGGGCGCGGTATCGATGTCGAAGCTGTTCGCAGCAAAGCTATTGATCAAGGCCTTATCGATGCAGCAGACAGTAGTCTGACCGATCTTGATATCATGCAGTACATCTTTAATGCGGGCTTAAGTACCAGTAAGCAATTAACACAGATCTCAGGGCGCGGCGTTGGCATGGATGTCGTTATCAGCGAGATTCGTCAATTAGGTGGCGTCGTGTCTGTAGTCTCTGAGCTGGGCAAAGGGTCGCGTTTTACCATGCGCCTACCGCTCACAGTAGCCGTATCGGATGCCCTAGTAGTGCGAGCAGCAGATCGCTACTATGCCATACCACTGGTTCAGATTGAGCGTGTGGTACGTATCAATCCAGAAAAGCTTTATGATTACTATCAGTCAAATGACGCCACGCTAAACTTTGAAGACGCTGATTACCGTGTGCGCTATTTAAATGAGATTTTATCAGGTAATAAACTCAATGAGCTGGTGGTCAATACCAATACGAGCTTGCCGGTGATTATCATCAAAAACCGTACTGGACAGAATATTGCCCTGCAGGTCGATCAGATAGCTGGGTCACGTATTGAAGTCGTAGTAAAACCATTAGGACAACAATTCTCAAACCTATCGGGTATTTCAGCCGCTACCATCATGGGTGATGGCTCGGTCATGCTTATCTTAGATTTGATTGCCTTGATGCGTAATGCACCAGCGCTTAAAAAAGTCATGCCATCTATTGGCTCTAAGCAGAGACGTTTAGAATCCCAGCCGACGGTTATGGTCGTCGATGACTCGGTCACGGTACGTAAAGTAACGTCGCGCTTCTTAGAGCGTCAAGGATATAAAGTTGCCGTTGCCAAAGATGGGGTCGATGCGATTGAGATACTACAAGAGACGATACCGGATCTTATCTTATTGGATATTGAGATGCCACGTATGGACGGCTTCGAAGTAGCCATTCAAATACGCCACAATAAACGCTTGCAGCATATTCCGATTATTATGATTACCTCACGTACTGGTGAAAAGCATCGTGAGCGTGCCCTAGAGATTGGGGTGAATGACTATATGGGTAAACCATTCCAAGAAAATGAGCTACTGAATAAAATCCAAATGCTATTGGGTGAAGAGGTCAGCTTAACTTATGAAGGATAAGGCCCCTGTTCCATTAGCGTTCAAAAACAAAAGTGATATCAAGGTGCTGGTGGTCGCAGAAGATCATCACCAGCGTATGGCCTTTTCGGATACCGTACGTGGTTGTGGTTTTACCCTCATTGATTGTGTATCACAGGCGCAGTTGCACGATAAGTTTGAACGTTATGAAACACCCATTGATATTTGGTTGATAGACAGTGATTATGATGACAGTGTAGCCACGGCTACTGCTATGTCTCAATCAATCGGGGTTTTGGTAGGTTTTAGTCAAGCGCCTTATTTAAATGAGGCAAAGCAGTATGCTAAATGGCAACGCAAACTAAAACGTAAGCTTGCACAGATGCTACTCCTACCAGCATTGGTAGATACCAAGGCTTACCAGAGCGATACCAATGACTGGCAGTATGTTGTGTTTTTGGGTGCGTCTATGGGCGGTCCTAGCGCTGTAAAAGAGTTCTTAGATAACTTGTCACCCACGCTACCCATTTGTATTTTATTGGCGCATCATTTCAACCAGACGATGATTGGGACGCTCCCACGTATACTGAATCGTCATAACGATTGGCGCTGTCAGGTCATTACCTCGTCGCAACGTTTACAGGCGGGTCAATGTTTGATTGCGCCTATTGATAAGCAAATTGTTTGCGATTCGACCGGACGGATTATATTACTTGCTAAAGCATGGGAAGGTGATTACAAGCCCGCTATTGGTCAGATCTTAAAAAACACCAGTGATGTTTATGGTAGTGAGCTGATCAATATTATTTTTTCAGGTATGGGTAACGATGGGGCTCAGCATCTGGATTTAATCCAAGATAATGACAGTCAGTTGTGGGCGCAAGATCCAAGTGTCAGTACTTGTCCTAGTCAGCCACAAGCGATTGTTGATTCTGGATATTGTGGTTTTATTGGTAGCCCTGTGGCTTTAGCACAAAAACTTACCGACTATATTGGTGAAAGGGCGGCTGTTGCCTCTTCGCATTAATCTATTGTGAGCGACGTATGAAACAAATTCTAAAACATTCGTTTGAGGCAGTAAGCTTGCTAACCACGAACAATGGTATGCTAGATGTCACTATCGTTCCAGCATTTAATCAGCCTGATTGGATTATTCCGAGCAGCCTGATTTTGAGTGTGGATGACTTTGATGAGCATATTTGGACTTATCTGTGGCAACAACAAGAAGTCGCTGTATTCCATTTGCTATCCAGTGGGCAAACGCCAGAAAAGATCATCGTATTAGAGGGTAATACGGCTGCCCATCGCATAGCATTACAGACTGTCGGTGAACTGCACCAGCTACAAGTACGTATCTCTGACGTTAAGGATATTGAGCTTCCTGAACAGTATACGAGCAATGCGAATATCAATTATAGCGTCGCCCAAAAAACGAAGAATAGCGACAGTGAAACGGTTCAAGCGACTGGTGAAAATCTGACAAATAGCGAAATCGACTACGTCAAAGAACGCTTTCAAGAAAACGTTGTAGAATCCTACTTGTTTCAAACCGTAATTATCGATAACATTCTCTACTTGGTGCCTGATTTGGATAAAATTGCGCATCAATTGGTTGATTTAGACAGCTAGCTTTTTTAGTAAGTGTGGCCTATAGTGAATAGCAATTCCTTAGTCTTAATCATGACTAATGATCACGACTAATGATAGTGACCAGTAACGTCGTCAAGACTAACCTAGCCACAATGACTGTACCGCCTGTTATTGTCTTTATCTATAAATGTTGGTTAGAGTGAATAGAGCAGCCTATGAATAATATCGATGCGAATGTTTCAAAGTGGTCAATCGCTAGCCGCTTATTTCACTGGATCAGTGCGGTTTTATTGCTGGTAACGTGGCTCATGATGCTGTTATACCAAAATCTTAATGACAATCTCTATATTGGACTACACAAGGCCTTTGGTATAAGCTTGTTATGTTGGATGATAGCGCGAGTTATCAATCGCGTCTTTACCAAAGTACCACCAGCGTTACCGATGCCTAAGTGGCAGCTGTTGATGTCAAAGTTGTCGCACTTTGCGCTGTATGCTTTGCTAATCGCGATGCCATTAGCTGGCCTACTGATGTCAGTCTATGGGGGTCGACGGGTAGATATATTTGGTTTATTTCAGATTCCTGTCTTTGTTACCCCAGATAGAGGTCTAGCGCGTTATTATAATGATTTACATGCTGATATTATCTGGCCCATGATTATTGCCTTTACTGTATTGCATATCGGTGCAGCTTTGTATCATCAGTTTGTCAAAAAAGACAATTTGATCGCACGTATAAAGTAACGACGAATCTAGAAATATACGTCCACAAAAAAGCCCTCAGTATTTTACTGAGGGCTTTTTTAGACTAGGGCTTAACTAGAGCGCTTGTTCCATATGCTTTGAACAGCTTACTTTTTATGCTCAGGCAAGTTGATATTCATCTCTAGCACATCTAAGCTGTCTTCAGAACGATGATTGATATTCACATCGTCAATTTGCACGCCATTGACGTACTTATTCACCACTTCTAGTATTTCACGTTTCATTTTTTCGATACGATCCGCTGTTAAGCGGTTGTTTAAGCGATTTTCGCTCGCAACGATAACCTTGAGACGCTCAGTGGCTAAATTGGCACTGCCGACATTGCTGCTGTCATCAGTACCAAATAAATTGCTCCAAAATCCTTTTTTCTTACTCATCATTAACCCCCAAACCAGCGCTGTAATAAACTCTTTTTCTTCACGTCAATATGACGTAACGGCCGCTCTTCGCCTAAGAAACGGGCGACAATGTCATCATAACATTGACCAGCGATGGAGTCGGTATAGTGAATAACCGGTTCACCGTGGTTAGATGCCTCAAGCACTGAATGGCTTTCAGGGATAACACCAAGTAAGGGTACTTTTAGGATATCATTAGAGATGGTATCGATATCCATCATCTCATTCGCTGCCGCACGTTCGGCATTGTAGCGAGTGATAACCAAATGCTCACGGATAGAACCTTGGTTCTCTTCGATTTTTTTGGTACGGCTTTGTAAGATACCGATAATACGATCCGAGTCACGTACTGAAGAGATCTCAGGGTTGGTCACGATGATCGCTTCATCAGCATGATACATCGCTAACTGGGCACCGCGCTCGATACCAGCAGGAGAATCACAAATGATGTAGTCAAACTGCTTAGACAGTTCAGCCATTACTTCGGACACCCCTTCGTCTGTCAGCGCATCTTTGTCACGCGTCTGACTGGCAGGTAGGATATATAAGTTCTCAAGCTGTTTGTCTTTGACCAGTGCTTGTGACAAGCGCGCGTTACCGCTGATGACGTCTACAAAGTCATAAACAATTCGATTTTCACAGCCCATGATCAAGTCTAGATTACGTAGACCTACATCAAAATCGATAACAACTGTCTTATAGCCACGCAACGCCAAACCGGCGGCAAAAGAGGCACTAGTGGTGGTTTTGCCCACACCGCCTTTACCTGAAGTGATTACAACAATCTTCGCCACAATGGCACACTCCTATGAATCAATGGGATATCTATTAAATAAAATAGCGCATTCTCTTATGCTTATTATTCACATGTAATATATGCGCTGCGAGCGTAAGCCTAGCATAAATAAACAAAAATTTATAGCAAGTCTGCACTAAAGCGAAAAACAACGATTATCTGCGTTAAGTGCTCCTGCCTATAGGTATTAGCACTGATAGATAGGTTACATAGTGGCAGAGTAAATTATTTGTCTTGAGACAGTTTTGTTAACCAAACTTACTGAAATATTAAGTAAGATATTTAGCCATTACTTTCTCAGTACTACAGCAAATGCCTTTAAGATTTATATATAAAATTCGACAAATCAGCCGTCTAACTAAGCATCATCCATCACGGTAAATACCAAACCTTGACCTTCTATAAAGCGTACTTGTACTGGTTTGTCGATTACGTGTTCCGGTAAATTGTCTCGTAGGCAGTAAGTGCCTGCGACTGACACCAATGACGGGTTAAAGACCTGACAAAAGATACGAGCATCTTTGTCGCCTGTTGCCCCTGCGACCAAACGACCTTGGGCGCGGCCGTAGACATGCAAGCTGTTGTCGGTAATCGCTTCAGCGCCACTGTTGACACTGTTGGTCAAAATCAAATCCCCACCGACGTGGTTAAGGCTCTGTCCTGAACGTAGCATTTGATCATAGATGAGGCTGGTGATATGTTCAGCGCTTACCAAGGTTTCTGCTGGAATATTGGCGATGGTCGTCTCGGTCGCTGTCTCAAGTGCGGGTTCAGACGCTGCGGCTACGTCATTCGTGCTGGTCGACTCTGTACTTTTGGCTTCTGACGCTTTATTGACTTGAGCAGTGGGTTTTTTACTGGGTAGAATACGCTCGATACGTTTGCCGTCGGCAGGAAATATCGCCAATCGCTGCTCACGTGCTTGTGCATCTAACACACCTGTCACGACACCGATAGGTTGCAGTCCCCATGACCATAACAGCTCTACCAATGCAGATAGATCTTGTTCGACCTCGCTATCAATGAGGATAGGTATATTGCTGGATTTGTTGCTAAGCGTTTCAGCAAGCTGAGCCTCGATAGCGCTCAAGTCATCAGTACTGAACTGCAAGCGCGAAAAGGTGAGCATCTTGCCGTAAAAAGCGAGAGCAGGCGTGGCGCTCGGAGTTGGGGTGCTGTTGTCGTTATCTAAAATCGTCATAAGATTGATCCTCAAAAAATATCGTATGGCTGCATGCGTACTATATTTATTATTATTTAGTGGTTATTTATTTAGGTGCTGGTTATTTATCAGCCATTTTTAGCAAAAATGTTATAAGTTAAGCATATCTTGGTGCTTCCATTGCTGCACTTTTATTTGTGCTTCAAATGCTGTCAAACTGTCCTCAATAATGCTAGAAATCAAAGTATCCAACGCGGTGTTGTTGGTATCGATTTGTGCCACACCGCTGGCAATAGCGACCATCAATGCATCAAGACGTTCAGCATCGAGGAGACGCTCGTTTAAAGCAATGACCACATTTTCGCCAATATTGTGTCCCACATGCTGCAATTGCGACTCAATCAAGCCACCAGCGATGGGTATCATGCGCAAGTAGCGACGTAACTCTGGCGTATTGGCCAAACCTTCTTTAATCGCTTCGCCCATCGCACCAGCTAGCATGTTATTGCCTCCTGGTGAGGCCGTCAGCGCTTGCAGCTTTGGCGCCAGCTCTGTGCGTAGTAGCGAAAGTAATGCTGTTTCAATCTCATGACGGTTGCGAGCAATCGTTGATTCGATCAATGATTTGTGCGTTTTGGTGTCGGTAAGCTGCACACGAAAATTATCGATTGCAGTCAAAATGACGCGATCTGACAACTCTTCTAATAGCAGATCAATATAGAATTTGATGCGGTCAATCCACGACTGCGGTAGTACTTGATAGCCAAGCTGGTAGAGTCGGCGGCCGATGACCACTACTCGAAATAACCGTAGCGCGCGTAGCTGCGGAAAACAGCCCAATACCTCATACCAGTGGATAAACGGGAAAAAGAACCAGCGATAATAAACCTTTTCTTTAATGGCAATTGCCCAGCGTAATAATAGCTCGACGACTAAGAATATGGTGAAAAACCCACCCGCCGTACGCAACGGATCATGCAAGGTGCCTTGATACCAGTTAAGCGCATCACTTAGTGTCAGCCACCCTGCAACATTGCTACTAAAGTTACTCATCAAGATGGCATCTATGCTAATCAATAAGAGATCAATACTAATAGCAACAATCATCAAAATGTCATAGGTCAGCTTAAAGCGACTTGGTTTGGGACGATTTGACTGTGGTGACTGCTCGCTTGAGGGTTGAGTGCTCGGAGATTGACTGCTTGCTAAGTTCGATGACTCATTTGGCATTGCTGCGGTTATTGGCGAGCTTTTTGTAGGAGAGGCGGGCACAGTCATACCTTTTAGTAAGAAATGGCATAAGAAATAATGTCATCAGTAGACAGGGTCAGTGATGATATTACAACTGAGTAAGCGAGCGTTTTAATGACTATTCACATTATCAATGAATGCCATCAAAAAACAACCCATCAACCATTATAATTTGGTATTTTATATCAATTGAGTAAAACCTGATATTAGGGCGTGTCCTCAATCTGAACAGTAAACTGTAAACGGGTTAAAAATGGCTAAATATTTGCCAAACTGCGTCAAGTAGCTTGCTCATATCTCGATATTATCTGTAATACTTTCCTTGTTTAGCTGCCATTTATCCCATTTTTATCAGCATTTTCAAAACGAGGACACGCCTTAGCCAGCTTTTAGTGTTTATATTGCAGCATAAAAATTATAGCAACATTGTGATTTGCAGATTTACTGAAAAAAATAATTTATCGTTCGGTCTATTTGCTCTGCCTATTTGCTCTGCGGGTTATCTGCAAAGTCAGCAAGCATGGTGGTAATAAGGTCATCTTTTTGACACCATATCTGTTCAACCCAATCAAACATTTTAGCCTTTATTGCCTCATCCTCTTCATAGCCACCATTTTTGATACCAGCAAACAATTCGTCAGGTATTTTAATATACCGAACGTCAACGCCCAAGCGTGTGATATTGCCTTTCCATAGATCACCATAGGTTGGCACGCCATCCGGATAAACAATGGTCATATCCAAAATACCATCGATGTCATCCCCTAAGGCATTGATAGCCAGCGCCAAGCCACCCGCACGCGGTTTCAGTAAATGCGTATAAGGTGAACCTTGTTTGGCATGTTTTTCTTGGGTGAAGCGCGTGCCTTCTAAATAGTTTAATAAGGTGAACGGTTTGTCTTTTAATAACGCGCAGGCACGCTTGGCTTCTTCAATATCTTTGCCCTTTAATGCAGGGTTTTTGGCAACCTTTTCTTTAGGATGGCGGCGCATCATTGGGAAGTCTAAAAAATAAAAGGCTTGACCAACAATTGGGATGTAAATCAGCTCAAACTTGGTAAAAAATCGGGTGAGGGGCAGGCGCTGTTCACCAATGTATTGCACGATACTGGTATCGACCCATGACTGATGATTGCTAACCAGTAGGTATTTACCGGCCATATGGACGTCATCGGGTAAGTTGATACGCCAATCTTTACGTGGCAACATATTATCGATCAAGGCGTTATTACTACTAATCCAATGGGCAGCAATTTTTATCACGGTTTTATCCGCAATGGGTGCTCCAGTAATCATCTTGGTCGCGCCCATTAGCCATAGCGGGATACTATAACCAAAGCTATTGGCCGCGATGACACCGGCTGCTGTAGTCAGCGAAACTGCCTTGCCCAATTTTGGGGCGCGTTGATGTATTTTTTGAATAGTAGAGGTCAGGCGCATGTTTAATCCCTGTCTATCGATATTGTTGATATATAAATACTCCATTTCTGAAGTCGTTATTTGCAAAATTTTTGGCGGTTTTATAGGGTTGAAATCGCGCTATATGTTTAGTGGTGTTATTAGCGCTGCTTCACGGTCGACTTTATTGCATGATTTTAACAGAAATTATTCATAGTGTACGACTGTAAACGTGACTTGCCATGTCTGGCCTAGCAGAGATGGATAATACAAAGGAGAAGGGTGCGAACCCTCCTGCACTTCTCATACATAGATGTGACAAAATATTACACATAAATAGATGGTAATTGCCATAATAATAACGAACGCAAAAAAGCACCTAAATAAGATTTATAAATAATCTTTATAAAAAGCACAGCTTAATAAAGCACAATTTTAATTTAATACTTAAGAGGAAATATTATGCGTAATACATTAATGATTGCCGCAGTCGCATCTGGTTTAGCACTTAGTGGTTGTGCTACTGATCCAAACACTGGACAGCAACGCTTGAACAAAACTGCTATTGGTACATTGGCAGGTGCTTTAGGTGGTGCAACCATCTCTAAAGCAACTGGTGGCGACAAAACTGGCCGTGATGCAGCTATTGGTGCCGCATTGGGCGCTGGTGTTGGTTATTACATGGAGCGTCAAGCTAAGCAACTTGAGCAACAGATGGCTGGTACAGGTGTAACGGTTGAGCAAAACCCAACGACTGGTAACATCGACTTAGTTATGCCAGGCAGCATCACCTTCTCATTTGATGATGCTACGTTGAGCTCATCGTTCAAGCCAACACTTGATAAACTTGCTTCAACGATGAACCAGTACAACAAAACATCAGTTAACATTGCTGGTCATACCGATAGTAAAGGTTCAACGTCATACAACATGGGTCTATCACGTGATCGTGCTTACTCAGTGGCTAACTATCTGACTGCTCGTGGTGTTGCTTCTAACCGTGTCAACGTTGTTGCTTATGGCGAATCACGCCCAGTAGCTGATAACAACACTGATTATGGTCGTCAGCAAAACCGCCGTGTTGAGCTAACCATTAACTCACCACAAAGCGTAAACTAATAAATGGTTTGATAACCATTAGTTTTAGCCGCTTACAGTAAGAATAGTGCAAAAAAGGTCAGCAATACGCTGGCCTTTTTTTGGGCTTAGAATTTGATAAGGCAGCTTTTGATCAACGGTAAGACCCAATCCTTAAATTATATTTGATAATAGTTATCAATAACATTATAATTCGCAAATATTTGAATATTTCAGCAATAGTAATGACAGTGTTTAGCAGCTATGACCCTATACATCAGTCATTTATTGTACTTGCCTTTTTTTATAATGTATCTCATCGAGGACGTGTATGAATATGACCACAGTGACGAGCCGTAAAATTTTACCGACTACTTTAGCCGCTGCGCTTGCAGGGATACTGCTGGTATCGGGTTGTACCAAGCAAGCCAATGACGATACCGCCACTGATGCACAAACAGAGGTACAAAATACAGACGCTGCCAATAATAAAACCACATCAGGCGCAGAGCAAGCCAATATCGATCGCTTGGCACTTAGCTATGTAAATATGGCTCATGCTGCCTATAAAGATTCATTAGACACCGCAAAGACTTTGCAGACGGCAGTGAATGCTTATGTAGATGCGCCAACTGAAGCGAATCTTGAAGCGGCAAAAGCTGCCTATAAAGCGGCGCGTCAGCCTTACTCACAGACTGAAGTGTTTCGTTTTGATGAAGCATTTGTGAGCGCTGATGACCAGCGTGAGATTGGTAGCGTCGATGGCTGGGAAGGACAGGTCAATGCATGGCCGCTCGATGAAGCGCTCATTGATTACGTCAGCGACGACTATGAAGGTGAATATAACAGTCAAGACAATATCATCAATAGTGATAGCATTGCCGTCGGTAGCATTAAGCAAGATACCAGCACGATTACGCCGCAACTGTTAGCAGACATGAATGAAATCGGTGGTAGCGAAGCCAACGTAACGACCGGCTATCATGCGATTGAGTTTATGCTATGGGGACAAGATACCAACGGCGTCGGTGAGGGTGCGGGCAACCGTCCGATCAGCGATTACAATACCACCGATGGCGAATGTACTAGTGGTGAAAGCGCCAATACCGATGCAAGCATTTGTGAGCGTCGCGGCGAATTCTTAAAGGCCGCTGCGCAGTTATTGGTTGATGATTTGACCGCGATGGAAGCCCAGTGGCAGCCTGACAGTGAGCATACCTTACGCAGCGATATGATAGCGCGTAAAGATAACAATGGCCTGCGCCAGATTATGTATCAGATGGGCAGCTTGGCATTTGGCGAGCTGGCCTCTCAGCGTATGCAGGTCGCTTTCGTCACAGGATCTACCGAAGACGAACATGAGTGCTTTAGTGACTTGACCCATCTGAGCTACGCCAATAATGCTCGCGGTATTCAGAATGTCTTTAATGGCAGCTACAAGACCCTCGCGGATAAAACCGTGGGTGGATATGGCGTGAAGAACTACCTGATTGATACGGGTCATCAGGATGTTGCTGATAAGCTGGCTGCTGACTTTAGTAAAGTAGAAAGTGATTTTAATATCATCGTCGAAAAAGGCGAAAAAGAAGGTATTAAGATTGATCAAATGATCGCGACCGTTGGCCAAGCAAGTAAACAAGGTATCTCTGCTGAAGAGCAAAATGCTCGTCGTGGTTGGATCGAGACGGCCATTACCAGCTTGCAGGAATTGACGACTGGTATCGAAAGCGCGGCAAAAGCGGTTGGTATTGATAATCTAGATGCTGATGCGGGTTCATAGTTTTAAGCTAGGCTGTTTATACGCTTACTAGGGCGTGTCTTCATTTCAAAAATGGTGATAAAAATGAGATAAATTGCCGTCAAACAAGAAAAATAGTGCAGATAATATCGGGATATTAACCAGCTATTTGACGATGTTTGGCAAGATTTAGCCATTTTTAGCCCATTCAGATGATTATCGAGTGAATTGAAGACACGCCCTAGCGTCAGTTGTATTCATTTATAATGCCTGATAAGTCGCTATAAGTGAATGAGAATTATTTTCATAAGAAAGTAATTTATGTATAATACACACGTTGTCAATCTCGGTTGGCAATGTGTTTTTTTATGCCCTATTAAAATAACGCTACCAGCCAGCTTTCTTACAGTTGTACCCTGTTGACTGTAACGACATATTGTTATGGTGCGCGATTTTGATGGTTCTATACTAGCGCTAAGGCAATGCTTATGAACGCCATTTCTGCCACGAAAGACAAACTATCTATGTCTCTTCATACCTCTTTATTGTCTAAAAATACACCGTTAAAGCTTGCGATTAGTGCTCTCTGCGTCTTGTCACTTACGGCTTGTCAGCCCACTGACAGCTCATCCGCTAATAAGAATGACGTCAATGCTGATAAGCAGGATCAGGATAAAGCCTTGTCTGCTGAACGCAGTCAAAATATCGAAGCGCTGGCTGGGGTACCCATGCAGCAGCTTGCCTCCTTTGACCCGCAAGAGATTAAACAAGGCGGTGATAGCGGTATTAGTATTACCAGTGCTGAGAGTTACTCAAAACCTTCATCAAATCTCACCGCCTTACGCAAAGGTTCTTTTTTCATTGGTAATGCGTTCTTTCAACAACCGTGGGTGATTGCCCCTGCTAGCACGGACAGCCGTGACGGTCTTGGCGCGTTATTCAATGTCGCCGCCTGCCAATCATGCCATGTCAAAGATGGTCGTGGGCACGCGCCGATGAGCAGCAAGGACGATGCTGATAGTTTATTGATACGTCTGTCTATGCCAGCGACAACGGATGAGCAGCGTCAGAAATTGCAGGATTCCCTGATCGAAAAAGTGGTGCATCCTATGTATGGCGGTCAGCTACAAGATCGCGGTATTCAGGGCGTACCGGCTGAAGCGCGAATTGCGGTACAGTGGACCGATATGCCAGTTACTTTTGCCGATGGTTATGTCGAAACCCTACGTGCGCCTATCTTTAAGTTGACCAAACCCGGCTATGGGGCGTTTGATAATGAAATGATGGTATCACCGCGAGTGGCTTTACCAATGATTGGGCTTGGGCTCTTAGAACAAATACCTGACGATGATATTAAAAAACAAGCGGTCAATAACAATAGTACTAGCGACATCAGTGGCAAGTTTAACTGGGTGATGGACCCGCAAACTGGCAAGCATGCGCTTGGTCGTTTTGGTTGGAAAGCCGGTCAAACCAAGCTGATTACACAAAACCAAAGTGCCTTTAATGAAGATATGGGGCTGACCTCAAACATTCGTCCTCATGAATCCTGCATGCCGAGCCAAACCGCTTGTATTAACGCGACTACTGGCGCTGATGAGCAAGGTAATGGTAAGCCGCCCGTCGAAGTGAATGATGAAATAGCCAAGTTTGTAGAATTTTATACGCGGAATTTAGCGGTGCCACATCGTCGCAATGCCGATGATAAGCTGGTACTGGCTGGTAAAAAACGTTTTTATGATATGGGTTGTCAAAGTTGCCATACGCCAAGATATCAGTTGCCAAAAACCGATGACGATCATCTTGAGCAGCATGGACAAGTCATTTATCCTTATACGGATTTGCTGCTGCATGATATGGGTGATGCGCTTGCCGATCGCACGATAGCGGGCAAACTACCAGCAAAAGATGCGCAAGTTGAGTTTTTGGCCAACTCATACGAGTGGCGTACTCCTGCATTGTGGGGAATTGGTCTGGCTCAAACCGTCGATCCACAAGCGACCTTTTTACATGATGGTCGCGCGCGCACGCTGATGGAAGCGGTACTATGGCATGGCGGTGAAGCAGAAAACCAACGCCAAAAAGTATTGAAATTAGATAAGCAAGGACGCGCTGAATTAAACGCCTTCTTAAAATCATTATAAAAGTGATATAAATTACTACTTATCCCATTACCGAGAAACTTATGAAAATAAACCCTGCATTAGCAATGGCGTTATCGGCACTGAGTGCTGGATTACTCATCAGTTGTGTCAAGCCTGCCGATGAGAATAAAACAGCAGAGGTGGATAGCCAAACCGTCGCGCAAGATGGCGCTGCCTCAAACAGTACGGCCGCCGATAGCGCGAATGACGAACAGATAGTCGCCATAGATATCAGTGCGGAGACCGAAAAAACTTATCTGACGCATGTGGCTAAAGACATTGTCATTCCAGCTTATGCGGATGCGGCGAAGCAAAGTGATTTGTTACATGATTTGGCGCAGAAGCATTGTCAGCAAGCGCCTGTCAGCGGTGATGCTTTGCAAGCATTGCGTGCTCAGTGGTTGGTGCTGGCGCAAGCATGGGCGAGTGCTGAGATGATCAACTTCGGTCCTGCGACTGCTAGTATGAGCAACTTGTACATTAACTATTACCCTGACGAGCGCGGTCTGGTGCACAGTGGTGTTGCAGAGCTAATCGCGGCCAATCCAAAACTAACCCCAGAGCAGCTCGCTAACGAGAGCGCTATTGTGCAAGGCGTACCAGGTCTGGAAGAGGCGCTATTTGCCAATGACAGCTTGAATGCTGCTCAATGTGCTTATGTAGTCAGCGCCAGCGCGGCACTAAGCACGCGATTAAAAGACATCGAAAGTAACTGGCAGCAGAACGCTACGACTTTACTGGCGATTGATAAAACGGCTGATAGCGATCAAGGTTTGAACCAGTGGTTTAACGCTTTATTGTCATTGATTGAGACGATGAAGACCAATGCTATTGATGAACCATTAGGTCTCACAGGCAAAGCCAAGGGTCATCTGCCTGCTGCTACTGCTGGACAAAGCCGCGCTATTATCAATGCTAAGTTGGCTACCTTGAATAAAACGCTGACTGACCCGGTATTGACGGCCATTCTTGGTAGCAATGATGAGAATGCTATTGCGGCCAGTCTATCAAGCGAGCTGGCTGATACCACCACGCTATTGGCGCAGATGCCAGAGGATTTAGCGACTGCCGATAAAGCCAAGCAGCAAGAATTGTTTGATCATTTTACGACCATTACCCGCCTGATGAAGCGCCAATTGATTCCGACCCTTGGTATCCGTGTTGGCTTTAACAGCAATGATGGCGATTAAGTCATGCAAACCTCTGAAGCCCATACCGCTGCGATAGCTAAACGTCATAGCGCGTCATCTAAAGCAGCGCCTAAACAGGCAAACAAGCGCTCAAATCATGAGCAGCTGGTGACGTCGGCTTTGACCACGCTCGGTAGCGTATTGGGAACGGCGGCATTGATTGGTATCCATCATCACTATCGCAAGCAGCATCAGCCTGAAGCAAAGTTGCAAGATTATGTGTCGGGTGTGCGTGCTCAGCTGTATACATTGCGAGAATCGCCCAAGCCACAGCTAATCCGCTGTCGCTACGCCTATCAGCAAGCATCTGCTGCGTGGCAACGGGCTTATCATGATGATATCGATGATAGACAGCATGATAGTAAAAATACCGTCACTGACCTGATGGCAATGCATAGCACCGTTATGCTGGCGCGTCCAGTATGCTGGGTCAGTGGCGTGGCATCCATGCCAAAAACCCTCTCATTGATAAATAAAGATAACAGTCATGATGACAATAATGATGAAACTGGCTTTGGGGTAGTCGGTATCGATGCAGACCGACAAATCGTTTGGCAGACGACCATGCCTGAGCGTGTCCACGATATTGTTGTCCAGCCAATCGCTAATATTCAAAATATTCAAAACAGATTAAATGCTCATAACCGTCAACGTGATGTCGTGGTGTTGGGTCGCCGCCCTAGTGAAAGTTTTTGGGTATTAGACACAGCGACAGGACAGGTAAAGTTTGCTATAAAAGCGGCTACTAATCGCCATTTTTATGGGCATGCTTGCTACAGTTTGGATGGCTCAAAGCTATACGTCACTGAGAATGATACGATAAGCTTGGCGGGTAAAATTGGTATCTACGATGCTCATGATAACTATAATAAAATAACCGAATTTGACTCGCACGGTATTGGGCCACATGAGCTGATTATGCATCCAGATGGCGAGACGCTGGTCATCGCTAATGGCGGTATCAAAACCGAACAAGCCTCTCGTGAAGAGCTGAATCTCGATACCATGCGTCCATCGCTGACTTATCTGAGTCGTCATGACGGGACGCTGCTTGAGCAAATTATCCCTGAACACAATCAGATGAGTGTGCGTCATTTGGCCATACATGACGATGGCACGGTGATGATTGGTATTCAATTTCAGGGTGAGAGACATATCAATGTGCCGTTAGTGCTGACCCATCATCGCGGTGATTCTGACTTTAAATCATTGGTTATGCCCAATAATCACTGGCAATGCTTCCATCAATACATTGCCAGTGTGGCGGTTGATAGTGAGCGCAATTTGTTATGTGTGACCACACCAATTGGTGGCTGTGCAGCGATTTATGATTTAAACACACGCATGCTGATTGATGCTGTGCGTTTGCCGGATTGTGCAGGAGCTTCGCTAGTAGCTGGTCAGGCATCTGGTCAAACTAAAAGTAATCATGGAGCGTCAGGCTTTATCGTCAGCGATGGGCACGGGAAACTAACCAGATTACGTGTCAATACTCTATCAGTAGAAACATCGGGTGTAGCAGAATCAAATTCAAAGCATACTGCCGACATTATGGTGCAGGACAGTCAAATACATAATATGTCTTTTGACAATCATTTGCAGGCAGTCTTAGCATAAGCGGTACAGGGGAGACATCACGATGCCGCAACAGAGTACGTCGCTCTTATTAGATATGGCGAGACAACAGCTGGTACAAGCGGGTATTGTGCTGCACGTGACCAAAAAGCGCGTCAAAAATATCAATTTTCGCCTAAAGCCTTATGCGCTCATGGTCTCTGTACCGATGTCTATCAGCCCCAGCCAAATCGCCCAAGCTGTCGACAAGCGCGTATCATGGGCGCTAGACAACCATCCGCAAGTGTTAGCGCGTTATCATCACAAGCAAACCCCGAAACCCAAAGCGTCAACCTCGGATAGCCCCGTGCTCTTATGGGGCATCGAACAATCATTGAGGTTAAATCACGATGAAAAAATCGCTTATTATCGGCAACAACTTACTGAAGTAAATCCAGCACTATTTGCCAAGTGGCAACCGATAGTCGGTGCTACTGCTAATGACGTGAGGTTGAAGAAGATGCATACGCGCTGGGGCAGTTGTAACACGCGTGCGCGTCGAATTTGGTTATCCGTATATCTTCCTGCTTACCCGATTGAATGCACCGAATACGTCATTGTCCATGAGCTGTGTCATTTGCATCATGCCAATCACAGCAAGGCGTTTTGGCAAACGGTAGCGGCAGCGATGCCGGATTATCAGCAGTGGCACGATATGCTAGCAGGCAAGTCTGGTCAGCTGGATTAAACGCCTCACACAAATGATATAAAGGCATTCGTTAACCCTAACATACCTGCTATGATAAGCGCTCACGTCGCAATACATCTATCATTCAAATAATAGAATGATAGATGTATTGTAGATGCATGGTATATACAGGGATGTCATATGGACAACGTCAATCAAGCTGAATTTTGGCAGCAGCGTTATGAGACTGGTAGCATACAGTGGGATATGGGACAGGTGTCACCACCGCTAAAAGCTTACATCGATCAACTGCCTGCGTCTGCTAAAGATCAGGCTATTCTAGTGCCAGGGGCAGGCAATGCCTATGAGGTTGGCTATCTACACGAGCAGGGTTTTACCAATGTCACGTTGGTTGATTTTGCGCCTGCACCGATTGATGCGTTTGCAGAGCGCTATCCTGACTTCCCAGCGGCGCACCTGATTTGTGCAGATTTTTTTAATTTATCACCTGAGCAATATCAATTTGATTGGGTGCTCGAGCAGACGTTTTTTTGTGCGATAAATCCGTCACGTCGTGATGAGTATGTCGAGCAGATGGCCGCCTTATTGAAGCCGCAAGGCAAACTGGTTGGCCTGCTTTTCAATGTGGATTTTGGCCGTGATGAACCGCCTTTTGGTGGCACAAAAGATGAATATCAGCAGCGTTTTGAGCAGTATTTTGATATAGAGATTATGGAAGCCAGCTATAACTCGCATTCTGCACGTCAAGGCAGTGAGTTATTTATCAAGCTACAAGCGAAGTAAGCTCACGCTTGATATTATCTCGCGCTTGCTCTTCTAATCGTTCAAAGTAATAATCGGTCAGATATAGTCTTGGATGCGCCAACAATCCTTTTAACACCGCTGTTCGTCCGATACAGTAATCGGTAGCTGGCACGTGTGCATACTCTTTACGTACCGTAGATGCATACGGTTCATATTCAGACCATGCAGCACCCAAAACGCTCAAATCCATATCTAACAGATAAGCCGCATCGCTGCACTTATCATCGTCTGCTAATGCATCAAGTTGATGAGTAGCTGTCATCATGATAAGTGCATAGATATGTTGGCATTGTTCCGCGCTCAAATATTTCCATAACGCTTCCACCGCATAGTCTGCACTTTTAAGCTCATTATCTGCCCGTGTTGGCTCGTATATCACATCGTGATAATACAGTGCTAAAGCGATGATATGGGGTTCATAAAGGTTGTGCTTAATTTGTTCAAACTGCGCAAACAACTGCTTAATGTGGTGCAGGGTGTGATAAGCGCGATGGGCTTCGTTATAACGGGTAGCGACAGCTTGCCAAAGCATCTCTACCTCTACTCGATCAATATCATTAGCGATGACAGACAAGTGCATGGCGAAATGCTGACCAAGGTCGGACGTTACGTGCGAAACATCGTTCATATCTATTCTACAACGCCTAGTTCATGATTGTTTTAACGGTCAAATCAGTCCTGATGAGCTGCATCTTCAAAGGCTTGTTTAAACACCTTGCCCAATAGATTTACATCGTCGACACGGGCATAATTCAAACGGGTGACAAAGGCGATGTGGCGATGTGGGCCTTTTTCTGCTAATGGCACCGCGACGGCATTTTGGTTTTGCAGATGCAGTTGATCCAGCGCCATCTCAGGTACTAAGGTCGTACCCATATTAGCGAGTGCCATCTGAATAAGCGTGTTTAAGCTAGCGTCAGAAAAGCTCGATTTCATTTGCGCTCGATCAAAATGACAAACCGATAGCGTCTGATCGGTCAGGCAATGTCCTTCACCCAGCAGCATAAGATTGGCAGTAGCGAGATCCTCAGAATCAATGGTGTCAAGCTTGGCATGGACATCGTCTTTTGGGAATACTGCGAAGAAGTCTTCACTCCAAAATTCAAAACTGTGCAAGCCGTCTACGGCATAGGGTAGCGCAATGATTGCTGTGTCAATATGACCGTAACGCACTTGCTCAAGCAAGCGTTCGGTTTGTTGCTCAACGATGGTCATGCGAAATTCTGGATAATTGGCTCGCAGTGCAGGCAGGACTTTTGGCAGCAAATAAGGAGCAATCGTTGGAATGATACCCACGGTCATCGGGTAGGCAAGCGGCGTTTGATGACTGTGCGCACGGGTGGTCAAGTCGCTCACTTCAGAGAATACACGTTGCGCCCGCGTCAGGATATCTTGCCCAATAGGAGTGATAAGCACTTGTTTGTTATTACGCTCAAAAATCTGTGTGTCTAGTTGCTTTTCTAATTCTGCGATACCTAAGCTCAGGGCAGACTGCGAAATATTACAATCTTCTGCTGCCCGTTTGAAATGGCGGTGTTTAGCGACTGCTAAGGCAAATTCAAGTTGACGTAAGGTAATCATAAGACCTCTTTTTTGGTTGTTTTTCACGCAAATGACGATACTTATGCATCTTGGTCATTATCGAGATTTACCGATAGCACACTGATGACATGAAGTAGATAGAATAGTTTAACAAGTTTAATAAAACAAAACATCACATTAAAAACTTTTAACTGGATTAACCATAGAATTCGCGTATAGTTTGTCAGGTAGCCCAGATAGTTCAAGGCTTAACAGAAACAATCAAATAAATAAGCACCATTAAATTAATCACACTTAATCAAAAAAGGAGCCAATCATGGCGTCTATTATCAATCAAGAAATCCCAGAATTTTCAGCAGATGCATATGTAAACGGTGAGTTCAAAACCATCACTTCAGAAGATGTAAAAGGTAACTGGGCGATTTTCCTATTTTACCCAGCTGATTTTACTTTTGTTTGCCCAACTGAGCTTGAAGACATGGCAAACCATTACGAAGAGCTACAAGGTTTGGGCGTAGAAGTATACTCAGTATCGACTGACACTCATTTC
The DNA here is from genome assembly GCF_051970285.1 of Psychrobacter sp. ASPA161_6. Taxonomy (NCBI): domain Bacteria; kingdom Pseudomonadati; phylum Pseudomonadota; class Gammaproteobacteria; order Moraxellales; family Moraxellaceae; genus Psychrobacter; species Psychrobacter sp. ASPA161_6. Next base: position 236,918 of record NZ_JBEFNJ010000001.1, read on the forward strand.
ACGCATAAAGCATGGCATGATTCTTCAGACGCAATTGGTAAAGTAAATTATCCAATGATCGGCGATCCTACTGGTAAAATCACTCGTGGTTTTAACGTGATGATCGAAGAAGCAGGTCTAGCTGAGCGCGGTACATTCTTAATCGATCCAGACGGTTTGATTCAGGTTGCTGAGATTCATGCTGGCGGTATTGGCCGTAGCGCAAAAGACATGCTGCGTAAAGTAAAAGCGGCACAATATGTCCGTGAAAACGATGGCGAAGTTTGCCCAGCAGCTTGGGAACAAGGCGGCGATACATTGAAGCCAAGTCTTGACCTAGTCGGTAAAATCTAGGTTAGTAAAACATAAGTAGTTATCCAACTATTTAGCAAGACGTAACGCTGTTTTCATTACTTTCTTAATTTGAACCAGCGCTATAAGTAAAGACCCCATCAGCCTACGTTGATGGGGTCTTTTTGTATCTTAAGCTAAAGGTTTATTAGTTTTATTTATCGGTTATAAATGAACGATTACGCTTGAGATTGTACTTTATTCTTATCTATGGTTTTGTAAATCTCATCTTTGAGCTGTAGCTTGCGCCGCTTCATTTGTTCGATTTCTTCATCGCGGCTGGCGTGTTTGACCACGTCATTCTCAAGCTTATTAATTTGCCTGTCCAGTATAGTATGTTCATCGAAGATACTCGCAAAGTGCGCATCTTTTTGCTTGAGCTCATCGATGATGTCGCTGTGATCTTGCCATTTATCAGTCATGGTCATGTTGTCATCCTTGTTATTTAGCGTGTGCTTAGCATAAGCAGTGACGCGTTGTGGTTAAGACAGATTATGATTGTGAGACTTGTTGATTATAAAATTAAGATTTATAAAACTAAATGTAAGAAATTCTTAGCAGTAATTTTGGGGTGTATCCTCGATTTGAACGAAAGTGCTCAGATAGGATAAAAATGAGGACACGCCCCTAATAAATGAAGTATTAAGCGTGAGATTGCGTTTTGTTTTTATCAATTATCTTATAAATTTCATCTTTAAGGTGTAGTTTTCGACGCTTCATCTGTTCTATTTCATCGTCACAGCTGCTATGTTTTATCAAATCCTTTTCGAGATAATTGATCTTCTCATCCAGCTGAGTATGTTCAGCAAAAACACTCGCAAAATGGCTGTCTTTTTGCTTAAGTTCAGCGATAATTTCTTTGTTATCTAGCCTTGTATCAGTCTTTCTCATCTGGTCATCCTTGTTATGAAGCGCAAGCTAACGATCAGCATCAGCGCATTGTCGTTAAGATTTATGATTGTGAGACTTGATTATTACTCAACCAAACCGCTATTACGCTCAATAGTGATAAGGCTTAATACAAGCAGAAATAGCCTTTGATAAGCACGCATAAAAGCCAATCTTCCGCTAGGAAACAGGAATTATTCCTATTGCTCTTATTCGATTGTAGCGAAAAAATCATCTTGATACTATGATAATAATCCTCTTATAAGTTTAAATTTAATTATAAATACCAATTAATGATTGGTTTTATAAAACATAAGGTTTGGGTTTCTCAGCTTGCTCAAATCTATGGAACCTATGATAATAGGGACATCAAAAGGCACAAGCCTTATCCAAATAACACTTTAAACGATATTACTTACTACAGATTTTCCATCTTTAAACGTGCAACCGCTTAGTTGCCGTTACATATTAAATAATAATGAGGAACAAACATGATAGATCAAAGTTTATTAGATGCCATCAAGAGCTATAGTGAAAACATGACCCGTCCAATTACCTTTGTCTTAGGTAATGGTACGCATGAAAAGCGGGCAGAGTTGATTGACTTTTTGACCAAAATCGCTGGTACGACTGACAAAATCAATTTTGATGCAGAAGCGATTGATGAGAGCTTGCCTAGTGCGATTAGTTTTAAAGTCGTCAGTCATGTTGATGGCGATTTGGCTGATACTGGTATCGTCTTTAGCGGTATCCCTGGTGGTCATGAGTTTACCTCGCTTATCTTGGCAATCTTGCAAGCGGGTGGTCATACGCTAAAACTGGACGAAGGTATTCAAAAGTTAGTCAAACGCTTTAATAAGCCATTACAATTCCAGACCTATGTGTCATTGTCTTGCCACAGCTGCCCAGAAGTGGTACAAGCGTTGAACCAATTTGCCTTATTGAATGACGACATCAGCAATGAGATGATTGATGGTGCATTATTCCAAGAGCAAGTAGAAGCGAATAACATCCAAGGAGTTCCAGCGGTATTTTTAAACGGTAAGCCGTTTGCTAATGGACTAATTGATACGGCTAAGTTGATCGGAAAATTGCAAGAGCAGTTCCCTGACTTGTTGTCAGAAGTGGAAGACGACGCTGAGCAATTAGAACAACAGGATGTCACTATCATTGGTGCTGGTCCTGCTGGGGTCGCTGCTGCCATTTATACCGCGCGTAAAGGTCTAAAAGTGACCATGGTCGCTGATCGGATCGGTGGGCAGGTCAAAGATACGCAAGATATCGAAAACTTGATTTCTGTACCATTGACGACAGGTACACATCTATCAGCAGACTTCGTCAAACATTTAGGCGAATACAACATCACGCTAAAAGAGCACGTCAGCGTTAAAGAAATCGGCGAGACGTCGGAAGAAAACTATAGTATTCATCTAAATACGGGTGAGACTTTTGAGACGCGCAGTATTATCTTAGCGACGGGTGCCCAATGGCGCAAGCTTGGTGTACCAGGTGAAGAAGAGAATATTGGTAAAGGCGTGGCTTTCTGTGCCCACTGTGATGGCCCGTTCTTTAAAGGTAAAGAAATCTCTGTCATCGGTGGCGGTAACTCTGGTGTCGAAGCGGCGTTAGACCTTGCCGGTATTGTGAAGCATGTGACCGTGCTTGAGTTCGCTGATGAGCTAAAAGCGGATCAGGTATTGATCAACAAAGCCAAAGAGAGATCAAACATCGAGTTCATCACTGGGGCGGCGACCAAAGAGATTAAGGCCACTGATGGTAAAGTCAGCTCCATCGTCTTTGAAGATCGCAAAACAGGTGAAACCCATGAGCGTGATTTGTCCGGTGTCTTTGTACAGATTGGCTTAGTACCCAATACTAGCTTTGTCAAAGGCTTCGTGGATTTAAACCGCTTTGGTGAAATTGAGATTGATGAGCGCTGCCGTACGGATCGCAAAGGTATCTTTGCTTGTGGTGACGTCACGACTGTGCCATTTAAGCAGATTAACATCGCGATGGGTGAGGGTAGTAAAGCAGCATTGTCAGCGTTTGAATACTTGGTTATGCAGTAAGTTTGACATTAGTTTGAATTTGAAAAGCCACCTCTTTTGAGGTGGTTTTTTTGTGCTATCGTATAGATACGTCTATATAGAACAAATCCTAATATTTAGAAAATGGTAATTTAAGTAAACCAATAACGCGATTTTTCTCAGAAAATATCAGTATTTACGTTACAAACTCGTGTTGTTGATGCAATAATGAGCTCAATAAAACCTATCATATGATCATGAACTATAAGGAAAATAGGCATGGAATATATTGAAGCTTTTTTTGCTCTAGTCGGGGATCTAACGTGGGGCTGGGCACTTATCCCTATGTTAGTTATTTTTGGTTTATTATTTACCATCGTGGGTAGATTTGCCCAGTTTAGATATTTTAAACGTATGTTCCGTGTATTTAAAACGGATGAGGTAGGAGACGACGGAATTTCTGCCCGTCAGGCGTTGCTCGTTTCTATTGGTGGACGTGTTGGCGGCGGTAACATTGCTGGCGTTGCGGTTGCAATCTCTTTAGGGGGTCCGGGAGCGGTATTCTGGATGTGGGTTGTGGCCTTAATTGGAATGATGACTAGCATTGTTGAGTGTAGCTTAGCCCAGCTTTACAAGCGTAGAGATACTGATGGTAACTTTCGCGGTGGCCCTGCGACCTATATTTTACATGGCTTAGGTAAAGACTATCGCTGGCTCGCCATCATCTATGCGATCTCGCTACTACTGTCTTTTTCTATCGGGTTTGTGGCGTTTCAAGGCAATACGGTGGCAGGATCTGCTCTTGAAAGTTTTGGGATTGACCGCTGGATAACAGGTGTAGTACTGGTGATTGCAGGTGGATTCATTGTCTTTGGCGGTATTCAGCGCATTGCTAAAGTGGCCGACGTTGTCATTCCTGTTATGGCATTAATTTATATCAGTATGGCACTTATTATTATTGCATTTAATTTTACAGAATTGCCTGCATTGATAGTAATGATTGTCAAAAATGCTTTTGGCATTGAATCTGTCGTGGGCGGTGGTATTGGTGTGGCGATTGAGCAAGGCATGAAGCGTGGTTTATTCTCTAATGAAGCAGGTCTGGGTTCTGCACCTAATATCGCTGCCACCGCTTACGCTACTCATCCTGTGAGTCAAGGTATCTCGCAGTCATTATCTGTGTTCATTGATACGTTAGTCGTATGTAGTGCCACAGCATTTATGATTTTACTGAGCGGTGTCTATCAGCCAGGTGCTGAAGTTGATGGTATTGTACTGGCACAGCAAGCGCTAACGACCCAGCTCGGAGATTGGGCGCAGTATATCCTGACCATATCGATATTGTTATTTGCCTTAAGCTCTATCATGTATAACTATTATATGGGTGAAAATGCCATTAACTTTTTGGTCAAAAAGAATATCAAAATGGCGACTCTGATTTTGCGAATTGTTGTGATTGCGGTATTATTCTTGGGCGCAGTGGCCCCTGCAGCAACCGCAGTGTTCTTCTTTGCGGACCCGTTGATGGGCGTGCTAGCGCTAGCAAACTTATTGGCCTTGATAATGTTGTTTCCGCGAGCCAAGCGTCTACTTGACGACTTTGCAAGTCAGTTAAAATCAGGGGTTAAAGAGCCATTATTCGATGCGCAAGAGTATGAAAAGTTAGATCTTGATTTGAGCGCATGGGGTAAAAAAGCGGTAAAAGAAGCGTTAGACCAAAAACAGTAGTACACGTACGCTTTATTTATCATGAAAGAAAAAACCACTTTAACTGAGTTAAAGTGGTTTTTTTATGCAAGATACTATTTATTCGCCAATACGCCAGCTATCGATATTATCTCGCCTGCTTCATCTTCTTCGATGACGCGTGTCTCTTTTAAAGCTGAATCGATCCAAGCTTGTATATGAGGATTGTTTAACATCGTCTCACAGTACTGTTTAGTCGTCGGCTTTAATTCTATGCTGGAGGCATCAGCATAGGTTTGCAAGCGTAGTACTACAGGCGCAAAAAAAGCATCGGCAGCAGTGAATTGACCAAAAAGGTAGCTGTCTTTTGAGCGATTTTTTAAACAATCCGCAAAAATCTCTTCGATACGAGCAATGTCAGTTAAGCAGGCATTGCTTGGTTGTATCTTAGCAGTCGCTCTGATATTCATCGGCATCTCATTACGAATACCCGCTAGACCAGAATGCATCTCAGCGACGATGCTTTGGCAATAGGCGCTATTTATTCTGATGCTAGTAGGGCTTTTAGTCTCAGACTTACTCAGTCCTGTCCAAACATCTACGTTGGTAAAATAATCATTGATATGAATGGCAATCGCCAAGGTATCCCAAACCGTAACCTTGTCATCATTTTCACCATAGACTAAAACGGGCACTTTGCCTGTTGGCGCATGCTCATCGAGAATTGATGTTGCTGAAGGATGAAACAATTCGATAAGCTGCTCATCAAAATCAACATTGAATGCTTTGAGCAACAGCCACGCTCGTAGCGACCAAGATGAGTAGTTTTTATTACCGATGATGAGAAGTGGTTTTTGCATCATAAAGTCCTATTAAATTGTATAAATAAAATTTAATTATGTACCCAATGCTGAAAATTGACCAGTCTATAGTTTAGTAATATTCAAAAAAATGCCCGTCCAAATTTTGGACGGGCGTTTTCGTTTTTTAAACAATTATACGTTTGTTAGATTCGTCTTAGTCGTCTAACAAGTCCATGCGCTTAGCGGCTTCGTAGATACCCGTTGAGCGGTTACCCGTACGGCAAAATATTAACACTGGCTGCTCGGCTTGATTAAAGAAGTCAGCAAACTCCTCAACGTGGTTTTGATTGAGCTCACTACCGGCGAATGAGACTTCTTTATAAGCAAGTCCTGCTTCTTTAGCAGCTGCTTCGATATCAGCGCTGGTAGGTTGTCCAGGCTCTTCGCCATCAGGACGATTGTTGATAATGGTTTTGAAGCCGTTTTCGGCAAGCATAGGGACTTGATCAGGGGTAATTTGTCCCGTAATACTGATTTCGTGGCTCATAAGAGCTCCTTTTATTGTTTATATGAAAGAGTGAGCTGTAAAGTGTAGGAATACAGCATCTAAGCCTAGGCTTATTGCAGTCATTTCTAAAGAGAAGGTGTGTAAGCGTTATTGCCGTTTTATAGCAGCCCTTGCATCAACGCGCTTTGATAAAGGAGTTTGGCGCGAGCACCAGTACCACAAAACATCAATATGGGCTTGGGCATTGAGTGATAAAAGACGGCAAACTGTTCTACGGTCAGCATACTCAGGCGCTCATCATCAAAAGGTAGGTGATGATACGTCAGATTTGCCTGCTTCGTTGCAGTCGCCAAGTCACAGCTATTAGGCTGTGTCTCGATCTCAGCATCTGGACGTATATTGAGTACTGAGCGATAGCCCAGCTCAGCAATCTTGACACATTGGCTTGGGTATATTTGCTTATAAATCGTTAAATCATCGGTCATAAAAAGGGTCATTTACGTTTATTAAAAAATGTTAAAAACACTAAAGCGTCGATTTGACGTCTAAATGTTGTCTTATTTTAGTTCGGCTTGATTTAGCTTGTTTAGATTGAGTGCAGCCATACAACAAGCTAGCATACTATACTCTCTATCATAACGATATTTTGTTGCAGACATCAATAGTGATTGTATGGTTGACGAAAATAGTAGGGCGTATTTATATTTGCTTTAGGTCATTAACGGCATCCATAGTACTGAGGTACACCTGTCCTGATAGCTCAGCAATTAGCGGAGTGTGCTCGATGACATCCATGACTGGGCCTTTAATAAAGCTAAAGTGTAAATGCTTGTTTTGCAGGGCCAGCTCTTGATTTAAGGTGCTGAGCATTTCCTGCGCGGTCAGATCAATATGATTGACCGCGGCCATAATGAGAATCAGCTCATGCGCTTCGGGATATTGTTGTAAGGCATTTAAGATGCGCCGATGTACCGATTCGCTATTACCAAAAAACAGACTCTCATCGATACGTAACATCAATAAATTATGAAAAGTGACGACATCGTGGCGATTGATATTGCGAAAGTGTCCTGTCCCAGCCAATTGTCCGACGATGGCGACGTGTGGTTGGCTCGATTGCCAGATGAGACTGGCAAATGACACCATGAGACCGATGACCAGTCCGGTATTTAGCCCAAATATTAGTACCCCTACAAACGCTGCGATAAAGCTTGCGCCGTCTAAGCGATCCCGTTGCCAAGCGGACTTTAAGGTCGCAATATCGATCAAGCCAATGATGGATGCCATGATGGTTGCGCCAAGCAAGGCGTAAGGCAACGGCGCAAGCGCACTATTAAAGGCGATTAGTGCGGCAATCATCACCAGCACCGTCATCAGGCTGGCGAGTGGAGTTTTGGCACCTGAGTCGACATTGATTGCCGTCCGTGAAAACCCGCCTGCCACGGCAAAGCTCTGAAACAATCCACCAGAAAGATTGGCGAGTCCAAGTCCTGTCAGCTCACGATTGGCATCAAACTTCTCACCGCGCAGTCGCGCATAGGTGCTGGCGACGGAACTGCTGGAGACAAAGATAATAAGTGCCATCAATCCTGCGGTTGGTAACAGTTTGAGCGCTTCTTGGATGTCTGGTATATGGGGCAGTGTAAAACGTGGTAACCCTTGCGGAATATTACCAATAGTCGCCACGCCACGCGCGTCCCAATGCAGTGCCATACTGAGTAAAATGGCAATGCCGAGCAAAATAAGGGGAAACAAGCGTTCTGCCCATTTGGCAGATGAGGATGACAGCCACGTTCGCCACACCCATTTGCTACCGTAGCGATTTGCGACCAAGAGCGCAAAAGCGATCACGCCAATCAACAAGGTCAACGGATGTAGCTGGCGCGCATATAACTGCATGGTCGATAAATAACCGATTAGGCTGCTGCCCGCGATCGGGATATCCGTTAAGTATTTGAGCTGACTGACGAAAATGAGAACCGCCGCACCGCTCACAAATCCTGCCGATACGCCGCGACTGATAAACTGCATGATCCAGCCAAGCTTGAGCCGTCCTGCGATCCAAAGCAGTGACCCCACCATCAGTGCCAATAGACTTGCCATTAGGGCATACTGCTCAGTGCCTTGCTCAGCGTAAGGCAACAAACTACTGGCAGTCATAATAGCGGTGATGGCCACCGGTCCGACCGCTTGTACATTGCTAGAGCCAAGCCAAGCATAGACGATGACAGGCACAATCGCAGCGTACAGACCATAGACGGGCGGCAAGCCTGCAAGTACGGCGTAGCCTAGGCTTTGCGGTATCACCAGTACGCCCACCACCAGCCCAGCGATGACGTCAGTTGGCAAGGCAGCCAGCTGATACTGGCGCAGCCAAGTGGGAATGAGGCGAGCAGCGATAGAGGTCATATCAATACGTCATCACAATAAATAAAGTTAAAAACAGCTAAGAACTCAATAACCAGTTAAGTATCTGTTTTGGCACAAAAGCGTTGATAAAGTAGCTCTAAGACCGCTAAGGCATCGTCGCTGGCGATGCTATAGTAAATTTGCTTACCGTCGCGCCGTGTCGCGACCAGCTCATCCTTGCGCAATATGCCTAACTGCTGCGATAAGCTTGGCTGTCCAACACCGACCAAGCCCTCAAGCTCACCAACGCAATACTCACCTTGAGTCAATTGACAGAGAAGGAGTAAGCGATCAGGATGCGAGAGTGACTTTAGTAATTGGCTGGCTTGTAGCGATGCTTGTTGCATCTGTTTGGCCAGATCTAGCGGTACAGAGTCTGCGTTATTGACTGACATAGGGTCGGCCTTACTGTCAGTAGAGGTAGCCAATGCTGAGGTAGAAGTTGTCAGAGTGAGCTCCTTATATAAAACCAGGATAAAGGTCGCGTGGTTTTTATAAAAGTGATGAGTGATTACCGTTAATTATCAATGATATCGCAGCTTACATCAAGTTATATTTATTTACATTATATAATTTGATAAATTGTATGGTGATTGCTATATTGGTATTAACGTTAAGAAAGCATGTTAAAAAGGCATGCTAAAAATTTGACCGCTGATGTTGTCGGCGGCGTTGATATTAACTGCAATAATTTATAAACATTCAATATGCATTGTTTTTTGAATTAAATATTGTATATGACGATCCATTATACTTAAAGAATGGTTCGAAGGTTAAAACAATCCTATAAAAGCAAAGAGGCAGCTATGCAAGTTCATTCTTTTTTAGATAGCGATACAGAAACTTATACTCACGTTATCGCTGATACCGAACAGAAACTGTGCGCCATTGTCGATCCCGTACTGAACTTTGATGCCAAGTCAGGCAGAACGAGTACCAGTAGTGTGGATGAAGTGATTGAGTTCGTACGTGAGCAGGGCTGGGCGCTTAAATATATTATCGAGACGCATGCGCATGCAGACCATCTATCTGCTGCTATTCACGTAAAAGAAAGTCTTGGTGGACAATTAGTAATTGGTCAGCATATTACCGAAGTACAAAAAATCTTTAAGCAAATCTTTAACTTTGACACCAGTTTTCGTACCGATGCCAGTCAGTTTGATATTTTGACCGACGAGGGTGAAACACTAGCGCTTGGCGGTATCACCATTACAGCCATGTATGTGCCAGGCCATACACGTGCTGATATGGCTTATCTGGCGACTGACGATGAAAAGACAGTGGTATTCGTTGGAGATACCTTGTTCGCGCCTGATGTCGGTACAGCACGCTGCGACTTCCCCGGCGGCGATGCCAAAACGCTCTATCAGTCTATTCAAAAGCTGTTGGCGCTTCCTGAAGATACAGTCATGTATCTGTGCCATGATTATCCAGGTGAAGGCCGTAAGCACTGTCCAACAGCGACTGTTGCTGCACAAAAACTAGAAAACATCCATGTCAAAGACAGTATAAATGAAGCCGAGTTTGTGCAGATGCGTGAGCGCCGCGATGCGACTTTGGGTATGCCACGCCTTATCATTCCTGCCGTACAGATTAATATTGATGCAGGACATTTCCCAGAGCCAGAAGACAATGGTACGCGTTATTTGAAAGTGCCGATCAATGTCCTTGGTGAATAAACTATAGTGAGTGAGAAGTAATATTGATACACCACTCACTGCTGATATCGATTTTTCTTGCTTGCTGTGCCTGCGCAGATAGAGGCTACAAAAAATTGATATCAGCAATACCGTCGCGTTTTTAGAATATTTTGACTATAAAATATTTTGACTATAAATAGTGCAATAAGTGATAACTGCCATCTTATGCCTCACTACGCAAGTATTGTATGATTGATATCTATCAGAATGCTACTCTGTAGATTATCTGCTGTACAGAAGCTTGGTATGAATATCCACAAGCGCTAAATATGGCAATGACTGGAGAGAATAATGAACCCTTATGAGCGCTATGTGTTGCCCAAGCTGATAGATGTTGCTTGTAGTACAGGTAACGTGATGAAAGCACGTTCTAAAATTGTTCCTCAGGCGTTAGGCGAGGTATTAGAAATTGGGATTGGCAGTGGTCTTAATTTGCAATTTTATGATGCCAAAAAGGTTTCTTCTGTTATTGGTATCGACCCAGCGGCTCAAATGCAGACATTAGCATGCAAGCGCGCCGCTGACATTAGTATTCCAGTTGAAGTGATAGCCGTTGATGTCCAAAGCATTCATGCGGATACGGATCAATTTGATACGATTGTGATGACCTTTACCCTATGTAGTATTGATGATCCAATAGCCGCACTTCGAGAAATGGCGCGCGTGTTAAAACCTAGCGGTCGCTTGTTGTTTTGTGAGCACGGCTTAGCGCCAGATTTTTCTGTTGAGCGATGGCAGCATCGACTGACGCCTTTTTGGAAACCGATGGCCGGTGGTTGTCATTTAGATCGTGACATTCCAGTACTGATTAGAGCGGGTGGTTTTGTCATTGACGAGCTGAGCGAAGAATACTTTCCCGGCCCAAGACCGATGAGCTATGTATATAGTGGCGTGGCACAGCAAGTGGCGTAGAGAATCAATATAATTGACTATGCTAAAATTGCTCGTAAAACCAATTCAAATAGCTTTTAGTTAAAAATACCAAAGTCGAATTTTCGAGACCATAAAATAATTAGAATAGGAATCATATGATGAGTGAGCAAAGTTTTCATCTGGTCTGCCCACATTGCCAAGCAACCAACCGTGTACCTGCTGCACGGCTAAGCGCTGCACCGAAATGTGGTAAATGTAGTCAGCCATTATTGACAGCAAGTCCGTGTGAGCTGAACGCGCAAACAGCCAATAAAGTCATCCAAAAAAACGAGGTGCTGACCATCGTTGATTTTTGGGCAAGCTGGTGTCAGCCTTGTATTATGATGGCACCAGAGTTCAAAGTCGCTGCTGGTCAGTTGCCGCAAGTGGTCTTTGCCAAAGTGCAAACGGATAAATATGAGCAGGCGGCCGCTCCCTATAATATTCGCAGTTTACCAACGATGGTGGCCTTCAAAAACGGCAAAGAGGTCGCGCGTCAGTCAGGTGCGCTGCCTAGCAATCAAATCGTCCAATGGGTGCAAAGCTTACGCTGATCGTCGCTGATGGCTCAATTGATTATGTTTGTTAGGTGGGATAAAAGTCGTTAAAAAAGCCAATATGCTTATCGCGTATTGGCTTTTTCATTGTGTGGTGGCGCTATCTTAATCATTTAGACAGCTTTTGCTTAATGTTACTCACCATAAATCTTAACACCATTGGCAAAGCTACAACGTTGAATACGCGCCGATTGGACAATCGCATCACGCTCGCCATAAAGCCGTGATAACTTGGCATCGCGGGCTTTGGTATTGTTACTTTTGCCAACACCAAAGCTGATATTCGGTGAGATGCCCCAGCGGCCTGCAGAAACCCCAACACCCACACCCGAAGCGGACAAGGTTGATTGCTCATTACGAGTGGCCTCAACATAGCGATTGACACGGACGTACTCTTGGCTCAGTGCTTGGCAGTCATAGCTCTGATAAGTGCTTGGCGGCACATATTGCGGCGTGATATTACCAGTAGAAGCGCAGCCTGAGAGACCCAACATGCCGGCTGATGCCAATAGTGTCGCTATAGTAAAAGTTTTCATAATGGCTCCATAGGGCTAAGTAAGGGTATGTGGCGTCGTCGCGATTTTAAGTAAAATCATCGTGATTGCTTTGCTTATAGTCATCTGCTTGCAAACCTCTATTCTTAATAACGAGCATGCAAGGCATTGTATTTATTTAAGATAGCAAAAATACTGGAATTAAGATATTAAAAATACACGCCCTAGTAGCCATTCATTCCGCAATCGGTCTATCTAAGCTCAGTCAGACATAGAGTGGCGATTAAAACAAATTATCAGGTTTGCTAAAGGCCAGTAACACAATACCAATATAAGCCACGGCAGCGATAAGAATGCCAGTTTTGGTTTGACCAGGTGTCGCGTGAGTTTGAAAGGCTTTTATACTGGCACTAATAGCCGCCACGAGTAAGATTATTTTGGCGAATACCCATTGTACAGGCGCATTGGCATTCATCAGTTGCATCAGCATTATAGCCCCTGAGAGGATGAGCAGCGCATAGAGGACATGGGTGGCTATTTTGATCATGCGCGGCGCCCGTATATTGGCGCTTAATGCGAGATAGCTTTGGTATAAAAATAGCACAATCACCAATACTGCCATGAGCATATGTAAATGTTTCATTGGATGTCATTTCCTTTAACGGCGCAATTTGTAAGTCTGTAAAAAATCACGTGATGTACGGTTTTTAAATGGCTACCACACCGTGAGCAAAGTATTTTTATGATTGTCATTTAACTAAAACTTCGTTAGCTAAAGTACATCTAAGCTTTATTTTGTCCGGCACATAACGGGCTATCAGGGCTTTGACCTTGCCATTCAATTGGCGTAAAAGCATGAATTGCTAAGGCATGTACCTGACCACCCTGAGAGGTCAATAAAGCATTAACCAAGCCATATACCAGCTGATGACGCGCTACTAAGCGCTTGCCTTCAAAAGCGTCACTCACGATAGTCAGTTTAAAGTGGCTTTCTTTACCATCGAAGTAACCAGAATGATTCATCGATTCATTAATCAATTCGATATGTTGTGGTTGTAATACCTGTAGCTCATGTTGGAGCGCATCAGCAGTGGGTGAGTGGGTACTCATAAGAATCCTTTGTTTTGTGGTGCTTAGCAAACTTTGAAGCAATATTTGAGACCGTGTGGTGGCCATTATAACAGACGCTGACAACTGTACAGAAAGCTATTGGATAGACCATAGCACATGCGACAGTTTTAAGATAATACAGCCAGCTTCTGCGCCAAAAACACAAAAAAGCAGAGCGCAACCCATGGGCTATACTCTGCTTTTGGTAAGCTATCAACCTCTATGTAAGACATTGATAGCTGACAGCCGGTAACTACTAGCCAAAATAGCTATTAGCGACGTGATTTTTGATACAGCGGCATCACTTTAGGCATCAATGCTTGCAATTGGCTAATGCGATTGCTACTGGTTGGGTGAGTACTTAAGAATTGTGGTGGCTCACCTTGGCTGGCGCGCTGCATTTTTTGCCATAAGCTGATCGCCGCTTGAGGATTGTAGCCTGCGCGTGCCATTAGCTCGAGACCGATTTGGTCGGCTTCAGCTTCTTGGGTGCGACTGTGTGGACGACTCAAACCTAAGTCCCCAGCAACGTTCGCTAGATCAGCCTGACCTTGTGATAGACCAAAGATACTTGCTGCAACACCGATACCGGTCTGAGTGGCATACTCGCGTGAGAGACGCTCACGTGAGTGCTCACGCAGGGCATGAGAGATCTCGTGACCCATAATCGCGGCAATCTCATCATCTGTGAGGTTTAAGCGATCAATAATGCCCGAGTAAAACATAATTTTGCCGCCTGGCATAACAAAGGCGTTCAGCTCATTGGATCTAATGGTATGTACTTCCCATTTCCAATTAGCTGCATCAGGGCGATATACGCCTACTTGACCGATGAGGCGGTTAGAGATATTTTTTAAACGATTGAGCTGAGCTTTATTAGTGTCGAGCACACCGCGTTTGCTTGCTTCTTGCAAGTTTTTATTATAGCTTTGCGCTGATAGCTGCTGTACTTGCTCGCTAGAAACCAAGAGTAGCTGTTGACGATCGACGCCGACCGCGCCACTGTTGGTGGTGCTGGTGCAGCCAGTTAAAGTAAGTGCCGATAATGACGCGGCCATCACGGTGGTGGTAAAAAATTTTCTCATGATAAACATCCTCGCTGTAAATGATAAAAAGTAAAGTTAAACAAAGTTAGTAATAGCGGAGTAGGCCGGTAACAGCAGAGCGGATAGAAGGGCAGTTTATTATTGAAGTTTTGCTGCCGTCTACCAATCTACTTAATCACTAAAATTTTACCTGAATGGTAACAAGCCATAAGTATAATAATGTTAACAGCCTAAAACCAAGGCAGAAAAAGTAACAATACAGCGTATGATTGTAAGTGGAATCAATATTAACGAGAATAGCGTAACTTTTATTCCTCTATCGTCATAAAGCAGTACGACGTTGCACTACTAATAATGGTTAGTTAATAGGCATATTCAGAATTGATGAAAGAGTCAGGAATAATAGAAGAGATTTTCCTATTACTTTATAAAATAGTTTTAAACGCTGCAATGACTGTATTGATTGCAATATCAATCATTTATGATAAATATGCTCTCGAATAAAAATTAAAAGTGGCAATGCTGGTGAAAAATATGAAAAAACCTGTTGACACACGCAGGATATTTGCTAGAATAGCCAGCCTATCGAGACGTAGTAGTTAACAAGTTGTTAGCGATATTGCGAATTGATTTAAGCGGGAATAGCTCAGTGGTAGAGCATAACCTTGCCAAGGTTGGGGTCGAGAGTTCGAATCTCTTTTCCCGCTCCAAATATGGCTCGTTTAGAGCACTAAAGCCTCACTTCATTGTGGGGCTTTTTTTATGGGTGAAATTTGAGAGTGCTGTCATTGAGTACACCAAACCATGAGCATACCAAACCATCTTAAAAATAAGAGGTTGGGCAATCCATCACCGACTGGAAAGACGGTCGTAAGCGTTTTGGTGAGGTTGATTCTAAACTAAAATGCTTATTTGCCCGAGTTACCCGAGAACTGTCGAACAGCTTTAAAAATTTTATTATGTAATAAAACTTTCATAATGTATTTAATTATTAAGTTGTTATTACAAAAATAAGTGTGAGTTTAGCCCATTTTTTCTTATAATAAATCACATTGAAAAATTAAAATTTTTGAAGAGATTGATGAGCCATGTTTATTGAACCTCTATGCTCATCATATTAGGGTCTGTTGAACATTCAAATGTGGAACTGGCAGTGGCTACTTTTTAGACAATACGCAGTGAAATTTTTGATGCCTAGTCATTCTAGGTTAGACAATTTCGCCATGTATTGGCAAAAAATAGCCCTGCCCTGAAAGGCTAATACTAAAATCACCCCAAACGTTGTTGTAAACCTAGCTAAGGTCTCGACATTATCGTCGGTTTACGCCTAGTTTGGGAAGATTTTAGCGATCAGCAGTCCTAATATTTGAATGTTCAACAGACCCTAAACACATACTAATAATTTGGAGCACTATTTTATGTCAAATACGCCTATGTCGAATACGTCAGATCTACAAGCATTGCAGCAATTGGCTGAAAAACGTCGTTCTATTTATGCATTGAATGATCAGTTACCAGTTGCAAAAGAAGAGGTGGTTAAATTGGTTGAGCATGCTATTTTGCATACGCCATCATCATTTAACTCACAATCGACGCGCATCGTCGTGTTGTTTGGTGACGATCATCAAAAGCTTTGGGATATGACCGAAGAAGCATTACGTGGTATCGTTGGTGACGAAGAGAAGTTTACGCCAACCAAGCAAAAAATCGACGGCTTTAAGGCAGGCGCAGGTACGATTCTATTCTTTGAAGATCAAAAAGTAGTGAGAGCCTTACAAGAAGGAGCGCCATTATATGCCGACAAATTCCCTGTTTGGGCCGAGCACACCAGTGCTATGCATCAGTATGTAATCTGGACAGGGCTTGCTAGCATTAATATCGGTGCTAACTTACAGCATTACAATCCAGTGATTGACCATAAAGTTGCAAGCACTTGGAGTATTGATGCTGATTGGGATTTGACTGCACAAATGGTATTCGGTGGCATCGAGCAGCCAGCAGGTGATAAAGAATTCATGCCTGTTGAAGAGCGCATGAAAGTATTTGGCTAAACCATTGCGTTTATCTATTATAGTCAGAGCACTTTTAAACCGCTACGGTGTTACCCATCCTAGATGTACTCAGTGTACTATCTGCGGTCGGTCGCCTTGTAGCGATTCTAAAATTCCTTGACTATATTTAGCGAGATAAACATAAAAAGCGCTGTCCAGCAATGTTGTTGGACGGCGCTTTTTTATTTCAAAGTATAAGTCAGTTGTTGTATAAATAATTGAATGCGCTAAATGATGACACGCCCTAGTTACGTCGCATAAGACTGTTGGCGACCCAAGCTGGACCAATTAATAAAAACTGTAAGTCTTTAAGAAATGACGGTTTTTTGCCTTCGACTTTATGACCAATAAACTGGGCAATCCAAGCAACCACAAAGACAGCTGCCCAAACCTTGAAACTTAAAGGTAATAAGGTCATCACTGATAGACAAATGAGAATAAAAATCCCCATTGCCAAAAATAATGGCGTTGAGAGTTTCATATAGAATAAGAGTACTAAGGCACTAAGTACCAAAGTAAACCAGACCGACAGTGACATACCCATTCCTAATAGACTAACAAAAATAGTGGGGACACACAGCCAATGGATTTTTTTGTTGATTAGGTTTTGATGACTGACCGAATACTCACTGAGCCATTGCTCAAGAGTACGCTTAGACATCTTTTGTTGACGATTGCGAGACACACTAACCTCCGTGTTAGTAAATGAATGACTGGTAGTAGCTCAATGCGTGAGTCTACTGACGACTACCAGTTGTAGCACTAATTTGTGCAATCTACCATATTATCTGGTAAACCGCACAGTCAAAATCGATTATACCAGCGATGCCAAATAGGTTCATTTTGAGCCAATATGTTTTATGCGGACAGTTGCTCGCTGCGGTACCATTCATATAGGCCAACGAAAGAATTTACTTGGTAAACCATGGTCTGAATAGCAAAAATATAATTGCCCGACATGAGATTTACGATCAGCCAGACAAAGTTGACGATAATCCATAACCACCAGCTAAAAGAATAACGCAGAATCATCGCGGCTTGCGCAGTAATAGACAATACAAAAGCAATAACGTTAATCCAAAAGAAGGAAATGAAACCTAAAAATAGACTGCTATCGTCTTCTACGACTGCGTAGCCGTAGTTGGCCAATAAGTCGTTGACGGTGGGGAAGAGTACCAAGCCGATAACAATAAATACGGCGGTAATTAACCAAACTGCCTTGCTAGCAGACTTCGGGATCATATCGCCATCAGGGTCAGTGTGCTTTGACCAATAAAAAATACCGTAGACATGGGTAAAAAAGTTAAATAACGGTGCCAGCATCAAGCCGACTGCGCCGGAAGTGGCTTGTACTACGACTTCGCCAGCGGTAGCGCCCATCCCAAAGCCATTGCCCATGACGTTTTTTCGGAATGACAGCGACACCACGCATATCAGACCGATAAATGAGACTGCCAAATAAAACCAATCAAGCGTGGTGTGGTCTGTGGTGAGCCAAAAACCTGCTGATAACGCAATAACGCCACAAATGAACCAGGTTATGATCCATTGCAGCGCCCATTTTCCAGTAATATTGTCTAATAGCTGAATGCGCATAACTGTTTTTTCCTAAAATGAATATGGCTATCAAGAAATTGCTGATAAAAGACACTGACAGCCGCAATATTATTATAAATTCATGAATTTTGGGTATGTTTTTTATTCTAAGAGTTTTTACCATAAACATACTGATCGATAAACAGTAACGCTTGCTGGTAGCGTGCATCGTAATCAGGCTGATCAACCATGTGCGGCTTAATATCATGACGGGCAAAAATGTCGACGAGGCGCTGCTCAAAGCGTCCACGCGCCTCAGGCGTACCTAATGAGCGCATACCGTCATCCACCCACGGCGTATTATTGTCCAGCATAATCGTATGGTCTACGCGAAACTCATTAATACAAGCAGCGACGAAAGGATGCGTGCGACCCTCATATTCTTCACAGAACGCTTGAGTGGTCACAAAGTCAGTATCAATAATAGTGACAGGCGCAGTCGCTCTAGCTGCTGCTTCTCGTATCGCCTGAGCATGATGGAGCGCAATGGGTGCATAATCACTGTATTGTAGCCCGATCTCGCTCCCGCCCAAATCCGTACCGACATACAGTCGTCCCATCTCCAATGCAAAGCTAGCGCCATAGTAGTTGGCAAGCTTGTGCACCAGTGTCGTCTTGCCTGAGCTTTCACCACCAACGATGGCAACGGTCTTGGTATAGTCCCCACGTGCTTGTGGATGCAGCGCTGACCAGTGCGCTACGGGATCACGGGCGATGGCATAAGAATCAAACTCAGGCTGTAGCGGGGTAGTGACGACTGGTATCGATAACTGCTCATAAACATCACTCTGAGCCAATGGATGGTTTTCTGCGACAAATAATACTGCCTCTGCGGGCAAGTTGAGCACTTCTGTCAAACGTTGTAATTTGGCATTACTGGAGGAAATATCGATTGTCACATCAACGAAGCCATCATGTAGAGGCAGCTCAATCTCATGAGTGGTATGAATACGAACAAAAGGCAAGTCTGCACAAGCCATCTGCAACCAACGCGCTTTGTCTTGTAAGGTGATACTAAAATCGGCATGCGGTGATGGGTGTGCCATTATGACGATATGCAAGGTCTTTGCTTGTCCTGCCGCTGCCAATATGCTGCGCATCTGCCCCAAATGGAGCGGTTCAAAATGCCCAATCATTAAACCCGTCTCGTACATAGCTATCCTTATCTGTATCCGCATTATGTTGAACCGACTATATAAAGGTTTGTCCAGACTTACAGGTAGGTTATTGTAAACAGCCGTTTTATGCTCAGAAAAATACCGTAAATCTATCAAATTTACTCTGTATAACTTAATATTTTCCTCCGCTTTTATGGGCATGTTAACCATTTTTCATAATTTATTGGAATATCAAAAGGTTAGAGTCACTGTAGTAAAGCCGTAAGGTTATAGAAATAAACTGCGCTCTGAAACATTTTGAAATATCTATTTAAAATCAGGGGTTTACGAGGTCTTATGACAGGTTAGGGCAAGTTTAGGTAGCATAAACTCACAAAGTACGTCTACATACTCAACAGATTAACTTCTAAACATTGCTATAATTATTCATAAGTTGAGAACGCTAAGCATTTTTAAGAATAAGTATTTTTAACGGTAAATATTTTTAGTAGTAAGTGTTCTTAATAGTAAGTGTTTATATAAAATCAAAAGTAAGCAAAAGAAAAACTATATTAAAGAGGTATTTGATTTGGCTAAATTAGCAAAATTACATCGCTCACAGAATAATCGCATGATAGCAGGTGTGATGGGCGGCATCGCAGAGTATGTCGGCTGGTCACCTACTTGGGTAAGAGTGTTATTTGTAATTATTTCATCATTAAGTGCAGCAGTACCAGGCATCTTAATCTATATCATTTTATGGATAATTATGCCCAAAGCAACAAATGAATCGTATCAGTAAACCAGTTCTAAGATCTAAAGCTATACTTTGAAAGTGAAAGTTTAACTAAAAAATAAAAAGCCTGATCAATCAGGATACCAAAGACATACTTTTCCTCCTGCCCAAATGTTCACGCATTTGGGTATTTTTTTGTCATTTATGCTTTCCTTTATGCTTTCGTCAATGAAGCTTTTACTGCTCAATGAGCAAACACGCATCATTTTTAGGGTGTCTCTTTGATTGCTTGATAAATTTAGTTGATGTAAATATGGATAAAATAGTCATTTTTTAGTAAGGTGAGCAGACAAATAGAGTCGTTGCCGAGTAGGCTGTACGAGTGCTATCAACGTTTTGTTCAACAGACCCTAATACTAATTCCACAGTGGCTTTATTATGATGCCCCAAACTATGACAACTCAAACTATGACAACTGAAGCGAAAAACTCTCAACCGATGACTTTTCAGGATTTAATCCTAACCTTGCAGAACTATTGGGCTGACAAGGGCTGTGTGATATTGCAGCCTTATGATATGGAAGTTGGCGCAGGTACTTTTCATACGGCGACATTTTTGCGTTCGTTAGGTCCTGAGCGCTGGAATGCCGCTTATGTGCAGCCGTCACGTCGTCCTACTGATGGACGCTATGGCGATAACCCAAACCGCTTGCAGCATTATTATCAATTTCAAGTAGTATTAAAGCCGAATCCACCTAATATCCAAGAGCTATATTTAGACTCGCTAAGAGCCATCGGAATTGATCCGTTGGTGCATGATGTGCGTTTCGTCGAAGACAACTGGGAGTCACCAACGCTAGGTGCGTGGGGACTTGGTTGGGAGATTTGGCTAAACGGTATGGAAGTGACCCAGTTTACTTACTTCCAGCAAGTGGGCGGTCTCGAATGCTTCCCAGTCACTGGCGAGATCACTTACGGTCTTGAGCGCTTGGCGATGTATGTACAAGGCGTCGATAGCGTTTATGATTTGGTCTGGGCAGATGGTGAGTTTGGTCGTGTCACTTATGGCGATGTCTTTCATCAAAATGAAGTTGAGCAGTCTACCTATAACTTTGAGCACGCCGATGTGCCGATGATGGGTCAGATGTTTGATTTTTATGAGCAGCAAGCGGATAAGCTAGTTGCCGAGGGTTTACCACTACCAGCCTATGAGATGGTGTTAAAAGCCTCACATGCCTTCAACTTACTTGATGCTCGCGGTGCTATTTCAGTGACTGAGCGTCAGCGTTTTATCCTACGTGTGCGTACGCTTGCTCGTAAGGTTGCTATTGGTTATGTTGAAGCACGTGCCAAGTTAGGCTTTCCATTAGCAGACGAGGCGCATCGTCAGGCAGCGCTCGATAAGTATTTGCCAAAAGAAGAAGCCGTTGAAAATACAGATGACAACCAAACTGCTAATAACAACCAAACTACTAATAATAAATAGGAGCATCCCATGAGTACTATTCTATTTGAACTGGGGTGTGAAGAACTACCTCCAAAAAGCCTAAAGCCACTACGTGACGCGCTACAAGCAAGTGTCACTGAACAATTGACTGAAGCAGGTATCAGCTTCGATAGTATCAAAGCCTTTGCTGCGCCGCGCCGTTTGGCGCTTCAAATTCAGGGCATTGGCGATAAGCAGCCAGATCGCAGCGAGCAAAAGCGAGGTCCAGCGATTAAAGCGGCCTTTGATGCTGATGGTAATCCAACGCGTGCGGCAATGGGCTTTGCCAAAGGCTTGGGTATTGAGGCCAGTGAGCTGATAACGATTAACACTGATAAAGGTGATTATATCGGTTATGAGCAAACCATTCAGGGTCAAGCAACGACTGAATTGCTGCCCGCTATTTTTCAAACCGCACTTGATAACTTACCGATTGCTAAACGTATGCGTTCAGGTGCGAGCCGTAATGAGTTCGTGCGTCCCGTACAGTGGGCAGTCTTGATGCAAGATGATGCTGTCATTGATGCCACTATCCAAGGTCATCAGACAGGAACACAAACCCGTGGTCATCGCTTCCACAGCCCTGACTACCATAACATTGGTCATGCCAATGACTATGAAGAATTACTAGGTGGTTTAAAAGTAGTTGCTGATTTTGATAAGCGTCAAATGCTGATTAAGAATCAAGTCAAGGCGTTGGCAGATGAAGTTAACTCTGATGCCATTGTGCCGCAGGCACTGTTAGATGAAGTGACGGCACTGGTTGATTTCCCCATTGCGCTACGAGCAAGCTTTGAGGCGCGATTCTTACAAGTGCCACAAGAAGCGCTTATTTCTACTATGCAAGCCGATCAAAAGTATTTTTGCCTGACAGATAAAACTGGCAAATTGCAGCCTTACTTTATCTTTATTACCAATATTGAGTCCAAAGATCCGAACCAAATCATTGAAGGTAATGAGAAAGTTGTGCGTCCACGTTTGGCTGATGCAGAGTTTTTCTTCTTACAAGACCAAAAGCAGCCATTATTTGCACTAACAGAAAGCCTAAAAACTCGCGTCTTCCAAGACAAGCTGGGTACGATTTGGGAGAAGTCTGAGCGTATAGCCAAGCTTGCTGCATTTATCGCTGCCTTGATGCAACAGCAAGGTCAGCAGATTAGTATCGATGAAACGGTACGTGCTGGTATTTTGTCTAAAGCGGATTTGGCAAGCTCATTGGTCGGTGAGTATCCTGAATTACAAGGTATCGCTGGTACTTACTATGCGCGCCTAAACAATGAGCCTGAAGCGGTAGCAGCCAGTTTAGAGGAGCAATATCTTCCGAAATTCAGTGGTGACGTATTACCACAGACGCCAATAGGCATTTGCTTAGCATTAGCGGATCGTTTAGATACGCTCGTCGGTATTTTTGCGATTGACCAAGCGCCGACTGGTTCAAAAGATCCGTTTAGCTTACGTCGCTCAGCGATTGGGATTCTGCGTATTTTGATTGAGAAGCAGCTACCGATTAACTTGGTAGCGCTGGTTGAGCAAGCCATCAAAGGCTATAGCACGAGCGATGGTAGCAAGATTGCCAAAATGGGTGATACATTTACCCAAGTAATGGCATTCTTAAACTCGCGCTATCGTGCGATGTATACAGAGCAGGGTGTTAGCGTCGATACGATTCAGGCAGTGCAAGCGATTAACCCGCATATGCCGCTTGATTTTGACCAGCGTATTCGTGCCGTACAAGCATTTAGCGAATTGTCACAAGCTTCAATGTTGGCTGATTCAAACAAACGTGTCGCCAATATTTTAGCCAAATCAGAGGTAAGCGTCGCTGATAATGTTGATGAAGCGTTATTATCTGAACCTGCTGAGCAAAGTCTATATGCGAGTGTGCAGCAAGCACAAACAGCGGTGCAACCATTGCTTGAGCAGGCTGACTATACGCAAGTATTGCAAACGCTAGCCAGTTTAGACGAGCCGTTGACGCAATTCTTTGACAATGTCATGGTCAACAGTGAAGATACTGCGCTAAAGAACAATCGCTTAGCGTTGCTTAAGCAAGTACGAGCTTTATTCTTAACCGTGGCGGATATCAGCGAGTTGCAGCTGTAATTCTGCTAAACCCTGATTGTTGGTTTCGATGCAAAAAAACTGGCTTAACGTGGCCAGTTTTTTTGTTCTAGCACTGCAATCAGTGAGTACGATTATCTAGTGAGCAATTCAGTGAAATCAATAATTGAACGGTAAAGGCATTGTATTGTCACTATTATTGACGGTAAAATTTATACTATTAGGGCGTGTTGAATAATCATTAGCTGAGCCATCTTAATCATTTCTCACGTTTACCCCTCATTCAAGGAGCAATGCTGTGTTCGCTGCTATTATGATGATAATTATTATCTGGATTGTGATGTGGGGCTTTTACAAGTTTATGTACCCGCGCGCACCCAGAAGCATGATGCCAAAAGATGGCGATGTGACTACACCGCGTCACTGCAATTTCTGTGGTAACAGTTTAGCTGAATACCGCGGTGTTCTAGAGACCAAGCCGAGCTTGGTGGCAAGTAGCGATGGCAATACTGAAGCTGATATTAAAGGCAGTCAGGAGTTATTCTTTTGCAACTATGAGCATCAAGCGGATTTTCATGCTGGAAGAACTTATAATCCTAATGCATAAGTAAGTAATTCGGCTGTAGATTAGACATAAAAAAGCGCTTGGCTCACCAGAGCTAAGCGCTTATTGCTTAGTAGCGTACTACTGGCTTATAAGATAGAGTGTGCATCCTTCATGATTTTATTGAGTAATGCTTCGGATTGCTTATCTCCTTGAATACGATCTTCATCACTTCTTTGATGCGCATGAATTTTCTCGTATAAATTCAGACAACACAGTACCAGTAAGCTCTCTTGGCTCAGGCTCGGCGCGTCGCGTTTTAGGTCGAGCGCATAGTTATTGATATAAGAGACGGCTGAATGTAGTTCTTCTTGCTCGTGTACTGGGCAATAGATGGGATAGGTGACCCCAGCAATTGCAATATCTACTTTTTTAATCTGCGGCTCAGGAGTGCTATTCGTTTTAGGTGCAGGTTTAGCAGCGACGCTCTGTGAAGCCGAATTATTTGGGGCTGAAGCATTTGGCACGGCTTTTTGGGATTTAAGGCCGTTGATTGGCCGTTGGTTGTTTTGTGATTGATTGTTTGGCGCTTGCTTATCTAAAGGGATAGTCTGGTCATCAGTCATGATAAATCCTACAATATATGTCATTAAAGTGAGTGATATAAGAGCTTACACGTGTGAGTCTGTTGGCTTAATCAATGCTGTATTTTTAATAATTAAGGTGCTTGATAATAAAGATACTTGATAATAAAAGTACATTGGTAAACGTGGCTTTTATCGATAAAAATGCTATTTGAAGACAGTGATATTCGTCAATTATGTCCTCGTGCCGCTATTTATGAACCTTCTGCTTGGTCGATACGGGTTAAGCGTTTTAACACCACTTGCGTACGCTCAGCGGCCAGTTGATTCTTCTTTTGTAAGTCATTATTTTGCTGTTTGATATCGCTATACTGCTGCTTTAATTCATTATTATGCTGTAGCAGCTCGCTATTTTCTTGTTGTAATTGGCTGATTTGCTTTTGCAATTTATCTTGCTCTTCACCGATCATATGGTGGGCTTCTGCCAGATTTTGATAGCGGTTATCGAGGTCGTTCAGCTTCTTTTTGGCGCCATCGCGCTCTGTATAACTGCTATCGAGCTTGGCCTGAAGTGTGGTAAGTTCTTTTGGATCGGTAGCGGGGTGTTTTTTGAGGCTGCTAAGTTCAGCACTGACAAGCTGATACTGTTTTTTGATGTCGAGTATCATTTTTTCTAATATTCTAAGTTGATCATACATAGTCAGTTTTTATCCTTAACAAGTAAGCGTGAATGAATTTTGTTCTCTGCGTTTAATAATGCCATAGGTGACCGCATAATATCTATATCAACAAAGTAATTGTATGCCGCTTTGTTTCATAACTTCTATTAGCCGCCGCCTCGTTAATGATATCGCGCGGCGTCTGTTTCTATTTAGTACTACTAATCAATCACTAGGACATCTATTATGAATGATAATATCTCTGGCTGGAATACATGGCTGACTGCATTTGATGATTGGACTGACGTGTCTATCAGTGAGGTACACGGCTTGATGACAGGGCTGATGACCGCCTGCGATGCACCTGATGAAAAGGTATGGGCGAAGGTGTTTGAAGAGCTGAGCTTCGCCGCTTTACCAGAGCCTGCATTGACTTTGTTGACAGAAGAAGCTGAAGATATAGTGTTCCAGCTCAAAGACAAAGACGATGCCTACTCTTATACGCCATTAGTCCCAGATGATGAACATGATTTATACGAGCGCGTGATGGCACTGAAACAGTGGGCAAATGGCTTTATGACGGGTTTTGGCATTACTGATTGCCGTCTGAGTAGCGAAGAAAACGAGATGCTATCGGATTTGGCTAAAATCGGTGGGATTCGATTAGAAGACGATGAAGACTTTGAAGGTGGTGAAGAGTCTTACCTGCATGTTTATGAATTTGCGCGTATGGTACCAGTGAGCTTTGCCACTCGCCAACGTAAGCCTGTCAAAGATATCGCCTTGATTTCTGGACTTGCCATTGATGCCAAAACCACCAAAGAGTTGCAAGCTGAAGGTAAGGTATCAAAACCAATGCCGCCAGTTGTTGATATTATGAACCAACACAATCCCTCATAATACGAGTATCACGTATCATAATAAGGATGTTTTATGACTATACAGAATAGTAACGATGATGCCAGTCAAATATTGGCTGATGCTCATTATCCCACCCAAAGTATCGATTGGCTAACGCGCTTAATTGGCTTTGATACGGTCAGTCGTCATTCTAATTTGGCTTTGATTGAAGACGTAAAAGCTTACTGCGAGCAATTGGGTTTGAGCGTCGATTTGACCTTTAATGAAGCCAAAAATAAGGCCAATTTATTCGTCACTGTGCCAGCAGGGGCAAATGCTGACGACGTCAATCATGGTCTCGTGCTATCTGGTCATACCGATGTGGTGCCAGTCGACGGTCAAGACTGGACGTCTGAGCCTTTCACAGCAACCATTCGTGGTGACAAGCTGTATGGTCGCGGCGCTTGTGATATGAAAGGCTTTATCGCTTGTGCGCTGACGATGTTGCCACAAGCGGTAAAACTATCTAATGCAGGCCAGCTGCGTCGCCCATTGCATTTGGCATTATCATTCGATGAAGAGATTGGCTGTCTAGGCGCGCCACTGATATTGGCAGATTTAAAGGCGCGCGGTATAACCCCTGATTATTGTATCGTCGGTGAGCCAACTAATATGGCTATGGTGGTGGCACATAAAGGTATTGCGGTTTATCGTTGCCGTGTGCATGGTAAGTCAGCGCATTCTTCATTGATTGCACAAGGGGTCAATGCCATTAGCTATGCCAGCCGATTGGTGGGCTATGTCGATACGCTTGCCGAAGAGCTAAGTACTCGTAACGGTGCTCTTGAAGATGGGGACGAGATATTCACTGTGCCTTATTCAACGTTGTCAGTAGGTACCATCCATGGTGGTACGGCCACCAATATCGTGCCCAATCTGTGCGAGTTTACCTTTGATTATCGTAATCTGCCGCATATGACGCAAGACGATGTACTGGAACCTATTCAAGCCAAGATTGCGGAATTAAATGCGCAAATGCAAGCCCGCGCGCCAGAGACTGGCATTGAGCTGATGCAAGAAGAAAGCGTGCCGGCAATGACTGATAATGATAGTGCTGAACTACAATCATTGATCGCTGCATTGACAGGGGATGATGAGCGTCATAAAGTGGCTTACGCGACTGAAGGCGGTCAATTTACCAATGCAGGTATTCCAACAATCATCTGTGGACCTGGTAGTATTGAACAAGCTCATAAGGCGGATGAATACGTTGAACTTAACGAAATTGTACGTTGTGATGGGTTTTTGCAGAAGCTGTTAACTAGTTGTGCGGTCAATTAATAGATTGAGAAGCAAGTGATTGTTTTTTCATCTAACTTTTTATCTAAGTTGGCATAAAACACACCGTCTATATGGCGGTGTTTATTTTTTGCCTCTTTTTCATGTTTCAAGTTTATTTCAAATAAAAGAGTAGGGGTTGGTTGATGTCTTGGCACCTGTTTGCGGTATTTTTTGCGAGTACGTTTTTTATCTCAGCGACCCCAGGTCCCAATATGCTGCTAGCATTCCAGTATGGTATGAACTACGGTGTGAAGCGCACATTGTGGACGCTGGCAGGTTTAAGCCTTGGATTGTTTGTGCTACTGCTTTCGACATTGCTTGGCCTCGATGTGATCAGTCGCCAGTCACCTTGGTTGCTGACGATCATCAAAGCCGTTGGCGCGGCATACTTGATTTATCTGGGTATTAGCTCATGGCGTGATGCTGGCAATGGCAGCTTGATGAGTGATGCTCGTGAAATGAGCGAAGAAGTCGCGGCTGACTATCCTTCTTCTGATAGTGAAGATACAGTTGGTACACCGCAGCCGCGCTCACTCTCCAGTGCTGCTGCTAAAGCTGCCCCAAGTAATATGACTTTGTTTCGTACTGGCGTTTGGGTATCGTTGTCCAATCCAAAAGCCATTTTGTTCTTTGCTGCCTTTTTTCCTAAATTCATCAATTTCAGCGCGCCATTATGGCCACAATATATCTTACTGACCATAGGCTTGTTTTTGAGTGAGACAATTTGGCAGATCATTTATACATTGGGTGGTAAAAAGCTCGCAAGCTGGCTCGATGTGGGTGATCGCTTGGCTTGGCTAAATCGTGGTTGTGGAGTGATCTTTATCATCATTGCTGCTGCTTTATTGGCTGAAGTTATAAATAGTTTTATGGTTTAAAATTTCTTAAGTTTTACATTTAAAGTAATGATTTTAAAATAACAGCTTTAATTAAACATAGTATTTTGTATTTAATTAAAATTAATTATTGACTTTATTTTTTAAATTGTTATTATTATCACATTGATTTATCAGCTTCTAGGTAAGCGTTAAGTCATTCCAATAAATCTGCTACTATTGTCTACAGTAGTTAGCCACAACCTATGGAGGAATCATCGTGTCCTATTTAACTACCAAGACGTTTTTAAAGACTGAATTTGTAAACTACATGACAGCAATGACAACTTCGAAAAGGTTTGGCTGAATCTATATACAAGCTATTGAATGATATCCTATTGAATAATATCAACGCATAGCCTTCTGTATCTACTTATGCTATCCCTCTTCTAAGTCTACTGTGTCAAAATCGCTCTGCGATTGTGCTAAGCCATATTGCGCTTGCTGTTATCTGTTTACCTAACATTTTTCTTCACCGTCATTGCCAATAGAGTGCTTCATGCTATTATTTAGCTGATGCTTTTCTATGCGTACAGCATTTACGCAATGGGCAGCGGTTTTGAACCATGTAACCTTTCTTTAAAACGTCTATAATAAATTAACCATGAATTTTTATTGATTTTTTAATTAATAAAAAGACGGTACTTTATTGCCTAAATTTTATATATTGTTAAAAATCTACTTATTAAACGTTATGTTTAATTGAGACAGGTAAGTAATATCTAAAAATAATGATAGTAAAAATAAAAATATTTTGCATGGTTGTTAAAAAAATAAAATGGAAATAACAAGTAATGAGCATTAAATTAATATTAAACGAAAATCGTAAGCACGGCGTACCTGTCAAGATTTACACCTCAGATGTTGAGCAAGGTGCGATGCAGCAACTACGCAATTTAGCTCAGCTAGAGTTTGTACACTCGCATATTGCAGTGATGCCTGACGTGCATGTTGGCAAAGGTGCAACAGTCGGCAGTGTGATTCCGACCAAGTCCGCCATCATTCCTGCCGCAGTCGGTGTCGATATTGGCTGCGGTATGAACGCGGTGCGTTTGTCCCTGACGGCGAGTGATCTGCCTGATAGCTTGAGGTCATTGCGGTCGATCGTTGAACAGCAAGTGCCTGTTGGCTTCAACATGCACAAGCAAATCCAAGCCAAGAACTCAACGCTTGACCCACTAGGCAAACGCCTAAAACCGATTACTGATAAGCATCCAGGTTTACTTAAAATGCTCAAAGGTTTTGAGCGTACTTGGGCGAAGCAGTTGGGAACACTTGGTGGTGGCAATCATTTCATTGAGCTGTGCTTGGATGAGAACAATGATGTCTGGGTCATGCTGCATTCTGGCAGCCGCGGCATTGGTAACTGTATCGGCCAGTACTTTATTAATCTTGCCAAAAAAGAACGTCAATCGCGCTTCGGTCATGTGCCAGATCGTGATTTGTCTTACTTTGCAGAAGGATCTGATAGCTTTGCTGATTATGTTGAAGCAGTAGGCTGGGCACAGGACTACGCGCTTGAGAACCGCCGTGAGATGATGCGTCTCGTCATTAAGTCATTGCAGTCGCCACAAGCGGGGTTGCCACGATTTCAGCTGACCAAAGAAGCCATCAATTGTCATCATAACTATGTCAATGAAGAGGTGCATTTCGGTGAGCAAGTCTATGTGACGCGTAAAGGTGCTATCAGTGCTTATGCAGGTGAGCTCGGCATTATCCCAGGCTCTATGGGCGCAAAATCCTTTATCGTACGTGGTCTGGGCGAAGCTGAATCGTTTTGCTCATGTTCACATGGGGCAGGGCGACAGATGAGTCGAGGCAAAGCCATACGAGCGTTCACCATTGATGAGTTAAAAGCGCAAACGGATGGCGTTGAGTGTCGCAAAGACAAAGGCGTCATCGATGAGATACCCGGCGCTTATAAAGACATCGATGAAGTGATGGCCAATCAAACAGATTTAGTCGAAGTTGTGCATACGCTGAAGCAAGTCATGTGCATTAAAGGCTAACAAGTAAAACCATAGCGAGTCACGACGGTGTCAATCGAGCTTAATGTACTAAGTGTACTATTTGCGCTCGATTTCCTAATCGTGGTCTCACTATGCTATCACTCGCTATGCTATCACTCGAATATATAAAACAGATTTAGATAGATTAAAATATAGGTAAAATATGAGCTTAGAAGAAACTTTAAAAAAGGCCAAACAAATTGAACGGCAGCTAGAACAGCAAGCTGTGACAGGTGTGCAACACTCGCTAGGCACTGTCAAACCGCGTAATTATTTGGCACTGGATCCACTATTAAGAAAAGGTGGTATTCACGAAAAAGAAGATATCGATATTGT
Source organism: Psychrobacter sp. ASPA161_6 (assembly GCF_051970285.1). NCBI lineage: Bacteria > Pseudomonadati > Pseudomonadota > Gammaproteobacteria > Moraxellales > Moraxellaceae > Psychrobacter > Psychrobacter sp. ASPA161_6. The sequence continues at coordinate 267,602 of NZ_JBEFNJ010000001.1, forward strand.
CCGAAAAAAACGCCGCCGCGAAACCAAGCAGCAGTTACGGAAGACAGATTGGCTATCAGAATAATGATGGTTAGTATTCACGCACAAAAAAGCCGTTCGCTATTATAGTGAACGGCTTTTTTATTCTTACTCAAATTTATAACTTAACCATTGTTGCCTTAACCGCTATGCCAATACTTCGATTAGCTCACCTTTGACCATGTGCGGGCTGACGAAATCAGTAATACGTACGCTCACAAGTTTACCCAACATCTCATCCATTGTATCAACGTCATATGGGAACATAACCGTACGAGTATTATCCGCTGTACCGATTAAGCAGTCGGGATGACGGTTGGCAACTTGTTCAACCAAGACGCGAGTCGTAGTGCCAACCATTTCATGAGTTTTAGCCAGCGTCGAATCAATGATGACTTTTTGGAATTCTGCCAAACGCTCTTTTTTAGTTTTGAAACTCACATCATCTGGCAACTCTGCCGCTGGCGTGCCTGGACGCTTCGAATAGATAAAGCTGTAAGAGTGATCGAAGTTCAATTCTTTTGCTAGATTCAAAGTATCTTGGAAATCTTGATCCGTCTCACCAGGGAAGCCAATAATAAAGTCACTCGATAAGTGAATATCAGGACGAATGGCTTTAAGCTTATTAATCTGATTGATATAAACGTCAATCGTGTGATTGCGTTTCATCGCTGCCAAGATAGCGTTTGAACCGCTCTGAACCGGTAGATGTAAGTGCGATACCAGCTCTGGCAATTGTGCGTAAGCGTCAATGATGTCATCGGTGAACTCAAGCGGATGGCTGGTCGTATAACGAATACGCTCAACACCATCGACATGCGAGACATAATGTAACAGCTCAGCGAAACGGCAAATGCTGCCATCGTCTTTTTCACCGCGATAGCCGTTGACGTTTTGACCGAGCAGGTTGATTTCACGCACCCCTTGTTCGGCAAGGCTATCAATCTCAGCCAATACGTCATCGAGTGGGCGCGATAACTCTTCACCGCGGGTATAAGGTACGACGCAAAATGAGCAATACTTTGAGCAACCTTCCATAATAGAGACAAAGGCTTTAAAGCCTTCTACTCTTGGCTCAGGCAAAAAATCAAACTTTTCGATGCTAGGAAAGGACACATCAATCGTACCAATACGGTTTTTAGGCGCGATATCACGCTGCTCGTTTGACTGATCATACAGCTCTGGCAAGCGATGCAAGGTTTGTGGGCCGAATACCATATCGACGTAAGGCGCACGTTTTTGAATGTTATCGCCTTCTTGCGAAGCCACACAACCACCGACACCAATGACGAGGTCAGGGCGTTTTTCTTTTAGTTTGCGCCAGCGACCCAATTCTGAAAACACTTTTTCTTGTGCTTTTTCGCGGATAGAGCAAGTGTTCATTAGTAGTACATCGGCCTCATCGATGTCATGAGTCACTTCCATGCCATGAGAATCGCCTAGCACGTCTAGCATTTTGCCAGAGTCATAGACATTCATCTGACAGCCTTGGGTGGTGACAAAGACCTTTTTGGTCACTGCTTTTTCGACGGGTGCTTGGGCTGAACTTGCTTCTTTGAGTGCAGTGACAGCAGGCGCAGTAGCAGTTGTCTCAGCAACAGCAGCGTCATTGATGCGGGGATTAAATACAGTAACACTCATAAGGATAAGTCCATGATTGACTAAAAATATAGCAGGGTAGCCGATTAACAGGTGGCATATTTTATCACAACCCTCTGCCAATGTGAAAAATTAGCACAGGCTATTGGTCATCAATATGATAAACAATTCATAGCAGTATCAATTATTTACTAGAATTAGCAGTGCTTTTGACAAAAACTGCGACTAGACATCATTTCTATGTTACACCGTACTGTCCTATTTATTAACAAAAGGTAAAGGAGATAGTTGAAAGTACAATGAATATAGTATGATGAGTGCTATAACCTTGGCGATACTTAGCGAATCGCTATTCACTTATTTGTAGAGATATCATAAAGAGAGTCAGTATGACAAAGTTGCGTGTTGCTCATAGCATCAAGGATGAAAAGTCTACCAGTAAAAAGCACGCGTCCAAGCGGCTCACAGCCGGTACGCTACGGATGAGCGCGTTGAGTGTAGCGACAGCAGTGAGTGCGCTAGGCATATCGCAAGTCGCTTGTGCAGAGCTGACATGGGGTGATAACGACAGCTATCAGCCAGAAAGTAATTATCAACAAGACAGCAGTGTTGACTCATTTACAGCCGCTGCTATCGCAGCAGATCGCGGTGATGTCAGTGCGCTTTATAATTACGAACAAATGATGAGCGGCGGTTTGTTTGCGATGTATCCCACTTATTGGCGGATGAATCTAGACCTTAACTCACAAAGTTCAGCGGCTGTAGCGCAGTTTGTACGTCAGTATCCTGATACTGTCATGGCTGAGAAGTTGGTTGCGGATTTTGCTGAGACCAAAGCGGGGTCAAACGACTATGCCTCAGTCAGACAAGTGGCGAACTTGATTACCAATGCCGATGCCAGCGAGCGCTGTGCCGTTGCGCTTGGGTTCAATAATGGCGGTGATACCATGCGCGCCATGGCCGCCAAGTCTGATGTGTGGCTGACCACCCAAAAACAGCCTGCCTTGTGTGATCAGCTAGCGATGGAGATGAATAATAACGCGCTGATTAGTAATCAAGATCGCGCTGCTCGTCTGAAACGTATGCTTCGTAAAGGCAAAACTGGCGATATTATGGCGTTGTCATCACGCTTAGGCACGCCCATTGCTTATTCTGCTTTGAGTGAGATTCAGCTAAATCCTTCATCATTCTTTACCAGTTTTGGTCGTGAGCCTGCCAGTCAGACCAATCAGTATCTCTATCTGTATGCGATAGGCCGTATTGCTGACAAGTCTTATCGTGAGGCAGCATTGCAGTTAGATTTTGATATCAAACAAGACAATCAGCGCTCAGTCAAACTATTGAACGATGAGACCCGTCGCTATGCTTATCGTACCATTGGGGTACAGCGTATGAATCATAATACTGACGATGGTTTTAACGCTGAAGCAGTTGATTGGTTCCGCAACAGTTTAGATGACGATTTTAACTTCGAAGAAGCTGAAGACTATGCCATGGCAGCGATTCGCTTTGGTCGTTGGGACGATGTGGTCGAAGCCATCTCAAAAATGGATGGTGAAACTCAAAAAGGCAATCAGTGGCAGTATTGGCTGGCTCGCGCTTATGAGCAATCAGGCAATAGCAGTAAGAGTAATACCGCTAAGAAAATGTATCAAAACCTAGCAAAAAGCAATGATTACTATGGTCTGATGGCAAAAGACAGAATCGGTCAGCGTTTTGACGCCAGTCGCTTAGGCGGTAGCAACTTACCCAATGTTAGCACTGCCGATCGTGCCCGCGTCATGCAAGATGGCAACTTTGCTCGTGCCTTTGCTTTATATAACGCTGATGCCAGCCGCGCTTATGCCAACCGTGAGTGGAACTGGGCAGTCAAGCAAGCACGTGACAATCGTGATGACAATCTAATCATCGCCGCTGCTAGCTTGGCACATGACATGGGCTGGCTTGATCGGGCGATTTATGCCGTTGACAATACGGACAGAGTCGACAGCTTGGCATTATCGCATCCGATGCCGCACCAAGATGCCGTCGTTCGCTACAGTCAATCTGCTGGCATTGATCCGGCATGGGCTTATGGCATCATGCGTCAAGAGAGTCGATTTGTAGCCTCAGCACGCTCAGGTGTTGGTGCTAGTGGGTTGATGCAAGTCATGCCTGATACAGCAAAATATATCGCCCGTAATTTAGGTGAGACTTATAGTGCTAGCCGTGCCAATAGTGGTGATACCAATATCCGTTATGGTACTTGGTATATGGGAGATATTTTGGGCAAACTAAATTATCAGCCAGTATTGGCAACGGCGGGCTATAATGCTGGCCCTAATAATGCCAAGCGCTGGCAGCCGGTCTATGGTTCGTTAGCCGCTGATCAATACGTGGAGTCAATCGCTTTTCCTGAAACGCGCAATTACGTGAAACACGTAATGGAGAACGCTACGATTTATAGTAGCTTATTGGGTCGTAGTCAGCCGATTAGTCAACGTATGGGTACGGTGCCAGCTGCATTTTAGGTTATTCATTTAGTAAAAAAGAAACCATTGACGATAGACTGTTAATGGTTTTTTTTATATCTATTTTTCGGCATTCATTTTTATTTGAATCAATGGGTTATTATTCTGCTATATAGAGGTTTGTATTCTCTCTGATTTCTGTCTTGTTTTTAATACTTAAGCGATGTTTACGTTTCTGCTATAGATTAAAAAACGCATTTTGCTACCATTGCTTTAATTGTTGTCTGTATTTTTTTTGGTTTATTTTAAGCTTGGTTCAATGAATATTTATACTTTGAGCACCTTTATTTAAGCTTGCCCACTCTTTTATCGTTGCTAGATACCTAACTACTTATGATCAAAAAATATTTCAATTTGCCTATGTTATTGCAAGCCAATCGTCAGCTGTCGAATCAGACGCGGGTGGACACTCTATCGGAACCAGTCACGATAAAGTTATCTACGAAGCTAAATGACAGTGCGATACGTAAAAAGGATGCGATAGGCAAAGAATATAAGGATAAAGGGTATACGGTGATGGGCGGGGTCGCCTTGCTATTGTTACAAAGTGTGATGATCATACCAGCGCAAGCGGCCAATGCCGTCAAGAGTGGTCAACGTGTGTTAATGATTGAGATGACGCCTGCATTATGTAGCTTGCAACCAACACGAGTACGTATGCGTCAATGTCTAGAAGGGTATTCATTAACGGTATCAGGTTTAGACATGGGCTATGGCGAGCGCTGTGGGCGCGGTGTCGAGCCGCGCCTGACCCCATTACAACTAAAAGTTGTCAACCGCATCATGCCAGACACGACAGTGCGTAGCCAAGTATGGCAACATTATGGTGCTTGTAGCCCATTGAGTGCCAGTAGTTATTTTCGCCAAATAACCAACTATGCTGGCGCCCTAAAATTGCCCAACGAGCTCAATACTGGCAACAGTTATACCGTCTCAAAATCACGCTTTATTGGACAAATGACTCGCCTTAATAGTGGCATGCCTGCTTCTAGCATTGATTTAATTTGCCAAGCGGGCAGTCGACGCCAAACGATATTAACTGATGTCCACGTTTGCTACGAAGGCAGTGAATTTGGTAGCTGTAGTGAAGTGGTAGATAATTGCGGCAAAAAGTTTATTATCTCAGGCGGTAAGTAACGTTCTTTTTGGCGAACGATGGATGAATACTGCTCATTTATAAATATCATCCTGATTAAGTTACTTCTACTAAAGCTATTTTTTTATCATTTCCTCTTCATTCTCCATCCTTTATCTATAAAGGCTTGACCGATACCAATATCCTCTCGTATAAAATGTAACAATATAGTGATGGATAGCGTTCGCGCTTTCTCTAGACGGTTAACGGGGGGAAGTGCTACACTATCTCTCGGTTTAAGACTGCTAGTGTTCAGTGAGCAAGTCGATATCTATAATGATAATCATCAATTAGGGAGTATTCAATGTCAATGAAACAGCCTTTACGTGTTGCCGTTACTGGCGCCGCTGGTAACATCAGCTATGCGATGCTATTCCGTATTGCATCTGGTGAGATGCTAGGTAAAGATCAGCCAGTTATTTTGCAGTTGCTTGAAATCACTCCAGCACTTGACGCCCTGAAGGGTGTGGTTATGGAACTAGAAGACTGTGCATTCCCATTATTAGCCGGTATCGTTCAAACTGATGATGCAAACGTTGCATTCAAAGATATCGACTATGCTTTGCTCGTTGGCGCTCGTCCGCGTGGTCCAGGTATGGAACGTAAAGATTTGCTAGAAGCCAACGCTGCGATTTTCTCAGCCCAAGGCAAAGCATTGAATGACGTAGCAAGCCGTGACGTTAAAGTATTGGTTGTGGGTAACCCTGCCAACACTAACGCACTTATCGCTCAGCGTAATGCACCAGATCTTGACCCACGTAACTTTACAGCGATGACTCGTTTGGATCACAACCGTGCCATGGCGCAGTTGGCTGGTAAAACTGACAGCACTGTCAATGACGTGAAAAAAATGATCATCTGGGGTAACCATTCATCAACTCAGTATCCAGATCTAACGGCTTGTACTGTTAATGGTAAGCCAGCACTAGATCTAGTTGATCGTACTTGGTACGAAGGCACTTATATCCCAGAAGTACAACAACGTGGTGCAGCGATTATTAAAGCTCGCGGTGCATCATCTGCTGCTTCTGCTGCCAATGCCGCTATCGCACACATGCGTACGTGGGCACTAGGTACAGATGAAAACGATTGGGTATCTATGGGCGTTTACTCAAACGGCGAGTATGGTATTGCCGAAGGCTTAATCTACTCGTTCCCATGCACGTGCACTAACGGCGACTGGTCTATCGTAGACGGCGTTGATGTGTCATCTGATTTCTCAAAAGAGAAAATGGCAGCGACTGAGCAAGAGCTTAGCGAAGAGCGTGATGCAGTAGCTCATTTACTACCATAATCAAATAGCTTGCTAAAACTTTAGTGCTACTTGCAATCATGTTATTTATAAAAAGCCTTCTTGTTTGAAGGCTTTTTTACGTTTAAATATCTGTTATTTTTAATCGCTCTTATCAATTGTATTAATGTTTGAGGCTCAACTATTAATACAATTGATAACGTTAGATAAACGTTGGTTAACAGTTATTAAAATAAAGCTTGCTACAATAAAGTGGTTAGCCTAAATAATAAATAAAACTAAAATTGCACCATATAAGGAGAAAAGTATGTTGGGTGAACCTGAATATAATATGAATGAGTTATTTGCTCAATTGGGACTTGATAGCTCAGATGAAGCGATTGATGACTTTGTTGAAAAACACCAATTGGCAAAAGAAGAAAAGCTAGTAGAGGCAAAAGTTTGGACAGACAATCAACGTGCTTTTCTACAAGAAGAATGGGAAAAAGATGCGGAGTGGGTAGAAGTCATCGATGATTTAAACGTGCGTATGCATCCAGACGCGTAAAAAATAACTTAAAAGATAGATTAATCTAAAAGACAAACAAGAAGTATAGAAAAGCAAAAACCCACGACATTGTATTTAGAATGTCGTGGGTTTTTGCTTTTCTATATCTTGAATGCAATGTGTATGATCTGAGTTCGAGACTTTCCTAAATTCTAGTTAGGCTGCTCTGCTCGCCATTCAAGCAACGCTTTTACATCATTGTGAATACCGACTTTTAGCGCCTCTAAGCCATCATAATGTCGTTCACCATGCAAATAATGTAAAAAACGAACCTGTAAATTTAGTCCATATAAATCAGCCTGCAATTCTGGGAAATGTACTTCTAAACGCCAGTCACTGCCTTTATCAACAGAGGGTCTAATACCAATACTGGCTGTGCCAAACAAGCTGTGTGGACGCAAACCTGTTACGCCTAATTTTTTGTTAATCGCTTGCGTGGTCAAACCATTGGCGATGACTTTGCCATGGTCATCTAAACTCACCACATCGACGGCAAAGATACCGTGCAAAGCAGGTTTTAAGCGCTGTAAATCGATATTAGCTGTAGGGAAGTCCATGGTGCGGCCTATCTGATCGCCACCAACGACCACGCCTGTAATTGCGTAATCACGACCAAGCAGCGTGTTAGCGGCGTCAATATCACCAGCCAATAACAAGTCACGAACGCGAGTGGAGCTAATACGGGAAGCTTTACCACTGTCATCTATAACGGTATGCAGATTGGTCACATCCAAGCCATAATCCCGCAAAAACTGACTGTCGCCAGTACGGTCATGACCAAAGCGAAAGTCGTCACCCAGTACCAATGCTTTTACGTTCAAACGCTTAGCCAATATATCTGCAAATGCCTGTGCTGATAGCGAACGAAAATCAGTATCGAAGCTCGCTACAATCAAAGTCTCGACCCCATGCTCTGCTAGCAGCGCTTGCTTTTCGGCTAGATTGGTCAGGCGCGCAGGCGCAGTAGTGGGGGCAAAAAATTCACGAGGCTGTGGCTCAAATATCATGACGGCAGAGCCAAGATTTTGCGCTTGGGCAATCTCACGAACTTGAGCCAGCATAGCTTGATGACCCAGATGTACGCCATCAAAATTGCCGATAGTCAGCGCACAAGGTGCTAGATTTATCGGATTCGTATGTGCAGACAAAGCGCTCGGCGACGCAATCAGTTGCTCAAGAAAATAGGTGTTCATAAGTTTTCAGCTATGATAAGACCAGATAAAAAACGAAAAAACACACCTATACTAACAATCGATGTGTCTAAAAGCAGCCATTATAAAGTAAAATAGCCCCACTAACATCCTATAGTCGACGCATAGTGAAAGTATCAGTCACTCAGCGTGGTCATTCTTTATGAATTATTTGTACTTGCTTGTGTTATCAGTATGACTATTACCCACTATTATCGATGATACCGATAATAATGCTAAAAATTATGGAGATCTTATGTCTGATGTTGCCTTGAACGCTATACCAACTGATTTATCGACACATCAGCTCGCTGATCAGTTTATTGTGCAGCGTGCGAGTAAAGAAGATTTAGCAGAAGTCTTAGCCATTTATAATCAAAGCATACCTGCTAAACAAGCAACAGCTAACCTTGCATTGGTAACCGTAGATGAGCGAGCTGCTTGGTTTGATGAGCATCTAAGCAGTCCAACAAGACCCATATATGTGGTCAAAACATTGCGAGGAGGGGATGATGCAGAGCAAGCGCAGTCGCCGATAGTTGCATGGGGCAGCTATAGTGATTTGTATGCGCGGACAGCCTATCATATTAGTACTGAGATCAGTGTCTATCTAAATCAAGATTATCAGGGTCAAGGCCTAGGTAGCTTGTTGACACGCTGGATGTTGACGCAAGCGCCAAGCTTGGGCATTCGAAACATTATCGCGCTTGTCTTTGCTCACAATCAGCCAAGTTTAGGACTTTTCCGTAAACTTGGCTTTGCGCAGTGGGGCTACATGCCAGAAGTTTGCGATATGGAAGGGTTTATCGCTGATGTCGTAATGCTTGGTAAAGCAGTGACATCGGATGACGATTCAGATAAGTAAGCTAAAATAGCTTAACCCAAGATCTTCCATTGACCTTCTATCTTCTGTAGCTGATAGGTCAATGGCGCAGGTTCGCTCTGTCCTTTGAGCATCAATTCACCAGTAATAGTGGCACGAGTCTTGTCATCATTATACTTGGTATCAGTGATAGTAACGCCATCGACAGTCTGCTGAAAAGCGGATTGTGTTTTGGCAAGTTCTTTTTCAAAATTCGCCATATCTACTTGATAGTATCCAGCCGCTTCTTTTACATCGCCATAATATAAGCTATTTAGCGCCTGTTTGACGGTGTCTTCTGGCGTACCAGCTTCAGTCGGATTGGTCACTAAGCTTTTTTGTTTGGATGAAGCAGTGATTGGGTTGATGTTATCACTATCAATGGTTGTCTCATCTTTAGCGCTATCCGTTATTTGCTCGCTTGCTACTGTGTTATTTGCATCAACGTCTGCCGTTTGATTGGCTGCATCGATTTCAGGGTTTTCAGCTACGGTAGCTGTATCGCTCGCTGTGTTTGCGCTATCGGCTTCTACATTATCGTTGTTGCTACACCCGCTGATTAGCAGTCCGGTGCTCAATACACCAACGGTTAATAGCATTGGTAAGCGTCGTAACGTTGAGTATTCGACTGTCATAGTAAACCTCAAATTTCATTTATTTATCAATAATCGATTATGACAACTATCAGCGGCATTCACTGTCAATTCTCATATTAAGCTTGTTTTGGTTTAGTAAGTCATTTATTCAGCGTTCACAAATAAATTAGCCATGCTTTAGCTGACGCGGACGGAAGCCTGTTGCTAATAACACCACCCCATAAACTAGGGCACCAACCGCACACATAATGAGCAGAGCCGCGATACGTCGCCATTGAGCCTCATCGGCTGGGAAGTAAGGTAACATGATATAAAGGACACCAATCATAGAAGCGGTAGAGATTGCAAACTGAGTAAACAGCTTTTTCCAGTGGCTGCCAAAACGGAAAATATCGCGCTTATGTAAGAAATAATATAATAAGCCCGCGTTTACGAAGGCTGCACCTGTGGTCGCAAGGGCAAGACCACCATGCAGAGGTATCTCTAAAAAGTAAAATATCCCGATAAATATCACACTAAAAACCATATTGGCAAAGACGGACACGATACCGATTTTTACTGGTGTTCTAGTGTCTTGACGGGCAAAAAACGCTGGCGCAAAGATTTTAATGAGCATAAAGCCTAAAATACCACCTGCCATACTGCGTAACGCCAGCGAACTCATTTGCGCATCACGCAAAGTAAATTCACCGCGTAAAAACAGCGCTTGCATCAGCACATCAGCCAGTATAAATAAGGCTGCTGATGCGGGCACACCCACCAATATGATTAAACGTGCTGCCCAATCAATGGTCTTTTTAAAGCTAACATCGTCTTTTTTGGCTTCGCTTTTCGATAAACTGGGCAAAATGACCGTACCAATCGCTACGCCAATCAGTCCTAACGGCAGCTCACTCATACGTTCTGCCGCATAAAGCCAAGACACCGAACCACCAATCATTAACGAGGCAAAAATGGTATTGAGGAGCAGATTGATCTGAGTGACAGAGACACCAAAGATAGCAGGCAGCATAAGTTTTAAGATGCGTTTAACGCCTTCGTGCTGAAAGTCAATCTTGGGCGCGACCAGTAGCTTTTGTTGCCAAAGCTGCGGCAGCTGTATTAGGAACTGTAGCAAACCAGCGATTGCGACGGCATAACCGAGTGCCATAATCGGTGTATCGAACATAGGGGCAAAAATTAATGCGCCGCCAATCATACATAAATTTAACAGTACGGGTGCAAAAGCTGGCGCAGCAAAACGCCCGTAGCTTTGCAAAATACCGCTAGCAAAAGCAGTCATAGAAATAAATAATAAATAGGGAAAGGTAAGGCGCAGTAGCTCAGCGGTGATGGCAAATTTACCAGGCTGGTCAGCAAATCCGGGAGCAAATAACGTCACTACCCATGGTGCCATCAAAATGACGACCACAGTGAGCATCGATAGAATCAACAACAGGGCGCCTGAGGTACGACTGACTAATATCTGTACCTGTTGTAAGCTGTATTTTTCTTTATATTCCGACAGTACTGGCACGAAAGCTTGGCTAAAAGCGCCTTCGGCAAACAGACGGCGCAAAAAGTTAGGTATCTTAAAAGCGACCAAAAAGGCATCCATCAGACCACCTGCGCCAAACACCCCTAATAATACGACATCGCGTACCAGACCTAAGATACGGGACAGCATGGTCATGCTGCTGACGACCATGGTTGAGCGAAATAACCGACTTTTTGCCATGAGAACCTATTTTGCTAATTTGTTTAATGAAGGTTGTTTACTGATGATTATTTGCTGAGTTGCTGTTATCAAAAAACTGACGGATTATAGCACTTTCATAATCGAGATAAATGGATTGGATGTGGAATTGCTTCATGGTCTTTATATAAGTTAGCCCTTAAGGTTTTTCCCTACCAGTTCACGCAACTTTGGCCAGTCAAAATAATCGCCAGGATCTGTCTTTCGACCCGGTGCGATATCGCTATGACCAGTTAAGTGTCGGCGAGTTTTTGGGTAGGCGTCATATAGCGCAGCGATAACGGCTGCAAGTGTGTCATATTGCACCGAGGTAAAGGACACAAAATCTGACCCTTCCAGCTCGATGCCAATGCTATAATCATTACATTCAGGACGACCAAGGTAGCTGGATCTGCCTGCATGCCACGCGCGCTCGGCAAAGTTTACAAACTGTGTGATAGCACCATCACGTTCTATAAATAAATGTGCTGAGACTTCTGCGCCCTGAATGGTTTGAAAATAAGGATGCGCATCCCAGTCCAATTGATTGGTAAATAATGCTTTTACATAATGAACGCCATCACTGCCGCAGACGCCAAACTCATTCGGTGGTAGGCTAATATTGTGAATGACAATGGTGTCAATAGTCAGGTTGTCGGGTCGTTTATTATAGTTCGGCGACATAAGCCAAGTGGCTGAGGATAAGCGCCCATCCTTTATAGTTATTGGCGGTGTCGTGGACATAGTGCTCTCTTTTTATAATTTGTTAATAAGTGCGTAGCAAATACTTGTGATTACCGATTTTTTATTAATTAATAGCAAGACTCTCTAAAAAATAGCCAATCACAACCTTCTTTTGACGATTCGATAGACCCAGTAACGCGATGAGCGTATGGCTTCTACAGTGCGAGATATTACTCATGTCTATATATTCAAACCTTGTGGTGCATTGCAACTTGTTGGCGACAGACTGTACGCCAACAAAGATGAGCAGGCGCGCGCGTTTACCATTAACGATTGCAGGTCTGTTACTGACGGTACAAGCGCAGGCATTTTTGCCAACGCCAGCAGAGCTTGTGACCACAGGTGAGCTAGCGTTAGATAACAAAGCTGATGCTGGGCTAAATAATAACATCAAGCCAAATAGCATCTCAAATAAAGATGGCACTGATCATTCGCGCACTAAGAATACTATTGGTAGTGTCGATAATAACGTTAGTCATATTGTCGCTAGCAACACCAACACCAACGCAGAACAGCTGCTAGCATCATGGCGCGAGCAAGCAAAAACAGAAAACCTAGCCCAGCATACGACATGGCGACGTTTATTGTACTTCTTTGATGATCAAAAGAATCTAATTGGTAAGAAAAAAGACACAAGTCTCGTTGATGATGCTAGCTTCTTTTTAAGTGAAAAAGGTGCGCAAGACTCAGGCGCAGAGCTTGATGCATTGTTGGTCGCTCTTGCTGAAGAATTAGTACCGACTCATAATACGGTTGTCAAAAACAATACCGCTAATAACTCGGTGCTCTGCCGTTTTCCAGCGCGCGTACAATGGCTGACTGATACGCTAAATATTGATAAGACAAGCTGGCAAGCTGAGTGTCCAGAGCTGGATGAGTGGATGCAAAAGCTGGCACCTGAGCAGCTGTCTATTATGTTTGCCGAAGAGTATTTGGACAATCCCATATCAGCCTTTGCCCATACCTTGTTGCGTATTGACTCAAAGGCCAGTGTGGCTGATCCCAGTCAGATTCATCATGCCTACGCGCTGAATTATACGGTCGATGGTGATCCAAACGATAGTTTTCCAGTTTATGCCATCAAATCCATGACAGGTCTCTATGATAACGCCATTGAAATCGATCCTTACCCAGAAAAACTGGCGAAATACTTGCAAGACGATGAGCGCGATGCGTGGACGTATCAGTTGAACTTGACCCCAAACGAGGTGCAACAAATCATGTTGCATGTTTGGGAAACCAAAGGGTTAGAACTACCGTATTACTTCACCACCGATAACTGCGCCTCTGAGGTTTTACGCCTCATCGATGTCGTGCGTCCACAGCAGCATTTATTAAGCCGATTGCCTTATGCCGTCGTACCCTCTGACGTCATTCAGCTGCTTAATGAAGAAGACTTACTGGCAAACCCTCGTTATACGCCAGCTGACAATACCGTACGTCAAGCCGCGCTCAACCAAGCCAAGGCCGCCGCTAAGCTGGGTTATCAGCCATTGACTAAAGAAGCTGCTCAAGAGATTAAATCCGCAGAGCGCAATCCAGAATCCAGTATGTCAGCAGATGGTCAAACCATACTAGATCTACCTATCGTCGCTGCCAACAATAATCCAATAGACAGACATCCATTGCAAATGGCGCAGATTGGTGTCGGACAGCGTGGTGACAATAACTATATCGATGTGGGTGTGCGTGCAGGCTTCCATGACACTCTTGATCGGGCTGCTGGTTTTTCACAGTTTTTTAATTTAGAAGGGCTGGCAGCGACGCTACGCCTTTATGACAAAGATGCTAACAATAGCAGCCACAAACAGCCGGATAGTGTGGTCTTGCAGAATTTTACACTGCTGCGCGGACGCTCATTTAACCCAGTAAATAGCGCTCAGCAAGGCAAAACTTGGGGCGTCAGTGTCGAGGCGACCCGAGTAAACGATGGCTCACAGCAAGATGGCACGGATCATTTGGTTGGGAGCGTGGGTTATGAGACTGGCTGGTCGTGGGCATTTGGTACACCAAGTGCTGGTACTGGCGAGATGCCGCCGCAGTTATGTTACACCTTGCTATCAGGCACGGGACAAGCAGGGCGCGGTATCAACAAAGGCTTTCGCGTAGGTGCAGGTGTGAATGCTGGTTGCCGTTATCAAATTAACAATCAGTTACGTGCGCAGGCTGAATTGCAATTGCCATATTGGTATCATGGCAGCAGCGATGAGTCTAATGCTCGCGGTCATTACTGGCAGCCGGTCTCAACGTTGGGTCTGCAATACGATATCGATAAAAAACAAGCATTACGTATCAATGCCAACTACGAGTGGCAAGATCGCATCGATGCCAATGACGATGTACAACTGTCGTATAGACGTTATTTTTAGCACTTATTATTATTAAAATGTATAAGCAGTCATTAGAAATGGCGTTCGAATAAAGGATAAATGATGAGTACGCAAAATTTACTGATTATCGGACAAGGTGATATCGGTTTGCCGGTCACCAACAAGCTTGCGCAAGATGGCTTTAACGTTACTGGGCTAGCACGCAATGAACGCGAGCACTATCATCTGGATAGTGAGGCAACGTTTATGCAAGCCGATGCGTTGACATTGACCGCTGAGCAGCTGCAAGACTTTACACATATGGCGATTATCGTCACGCCGGATGACTATTCAACCAGCGGCTATCACGAGAGTTACTTAGCGATTAATCAGCATTTGGCGACGCTTGCTCCAAAGTTAACCAACCTTGAACGTATTGTCTTTATTTCCTCAACAGGTGTTTATGGGCAAGATAACGGCGAATGGATCGATGAAAATACCGCGCCTGTCAGTCCTGAGCGCGAAGCATCAACAGTTATATTGCAAGCAGAACAAGTCTTGCAGCAAGGCTTTGGTGATAAAGCCATTATCATTCGTCCGAGCGGTATTTATGGTCGCGCGCGTCTCATGCGCCTGCGCAAAGCCAAAGAGAAACAAAAAGAGCCAGTAGCCGCACAGCACTGGAGTAATCGTATTATGGATCGTGATTTGGTCAATATTATCACCAACGTCCTGACCAGTACTGCGCCAAAATCACTCTATATCGCCACTGACTATGCGCCCGTCACTACTTATGAGCTAGGCGTTTGGTTAAGCGAGCAAATAGGTGAGACGCCGCCTGCTATTGATCATTCAAAAACAGCAGTTACGGGGAAGCGTTTGCATAGCAACATTCCGTTAGCTTGGCTGGATTATCCTGACTGGCAAGCAGGTTACCGTGACATTTTGAACCATCAAGAGTAAGCCCTTAAGAGCCAGCCCTTAAGAGTAAGACAATTGCCTGATTTAGGCATTCTTATTCGTTTTATATTTTATAAACTATGGAGATTTCATGACCCAGCCTTCTACTTCTGATGACCGTTTGTCTCATGCTAATCTGGCAGCAGAAGGCGGTAAGCTGGCAGAAAACCATGTGCAAAAAAAGGCTGAGCAATCGTCTATGCTAGCTGATTCACAGCAGCCTGCAATCGTTCACCCCAACTTTGATCCCAGACAATCTCCCCTTGACCCTGCACGGCCTTTAACTGATATCCCAGAGCCTGCTAGGCGCTTAAATGGTCAATTAAAACGGCTTTACGGTAACTCTGCGCGGTTCTATCAGCCCAATGAAGACCGCTTTTCGAAATGGGCACTGATTGCTTCAGAAGCGCTGGCTGAGCATTTGTCATTACTCAATGCTGCCAAGCTTATCGAGTTGCCTGATAACTTTTATGAAAATCATAGCGAGCAGCCATTGTTATCAGCATTATCCGATATGACTATGTTAGATATGTCAGATATCCAAAAGGCCATTCGTGCTTATCCAAAACTGCACCGCTTTGGGTTTAGGCCTGCTGATCGCTCTGAAATGATTGAGTCAGATAATAAACGCCACGACGCTTCAGCATCGCTACGAGCATTGACCAAGCGTTATAATCCTGATGAGCTACTCAATAGTCTGTATGCCGATGATTGGCAAGTGGTTTTGCAGCCGCAGCAGTTTGAGACAGGAGAGGGCAGTTTAGCGACAGATATCATGGCCTGTAGTGCTGCTGTCCACGCTCTAAAACAGTGTAGTACGCGCAAAAGTATCAATCATAGCTATAGCGCAGCAGAAATATGTCAGCATGTGCGTAGCTATTTGCTCAGTCAGATTGTTTGTGAGCCCTCGCAGCGGCACGCGTATCGTCAAATTCGGATGTTTTCTGGTCACATTATTGTTGCCGCTTATCATTTGGGCTGGGAGATACAAGTACGGAACGATGGCCAAAGCTATTTTAATGTCTCATCACGTAGTGGCTTACTGACTCGCTATGCCAATATGCAGGATTATGAGATCAATGGTTGGTCAAGCTGATCAATAATGCGTACAATAATGCCAGTTTTTCGCCCCTCTTTTTGCTGATAGGAATGTCATAATGTCTCACGTAGCACGCTCTCAAGACCTCACGTTTTCATCTCATCAATTTATTCAACTGGCTTTAGACAACCAAGTGCTTAAGTTCGGTGAGTTTGTACTCAAGTCTGGTCGCATTAGTCCGTATTTTTTTAATGCTGGCTTGCTAGCGACGGGGGAGATGTTGTCGTTACTAGCGCGCGGTTATGCCGATGCCTTGGCTGAACAAATAACTGCTAGCAATAACGGTACAGATGAGCAAGAGCTGGTTATTTTTGGCGCGGCTTATAAAGGTATTCCTTTTGTGGCTGCAACCGCGCAAGCCTTATGGCACCATCATGGTATCAATGCCAAGTGGGGTTATAACCGTAAAGAAGCCAAAACTCACGGTGAAGGTGGTAATTTGGTCGGTGCTGATGTCAGTGGCAAAGCAGTTTGGGTACTTGACGATGTCATTACGGCTGGCACAGCGATGCGCGAAGTGGTCGATATTTTAGAGCAAGCAGGTGCCAGTGTGGCAGGTATTATCGTGGCCCTTGATCGTAAAGAAAAAGGCTTGGCTGAGCATTCTGCTATCCAAGAGCTTGCTGCAACGCTAGAAGTGCCAGTGCGCGCACTGGTCGATATTGATGACTTAATCAGCTATTTGTCAGACGGCGAGAGCCAGTACAAAGATGCGACCCAGCTAGCCAAAATGCAACATTACCGCGCGCAGTACGGCGTATAGTTGGGCACTGAAGTTTGAATCTGTTTTAATAATAATATAACGTAAGTGAGCCTTATCATGAGCCAAGAAAATCAAAAAAAATCTTTAAAAATACTCGTCATCATGGATCCTATCGAACGGGTTAATTATAAAAAAGACACCAGCTTGGCGATGATGTGGGCAGCGCAAGATCGCGGGCATCAGCTTGGCTACTGTCAGATTCATGACTTATGGTTGGATCGTGGTCAGTTGATGGTTGACACTCAGCCGCTCACGGTAAAGCGTGATCCAGCAGATTTTTATACGTTGGGTGATAAAAGCACAGGTCCAGTTAGTGGCTATGACGTGATTTTGATGCGTAAAGACCCACCGTTTGATATGCGCTTTATTTATGCGACTTATATGCTCGATCACGCCAAAGCTGCAGGCGTGCTCGTGGTCAATGATCCACAAGCCATCCGTGATTGTAATGAAAAACTGTTTGCCACTTGGTTTAGCGATTATATGAGCCCAACGATTGTGACCAGCAAACAGGCGCACATCCGCAAGTTCATTGCTGAGCAGCAAGACGTTATTGTCAAACCACTAGACGGCATGGGTGGAACTGGTATCTTCCGTTTGACCGCAGATAGTCCCAATATTGGTGTAACGTTAGAGGTGTTGACTGAACTTGAGACACTGCCAATCATGGCACAGCGTTACTTGCCAGAGATTAAGGAAGGCGATAAGCGTGTATTAATCGTCGATGGCGTCGTGATAGATTATAGTTTGGCCCGTATTCCAAGCAAAGGTGAGACCCGTGGTAATCTCGCAGCTGGCGGTAGCGGCGTGGCCATGCCATTGACTGATATTGAACGCCAAGTAGCAGAAGTTGTGGCACCAATCGTCAAAGAAAAAGGCCTAATGTTCGTTGGTTTGGACTTAATCGGTGGGCGTATCACTGAAATTAATGTGACTAGTCCCACCTGTGTACGTGAGATTGATGATCAATGCGGTACAGATATCGCGACCGACTTTATCATGGCGATTGAGAATAAATTTACTGCATAGTTTTAGCTATGTTAAGGAATACTTTGACTACGTAAAACCCATATTTTAAGGTATTGTTAGTCATTGATTTTTCTTACCGTTTATTAGCATTACACGACGCCAAGCTGTGATCGATCATGGCTTGGATTTTTGTTATTTTTGCTGCATAAAGTGCTGTATATAAGAGGATGATTTCCTCTATACTATGCGGGCTTTGGCTAGGTCATTATTTTTTCATAATTGTCACCGCAGCAGAGAGATAAACCCTTCATATAAATAAAGTAAAGATAGGCAGGCGTTCATGAAAACACCGCATATATTGATGATGGCAGCTGGTACTGGCGGGCACGTTTTTCCAGCGCTTGCCCTTAGTGATGAGCTGACCCAGCGCGGTGCGGTCATTCATTGGTTAGGAACGCCAAACGGTATGGAAAATGGTTTGGTCAAACCGACTGGCTATACTTTTCATGCCATTAATATGCAAGGGCTGCGTGGTAAAGGCGTTGGTCGACTATTAAAGCTACCAATGACTCTGCTGTCAGCGACCATGGCTGCCGTAAAAGTGATTCGTAGTAATCAGATTGATGTAGTTGTTGGGTTCGGTGGTTATGTGACTGCACCTGGCGGTATCGCTGCACGTCTAACCAATACGCCACTGATTGTTCATGAGCAAAATGCCATCGCTGGCATGAGCAATCGCTATCTGTCTAAGCTTTCGACCAAGACGTTACAAGCGTTTGAGGATACCTTTGCTAATAGTGCACAGAATGCCAAGCTTGAGACAGTGGGCAATCCCGTGCGTAATGCCATTACTGGTGTCGCAGAGCCAACGGTACGCTATGATGTGAATGATCGCTCACCGCTTAAATTGTTGGTAGTAGGCGGATCACTTGGCGCTCAAGCCTTAAATGACACCGTGCCAAAAGCGCTTGCATTGCTAAACGAGCCTTTTGAAGTGCGTCACCAATGCGGGCGTAACAATGAGGCCGCCACGCAAGCAGCTTACGATAGCGAAGACTTAAGCAGGCATCAGTTTACGGTACAGCCTTTTATCGATGATATGGCAGCGGCTTATAATTGGGCTGATATGATTGTTTGCCGTGCAGGTGCATTGACCGTTACCGAAATCCAAAACGTTGGAATTGCTGCTATTTTTGTGCCGTTACCGCATGCCGTTGATGATCACCAAACGGCTAATGCTCGCACGCTAACCTCACATGATGCGGCAGTCTTGTTACCGCAGTCGGAGTTGACAGCCAAGCGTTTGAGTGATGAGCTTGCTGTACTTAATCGAGAAAAGTGCTTAACGATGGCAAAAAAAGGTCATGCTCTTGCCAATCGTAGTGCGAGTAAGCAAGTTGCCGATATTATTTGGCAAGCGTTGTAGCCTGTAACTCATACCCATTATTTTTAATTTACCAAATTTTATTGACCTTTAATAAAGAGAGATCCTTATGTCTACCTCTGCGAAAGCCTTACCTAAGCGTTTGATTGAAATACCAGAGATGCGCCGTATTCAGCATTTGCATTTTGTTGGTATTGGCGGTTCAGGTATGTGCGGTATCGCAGAAGTAATGAACAATCAAGGTTATCAAGTCAGTGGTTCTGACATCGCAGAAAGCTTGGTGACGAAGCGCCTACAGCAGATTGGCATCGACATATCGATCGGTCATGACTCCAAAAACATCGCCAATGCGGATGTTATTGTCGTCTCGTCAGCGATTGATCGCAGCAACCCTGAAGTAAAAGCAGCATTAGAAGCGCGTCTGCCTGTGGTACGCCGTGCCGATATGTTGGGTGAGTTGATGCGCTATCGTCATGGTATTGCGGTTGCTGGCGCGCATGGCAAAACCACCACGACCAGTTTGCTCACCACGATGATGGCAGAAGGCCAGCTCGATCCTACCTACGTAATTGGTGGCAAGCTGAACGCCTCTGGCAAAAATGCCGCACTTGGTAGTAGCCGTTTCTTGGTGGCAGAAGCTGATGAGTCTGATGCATCATTCTTGTCATTGCATCCGATGGCCGCGATTGTGACCAACATCGACCAAGACCATATGGAAACCTACGAAAACAGCTTTGATAAATTAAAAGCGGCTTATATTCAGTTTTTGCAAAACATGCCGTTTTATGGCTTGGCAGTGGTGTGCGGTGATGATCCAGAATTGTATGCAATGATTGATGATATCGGTCGCCCAGTTTTGACCTTTGGGCTTGAACCTTTTAACGACGTACAAGGCGTTGACTTGGTGACGGAAGGCACTAAAACGCACTTCACAGTATTGCGCCGTGACCGTGAGCCTTTGCGCTTGACGCTTAATATTCCTGGTACGCATAACGTCTACAATGCACTTGCCGCTATCACCATGGCGACCGATGAAGGTGTCGATGATGAAGCGATCAAACGCGCTTTGCAGAAGTTTGAAGGCGTTGGTCGTCGATTTGAGCAGCATGCCTCTGTCGATATCGATGATGGTAATGTCTTGTTGATCGATGACTATGGTCATCATCCAAAAGAAGTCGACGCCACCATTAAGGCCGCTCGTCAAAGTTTCCCTGATCGTCGTTTGGTAATGCTATTTCAACCGCATCGTTACAGTCGTACCCGTGATTGCTTTGATGACTTTGTCGAAGTGCTCTCAAGCGTAGATGAGCTATTATTGTTAGACGTCTATTCAGCAGGTGAAACACCAATTACAGGCGCTGATACCAAGTCACTAGCGCGCAGTATTCGTTTGCGTGGTGAGGTTGAACCGACGATTATTGATAAAGATAATTTAGCCCCTGTCATGCAACGTTTACTAAAAGCCAATGACATGCTCATTACTCAGGGTGCAGGTAATGTGGGACAGATTGCTGTCGACTTGGCTGCCAATAACCTTTACATTTAGTAAGCTAAAAATTTTAGGAACTGTCCTTATGACAACGAACGATAATCAAGAAAGTATAAACAATAATGATGCTATTGATGCTGCTGAGGATAAGACAGCCATTATCAATCCAGAGTCCGCTCTAGCCGCTGCTGCACAAGCAGAAAAAAATGATATGGAAAACAACCAGTCGAACCAAGACAAACCATTGCGCGCTGATGCCAACGAAGTAAAAGATGCTGGACAATTTGGTAAAGTAGCCGTCATTTATGGTGGCAGCAGCAATGAGCGCAGCGTATCGTTAGATAGTGGTGCCGCTGTATTGCAGGCGCTACAAAATCAAGGCGTTGATGCCATTCATTTTGATCCTAAGCATCAAGACATTACTGAGCTTCGTGACTATGATCGCGTGTTTAACGTGTTACATGGTCGCGGTGGCGAAGATGGCTTGCTACAAGGCGTATTGCAATGGTTTGATATTCCGCAGACGGGCTCAGGTATTCTGGCATCAGCGCTAGGCATGGACAAAGTTCGTACCAAGCAATTATGGCAAGGTTGCGGTTTAGCGACGGCACCATTTTCATTATTGACGGCCGATACCGACTGGCAGCAAGTGGTTAACATGCTAGGTTTACCACTTATTATCAAGCCCGTTCATGAAGGCTCCAGTATTGGCATGACCAAGGTCAACAATCTTGATGAGTTGCCAGCGGCTTATGCAACAGCGGTACAGTGCGGTGATGCGGTCATGGCTGAGCGCTGGATTACTGGTCGCGAGTTTACGATTGTCATTATCGATGATGAAGCCTATCCGGTCATCCGTCTTGAACCTGCTGATATCACTAACTTCTATGATTTTGAAGCCAAGTACAATCGTAATGATACCAGCTACTATATTCCTTGCGGCTTGAGTGATGCTGATGAAAAGCATTTACAAGACTTGAGCCTTGCGGCATTTCGCGCAGTAGACGCAAAAGGCTGGGGCCGTATCGATGCCATGCAAGATGAGACGGGCAATTTTTGGTTACTTGAAATCAACACCGTACCAGGTATGACCAGTCATAGTTTGGTACCGATGGCAGCTAAGGCGCGTGGCATGGATTTCGATACACTGTGCTGGCATATCCTTGCGCAAACGTTATAAACAATTGATAACCTTAGCTCAGATGTTTTTATCTAGGTTAATATAAATAACGCAGTTTATGACAGAATTATTGATAGCATAGATGTGTAGAAAACGGCTATTAACGAGTAAAAATAACCGTTCGAATAGCACTGATACTGTTGGTTGTTGGCAAACATAAGCATAATTGAATGTATCGCTAGCCCTGCTATACCACAGCTTCATGTAAACTTGTGTAAATTCGTTGTCCGTAGTAGGGGTTAGGCTATTGTTTGACCGCAAAATACGTTAATATTGTAATTATTGAATCGTTTTAGTGATATTTATGAATGATTTATGACCTTGCGTTGTAAATCGAGAGAAATAGACGCTTAATCGAGAATGATAGCGTCTCAAAGACGTTTTTAGATAAAATTTTTGATAGTATATTCGTTTAATATGTCGCTGCAAAATATAAGCAGACTCACCTTTAACAAAAGCACTATTGGCTTCATGCAAATAGCTTTATGCAAAAACAGGGACAAAGGTCATTATGGCTCAAACTGTCAACGACGTAACTGACTTGATGAGTGATAAAGCCCGTCGTCCAACATCTAACTTCCAAGTACCGAATTCGGTCAGATATTTTTTTATGGTATTGGTGTTAGGTTTGCTAGTGCTTATATTAATTATGGGTGGTAAAGCCTTACGTGATGCGCCTCCAGCTGCCATTCATGTCAGCAATCAGGGACTCACGGTTGCTCAGTACCAAAAGCTACAGCAAGTCATGAATCAACAGAAAGTGAGCAGTTTTTTTACTTCTGATTTACAAGCATTAAGAGATATTACTACGGGTCTTGCTTGGGTGGATCAAGTGAGTGTGACTCGTGATTGGCAACGTGGCATTGTGGTCACAGCGTTGCCCAAGCAGGCAGTTGCAAATTTTGGTACAGAACGTTTGGTTGATGCAAAAGGGATTGTTTTTGTCCCTGCTGATAGTAAGGATTTGACCCAAGCCCAGTTTGCCACTTTGCAAGGTGAGATAACACAAGCGCCGGTCATCATGCAACAAATGCAACAAATCAACGATTGGTATGCACCACTCGATATGCAAGTTGCAGATATTATCCTGTCGCCAAGAATGACATGGCTCATTCGTTTTGATAACGGTCAGCGAGTCATTGTTGATAATGAAAATACCGCGCAAAAGCTGCTGAATCTTAGTCAATTACTAGGTAATCAATTAAGTAATCGCCGAAGTGAAATACAGTCTGTAGATTTACGTTACAAAAATGGCTTTACCATCGCTTGGAATATGGCACAACCAGAAATCGAAGCACCAAAAAGCTGACTGTCATAAAAAATAGTGAGTAGCAAAAACAGTAAGCAAAAGTAGTTGATAAACCACCATTAATTAATGACACTTTGTTTATTTAGCATAGAGATTGTAGGTGCGGTAGGATATAACGGCGTAAAGATGGTGATTTTTTTAATGATTTAATGGAGACGTCATTTGGTCTCCTGTTTAGCGATAATTTGTCTGGTACCATGAAAAATACTGAAAATCTGGTTGTTGTCCATCTAAGTGCCACGGCAGTGTATGTCGTTATTGGCAGCGTTGTCTCTGCAAAAGACATTCGTATTATGGGTGTAGGGCAAGTCAAAAATAGTGACTTCTATCAAGGTCAAATAAAACATCGCGAACGCTTGCAAGGCGCTATCAGGCAAGCCATTCAAGAAGCAGAAGATACTGCCAATTGCCGTGTGCATAGTGTGTGGTTGACCTTGGCAACGCCTGAGCTCCTGAGCAAAAACAGTGCGGGCGAAGTACTAGTAGAGGATGAGGTCGTACGTGCCAAAGATATGGTACAGGCATTGTCCAACGCCAAATCACGCGACTTGTCCTCAGACTATTATTTGATGCATTGTTGCCAGCAAGGTATCTATGTCGATGAACAAGACTTTATGGTCGACGATGCGATTGAGACGGTAGCGCACAATATCAGCGTGATGTATCACATGATGATGATGCCGGTCGCCAGCCGTCAGAACATACAAAAACTATTGCAGAGTTGTGATGTCGGCATCGATCATATTGTCTTTGATGCGGTGACCAGTGCAGAATATAGCTTGATGAGTGATGAACGCCAGCAGGGTGTCTGTTTGGTTGATATCGGAGCGAGCACGACTAGCATCTGTGTTTATAAAGAAAACAAGTTGATTTTTACCCATTGTATCGCGACTGGCAGCCATGAGGTGACGATGGATATTTCAGCAGATGTCGGTATATCGATGATAGAAGCTGAAAAACTGAAAAAATCGCATGGTACGGTCGATGTCAATAGCGTCGATCCTAGCTCGTTCTTTATCTTTAAACCGCAAGGGACCAGCGACGAGATTAATATTGGTATTTATAACTTAGCCCGTATCATTGAAGCGCGTTATGTGCAAATCTTTACTGAAGTGGCGCGTCAATTGCATGAGGCAGATTTGATCAGCTATATTGATAAAGGCATCGTGCTGACAGGCGGCGGTAGTGTGATCAAAGGCATGATACCCTTTGCTAAGAAGCTGCTTAAAATGCCAGTCGTTTTGACCAATACCCACCCAGCAATCAGCGCTTATAATCACTTTGATAATGACGAATCATTCAAACAGCTAAATATCCAAGTCAATGATCGCGCTTATCAAACGGCATTTGGTACACTACTATATAGCCAAAGCGAGCAGTTTCGCCACAGTGAAAAAAGCGAACCGGAAGCGATTCAAAAAAACAGAGTAACTGGCGTCTTTCAAAGTGCAGGGCAACGTTTTGCTAGTGTGCTTAAGAAGATACTATAACTCCGCTGCTAACGATGTTGGTATAAACATATTTATATAAAAGAATGCTTATACAATAAGCGTTGTTGTTTTGAAAGATGTACCACAATTAAGCGTATAACGTAATATCAAAAGTAACATTGAAAGCAATATTGAAAGTAACATTGAAGTTAATACCCTGAGCAATGATGACATATTTTCGTCCAAGCTTAACGGTTTAAGATATAGCCCTGTTTTATTTAAATACATTTATATATAGTAAGTCGATAGCGCGTCATATGAGTGCGTTACCATGTATCGACCATCACGCTATCTGCAACTGGAGAATCTTTTTTATGTCAAAATACACCATGCCAGATGATAACCAGCTTCAAAATAACGGCCAAGCAAGCTTCACAGTATTCGGTGTGGGTGGTGGTGGCGGTAATGCGGTTGAACATATGGTACAACAAGGAATTAGAGGTGTGACGTTCGTCTGTGCTAATACGGATAAACAAGCACTTGATCGTCTGACAGCGCCGCATAAGTTACAACTTGGCGCAAAAACTAACCGTGGTCTAGGCGCTGGTGCCAATCCAGAAGTTGGACGTGAAGCAGCAGAAAGCGAAGAAGAAGCCATCCGTGCGTTACTCGAACATTCAGATATGGTCTTTATTACCGCTGGAATGGGCGGCGGTACTGGTACGGGTGCAGCGCCAGTCGTGGCTCGTATTGCCAAAGAGATGGAAGTATTGACGGTCGCTGTTGTGACTACACCCTTCAAGTTTGAAGGCGGGAAGCGTATCAAAGCAGCTAAGGCTGGTATTGAGCAACTGACCAACTTCGTTGACTCTATCATTACCATTCCAAATGACAAGCTGATGAGCGTCTACGGCAATATCTCTATGCAAGATGCGTTCAAAAAAGCGGATGATGTGTTATTACACGCCGTGCAAGGTATTGCAGAGACCATCGCTAGTGAAGGTATGATCAATATTGACTTTAACGATATCCGTACGGCGATGACTGCTAAAGGTCACGCCATGATGGGTATTGGTCGTGCAAGTGGCGATGATCGTGCGCGTCAAGCAACCGAAAAAGCCATTAGATCGCCATTGCTTGATGATTTACGTTTAGAAAATGCTAAAGGTCTACTGGTTAACGTTATCTCTTCTGAGTCGTTATCACTAGATGAGATGAGCAAAATCAGCGCAATCGTTGAAGAAATTACCGATATCGATGATGCTCATATCTTCTATGGTTCTGTCATCGATGAAAAAATGGGTGAAGATCTACATGTGACCGTTATTGCAACGGGTTTGACGTTGGATGAAAATGCAGGCCAAGAGCCAGAAGTAGTGGAGCAGCCTGTGCCTTCTGTGAATAGCACACAGCCTGTTGATCCTAACTTGCATACCAGTGCACTAAACAGCCAAAAGCAGTCACAAGCGCAGCTGCATCAGGATAGTCTAGCGCGTGCAAATCCGACGCAAGAGCAGCCCAAAACCAAGACTAACAGCATTCAAGACTATTTAAAGCGTCAACAAAATAAATAGGTATTCTGCAATATTATTGGTCAGAAAAAGCCAGCGCTATGTCGCTGGTTTTTTTGTGCTCGTCCATAAGAAATGATTTGTTTTGAAACATTATTTTTTAATAAGCCGTTGTTAGAGCGTGTTGAACATTCACAGATAGTCTCTGTCAGTACATGATTAAAGGATCAAACATGCCTTAGTCATGTACCATGCGATATATGCTGTAATCACTATATTTATTCCTAAATATCTGTTTATTAAGGTAATTTATAGGTCGGTAAAATATAATTCATTCGAATAAAAAAATCACGATAAGTGTTATCAATCAAAGAGATAAGAAAATTAACGCTTTTTAACTGTGGCGAATGAGGTGTGGATAATGGTACACTAGGTCAATTGTAACAAAATATGTGGGAAAACAGCCATGAACCAACGAACCATAAAAGCAGCGATAGCTGTTACAGGTACCGGTCTCCATAGTGGTCAGCCTGTTGATTTAGAGTTTCATCCACAGCCAGTTGATACTGGTATTGTTTTCGAGCGCTCAGATATTGAAGGCAGTCAGCCAATTCCAGCCAGTGCTTTCTTAGTACAAGATACTATGATGTCATCCAATCTCGTATTCGGTGGCGCACGTGTAGGTACTGTAGAACACTTATTAAGTGCAATTGCTGGACTGGGTGTTGATAACCTGTTGATTCGTGTTTCCGCATCAGAAATACCTATCATGGATGGTAGTGCTGCACCGTTTGTCGCGTTATTGATGCAAGCTGGTTTTTGTGAGCAAGAAGCTTCAAAGAAGTTCATTAAGATTGTAAGACCAATAAAAGTAAAAGTAGACGATAAATGGGCAGAGCTACGCCCTTATGAAGGCTTTGAATTAAATTTTGAGATTGACTTTGATCATCCTGCTATTGATAAAAACTTTCAGCATGCACAACTACAGTTTTCTACGCAAAACTTTATAGAAGAGCTGAGTTCAGCGCGTACTTTTGGTTTTTTACGAGACATCGAAGCCCTACGTCAGAATAACTTGGCTTTAGGCGGTAGTATGGAAAACGCGATTGTCATCGACGAGGCCAATATCCTTAATGAAGAAGGCTTACGTTTTAATGATGAGTTTGTGCGCCATAAAATTTTGGATGCTCTAGGCGATTTATATCTGATTGGCTATCCAATTTTGGGTCGTTTTAACGCTTATAAATCTGGTCATGCATTAAACAATTTGTTGGTACGTGAGATATTGTCTAATCCTGATAGCTTTGAAATTGTAACTTTTGATGACAATGTAACCTGTCCTATCGAATATTTGCCCCTAAAAGGGGTAGCAGTTGAAGGATGAATACAGGAATACACACGAAGTATCGAAACATTTACGCAATATTACATAAAATGGTTATAAGAACCGTTAATTTATATTCTCGTATATAGATATATAAGTAAGTATTTTTAAACAATACAACGTTAGCGTAGATAATACCGACGCTGTAGGTAATCAAAAAATCATCTGTTAGTCGCATTCACATTGTGAAGCTGACTAACAGATGATTTTTTTTGTTTACGTCATTACAAAAACCTAGCGTAAATGGCCACGATTTTTGGAAATAGTTACATAACTTTACATTATGAAGTCGGGATTTTTAATGATTTGCTAAGCGCAAAAGTGCTTTTTTGAGCTTTTCATCAGTGGTGACATGCTCTGCGGCCTGTGATATAGTCCGCTTTGTGTTTTGGCTAAGAGCCTGATTTTCATTGGCTTTGTGAGACTTTGATAAAGTTGCTGATAGCGCTAACGGTTTTTTAGATGAAAGACTATGCGCAGATATTTTAGCTACAACGACGCGAATTTGCTTGAGTTGTTTAAATGTAATCGACTGCTCTGTTAATATCTGCAAATAAGCGTTCTGTAAATAGCGAATATGGTTAGCAGCGGTCATTGAGCCCACACTGAGTGTTAATTGCTTAGAGGTTAAGCCAACGACCCAGCAGGTACTAAGAATTTCTTCCGGTAGACAGTCTATTAGAAGCTCTTTTATCTCAGTGGTTGCTTCAATATATAGACGCATATTGTCAGCAAGGGTTTGGGGTAGCGCGCTACCAGCAAAAGCTTGATGATCAATAAGTTGGGCAAGCCGATTAGGCTGTTTTTTTGACATCGTAATGACTCATCTAATAGGTGACAAAATCGATATTCATAACAAATAAGCTCAATATATATATGGGATGGATAGCAAACGATTTATGAAGCAGAAGACCGCGCTGCCAATAATACCAGCGTTAGTTACTGTAGAAAAAAGAGTGAGCTGTTGTACTAAGGATTTTATCATGTTTATTTGATGATTATGTCCTCTAAACTAATTGATGCTTTGTCACGGATGACGAGCAGTCTTGTATTAACAAATAGGTAGTAAATTTATGAAACAAGCTTTATTAATTTTGTCAGTACTGGGAATGGGCATAGCACAAACGAGTGGTGCTGCCGAGACCACCTTTCAACCAAATAATACCTTGAGTCATACCATCACCAACATCTCTACTTCTGCGAACTACGGTTCTAGTCGTAACATCTATAGCACTAATAGTGGTGCTCATGTATATAGCAACGACGAAATCAGTCAAGCGATTGACAACTTAAGCGAACATGCCAAGCAAAAAGAATATCAGCTTGCCTCGCTAACCAGTCGTTTATCGTATGAGCAGCGTCAGCAGCAAGCCAGCCGTGTGCCTGATCGCAACTCTGCTCCTGCCATGGCAGCAGCAAGCGCGTCACGAGTAGCGCTATCTAGAAGCTCTGGTTACTGTGCTCGCTATGTACGCAAAGCGCTACAATCAGCAGGTTATGAATTTACGCCAAATCCTTCAGCTTATCAGTACGCCTCTCGTGGTACGCTTGCTCAAGCAGGCTTTAGCAAAATCAGTAACGATATGTCGCCACAAGTTGGTGATGTTGTAGTCTACAATCGCACGTCAAGTCGTCCACATGGTCATATCCAGATCTTTGATGGCAATGATTGGGTATCAGACTTCCGTCAAAATAGCATTAGCCCATACAGTGGTACTTATAGCTATACTACATGGCGTGACTCGCAGTACGTTGATGATGCATCAGACCGTGGTATCTACCTTGCAATGGCTGACTAATAAGCGTCAAGTACATCGTGTTTTAAGTAAACCGTTTTCTCCGAATCCAGTAATGCTCTTAATGACATTGCTGGTTTTTTTTGTTTTAAAATATTAGATACGCGTTATCGTTCAGTTGCTATCGATGACGCTAGCTGGTTAAGTAAGGCAGTTTCAGGATCAAACCTAGACCAGTAGCGACGGTCGTGAAAGTCAGGCGGAGAGGCATGTGTAGGTGCGAAATATAAAGCGGTTTCACCGAACCATAAAATGACGCAAGGATGTATGTGCTCAATAGTCATATTACTGATAGCAAAATTTTGGCTAGACAGTTTGTCTAATGGCACACCCAAGGTTCGCTCGCAGCTATGATGTGTATACGTTTTCGATAATTTTTTCGAGGCATTGGCATTTATTGATGGTATTTGCGTATTTGCGTGGTCAGTCCAGCTAATCTTTGCGGGTGTACGCCCATTTGCTAATAACAAGCGGGGTGGTGGCAGAGTGGCAGGGTTTCGATAGCTGTCAAACTGATAAAGCGCATAACGACCATCTGGGCTGGCGTTAACTTCAATATAAGTTGAATTACTGCTAAGGTCAGTCATATCGTGATTATTTATTGAGTTACCTGTTATAAAGCATTCAAGACAGCTCTCTTCCCACAAATAGTCAGTAAAGCCGACGTTTGCTTCTTCCCAAGTAGGCCAGTCTAATTGGCTAACCAAAGATTGTGTGGGCAAGATGATTTGATAGGTTAGCTGTAAATGCAACTGTGGCTGCTGCATGATAGTCGCATGCACAACGACTTGGATAGCTCTTAGCGTGTCTATGCTAACGCCAAGCTGCTGGGCATTATCTGCTATCTTTTCAGTGGCGATGCAAAGGTTAAAAGTCTGGCTCATAATTTGGTATGACTCAAGTAGTTATAATAGGGTCTGTTAAACATTCAAATGTGGAACTGGCAGTCCTAATATTTGATTGTTCAACAGACCCTAAGTTCACAAAAAGATAAAAGCCGCGAGCAGATTGCATCGCGGCTTTTAGGTTGTATCAAAACACTCAAATCAAGCTGAGCATGACACACTATTGCGTGTGACGAGCAAGGTTTGATAGCTTAGGGTTGGCGTTTGGATTTTTACGTAGTAACAATGCCATGCGGCCAATTGAATGTACCAAAGAGGCCTTTGCTGCTGCGGCAAGCTCAGCACCGATGACATCGCGTTCTTCTTTTGTGCCAGCAGGTAATTTCACTTTGATGAGCTCATGATCTGATAAGGCGCGATCAATCTCTTCAGTAATGGTCGGGGTAATACCTTTATTGCCAATCATAACGACAGGTTTTAGCTCGTGACCGATGCCTTTTAGGCGTTTGATAGTAGCGTTATCGAGTTGCATAGAATTCCTAGGTGTTGGTAAAAATAAAAATGGTACTGTCAAAAAACAGTGATTGATCATTATAGATAATCTGTACCCATCTTGCATGAGATCAGCAGGATTTTGCACGATTTTACGTGTCGAAAATGTTAAACTGAATGTTTGGTCACATTATAAACGCTACTGCCTTATAAAGCAGTGTTTTAACCAATAGAATTTGGTCAGTTTGCGACCATCAACGAATAAATAGCCTGATTGATGACACATCTAGAGTAATCGACGCTTTATTGAATTTAGTTCGTCAGTGATAGAGCGATTCAAAAAATTGTATTCAGGTTTTGTAAGGTAATAGGAGCAGGTATTTTGGCCACGCGTATTGAGAACAAAAAACTGTCAAAGAGCAGCAGTGCTTGGATGAAAGAGCATATTGACGATCATTATGTCCAAAAGGCGCAAAAAGATGGCTATCGTGCCCGTGCCGCTTATAAGTTATTAGAAATAAATGAAAAGACCAACCTTATCAAAAAAGGCATGACGGTCGTTGATTTGGGTAGTGCACCGGGTAGTTGGTCACAAGTTGCTGGCCAATTGGTAGGTGAACAAGGTATCTTGATTGCCTCTGATATTTTAGCGATGGATACCTTGCCTGATGTTACCTTTATTCAAGGTGATTTCCGTGAAGCTGAGGTTTTTGACGCCATTATGGCAGAAGTCGGTGACAGGCAGGTTGACGTAGTATTGTCTGACATGGCACCCAATACTGCTGGCAATAGCGCAATTGATCAGCCGCGTATGATGTACTTGTGCGAGCTGGCAGTGGACTTTGCACTTGCAACCTTACCAGAAGGTGGCGCGCTTATTATGAAAGTGTTTCAGGGCGAGGGTACACAAGAATTACGCAAGCAGATGCAGCTCGATTTTAGTAAGATTCGTAGTATCAAACCAGGTGCATCACGACCGCGCTCAAAAGAGATGTTTTGGATAGCGATTAAATAGTTTTAACATCAATGAGTTGTTGCTATTGTAAGCGAGATGATGAGTCACCATAAAGTATCATTATCGCACTATAAAAACCGCTACAATCGTTAACTGAATAAAAGTGAAACCTGCTTGAATTATGCAGGACAACACCACATATCATGGTATATTAACTTTGTTTCGAGCATATGTTTTAAGCAAAGTCGTCTGAAAATAAGCGCTTTATCAGCTCATTTACGATAGGTCAATGATAGCGAGTACTTGTTAATGCGTCTTTTTAGTCGCTGCAATGCAAGTACAGTGTTAAATGTCTAGGCAGTTATTCAAGCAATGAGCAATGCGTTTATAGACGTCACGTGTTTAGTAAACACACCAATAAGTAAGGGATGGGAATAACTAGTGAGCGACATGGTAAAAAATACCTTATTGTGGCTGGTGGTAATCGGCGTTTTGGTGCTGGTGTTTAGCGGCTTTGACCAATCGTCTGAGCCGGATAGCCTTAACTACTCTGAATTTGTGACCGCTGTGTCAGAAAGTCAGGTAGCCAGTGTTGAAATTGATGGCGAGCAGATCACCGGCGAAAAGAAAAATGGCTCATCTTTTGAGACCATTAGACCAGCCGTGGCTGATGAGCAACTAATGCCATTATTGCGCGAGAACCAAGTTGAGGTTCAGGGCACAGCACCGAAACGTCAAAGCGTGTTGATGCAGTTACTGATAGCCAGTTTCCCAATCCTATTGATTATTGGTCTGTTCTTATTCTTTATGCGTAATATGCAGGGCGGTGCAGGCGGTAAAGGCGGCGGCCCAATGAGCTTTGGTAAATCAAAAGCCAAAATGCTGACCGAAGACCAAATCAAGGTCAACTTCGAAGACGTGGCGGGTTGTGAAGAAGCCAAAGAAGAAGTGGTCGAAGTGGTCGAGTTCCTGCGTGATCCTGATAAATTTACCAAACTTGGTGCAACCATTCCACGTGGTATCTTGATGGTAGGCCCTCCAGGGACAGGTAAAACGTTGCTAGCAAGAGCGATTGCTGGTGAAGCGAAAGTACCATTCTTCTCAATCTCAGGTTCTGATTTTGTTGAGATGTTCGTTGGTGTCGGTGCCTCGCGTGTGCGTGACATGTTTGAGCAAGCGAAGAAAAGCGCGCCCTGTATCATCTTTATCGATGAGATTGATGCAGTCGGTCGTCATCGTGGCTCTGGTATGGGCGGCGGTAATGATGAACGTGAGCAAACACTTAACCAACTATTGGTTGAGATGGATGGTTTTGAAGGCAATGAAGGCGTCATCGTCATTGCGGCTACCAACCGTGCAGACGTTCTTGATAAAGCGCTATTACGTCCGGGTCGTTTTGACCGTCAGGTACAAGTTGGCTTGCCAGATATCAAAGGCCGCGAACAAATACTAAAAGTACATTTAAGAAAGTTGCCGAATACCGTTAGTGTTGATGCGAACTCTCTGGCTCGTGGTACGCCAGGATTTAGCGGGGCACAGTTAGCCAACCTTGTTAACGAAGCCGCTTTGTTTGCTGCGCGTCGTAACAAGCGTAGCGTTGATATGAATGACTTTGAAGATGCCAAGGACAAGCTGTACATGGGTCCTGAGCGTAAATCAATGGTCATCCGTGAAGAGGAACGCCGTGCCACTGCTTATCATGAAGCAGGTCACGCGCTAGTGGCTGAGCTACTACCAGGTACCGACCCAGTGCATAAAGTCACGATTATGCCGCGTGGTTTTGCCCTTGGGGTAACTTGGCAGCTGCCTGAGCATGATCAAACCAGTATGTATAAGTCAAAAATGCTCAGTGACATTGCAATTCTATTCGGTGGTCGTATCGCTGAAGAAGTCTTTATCAATCAAATGTCGACGGGTGCCTCAAACGACTTTGAACGTGCAACCAAAATGGCACGAGCGATGGTAACTAAATATGGCATGTCTGATGCCTTAGGTATCATGGTCTATGAAGATGATGACAATTCACAAGGTTACTTCGGTGGCGGTGGTCGTACGATTTCTGAAGCAACGCAGCAAAAAGTTGATGACGAAGTTCGCCGCATGCTAGAAGAGCAATATGATATCGCTCGAGAACTGATTGAAGGCAATCAAGAAAAAATGCATGCGATGGTTGATGCGCTGATGAAGTGGGAGACCATTAATAGTGATCAACTACAAGACATCATAGCGGGTGAAGCTCCACGTCCACCTAGAGTGTACCAGCATAATGAAGTTAATTTAGCTAAAGATAATGTGAAAACGACGGGTTCAACTCCGCCGCCATTACCAGCGATGTAGTTTACCGCTCATGAGTAGCAAACATAAAAAGCCCTTTTTAATAGAGGGCTTTTTTATTGTCATCATTTTATGAAGGATTTAGAAAGACAGCAGATTTACTGATATCATAAGAGAAAAATAGAGCGCTAGCCCAGTTTTTATAAATTTAATCTACAACGGATTGGCTATGTCATTATTTCAACCTTTACCTATTTATACTGTTTCTAGTCGCGAAAAAACTTTAGATTTATCGCAACCACACATTATGGGCATCCTCAACGTCACACCCGATTCATTTTCAGACGGCGGCCAGTTTAATGCTATTGATAGCGCGCTTGCTCATGCCAAAGAGATGATAGCGGCGGGTGCGACCATTATTGATATTGGTGGTGAATCTACCCGTCCAAATGCTGACGCTGTTGCTACCACTGAAGAAATGCAACGAGTTGTGCCGATCGTTAAAGCAATTAGACAGCAACTTGGTAATGCCGTTTGGTTGTCTATCGATACCAGTAATCCTACCGTTATGCAGGCAGCTTTTGAGGCAGGCGCTGATATTTGGAATGATGTACGAGCGCTCAAACGCGAGGGTGCAGCAGCGTTAGCGGCGGAGCTTGATATACCAGTTATGTTGATGCACATGCGTGGTGAGCCGACGACGATGAATAATCTTGCGCGTTATGATGATGTGATCGCTGACGTCAAAGCGGAGCTAAGCGCTCGTATCGATGAGGTCACGAGCGTTGGTGTTAAGCGTGAGAAAATAATGATCGACCCAGGTTTTGGTTTCGCCAAAAACTACGAACATCATTGCGCGCTATTGTCTCAGCTAGGAGAGTTACAAAGTCTTGGCTTGCCCATGATGTTCGGTATCTCCCGCAAACGTTTTTTAGCAGAAGTATTGACCAAAAGTGGCGTCGAAGCGGTGGCTACAACTGAGGCGTTAGAACGAGATACGGTCGGCGTTGCTGCTGGTATATTTGCCCTGCAACAAGGTGCTAGTATTATACGTACTCATAATGTCGCGATGATGCAGCAAGCAGTGGCGTTATGGCAGCAGTTATCTGCCTACAATCAACACTAAAAAATCAATGCTAGAATAGCCCTAATCACTGCTATCGCACTATATGAATATCTAATAGTTAACATTTAATATTAATCTGAACACCTACTAAAATAATGAGAGTAATTCTATGACCACTACGACCCAGCCAGAGCCAACCAATGAACAGCGGCGTGTCATCTATCAAGCCCGTCGTGGCTTAAAGGAATTGGACTTTTATATTGACCTATATGTGAAAGAGCTTTATTTAACAGCAGACCCCGCTGAGCAGGAAAGCTTTGCCCAGATGCTGACTCATGAAGATCCAGATTTATTGGATTATTTTACCAATCAAAATCGTCCAGATGATGAAAGCATATGGGCGCTAGTGAATAAGATTAAAACATGGCGTCATACTAAGGATATATAGTCGATTTACTTTGAAACAGATACAGTGCGATTGGGATGAATTTTTCGTAGCCTCTGTGATAGCAGGAAGTAAAATTTATAACAGTCGTACCTAACGAGTAATGTATCGATTTTATTCCGAACTGACCATATTATAGCTGGATAGCTTAATTGATAAGCTATCCATGATTCTGAGTTTCCTTTTATGTGGTTAAATTTGTATTGATGACTGAGACAATCTGATAAATATGATGGTTCTTCCCATATGACAGGTCTGTATGTATGACAATGATTACCTCACCACGGATTGATACTGCTATCAAGACCGCTAGCCATT
This sequence comes from Psychrobacter sp. ASPA161_6, assembly GCF_051970285.1. NCBI lineage: Bacteria > Pseudomonadati > Pseudomonadota > Gammaproteobacteria > Moraxellales > Moraxellaceae > Psychrobacter > Psychrobacter sp. ASPA161_6. The sequence continues at coordinate 303,747 of NZ_JBEFNJ010000001.1, forward strand.
TGCGTACGTTACTGTATCTTGGTTTGGCGTCAGTCATGCTTGGATTGGCATGGCTTGCTGCATTGGCGCTGTGGCAATATGTACTGATATTAACGATCACGGCAGCCGTCGTTAGCTATCTGGCATTGTCGCGTCCTATTTTATTGCATCTAACGCAGCCACCGCTCGACCAGCGTGTCGATCAACAGTGGCAACTTCTGATACGTACGAGTCAAGGTGATGGGCTATGGCAAGCACAATTGAGGACTGTTCAACATAATTATTGGACGATGAGCTTTGATTTTATTATTACAGAGCCTTATCAGCGCCCCTTTTCCATGACTGTATTTCGCGATCAAGTGAGCCTTGAGCAATGGCGAGAGCTAAATATTCTGGCGAATGTGAATGCTGCAACAACAACTTGATTGGGCACACGAGGTTTCTCCTGAATGACATTAGGGTCTGTTGAACATTCAAATATTAGGACTGCTGATCGCTAAAATTACATCAAACTAGGCGTAAACCGACGATAATGTCGAGACCTTAGCTAGGTTTACAACAACGTTTGGGGTGATTTTAGCATTAGCCTTTCAGGGCAGAGCTATTTTTTGCCAATACATGGCGAAATTGTCTACCCTAGAATGACTAGGCATCAAAAATTTCACTGCGTATTGTCTAAAAAATAGCCACTGCCAGTGCCACATTTGAATGTTCAACAGACCCTAGGTTTGTAATGATTTTAATAGGCCAATATGGTGAATAACAAAACACCTATCTCGATAGTAAGATAGATTTGTTATATTGAAATACGAAAACATATTCAGCTTTTATGCCATCTATTGATTTTATAACAGTCTGGTCAGATGACATAGCGGCTTATGAACAACAAATAAAATGAACAAAAAGGAAGAAATTATGAGCTTATTAGGGAATTTAGTCAGTCAAGTAGCACGTAGTGCGATGGCTCCAGATGATGCACAGCGCAATCCTGTCAATCAGCGTACGACACCACGCCGCACTGGCGGGCTGGGTGATATTTTAGGTGGGGTATTGGGCGGTGGCCAAACCGGCGGTTATAACCCACAGCAGTATGATCGTCAGACGGATAATGGATTTGGTCTGGACGACATTATAGGTAGTCTCACTGGCAGCAGTCAACGCGGTGGTATGAGCACTGGTGCGGGTGGCTTGGGCGACATCCTAGGTAGCGTACTGGGTGGTCAAAGTAATAGAAGTAGTAGCGGTGGTAAAGGCATGCTGGTTGCCGCTCTCATGCCCATGGTGTTGAGCTGGATTCAGCGTAATGGCGGCTTAGGCGCTGCTCTCTCAAAAATTACAGGTATGGGTCACGACAATCAAGTACGTTCTTGGATGAGTAGCAATGAGGTCAATGATAATTTGGACCCCAATGAGATTAACCAATTATTTGACGAAAACGAGATTCAGCAAGTAGCTGCACAGACCGGTGCTAATGAGACTGAAGTGCGTCAAGGTTTAGCGGAGTTACTGCCAGAAGTGATGAACCAATTGACGCCAAACGGCAACCTAGACAATGAAGCTGAGGCCAATCAAGAGATTGAGCAAATCATTGGTCAGTTATCGAGTCGACTGGGTACGTTAAAATAACCACGCTAAAATAACTGCTTTTTAACAAACCAGTATTGATAAAAATGTAATAAAAAAAGAGTATGTCTAATGACGTACTCTTTTTTTAGACTAATCAATCGTTATGAGTCATTAGTCTAAAAGCGCTCATCTAACGTGTCTAGCGTATAGTTTAGCGCAGCAAAGCAAATATCACTCTTGAAACCTCTATATTGTAAAAATCGCAGTTGGCGAGCTTTGTCTTTTTGCTCAGTGGGGATGTCGTCACCATATTTTTTGGTGCGGGCGGCAACCGCTAATTTCAGCCAATCAATCCCTTCGACGAGGTTGTCAGCGCTGTCATCTACAAATTCGCTAAATTCATCTGACTCTGTATTCGCCATATCGATTAGCTCGTCGATATTATCAGGCATGGCCATCTTTTTACGATAAAACTCCTGCTTGATACGTCCACGTCCCCGACCTTTACGAATATTTTCACGAATAAGCATGAGGGTAGTGCGATAGTCACTTTGATAGCCTTTCTGCTCAAACTCTTCGAGTAGTGCATCGATTTTGGCAGGATTCTGCTCCTTATCGAGCAGCTTTTGTTTTAACTCAGCCTTGCCATGTTCACGGCGTGATAAATAGTAAAATGCTAACCAACGTAAGCGGCTTTCCGCTTTAATGGCATCAACATCGGCCTGTCGTTGTTCAGGGGTACGTAGATAGGCTTTTAATGCGGATGGCAAATTGTCCATTTGATTAACTGCAGCAGTGTCTTTCTCTGGCTCTGATAAATGCTCATCGGTGGAACCAAATGTGGTGTCGTCGATGACATTATCTGTATCTGAGTTTTCCTTTATATTGGACTTGTCATCGAGCGAGTTATCATGAATGTCACGTTTAACTTCCGCTAGCATCTCTTTGATACTTTGCGGTTCAGGCGATTGATAGGTAGGTACGTTATTGGGCTCTGGCTCGAAGTTAGCAGCCGGATGGAAGCGTTTCTTACGCTTTTTAGACTTGGTTTTAGAGGATTTGGATGAATGTTCAGGAGTAAAAAATGAGCTAGTGTCGTTGTCGGAATGATCAAAGGTTTGGGACGTTTCATCGTCCTCAGAAGTTGAGCGCGCGGGACTAGACTTTGGATGTTTTGATTTAACTACAGGCTGTTGTCGCTTAGCAGATTTTTTAGAGAGATACTTTTGAGTGGCTGTTTTTTGTTTAGAGACAGAGGTACTAGCTGAATCGGCTTCCGACTCAGCTAGAATTTCGGCTAATGTTTTAATCTTCATAACTATTGGGGCGTGTCCTCAATTCAATCGATGGTCATCTGAATGGGTCAAAAATGGTTAAATCCTGCCAAATAGAATCAAATAGCTGACTAATATATCGATATTATCTGCGCTATTTCTCTCTTTTGACTGCAACTTATCTCATTTTTATTGCCACTTTTAAAATGAGGACAGGCCCTAGTTAGCTAATCAGTAAAAATAGTCAGGTAACGATTATTGTACTGGACTTGCCGCTGTTTCTTTATTAGCTTTGGCTACCTCTGGTGCTTTACTATCGTCGGCAACACTACCATCATCGGCAACACCTAGCTTTTCAGCACGGATTTTGGCTTCAATTTCTTCAGCAATGACAGGGTTTTCTTTGAGGAATAACACTGAGTTTGCTTTACCTTGACCGATTTTTTCATCACCATAGCTATACCAAGAACCTGCTTTACCAACTGCGCCAATTTCGACACCCAAATCAATCACTTCGGCTAAGTGGTTGGTACCTTCACCATAAGTGATTTCGAACTCGGCTTGACGGAATGGCGGTGCCATTTTATTTTTAATGACTTTCACACGGGTTTGGTTCCCGATGATTTCATCACCGTTTTTGACTGCACCGATACGGCGAATATCCATACGGACTGAGGCGTAGAACTTGAGGGCGTTACCACCGGTTGTCGTCTCAGGGCTACCAAACATGACACCAATTTTCATACGGATTTGGTTAATAAAGACCACCATACAGTTGGAGCGTTTGGCATTACCGGTAATTTTACGTAGCGCTTGGCTCATTAGCCGTGCTTGCAGACCCATGTGTGAGTCACCCATTTCGCCTTCAATTTCTGCACGTGGTGTCAAGGCTGCGACTGAGTCAATGACGATCATGTCGACAGCACCCGAACGTACCAACATGTCGGTAATCTCAAGCGCTTGCTCGCCATTATCAGGCTGCGAGACTAGCAAATCATCGGTCTGTACCCCAAGTTTACGCGCATAGACAGGATCTAGAGCATGCTCTGCATCGATAAAGGCACACACGCCACCTTGCTTTTGGCATTCTGCAATCGCCTGCAAAGTCATGGTGGTTTTACCTGAGCTTTCTGGGCCGTAGATTTCAACGATACGCCCTTTTGGTAAGCCGCCGATACCAAGGGCAATATCTAGACCAAGCGAGCCTGTGGATACTACATCGACATCAAGCGCAGCAGAGTTATCGCCTAAATGCATAATGGTATTTTTACCAAATTGCTTTTCAATTTGACCTAGTGCCGCTTTGAGTGCTTTGGCTTTATTGTCGTCCATACTGGATTCCTTATCTTCAATCATTGGTGTAAGACTATAAATTTGGTGTTATAAAGAAAATATTCGTACCATGACAGTTAATGGCTTAATAGTGCTGATAATTATCTACATAGTAACCAGCGTTCAGCTAGATTATGTAGGTTGTCATATCGATGAGATAGATAGTAATATTGGATATATCACCTTACTATACAGTAAAATCAAATAATGATAAAAGTAAAATTAAGTCCGTAATTAATGGCTACAGGGGTAACTTCTAGACTGTATTAAGCTCGTTAATCATGAAGCGCTTCTTTGTGCCACTATTACTTAGGTAAGACAATTATAACAAAAACCACGGATCATATAGGGGGTTCGATGATGTTAAACGACACTATATGTCGCATGATAAACGACTGAAATTTTATATAGACTATGCTGGAATTTATGTATTATTTCAGACGGGATAATGGGGTAGTTTGTCAATAGATTTATAAGTTGTCCACAACAAATAAATAGCGTTTATTTACCTTATGTGAAACATCGCTAATATTAAAATAATATTTTAAAATATTAAAAATAATTTATTATGATTTAAATTTCCATATAAGTTATTGAATAATATAGGTTTTTAAATTGTACAAAAAATGAACGATTTTACCTAACCCTTTAAGCTACCTAGGAAAATTCTTGTCAAGTAGCGACTTATACACAGGGTTATCCACAGCTTATGGGGAGAACTCGTGCAGCCCTTATAGTGCCAATGTTTGCATGAATGTATAGTGTCAGCGAATCATTCAATTATATGTTTTGTGCCATCATGCAACTATTTTTTCATCTGGAAATTTCGTCAAAATTGCTATGTTTCACATATTGCTGCTCTGTAAATTTAATAAATAAAACTCTTCAAAGCGTCTCAAACAGAGGGTTTGGCTGATTAAATACTGAATATATCTAGATAAAATGAGGATGGGTAATACCAGCTGCATAAAAAAGCGGCTAAATGTCTTAGCCGCTTTGTCAAAAATCATTAAGGGTAACGCGATAAGGCTTACTCTTTAATATAGATTAAATCCCAGACACCATGCCCGCGCTCTAAACCGCGGCGCTCAAACTTGGTCATTGGACGAAAGTCAGGGCGGTCAGTAAAGTTGCCTGCGCCCGCTTGATTGGTGAGTCCTGAAAAACCGTCCAAAACCTCAACCATCCAAAAGGCATAATGCTCCCAGTCGGTTGCCGTATGGAACCAGCCACCTTGTTTTAAACTGCGCGTGACCATCGCCATACGCTCAGGGCTGACAAAACGACGCTTATAATGGCGCTTTTTTTGCCATGGATCAGGGAAGTAGAGCTGAATACGGTCGATATGATTTTCTGGAAGCTGCTTGAGCAATTGGATGGCGTCGCCGTTAATGATTTTGACGTTATTTAAACCCTTTGTACCTGCCATATAAGCACATTTACCGATACCTGGCTCGTGTACTTCAACACCCACAAAGTTACGCGTCGGCTCGGCAGCTGCCATCTCAATGAATGAGTCACCCAGTCCAAAACCAATCTCTACAGTAAGCGGCGCATCAATACCGTTGGGCGTATCGGCGAATAGTACGCGCAAGTCATCGATACCATCAAGATTGCCGTCACCGAAGCTGTTATTAACCAAGTAGTCAGCAAACTCTGGATCAGTGAGAGCCATCTCGGCGTTCTTATTCATGTGCGTGCGCCGTTTCATAAAAGTATTCACAATACGAATATGTTTATCATTTTGCGAAACGGTCTCGATGGCAGTATTAGGCTCAGCCACTTGATTTATATCATTTGAGTTATCGGGATTAGAGGATTGGTTCATAGGGTTACTAAGACTTTATAAAGTTGCGAATATGAGCGTATTATAGGTTAAATATGAGCAAGTGTGAACGTTCAATTATCAGGCAGTTGCTGATGGCGTAAACCGTTTTCACTCTCCTTTCAAACATTTTCTAAGTCTTTGTACATAATTTTAAACCGGCGTCGATGATATCGTCCGTAGAAACTTTGGCGTCAGCAGGTGATAAATAGTTTTTATCTGTCTCAGTATCTGTCTCAGTATCGCGCCAGATTGTATCTTTTGTACTGAGTGTTTTCATTGGTGGCTTATCAATGTCTGTATTTGAATCAGCATTGAGCATATAACGCTCTCCACTGAGGGTTGTTATAGAAACAATTGATTTGTCGTCAATGTCATCACATCTTATTACCACACTCTCGGCAGTAAATGGCCATTGACCTACAAAGGTGCTTTGATCAAAACCTAGCTCATTTTTATAAGGATCAGATATGGCACTGACGTTAACGATGATAAGGGTTATAGCAGTAGCGATTAGAACGGTAATAATCATAATCATAATGGTTATGATTATATTGCGCTTGAGTGTAGACATGAGATGCTCACGAATCAAATAAGGACAAGAGCTTAGTCGCTCTATGATTGGCTTTTGCATCAGTTTATACTAAAGATATTCTATAAATATGAAATATTAATGAAGAATATAAAGAGTGTATTTAATCTAATTATTCGCTGAAAAAAGTATCTTACAGTGATTATTGATACGCTTTTTATCGAGAGCCTACTGCTATGTTATTTATCGAGACGGATTCACCGCCACCTTTTTACCAAGAACAGCTGACTGCTGCCAAGCGTGAGCAGTTGGATAAATGGTTTATCGGTCATCGTACCCAACGCTATTATCTCAAGCGCTTCGCGGAGTTTGATAAGCAAGGCTATTTGTCGCCAAAATGGCACTGGGCCGCGTTTTTTATTACTTTTCCTTGGCTGCTATATCGCAAGCGCTATATGGATGCGATCGTCTATAGCGTGGCAGGTTGGTCTTTTATTCAGCTTAATATTGCGATTGTGTTGGTTGTCTTTGAATTTGTGGCGATGTCTTATATTCCTGATGCGTATCAAATGGCAACGCGGCTAGGTATTGCAGCGATGATTTGGCTGTATTGGGCGTGTATGGTGGCGCGTTGGACAGACGCTTATTATTACCGTATGGCACGGCGCGAAATCGCTGACGCCGTTGATGACCATCCACGAGATGACACCGCGCAGCAGGCACATCTGCGCCGAGAGGGTGGGGTGAGCTTATTTGGTTTGGGATTGGGTTTTGGGCTTTTTGCTTTCGCCTTACTGGTGATTAAGGTACAGTTTTTACCTATTATCGCGAAGCCAAAAGCCAATGAAATATTATTCAATGCTTATGACATCACCAAAACGACGCAGAATCGTGTGGCTGTCATTTACCAACAGACTGGGCAGTGTCCCATTGATTTGCCATTTAACATAGACGACCCGCAAGTGCTGGTGCGTATTGACACTCAAGTGCCGGGCGTTCCTAAAACAGATTGTGCTGTCATAGGAACGATTCATGATGTTAAATTCCCACTGCGTTATCTCAATGAGCAAACAGTGGCTTTCTATCATGTGGAAGATGGCGATAGTTGGCAATGCACCAGCTCGCTAAACGAAAAACTGGCGCCGCCAAACTGCTCAACGGATTAAGAAAGGTAGTTAGGCTTTAGGATCAGGAACGATATCGTCTTTTTCATCAACGGGCGTCGCTTGGTTTTTTAGGGCGTCAGAAAACTCACTCAAATCCATCTTACGCGCCTTGCCAATATCCTCATCAAACAAGCTTTCAAGCTCTGCCATTGATGATTGTACTGATTCAATCAGGCTAGCTTCATCATCATAGATGGCTTGCTGACGTTCAATCAAGTCGTCATCATAATCACGGAAAGTCTGTACGGTTTCGCGTGCTTTTTCTGGAGAGATGCCGAGCAGCTGCAAGGACTCACGCGACATATCTAACGACGATAAATAAGTCTCACGCCAAATATGACGCACCCCAACTTCACGTAGGCGATAATAATGCTGACGATCGCGCGCTCGTGCCAAGACGATTAAATCAGGGTAGTTCTTACGCAAGTATTGAGCGGTGGTAATAGAGCGCTCTAAGTCGTCAATGGCAAGAATAAACACACGTGCTTTTTTGATACCAGCGGCACGTAATATTTCAGGGTTTTTTGGATCACCATAATAGACTTGATTACCAAAGCGACGGACAAAATCCACCCGATTGGCAGAGCGTTCGATGGCTGTGAATTCGATATCATGCATGCGTAATACACGACCGATAATCTGACCGACACGGCCAAAGCCCGCGATAATGACCTGATGCTCATGATCGGGAATGGTGTCGTACTCACGGCTGGGTTTGCTTTTGGCAAATAATGGCTCTCCTATTTTTTCTAATAGTAAGAATGCCAATGGCGTCAGCGCCATAGAGATGGTCACAATGAGATTTAGGGTGTTTGCTAGCTCAGGTCGCAGAACGTTTTGGGCGGTAGCCACACTGAACAAGACAAACGCAAATTCACCCCCTTGAGCGAGAGTCACCCCCAATCTGATACTGGTTGGCCATCGATTGCCAGATATTTTTGCGATAGCGGTGACCACACCGAATTTGATAAACATCAATGCCATCGCACAGCCGATAATAAAGATGGGCTTGGCCAAAATGAGTTTGACATCAGTCAACATACCGACTGACATAAAGAATAGCCCCAATAGCAATCCTTTAAAGGGTTCGATACTGGCTTCTAACTCGTGACGGTACTCCGAATCTGCCAGCAATACGCCAGTTAAAAATGCGCCAAGCGCCATCGATAGACCAATTTGACCCATCAAGATAGAGACACCCATGACGATAAATAGCGCGACCGCAGTCAGTAATTCTGTCGCACCACTAGAGGCGACAAATTTAAAGAAAGGTCGAACCACATAGCGGCTGGCAAAAATCAGTCCAGCGAAAACGGCGAAAACCTTGCCAAAATAGATTAAGTCATAGCTCTGCTCGCGTACCCCTGACAAAAACGGAATGACCGCTAATAAAGGAATCACGGCAATATCTTGGAATAATAAGATGGTAAACGCTTCACGACCATGGGTACTAGACAGCTGCTGTTTTTCAGTCAGTATTTGTAGCACAAAAGCGGTGGAAGAGAGCGCCAAGCCGAAGCCGACAATAAAAGCAGTATCGAGTTGTAAGGAGAAAAATTGATATAGGATACCCATCAATAAGGTGCCGGACAGACCGACTTGCAAGCCGCCAAGGACGAATATTGAGCGGCGCAGCGCCCAAAGCCGTGAAGGCTGGAGCTCAAGACCAATGATGAAGAGCAGCATCACCACGCCAAATTCAGAAAAATGTAATAAGCTCTCAGCATCGCCCGCTACATCTAGCGCACTAGGCCCTAATATCAGTCCGGTGATCAAATAACCAAGGACGGTCGCAATACCAAAGCGCTTGCCAAGGGGTACAAAGAGCAGCGCGGCTCCCAAGAAAATCGTAGCTTGTAACATTAAATTTGGTGAGCCGGCGGCGGCAGCGAACATCTGGAATCCTCAAAATTGGCAATAAAATAAGCAATGTAAAACAGTCAATATAAAACAAGAAAGACAATAATAAATAACGCGAGCATACGTTATTTTTTGCGATAAATCTTCCACACGCCATTATCGGCAAGCGGATTGTTATAAGCGTCATTACGACGCTTACGCGGTGTCTGCCGACTGTCTATCATTTTAAAATTGGGCAAAGCGTGGACAATGAGTCCAGTACGATAAAAGCGCACGCGCTCAGGTTCTAACATCTCACCTTTATTATCGCGACAAAAGACGTACGCACGCAAATCAATAAATTCACGATGAGCGACCAAACGAGCCTCATCGTCGTTATCAAATACGGCTGCCATACGCGCAATCTCATCAGCGCTATAATCCCCGCATTTATCCGTAAGTGCACCGACTGAGCCAAAACTTTTAGATTCTTTAGCGTGAGTTTTGGTTAGATGCAGTCGTTGCACATGATAAATAAACTGCGGTATTTCGAGGCTGGCTGGTAGCGGCAGATAATCAGGTGGTAGATTGGCCGCAGGATAAAAGGCCATCGCGCGTTCGAGCAGAGTCTGCCAACACTGTTGATAGGCTTTGACTTCGGCTAAATTGCCTTCATAGATAGGCATGTCGCGAACTTGTCGCAAAATATCAGGTGGAAATTGCGCATCACGAAAGCTGGCGATGTCTTCTTGCAGGGTTGATAGCAAAACCTTGGCGTGTTTTTTGCCATCTTTTGAGGTAGGGTCGTCGATATAGTCTGGGGCGACAAAAGGTGCTGAGCGTCTAGACATAGTGGTATATCATCAATGAATAAATTAAAAAGATACTAATAAGTATGTTTGCCAATGTTCAATAGGGTTTGAATTGATCATTTATCATTAATTGATAGTTATTATAACCATATAAACTTACTGGCACTTTATTTTTTTAAAGTGATTGAGCAAATTTTAATGGGAGTTGCCAATATAGCAGCCATATGAAGAGTTGGCTTAGTATTAAATTAGCATAGCTTAATCTTAATATTAATACAGCATACAGATTTTGCTGAGTAGCGTTATTGACAGACTCTAATATAGCTGCTCAATGATTGTGACCAATATGACCCCCATTATCAACGGCTCGCTCGGAGATGTCACAGACTAACGCATCGCTATGGGTAGCTGTTTGCAGATGCGATAAGCTTTCGACCTGAATAGTCGCATGATGAATGCCAAGTGTTAACAAGCTTTTTTCCAGATCCTCAATCAGCAGACTTGATTCGTGAATACTCATTTCTCCATCGACGACAACGTGACAAGACAGTGCATTTAAGCCGCTGGTGATACTCCAAACGTGCAGATCGTGTACCTTGTGTACTTGAGGATGGGCGATCAGTTTTTGCTCCACATTGACTAGCGATATACCTGCTGGCGTGCCTTCCATCAAGATGTGGACTGAATCGCGTACGACGCGGTAACCGCTGATTAAAATCAGGATGGCAACGATGACTGACGCCGCCGCATCTGCCCACAACCAACCAAAACCTATCATTAGTAACGCGGCAATAATAGCCGCAACCGAACCCATCAAGTCGCTCAAGACATGCAAATAAGCACTTTGCATATTCAGATTCACTGGTGCTTTGCTATCAGATGCTTTGTCTGTACTGGCGCCGTGGCTATGCTCATTTTCAGCGTGGCTACCTCGGTGCATCAACCAAGCGACTAAAATATTAATCAGCATGCCAATGGTCGCAATGATAAGCATCCCTTGGGTAGCAATGTCAGGCGGTGAATTAAATCGTTTAATCGCTTCATAAAAAATCATCAGCGCGATAATAACCAAGGTAGCGCCATTTACCCCCGCCACCAAAATTTCAAAGCGTTTATAACCAAAGGTCTTTTGATGGGTCGCTGCTTTTTCACCAATTTTGAATGCCATTAACGTCGCGCCAAGTGCTACCGCATCGCTGAGCATATGACCGGCATCGGATAATAGTGCCAAACTACCGGTGAGCCAGCCACCGATCGCTTCGATAAACATGTAGCCAGTGATTATAATAAAGCTAAACAGTAAAGTGCGCTGATAGCCTTTGGTATCGCGCGGTGCCGTGGTCTGCTCTAAGTGTTCATCGTGGTCGTGAGTGTCTTGCTTGTCATGAGTGTAATTGCTCTCATTATCTTGAAGCAGAGGTTCAGGCATATCAGCATCGCTCTGATGAGAATGGTTACTTCGTTCAGGGTTTGAATTATTTTGACTCATAACAACACTCAGGATGATAGAAAGTAAAATGGATGGTTTATAAAGCTGGGTTTGCTGTGCATAAACCAGACAGATATACAGAATTTAGCACATTTAATAAATGCTTGCTGTATCTAGGGCGTGTCATCAATTAGCACATTTATATATTTAGTGGTCTTAAAATGGCTAAATTTTGCTAAACATCATCAGAAATTTTGCCAATATGTTCATATTAGCGGCTATTTCTTCCTTGTTTATCTGTAATTTTTCTCATTTTAAGCCTCACAATCTAATTGATGACACGCCCTAGGCGGTAAACGATGAATGACCGATTTTGAATAGCGTCCTTTAGTAACGGCGAGCTATAGTGTGATGATTGTAGTTAAAGGATCACGATTAGGAATTGGGCGTCACCAACCGACAGGATCGATATCCAAAGTAAGCTTCAGATATTTGGCACTGGGCAAGGTAAGTACCAATTGCCACCATTGATTTAATACCCGATGTAACTGTCGTCGATCTTTGGCTAGCAGTAGCAATTGTGCATGGTAGCGGCTATTCTTCTTGCTCATCGGTGCGTCGATAGGACCAAGCACAGCAAGATTATGGCCATTAGGTAGACTGGCAATCGCATCTTTCAATGCTTGCGTAGTGGAAGCAAGCGTTTTGCCTTCGCAGCGTATCAGGGCAGCATGGCTATGCGGCGGTAACCCCATCATTTTACGCTCTTGCAATAGCTCGCGAGCAAAGGACAGATAACCATCTTTTACCAGCTTTAATAACAGCTCATTATCTGGCTGCAAGGTTTGAATCAATACACGACCAGACTTATCACCGCGTCCAGCACGGCCAGCCACCTGAATCATCAGCTGTGCGGTATGTTCTGGCGAGCGAAAGTCGGCGGATAAAAAGCCACGATCAGCATTGGGCAAACAGACCAAGGTAACATTGGGAAAGTGATGGCCTTTGGCGACCATTTGCGTGCCGACTAAGATAGCAGGCTTACCTTCATTAATACGCTGATAGATATTCTCCCAGCTGTCTTTACGTCTGGTCGTATCACGATCGATTTGGATAATAGGATACAACTCTTTACTGGTTTGCGGATTGGCAAAAATCGCGTGCAGGTTTTCGCTGAGTCTTGTGGTACCCATCCCTTTGGCATCTAGGTTTTGACTGCCACAATCGGGGCAAACGGTGGGAATATAGGCTTGCCAATCACAATGATGGCATTTTAAGTACGAGCTGCTTGAATAGGAATTGGGTTGCGATTGACTATTATAATGAACGGTTAAATGCGCGTCACAGCGTGGACAATCTGCCTGCCAACCACAAGCCTCGCATAGCAAAACTGGCGCATAGCCGCGACGATTTAAAAATATCAATACTTGATCGCCCGCTTCGAGCGTTTGCCGTATCGCGCCAATTAACGCATCTGTCAGCCCCGTATCATAGCGTGCACCATCATTTTGAGTCTGTTGATGGGTACTTTGCAAGCGCGCATCAATCAGCTGCATGGTTGCAGGCTTTGCATTACCAGGGCGAGTCTGCAGTTGGCATTCTACTAATTTGCCGTCATCGACCAGTTTTAAATGCTCAAGAGACGGGGTCGCGGTACCAAGTACGACGGGAATGTTGCATTGCAGGCCGCGATAAAGCGCGACGTCGGCGGCATGATAACGTAGAGTATCTTGCTGCTTATAAGAGCCGTCATGTGCTTCGTCGACGACGATAAGTCCCAAATCAGCAAAGGGATATAGCACCGCTGAGCGCGTCCCGATAATGATTTGAGCATGACCCGTGCGGCAATCTTGCCAGCCTTGTAGACGATGAGTGTTGGTCATGCCGGAGTGTAGCAAGACAATATGGGCAGCAAAACGACTGGCAAAGCGCGCGCGCGTCTGCGGGGTCAAACCAATCTCCGGTACTAAAATCAAAACCTGCTTGCCCGCTTCTAATACGGCTTGCATCGCTTGCAGATAAACTTCGGTCTTGCCACTACCAGTAATGCCGTTCAGTAAAAACCCCGTGTAGCGCTCAGCTTCGTGCGCCGCAATAATAGCCGCAACGGCAAGCGCTTGCTCATCATTGAGATCGAGTGGCATTTTTGCGAGTTTGACATGAGCAGGTGCTTGTTTTGGCTCAATATAGCGCTCGATCAGGCCTTTATCTTCCAGCGTTTTTAAAAAACTGCGCTGCATGCCTTCTAACAGCAGCACATCTTCGCTCGCACCGCGCTCACCGTGTAGCTTAAGCATATCAAATTGTTGCTTCTGCTTTTTGGCATTGGCACGAAAATCGCCATCAGCAATATGCGGCAAAATTCGCCAGTGCGTAATCAGCAAGTCTAGCGGCTTGCCTTGACGAACGAGACTGGGCAAGATGACAGCTAACACATCACCAAGCGGATAGTGGTAATAGCTTGCCAACCAATACGCCAGCTTTAGCATGCTGGTATCCAAAATCGGCTCAACATCTAAGCATTTATTAATAGGTTTGAGTTTTTTCATCGGTACGCTGCTATCCGCTTCAGCGATATGAGCGACCACGATACCGATTAAGGTTTGACGACCAAAGGACACTTCGACGCGGCTACCAATTGGTGGTATCCATGGTGAGTTATTATCTGGCAAAGCATTCATATCTGCCGGTAAGCTATAGTCAAACACCCGATAAAGGGGCACGGGCAGAGCAACTTGTACCAACATAAAATACATCTCTATTGTTTGGGTATTTAAATAATGAGAATAATAGTAAGCCCAAATAGTGATATTTGGGCTTACGCTAACAACCGTTATTTTTACTCAATTACTTAAGAATTGAGTGTGATGAGCATCAAGATTATTCAATATATAGAATAGACTCAATTTCGACCACACCACCTTTTGGTAGAGCAGCGACTTGTACGGCTGCGCGGGCAGGGTATGGCTCGGATAGGTTGGCCACGAACACTTCATTTAAAACGGCAAAATCACTTAAGTCTGTCAAAGATACATTGAATTTAACCACGTCATTTAGACTGCCGCCAGCTGCTTCACAGATAGCTTTGATATTTTCGAACACTTGCTCAGCCTGTGCTTTAAAACCTTCTCTCAACTCCATGGTTTCAGGGTCGAAACCTAACTGTCCTGAAATATAAACGGTGTTACCGACTTTGACGGCTTGTGAGTAAGTGCCAACAGCGGCAGGGGCTTTATCAGTTTGAATGGTTTGACGGGTCATATTATATCCTTAAGGTGTTTTTTTCGTTTGATTGATTGGATTTACTGACTAAAAACGAAGTAGCAAAGTTTATCATTGTTTTGGGTTGTTCTGAAAATTCGAGATTAAAAGTAAGGGTATTTAACACTTCTATCTACAGCTGATAGAGTCGCATGATATTGGGAAAGCCCAGCAGCGAGCGCAGTTCGCGAATACCTTGTGCTAAATGATTGCGACTACGGACCACAATATGAATGATAGTGTCAGTATGGCGCACATCGACCGTTTCCACCCCCATATTTAACTGGCGCAGATGGTAGATAACCTCGCTGATTTGTTCGTCGCTGAGGGCAAGAGACAGCTTCAGATAAGCCGAAAAACGGACTTTGCTAGCGTGCTCACCGGATTCATTTTGTTTGATGGCCCTGTCATTGCGCCAGCGCAGCTGTATCACTTGATAAGGGTTGTCTTTGCGAATATCGTCGAGCGAGAAGCATTTATGGCGATGTACCACCAAGCCGTGACGGGATAAATGACCAACGATAGGGTCGCCATAGATCGGATGGCAACAATTGGCAAAATCAAGCTCTACCCCTGAGGCATTGACAATCAATTGTTGCGGTTGGGCATCATCATCATTTTGTTCTTTAGCCTGCAAGTCACTGACTTCGTCGCTAAATAAGCGAGTGACCACCAGTTGTGGTAGTAGTGTGCCCGAGCTAATCTGTTCAAATAGCGCACTTTTTTCTGTCAGACCACGCCATTCTGTCAAGTTTTTCCAGTCGCTGTCCGTTAAATCATCGAGGCTTTTTTGATAGGTTTTTAGCGCGCGATCCAAGGCTTGTTGACCATGATGCTGTTTATCAGCAGCAGATAAATCCTTAAACCAGCGTAAAATCTCTTCACGGGCTTTATTGGTCACGACAAACCCGAGCCATTCTGCCTTTGGCTCTGAGTGGCTATTTACTTCAATCTCGACCAATTGCCCGTTTTTGACCACCGTGCCCAGCTTGGCTTTGTTGCCATCGATATTGGCACCGACGGCCACATTACCGACCATAGGTCCAACAGCATAAGCAAAATCAAGCGCTGTGGCTCCTTGTGATAGCTCATAAGCGCGACCTTTGGGACTATAACAAATAATTTTACTTGAATGCAGGTAATCCATCAGCTCGCTAATCGTCGAGACGGCAGCAGTAAAGTCAGGGCTATTTTGATTTAAGCTGTCTTCATCAACCAAGTCTTTCATATTGCGTAATGACGCCTGAATGACTGATTGACTGACATCGGAGGCGTGTTCTGCCCCGATAACGCCAAGCCTTGCCGCATTTTGCATTTGCTTGGTCAAAATAGTGACTTTTACAAAATCATTATCCCGCTCATAAATAAGGGTCAGGGATTGATTGCCACCCGGTAGTGGGCGACGAATATTGTCAGCAATATGGGTATCATCGATTTGATATTTTTTGATAAGGTAATAAGCCAGTTTGTCGCAAGCTTCAATATTGTCGAGCACAATCTCAAAAGCATAGTGACGAAGTAGCGCATTAATTTCACCGCGATTGCGGAAAAACTGTCGATATATCACCACGCGATTGTCTAATACTTTGACGAGGCCATTGAGCCCTAAATTGTTTAAGACAATAGTCAGATAGCTATGAATAGCCTCTCTTTGAAAATTACGTCCCAGCCCGTGTTGCAGCAGCTTATCTGAAATCTTGTTATACATACCAGAATCAAGATTGCGGTAACACAGCACTTCAATATAATCAGCAATGTCATTGAGACCCATCAGACGGGCAAATGGCACATAAAAATCTAACGTCTCTTGCGCCGTCGTGCGCTGTTTTTCAGGACGTACCGCATCCAGCGTCGACATATTGTGTAAGCGGTCGGCAAGCTTAATGATTAACACCCGTGGATCAGCAAGGGTAGCCGTCAGAATTTTATGAAAAGTCGCCGCTTTATTTTGTTGCTTATTATGGGTCGAAGATTTTAATTTGGTGACACCATCAACCAGTCTAGCAACCACTTTGCCATAACGTTGCTCGATTTGCTCATCGCTAACGTCGGTATCTTCGACAGTATCATGTAAAATCGCTGCAATAATGGTATCTCGATCTAAACGAAAACCTGCCAATATTTCAGCGACCGCAATCGGATGAGTGATATAAGGCTCCCCTGATTTACGCTTGTCTTTAATATGCGCAATATCACCGAACTCACAGGCATCAACAATATCACGGCGTTCGGCAGCAGTCAGATAGCCAACTGAACGGAGCAAATTATATTGAGCATCATCGACTAGATGATGACTGAGTTTGGGAAGGGTTTGACTCATAAAGTGACGATCCTATTTTCCATTACCTATAATTGATTAAGCCCTGTTAAGGTAAATGGTGACTGAATGAATACTAATCTATCGTTAAAGCAAGATAATATCGATGTATGGATATATGGATAAAAAAGCAACCGTATGCAAGCTGTACCAGCATATCGTTTACAGGGTTGATGCTGTCACGCTTTTAAATTGCAGCGACCATATTATAAAAGAAAACGATCATTGTAAAAAAGAGTAATAATTATAATAGAGAGCAGTAGAAAGGCGAGACCACTCTCTAATTAATCGTAAATCGTATTCAATGTCAACTGCTAAGCGCTGGTGCCAGAAAAAAACTTATAAATTTATACCCAGTGGTATGATTTTGGGCGCAAATGGCTTTCATGATAGCCAAAAGCATACAGTTGTAAACGAAAAACCACAGCATAAGCTGTGGTTTTTATCATCAATATGCATTTGCATGTCAAACAGCTTTTACTAGAAGCTATGATCGCCTGACAGTGCTAAATCCATTGAGCTAGTAGCAAAATTATGCTCTGGCTGATTTAGAATATCGCGAGTGATTTTGCCCGCGGCAATTTCACGTAGAGCCAATACCGTAGGCTTGTCGTTATCGACTTCAACCAACGGTTCAGCGATACCTTTGGCCAGCTGACGGGCGCGCTTGCTTGCGACCAAAACCAGCTCAAAGCGATTATCAACATTATCCAAACAATCTTCAATCGTCACTCGTGCCATAAATAGCTACCTCGGTTGTTTTTATTAGTTACAGACATAGTCCGTCACTCAAATAAAAATAATATCAAAAATATAAAGGGGGATAGCTGGACATTGTAGCATTTTTTGCCTAGCTAGGTGGTTGCTTTTTATGTCCGCTTGCCAAATTAAACCCTACTGACAGGCAGTAATAACCTTACTCTTGTACTTTATTGCTTAGCAAGTTGCTAATCGTACGATGATAACGCTGCTGTTGGCGTTTAAGCGTCTGTCTATCAGCGACGATAATGGCTTTTAGCTCAGTCAAGGCGACTTCGAAATTGTCATTAATGATGACAAAATCAAAATTCACATATTGCGCCATCTCAGTCACTGCGCCTGCTAAACGCTGCTCTATGACTTCTATCGTGTCTTGCGCGCGAGTCGACAAGCGCTGGCGTAACGTGGCAATGCTTGGTGGTAGAATAAAAACCATCGTCGCGTCAGTAAATATTTTTTTGACTTGTAGCGCTCCTTGCCAATCAATCTCCAAAATCACATCGACACCGGCCTCTAATTGCGCACGTACGCTTTGTTCTGAGGTGCCATAATAATTGCCAAACACTTCGGCGTGCTCCAAAAACTTATTGTCGCCGATGGCAGTCACAAATTTATCGACATCGGTAAAATGATAATGATGACCATTAATCTCACCCGGACGTGGGACGCGAGTCGTATGGGAGACACTGACGGTCAAGTCATTGGTGGTGGCAAGTAGCTGCTTTACCAGTGAGGTCTTGCCCGTACCAGAGGCAGCGGTAATAATAAATAATGAACCTGTCATACAAAGTGTCCTAATGGGGTGTGCCCTAATAAAGTGTGCGCTAATAAAAGACGAAAAGATGCGATAGTGAAACGCCAAAGCATCAAAGGCTGGTAAAAATATAAAATGCCATCATGTAAGGTTAGAGAAACCATAACTACTGCCTAATTATAAACTGCTTTTGACACTTTTGTTTTTTTAAAGACCGACTGCGTCTATAGCGACTGGGACGGTGGTATTTTAAAAGGCAATAAAAGCAAATTATGCTAAAGTAGCGTATTGAATGCATCCCAACTTTTGACGTTAAGCTTTTGACGTTAAGCGATAAATACAAATTATCTAATGATAGGCCATCTTATGCAAATTTATCTTGCCAATCCACGTGGTTTTTGCGCTGGTGTCGATCGCGCGATTGCGATAGTCAACGAAGCATTGACCCGCTTTGAGCCCCCTATTTATGTCCGTCATGAGGTCGTCCATAATAAATTTGTGGTCTCGGATTTGGCCAATCGCGGTGCGGTATTTGTCGAAGAACTTCACGAAGTACCCGATGGTGCAATCGTTATTTTCTCTGCGCATGGGGTCTCAAAAGCGGTCGAAGATGAGGCGACTCGTCGTGACCTGACCGTCTTTGATGCCACTTGTCCGCTAGTCACTAAGGTACATATCGAAGTCGCTAAATTTGCCCAAGATGGTATGGATGCGGTGTTGATCGGTCATGCTGGACATCCTGAAGTTGAGGGCACAATGGGGCGATTTAACCGTCGTCATGGTGGAGAGATTCATCTAGTCGAAAATGAAGCCGATGTCGAAAATCTGACTGTGCAGGATGGCGAGCGTTTGGCATTCGTTACCCAAACGACTTTGTCGATGGATGATACGGCTCGCGTCATCGATGCACTGCGCGACAAATTCCCTAGTATCGAAGGACCGCGTAAAGATGACATCTGTTACGCCACCCAAAACCGCCAAGATGCGGTCAAAGATTTGGCCAGTCGCTGCGAGATAGTATTGGTGGTAGGCTCACCAAATTCCTCAAACTCAAATCGTTTGCGTGAATTGGCAGAGCGGATGAATTGCCGTGCTTATTTGATAGACAACGCCAGCGAAATGGACAGTAGCTGGTTTGATGGCGTAGAGAATGTTGGTGTCACCGCAGGGGCTTCAGCGCCAGAAGTATTGATTCAAGAGGTGCTACAGCAGTTGCAAGATTGGGGCGGTGACTTGCCAAGTGAGCTGTCAGGTATCGAAGAGAATGTCATATTTAGTCTGCCCAAAGCCTTACGTATTCCGGTCACGCAAGTAGGTAAGTAACATGAAAAAGCACAAAAAAAAGTTCGTATTGGCCGAAGCCACAGTCGATGACATTAATAAGCAATTGAAAATTAATATGTTTGTGATTGTTATTTTGGTATTGATGCTTATTCTTAATACGGCACAATTTATGAAAGATTATAGTGTCTTATATGGTGCCCTCATTGCTATCATGGCTTTTTTCCTTTTTATAATGGCTAAGAGTCGCACGTTGCTCAATATGAGAAAACAAGAGCTTACTAAATAAACAATAAAGGTAAGCCACGCCTGAAAATTACTAGGAAGTGATTAACACGCTCTAGTAACGCATAACTTTTTTATACAACCATAACCACTTCTCACAACAGTTACAAAATACTGGATGAATGAGCAAGATTTGAGACAACATTAAGGATGGTGAATGTCAGCTTATTACAACTTTATTAAACGTGAACAGCAAGACGATGGTGTGATGATCGCACATTATCAGCCCACCAAGAATGCCCAAGGCGCTTGGAATGAGCACGAGCAGCATATGGCACCAGCGACAGGATTACTGACCGCTGAGCTTAGTAGATTTGCTCCACAAGAGAATATGAGAATTGCCCGTATTAGTCTCGATATTTTGGGACTTATACCGCTCGATGAGTTTACTGTTACTACCCGTTGTATTCGTCCGGGCAGAACCATCGAGCTGGTTGAGTCGGTACTGAGCAGTCGTGGCCGTGATGCTATTATTGCTCGTGCATGGCGACTGATGACTCAAGATACCAGTGAGATTGCAGGGCTAGAGGATCAAAAAGCACAGTACCAACCTGAAGAATTGGCAGTCTGGGATGGTATGAAAGGTTGGCCAGGTGGTTTTATTAAAACAGTGCGCTTAGTCACTGATGCTGATCGTCGCGCTGGGCGTGGTATGGTTTGGATCACCAATGATGTTGAGATGGTCGAGGGCGAACCGACGGATGATTTGGTGCATTTATTGGGCATGGTCGATACTGCTAATGGCGTCGTGCCACGGCTTGGTCTCGGACTATCAAAGTTGGAGTGGATGTTTCCCAATACTGATTTGCAGATTCATATGCATCGCGCGCCGCAAGGACGTTGGCTCGGCATTGACGCGGTACAACAGTATGGCGCTGATGGGATTGGGGTGACCAGCGCAGTGTTGCACGATATATATGGGCCGTTTGGTCGCAGCGAGCAGATTTTGACCATTCGTCCGATGCCACGTTAAATGTTGAGTAATTTTATTGTTTTAAAAAACAAAACAAAAATATATATTTAATATATTTTACAGAATTATAGTAATCGGTTGTAATGGTGTCTATCAAGACAATATTACTGCACTGAAGGTTACTATGAAAACACATATGCACTTTTCAAATAAGCTAACGACCATTTGGGATTTATTGATAGAAGCTTACTCAGAATAAAGTTTAATATAGTCAGTTCAATATAATTTCGATACAAGGAAACCGAGTGCAAGTTATACATTAGTATGCTTAGCGAGGATGACGATGTAGCGGATTTATATAGACTTGACTATATGCCTTTTTAAATGATTATGTGAGTATATGGCTCACAAAAAACACCGCCTTAGCAAACTAAGACGGTGTTTTTTATTGAATAACCCTTTTGCGCTTGAAATTTTCTTCTATGCCCCTATTAGTATAAACAGCTTAACGGTATCCAACAGGCTAGCTTTGATAATGCTATTAAAGCGGTCTTGGCAGGTTCATCGTTATTTTATAATAAGTACTTAATAGAATTCAAAGGAGTGTTTTATGAGTGAAGCAACTCAAGCTAAAGGTCTGAATCCAGAATTAAAAAAACATACGTTTGAAGCGGAAGTGGCACAGTTGCTGCATTTGGTGACGCATTCGCTATATTCTAATGCCGATATCTTTGTCCGTGAATTGGTATCTAATGCCTCTGATGCCTGCGATAAACTGCGTTTTGAAGGGACTAATGATGACAGTCTTTATGAAAACGATGGTGAGTTAAAAATTCGCATCGCCGTCGATGAAGATGCTAAAACGATTACCTTTACCGATAATGGTATTGGTATGAATGAAGCGGATGCCATCGAAAACTTAGGTACGATTGCTAAGTCTGGCACCAAAGCATTTTTAGACAAATTGTCTGAGTCGCAAAAGCAAGAAGGTCAATTAATCGGACAGTTCGGTGTTGGTTTCTATTCAGGCTTTATCGTGGCAGATACGATTAGCGTAGAATCACGCAAAGCGGGTGAGCCTGCAGATAAAGGCGTACGTTGGGTATCCGATGGCACTGGTAGCTTTACCGTTGAGCCTATCACCAAAGACGCGCGCGGTACTGCCATCACGTTGCATCTAAAAGAAGAGTACGTTGAAGGCGAAGACAGCTATCTAGACCGCGCCAAAATTAAGCGCTTGGTGAATAAATACTCTGACCATATCAGCCTACCGATTCAAATGCGTAAAGAGATCTGGCAAGAAGACGTAAAAGAAGATGAGAACGACGACGCACCTACTGGTGGCGAGATGGTATTGACTGACGAATGGGAAACCATTAATAAGGCCAGTGCATTATGGACACGTTCAGCATCTGAGATTGAAGATGATGAGTATGTTGATTTCTATAAAAACATCTCATATGACATGGATGCGCCGCTTACGTGGACACATAACCGTGTAGAAGGCCGTGTTCAGTACACGCAGCTTTTGTATATTCCTAAAAAAGCGCCTGTAGATTTATATACTCGTGAGCAGCAGCATGGTCTCAAGCTTTACGTCAAGCGCGTCTTTATTATGGACGAGGCTGAGCAGTTGCTACCGATGTATCTACGCTTTGTCAAAGGGGTTATCGATTCAGCCGACTTGCCATTGAACGTCAGTCGCGAGCTATTGCAAGAATCGCGTGATGTGAAGTCTATCCGTGATGGTAATGCACGTCGTATTTTGACCTTGCTGGCAAGTTTGGCCAATAGCGAAGACAGTGATAAGCAAGAGAAGTTCGCGCAGTTCTACGCCGAGTTTGGTGATGTCATCAAAGAAGGTCTAGGCGAGGACATGGGCAATCAAGAACGTATTGCCAAATTGCTACGTTATGCGACCAGCACGCAAGACAGTGTGACGACCAGCTTTGAAGACTATAAAGCGCGCATGAAAGACGGTCAAAAGGCCATCTATTACATAACGGCTGATAATTTGGCAGCGGCAAAGAATAGCCCGCAGCTTGAGTTGTTCAAGAAGAAAGGCATCGAAGTTATCTTGATGACCAGTCGTGTCGATGAATGGGCGATGAACTTCTTAACCTCATTTGATGAGACACCGCTACAAAATATCGCCAAAGGTGCGGTTGATTTGGGTGATTTGCAAGACGAAGCCGAAAAAGCCGAAGCCGAAAAAGCCGAAGAAACCATGAAGCCAGTGGTTGATAAGCTAAAAGCAGCGTTAGGCGAGCGTGCGAAAGACGTGAAAGTGTCTACGCGCTTGGTCGATAGCCCAGCCTGTTTGGTCGTTGGTGAAGGTGAGTTGTCGCCGCAAATGATTCAGATGCTCCAGCAAATGGGTCAAGATGTGCCAGCGAGTAAGCCGACACTAGAAGTGAACCCAGATCATCCGCTGATTAAGAAGCTTGAGACCAGCGAGCAATCTGATGTCGATTTTGACAAGCTGGCGCAAGTCATCTTTGATCAAGCATTACTAGCAGATGGCGGTCAATTAGATGATCCAGCCGCTTACCTAAAACGCGTCAATGAGTTATTGATGAGATAGTGTTGAGTCGTTGATATAGAAGGAGGTCTTGTATGCAAGGCCTCCTTTTTTTAATTGATTTTCGGTCAGATTTGAGCGATTTTTTACAAATCAGCCTTATCCTCTTGACCGACAATCCGTTACAATCGCGTTAGATTGGCGAGCCATACTATTGACTCATGCTATTCGTTTTTTTGCTTATTCTATAGTGGATCAAACATAACGTCGCTGTGTGTAAGCCGCGCAAAAAATGTAAATAAATAACATTGAACGGCTGCTGCATCAAAATACTTATCATTGATTCACTTTATTTCTTTCGACTGGCTAGAGGTCTAAGTCTTTGTCACTTACGTCGCTAAAAACCGTATCGCTTCAGCGCTTTTCACTCAATTTCGCTGCCAATATTATCGCAACTTTATGGATGCTAGTGGGGTCAACGCGCGCGTTTTCTTGGGTTAAGCCCACCTTTATTCAGTTTGCGGTCTTCGCGCTATTGGCACTTGGTAGCAACGTGCTTTTCTCATGGCTGGCTGCTGAAGGCGGCAGTATTTTTAATGAGCAAGGATTGGTCAGCTATCTCATTTGGCCGATGATTATTTTATTGAGTGGCATTATTTTGGCACGGCGAGCGGGCAATCAAGCGCTGGTTTTTGTGCCTGTGGTGCTATGGTTGGTTGCTGACACCTTGTCGGCATTGTTACAAAGTCTGGTGCAGTTTTTTGGCAGTTATGGTTGGCTGCCGGACTGGAGTTATTCATTTTTACCCATTCTGTTTTTAGTGCTGTTCTTATGGCAGACGCTTGCCTTATTGTGGATTTTTTCTCGTCGCATGCGCACGCCATGGTGGGAGCGTATTATTGTGCTGGTAGGCGCAGTGGCGCTGCTGACTATTTGGCAGCGTAATGTCGCTGACCAACCCATATTTAAGCAAATTCCTGTAGAGCCGGTGTTAGAAGAGGCCGCATTGTACGAGCAGCCACGTCTGTTGCAACAAGCGCTTGATGGCATTGATCCAAGTATCGATGGCAAGACTGACTGGTACTTTATGGGTGTGGCTGGGTTCTCTGATCAAAATGTTTTTCGCTCCGAGATTAATAAAGTACGTGAGCTGTTCGATGTGCGCTTTGGCACCAGCGGTCATTCGCTCTCACTCATTAATAATCAGTACAGCTGGCTCGATGAACCAATTGCGACTAAGACCAGTATTTTGCGCGGCTTAAAAAGAATTGGTCGGCAGATGAATGCCGATGAAGATGTGCTATTTCTCACGCTATCCTCACACGGTACTGAAAATATCGTGCAATTGGCGAATCCACCACTTGCGATAGATAATTTAGATGCTACTTGGTTGCGTGAATCTTTGGATGCTTCAGGTATTCGCTGGCGTGTAATCGTCGTATCAGCGTGTTACTCAGGCTCGTTTATCGATGAATTGGCCTCACCAACCACAGTGGTGATTACTGCCTCAGCAGCTGATAAAGCTTCGTTTGGCTGCACTAATACGGCAGAAATGACTTATTTTGGGCAAGCCTTTTTTGCTGAAAGCCTGCGTGAAAACACCAGCTTCGAATCTGCCTTTAAGGATGCCCGCTTACGAGTGACTGAGCGCGAGAGTGTGATGGGTTTTGAGCCATCAGAGCCACAGATGGTGATTGGTAGCCTAATGGAGACGGCGCTACCTGCGTTTGAGCAAGTATTGTTTGATAAAACCCGTCCACCAGTCGCTAGCCTTACGAATAATGCGGGTTCTACCACCGTTAATATTTTACCCAGTAATACTGCAAACACCGCTTCCAACAGTACCTCTAACTTGCCAGTGGATGCTACCAGTGATATTGATTAAAATTTGAGCGCTATTTGACTTGTTATCAATGTGCTTTTTGCCTTATAAAGCGCTTTTTATAAGTCATCATTTATTTTACCTTGGATAAAGAGGAAGTTACTCATGAATAATACTTATAATAAAAGCCTGTCTGCTAACAGCCAGCTCACGCAAAAGAGTGTGAACCGCTGCTTTGATGGCGAGCAGCATTACTATAGTCATCAATCGACAGCGACGAAAACGCCGATGACGTTCAGTATTTATCTGCCTGATGAAGCGCTCGCAGGGCGGTTATGTCCTGCCGTTTTATATCTATCGGGTCTGACCTGTAATGCTGATAACGTCACCCATAAAGCGCATTTTCAACAAAAATGTAGCGAGCTTGGTATGATATTTATCGCTCCAGATACCTCTCCTAGAACTAGTGAAGGCAGTGAAGTGCCGAACGATGAGCGCTATTTTGTCGGTCAGGGCGCAAGCTACTATGTGGATGCGAAACAGCAGCCGTGGGCAGAGCATTTTAATATGCAAAGCTACATCGTCGATGAGCTATACGATTTGCTGCGCTCAGAATTTCCCATCCATAGCATGGGTATCACTGGACACTCCATGGGCGGTCACGGGGCGTTACTGTTAGGTTTTAAATTCCCAAGTAAGTTTGTCAGTGTCTCCGCCTTATCGCCCGTCTGTGCTGCCAGTGAGTCGGCATGGGGGCAAGCCGCCTATACTGAGTATTTCGGCGATGACCAATCACTATGGTCGCAAGCAGATGCATCGAAGATGATCGAAAAGGTCGGTCAGCAGTATGCCAGCATCTTGATTGACCAAGGCGCTGCGGATAATTTTTTAGCAGAAGGTCAGTTGCAAACAGGCAAACTTCAAGACGCTTGTACAAAAGCCAAGCAGCCTTTAACATTGCGTTATCAGGCAGGTCATGACCATAGTTATTATTTTATTCAGAGCGTTATCAACGACCATATCGAACATCATTGGCGCATGGCACAACTTAGCTAAGCGTCGATATCGAACTCTTTTCACTAAGCTGCTCAACACGCGCTAATGTTTAAAAGGTAAAATTATGGCAAGTTATCAAGATTTAACAGCATCTAATTCTGATGCGAACTCAATAAGTGATACCCATTCAATACGTGACACTCATTCAGAGTCTAAAAACGCGCAATCAGCACTTGCGATTATGCAAGCCGAAATGGATGCCGCTCTAAAAAATAAGCAGCATAGCAATAGTGACCGAGTCTCTAAAGCTAACTCAGATGAGTTCATCGCAAAAAATATCAATGACGCTGGTGACAGAGTGCTTGATGAGATTCAAGTCTCGCGAGTGATAGAGATGGCATGGGAAGACAGAACACCATTTGGCGCGATCGAGCACAGCTACGGTCTTAATGAAGCTGGCGTGATTAAGCTCATGCGCCAAGAGCTCAAGCCGTCGTCCTTTCGATTATGGCGTCAGCGCGTGAGCAACCGTGCTACCAAACATCAAGCGAAACGAGATTTTGGCGTCGGGCGCGCCTATTGTAAAACCCAGTACAAACAGCGCTAGAGCATGTCCTCAATCTAAACAGAAATGACTAAAGCTGACAGCAATTTTATTTTATTAATACTTTATTTAAACATCAATTAGGTAGCCAAATTATGATCAGTCCTTCTAAACCATATCTTATTGCACCATCGATACTCTCAGCTGATTTTGCACGTTTAGGCGAAGAAGTTGAAAAGGTATTAGAGTCAGGTGCCGATGTGATTCATTTTGATGTAATGGATAATCATTACGTACCCAATTTGACGTTTGGTAGTATGATTTGTAAGGCGCTGCGTGACTATGGCATTGATGCACCTATCGACGTACATCTGATGGTGTCACCTGTTGATAGTATGATTGAGCAGTTTTTGGAAGCGGGTGCGAGTATTATTACGTTTCATCCAGAAGCCAGTGGACACATTGATCGTTCGTTGCAGCTCATCAAAGATGGCGGTGCCGAATGTGGTCTGGTATTGAACCCAGCGACGCCATTACATTATCTCGACTATGTCATGGATAAAGTGGATCAGATTCTATTGATGAGCGTCAATCCTGGCTATGGTGGTCAGTCGTTTATTGAAGGTACTCTGGACAAGGTGCGCCAAGTTCGTCAGCGTATCATCACCAGTGGTCGTGATATCAGGTTAGAAGTCGATGGTGGTGTCAAAGCCAGTAATATCCGAGCCATCGCTGAAGCGGGCGCTGATATGTTTGTCGCTGGTTCTGCGATATTTAATCAAGAAGACTATAAGGCTGCTATCGATGCCATGCGTGTAGAGCTTGCATTGGCCAATAATAGCTAATAGTTATTAATAACTGCTAATAACTGCTAATAACTGCCGTATGACGTGATAGCAAAATTGACCCAATACCACTGGGGCCAAAAAGTATTAACATGTGCTGTATAATTTATAATGATGCCTAACAGCAAGTTCCGTAAAGGTAGGTGAAATATGGACACAAAAAATTCAATCAACTCGTCAGCGTCACCTGAACCAGTGGCAAGCAAAGCGCAGCAACGCAGCTTAGTACCCAAAGGTATTACCATTGGCTTGGCTATGTTTGCGCTTGTCTTAAGCTTGGCAGGTTACGGCTTTCGTCTCATGGTAGGTGATGATACTGGCGAAGTATTACGCCACGCTGCGGTCATCGTGCCTGCATTTATGCTGGGCATTCCGCTGTTGTTCTGGATAGGGTCACGCATATTTAACAAGATCAAAGGCACACATATAGAAGGCTGGAATGCGATTAGCTTGGGCTATTTAACCTCTTGTATATCGATACTATGGTTGATGGGCACTTATAGTTAATTTTTTAGTCACCAAGATGAGGTTGCTGAATAGCTATAACCTTATGAATGTTCAACAGACCCTAATATGGCAATATGTTTCATAAGCGGTTTTTACACACTTTTTCATCATTAAGTCATGCTCTATAAGCATGACTGGAATTTTACATGCGAATCATACCGACCAAGATTGCTAACATTATTTATCCAAAAGACTTACCAAATGGTTTATTTACCAGCTTAATTATCGCGTGTCTGCTGTTAGGGCTGGCATCACTGCGTCATGGTACAGATTTTCAAGGCTGGCTAAATGTCATCGAAAACTGGCTGCTTATGCTGTTGATATTTCCGACTGCTACTGCCACCGTTGCCTTACCGTTCAAATATCGAGATCCAACGCTAGAGTTAAAGCTCATGTATTACCTTGGCATGTTTGTGGCTTTCTTATTCACCATCGCAAAACTACGCTATTGGCGTTAATTGGTTTGCAGCGTCAGCAGGCGAAAGTTGCATTGATATGTAAGACTTGCGTGACAGCCCTTGAATTCTAAGGTCAAAGCGTCCATTGTATGAGTAAGATAGTTTTACCCGCGTTACTGTCAAATGCTAGCTTTATTAAATGAATTATTAGGGTTTCTTTGCAGCGATAAACGGGATAATAAGGATAACGTGAATGCCATACGACATTGATAATGAAATAGAAGTAGACAACGAAAGTACCGATCAATTTGCAGGATTTGCCAAAGAGACCACACTCGAGCTAGTAGAGGCGGATGATGGTCGATTGTTATTGCGTGACGCTGAACAAGATGAAGCGCCGCTGATGACCATTGATTTTTCTGAAAAACTAAAAGAGTTGCTTGGTAGTGATACGCAAGCGATAGGTCAGCACATGATTCATGCAGCGATTCAGGTCATTATGCAAAAGCAGATGAGCCAATGGCATGCGCATGTCTATGATAAAGAGCCAACACACTACAGTTAATCTGCACGGCTGTTTCTGCATGGCTATTAATAATAGCGAGTAAGTTAGTAAGGCAAGTTAAGCACAAATAGTCAAAACGTCAGCAATAAAAAAGGGTATATCAATTGATATACCCTTTTTTTGTTCAAATAATAGCAATTATTTGATTTTAGCTTCTTTAAAGATCACATGCTGGCGTACTTTTGGATCAAACTTTTTGATTTCCATTTTGCCAGGCATAGTGCGCTTGTTTTTGGTAGTGGTGTAGTAATACCCAGTACCAGCGGTTGATACTAACTTAATTTTATCTCTCATGATAGCTTTCCTGTAAATGAGGGGTCTTCAAACGATAGGTACGGATCTAAAAAATTAAATGGCTACAATAGATGTAGCAGAATAGCAGCTTAAGTGACAAAGATAATCGATGTCCTTAAGCTACCAGTCGTCACTTATACTTTTTGACCTTGTGCGCGCATATCTGCTAACACTTTATCGATACCAAGTTTGTCAATAGTGCGCATACCTTTGGTAGACACACGTAGACGTACAAAACGATTTTCAGACTCTACCCAAAAACGATGGTTATGAAGGTTTGGTAGAAAGCGACGACGGGTTTTGTTGTTTGCGTGCGAAACATTATTACCCACCATAGGGCGCTTTCCAGTCACTTGGCAAACTCTAGACATGGCGAACTCCTAATCTATGAGGTATGAGTTTTTCTCATACCAGTCTGGGCAAGTTGCACGTATTTGCGGCATGGACACAGCAAGCGGCAGCTTTGCACCAAACAAAACTATATGAAGGTTGAGCTGATATGACTGTCATCTAAAGGCAAATAACAGGCTAACCAATTCAGAAAATTTTAAAGCCGACATTTATACCATAAAAGTAATGAATACTCAAATATTTTTATGATAATTGTCTGCTTCAACGCGAGCTATTATACCTGAATTGAGCGAACTATGTGATTGATTATTTAACGGTAAAGGTTAATTTTTAGTTGTAAGTTATAACAAAAGTCAGTAAAGTTGCTGTTATAAAATTAATACAATCTGTTAATACAACTGGCTTTAATGTAAATCTATGTATCATTGCCAATCTATTATGATTCTGTGTAATGTTATTTTACTTATTTGCTCGAAAAAATTACTGCCTATGCGGAGTTCAAAACATGTCATATAGCTCATTACCACTTAGCTCTAAACTATTTCAATTTACAGCGCTAACATTGGCTTTAACTCTAGCAGGCTGTGGCGGCGGTGGTACTGATACGGTTGCACCAGAACCTGATTTGGGTGTGACGCAACCTGGGACGGGTGATAATGGTAATAACGGTGGTGGTGAGCAAGTCCCAAGTGTTGAACCTGATTTCTTTTTACAAAAGCTCAGTACAGCGCCTACTATCATTGAGCTATCCAATGAGCAAACGAACTTTAGTGTCACTGTCAAAGCTGCCGAAGTGAGTTCTGGTGGCGCGATGGCTGGTAAAGCAGTGACCTTGCAAGTAGTCAATTCTGAAACTAATGGTATTACCATCGAGGGCCAGAGTACCCAAACGACTGATAATGACGGTAATGCTGTATATACGCTTAAGCTCAACCCGCAAGCTGTCGCTGATAAAGATAGGCTAATAGCAGAAGGCTTCACTTTAGTGGCGACTGCCAATAAAGCAGATGGTACAGCTATCGCACCGCAAGAGCTAAAAGTTTCGGTAAGTAGAGAAGGCAGTGGTGATGGTACTCAAGTTATCGAAAGTGAGCTTGATATCAGTACTTCGTTGACTACCAGTTCGGTCTCCAATAACGTCTTAAACGTATATGGTGACACAGCAACCCTTAGTGTGATTGCCAAAAATAGCAAGGGTGCTCGTGTCAAAGACGTAGCGGTTGGCTTGGGTATTGCCAACGTCAAAGGAGTTGCTATCGTTGGTGGTAGTACTACAGTTACTGATGCTAACGGTTTAGCTACTTTTACGATTCAAGTTGACGATAAATTATCAGTCGCTGATCGTACAGCGCTAGTAGGTAAAACCATCGCTTATGCTATCAACATTGCAGAAGAAAATGGCGCTACCAAAGAAACTAATGGTGAGTTTAAAGCAGCGCTGCCTATCTCTGATTATGCTTTAACAGTGATTGGTAGTTCTAGTCGTCTTAGTGCTTATGGTGACAGCCAAACTATTGCTATTACTGCTACTGCCAAAAATTCCAAAGTACCGACAGCTATCAATGGATCGACGGCCACCATCAAACTTAATAATGGATTGACTGGAGTAAGCCTAAGCACTAATAAAGTGACTTTAGACGCTCAAGGCCAAGCCAATGTGACTTTGAATGTTGATGCTACTGTGAGCGCGGCTGACCGCAAAACTCTTATCAAAGACGGCATTAGTTATACGGTTGTTTTAACTGAGCCTAATCGTTCGTCAACCTCAAAAACAGCTTCTAGCACAGTTTATCTACCTACTGCAGAATATAAAATCAACTTTAATGAAAGCAATAAGAAGGAACTATCAAGCTCAGGTGGTAGTGCCGTTATTAGCTTCCGTGTCAACAATGATCGCGGCGGCATCATTGCAGGTCAGAAAGTTACAGCAAGCTTACCGAAAGGCTTAGCTGATGCTGGTCTACTAACGCTACAGAATAATTCTGAGCAAGTAACAGATAGTAAAGGTGAAGTTAGCTACACAGTACGAGTGCCTAACAACTTGACAGAAGATCAGAAACTGCAGTTAGAAAAGGCGACAACATTTGCTTTAACAGCAAGCATCATAGAGTCTTCAGGAGTACCTAGCTCTGTCAGTAGCGAAAAGATTCGTATTGGTTCAGACATAGGCCAGAGCGATATCCAATTGTCAGTACAAAGCTTGCCTGCAACGGTTAGCGCGCTAGCAGAGCAGTTCAAATTGCAGGTTGCTGGTAAACGTAAGAACGGTAGTGCAGCAGTGGGTCGTACAGTCAAAGTAGTGTTAGATCAAAGTACAAGTACTGGAATTACTATTATCGGTAATGAGCTGATTACTGATAGTAGTGGAATAGCAGAATTTAGTATTGGCATCAGCAAAAACTTAACGCCAACGCAACGTGAAAATTTGATAAAGTCGGGCATTGGTTATACAGCGGTAATAACGGACGAGGATGGCACTCAGTCTAGGTTGCCAGGAAATATCAAAGTTGAGCAGCCAGTAACCAGCATTCAGTTTGCTTCTATTGCGACACCATCTATCAGTGAGCTAGGTGGTAACGGTAATATCAATGTTAAGCTTACGACTAAAGGTAGCAATGTTAAGCCAGTTTCAGATAAAGAAATTACTATTCAATTGGGAGCCAAGGCACTTAGTTATGGAGTCACTGTCACTCAGTCGGCGATGACTGACTTTAATGGTGATGCCTTATTTGCGGTTAATATACCAAGTGATCTAACAGCCGCTGAACGTGCCGACCTTAAAAATACTGGTATTAACTATCAATTGTCTTATGTTGAAAATGGTATTGTCTATAACTCTGCAGCCACAAAAGTCACTATTATCACTCCAGTGGTCACTCTAAATATTCTGAATGCTACCAATAATATTAACAGTCAAGCAGGCTATATCCTCAATAACGTTGGTAGTAATGCTAGCATACAAGCCCAGTTGAATGACCAATCCTCTGGTGAGCAAATTGCCAATCAGCCTATTAAGTTAGTGTTTAATAATAGTGCATTAGCAGGATTGCTGACGGTCAACGGTCAAATCGGCTCTTCTAATATCACTGCAAATACGAATGAAAATGGTCTCGTTAGCTTCAATGTCGTGGTTTCAAACGATCTGACTGCTGAGCAAAAAGCTGCGCTAAGTACAGAAGTTTTGACAGCGACTTTGACTGAGACACTAACAGGTAAAAAGCAGCAAGTTAATGTCAAAGTCCAGTCTATGGCTTCTGCTATTTCTTTGCTTGTTAATTCATCAAAAGCTCTAAACTTAAACGGTGGTGAAACACAGATTGAAGTAGTGGCAAAAGACAAAAAAGGTAACGTAGTTACTGGTCAAAAAGTTTTCCTTGCACTGCCAGCTTCTGTCGCTAGTAAAGGGGTTACCTTAATATCTAGCAGTCAAACAACAGATAGTTCGGGTAAAGCTGTATTTACTATTGCCGTACCAAATAACTTAACCGATGCACAAAAAGCTGCTATCGGTAATAGTATTAGCATTGGATTATCTGCTGCTGACGTTAATGGCAACATTGTTACTCAAACAGCCAATGTCAGAACCGAAACACCAGTAGGCATTACAGAAGCACTGAGTATTGGTACTAATAAAGTGGTCAATACTCAAGGGGATACTTTTAAGGTATTTGTTAGAGCGACAGATAGTGATAGTAGCATTGCTAATCGAGAAGTGCGCTTGAACGTCAACGACCCTATCAGAACTGGGGTTAGTGTATCTGGTGACGGTGTCGCAATTACTAACAGTGATGGTGTTGCTACCTTTGATCTTGTACTAGAAAAAGGTGCCAACGTTAATCAGGCAATTTTGGAAGCAGGAATCGAGTTAACTGCAACCACCACCACTGCAAAAAATGTTAATTTAACACAAATTTATACCGTCGCTGTAGACACAGCTACCGTAGAGAGTTATCAGATCCTAGTATCATCTGACAAGCCTACGCTTATCACAGGTGGCGATCAAACCAATGCTATCTTCCGAGTGACTGATAACAGTGGCGGTATACTTGTTGGTGTACCAGTACAACTAAGCATTGAGAATCTAGAGGCAAGCGGTGCAGCCCTGACCACATCAAGTACAGTTATAAGCGATGAGGCTGGCAGGGTTGATGTCGGTGTATTGTTAGCAGCCAACAGTATCAATGCTCGCCTAAATCACAGTGTCGTGATCAATGCTAAGATCGTCATGCCGCAATATGATGCTAATGGTACTGTCAGTATGCAAGTACGTGAACAAAAATCCCTAAGCTTATCTGCAATCGGGACTACGCTCACACTAACGGCATCTGAAACAAACTTAAAAGATAATAGTACGACCACTTTGTCATCTATCTTAACGGATGGAGCAGGGCGCGCGATTGCCAATGCCAAAGTAGAGCTTGTTGATAGCGAAGGTGAAGTCATTGCAGATGATACGACTACTGATACAGATGGTAAAGCCAGCTTTACTGTCAATGAAAGTGACTTGGTTTTTGATAATAACGGTAATTTACGTGTCTTTGTAAGAGCCTCGGGTGAGCGTGCATTAACGATCCAGCGCAGTACCAGTAGTGTTGATTTGGTCAAGGTATCGCAAGCAGGTATTAGCTTCATCAATATCGAAGACGTTTATGATGTCAATGTTGCCCAAAATATCAACATACAAATTCGTACTAACTCTACAGCCGAAGCGACTGCGTTGCTTGGTAAGCGTTTGGAAGTGCAGACGACGATTGGAACATTTGGCAATAATAGTGTCATCTCAACCAAAGCGATAACAGCTGCCAATATTCAAGGTAATATCATTACAGTTCCAGTCGTACTGACATCGACACTTGCTGGTACTGCAGTATTGCAAGCGACAGTGCTTGGTGAGATGAGCAATGGTCAGCTCAAGTATCAAACAACCGTAGATACGCGTTTTAGAGCCACCACGCCAGCTAAGATGTTGTTCCAAGCTGTCAAATCAGTCATCACGCCAGGCAGTAGCACTGAGCTTGTGGCAACGGTCAAAGATAAAAACGATGTGCCTGTTGAAGGGCAAACCGTGGTATTCAGTCGCGATGCTGATTCGTCAGCAGGACGTTTGTCTGCAGCCACTGCCATCACTGATAGCAAAGGTCAGGCACGTGTGGTGTATTTGGCAAACGCCAGCTCACCGATCAATGGGGTGACTATTAACGCTCGTCTACTGAGAGACCCTACCAATATTGGCAGTAAGCCTATCAATATTACCGTTTCAAAAGATGCGGTTTATACGACATTGACGTTCGCTAACAAGATATCCTCTGACGATATTTACTATACCGTACGTGGCTCGATATCGGTTATGGATGGCTCAGGAAAAGCGGTCGCTGACAAAGAGGTATCCATTAAATCTTATGCAGTTGAATATGCACAGGGTCGAGTGTGCTTACTTGATAGCAGTATCTTGTATCAAGAGGCTGATACTGTAGATGTAGATGGCAATGTCAATACGCCAGAACCTAAAACGTTCTCTGAGAAGACATCTGTCCTACTACAGTCTAACTGGATCACAAGTGAGGACAGCCCAGAATATAACTACATCTTAGATAACGATGA
Organism: Psychrobacter sp. ASPA161_6; assembly: GCF_051970285.1. Classification (NCBI taxonomy): domain Bacteria; kingdom Pseudomonadati; phylum Pseudomonadota; class Gammaproteobacteria; order Moraxellales; family Moraxellaceae; genus Psychrobacter; species Psychrobacter sp. ASPA161_6. Next base: position 339,515 of record NZ_JBEFNJ010000001.1, read on the forward strand.
TGATGTAAACAATAACACTGTACTTGATACTATTAATCCAGTCGCTATCATCGGCGGAACATTCGCTGACGACGGTTACTCGTTTGTGACGGATGAAGAAGGTCGTGCTGATTTCGAGATTCGCTATCCTATCCGCTATTCAAACTGGGTAAAAGTAAGGTTTGATGCCTCAACCTTCCTAAATGGGAGTGAGAATACTCAAAGTTTGAATTACTCGCTACCGTATTTGGAAAGTGATCTAGATATCACTGGCAATACCCTATTCAGTCCTTGGATCGCTGATGCCAGTCCATTCGGTCCAGGCAACGCAACCTGCGTGAATAGCTTAAGTGTCAATATTAACGCTGAAAAAGATACTACGAAAGTTATACTTTCTCCATATCAGCCGAGCTATGCTGTATCGATCAATGGCATTGGCCCAGATGCACAGTCACAGGGTTATAACAGCTATATTGTAGACTTCAATCAAGCGTTCGAATTAGGCGCTACGTTAGGAATCGTTAGTAATGGCGCAGGTTTTACCAAAACCATCAAAGTCGAATAATACTAGCAACGAGTTAATAGGCTGAATGGCCCTATTACCAAAACCCCTAACCTCGCGTTGGGGGTTTTTACGTTATGAATCTTAATAACTAAAAAAAACCAACTCAGTCAGCAAAATATCGTAAAAGCGACTAAAATAGCGGTTTTCTTATACTACGAATAGATTCTAAAACCAGTAGTAAATTTTGATTTATTTTTTAGATTGGGCGCACTATGTTAAGTAATAAGACATCAGATACCACAATAACAGCTTCATCTTCTAACAATACCTCTGTTAACCCTGCCATTGATACCGCTACTCTTTTGATTAAATGTAAAGATCAAGCCGGTATCGTACAAGCGGTATCCGAGTTTATTCATCGCTATGGTGGCAACATCATTACTCTTGATCAGTATTCAACCGCTCATGAAGGCGGACAGTATTTTATGCGCTTAGAGTTTGCGCTATCAGGGTTAAGCGACATCATTGATAATTTTGAAGCCAGCTTTGGGCATACGGTTGCCAAGCGTCACAATATGACTTGGCGCTTACACGATAATGCTATTCAAACCAAAGTCGGTATTTTGGTCTCCAAGTTTGATCACGCTTTATTAGATTTGTTATGGCGCCACCAGCGTGGATTGCTCGATTGCGAGATAACCTCTGTCGTTAGCAACCATGAAGATTTACGCCAAGCGGTAGAAAACTTTGGTATACCTTTTCATTATGTGCCAGTGACCAAGGACAATAAGGCAGAGGCTGAAGAGCAGATTCATGAGCTAATGGCAGGCAATGACTTGCTAGTATTGGCGCGCTATATGCAGATATTGTCGTCTGATTTTGTGAGGCGTTGGCCGATGCAAATTATCAATATTCATCATTCGTTCTTGCCAGCCTTCGTCGGTGCCGACCCGTATCGTCAAGCTTATGATAAAGGCGTCAAGCTTATCGGTGCGACTGCGCATTATGTCACCGCAGAATTGGATCAAGGGCCTATCATTGAGCAAGATGTGCACCGTGTCACGCATCGTCAAGGTGTGGTAGAGTTGCGGGCTATTGGTCGTGATATCGAGCGCAATGTGTTGGCACGTGCCGTCAACTGGCATGTGCAAAATCGCGTCATTGTGACCGGCAATAAAACAGTGGTTTTTAATTAGAGCGGTTTTAAAGTTAAAAGAAAGCATTAAAAATAGAGTTAATGAAAAGCCGCCAGTAGTATTATCTAATACTACTGGCGGCTCCGCTTGTAATCACATTACGGTTTTAAAGCTAAGTTTATAAAAGCATCTCTAACACAAATTTGCTGCCGACAAAGCCAATAGCCAGTAGGATAAAGGCATAAATGGTGATGTTGGCCGCACGTTTACCACGCCAGCCAGCGCGCCAATTACCGAATAGTAGCGCGCCAAATAATAACCAAGACAGCAGGCTAAACACGGTTTTATGCACAATATGCTGTGCCATCAAGTCTTCTACATAAATAAATCCGATGCCCAGAGCAATACTTAGTAGGACGAATCCTACCAACAGCATATCGAACAATAGACTCTCCATACTTTGCAGTGATGGCAGTTTATTGACCCAAAAGCGATGGATAGTTTGATGCTTAAGCTCACGGATTTGTAGCCGCAAAAATAGCGCTTGCAGCGCTGCCATCAGCAGCACACAATAGGCGGCCAGTGATAATAAAATATGCGCCTCAAGACCAACGCTAATATCCGTGAGCGGTTGATAAGGAGCGCGGCCTATATAGCCGATCGTCATGCCTATCAGGGCAGTCGGTGCTGCCAAAATGCCGAGGCTAAGAATGGGGCGATAAAGACAGAACAGCACATAAAAGAATAAGAAAAACAGACTCGTCAGGCTAAACACATTAAATAAATTGAAATTTAGCCCGTATAAGGTGACGACGTACGGATAGAGTAGCGTCGCGTGTGCGAGCATGCCGACCAATAACAAGCCCAAACTGATGCTTTTATGGATAGGTTTATCCTGAATAAGCGCCCAGCCGATGTGGAAGCTGACGATGATATAAGCCATACTAGCAAGTAAGAATGCAAGGTGCACAGTTAAAAAGCCTCATCTCTTTATGAGCGTAAGATAGCCGCTCAATATAATGCTAAAGTGATCGTGTCAGAATGATTAGAATAATCGTCCAATTTATCATAAAATGGCAACCAATTGAGTGTCATCTTATTTATTCCTCATAAATGCTGAGCGATGGCATGATAAATAAGATCTTGTATCGGTAACTGATGAGTTTACCCAGCAACTATTTTGCAAAACGTCTATAAGTTTTTAATCACCTTAATGCTATAGTATTGATAATATGCTGTTTTATTTGCTTAAATTGCGACCATTAACGTAAAAACACACCTTAATATTATTTATAAGCCATTGGCATGGTTTACCTAACAATTATTTTAATTGCGAATTATTTTAACTGAGAGTTATTTATGTTTGATACCTTAACAGAACGCTTATCGTCGAGCCTGCGCAATATCGTAGGGACTGGGCAACTGACTGAAGACAATATCAAAGACACGCTGCGTGAAGTGCGCATGGCGCTGCTAGAAGCCGACGTGGCGCTACCAGTCACCCGTGACTTTGTAAAGCGCGTCAAAGAGCAAGCGCTTGGCGCAGAAGTGCTCAAAGAGTTGGCACCGGGGCAAGCCTTTGTCAAAATTGTCCACGATGAGCTGACGGAAATGATGGGCAGCGCCAACCAGCAGCTTGAAATGACAGGTAAGCCGCCAGTGGTTTATCTACTAGCCGGTTTGCAAGGTGCAGGTAAAACCACTACCGCTGGTAAATTGGCGAAGTTTTTACAAGAGCGTCATAAGAAAAAGGTGATGCTAGTCTCGGCTGACGTTTACCGTCCGGCAGCGATTGCCCAGCTTGAGCAAGTGGCTGGTCAAGTGAATGCTAAGTTTGTGAATTCAAGTACCGATGAAAACCCCATTGATATCGCACTACGCGCTATCGAAGAAGCCAAGATTCAATATCAAGATATTCTAATTATTGATACCGCTGGTCGTCTGCATATTGACGACAATATGATGGATGAGATCAAGGCGTTAACGGCAGCGGTCAATCCATCTGAGACCTTATTCGTCGTCGATGCGATGACCGGTCAAGATGCCGCCAATACTGCCAAAGCCTTTAACGATGCGTTGCCATTGACGGGTGTTATCTTAACCAAGACGGATGGCGATGCTCGCGGCGGTGCGGCGCTTTCTGTACGCGCCATCACAGGTAAGCCGATTAAGTTCTTAGGTCGTGGTGAAAAATTAGACGCGTTAGAGCTATTCCATCCTGAACGTATTGCCCAGCGTATCCTTGGTATGGGTGACGTACTGAGTTTGGTTGAAGAAGTCGAGCAAAAAATCGACCGTGATAAAGCCGAAAAAATGGCGAAAAAGATGCAAAAGGGCGGTGATTTCGACCTTGAGGATCTTTTGACCCAGTTCCAACAAATGAAAAGCATGGGCGGCATGGCAGGATTTTTGGATAAAATGCCCGGTATGGGCGGCTCAGATATGCAAAAAGCGGTTGAAGATGCCAAGCCAGAAGAAAAAGTGCGTGAAATGGAAGCGTTGATTAATTCGATGACACCATTTGAGCGTAAAAACCCTGATAAAATTAACCCAAGCCGTAAGCGCCGTATTGCCGCAGGTTCTGGACGTGAGATTCAAGACGTCAATCGTTTGCTCAAGCAGCACAAGCAAATGGCAAAAATGATGAAAATGATCTCCAAGCCTGAAGGCATCAGTAAAATGATGAAATCGATGCAAGGATTGATGGGCGGCGGCGGTGCTGGTGGCGGCGGTGGCGGTCCTTTATTTGGTGGCGGTGGTCAGCAAGGCGGCGCTAAAGACGTGAACCCACAACAAATGGCCAAGCAAATGGGTCTGGATCCAAACAACATGCCAAGCACCGAAGAGATGCAAAAGCAAATGCAGGAAATGCAACATCAAGCACCAAAGGATTTTAAAAAGCGTTTTTAATTAATATCTGCTCGGATCAATAAGCCGTTTTAATGACAGCCCCATGGCAAAAATAGCCTTGGGGTTTTTTATGTCTGCTACATTCTGATGGATTAAGTATGAAAAACGCAGAAAGTCATAAAATTTGCTTATCCTAAATGCTATGATAGGCGCTGTTTTATAATGCTAAGCGAATAGGCTGAGGTGAAGATGTTTTTAGCAATGGATACCGTATTTGATCAGTGTTCGATCGCGATTTTAGATGCCAGCGGTCAAGTGCTGTCGAGTCATACGGAGACGGGTAAACGCCAGCAAACCCAACAAATTCTGCCGATGATTGATGCCGCTTTGTCCGAGGCTAAGCTGAACCTTGCTGATTTGCAAGCCTTGATATTTAACCGTGGCCCTGGTGCTTTTAGCGGTATACGGATCAACACGGCAGTGGTACAAGCGTTGTCTGTCGCCCATGATATTCCTTGTGTGGGTGTCTCAAGCCTACAAGCGATTGCGCAAGCGGCGTATCAGAAATATGGTGTGACTGACGTGTATAGCGCCCTTGATGCGCGTATGCAGCAAGTTTATTTTGGGCAATATGTTGCAACAGATAATCTGATGCAGGCGGTTAATCAAGAAAATGGTGAAGATACCGAGCAGCTGCTCGATTATGACAGCCAGACAGTGCTTAATATTCCTATCTCTGGCAATGGTGCGTCGCTATTAGCATTACATGACGGTCAGATCATTCAGGCAGATATTCACCCTGACGCTACCGTAATAGGGCAGCTTGGTATTGCTCAGTTTATGGCGACAGGTGGCACAGAAGCATCACAAGCTTTACCAAAGTACTTACGTAACCAAGCGTGGAAAACCCTTAAAGAGCAAGGTAAAGCGTAGTCAATCCCTATTATTTTTAACGCTATGTAAAATATAACAACACACTAAAAACTGTACTAACCAATAGGTCTGTATCTAGGAAAGCCATCGTGGATATCATTTTATTAATTCAAGCTGTCATCATGGGTATCGTTGAAGGTATCACTGAATTTTTACCCATCTCTAGTACTGGCTACTTGATTTTATCAGCGGATTTGATGGGCTTTTGGACCAAAGAAAAAGTCGATTTGTTTGTGGTAGTGGTGCAGCTTGGTGCTATCTTAGCCGTCATTTATGATTACTGGGACAGACTCTGGCAAGCGCTCATGGGTCTACTGACCGGTAAAGCAGAAGGCATGAGTAATCCAAGACAGCTTGGATTGAGCTTAATTGTTGCGACTATTCCGGTGATGATCGTTGGTTTTACCTTCGCTGATGAAATCAAAGCCTATTTATTTAATCCTATCGTCGTGGCGATTATGCTGATTATCGGTGGTCTACTGATATTCTATGTAGAAAATCGTCCCAAAGTGATTATTGCGAAAGAAGCAGAAGACGTTAGTTTAAAAACAGCGTTGATGATAGGTCTGCTGCAATGTCTGGCATTGATACCGGGGACATCACGTTCAGGTGCGACGATTATCGGTGCATTATGGTTGGGTGTCTCTCGTAAAGCTTCCGCTGAGTTCTCCTTCTTTTTAGGTATTCCTGTCATTATCGGTGCGGCATTATTGGATTTGCTCAAGCACCACGATGTGTTGACTAATAGTGCAGACTGGCTGGTTTTAGGCATAGGTACGATCGTATCATTTGTGGTGGCTTTACTTTGCATTCGCCTGCTAGTCGCTTGGGTCAGTCGTCGTGATTTCAAAATATTTGCATGGCTACGTATCATCACTGGCGTCATCGTTTTGGTCGCTGCTTGGGGTTTTGGCTATCAAATGGCTGGCTAGATTTTCACTATATTTTTTAGCCTTAGAAGCAGTAAATAGGGTGGAGCAGTTATGACCGTTTTACACCAAGAGTCTAAAAAAGCTAGTACCTTTATGATGCATTGCCAACTTCTCTACGTTAGCGAGTCTCAGCAAGCCCAAGTCGAGCGCATACAAGCGCTGATCGCTGTACATCAACTGTCAATTATTCTAGATATTGAGCTGTTTACTGATAAGCTCAATCAGAAACGTCGCCAGCAATTAAGCCAGACATCAATTCAACCTATTCTCTTGTTAGATGAGAAAAACAAGCTTTCATGGCTGAGTGATGGATTGAGCGTTGCGCCAGAATGGGATAAATTACAACGCCGTGTAGTGAGTGCAGGGCGTAAGTCTGAGTTATTATTACAAGCGGCCAAAGTCACATCGGACAGTATAGTCATTGATGCGACGGCTGGTTTTGGTCATGACAGCCTGATATTGGCCAGCACGGGTGCACAGGTCATTATGCTAGAGCAGCAGCCCTTGATGGCATTGTTACTGTTAGTAGAACAGCAGCGTATGAGTGGGCTAGCAAATTGGCAAAAGCTGATGAGCCGTTTGCAGATTATCAATACCGATGCGCTCAGTTATTTTGACAGCTTGAATAATGTATCGGCAGCTGACCATAGTAAGCTGGTCGATGTGGTTTATTTGGATCCTATGTTTCCAGAGAATAGCTATCAAGATAGCAAAACAGGTAAAGGCGCTAAAGTAGGCAAGCATATGCAAGCACTACACCAATTAGCGCTCCCGCCCACAGCAGACGAAGAGCTGCAATTGCTACAAAGTGCGCAAGCAGTCGTCCGTCAAAATGGGCGAAACACACAAGTACAAGGCCGTGTGGTTGTTAAGCGTCCGCAACTTGCGCCGCAACTTGCGCATCAGCCAGCAAGTGAAAGCTGGCATAATGAAGCCGTACGTTTTGATGGCTATTTTGTTTGATGGGTTTTTGACGATGACAAGTCTACTTATTTAATAAGCTTAATGGACACGCGTAGAGATATTACGCTCAGATACTGAATATTTAGAGATGACACTGCCATGACTAACACTCACTCCGCTTTGAGTTTTAAAGAAAAGCTATATGCCTATATGCAGCTGACGCGCTTTGATAAGCCTGTGGGTATTGAGCTGTTACTGTGGCCGACGCTATGGGGCGTACTATTGGCCGCCATGGGTCAGGCGCAGCAGAACGGAGCGACGGCAGGTCTGCCAAGTCTTAAGATATTTTTGCTTTTTGCCCTCGGCGCGATTTTTATGCGGGCGGCAGGTTGTGCGATTAATGATTTTGCCGATCGTAAGGTGGATGGTCATGTGACCCGCACCAAAGGACGCCCGCTCGCTGATGGTCGCCTATCGGGTAAAGAGGCTATCGCTGCCTTTTTTGTGTTGGTGTTATTAAGTGCCAGTTTGCTGTTTTTCCTGCCCGTTGAAGTGTTCTATTGGTCGCTTGGTGCGATCATACTGGCATTCATTTACCCATTTATGAAGCGTTTTACCCATTTGCCACAAGTGTTTTTGGCAGCGGCTTTTGGCTGGGCGATACCAATGGCTTACGTGGCGGTACAAGGTGCTCCTGATGTTTGGTGCTGGCTGTTGTTTATCGCCTACATGTGCTGGACAGTGGCTTATGATACTCAGTACGCCATGGCTGACCGCGAGGATGATTTGCAGATTGGGGTCAAATCAACGGCCATATTATTTGGTCGTTATGATGTGATTATTATATCAATACTCCAAATGCTGTTTTTACTGATTATGGGCGCGGTCATGTGGCATTACTTTGCACCGACAACGTTAGGTATAACACCAGTATTTGGTCTCGCATTAGTGGCGATGATGTTTTCCAAACAGAACAGCGCTTGTGCCAGTCGCAATGCTTTGGCTTGCTTTCAGGCGTTTTTAGCCAATATATGGGTGGGACGTTACGTCTTTGCTCTCATAGCAATCGCTTGTATATGGACGACTTTTAATGGATAAGTTCAATAAATTTTCGAGATTAAAAACGAAAAAATCATCTGATACCAATACTAATGCACCTGTCATCGATTATCAGGCAAAGCTGGCTGAGCATGGGTTGACACGTGAGCAAGTTATCGCGACCGAGCGTAAACTGGCTAAGTTTGCTAATACGATGGATTCGCTCGTACGTGTGCCTTTTACCAAACAAGGAATGGGTGCCGATGCGGCGCTTTCGACCATTCCGTTGGCAGGAGATTTGGCAGGATTGGCGTTAACCAGCTATGCCTTTATATTAGGTCGTCAACTGGGTGTGCCTGCGCACAAAATGACGCCAGCTGTCAGATTGGCACTCATTGATATGGTGGTTGGCATCGTGCCTGGTATTGGGACGCTACTCGATATCTTTATTCGTCCCAGTCGCAAAACCTTAGGTATCGTGCATGAGCATCTACAAGACGAATACGGCATCACTGAAACCATGCATCTGGATCGGCCGTTTTTGCATCAATCACTAGAAGACAAGCAACAGCGCAGTCGCTTTGGTTTTTTTTGGCGCAATCCAGTTGTTGCTTGGTTGTATTTACATATCCCTGATATGCTCGGCGTAATGGTCATTGTGGTGATTGGCTGGGGACTGTGGGCAATGATTAGCTGGCTCGTGAGTCTGTTTGGTAAGACCACTGGTTTTGGCTAGAGGAAAATAGAAAGACCAAAAAGGCGGCACACGTTATTATCTAATATTAACGTGCGCCGCCTTTTTTATGACAAATTTTTATAAGTATTCAGGCTCAGATATTACTCAGTGATGACCTCTGCTTCAGCACTGACAGCATCGAAGCTAGTGACTTTATTATTTCGAATAAGATCAATAGTGCCGCCACCCGCATGGCTGACCAGCTGAATACTGCCGTCGCTTGATCGATAAGTTGGGTTATTGCCTTGACCTTCAGGCGCGCTTAAAGTCATTTTCGGTTTGTTCGGTAAGGTGACGATAGCATTGAGCACGCCCGCTGCCGAGGTCTCAAAAACGACAGAGAGTGATTCGCCAGCCGCATTTTTATAACGGACATCCGTGATTTGCGCGCCTTTAATGGCTTGTTCAGGACTGGGCGCTATGCCAGCATTATTCACTGACGGCTCAGTTGCACCAAGGTCGTTTTCTAGCTCAGTTAAGCTCACATCTTGTTCTGAATTTACTTCAGGCTTTGCGGTATCCTCACCATTATCAGCGGCCGTATCAACATTAATATTGGTAGTCACTGGCGTTGTTTGCGTTGAAGTTTCAGCCGCAGCTGTAGCGTCATTGATTGCTTCAGGTTCTGGATCTTTTTGGCAGGCACTCAATAGTGAGATACTCAAAAAAATAGCAGAAACAGCCTGAAAATAGAGGGTAGGTTTGGTTGGATTAAATATATGGGTTTTCATAAGGAGAGGAATATCCGTAAAGAGAGCTTTATTTAAACATAGGGACTCACGTAAAACCATCTATAACTAAGATCAAAAATTACAGTCATATCAAATACAGGCTTTCACAGTCATTTGCTATCACTATCAGTTTTTGTTCATTATTGGTAAGTATCATTTATTTCAGCTTTAGACTATCTGCTGCCACGCTGCTTTCTTTATAGACATCATCTAAATATCGACGGCTGGCAAGTAATTTGTCCACAACGCCACTTTGGCTTTGGATATTGAGTTTCTGTGAAAAATCTAAAATCGAGTTTAATTGATCTAATACTATGTCATAGCTGGTATTTTGTTTGTCGGTATCAATAATGACCGTTGTTGCATAGTATTGATCAAGGCTAAGGTAGTCGCTAATCAATTCTGGAACACGTGTGGCGATGAGTTTGTTGAGGGTAAATAGTTGTGATTCAGTGATTTGTTCGTGGTGGGTAGATTCGTACTGCTGCCCGATACTATCCATCGTCACTCGAAATGTCTTAGGTACTTGCTCGTCATAAAGTAGTTTGATAAAAGGATGGTGAGCTGAAAAGTTAATAATGCTGAGCCCATTAGCATGTTGATTATTCACCTCATTTTTTGCAGCGATACCTGCTTGAGATTGAGTGGCGACAATATTTGCAGAAGCTAAATATTCTTGATGCCGCTGTATAGAAGCAATTTGCGTGTGCTTAGATTTTTCTTTCATCACAAAAAATATGGGCACAATAACAATTAGGCTAAGCAAAATGAGTAGGGTAAAAAAAGACATGTTAGGGCTCTGTCGTTTAAAGTGTTATTTATTTTAAAAATAATTTTAGATTACAATATAACATGCTTGTGTTATGTTAAGGCAAAACAGCGGTCGATAAAAGTTGTATCTCGCTTCTATGTATCTAACTATCAATAAGTGTTTGCCTGTTTCTAATTAAGGACGATGATGAATAATGACACGATTACTAAGAGTCAGCTAGCTGCTTATAAACCAACTACTGCTTACGTCGGGACTTCTTGGGCGGTGATGTTGGTGGGTATACTGGCGTATTTACTTGGCTTATGGAACGCTCAAAGTATGTTGTTAAATGAAAAAGGCTATTATATAGCGGTGCTGGCGCTCGGTCTTTATTCAGCAATTAGTTTGCAAAAAACCCTTCGTGATCGTAGTGAAGGTATCCCAACAACCAATATGTATTATCTAATCAGCTGGGCGGCTCTTGGACTTTCTATTGCGCTTATCGCGATTGGTTTGATGAATGCGGGAAGCTTAAGCCTAAGTGAAAAGGGCTTCTATATGATGGCATTTACCATGAGTTTGTTTGCTGCCGTAACCATTCAAAAGAATACTCGTGATGAAGCGCAGATTCGAACCTTAACCACGCCGATGATTACGACTGATACTCAAAGTAGCACTAAAATTGCTCATCAAGGATCCCGCGACTCTGACTCTGGAAAATCACTTTTTGGTGCGGTTAAATCTAGAATGGAAAGCGGTGATTAAAACCTTTGACTAAAATTTTCAAGTCAGCGGTGTTTGTAAGCGCGTACGGTTTGGCGACAGTCGCGCAAGCGTCGCCATTGAGAAGGGGGCAAACGATCCTAACATCATATCTGTCAGCGCTTCAGCACATATTGGTGCAATGGCATACCCTTTAGCCCCCATCGCACTCATGACCCACATTCGTTTGCTGTTTGTTAGTACGCCAACGATTGGATGGTAGTCAGGCGTTTGAGTGCGAATACCTGCCCGTCCTTGCCACAAACTGAGATCTGTTGGAATGACAGAGTCCATCTCAGGAATGGCAGTCACTAGTTTATCGCGGCTAATTTTGTGCTCTTCTTTACGGATATCTATATCTGTGTCATTACGTATAAAGCTCGCGCCCAGTAATAAATAGGGCGCACTCACTATCACATTATTCAAAGTTTCATCGCCAGTTTTAGCAGTAAATAATGCACAGTAGCCACTATATTTAAGCGGTATTTTGGGTAGGCTTGTGAGCTGTGCGACTGTGGGCGTAAACCAAGAAAGCTGACCGCGAATTTTACGGCAATCAAAAATACGCTTGTCCAGCTCATGACTCTCAAAAGCAGCGCAAATCACCACATTATCAGCGCTAATGGATATTATCTGTTTATCCTGATTACTGCCCTCAATACAGACACTTTCTTCTGTTTCACTAGCACTCGTAACGTCTAACTGCTGAAAGCGAATGAGTGGGTGCGTCAAGATAGTATCCTTTAATGCTTGTGGATTGACCAAGCCAGACTGTGGTAAGTACAAATTCTCTGATAAATCTTGTGTTTTGAGGCCGCTCGCGTTTTGCGCCTGTTCGCAGGATAGCGTGGTTGCCATGTCATCAGGATAATCAGCGATTTGCTCTGTACCGATATTGGCCTTGATTAATAAATCGAGCGCGCCAGTTGGCTCCAGTATCGGTGCTCTACTTTCTTGCTCAGCTTTTGCATTCAGCAAGCGATATAATCTGCTGCTATAAAGATAACCTATGGTATGCAGATGTTCGTCGACATGATGAATGGGCGTCATCTTGGGAGCGAGTAAGGCACGCGGGTTACCTGAAGCGCCTGCTAAGGGGGCTGATTTATCTAGTAAGGTGACTTGAATACCTCGAGTGACCAGCGACCAAGCCATTAATAACCCAGAGACACCAGCACCAATAACGATGGTATGGGCGGGCAGATTATCATTAAGTTTGGCAGACTCGCTATTGTTGTCTGTGGCGGGCGCTACGGTACTAGCATTATCGTAAAAGGTGATGTCTTTACTATTATCATCGTTTAAGTTTATAGTATCCAGCATGATCGCCGTTAGCATTTGATTCTTACGGCCAAAGCCTTTTACTTTTTTAATCTGAAAGCCACAGTCTTGCAGCCCACGTTTTACGATACCGGCACAGCTATATGTGGCAGCGGTGGTCGTTGGTCGCGATAAACGCTGCATTTGTGCAAAAATACTATCTGTCCATAAAGTACTATTGCAGGAAGGTGCAAAACCATCTAAAAACCAAGCATCAACATAAGGCGCATGAAAGCTAGCAGCGTTATTTGCCAGTTTGGCTAAGCTTTCAGCAGCATCACCCAACCATATATCGACGGTCAGATTGTCCTCAAAGAAGTTTAGACGATGACAGCCAGCGATGAGAGGTGGGTATGCTGTTAGCAATGGCTCAATGAATTCAGCAAGCTCAGGCGCACGCTGTCCCCATAGGGCAAGGATCTGCGTTAAATCTGCAAGCGGGATGGGATATTTTTCAGTCGTTATAAAATGCAAGCGAGCAGTCGCTAATTGAGGGTGCATATCCCGCAGCTGTCGCCATAGCTGCCAAGTCGCTAAGAGGTTCAACCCAGTACCAAAACCCAGTTCAGCGATCGTAAAGCACTGCTTTTCTGCAAGGTTTGCTAGCCGCTCTGGCAGTTGATTGTGCGCTAAAAACACATGACGTGACTCTGCTAAACCATCAGCATTTGAAAAGTAAACATCACCAAACTCGCCCGATACAGGCACTTTATTACCCGTATCATCCATCTGCCAGTGAATCTTAGCAGGGGTAATGACGTTTGGCTGTTCAGCGTTATTTAGTTGAGCGTTAGACATGGCGAAGTTCTTAGGAAAGTTGCTAGCTACAGCCTGACCAAAATAAAATCACTACAGCGTCAACCTCGCTGATCATACTCATGTATGGCTTACACTCGGTTTTTGTTGTGAATGTTATTTTAGGTTGACTGTATATGTGAAGAGTCAGAAAAATTGAATTCCATAAAGTGCCGTTAAGCCAAGTGCCGTTAAGTATAGACAGACAATCAAATAATTTTAATCAATAAAAATAGATATTACCAACGTTCGCGGCGCACAAACACCAACCAAGACACAAAAATACCCACCAATAAGCTGATTAACACCGTGAACGCGCCATATAAAAACAGTTGACCTTTACTCTCATAGACCAAGACATTGGCTTGGGTTTGCAAGTCATTGACCTGTCGTTGGAGTTGGGCATTACGACTGAGTAACTCTTGATTGGCGGTATTTAGCGCCTTGTTGGAGGGTTGCAGCTGTGCCGCCAAGGTATTGTTAATATCAAGGCTTGAATTTGGGGTCGTTACTGGCGCGGTAGCCGCTTGTTCCGCTAACGGATCAGTCGTACCTGTATTCACACTCGTATTGGTAACGGTGGGGGCAGCGTGCGCTGACATAGCCGCGATTAACATGACAGCAGCAAGGCTACATTGATAGTGGCGACTTTTTGACAAGGATGCGCACTGATTCACGACTGTGCTACTTTGTCTGATACACTGTAATCGGGCTTGGGTAAGGTATGGATAAAGGGTCTGATATCGACATGACTGTACACACCGTCACGCAAGTAAGGCTCAGCGTTCGCCCATGTCTGTGCTGCTTCAAGAGAGTCAAAGTCAGCAATGATTAAGCTGCCTGACATCTCGCTTTTACCATGTTCAATAGGTGTCGGACCGGCGATAATTAACCGTTGTTCGCGATCTAATGCTTGCAGGCGCTCGACGTGCTCTGCACGAGTAGTCTGCCGTTGTGCGCTACTATTAGCAACGTCATGACCAATAATGGCAAATAAAGACATAATAATTCCTTAATAAATAGTAATAATAAATCGTATCATCATCAATATTAGGATTTTGCAGCAACGAGTTATGATAAGACAATAAACTTGAGTACCGAATGGTGAATGTTGGATCATTCTAGCGGCTACTTATCTAGCGACTACTTATCTAGCGACTACTTATCTAGCGCTTATTTAGCCGTTTTATCGGTCAGCGCTGGATTGATATGTTTTTTTAGCAGCGCAAACTGAGCGACTACGAACACCAACATAATAGGAATCCAGCCATAAGTTTTGAAGTTGATCCAAGCCTCATCCGACATGGTAAATGCCGTGATATAATGCAGTACGCCCATAAAGGCAAAAAACAGCGCCCAAGCGACGGTTAGTTTTTTCCAACCGCTAAGCGTCAAGGTAAAAACTTCTTTCATCGCTAGCTGCATCAACGGCTTATTGATAGCGGCACTGACAAACAGTGTCAAAGCAAAAATGCCATTAATAATCGGTGATTTCCAACGCAAGTAAATGTCATCGCGTAGCAAAAGCGTACCGCCACAAAATACGATGGTCAATAATAGAACCACCCATTGCTGCTTATCAAATTTGCCTTTTTGGCGGATAAAATGAATGGCGTAGACAACAATAGTGGCAATCAGTAAAGCGCCTGCTGCCGCCAAAATACCTTGGGTACGGGCGACAATAAAAAAAGCGATCAAGGGAACAAAGTCTAATAGGGCTTTCATAGCGTGTGGCATGTCCAACGAAACGTATGGGGTAGTTTACACGTCTACTGCGCCAAAAAAAAGCAATCAACACGATAATCGTTTTATATGACATCCCTTAGCCATTTTTTGGCATTTTATTGATACCATACTCATAAGCGTTATTACATTCAAAACCTTAAGGCCACTTTATATGAAAATCGACTTACATTGTCACAGTACCTGCTCAGATGGCACTTATGCGCCAACGGAAGTGGTGCAACGAGCCCATGCGGCTGGCGTCGATGTATTGGCATTGACAGACCACGATACATTATTGGGTATCGATGACGCGAGAGCCACTGCCATTGCCTGTGGCATGACGCTTATCAATGGTGTTGAAATCAGTTGCGAACATACCTTGAATGGTGGTTACGGTAAAAATAAATCCACCAACAAGATCATTCATGTGCTGGGACTGGATTTCACTGACCGCGAAAAAATGCATGCAACGCTGCAGCAATTACAGGATAGCCGCGCCACGCGTGGTCAACGAATCACTGAAAAGCTCAGCGAGCTATTAGATATCAACTATGATGAGCTGTGGCAAGCCGTACTGGATAAAGCGAGTGGTAATCCACAAGCGGTTGGGCGTGCACATATCGGTCAAGTGTTGTTTGAGCGTGGCGAAGTGAAAACGGTACAAAAAGCCTTTGATAAATACTTGGCAGACAATAAACCCGCTTATGTAGCAATCGAAGCGCTCACGATGCAGCATGGGATTGAGCTGATTCACGCGTGCGGCGGCAAAGCAGTACTGGCGCATCCAACGCGTTATCAGCTCTCAGCGACGCGAGTGCGTAAGCTTATCGAAGAGTTTGCTCAGCTGGGCGGTGACGCTTGTGAGCTGCCTGCGAATAGTGAACCGATTAGCACTCGTAGAATGGTCGATCGCAGCATAGCAGAGCACAAGCTCGTTACCTCGATAGGGAGCGACTTTCATGGTAGTAATATGCCGTGGCGACGGATAGGTGATGTACCGACGTTGCAGCCAGAACAACAAGGCATTTGGCAGTCTTTTACGGCATTGGCTTAGTCCAAAATAAGGTATCACTCAGACCCAATAGATAAGCTAAACTATCTTTGTTTAATAATGCTTAAATGTTATTTAATATTTTCAAAGGGCCACTCTTGATTATATTAAGTCATGAACGATAATAATCATTAAAATTTGACTCGCAATTATCAAGTAAAGCCATGACGCAAAGCCACGCCATAAAACAAGATGCCAGATATTGACGTATAAATCACTTAAACAGATTGATAGTTAAAGGAAAGATTGCCACACTAAATGCGACAATTTGGGTTTAATATAAGTTAGCCCCTTTATTTTCTTGTTTGGTCTTAGCTCAATCACTTTTATTATCTGCGGTAGCCCAATTATGGCTGTAAAGATATCTCATTTAGGCTATAAAAAACTCTCCCGAGTTATTTTTGAATGGCAGGCGGCCGATAGGGCGTCGCTGTTGGCCTTATTTGTGTTGATAGAAGTGTTTTCCCATTGGCTATGGTGCTTGATGGTCTGGTGGTGTCGAGATACGCTCAATGATTATGTCAATATTCAACTGTTATATCCACTATGGTTAGGGGTGACGGTAACAGGATTGTTTATTTGGTGGCTAATCGGCTGCTTATCTCGTAGCGGAAACAACGGTAAAGATTTGGATAAATGGCAAATAATGTTCATTGTGCCTTATACCATTTATATTGCCGTGATCATCGTGATGATAGGCTACAGCAGTTTGTTTGCAGGGGTATCGCTGGTTGGTGGTGCGATGCTAGGAATGGTGTTGATCAAGCGTCGTTATGCTTGGCGGGTATTTTTGCTGCAGGTTTTTCTGATTTTGTTGGCTATCGTATCGCCTTATCTTGGTATTGATTTGCCTAGCTTGCGTCAGCTAACGGTGATTTATCCCATGCTTGATACTCCAAGTTATTTGAATTACAACGAAGTCATGGCTATCGAAAATGCCGTTGCCGCCTCCGCTTTTGAAAGTGCGACATTGGACTGGGACAGCATGAGTGAATTACAGCTCTCTTCAACATTTTTTTGGCGATTAACCCATGTGTTTTTGGCATTGCCCAAAGCTATTTTTATCGTTTATATGTTTCGCACCTTGCTATTGATATTGGATGACAGCAAAAAAGAAGTGCTGCTACATGCCAATCAAGACGAATTGACCAAGCTAAAAAACCGCCGTTATGGTTTGACGCAAATGAAACAGGTGCTGAAGTCAGTAGAAGACCATCAAGATATCAGCGTTATTTTATTGGACTTGGATTGGTTTAAAGAGGTCAATGACAATTACGGTCATGAGATAGGAGACCGAGTTTTAGTGGAGGTCGCACAGACGCTCTTGCAGTCTTTAACTGATGAAACCATCATTAGTCGTTATGGCGGGGAAGAGTTTCTGATTGTATTGCCAGATACGAATCACGACACGGCTATGATCATTGCTGAACAACTACGGCTAAGCATTGCTAAGCAAACCATCATTGTCGATGAAAATATAAGTTTTAATGTGACTGCCAGCTTAGGGCTATATACGCTGACGCATGACGAGCGTAATTGCATAAAGCAAGCGTGCAAAACACCCATCCAAAAAGAAGCGTCGCAGTCGCTTGTAATACCGCGGATCATCAAATCATACAGCAGTAAACGAGCGAATCGTCAAACTCCCACAGCGCAGCTACCGCATGATATTTGCCAGCGTTTAATTTGTATGGCGGATAAAGCTTTATACGAAGCCAAAGGCTGTGGTCGCAATCAAGTGGTGAGTGCCAACGAGATGTTGGCAGCAGAAAATAATAATATTAAGGTGCTCTACGGCACATGACTAGCGACCATAGTCGAAGGACCGCATACGCTTTAGTGTATTAATTGTTTTGTTATGCTTGCCAAAACACTGGTGGCAAAGCTGCCTGTCGTCAAAGTAAAATTTAGTACCAAGATTTGCGTCTCACCTTTATCCTGCCACTCCCAAGATAGCGCTTCAATAGGTAGGCGTAGCGCACGTCGTTGTGCTTTTACCTCGCGCTGCTCTAAGCCATTTGCCAAGCGAGCCAATAGCGGATTTTGCTGAATCAGGTCGTTCTCGATATCTGCCGCCACACCGCTGACTTTATCATTGCCTGCACCCCATAGCACAGCAGTGGGATGGATATCACCCGTCTCAAGGCGTGTACGCAACGTATCGTCTATCTCCTCGCTAGTAAATATTGACCCTGAACCATCTAAGTTAAACACTTCGCCTGCCAATCCAGTATTCCAGCTGCCATTACGCACTCGTGCTGCCAATATCTCATTGAAAATCAAACTACGTGCAGCAGACAACTCCATGCTGTTTTGCTCTCGTGGTACGCGCTTACTTTTGCTCTTTTTGGATTGTGGTCGGCTTTGTTGCGGTGGACGCGCAAACAGCGATAATGCTTCTCTAATATTATTGCCATTACGTCCGAAGCGTTGAGGACCGAAATAGTTGGGCACGCCAGTGGTGCCGATGTTTGCTAAATGCTGCTCGACGCGTTGCTTTGCCAATACTAATTGCTCAGGTGTTGGCGATATCGTATCGAAATTAGTAAATTGGATATCACGCAAGGTAATGATGAACTGATTGGCACGATGCGTGCCGCGATTGAGTTTTTTATTGTGCCATTGCTGGTCGATGATAGTGACCGATTCATTGGCTCCGATATCTATCGGTGCAAACTCAGCCGCTGGCAACTGCTTTTTAGGTATTCGTAAGCTGAACCACTGCGTTGTCAATGCATGGCGATCTTTCAGGCCTGAATAGCCAACATCGCGCAGAGGGATCTCTGCCCACTCTGACAGCAGTTTTGCCAGATATGCGGTGTTCATCCCTGATTTTTGGATATGCAGCCATAGGTGCTCACCTTCACCGGTGAATTCGAGCGGCAATAGCTCATTAACGATGAAATCAGTTGCGTTGGCTTTATAGGTTGCTTGCTGTACAGGTGGTTGAATAGGCTGGGGCAACTGCGCAGTATCTGTCGCTGCGGTAATATCGATGCTTGATGTATCAAACTGCTCATTATCTTGAGTGCTTTCAAGAGGGGATTGAGGGCTAGTATTAATATCTGTGATGGCATTAGAAGAAGTCATAAAATCGTCTTTTATTTTGAGGATAAATTTTAACAAGAAGCGTTAAAGATAGGGATTAAAGGTTAAAGATTACGTTTTGCAACGCAGTAAACATACAAAAAAACAGCGTGTGCGAAAGGGTCTTGCTACTATCAATGCATAGCGTTTTAAAACAGCATTTAAAAAACAGAGAGAAAACAATGTTTTTCGTTGAGACTGACTGATGCGATAGGGTTATTTTCAACACGTTTGATTCAGAAAACCATTATAACTGTTAAGGAAGACTTATGACCAATGCAACGATTCACACAGTGACTATTAATAAGACCGATATTGCCAGTGGCGGCATGGAATCGTACAAGCAAGATGATGATAGTATCATCTTAATTACCCGCGACGACGATGCGTTTCAGGCATTCGATGGCAAATGCCCGCATGCAGGCGCAGATTTAGGCACAGGTTTGCGTTGTGGCAATCGCGTGGTCTGTCCTTGGCATCATGCGACGTTTGATAGCCGCGATGGCACACTGCTAGAGCCAGTAGCGACAGAAGGTTTGACTCAATATGAAGTGACCGATAACGGTGACAGCTTGACGGTGAATACCTCAGCGAAGATAGATAAACAGATTGCAAATGACAAACTGACGGATACACATACCCTCATCGTGGGCGGTGGCGCGGCTGGCTTTATGACGGCGCATCAACTGCGTAACACTGGTTATGGCGGCAAAATTACCTTGATTAGTGCTGATGACACAGCCCCTTATAACCGTCCATTATTGTCCAAAGCATTTTTAGCGGGTAATATGCCTGAAGAAAAGCTGCTACTGGGCGGTGCAGATTGGGTGAGCAAACACGATATTAATTTGCGCTTGAATCAAACCGTCAGCGAAGTAATGCCCAATGAACGTACGATTGTCATCAAAGATAAAAATGGTCATAGCGACACACAAACCGCTGATTTCTTAGTGGTCGCAACAGGCGCTGAGCCAAATATTCCGCCTTTTAAAGGTACTGAGCTTGATGGCGTTTATACACTGCGCAGTATGGATGATGCCAAATTGATTAAAGCGGCTAGTCACGATCAGCGTGTGGTGATTGTCGGTACTGGCTTTATTGGTATGGAGGTCGCTTCCGCATTGGCGCAAGCAGGCACGACGGCTTCTATTACGGTCATCGGACAAGATCATCGGGTGATGGGAAATATTGTCTCCGAAACGGTGAGTAATGCGCTGATTAAGCTGCATGAGGAAAAAGGTATTCAGTTTGTCTTTGATGCCAGTGTGACCGAAATCGTTGAGGTCGAAAAAGCAGATGAGACTAGCGACAGCAATTTTTCGCAAGTTGGCGGTATTAAATTAGCAAATGGTGAGCAAGTTGATGCAGACATCGTGATTTTAGGGACTGGTGTAGCACCACGTACAGAACTGTTCGAAGAAGTAAACGCGCCAGATGGCGTGCAAGTGGATGACCATTTGCAGCTACGCGATGGGGTTTATGCATTGGGCGATATAGCTAAAGCTTCTGGACAAATGGGACGCATGCGTATCGAACATTGGCGGGTGGCCTTGCAGCATGGTTTGGTCACTGCTGCCACTATCTTAAACGACCCTAATGTCAACTCACTAGCAGAGCGCATTCCTTTCTTTTGGACGATGCAGTATGGTAAGAGCCTACGCTATAGTGGTCATGCCGCGACACCTGATAACAGTATATTGTTTGGTTCACCAGATACGTTAGATTATATCGAATATTACTTTGATGATGATGGGGAAGACACACGTGCTAGTGCGGCTAGCACTTTAGGGCGTGATAAAGAATTGGTCGCTTTTTCTGAGCTACTTCGCCGTGGTCATGCACCGACGCGCGCGCAGCTCAATGCAGGTTTTGACATGATTGAGCAATCGCAGGAATTATCGCGCTAGCACTATAGACGGATAAGTATTAGTATTTAAACTGGCTTAGGGATCTAAGCCAGTTTTTTTATACATGAATAAAAAGGAAAAATTATAATATGAATGAAAATAATATAAATCAAAGCAATATACAAACAGACCATTTTGATAAAGAGTCCGTATTTTTACGTCAGGCGGAAGCAAATGATATTGGTGCACTAGAGCAATTGTTAAACTGCTGTTATCGGGAAACGGCAGGCTGGACCAATGAGGCAGATTTGGTCGGCGGTATTCGTATCACGCCAGATGAGCTGGCTAATACCATCGCGAATCCCAAACACTATCTGTTTGTGTATCCAAAAACAACCAGTGGTGAACGTGAGGCAGAAGAAACGGGTGAGCTACTCGGCTGTATCGCGGTCGATATCAAAACCAATAATGACTCAAACAAAAAAGCCTACATTGGTATGTTTGCGGTACATCCTGTGCTACAAGGGCAGGGCGTTGGCAACGTGATTTTGCAAGCAGCAGAAACTTTCGCTACTCGTCATTTATCGTCAAATGGGCAAGCAGCTGATAAAAACCCTGCGCGTTTGACCATGTCTATCTTGAGCCATCGTCCTGAGCTGTTGGCTTACTATCAGCGCCGTGGCTATCAGTTAAATGGTAATAAAATGCCATTTCCAAATGATGGCAATAATGGCGAGCCAAAGCGTGAGGATTTAGAGCTATTGGAGTTAGAAAAAATCGTTAGCTAACAAAGTCGATCTGTCTAAATCAACGCCAAAAATGACCAAAGGTCATAAATAGACCAATACTCAGTAAGATAAATGCCACGATAATTAAGCGCTTGAACCAGTTAAAAGCGGGCAAGCGCGTGGCATTATCATCAGACATCAGATAAGCAAACAAAAACAATAAGCTCGCTGCTAAGGTCATGATCCCAATACCAATCGGTAATATAAACAAATACACCTGCCACACAGTCATCTCTCAACAGTCGTTATTACCTGCATCATAGCAGCAACGGGATTGTGCTGTCAGTATGAACGTGACTTCGCTTAAATTTCCCAGAGCTATTAGAATAGAGGTGATTCAAGTATAGAAAATAGATATTGAATAAAAATAGGCAAATATCGAGAAATTAAGTTGGATTCTAAGATATAATTCTATATAGTTCGAGTAACTTTATAGATACATTAAGAACGAGGGGATTAGTGATAAATAATCAACGAAAATCTCAATTATCAGTAATAGTCATATAGATATCACATGACAATTATTGGTAATTGATGAACTTACAAAACCAGTTTTAAGATTTATCAAACGAGTGATGAGTTGATTTTGACTATTTAGACTGAGACATGTTCTTATAAGTTATTCCTAATAAAGTCGTTGAAATATATTAAACCAAGCTATCCTTATTCTTAGAGAGACAAAATGATAAAAAAAATCGCTTTTCTAACGATTACATCAATACTATTTGTTGGTTGTGCTTCTGTACCCACTGAAAATGTTGAAGTATCCAACGTACTCAAGCAAGTGAAAGCACCTAGTGCCAACAATGCTGGTCTATATATTTATCGTAGCAATAGTGTGGTGGGTGGGGCTTTAAAGAAAGATGTGTGGGTAGATGATGAATGTATTGGTGAAACTGCACGAGGCACTTTCTTCTATCATGAAGTACTAGGCAATATGCCGCACAAAGTTTCTACCGAATCTGAATTTTCTCCTAACGATTTAATGATTGATACTACAGCGGGTAATAACTACTTTGTAAAACAATATATTAAGCCAGGTTTAATTGTTGGTGGTGCGGGTGTTAAACTGGTACCTGAAAGTGAAGGCAGGGAAGCAATCGCTGACCTCAAACTCGGAATAAAAGGGACTTGTAGCAAGTAGTGCAAGTCACTATCTATAAAGAAAGGCTACCTCGTTAAGGGTAGCCTTTTTTAATATATTCCAATCTATCAAACTAACGCATCGTCACAAACTCTTCTGAGCCAGTTGGATGAATGGCAACGGTATTATCAAAGTCCGCTTTAGTCGCGCCCATTTTGATCGCGACCGCAAAGCCTTGAATCATCTCATCGACACCAAAGCCAAGACCGTGTAGACCAATGACTTTTTCATCATCGCCCAAGCACACCAGTTTCATCATACATTTCTGACGATGCTGGGTCACCGCGCTGTACATCGAGGTAAATGTTGAGTTATAGCATTTGATATTGTCTTTACCATAGCGCTCAACCGCGTCAATTTCAGACAAGCCAATGGTACCGATAGCAGGGTGGGTAAAGATAACGGTCGGTATCAACGTATAGTCTAAATGCTCATTAGGCTTGTTGTTAAATAGGCGCTCGGACAGACGGCGACCTGCGGCAATCGCCACTGGGGTCAAATCCACACTATCTTCGATAATATCGCCGACCGCATAGATATTTGCAACATTGGTGTTCTGGAACTTATCGACTTTGATTTTGCCGATTTCGTTCGTTTCTACACCAGTTACTTGCAGATTGATGTTGTCTGTCGATGGCGCACGACCAATCGCCCAAATCAAGCAATCTGTCGTGTCTAGACTGCCATCTTTGGTACACAAAGTCAGGCTGCCATCTTCATTTTTATTGACTTCCGTGAGCGTGGTATTGGTATGTAGTTGAATACCATCTTGCTCCATCTCTATGAGCAATGCCTCTACCACACTGTGATCAAATGAGCGCAGCGGCGAGTGCTGGCGTACATACAAATGCACCTCAGCGCCCAAACTGTTTAACACGCCTGCGATCTCGACAGCGATATAGCCTGCGCCCACAATTGCTACGCGTTTTGGCAAATGGTTCAAAGCAAAAAAACCATCAGAATCGATGCCGTATTCTGCGCCCTTGATATCTGGCTGAATCGGGTGACCGCCCGTGGCAATCAAAATATGGTCAGCGGTAATCAACTCGCCATTCACTTCTACAGTATTGGTATCGACAAATTTGGCAAAGCCTTTGATGACTTCTACACCATTTTTGGCCAAATTATTGTCATAAGAGCGGTGAATGTTTTCGATATATTGTTGACGGCTCTGCACCAATTTTTGGAAGTCAAAACCTTTAACATCCACATCGAACCCATAGTCTGGTGCATATTTATGAATAGCCTCGGCAACTTGTGCGCCATACCACATTACTTTTTTGGGAACGCAGCCCAAGTTCACACAAGTACCGCCCAATTGGTTGGCTTCGATGATAGCGCATTTTTTGCCATAGCTTGCCGCACGGTTAATGGAAGCAATGCCACCGCTACCGCCGCCTATGGCGATATAGTCATAATGTTTGGTCATAATGAATCTCTTTATTAAGTTGTTATTGGTGCTGTCTTTGACTCTACCGTAATGGGTCTTATCATCCATCTTACAAGTTTTTTGTGGTTAGGGTATGTTAAGTCGCTTCGATGTGGTTAGTATCTCACTAGAAACAGCCTAATATTTAAATGTCTATACCTGCCTAAACTCACTTGAACCCGCCTAAACCTACTTAAACAATGGCACGACGTCTATAAAATAGCAGTCCGGGAATGGATAAGCCTAATACCAATCCCGAGGTCACAAATAACGCCTCAAACAAATACACCATCATTTGGCTAAATAACTCATCTGAAAAACCGAAATAGCCAATCTGTACCATGCTCACCATCGCCTTATAAGCAGCGATACCGGGCATCATACAGATGACACTTGGCGAAATTAATGCTTTGGGCGGTAGGGTGTATTTCTTGGAAAAATACACGCCTAAAAAGCTGGCAAGCATCGCCCCAAAAAAGCTAGCAACCACGAGATGCACATGTTGATAAACAAGAGCCGTCTTTAGTCCGAAGCCAAACGCGGTCATCAGCAAACAAGGCAAGATATAGCGTTTGGGTACGCTAAACATCAGCGTCCAACCAAGGGTAATAATACACGACAGCGCAACGGTCTCAATGAACCACATCTTAAAACCCCCAGTGCTGTATGCGAAGTAAAACCAGTGCCATCACGATGCCAACGCACGCTGATAGGGTCAGCATATAAGTAAAAACCGCACGTCCAATCCCAATATTGACATAGCCTTTTAAGATATCTGAGAAAGAGTTGATCAAAGGAAAGCTTGGTACTAGTAAGAGCACACTAGAGGCAACCGCAATATCGGCATTATTACCAATATCAAAATAATAGGTCGTCGCTCCAATTAAGGAAGCGATAAATGCCGTCACAATGACGGTGATAAAAGGATTAAAATGCTGCTTGGACAGGTAAATACGGGTGAACATCGCTACCATACCCGCGATAAATGTCACTGCGGTAATCGACCAACTGCCACCATTCAGGTAAGCAAACGCCGCACAAGATGCGCCAACAAATATGCCTACCAGCCACGTTGGATAAACCGTTTTATCTAATTCATCAAACGCAAGAGTGGTGCGGTCAGTCAGCTCGGATTTCAGCTGATTGTTATCTGGCTTGTCGCTATTTGTGTCGGCTTCGGTTTTATTGATAATTTGCTGGATTTGTACCAGTAAATTGACGTTGATGCTTTGATTAATCGTGTCTCTGGTGGTGGTGATACAGCGCTCATCGCAGATGGTGGTCAGGGTAATGGCATTAAAATTCAGCGAACATTCTACGCTGTTCATACCCAATGCAAGCCCCAAGCGTTTGCATAAATCCACCACCACGGCAGACTCAGCGCCATACTGCATAAGGAGTAATCCGCAGCGCACGCATAGTCGAGTAATGTGCTGTTGCTGTACGTAGCTGATAGAAGTCATTGATTAGATACGCATGTTGGCTATTGTGATATTTGTGAATGGTTATTGTGTATCGATACGGAAAGGTAACGATAGCATAACTTGACGTGCTTATTTGCTACTATTATAAAGCGTAAACCCCTGTAGTAAGGAGAATAAAATGCATATCGCTATCTTAACCCTGACTTTTACTTTACCCGGTTGTGGCTCGTTAAAAGAAAAACGCCACCGTATGGGCGGCTTGCATGCACGCTTTGGCAACACACCAAGTGTCGCGATATGTGAGAGTGGGGAGCGAGATCGGCATGATGCCAGTGAGTGGACGTTTGTGATCGTTGGATTGTCTAAACGTGAGGTCGAGTCTCAGTGCAGCCAAATTGAGGAGAAGATAGAACGTACGGTAGATGCGCGTGTGATGAATGTTGAGAGGGAGTTTGTTTAGGTTAATTGGTAATTATCTCAAGTCTGAAAAATGTTTAACTTGTAGGTTGGGTGGAGCTTGCGACACCCAACGTTTACTTTAAAAAAGAATATCCTCATCCGCCCCAATTGATAGGAAGCAAACCATCTGTCACAAATCGATGAAATGAAGAATATTGCCAGTCTTTAGCCTGTTTAACATACCCATGTTTAATAGGGTTCATATGAATATAATCAATATGTGCTCGATAGTCTGATTCATTGCGAATGCAATGCTCCCAAAATCGACGTTGCCAAATACCGCGCTCGCTTTTTTTAAGTCTACTACTCGAAATAGATTCTGTTTTGGCAATGTTATAAGAAAAGTAATATTTAATGAGTTTTATTCGTTTAGAGAAGTCTGCATCATTATTTGGCATAGTACATAACATATGCAAGTGGTCTGGCAAGATAACAATGGCATCAATATGAAAGGGATGTTTTTGTTTGACCGTTTGAAAAGCATGTCGAAGCGTTTCAACTTCTTTGATTAGTAAATCGCTAGATCTATCAGCTAGGTTGATAGTGAAAAAGTAGGTTGCTCCTTTTTGATAATGCCTTCGATACTGCATGCTATTCTGCAAATTATAACTAATAGCTGATATTACTTAATTTTGTTGGGTGTCGCAAGCTCCACCCAACCTACGGATTGTAGGTAATTCCGTGTTTAGATTGTAGGTTGGTGTCGAGGGATGAGACCCAACGAGTTGGTTTTGATGAATATGAGACAGTTGGGTTTCCTTCGTCAACCCAACCTACGAGCTGTCGATGAAGGCGAGCTATATGAGATTGAGTCCAAATGGAGAAGTTTGCCTACAAAGTTTATGAATGATGAAGATTATGAACATGAAAAGGTCTATTTTCATCCTGATAGCGAGACTGAGTTTTATACTGAAGAATCACTACCGCAACTAATTTTGCACGAATTGATGAACATATAATTGATTCAGGTTTTTTTAAATATAAGAATAATGATTTTATAGGCAAAAAATGGTGGCAAGTCTGGAAGTAAGTATTACTATAGTCAAACAAAAAAAGCCACTCCCTAAAGAGTAGCCTTTTATCATCAATCATCTAAAAATTACTGATTAGTGCGGACGGCCTTGACCATGTCCTTCAGGTTTTTTATATCCTTTTGCAGTCATACAGGCCTCTAATTTTCAGCATCAGCATCAGCATCAGCATCAGCATCAGCTTACCTATCGAAATCAAAATAATCCGAGTAGTCCTGCAATAATACCTAATGAAAGACATGTACCAAGAAGTAAAGTCTTACACGTGGACATCTCAAATCCCTGTTCGTGATGACTTGAATAATGTCTTTTTTTATCATAACTCTTGAACAGTTCAGAATTACATATTTCTTTTTTAGTAAGTAAGCCAACGGCAACAGGGGTTTTATAATAAAGTTTATAGTATGTGACTTGAGTACCTACTAGTAATACGTCCTTGCCTGTATATTTACATAAATCGTAGTAAAAAACGGTATCTTCATAGGCATCCCGAATATAGGCTTTGTATAAGATACTATCTATATTAGTAATGATGCCATCACTTATATCAGGACCCATTCTAACCTCTATATTTTGTATGTTGAGTAAATTATGCCCTTTGGCATGCATACCTGTATCTAGTTTTTTATAATGGATGTTTGGGTTTCTATCAATTCAGCCTACGGGCTAACATTGATAAATTTATCTTCTCGTCAATTGAGAGAGTTGACTGTAATTCTTATCTTTTTTGAATTTAGATTCAAAGTGATAATACCAATTCCACATAAATTTAGGTAAAAAGCCATTTTCAGCTTTCACCTCGTTCATCATATTGAACAATCTAACTTTGACGTCATAATCTATTCGTACTGGTGATTTTGTACCTTCAGCTATTAAGTCTTTTAAAATATTGATTTTGTCGTTCCCGAATGACTGAAAATAAAGAAATAGTATTTCTTCGTCTTGATCAGATAGTTTTTCTTTATAAAAAATATACTTTCCAGCCTTTTTAAAATCACTTTTCTCAACGTACAAATTGGCAAGATTTTCACAAAGAAAAGAGTGTCCGTAACTAAGTCGCATATACCCTTGTAGATTGTTGATAGCAGTATCTATGTCATGATTGCGAATAATTTTGTTAATACCATTTCTTAGCTCAGCTTCAGTCACATGAAAGTTCCTTCGATATACAGTGTTGTATAATAGATATTATTCTAAAGCACAAAAAAAGGCCACCCTATTCAGTAGAGTGGCCTTTTATCAATAGTTCATTAACTGGTATCAGCTTACTTCTTTTATGCCTTGTTCAAGCATCGGCTTTAAGAATATACCCGTGTAGGACTCTTTGACTTCTGCCACTTCCTCAGGCGTACCTTCCGCGATGATCAGTCCACCACCTTTACCGCCTTCAGGGCCAAGATCAATCACCCAATCCGCCGTTTTAATGACGTCAAGATTGTGTTCGATGACCACGATAGTATTACCTTTGTCGCGTAGTGCATGCAGGATATTGAGCAGCTTATCGATATCATGGAAATGCAAGCCAGTGGTTGGCTCATCCAAGATATAGAGCGTTTGTCCCGTATCGCGTTTGGCAAGCTCACGCGCTAACTTAACACGCTGTGCTTCACCACCTGATAGCGTCGGTGCAGACTGACCCAAACGAATATAACTGAGACCGACATCCATCAAGGCTTGCAAGCGACGATAAATCGCTGGAATGGCTGAGAAGAACTCAGTGGCATCTTCGACTGTCATATCAAGCACGTCGGCGATGGTTTTGCCTTTATAGTGAATCTCTAAAGTCTCGCGGTTATAGCGCTTGCCTTCACAGGTATCACACGGCACATACATATCCGGTAAGAAATGCATCTCAACTTTGATAAGACCATCACCTTGACACATCTCACAGCGTCCGCCTTTGACGTTGAAGCTAAAGCGACCGGCTTTATAACCACGGGCACGCGCTTCTTGCGTTTGTGCAAACATTTCACGTACTGGGGTAAACACGCCCGTATACGTTGCTGGGTTTGATCGCGGCGTACGACCAATCGGGCTTTGATCGATATCGACCATTTTATCCAAATGCTCAAGACCGCTGATGCTGTCATGCTTATCCGCGATGAGCGTCGAAGCATTGTTTAACTGAGTCGCGGCAAGTGGCATCAAAGTACGGTTAATCAAGGTCGATTTACCAGAACCTGAAACACCCGTGATACAGGTCATGATACCGATTGGTAAAGACAAATCAACATCGTGTAAGTTGTTACCAGACGCACCTTTTAGTTCAATGGTCATCGGTACTTTTTTCGGTTTGGCTTTACCTTTTTCCTCAACGTCTATCGTTTTGGCTTTATGACGAATCGTTGGAATCTCGATTCTTTTCTTGCCAGACATATATTGTCCAGTCAGCGATTCTTTATTGGCCATGATGTCATCGACCGTACCTTGAGCGATGATATGACCGCCATGTACGCCTGCACCGACACCGATATCGATAACGTGATCCGCTTGGCGAATGGCGTCTTCATCGTGTTCAACGACCAATACCGTATTGCCCAAATCACGCAAGCGCGTTAAGGTTTTTAGTAAACGGTCATTGTCACGTTGATGCAAACCAATCGATGGCTCATCGAGCACATACATCACGCCCATCAAGCCTGCACCAATTTGGCTAGCAAGACGAATACGTTGTGCTTCACCGCCCGATAGCGTTTCAGCAGAGCGGGCAAGGGATAAATAATCAAGTCCGACACTGACGAGGAAGTTTAGACGTTCATTAATCTCTTTAAAGATTTTTTCCGCGACTTCACCTTTATGACCGCCAATTTTTAGTGTTTTATAATAATCAGCCGCATCACCGATAGACATTTTGACGATTTCAGCAATGGTGTGCTCATCGACACGGACATTGCGTGAAATTTCATTGAGACGCGCACCATCACAGACGTTACAAGTGGTATCAGCCAAATATTTGGCTAGCTCGTCACGGACGAGATTGCTTTGCGTTTTAGCATAACGACGCTCCAGATAAGGCAGTACACCTTCAAATGGTACGGTCTTGTTAGTCTTACGACCGCGCTCATCGGTAAAGTTAAAGGTCAGCTTTTCTTTACCAGAGCCATTCATAATAAGGTCTTGCTGCGCGTTTGGCAGATCTTGCCACGGTGCATCCATGTCAATTTTAAAGTGCTTGCAGACAGTAGAGAGCAAACCAAAGTAATAAGCGTGACGCTTATCCCAACCATTGATGGCACCTTGATTAAGAGACTTTTCGTGATGGGTAATCAGTTTCTCAGCAGAGAAATACTGACGTTTGCCGAGACCATCACAGCTTGGGCAAGCACCATACGGATTGTTAAAACTGAACATGCGCGGCTCAAGCTCAGAGACTGCACGATCACACACAGGGCAGGAGTGCTTGGCTGACATGACTTGGTTTTCATCGCCACCTTCTTTTGGATTGCCATCCATAAAGTGTAGCGTCACCAAACCTTGACCTAAGCGCAGAGCAGTCTCCAAACTTTCAGCGACGCGGTTACCTAAGTCATCGCGGACTTTAAAGCGGTCGACCACCACTTCGATAGTGTGTTTTTTCTTCTTATCGAGTGTTGGTAGCTCATCGGTGTCATAAACATCACCGTCGACGCGCACACGGACAAAGCCTTGGCCAATGAGCTGCTCAAGTAAGACCGTATGCTCACCTTTACGCTCACGTATGACGGGTGCCAAAATCATGATTTTGGTGTCATCTGGTAGTGCCATGACTTGATCAACCATCTCAGTCACCGACTGCGCGACCATTGGCTCGCCATGCTCAGGGCAAAACGGCGTACCAATACGCGCATAAAGCAGACGCAAATAATCATAAATCTCGGTAATCGTACCGACCGTAGAGCGCGGGTTATGGTTAGTCGATTTCTGCTCGATAGCAATCGCAGGGGATAGACCCTCGATACTATCGACGTCAGGCTTCTCCATTTGCGAGAGGAACTGACGCGCATACGCCGACAAGCTCTCGACATAACGACGTTGCCCTTCGGCATACAACGTATCGAATGCCAATGAAGATTTACCAGAACCTGATAAGCCAGTAATGACCACGAATTTATCTCGTGGAATGTCTAAGTCGACATTTTTTAAATTATGAGTACGTGCGCCGCGTATTGCGATATGGTCATGTGCCATCGGTGATAGGTTTCCTATTTGCTAAAATGGTATTTAAAAAAGATGGTCGTCGTTCAATAATAATATGAGTAACTAATATGAGTAACTAATATGAGTAACTAATATGAGTAACTAATGAATATGGGTAATTTAGGGTGAGTTCATGGGTTAAACAAAAGCGTGGATAGTTCTCAAATGCATATCGTTTGATAAAAGTTAAGCGTTGTATCGAACAATATGAATAACTGTTTTTATTTTGTGCTTTGTTTTGACTTTAATAAGCAAATCTAAATCAAATCAGTGTTAACTAATAGGGAGGGTTTGTTATAAATTTATCCAAGCTGTGTCAGTACAAGCTGTGTCAGTTTAGGATATGTCTTTTTATAAGGACATGCGTCATAAGTGCTGTTTAGGCAACAATGTCTGCGCTGCCTTGCTTTATTGTCATGATGGAGGGATTATTCAAGGTATGGTGACCCATCAGATGCACTTGGTAACAAAATTATGGTGTCACTCCTACAGGTGAGCGCAGGAATGGTCAAAGGAAGCGTAAAAAGACAAAAGTCTCGGCAACCTGATGGCGAATGTCTTATACTAGTGGGCTTAATTTATAGCTAAAGCCTTGATAGAGTCACAATAGTATAAGCAGCGCAGTAGTGATAAATCAGCAATGACGAACCAGTGAGGCAAGTATGAATAGCGTAGAAAAACGGGCAATTCTCGGGGTCGGTGGTATATTTGCCTTGCGGATGATTGGTTTGTTTATGATTGTGCCCGTGTTTTCTGTGTATGGCGACAATTATGCGCATGCGACACCGTTTCTAATTGGCTTAGCGGTCGGTATTTATGGGCTAGGGCAGGCGATCTTTCAGATACCGATGAGTCTTGCTGCTGATAAGTTTCCGCGTAAACCGATTATCTTTTTGGGTCTGGTGCTATTTGCTCTTGGCGGTATCATCGCCGCCAATGCCACGGATATTTATGAAGTCATTATCGGTCGGGCGCTGGCAGGTAGTGGCGCGGTCTCTGCGGTATTGATGGCGCTACTCGCTGATGTGACGCGCGAAGAGATGCGCACCAAAGCGATGGCCACGATGGGTTTAACCATTGCGACTTCCATCATGCTTGCTTTTGCTTTCGGTCCGCTATTGGTCGGTTCGCTTGGTATTTCTGGGTTATTTTGGTTGACCTCAGGGTTTGCTATTCTAGCGATGCTGCTGCTTTTTTTCGTACCGACGCCGCTACGAGTGCTCAAGCATAACTTAGATAATAAATCGATTGGTCAGCAGTTAGCGACGGTACTAAAAATCGGCGATTTAAACCGCTTGCATATCGGTATCTTTGCCCTTCATCTGACCATGACGGCGATATTTGTCATATTGCCGCATCAGCTCAATGAGGTGATGGGTCTATCGGTACGTCAGCAGGGTTTGGTTTATTTGCCTTTGCTATTTATCGGTTTTGCCGTCGCGATTCCTTTTATTATCGTTGCCGAAAAGAAACGCAAAATGCGCCAAGTATTCTTGGGTGCGATTGCCTTGATGACCGTCGCCTTAGCAGTGCTAGCATTGGGTAGTCAGGTCGGCGTCGGTATTATTTTAGGATTGCTGCTGTACTTTATGGGCTTTAACTTGCTTGAAGCAACAATTCCTTCGTGGATATCCAAGCGCGCACCAGTCGCCAATAAAGCCACGGCTATGGGGCTGAATTCTTCCAGTCAGTTCTTTGGTGCATTTGTGGGCGGGGCAATGGGTGGCTTGTTACTGAGTCAGCCTAATCTGCTGGCGTGGGGGATATTGGCTATCATTATGGGCATTTCGTTGCTGCTTATTATCCCAATTGCTGATCCACCGTATTTATCAAGTACGACCGTTACGATTCCCAAAAATATCAACATACAAGATTGGTCGCGGCAAGTGCTAGCAGTCGACGGCGTTGATGAACTGGTGGTTATGGCAAAAGAACAAGTGGCTTATTTAAAGCTGGATAAGACCCAGTTGACAGAGGATTCACGGCAGCAGCTATCGAGCTTGGCGCAAAGTCCATTAGATCTTTAATAGATTAACTATGCAACAATCTAAAGGTTATAGAAATAAGCCTAAATGGGCAAAACTGAGTAGACAATAACCGCGTAGACAGACCCTAATAAGTGAAAACTAAAAATTCATCTCTGTTTAAAAGGAATTAATATGAGTCAGTTTAAAATGCTGTTGAATGGTGCTTTTTTTGGTAAAGATGTTGCTCCCCGAGCAATGGTCAAGCTGGCGATAGGTTTTGGGCTATCTGCCACGCTTTTGACCTCTGGCTGCGCCACCCAAAATATTCAGGCTTATCAAAACAGCACACCAACGCTTGATATGCATGAATTTTTCTCCGGTCAGATTGATGGCTGGGGCATGTTTCAAGGTCGCAATGGCGAGGTCAAAAAACGCTTTTACGTCGATATTGATGCCACTCATGAAGGCGATAATGTCATTGTATTGGATGAGAAGTTTGACTGGGAAGATGGCACAAAATCGCAGCGTATATGGCGACTGACCAAGCAAATGGATGGCAGTTGGAAAGGTACGGCAGGCGATGTCATTGGCGAGGCGACAGGGGAAGTGGTTGGCAATACCTTGCATTGGAATTACGTATTAGAGTTGCCCGTTGAAGACAAGACGTACAAAGTGAATTTTGATGATTGGATGTATCTTATTAATGACGATGTCATGCTCAATCGTTCAGTCATGAAAAAGTTTGGTGTAGAGCTGGGTAGCGTCACTCTCAGTATGCATCGTAATAATAAATAATCGTTGGCATTACTGATATTTTATGGTGTTTTTCAGGGCTCTAAGGAGTCCTTTCTATTTATAATCCTCGCTAAGATGTTGATACTTCAAAATAATGAATAGTATTGCACAGAGGGAAGCTGATTTTTAATAGTGATAAAGATAAAGCCTCAACACTGCACGACGTAGCATGTCGTTTGCTGTATACAGTGACTAGATATTTTAAAAGAAAATAGTTAAAGTAAAGCCATATTACTGATAGAATTAATGGTTTATATTAAAGACTCGATTAAAGCTCGTAATTAAATTATTCATAAGTAAGAGGACGGAACTATGCGCGGAGTTAATAAAGTTATCATCATCGGTAACCTTGGAGCAGACCCTGAGGCACGTCAATTTAGTAACGGCGGTAGCGTGACCAATATCTCGGTTGCGACGTCAGAGCAGTGGACAGACAAGCAAAGCGGTGAAAAGAAAGAAGCCACCGAATGGCATCGCATTTCACTCTTTAATCGTCTAGGCGAAATCGCCGCGCAGTATCTGCGTAAAGGCAGTAAGGTCTATATCGAAGGCAGTTTGCGTACCCGCAAATATCAAGATCCCAATGGTCAAGACCGCTATATTACCGAGATTCGCGCTGAGCAAATGCAAATGCTGGATGGCGCAACGGGTGGTCAGGATAATGGCGGCTTCAGTAATAATAACCAAGGTGGCCAAAATCAAGGCTACGGCAACCAAGGCGGTCAAAGTAACCAGAATAATTTTGGTCAGCAAGCAAACAATCAGCCTGCTCAGCAAGGTGGTTATAACCAATCTAGCAGTGGTCAAAACAGCTTTAACAATAATCAAGGTGCACCTGCTCAGCAGAATCAGTTTAATCAACCTGCTCAAAAGCCTGCACAATCAAAGCCGACAGCAATGCCAGATGGACCTGTCGATGATGATATTCCGTTCTAGGATATACCTTAGAGGAATACGTAAATAAAGAATGTTGATTAAGTTAGATAGAGCCTATATAAATAGGCTCTTTTTTTATGGAGAAAATAAAGTAAGCGTAAATAGTTAATGAAGAAAATACTTATAATTTTAGCAATTACTTTATTGCTCTCGATAATGTTATACCGCATAAAAAAGTGAATTTGAAATACGATAGAATAAGAAAAACTCCTAATTTCTGTTAGCTATTTATCTGCTTGTTTATCATATCAACCATATCTATAAACGAAATTATTCATGGTTGTTTTTATATTTTTTTCGCTAGAGCTTATTCAAATGACCACTTATATCCTATATCAACCGTTCATTCTATTAGATTTCGCTAATACTAACGCTTCATTAAATGTGTTGATATAATCAAAAGTCGCCAATGATTTAGCAAAAATTACACCTTAAATCTTTTAAAAAAAATGGTTTTGAAAGAATTTATAAAAGTTCAAGGTAGGGTTGATTTATAGCCCAAAGTATCAAAAATTATTTAGGCAGCACCGGATTGTGGTCGTGTTTGCTTAAGTATCAGCGTTAGGTTTATCAGATGAATAATAGCGATGTATTTCGAAAAAGCGACTTGGGTCGAGAAGAAATTAAGACGCAAAGTCTAGGTGTGTTGCCGCGAGAGGCGAGAACATTGTTAATCATGATTGATGGCAAAAAGACTTATCAACAATATCTTGATTCGCTTGATAACAGTAAGATGTTCGCTGAGTTTGGCGGGATAGCACCTCTGTTTGAGTTGTTACAAGAGTTTCAGTGTATTGAGTTGATAGCAGATGATAATGCCAGCGTTGCAAGTCAATCGTATGTAACCCCGCAACCAGCGGCACCACATACTGTCATTGAGCAGCAAGTGGCTGAAATACAGCCCACGACGCGAGCAAACGAAGACAGCAAAGCACTTCAGTTTCAATCTATTCAATCGCAGAGCAATAGTGCCGCTGAGTTTGATGCTACCTTTAACGATAAGCCAAAAAAGGCAGCTTCCTTTACTGGCTATTTTAAGCGCAAAGCCGCTGATGTTAATTTTGAGACATTAAAGTCAGAATTGGCGACTTATATCGAAAAAAATGCACCATCTGAAGATGTATGGGGTTACCTGCTAAATCTGGAGCAGTGTACCGATGCCCCGCAATTATTGGCTCTCATACAAAAGATCAAGCGCTCTACCAGTGGTGGTTTATCGCAGGGTGTGGGTGAGTTTTCCAAAAGAATCAAACTCTGAATTTTACTCACTCATCGTAGCGATGCATTTGGCTATTGCTTACAAGAAAATCTAAATAATTTATCGGAGTGCGTTATGGACGTCGCTGAGCTGTCAGAAAAGAACCAGTCAAATATGCTACATGGCGAGCATATTATTATACGTTTGACCTATATTAGCCGTTATAACAAAGACAACCCTAATGGGGAGGTCACGCGTATTCTAGCGCAAGCGCAACAGAATAATGAGCATAATGGCATTACAGGTGCATTGGTATTCAATCACAATTACTTTCTTCAAAGCATTGAAGGAGCGAGACCTGTCATTAATGAGCTATTACGCAAGCTTGTAAAAGACGAGCGGCATTTTTCCCTACAGATTATTGAATGTCGCGAGATTGAGCAGCGCCACTGGAATAAGTGGTCGATGAAATATCTTATCCCAAGTGATGAGAATAAAGGACTGGCGCTTAAATTTTCGACAAGCACTCAGTTCAATCCTTATCTGATGAGCGCCAACCAGATCATGATGCTGATTGATACATTGTCAGAACTTCAAGAGCAAGAAGAAAAAGAGGCTTCTGCCAAGAAGAAGTCTTGGTTTGCTATCAGTTAATTGACGTTTATAAAGGTGCCAACACCCTATCACATTGCATAAGAGACCAGACATGACATCATCAACTTCAGATGCGCATATTTTAATGAGTATGACGTACGTGAGCCGTGCAAACCCAGATGTATCAGCGAAAGACTTTAATGAGATTTTGCAGCAAGCCCAAGCCAATAATGCGGCAAATGGCATCACGGGTATGTTGACCTTTAATAAAGACTATTTTTTACAAACGGTTGAAGGACCTAGAGCACAGATTAATCGTTTATTGTACGCTCTCATTGCCGATCAGCGTCATCACGATTTACAGGTGATTGAAACACGCGAGCTCAAGCATAGAAAATGGGCAAAATGGTCAATGAACTATGCTTCTCCAACCGAATCTAACGCCGCGATTTATCTAAAATACTCTACGACAGTTGATTTCAATCCGTATTTATTAAGTGCCGAATCCGCTCTTGATTTGATGACTGAGCTTAGCGCACAACGGGCTTAGTCTGTTGAATTAACATCGAATAATAAGCAGTATGTCACTTAAGTAATATGACACTTAAGCAGTTCAAAATAAAAGAGGGACATTAAAAATGGCGTTTTGCTAATATAAATTTTTCTCGCCTCCCTAGGCCGTGTCCTCAATTTGAACAGAAGCGACTATCTGAAGGTTTATCGTTTATAGCATTAATACGCTTACCTGTATTGAGCGGACTGACTAATGTTGTTTAATTATTGCTTTTTATAATATTGTTATTTACCGGATTTATCCATAAATTGGTCCAGATAAAGGTTTTTTAAGTGGATAAAAGATACAGTATTAAATTGGGCTAATTATTGGCTATTTCGTATGATATAGCCCGATCACCATAAAATTATTACGATAGTTATTTTGATGACTGCGTTGACATATAACTTATGATTGGTTTTATTGTATTGATATTGTTGCATATTGACTACAAAGTTCATTAATTCCCTATTGTTATGAATACTGTTTTTGTTTATATTGTCCCTACTTATTAATGCCACTGGTAATAGCTTATCAACGTCACTAATAATAACGTTTTGATAAGCAATAAATGAAATTGACTATTAATTTTCGTATTACTACTTATTATTTGTGAATTGACACTCTTTAGCGCTTAATAAATAGTATTATATTTATTAGGTTTATATCCCTTATATAAAAGTTGAATTTATTATGAACAACAATACTGCCCTTGATTTAGACAGCTTAAACGTCGATGAGCTACGTGCCATCACTGAAAACGCCCAACAGTTAATTGCTAAAAAGCAACATCAGCGTTTGTATGATGCTTACATGCAGTTTGAAAAAATTGCCGAAGAGAGTAATAGCACCATCGAAGAGATTTTAAAGGCTGGTGAGACGTTAGAGAAAAAGCGTAATATCAAGTATCGCAACACCGATAATAATGAAGAGACGTGGACGGGTCGCGGTCGCAAGCCACTATGGTTGGTTGATGCACTAGCAGCAGGTCGTGACATTGAAGATTTCGCTATTTAATCTGTCAAGATTCGAATAGCAATGCTAGGCATTACTTTGTCCCTATGACTTTCATAACGATTGAGTCAAAAGTGCATTAGTAGACAGAAGTCAGTATCTTTATTGCCAATATTTTGGTAAAAAGATACTGGCTTTTTTTCTGTCATCTGTATGCTATTGTTTGTTATGATAATGACGTTTTTACCTTATATAAGAGTTGTGTAATTGTGGCCCAAGTCTCTGCGTCGTCTCATAAGCGTCCCCGTAAGCTGTGGTGGCTATTTGGGTTTATATTATTTGCGCTATTTGCCTTATTGCAAATGCCCGCGTCGTGGCTACTTGAAAAATATGCACCTAATAATCCTTATGTGCAGCACGTGTCGGGCAACTTATGGCAAGGCTCAGCGATTTGGCAGCTGCCTTTGTCAGCAACGCCATTGACAGGTGCGGCGAATTGGTCGTGGCAGCCGTGGCAATTATTTTTGGGTAAGTTGGGTGCAGAAGTCGATATCACGACAGAGCAGACCAGATTAAACGGTCAAATAAAGCTGGGCACCAGCGCATGGCAGATTGATGATATGAGCGGCAAGATTGCGCCGGAAACATTGGCCAGTGTGGTCGATTGGCAGCTGCCCAACACACCGATTCAAGTCAATGCGGTATCGTTAAAACGGCAGACCGGTTCGGATAATGATTCCAATAAAAAGTCCTCTGGTTTCAGTGAGGCCGATGGTCAGTTGACTTGGGTCGGCGGTGAAGTAGGTTATCCGAGTGGTGGTAAGGTTTTTTATATCACTATGCCAGCGATGCGTGCCGAGCTTAGTACGGAACAAAAAAATGATAAAAATCTGCTGCACGTTAATTTATTAAATAATCAAGATAAGCGCTTAGGGGATCTGTATGTCGATGGCGATAATATGCTAGATGTTAGCTTGACCCAGCGTTTATTAGAGAATATGCCTGAATACAAAGGACAAGCCCCGCAAGATACGCCCGTTGTCAGTGTGCGCCAGCCATTGTTAGCCGGTTTGGGGACGCGCTAGATGTCTACTGCTACCTTAAAACCCATCATCAATGTTCTCAATCGCTGCGCTGGTTGGCTGCTACTATTAGCAATTGCTTGGCTGTGCTGGACGGCGGCACGGCTATTGTGGTTGTTGCTAGCTGCGCCTTTGGCACCAGCTTTACCGCTAGCTCCTCTACAAAATGCTAATACATCTGGCGATGATTACAGTGGTCTGTTTGCCATTTTTGCCGACCCCGATCCTGTCGCCGCAGCGGTACAGCCACCCCCTAATATTGGCTTAAAAGGGGTTTTGCTAGCCGTGCCAGAGAGCATGTCGTCCGCCTTATTAGACGTCAATGGCGAGGTCAAAAACTATCGCATCGGTGACAGTCTAAAAGACAGTGACTATACTCTGATCGCTGTCGACTGGAATGCCGTCATCATCGCCGATGCCCGTGATCAGCAAACGGTCATTAGAATGGCAGAGGCGATGGCACTCGACCAAAGCGATATGCTAGCAGGTGCCGTCAGCAATCAGCGTTTGCCAAACAGTAACGCATTGCCCAGTGCCCCAATGCCACCACAAGACAATACTGAGTCCACAGCAGAGACGAGTCCTGAGAGCAGCCCGCAATCTGCTATTGATGAGGCCATCACGTCACTGAAAGAAAATCCAGCCAGTTATCTGAGCAGGATGGGTGTCATGGCATCAGGCGAAAACTATCAGGTAACGGCGGCGATGCCTTCAAAACTACGCAATCGTCTAGGGCTAGAGCCGGGTGATCAGGTCTTGACCGTTAATGGTCAAAGTGTGGGCAATAATCCTAGCCAAGATGCTGGTATCCTGCAACAAGTACAGCAAGCAGGCGAAGCACAAATAGAAGTCAAACGTGGCGAGCAAGTGATTACGATTCGCCAGCAATTTTAGGCAAGCAATGTTTTAGTAAGCTCTTTCTTATTAGGCCGTTTTAAGTAAATAATGACCATCTGGTTGGGGCTATGGTAGCAACACGCCAGCTGACAATATTCAGTACATACTAAGCGACATCACTGTAGGTAATTATCAATATGGTACGTTCTCATAAATTTTCAGTCACGCCTTTGCACCATACCTTACAGCGCTTGATGCGCCTATGCCGTCCTCTTTGCCTAGCCATACCGCTATGGGCGGCCAGTACAGGTCCTGTTAGTGCCGAGAGTTGGAAAGTCAACTTGCAAGATGCTGATATTAAAGCCTTTATTAATGAAGTGGCGACCATTACCGATCAAAACTTTGTCCTTGATCCACGTATCAATGGCAATGTGACGGTCATCTCCAATAAAGCTTTGTCTCGCGATGAGATTTATCAGCTGTTTTTGAGTGTGATGCAAGTCAATGGTATTGCCGCGATTGACTCAGGTACAACAGTTAAACTGGTGCCGGATAATGTCGCCAAACAGTCTGGTGTGGCCGTCGATTTGCGCGGTGATAGTGTCGGTGAAGCACTGGCAACTCGGGTCATTTATTTAACCAATACTCAAGCGGCAGAGGTGTTGGGAGTCATACGACCACTCATGCCACAGTCTGCCCATGCTGCTGCTGTGCCTGGTGTTAATGCGTTGGTATTGTCGGATCGCGCAGATAGCTTGAATCAATTAACCGCGCTCATCCGTGATTTAGACAGCAACGTCAATGACAGTTTGCAAGTGATACCGCTACGACATGTCGATGCAGAGCGCATGATGGAGTTGATCAGTGCTTTGGTGGCAAGTGCCGGTAGTGGGCAAGCACAAGGGGGC
This sequence comes from Psychrobacter sp. ASPA161_6, assembly GCF_051970285.1. NCBI lineage: Bacteria > Pseudomonadati > Pseudomonadota > Gammaproteobacteria > Moraxellales > Moraxellaceae > Psychrobacter > Psychrobacter sp. ASPA161_6. The sequence goes on from NZ_JBEFNJ010000001.1 coordinate 380,871, forward strand.
AATAATCAGCTTAAAGTCATTGCCGATACGTCCAGTGATAGGCTGCTGGTCAAAGGCAGCCCTGAGATGATCGCCAAAGTCCAAGAAATGGTCAATCAGTTGGATACCACGCCTACAAGACGCCTGAGTGGTTTGCGGGTTTTTCGATTGAAGTATGCCAGTGCTGGTCATATTGCAGATATGCTACGTGGATTGCTAGCCAATCAATCTATCAATAGCGCTGGCGCGACCTCGACATTAGAGGCCGCCTCGCTAAATGATGCAAGTACGACAGGTGCATCGATTAATGGTGCAGCCAGTGATAGCATTGGTAATAGCAGTACAGCAGTAGTGCCTGCTAGCAGCGCAAGTGGAACGAGTACGGGGGTGGGCGGTCGGCCATTCAGTATCATCGCTGATGAAACGCAAAATGCAGTGATCGTCAATGCCGCACCCGAGCTGATGTTTGAGATTGAAGACGCGGTCAGCCAATTAGACAGTCGCCGCGCACAAGTATTGATTCAAGCCGCTATTGTCGAAGTATCGGGCGATGATGCGACCCAGCTGGGTGTGCAGTGGGCGCTGGGTAATGCCAACAGTGGCTATGGAGTAGTAAACTTCAACAATGTTGGTGCTAGTGCGACAACCCTTGCGGCTGCCGCCTTAGCAGGTACTGGTACGGCAGGTATCAGCGCTGCTGCCAGCTCTATCGCTGGTGCTTTGATAGGGATTGGAGACAGTCGAAAAGACAGTCAGGGTAATACTGAGTTTTATGGTGCCATCTTACAAGCACTGGATTCTTCTACCAGTGCCAATCTACTGTCTATGCCATCGATTTTGACATTGGACAATGAGAAGGCGAGTATTTTGGTTGGTCAAAACGTGCCTTTTGTGACTGGCTCTTTTACCACCAGTGGCAACAATTCAAACAATCCATTTCAAACGATTGATCGCCAAGATATTGGTATTAATCTCAATGTCATTCCGCATATTGGTGATAATGGCACAGTACGCTTGGAGGTATCACAAGAAGTATCGTCAGTCGTGCCAGGTAGTACGGGTAATGCCAGTGGTTTGATTACCAATAAGAGCCTCATCAACACGACTATTCTAGCCGACGATCAACAGACCATCGCTCTAGGCGGTTTGATGCGCGATAACACCACGACGCGCCAACAAAAAGTGCCTGGTTTGGGTAATGTGCCCTTTATCGGTCGATTGTTCCGTTCTGACAATGACAACACGCAAAAAAGCAACTTAATCATCTTTCTACAGCCGACTATCCTACGCGATGGCGGTGCAGTGGCGAGTGTGACTGAACGCAAGTTTAACCAAATGCGTGTCCTACAGCTGGTCATTGACAAAAACGGGACGATTAAGCAATTGCCCCTAAGTGGGACAGAAGGCTGGGATGGCAATGTCGATGCAGATTACGAATTGATGCCACTCAATCCGCTCGTACCGAGGCGCAATCAAGCACCAAAAGCTACGTCACAAGGTTTTACTAAAGTAGATAGTCCAAGTAGTGGTATCACGACTTACCCTCTCAAGCGTTAAACGCAAGCTCAATCAAGCTATCGTCTCGTGCGGTTTTATTGAAAATATGACACCGTACATAAGCTTGCGTATTCATAACACAGATAAACACAGCCATTACTATATCCCAGTATACTAAGTAATTTAAATACACCGAATATTGATAAAATAATGTTTTAGTGCACTCTAAAAGACAAACAAGCTGTAAAGGGGTGGAGGTGATGGCGCATCGTATTAGCAAAAAAAAATGGCTTATGTTAAGCGCAGTTGGTACGGCTTTATTACTAATACCGCGTCGTAGCAGCCGCCAAACAGGTAAAAGTCGACAATCAGACAGTCACTCACAAAGCGAGATTAAAAAACAAAACGCATCATGATCATTCAGATGCTAAATGTGTACTTTTCTCATGGTGATTTAGCCTATTATGAATATTTTTACTAACAACGATTAAGTTTGGAACCTGTTAATGACTGCTCTTGACTCACCATATATCGCGCCGCATTCATCATCTGTTCTGCCATTGATTGATACGCATACGCATTTTGATGCGCCAATTTTTGATGCGGATAGAGCATTGCAAGTCGAGGCCGCTTATGAGCAAGGAGTGCGCCACCTTATGTTGGTGGGTTATTTATATGAGCATTTCGATCGTCTGTATGAGACTAAACGCCTAATTAATGAAGATTTTCAATCGATTCCAGCGCAAGCAACTATAGTGCAATCATCGATGATTAAGGTTGCTAACCAGCATAACTCGTCTCTAGATGCTCATATTGCGCTGGGTTTGCATCCTTTTTATATCAAGCAGCATACAGAAGCACATCTGGGTAGTATGGCAAAGATGCTCGCTGACGAGCGCCCATTAGCAATGGGTGAGATTGGCTTAGATACTTTTACAGATGAGATGAAACAGCCTAATGTTCTAGCCAAGCAAGAGTATTTTTTTAAGGCACAATTGGATATGGCAGTGACCCATCAGCTACCAGTGATGCTGCATATCCGTAAAGCTCATGCTGAAGCGTTAGCCATATTGAAAGCGCATGATTATAATGCGCATAATTTGGGCGGGGTCGCGCATAGTTTTAGTGGTGGTGAGCAAGAGGCAAAGGCTTTTGTAAAACTAGGATTTAAGCTCGGAATTACTGGACAAGTCACCAATCCAAATGCTAAAAAACTGCGTCGCGCGATTCAAGCAGCCGTTGATAGTTATGGTCTTGAGTGCTTGGTGATTGAAACTGACTGTCCGGATATGACACCCATTATGTGTCAGCATTCAAACAATAGCCAGTCAGCGCTTGGGCAAAATTCAGCCAATGAAGGGGATGACACTTCCGCTCATAATAGAAACGTTCCCGCCAACTTACCATGGGTGCTGCTGAGTCTGAGTGAGTTACTCAATGTACCGTCACATCGCCTTGCCGAGCAACTATGGCAAAACAGTTGCGATGCCCTACGTACTGACTGGCACTATCCTATACTGTCAAAAGGGTAACGGCTACTAACAGTAAAAAGTAACGTGATAGAGAATAAAATAAAAGCAACTTAAGTTATAACCTTCAAAAGAGCGTTTAATCTGTTATGAGTGAAGCACAATTATTTGACCAGTCGTTTGTAGAGCCTAATACCGTTGAGCATTCTGTCGCTCATAACGACAGTGATAGCGCAAGTGAGCAATATGAGCGGCGTTTCCAAGGAACGCAAACCCTCTATGGTCGCTCAGCCGTTGATACTTTTGCGGCAGCACATGTGTATGTGATTGGCGTCGGGGGCGTTGGTTCTTGGGCAGCAGAAGCCTTGGCTCGTACCGCAGTTGGCACTATTACTCTGATTGATTTGGATGTATTGGTGGCTTCTAATGTCAATCGGCAATTGCCAGCGTTAGACAGCACCTTTGGGCAAAGCAAAATTGCGGCGATGGGGCAACGGCTTGGTGAGATTAACCCCAAGGCTACCGTCAACTTAATTGATGATTTTCTGACAGTTGATAATGTTGCCGCACTCCTGCCGAGCCGTGAAGAAGCAAAGGCTGCCATTGCTCAAGGTCATCCTATTGTCATTCTAGATTGTGTCGATGATATGCAGGCCAAACTTGCTATCGCCCTACATTGTCGTTTCAATAAATTAAAATTGGTCTGTGCAGGCGGTGCGGGTGGTAAGATAGACCCTAGTAAGATTACGGTAAGTGACTTGCGCGATAGCTATCAAGATCCACTACTGGCCAAGCTTCGCAATAAATTGCGTCACGAAAAAGGCATTAATAGCGCTCTAAAAGAAAAGTTCGGCATCAAATGCGTCTATTCTACAGAACCACCACGCGTCGATAAAAGCTGTCAAACGGGCGGTTTACATTGCGGCGGTTATGGTTCAGCAGTAGTAGTGACATCGGTCGTGGCAATGCTGATGGTGAGTGAAACGTTACAATTGTTGATAAAGCAGACGAACGTCTGATTCTAATGAATGGAGTCCACCTTGACGATACCCAACTCACCTAAGCGCAGCTACCCAGTCGCCGCAGATGAAGTAGATCGTATTAGCAAGCTCAAAAAATATCAGGTGCTCAACCATAATGATGAGCCTGCCTTTTCTCGTCTGACTGAACTTGCTAAGTTGTTTTTTGACATGCCAGTTGTCACTATTACCTTTATGGATGAGGAGACTCAGTATCTAAAATCTGTGCATGGGCTTGTTGATATATGTACGACGGCGCGTGAAGTGGCTATCTGTAACTATACCTTGCTGTCGGATGGGGTGTTTGTGGTCGCAGATTTGTCAAAAGACAGTCGCTTTGATCAAAACCCATTGGTGACGGAGTCTACCCATCTACGCTTTTATGCGGGTGCGCCCATTATCATGCATGAAGACAACAAGACGTATCGTCTAGGCTCTTTCTGTCTGATGGATACAGAGCCTTATTATGGCTTTGATGCTAAGCAAGAAAAATTATTGGCCCAGTTCGCGATGATGGCTGCCGATGCTTTACAACTACAAGATAAACAACGTGTCGCCAAGCATGCTAATGAGATGAAATCGGACTTTTTGGCCAATATGAGCCATGAAATACGGACACCGATGAATGGCATTATCGGCATGGTAGAGATGCTTAGCGAGACCAAGCTCAGCCAAGAACAACAAGAATACGTGGACAATATAAAAGTCTCAAATGAGCATTTGCTAGCGATTATCAATGGTATTTTGGATTTATCGAAAGTTGAGTCTGGCAAAATGACCATTGATGCCATCCCGATGAACTTGTCTACCTTATGTAATGAAGTAGTCAGTCTCTTTGCTATCAAAGCCCGACAGCGCGGCTTGATTTTAGACTACCATTATATGGAATCGCTATCGCCTTATGTACAAGGGGATCCGGTACGTCTCAAACAAATCATGGTCAACCTTGTCAATAATGCCATCAAATTCACCCGTGAAGGTGGGCGAGTGAGTATCGATGTTAAGCACGTGCCCAATTGTTGCTATATCAATGACAAGTCTAAAAATGACAAGTCTAGAAATGATGAATCTGATGATGTTTTGACTGATGAGACCATTAGTGGTGACAGTATCATTGAAGAGAGCAATACCCAAGAAAACATGACCTTATATATTCAGGTCACCGATACAGGCGTCGGTATCAAACCTGAATCAGTTGACGCGATATTTGATGCTTACAATCAAGCTGATAAATCGACCCATCGTCTGTATGGTGGTACAGGTCTTGGGTTGTCTGTGTGTAAATCTCTGGTGGATCTAATGGGTGGGTGCATTAATGTAGATAGTGTGGTCGGTGTCGGGACTACCTTCACGGTATTGTTGCCGCTACCTACTATCGGTGAGGAGCAGTACGAGAGCTGGCAAGATTCAAACGACTTTACTATGATAGTGCCCACTCAGGAGCGTTCTGGTCATATATTGTTAGTTGAAGATGACAGTGTCAACGCGACGATAGCCAAAAAAGCCCTGAATAATAGTGGTCATACGGTCACGCATGTCACCGATGGGCAGCAAGCGATTGAGACTTTTGCGTTGTACCCTGAGCGTTATGACCTCATTTTGATGGACCATCATATGCCGATTATGGATGGCGTACAGGCGACTATTAAGTTACACGAACTTTATGATCCTCAAGTGCTGCCACCGATTATCGCTTTGACTGCTAATGCCATGGATGGCGAGCGCGAAAAATATCTCAATGTGGGCATGCAGGATTATTGCACCAAGCCCTTTAAACAAGAGCAGCTAAACGCCTTGGTACAATATTGGCTGATGCATAAGCAATCGTCAGCTGATTAAGAGAGTAAGGCAGACTTAATTTTCCAAGATATAGTCAGAGCTCTTTTAAACCGCTACGGTGTTACCCATCCTAGATGTACGCAGTGTACTATTTGCGGTTGGGCGCCTTGTAGCGATTCTAAAATTCCTTGACTATAGATCTACTAAATCTCACAAATGCATTATTTATTGTGCTGATATTTATTGTGCTGATTGTCAAAACCGTTTTAGTGCTTGTTTATGATATTTTTTCGATAACTTTCTGACAAGTAATAAAAAAAGCTTAACCATTTAATAATGGTTAAGCTTTTTTTATGCGTTACTAGGGCGTGTCCTCAATTCAATCGAGCATTCTCTAAATGTGCTAAAAATGGCTAAATTTTGCCAAACATCGTCAAATAGCTTATCAATATCTCGATATTATCTGCACTATTTTCCTCGTTTGATGGCAATTTATCTCATTTTTATCGCCATTTTTGAAATGAGAACACCCCCTAAATCAAGTCGAGCGATTAGTTGACGCGAGTTTGGTAGTCACCAGTACGGGTATCGACACGGACGACTTCACCTTGCTGAACAAACAATGGTACACGCACAACTGCGCCTGTCTCTAACTTAGCAGGTTTGCCGCCACCACCTGAAGTGTCACCACGTACGCCAGGATCTGTCTCCGTGATTTGTAACTCAACGAAGTTGGGTGGCGTGATCGACAATGGACTTCCATTAAATAGAGTGATGGTACATATGGCATTGCTGTTTTCTTTTAGCCATTGTACTGAGTCGCCCATTGCTGTTTTGTCAGCTTGGATTTGCTCAAAGCTTTCAGGATGCATGAAATGCCAAAACTCGCCATCGTTGTATAGATAGTTCATCTCAGTGTCCATGACATCAGCCGCCTCTAAGCTATCACCTGACTTGAAAGTTTGCTCCAATACTTTACCACTACGAAGATTGCGCAACTTGACACGGTTAAAGGCTTGACCTTTACCAGGTTTGACAAACTCGTTTTCAAGAATGGCACAAGGATTGCCATCGAGCATGACTTTTAGACCGGCTTTAAATTCATTAGTAGAAAAACTTGCCACAAGAAACTCCTAAAGGTTGCGAATATATGATCAGTATTTGGGTGTGGAGATAACTGTGCTAAGCGCTGTCGTCACGCCAACTATTCATGGATGACTGGTATGCTTTGATAGGGTACTCACTAAGGGCGTATAATGACGCCTTTTAGGCACAGGTACTAGGTTGTCATGATAAACCATTTAATCACACAAAAAAACTGGCAAACGCAATTATCCGAAGGCATTACCAGCATTGATGAGCTGCTTAGTATCCTAAAACTAGAATCCTTGCGTGCTGACGTTTATGTGCCTGAGCATTTTGAGCTAAGAGTGCCGCGTGCTTTTGTGGCAAAAATGACCGTTGGTGATAGCAATGATCCTTTATTAAAGCAAGTGCTACCTGACCGGCAAGAGCAAGTCACAGTGACTGGCTACGTGGCAGATCCTTTGGCCGAAAACGCTCATAACCCGACCAAAGGCTTGTTGCATAAATATAAATCAAGAGTGCTGTTAACGATTACAGGTGCTTGTGCGATTCATTGCCGTTACTGTTTCCGTCAGCATTTTGATTACAGTGCCAATATGCCCACTGCCGATGCCAAACAAAGCATCATCGACTATATTACTGCCCATCCTGAGATCAATGAGGTGATCTTGAGTGGCGGCGATCCTTTAAACGTGACCAATAGACGGTTATTTGCTTGGTTAGATACCTTGGAAGCCATCCCACAACTGACCACCATTCGGCTACATACTCGTTTGCCAATAGTGATTCCAGCACGTTTGGATGCGTCATTATTAGAGAGGCTAGCACAAAGTCGCTGTCATATCGTCATGGTCATTCACTGTAATCATGCTAATGAGATTGATGTGCTCACAGCAGAGTATTTGCAGCGGGCGCGAGCAGCTGGCATGACTTTATTAAATCAGGCCGTACTTCTAAAAGGCATTAATGACAGCGTTGCTGCTCAAATCGCTTTAAGCCAACGCTTATTTGCCGCTGGCGTATTGCCTTATTATCTGCACGTGTTGGATAAAGTGGCAGGAGCTGCACATTTCGATAGCGACGAGCGGTCAGCAGTCGCGCTTTATTGGTCATTATTGGCAGCATTACCCGGTTATCTGGTACCTAAGCTGGTCAGGGAGTTGCCAGATAGACCGTTTAAGGTGCCGATTGACATTTACAATGGGGCTTAAAAGTTGCATGATGACGAGGCAATATTATTTATGGACAAATAATGACCAATAAGTGCATAAGCAGCTGTTATTACGACCTTCTATCGATAGCTAACGCTTACCCGCTTGCTAATAGTTTGTGCAGCTATCACTGCGTAATAACTAAGGATAGTAATGATAACTTTATCGGATTTTCAAGAGCATCTGGCTTCGACAGAGCCGTTACTGCCTGCTTCTAGCCACTCGACCAACGGTCAAGAGCAGCATTTGCGCAAGTGGGTGGCACTTTTGCCATCGCAAACAGAAGCGCAGCAAGCGGAGCAATTGGAAAAAGTACTCACAGAGTTGAGAGTGGCTGACGTAGATGATCAGCAACGTTTCAAATTAATTCGTATCGTCCTTGATGCTGCCGATCGGCTGATTGCTGCTTTACGTCAGTCTTACGTCCATGAGACGGGAGCGCTGAGTGATGCTCAGTTGGACTGTGTTGCTCAAGTAAAATCTTTATATTATCTTGTTATTCTGGTCTGCGACGGTGTGATACGCCGCGAAATATCGTTGTTAGACAGTCAAAAAACGCCGGCAAGTAGCGGCTGGCAGCGCCGTTTTACGGGCGAAAAATCTGCGCCAATGACGTTAGCCATCGTTATTTACCAGACGATGTTAACGTACCAAAAACTATTGATGGAAGAGGCCATTTGTTATCAAAAGCCACCGTCATATGTCTGGGCTGCACTCAATCGATTGTATTATCTTGCCTGTCAGCGCCATGCTGCAATTCTTGACTTAAGTGTTTATGTCGTTACCAACCGCGCGGACAGTATACATCGATTGTATTGTCAAATATGTTTGCACAGCTTGCTCAATGTGCGCGGATTGCGTCGTTCTAATATCTTGCTGGTCCATCGCTTATTACCGGAGTGGGCTGAACCAATTGTTGCGACCATAGAGCCGCAAACTGAGACACGCGTCTTTGTCAATTTGCATAGTGATAATCCACCTACTTATTTGACCGCCCACTCTAGCATCAATCCCTATGAGAGCCAGTACGACTGTCTCTTCATTGAGCTGGCATCAGTGATAGAGCATCTAAAATCACGCCAGCAAGCATTAATCAATGAGGGTAGCGAAGGCGTTGAGTGCTGTTTGCTGAATAAGATAGCAATGGCGATAACCTATCGCTATATGCAGCCGCAATTAACCGTACCGAATAAGTATAGCGCTAAGCAAGATGCCACAATGGTGATTGGATTTAACGATATTCATTATCATGCTAGTCATGCGCAAGGATTGATAAGCTTGATCGGCACCAAAGAGCTGCCGGATGGGGAGCGACCTCGCTATGATACCGTACCAAAAAAACCCGTGGACAGTAACTTATCAATCGTTGAAACCTTTGACAGCAAAAATGTCCTTTCGCCTTTTCGCACGTTGCAGCTGATGGTAAATCCTGTTGATGTTGATGTTGATGTTGACGTTCGTCCTCCCATTACCACTCCGCCACCGTTACAAATAATGAGTCTCTCTTTATTATGCCGTTCTGAGACGACGACCGCTGACTGGTCAATTGGGGTTGTACGCTGGCTCAATCTTGATACTCATAATCCAGAGGTAGAGTGGCAAGTCCTTGGTCACAAGTTAATCACTTGCGGGCTGCGTCTAGAGGATAGGAAGTCACGCAGTCAGCATTTTGTGCCAGCCTTCATTGTCGCTGGCGATGATCAGCTACAGACGACTTGCAGCTTAATAGTGCCGACCTTTCACTTTCAGACCAATGATAGAGTGATCATGCGCTTGCATAATAAACAGAAATTGTTACGTTTATTACATCCCTTATTGGTGACCGATGAGTTTAGCCAGTATGAAGTGGTACAACTGTAGTTTACGCAAGTATTTATTTGGATAGTGATATAGTCAATCCTATATAAATCGGCTGCGGTGGCAGCCTCTCTAAGTCTACTATTTGCCATACTTCAGCATGTCCAAGTTAAGTTAATATGCAGTCGGTTAAATTATTGTCTATAATGAGAGATACTGCGACTTACATTTTTATGGTCTAGAAATACCTACCTACCAAGTCAGTCATCCTAGACCGCATCAATAAACCAGTATTTTCAATACCCGCTGAGCCTAATACTTGTAGTGCTTGCTTATTTGCTGTGCTATTTTGATGTTAGAAAAAGCAGCAAGGTATCGAAATTAAGCGATAAAAATAAATACGATCATAAGATTCAAAAGGCCTCCTATGCGTACTCAGTCCGTCTTAAATCTACTAGTTATCGATGCCGATCAGCTCTATGCTGAGCGTCTGGTGGATTTGCTAGATTCTTATTATGACAGCATCAATCTAGGCTTTTTGGATGACAAGGAAGAGTTGCTCAAATCACTCCGCCAGCCGTGGGATGTTTTAGTTTTTGGCCAAGCCTATGATATGAGCTTTACCGACATGGTGGGCATCGTGCAAGAGCAGAGTATTGATCTGCCGATGATCTGTCTGATGAGTGCAGAGACAGCTCCGACTGCTCATAATGAGGACGGTTTGCCTTCTGTGATGAATGGCACGATGGTTAAGGCGCTTAGGGCAGACCAAGAGACAGCAGTGGTGATGGCTATTTGCTTACAGCATGATAATTTGCGTAGCCGTCGCCAGCTAAAAGCTCTGCATCATATACTGTCTGAGGCAGAGCAGCGCGCTAATATTTTAATCAAAAACTCCAAAAGTGCGGTTGCCTATCTTGACCAAGGTATTCATATCTTTGCCAATGACCCTTATCTTCAGCTATTTGGTTTTGAATCAATGAACGATATCATTGGTGTACCCGTTATTGATTTGATCGCAGGCGGCGACAATGTCAAAGCCTTTAAGCAGTTTTTGCGACAGTTTGATAAGGGTAGCCGTGAAGAGGTTGAGTTCAAATTCGAAAGCCTACGTAAGGATGGCAGTACCTTTGAGGCAAAACTACAGCTGGCAGCAGCCACCTTGGATAGTGAGCCCGTTACTCAAATTATTATCCAACAAAATAACAGTAATAGTGCTGAGGTTGCCAAGCGCTTGGCAGAAGCTGAGCGTAAGGATAGCTTGACAGGAATCAACAACCGCCACGGTTTTGAAGAGCAGTTGATGACGGTACACCAGCAAGCAATCGATGGCGTACTGACTGCAGGGCTAATGTATGTTCGGCTCGATAACATTGGTAAAATTAGAAGTAGCTTGGGTTTGCAGGGTGTCGATACGACGGTCAAGCAGGTAGCTTATACCCTAGACGATCTGGTGCCAGAGGGTTATGTAAGCCGCTTTAGCGATACAGCATTTACGATACTAGTAGAGAATCAGACAGCCGCCGAGCTCGAACAGCTCGCCGAGCACATTGGCTCACGTATTAGTGGGATGCTCATTGAAGTCGATAAGCGTACGACAAGCACCACCGTTAGTATTGGTATTGTCAAAATCGAAAAAAACACCGCTGAGCCTAAGATTGTATTAGAGCGAGCGATGGATGCCATTGCTCAGATTATGACTGAGACCTCCAATAAAGGTGGCACCTATCATTTATATGATCCAAGCGAGCATGCCAATAGTGATGACCATGCGCTCGCTGAGTCTTTAGTCGATGCCATTGCCAATAACCGCTTTGAGCTATCGTTTCAGGCGATATATGACATCAATAATGACCGTAGTGATTTTTTTGAAGTCTATCTGCGGCTGCCATTGGCAGATGCTGACAATACCGTGTTGACGCCTCAACAATTTATGGCAGTTGCTAAAGCGCATCAATTGCTAGAAAAAATAGATCGTTGGGTACTGATTAATGCCTGTAAAAAGATAAATGACGTCCGTAAGATCCATCCTGAAGCGCGATTATTGATACAATTGACCAGTGCTTCGCTGGTTGACAAAAAGCTGCCAAACGTTGCCAGTCAGCTGATTAATGCCGTTGGCGGTGCTGCAGGAGCATTGACGCTACAATTTAATGAACAAGATATCGCTGATCATTTAACGGTTGCCAAATCTCAATTTGAAGCACTTGACCAAGTGGGCTGTCAGCTTGGTATTACTAACTTTGGCTCGTCTACTAAGTCTGTTGAGATTGCCAGCGTTGTCCAGCCAGATATCGTACGTTTGGCTCGTAGTTACGTGCAAGATATCGATTCTGCGGATAATTTAGAAGCCGTTAAGTCTCTTATCGTGCGTACCAATGCAGTTAAAATCGATGTGTTGATGCCTTACATTGAAGAGGCGGCAACCATGTCTGTCGCTTGGAGTGTGGGTGCGCGCTATCTGCAAGGGTATTATTTGGAAGAGCCAAGCAGTACAATAAAAGTGGCTAGTAGTACATAAGAGCACCTAATCTTGTGTGCAACCATACAGGTATAACCCTAGACGTTTCTTAAGCGTTATTTATTGGTTTAGATGCCGATAAATAACGCTCTATTTTTAAACAGCTATCTATGCGTGCCGACCGATTTTGCCTGATTTCGCCTTGCATTATTATCGATATCGTCTTATATAGCTGGTGCTCCTCAACTAAAGATTGTCAAAAATGTCTATTATCAGTAAGTCATCATTGAGCGGTATTTTTACCGCTGTTCTACTGCTCACCGCCTGCGGGGAAAGTATACCACCTGATCATCGCGCGCCTGTCACGCTGCCACTATATACTGGAGGTAACGCTGTCAATGGTGCCCTAATTTATAAAGAGGCTTGTGGTCAGTGTCATCAGCTCAATGCCGGTCTCAATAAAAAAGGCCCGCAGTTGATGAATATATATGGTGCGCCCGCCGCAGAGCTAGAAGATTACACCTATAGTGATGGGCTAAAAAAATCAGGTTGGATATGGGATGCAAAAACGCTCGATCCTTATATTGCGGATGCGGAAAAAGCCATGCTAGATTCAAAAATGCTATCAAACCCTATGCCTGATGCTAAAGAGCGTGCGGATGTGATCGCTTATCTGTCAACGCTTCGTGCCGCCGCGCCCCTAGTGGAAGATGAGGCAAAGTAATTCCTGATTTATACTCATTATCCAAAAAACGAGCCAATAATTACTATGACCCATACAGCCATCAACATGTCCCTTTCCTCTACACGCCAGTCAACGTCAGAGATACTCAGTCAATCTGCGCCTAGTGCTAGCGACTATCGCCATAATCATCAAAAAATCGCCCAGCTTATGGCACAGTTAAACCAAATTGTGTTGGACAAACCTCAAGCCGTTAAGTTGGCGCTCAGTGGTATATTGGCAGGTGGTCATTTATTACTGCAAGATATACCGGGTATGGGCAAGACGACCTTGGCGCAGGGATTGGCACAGTTATTGGGCTTGAGCTTTAGCCGCGTGCAGTTTACTAACGACATGCTACCAGCAGATATTTTAGGCATGAGTATCTATGACCAAAGTAAACAGCAATTTGAGTTTCGTTCTGGGCCTATCTTTACTCAGCTGTTACTGGCAGATGAAATCAATCGCTCCAGCCCCAAGACGCAAAGCGCATTATTAGAAGCGATGGAAGAGCGGCAAGTCACCCAAGATGGGAAAACCTATTTTTTGCCGCAGCCGTTTTTTGTGATTGCAACCCAAAATCCTTTGCAGCAAGCAGGTGTCTATCCACTCCCTGAATCGCAGCTAGATCGATTCTTACTATGTTTGTCGCTCGGTTACCCATCACCTGCAGCAGAGCGTGAGCTCTTAAAAGGTCAGGATCGCCGCGAGCTATTAAAAGAGTTGGATGCTGTGCTAGATACGGATGCTGTTTTAGTAGCCCAGCAAGGGGTCAAGCAAGTTCATGTCGCGGATGTGGTTTTGGATTATCTACAAAGGCTGGTGGCAAAAACACGAGCAAGCCAAGAGTATCATGGCTTATCACCGCGTGGTGTGCTGTCACTACAGCGTGCTGCACAAGCTTATGCCTATGTATCGGGGCATATGGAGATGACACCTGAAGATATTCAAGCGGTGTTCGCTGCGGTCACTGATCATCGTCTCGGTCAGCGGTTTGTGCCTGCGTACGTGACGGGAGGGCAGGCGACACAAACCATCGCGCAACGCATTTTGGCAGACGTGGCTGTTATTATTTAACCGTTTGATTTTTCATAGCGTGCGTTTATGTCCAAAACTGCTATTCAATTGTGAATGAGAGTATTAATTTTATGGTAAGGATAGGGTAATCATGAGCTTTTTGCCAAAAGCCTTAACCGTACCAGCTACTTCAGCATTAAGCCGTTGGTTTGCCTCGCGTGCGCCTAAAAGTGATAGCGCCACGCTCAATTTGCGTAATGTCTATATCTTTTTTAGCCGTGAAGGGATGCTATTTGCGGTGTTATTGGTCATTACCTTTATCGCTGGCATCAACTATGGCAACAACTTAGTATTGGGCTTATGTTTTTATTTGGTCAGTGTCTGGCTGATCAGCTTTCATGTGACCTTTGCTCATATCTCAGGTCTAAAAGTACAATTAATAGAAGTGACCATGGCAGAAGCGGGTGCGCCTGTTTGGGTGACTTTGCAGCTGCGCAGTGAGAGCCGCCAACCAAGACGGCAGTTGTTATTCAGCTTTGAGCAGGTTGATAAAACAACCAATAAGAAGGCTAATAAGCAAATTAAGCATGACACGGATAGTCAAAACTCTGTGCTCGTTACACGGCTACAAGGTGAGCAAATTATTCGTTTGCCAGTACAGACGCATAGTCGTGGGCAGTTTGAATTACCACGATTAAAAATCAAAACCGTTTATCCTTTGGGCATTATGCGGGCATGGTCTTATGTCTATTTTGCGCGTACGGCGTGGGTCTATCCAAAACCTGAAGCCTTTGACTGGCAGGCGCAGTATTCGGTCGCAAGTCAGGAGGATTTAGCAACAGGCGGGCAATATCGGCAAGGTCAAGATGACTTTGAGCGGCTCGATAATTATATCGAAGGTGAGTCGCTGGCACGAGTTTCTTGGGGGCATGTGGCGCGCGGTCAAGGTATGTTTACCAAGCACTTTGCTGATCCAGTCGGTCATGAACAAAGCTTAGATTATGCCGATATGCCAGCGGTGCATCATGAGCAGAGGCTGGCTCAGATGACGTATGGGGCGATGAGGTTAGGTGAGCTAGGTGTGCCATTTAAGATGCGCTTGCCGAGTGATGCCTCTGCTGCTGCCCCGATGGGAGAAGGTGATAGTTTTGCGCAAGCGTGCTTGCTAAGGTTGGCAAAAACGCCATGACCAGTATCTCTAAAATAAATGACTCAAAGAAACCGGTAGAAGTATTTACTGGCTCTTCTAAATCAGACTTTATAAATTCTGCAAGCTTTGAGCAGTTGGCATTGGGTCAAAATATCGCTTCTCATACTGAACAGGCTAGCGATACTAAATGGACTCGCAAGCTATTTGCCTTGCCAGCGTATTATTGGGTATTAATCGCCCAAATCATTGTCATTTTACCTCATGCCGCGCATCTGCCTTTATGGCTGATTGGCTTTGCTGTGGTTAGTATCGCGGCCCAACTACCACGCATCAAAGCTAAATTCAAAAAATTGCGTCGTTTAAAACGTGTCTATCAAGGCATGCAAATGCTCGGCTTCTTGCTGGGTCTTGTCGGTCTGTGGCTGACGTACAATACAGCGTTTGGACTGGATATGGGCGTGGCATTTTTGGTGCTATGTCTCATCAGTAAGCTGTGGGAATTGTATAAGCGGCGCGATGCTTATGTGGTCTTAAATTTATCGCTATTCGTGCTTGCTGCGCTGTTTTTGATGGATCAAGGTCTTGTCACGACTTTAGAAGTAATCATCGGTGCTGTCATTATCTTATTGGCATTTATTGCACTCAATGACGACGGCAATACTCGCGGTGATGGTCGTCTGCGCACTTTGGGTGTATTAGGTCTTGGGGCACTGCCATTATTGGTTGTATTGTTTTTATTCTTCCCGCGCTTACCACCGCTATGGTCAGTGCAGCTATCGGGTCAGCAAGCAACCACTGGCGTCTCCGATAGTATGTCGCCCGGTGACTTTGCTAATTTGGGACAATCGACTGAGCTGGCATTTCGGGTAGAGTTTGCAGATAAGCGCCCACCGCAACAGCAGTTATATTGGCGTGGTTTGGTGTTTAGCGACTTTGATGGAATTACATGGCGTCCTAGCCCTCAGCAACAACAATGGCGGCCTGCACCGCAAATGCCTGTTTGGATTGAGAACGCCTTTGCTACTATCCCTGATGAAGTGAAAGTTGCGCCTACCAGCTATGAGATTATTTTAGAACCCACACAACAAAACTGGCTATTTGGCCTCGATTATCCTTTTGCCCAGCGCCAAGACATCAGTATTACTTCAAACTTTACCCTATTAAAAGACCAGCCCGTTACTCAGCAGTTCCGTTATGACGTATTGCAATTTGCACCGATGCGCATTGACCCTGTTCTGTCTGAAGCATTACGGCGGCTGAATCTTGCTCTGCCAGCTGATGGCAACCCACAAGCACGCGCACTGGCAAAGCGATTATTCGCGCAATCTGGCTCAGATCCAGTGCGCTATATTGCAGCTATTGAACGCTGGATTAATCAAACAGAATTTCGTTATACACTATCACCGCCACGGCTGAATAAGAACCGTATTGATGAGTTTTTATTTGAGACCAAAGCGGGATTTTGTGAGCATTATTCTTCAAGTTTTACGTTTATGATGCGGGCAGCTGGTATACCTGCGCGGGTCGTGGCAGGCTATCAAGGTGGCGAGCTAAGCCGCGGCGGCAATGTTTGGGAAGTTCGGCAGAAAGATGCACACGCTTGGACGGAAGTTTGGCTTGAGGGTCAAGGCTGGGTACGTGTTGATCCGACAGCTTTTGTTGCGCCTGAGCGCGTTGAGCAAGGCATGGATGCGCTGACGCAGTCGCAGGGAGCTGCGATGTTCGGTGATGGCGCTAGTGCGCAAATCAGCTATCAGCAATATCAAATGCTACAAACCTTGCGCCGCCTCTCAGATCAAGCCAGCTACTATTGGCAAAAAGACGTCGTCGGTTACGATCAGGACAAACAAGCTGACTCATTACTCAAATGGTTCAACATCCGCTCAGTCATGCAGCAAATTATTTGGTTGGCAGCGAGTGCTATCACTGTCATGGCTATTTTAATCTTTGTCATCTGGCAACGTCGCCGCAAGCGCTGGCATCTAGCAGACCTGCCGCTTGCACAGCTATCAAGACGTATTGGTAAGGTGGATAAATCGCTGGCTCGTGATAACAGCGAAGGCCAACTGGCATGGCTTGAGCGCGTGGCACTGGCTATTGATTCAAATGCCGAAGGTGGTACTGATAGCCGTTTAACAGACAGTGGTCACTCAGAAATTGTCCAAGCCAAAATCATGCAGATTCAACAAGATTATCGTCAGCTACGCTATGGGCGTCTCAGTGCACTTGAAATCAGTGATAAAGAATATCAAATAGTGTTCAAACAGCTCAAAAAAAATGTCGGTGAGTTATTTTGATGGCTGTTTGTGAAAGCGTGGTTTAGCGCATGAGAAGAGGTTAAGGGTAATAAAGGAGGTGGCTGTATGGCAATATATGTGGATTTTGTGCAGATAGAATTTAAAGGCTATAAATGGTGTCATATGTTAGCTGATACGCTGCAAGAGCTGCATGAGTTTGCCTTATTGATAGAAGTAGATCAGCGCTTATTCCACCGTCATGCCAGTTACCCGCATTATGATGTTACGGTACAAATGCGTGCGACAGCGATTGAATATGGCGCTATCCCTGCCGGTCGAAAAAAGATTATAGAATGTGCTAAGAAGTTAAAAATAGAGCTACACGAGCAAATCGCACAGTCTAAGAATGGCTAATAAATTAATCTTTTGAAGATATAAAAAAGGTGGGTTATGCTTTTGCATCCCACCTTTTTTGTGTTCATATTTCCATTTATAGCTTACTTTGCAATAGCTGCCTTACTGACACCATCAAGCGCTTTTGCGATGTTAGCTATCTCGGTATCACAACCTTTGATGTTATGACGGTCTTTGAGATATTCAGGATTATTGTACGACAACCAGACTTTTTTATCCGCATCTTCACTGATAAGGATTTTTTGTGGTAAGTCGATGGCGACGCTTTGCTCGCAATTCATCAATGGCGTACCCGCTTTTGGGTTACCAAACATAATCACCTGTGTTGGTCTCAATGTTAAATTGGCACCTTGCGCATTTTTTTGATGATCGACGCGTGCAAATACTTTCATACCTTTACTTTCGATAATCGCCGCCAGCTTATCAGCAGTATCTTGGACGGAATGATTACTTTGCATCGTAACCAAACCCTTTTCAGCATTGATAGCAGTCATCGTTTCTGGCATTGATGGCATTTTATCCGGCGCGTTTAAAATATTTTCAACGCTGGCACACGAGGACATGGCCAAAGCTAAGGCAGCGATAGAGACAATCTTAATCATAAAAATTCCTATTATTATGGTAATTTATTTAGCAAGTGATGCTTGGTTTTGTTAAACGATCTTCTTCTAATATTACAGATATTTCTTAATCATAGTGGATAAGATTCATTTTAAGTAAAACCGAATGTTAAGTAAAACCGAATAGTGGCTTTGTATGTTCATGCTAAATGCTCCGATAGA
This sequence comes from Psychrobacter sp. ASPA161_6, assembly GCF_051970285.1. Taxonomy (NCBI): domain Bacteria; kingdom Pseudomonadati; phylum Pseudomonadota; class Gammaproteobacteria; order Moraxellales; family Moraxellaceae; genus Psychrobacter; species Psychrobacter sp. ASPA161_6. The sequence goes on from NZ_JBEFNJ010000001.1 coordinate 399,490, forward strand.
TAATCTACCAGCAATCGAATCTTTGGCGATAAATGACGGTTGTGCGGATAGATAGCCCAGATACTTTCTTCAGGCTCTCTATAGTCATCCAACAAGCTGACCAGCTCACCTGATGATAAATACTGTTGCACATAATAATCCGGTAGCTGCACGATACCCAAACCTTTTAGCGCAGCATCAACTAGGCTATGACCACTGTTATATTGAACGCTGCCAGAAACGCGTAGATTTTTTTCTTTATCAGCATTTTTACCAGAATCTATTTTGCCATCTTCTATAAAGTGCCAGTAGTCACGTGTGCCTAGCAGACAATTATGTTTACTCAGCTCACTCAAAGAGTGCGGTGTACCGTGTCTCTCAAGATAAGCAGGCGCGGCACAGACAAAATTCGTACGACGGCTGAGTTTTTTTGCCATCATCGTTGAGTCACTTAGTTTGCCAATACGAATCGCCAAATCATAGCCACCGTCGATCAAGTCCATTTTTTGATTGCTCAAAAAAGCCGTTACTTCGATATCGCTGTATCGCACCATAAAATCATTGACCAGTGGTAATAATTGCTGCTCACCATAAGTGACAGGAGCGGTCAGTTTAATCCTGCCTTGTGGTTTTGACTGTAGGTGGCTCACTGCTTGTTCAGCGGCATCCAAGCCATCAAGCACACCGCGGCAATGCTGATAAAACACGCGGCCTTCTTCGGTCAGTGAGACCTTGCGCGTGGTTCGATATAGCAATTTTATATTCAAGCGCTTTTCTAACGCGCTGATCTGCCGACTGACTTGCGCAGTCGAGAGGCTCAATTCTTTTGCGGCGCGCGTGAAGCTCTCATATTCTGCCACACAAACGAATTCGCTAATACCATCCCAGCGCATGATTGTTACCACTGTGTAAAAGATATTTGCAAATATAGCATATTGTTATCATCTCAGAAACAACTATAATTATCGACATAGAATGAAATGTTTTACAGACTGCTACAACTGTAGCTTGCCTCTATTAGGTAAGCACTATAAGCTGAATAGGTCTGCGCTGAATAAGCGATAAAATTAATTAAAAAGAGAGACAACTATGTCAGATAAATTTATTAAATCGAAAGCCGCCATTGCTTGGGGTCCAAACCAGCCGCTATCTATCGAAGAAGTGGATGTGATGTTGCCGCGCAAAGGCGAAGTCTTGGTAAAAATCGTTGCTAGTGGCGTTTGTCATACCGATGCATTTACCTTATCTGGTGAAGACCCAGAAGGCGTATTCCCAGCGATTTTGGGTCATGAGGGTGGCGGTATCGTCGAGCAAATCGGCGAAGGCGTGACCAGTGTCCAAGTTGGCGATCATGTTATTCCTTTATACACCGCAGAATGTGGCGTCTGTAAAATGTGTACCTCAGGCAAAACCAATTTGTGTTCAGCCGTGCGCGAGACCCAAGGTAAAGGTCTGATGCCAGACGGTACTACGCGTTTTTATAAAGATGGTGAGCCAATTTATCATTACATGGGCTGCTCAACCTTTTCTGAATATACGGTCTTGCCAGAGATTTCATTGGCTAAAGTCAATAAAGAAGCGCCATTAGAAGAAGTTTGCTTGCTAGGTTGTGGCGTCACGACTGGTATGGGGGCGGTCATGAACACTGCAAAAGTCGAAGAGGGCGCAACGGTTGCTATCTTTGGCATGGGCGGTATTGGTCTGTCAGCGGTCATCGGTGCTACCATGGCAAAAGCCAGCCGTATCATTGCGATTGATATCAACGAGAGCAAATTTGAGCTGGCCAAAAAACTGGGCGCGACTGACTGCATCAATCCAAAAGACTATGATAAGCCAATTCAAGAAGTCATCGTTGAGCTAACTGATGGCGGGGTTGATTACTCATTTGAGTGTATCGGTAACGTCGATGTGATGCGTTCCGCGCTTGAGTGCTGCCATAAAGGCTGGGGCGAGTCAGTTATCATCGGTGTCGCTGGTGCTGGGCAAGAAATCTCAACCCGTCCGTTCCAGTTAGTGACTGGTCGAGTCTGGAAAGGTTCAGCATTTGGCGGCGTAAAAGGTCGTTCAGAATTACCAGGCTATGTTGAGCGCTATCTAGCGGGCGAAATCCCACTACAAGACTTCATTACCCATACCATGCCATTAGAAGACATCAACGAAGCGTTTGACTTGATGCATAAAGGCGAAAGTATTCGTACGGTTATTCATTTTTAGAAGTTAATCTTGAGATATAGTCAAAATACTCTAAAAACGCTACGATACTGCTGATATCAGTTTTTTGTAGTCTCTGTCTGCACAGGCACAGCAAGCAAGAAAAATTGATATCAGTAGTGCGTGATGTATCGATATTACTTTTCACTGACTATAGTAGTTTTAAAATGAATATCGTGTCATAGCAATAAAAAAATGCCGCTTCTACTAATAGAAGCGGCATTTTTGGTTTTATTGCTAAAAAGTTTGATTGCTAAAAATCAGAAGGGTTATTTGCTCTGATTATTAAGAATAATCTGATCGGTAAGCGTACCTAAATCGGATGCTATAAAATCAGGTGTGGGAACATTCGACGCTGATAGCAACGCATTATAAGGTCGCGTGAGAAACGCAGCGTGGCAGCCAGCCGCTTGCGCACCAATCGTATCCCAAAGGTGACAGGCGACCAAACACAACTCTGACATTTCAACAGACAACTCTTTGGCTACCATTTGATAGGTTTCAGGTGCAGGCTTGAACTTGCCAACAGTCTCAACGCTGAAGTGCTGCTCAAAAAACTGACTTAGTCCTGCTTTTTCTAATGGTGTTGGAGATGGACTGCTCGCTGAGTTGGTCAACGTCACCAGTCGAAACCCTGCTTCAGTTAGCTTGGTTAATGCTGGCACCGCATCAGGGTGGGCTGGCATTTTGCTCATACGCTCTTTTAACTCATCGATATCGCTTTTTGTCAGCGTGACATTATGAATATCAGCCGTCATCTGTAAGGCAGCGACGCCAAGTTCGCCAAAAGGTGTATAAAGACCGGATAAGGTCATGGTTTGAGAATAAAGCACCAATTGGGCAAACCATTCTCTCAGTATTTTTTCATTGTCAAATAAGCGAGAAAATAAAGGCGCGAGGGTATCAATATCGAGTAGCGTCTCATTGACGTCAAATACGATAATCGAAGGTGAATGCTCAGAAGACATAAGAGATTCCTTTATTAAGAGTCAATGTAAGAGCTAATAAAACCTAGTCTGGCATGTCAGCCAACTGCTGCAAGATACTCGTGAAGTTCTCCACTCCTTGAGCACCGCTAACCAAATGACGCTCATTGAATATCACCGCAGGTACGCTTTGGATACCTTGCTGCTGCCAATGTTGCTCAGCGGCACGTACTTCTTTAGCAAAACATTGGTCTTCCAGTACTGCTAGCGCCTCGCTACGATCGAGTCCAGTCTCCGACGCAATATCCGCGAGCACCGAATGATCAGAGATGTTTCTGCCATTGGTAAAGTGGGCGGTGAACAATGCTTGCTTTAACTCATGCATGCGACCTTGCTGATGCGCCCAATGTAAAAGCTGGTGCAAGTTAAAGGTGTTGTGCATGCGCATGTCATCACTAAAGTTGAACTCAAAACCAACTTCACTACCAGCTTCCGTCATTCTTGCTCGGCTGGCGTCAGACTCTTGCTTGGTCGAGCCATACTTTTCGGCAATATGCTCCCGAAAATTTTGACCTTCGCTTGGCATATTAGGGTTTAGCTCGAACGGATGCCAATGAATTTCGTACTCGGTATTGGTTTGCTTGAGTGCTTCAGCCAACTGTCTATAACCAACGACGCACCAAGGACAAACGACATCTGATACGATATCTATGCGTAGGGGCTTCTCGATATTTTTCATATGACCTCTCGTTATTTACAAGTTTGTTATTCATGATTTCGTTATTTATGACAGTAATTATAGTCAGTAAAAGTAATATCGATACATTACATACTGCTGACATCATTTTTCTTGCTTACTATGCCTGCGCAGACAGAGGCTACAAAAAATTGATATCAGCAATACCGTCGCGTTTTTAGGATACTTTGACTATAACTACCGTCTTATTCAATAAGATTTTAACTGAAAAAACTGCTGCTCGATTGTTTTCGAACAGCAGTCTCTCTTACAGCAGTATAAAAACACCAGAGGGGTTATTACAACCCCAAATTGGCGGTTTAATTAGTCTGCTTTGTGCCATTCAAATTTTTGGAATGGCTTGTCGATTGGCGTGTTAGCAAGATGGTTGGTGTAATTGCTCATCACTTTTTGCGCCGCAGCAAGGACTACTTCTAGGATTTGACGTTTGGTAAAGCCAGCATCCAAGAATGCTTGTACAGCAGCATCATCTACGTTACCGCGACCACGGACTACAGAGAGTGTAAAGTCACGTAGCGCTTCTAATTTCTCAGTCGGTAGTGTAGTTTCATTGCGCAATGCTTCGGTGATGGCATCATCCACTTTCATGCTTTTGGCGATACCAGTATGTGCAGGTACGCAATAATGACAAGCATGCTCGACGTTGATGGTTTGCCAGACAACGGTGACTTCTTCGTCATCGAAACTGCTGTCCAAAAACAACTGATGTAGACGTTGATAGCCTTCAAGCAATCCAGGCGCTTCAGCCATCACAGCATGCAAGTTTGGAACCATGCCAAATGCTTTGATAGAAACGTCTAGCAAGTCTTTGCTCTCTGCTGGTGCGGTTTCTTTGTCGTGTAATGTAAATTCGGTCATACAAAATCCTTAAGATAAATAGTTGTTAGGTCGTTTTTAAAGTGTTGTAGCTTATATTTCTTAGAGTAGATACCTGAAATCAGATCTCTTAAAAAGGACAAGTCAATTTGAGTGAATACTCAATTTAACATGTCAATCTTCTCTAAGTGAATCAACTGCAACCACTATAAACAAATTTGAGTGATTGCTCAACAATGAATTGTGAAGATATATAGCCAATTTGTAACGGCACCAAAAATGTGACTCATAAAAGGATAATGACTATATTGAAGATTTTACCGAACACATTTAAAACTTGTTCGATTGTCTACTGACGAATATAGAAAACTGACCAATGTAAAAAAGAGTCATCATCATAAATAAGATGCCCGTTAGCAGCATCACTCATGTCTCGACATTCTCTATGATTAAAAACTACCTATGATTAAAAACTACCTATGATTAAAAACTACACTGTAATAACTACAAAGTAAAAACAAAACAACTTTTTTGATACGTCATAATAAATTTATCGATGCCGTCTTTTGAGGCGTATTTTACCATTCCATTATGTTCATCTGCCAGCGAGAAGCCAGCATGTCTACTTTGACCTTAACAATCAATAAACAGGATTATCAGCTCGATAATCTTGACGCCCGTACGACACTGCTCGACGTCTGTCGTCAGCACTTACGAATTACTGGACCTAAAAAAGGCTGTGACCACGGTCAATGCGGGGCTTGTACGATGCTCATCAATGGACGACGGGTTAATTCTTGTCTGACACTTGCCGTCATGCATGATGGGGATGACATCACAACGATTGAAGGCATCGGGATGCCGGATTCGTTATCAGAATTGCAACAAGCCTTTAAAGACAACGACGCATTTCAGTGCGGATATTGCACCCCAGGTCAGATTTGCTCAGCGACCGCATTGATAGAGGAGATCAAACAAAATTGGCCAAGCCATGTCAGCACAGACCTGCAACATCCTGATGGTCTCCTTGTACAAGAAATCGCTGAGCGCATGAGCGGTAATATCTGCCGCTGTTCTGCTTATCCCAATATTATTAAAGCCATCTCGCAAGTGCTGGAGAGTCAATTATCAGAGCCTAATATTCAAACAACTGACAATACTGCGCAACATTCAAGCGTAACAGGTATTTGGTCACCACCGCCTAGTGAGGCGCAACTCGGCAAAGTCTCAGCAAATAATAAGACGGTAAATAATAAAACAGCAACTGCTACAACAGGAGGCCGCTCATGAAACGCTTTGAATACAGTCGTGCTGATGCACCAGAGCAAGCCGCCATATCTGCCAGTGCCAAAGATGCGTCTTTTATCGCAGGTGGTACTAACTTATTAGACTTGATGAAACTAGAGATTGAGACGCCAATTAAATTGGTCGATATTACTCGTTTAGAGTTAGAACAAGTTGAAACCACTGCAGATGGTGGTTTGCGTATCGGCACGCTTGTGACCAATAGCGATTTGGCAGCGCATCCTGACGTTATTGCAAATTACCCAGTATTGTCCCGAGCGATTTTGGCAGGAGCGACAGGTCAGCTACGTAACAAAGCGACCACTGGCGGCAATTTCTTACAGCGTACTCGTTGCTATTATTTCTATCAAACAGACAGTGCCTGCAATAAGCGCGAACCGGGGACTGGTTGTCCTGCTGTCAATGGTGAAAACCGTACGCTGGCTATTTTAGGCACGAGCGATGCCTGTATTGCTCAGCACCCCTCTGATATGGCAGTGGCCATGCGCTTGCTGGATGCCACTATCGAAACAGTTAAGGCGGATGGCTCGACTCGTGCTATCGATGTAAAAGATTTTTATTGCTTGCCAAAAGACACGCCGCATATCGAAAACGTGTTGGAAGCAGGCGAGTTAATCACTCATGTTGTCTTACCTGCACCTGTCAAGGGCATGCATACTTATGACAAAGTACGAGATCGCGCTTCCTATGCCTTTGCGCTGGTATCTTGTGCCGCAGTAATAGATGCTGACGAAAACGGTAGTTTGAAAACGGTACGATTGGCGTTTGGCGGTATCGGGACTGAGCCATGGCGTAACGAAGAAGTTGAGGCATTATTAATGGACACCGATGGCAATAGTGACGTTATCACGCAAGCCGCCGATCTGTTATTGCATGATGCCAAAGGTAATGGTCAAAACGACTTTAAGATACCGTTGACGCGTCGCCTACTAAAACAAGTCATTCAGCGCGCACTAGCGGGCAAGGGAGCATAATCATGTCATTATTTGAATCAATTACTCAGTCAGAACCGACCAAAAAAATGACCATGGATGAGCCTGTCGAGTCTCTGTTTAGCAAAACGGCGAGCAAACTGGTCGGTAAGCCAATCAACCGTGTTGATGGCTCGTTAAAGGTTAGCGGTCAAGCGCATTATAGTGCCGAAATCCACTTAGATAATAAAGCCTACGGTGTTTTGGTCGGTGCGACCATTGCCAAAGGTCAAGTCGAGAACATTGATAGCAGTTCTTTAGACGGCATTCCTAATATTATCAAGGTTGTCACAGACCCTAAGCATTTCTTGCGTAATTCTCAGCAAGGCGGGTTAAAAAAGGCACCAAAGCAGGGAGCAACTGAGATTTTTTATCATGGTCAACCTATCGCTGTGGTCATCGCTGAAACTTTTGAAGCGGCAACAGAAGGGGCGAAGGCGCTTAAAGTTATTTATAAAGATGAGACTGAGCAAGCGGCATTGAATTTTACTAAAGAGCTGTCTAACGCCCATGCAGTCGATGAAAAAAAAGGCTCTGATAAAAATTATGTTCAAGGCGACCCAGAGCAAGGTTTAGCTGATGCAGAGGTGACGCTCGATCGCTTTTATCATACGCCAAGTCAAAACAGCTCTGCAATGGAGCCGCATGCGACATTGGCACATTGGGAAGGTGACAAGCTAATTCTCTATACTGCCAATCAAATGCTTGCGTCTTGCAAGCAGCAAGTCATGGACGCCTTAAACTTAAACAAAGACCAAGTTCAGTTAATCGCGCACTATGTCGGTGGTGGGTTTGGTAGCAAGCTAGGTATCGCCCCTGAATCTATTGCCGCTGCGATCGCTTCAAAAGAGCTTGGTCGTCCAATATTGATTACCATGACCCGTCCACAAGTCATGGAAGCGACAGTCAGACGCTCAAACACTCGTCAGCGCATTGCGATTGGCTGTGACAAGGATGGCGTTATCGATACTTTAATTCATGATACCGTTTCTAGCAATTTGCCTGGAGAGGCATTCTTTGAGCCGACTGCTTTATCTACTCATTACTTGTACCGCGGTAAAAACCGCCGTGTAAACTATGAAATGGTAGACATGAACCAAGTGCTATCAGGCTCGATGCGTGCGCCTGGTGAGGCGGTTGGCATGATTGCCGTTGAATGTGCGATGGATGAGTTGGCTTCACAATTAGATATTGATCCTATTGAGCTACGTCGCCGCAATGAACCCGAAAAAGATCCTAGTAAAGACATTCCGTTTTCGACGCGCCAGTTAATTGCCTGTATGGAACAAGGTGCTGAACAGTTCGGTTGGAGTCAGCGCAATGCCAAGCCTGCCAGTCAATTAGAAGGTGACTGGTGGATAGGCACGGGCATGGCTGCGGCAGCACGTGGGAATCAATTACAACCTTCTGAAGCACGCGCAACTCTACAAGTAGACAAGTCAAAAGCACTCGGTGTCAAAGCAGTTATCGAGACAGACATGACCGATATCGGTACAGGGTCTTATACGGTGTTCTCTCAAGTAGCCGCAGATTTACTAGGACTACCCATTGACCATATTGAGATGAAACTGGGTGATAGTGCATTTCCGCCCGCAGCAGGTTCAGGTGGTAGTTGGGGAGCGGCGAGTGCAGGTAGTGGCGTCTACCTCGCTTGTGAACAACTGCGTGAGATGCTGGCAGAAAAAGTGGGTCTATACCCTGATACGATTCAGCTAGATAATGGTCAAATTAAGCAAGTAGGCAAGCACGATCTAACTGTTATAGAGGCAGCCAAAGAGAACGGTCAAGCGTTCGCTGATAATACTATTGATAAGCTATCAGAAACCACAGGGATTTCATTATCAGAGAATGTATTAGAAGAACAGTCAGAATCAGAAAAATATAATTTTGAGAATACAGAGTTTTATGCGCTTGCCGACGTGGTCGCGGGCTATGATGAGCAAAAAATCAGTGCCAAAGGTCAAATAAAGCCAGGTAAGAATGGTAAGAAGTATCGTCAATCCTCTTTTGGCGCGAACTTCGCTGAAGTAGCCGTCCACAAAGTCACGGGCGAGATTCGAGTGAAACGTATGACGGGTGCATTTGCCGCAGGTCGTATTCTTAACCACAAAACAGCGACTTCGCAATGTTATGGCGGCATGGTGTTTGGTATTGGTTCAGCATTGATGGAAGAGGTCATCCACGATAAACGTGATGGTCGTCTGTGTAATCATGACCTTGCTGAGTACCACGTCCCCGTCAATGCAGATGTACCGCAGTTGGATGTGATATTGGTCGAAGAGGATGATCCTTATACCAACCCGATGCATATCAAAGGTATCGGTGAGACCGCGATTGCTGGCGCTGCTGCCGCGATTGCTAACGCTGTCTATAATGCAGTCGGTGTACGTGTATATGATTTTCCGATTACCCTCGATAAGCTGCTTTATGAGATGCCAGAGTAATTTTTTAAGCCATATGTACGACAGGAACCCGCTTAATGAGCGGGTTTTTATAACTCAATCAGCAGTATATTTCATCATTATCAAAAAAATAAATATCAAATACGAGGCGTTATGAATCAAGTCGCTGACATTCTTGAGCTGGCAAGTACGGCTAAGCAGCAAGGCATTGATGCTGTACTGGCAACGGTCGTACGCACCGAGGGCTCAGCGTATCGTCGTGCTGGCGCGATGATGCTCATCTGTGAGGATGGTCGTTCAGTTGGAATGATTAGTGGTGGTTGCTTGGAGCCGCATATTATCAAACGTGCCTTTTGGCTCACGCGTGACGGTGCCACTGTGCAAGTCTATCAGACAGGCGACGATATTGAATATGCTGACAATGGTCAAGCGAAAGCAGGCGCTAATAAAAATGAAACTAAGCATGATATATATAATGAGCCAGATAGCGATTTAGACGACGTGGACTTTGATGAGTTAAATTTCGGCTTGGGCTGTAATGGGCGAGTGCATGTATTATTTGAGCGACTAACGACAGCAATGCCATTGTTAGCGACAATTCGTCAAGTTCGACGTAATCAGCAGCCGATTACTATGGCTACTTTAATTCGCGCTAATGATTGGCAGCATCAAGATTCTGTATCGCAAAAAAATGATAATTTAAAAATTGGTCTGCGCATTAATTTAGATGAATATCACAACTCGAAAGTCTTCTTAGAACAAGAGACAACAGATGCTTCAAGCGTACTTACCGATACTGTGAAGGAATTAGCAGAATATAAGCTGTCTAATAAAAATGCCGAACATGTGACGGTGGAAAACGGCAAGGCAACAACAGAATGGCTCGTGCAAAGCCTGCAACCACAATTGCGTCTCCTAATTTGCGGAGCGGGTAATGATGTGATGCCGCTGGTGACCATGGCCAAGCTACAAGATTGGCATGTGACAGTTATAGATAGTCGCGCGCAATATGCGACGCGCATGCGGTTTCCTCAAGCGGATACGGTGATGTCGCTATCTTTAGATGACAGTGAGACTTTGCTTCAGCTGAGCCATAACGCAGCAGTCGCTCTAATGTCACACAGCTTGACCCAAGATCGTGCTCGTCTAGCGATACTGCTCGAGCATGCAAACAATTATAAATACTTAGGGCAATTGGGGCCGCGCTATCGTACCGAACGTTTAATCAAGGAAATTAGCATAAACCTTAGTAATCCTACTATGTTAGAAGCTGGTATTCATAAATTGCATTATCCGATTGGCTATAAGTTAGGAGGCGACGGCCCTGAGGCACTCGCGCTCGGTATCATGGCAGAGATAAATGCGGTCATGCACAATCAAATCCCAATAGAAGGCGGCTCGTACAATAATTCTTCAAATATCCCAGCGATGAGTAGCGATACGGATATTGTATCGAGTATCGTATGAACAGCAGTATTTCTATAGAAAACATTGAACGACAAGGCCAAAATCATACGGTCATCATACTGGCAAGTGGCCTCAGTCAGCGTCTCGGTCAACCCAAACAGCTGCTCGTTAAGAATAGTGAGCCATTAATTCGATACATGATCCGATTGGCATTGAGCACCAACCCGCCAGTTATCGTTGTTGTCATTCCTGATAATCATCATTCAATTGCTAGTGTAATTACAGAGTTGGCTGTGCAGTACCCAACGGTTCAAATAGTAGTGAACCCGAAACCTGAAACGGGTATGGCGGATAGTTTACGTTTGGGTATTGAGACAATTGCGGCTTTTGAATCGATTTCAATCGATCGAGTGCTCATCATGGGAGTGGATCAAGTACTATTAGATGAGTCTCATTTAACATCATTGCTAGCGAGCAAGAAGCTTGTAGTAGCCAGTCGCTATCATAATTGGCAAGGTTTAGAAAAACACCAAAGTCTGCATAAAGGTGCATCTGATATCATAGGTTTACCTTTAGCAATTAACTATAAATTGCTTAGACAGTGGCAGTCAGCATTGATAGGCGATAAAGGGCTTCGTAACCTAATCAGAGGATTGCTTGCCGATCAAATAGGTATGGTCGATAATGACCAACTTAGCTACGACATTGATACGCCTGAGCAGCTAGCGTATGCAAAACAACAAGGCTGGCTCGATGGTTAGCTTTACGAATATAATTTATCCCAAACCATGAGACGCGAGAGAATAAAGTTATAAATATGATAGAAACCGACCGTCTGTACCTCAGACAATGGCAAGCAAGCGACTTTGCGACCTTTGCCGACATGAATGCTGATCCAGAAGTAATGCAATACTTTCCTAAGCTATTAACCTCTAAAGTAAGCGATATCATCGCCAATAAGTGCCAGCAGCTTATTGCAGATAATGGCTGGGGGCTTTGGGCAGTTAGCCTAAAAGTTGATGAAGAAAATAGCGGTGGCTTTATCGGGTTTGTTGGATTAAACGATACGCATGCTGATATGTCGTTTGCCCCTGCGGTTGAGATTGCTTGGCGGTTACATAGTGACTATTGGGGACAAGGGTATGCTACTGAAGCAGCTCGTGCGTCTTTAAATTTTGCCTTTACTGAGCTGGGGCTTGAGGAAGTGGTTTCATTTACCGCGGTCATTAATAAGCGCTCGCAACTGATCATGCAGCGCATTGGTATGACGGATACGCAAGACAATTTCTATCATCCTGCGCTCAAATCAACACATCCACTTGCTGAGCATGTGTTGTACAAGATATCTCGTCAGCAGTGGCAAAATATATAGAAAACTTGCCATAAAACTGCTCTGTATTGTTTATTCGTTTTGACCAGTCTCAACCCGCGAAAATGTCAAAATGTGTCCCTTAAAAGGCAAGTCTAGATAAGTAGTATTCTCGGGCTTGACATGCTTGCTGCTAAAGCCAAATTCAGTCATCTTGTTGGTCAGCTTGTTTTTGCGACCACGCCCAGGATCGACCACGATGACCTCGCAGGTTGGCAGAGCATGACGGTCAATGAACTCAGCCAGTATATCAATATGTTGGTCTTCATAGAGTAAGTCACTGCCGATAATCATATCAAACTTGCCAAGATGGCTATTGTCTTCTGCCCAGTCTAAACGCTCAAAATTGATCTCTTTGTTATTATTCAGCGTGGTATTTCTATCAAGGAAATACTCAACCGTTGGATGATAGTCGGTCGCTGTGATGTCAGCATGTCTGTGATTGAGTAGCAGACTAGAGAGCGCCATACCGCAGCCAACTTCCAAAATACGTTTGCCTGCAATATCGTAATCGAGCATATGATTGGCCAGTACCAAGCTTGACGGCCATATTACCCCAAACATTGGCCAAGAAGCCGAGCAAATGCCCAAATTCAACGCTTCATCGTCAGGGTCACTAAATTGTTGGTTGTCACGCAGGGTGCAAATATGGATATCGGTGTTGCCAATTTCAATCGTTTGATAACGCACGCGCACAGTGGTCAGCGAAGTCATAAACTGTCCTAAAAATAAGCAAGAATGCAAAGTTTGGCAGAGGTTGCCACTTTCAGTAAGGTAGGACGTTGGACGAGGTGATTTAAATCTTGGAGGCTTTATATTTTGTAGAAGCTAGGGTTTTATGGAAACTTAAACAGCGGTAAGAAAACATCTTACATGCATGAGAGGAGTATGACCTAAACGTTGACAAGTTGTTGTTAATTCTGAGGGTATTCTTATTACTGTGTGAAATTGACTAGAATTAGAAAGCAGTAGAAAAATGAATGGCATGAGAAGAGTTGGTGTAAGAGACGGCAGTGCGCTTAATTTTATATAAGCGTACTGAGTATTATTCTAGTGTGAAAGGTTGATGTTGAGCAGTATATCAATTGGTTCAACTGAATTAATTGAGAAACCTTAATCCAGAGGTTTTTAGTGCCCATACCAGCTCTACAAAGGCGCGGCTATTGGTCAAAGGTTCGCCATCGATGATGAGAACGTAGCCAGCATTATCTATCCATAAAAACACAAAGCTGGTCTCAGGAATGAGCAGATCGACCTGCTGAAAGAATGAGATAGCTTGGCTTTCTACTGCCCACCCACGTTGCTTTTGTCGTAGCATAAATCCTGAAAAATCAGCTGCCGCGACACTGAGCATATCTGCTTCTTCTTGGCTGTAGCCAATACGTGCCAAGCAAAACCCTTCATCAGAGCCAATGGCAGCACGGCGTTTGCCCGATAAGCTGGCAACCACATAGGGTAAAAACTGATCTAGTGGCAGATTTGGTGCTGGCAATAGGAGAGACAGTTTTTCAATCCAGCCATGTTCTATAAAGCTCTGTAGCCATTCATCAGAATAACGCTGGAGCCAATCAGCAGCGAGCAATGTCTGATCATAAGACAATAAATCCTGTAATGCCAGCTGCTCAACAGTCGGTTCGTTTTGTGAAAATGCTTCAAAAATACCGGCTGGGGTCAGAGTCAAATATGTTTTAGCAGCATTTAAATAAGAAGACATAGTAACTACCATTATGATGAAGGTTATAGAGTGGTGATAAATTAGTTTTTCATATAGTTGAATTCAAATGATTTCGATACAAGGAAACTGAGCGCAAGTTATACATTAATATGCTTAGCGAGGATGACGATGTAGCGGATTTATATGGATTTGGCTATAGTTTGATCAAGGTGCTGTTGGCAATCATCCCAACGTGTATCGAACTGCCAATCACTTTTGCCCAAGCGAAACCATACTAAGGAAAACGCCAAACGATCATTGCGCGCGATACAGTGGGCAAAAAACTCATTTTCGATTTGCTCAATCGTGCCCCAATCTTTGTCATCACGCGCTTGGATCAGCTCCGTCGTGATGTCTTTAGCGATTTCTTTGGCATCATCGCTGCTGATACGCAGCCGTTGTTTTTGCTCATTTAGAGAAGGAGATATCAATACGCTCCAGCGGGTCGCGAGCATACTATTGCGTTGAATATATCTTTTCTTATCGATACAGTCGCGGAACCCTTGTTGAATATGAGGGTACAGGCGATCTTTGACACGAATAAACAAGTTGTTTACATCGTAAGGAATGTCATACCAACAGCCATAAAAGAAGTCTGCAACAGCACCTTGCAGCGGTTCTCTTTCAGTCAATAGTAGCGCTGCATTGATACGTTGTTCATGAAAGTGACGGTTGTTGGGTGCCAAAAATACTTTGCGCGAGTAAAACCGAAATGCTCGGTGCGCGACTTTCTCATTCTCTTTGATAAGGTCTACATCAGACATAATGGTGTTCCTCAGTCCAGCAAGGTCTGCATCAAATCTATCATAAATTCGGCGTCTTCTTCGTTCATCGCCTCAAACCCTTGCGGCATACCAAGCTCGGCCAAGGCTTTTTTACCATCATCATCGTTGTGCAGATTGAGAATGGCTTCTATAAATATTTGTGCATCAGGGAAGCCGTCTTTGATAAGTAGCACGTGGCTGATGTCAGCCAAGTCACTTTCGATAAGTACGGATAGCTGGGTCTTGGTCAACCGCGAAAAGCTATGAAAAATCTCTGCCAAAAAGAACGCGGCTTGGGCATCCCCTTTAATGACTTTGCGGGCAGCTGCCTGATAGGTTTCAGTGACATCCCATGTCAGATCAGATTCTTCGATATCAACCGCTTCTAGCAATCGTAAGCCAATCAGTTTGACATCTCGGTTGTCTGCCATGGCGATGGTAGCGCCAGCCTGAATGTCTTCTAAGTGGTTAATGTCGCTATTTGCAGCAGCGGCAATGACCATTTCATCAGACTTTCCGATAGGGCGGGCGACCGCACGGTAGCCTTGTTCACGGATTAGGGTGGCTGCGTCAAAGGGATTGGCATAAATGACCTGAATGTCACCCGCATTAATGACTTGCTCTTGTTCAGCATGTGATGCGGGGATGTTTAAGTGCATATTTAAGTTGGCACGTTTTTGAATCAACGTATTGAACATGTGCCAGCCTGCAAAACGCTCAGGCGAAAAATCTGGGGCGATTAACATATTGTGTGTCGTCATGATTTAGCCTTCCTCGTTTTGTTTCATTTGGGCATATTGCGCCATTGCCGCTTCGATTTTGCTGCGTGATGGCTTGCGTCGTACGGATGTATAGCCGACGGTTTCGCCATGACGAACGTTAGGTACGACGGTTGCATAGACCCAATAATGACTACCATCTTTGCATAAGTTTTTGACGTAGCCATGCCATTTTTGCCCTGCTTCGGCAGTGTCCCACAGATCTTTATAAGCCGCTTTTGGCATGTCAGGATGGCGCAAAATGTAATGCTGTTGGCCAATCAATTCATCCACATGGTAACCGCTAATCTGAACAAAAGCATCGTTGACGTGTGTGAGTATGCCATCCAAATCGGTACGCGAGACAATCAATTTGCCATCTGGATAAGGGCGTTCGATACCCGTGTCATAGACAGTCCGCAACGTGCCATCATGGTAAGTCAGGGTAATCTGTTCGGCAGGCATATCAGGCTTGTGTGCATCAGGGATTGGAGAACCCATGGTCATCTCCTTCATTGGTCGTTATGTAGTTAATCTTCTATAAATTGGATACGGTGTCAGCCTTGCTTAGCCTACTACTTGTAGTACTTTCACCCGGCTTCCTTGTATCCAAATTATATTGAACCGACTATGTTTATAGTAATTAAAAAGCGAATAAATTCGATAAGCAGTCGCCAATCAAATGAGCTTTGCAAGGGCTTCTGAGGCACGTTTGATATCTAAGAATATCAAACCAAGCTTGGCATTTGGTTTTGCCATAATAGTGAGCACCGCCTCATCTCCCGATGACGTCATAATAACGTAGCCTTTTTCACCCTGAATCATAATACGATCGATACTGCCACGCGCCAACTCACGACCTGCACGATCACCCAACGATAATAGTGCTGCTGACATAGCACCCACACGGTCTTCATCGATACCAGTTGGTAGAGCTGAAGCAATCATCAGACCATCGTTAGAGATTAGGGCAGATGCTTCAACATCTGCTGATGAGCTGTTTAGGTCTTCTAGTATCTGTTGAAATGAATCGGTACGCATATCGCTTTCTCTGTACTGGTGATTGGTTTGTATTTATGAACTAGCTAAATTAGCCAGAAATATCCTTGTTATAAGAAAGGTATTATAATTCCTTACTAATAATATTGATATACATTTGCTCAATAAAAAGCGAGTTTTTTGGTATTTTTTACCGTTTATCATCAAATATTTTCCTTTTGTCTTTATTTTTTAGAGAGAAATGGCATTTTTCTATTATGTCTAGTCGATGAGCGGTTAAACGTGACAGCTCAAATTTAGCCAACAAAAATTGCTTATAGAGTTTTATGATGGATATATTTACTAGACTTATCAGTCTTAAAGATGATATATAGTTGTAAGATGAAAAATGTTGTCACTTCTAAATTTGCCATATAAGCACAAATTCAGTCAGCTTTTTTAATCCCATTTGTCTCTATACAGAACCTTGTATAGGGGCGATTTTAGTTTTACGTCAGCGTTCGTAATCCTCTTATCCGTTGTGATATGACGTGACGCTGACGTAAGTAAATATGATCCCCAGTTTTATCCTAAGGAAGAGACGTATGAGTATCAGTCAGGCCATCGAA
Source organism: Psychrobacter sp. ASPA161_6 (assembly GCF_051970285.1). Lineage (NCBI taxonomy): Bacteria > Pseudomonadati > Pseudomonadota > Gammaproteobacteria > Moraxellales > Moraxellaceae > Psychrobacter > Psychrobacter sp. ASPA161_6. The sequence goes on from NZ_JBEFNJ010000001.1 coordinate 416,476, forward strand.
AAAATCGAAGCACGTTATGCGCATCAGCCAGAGTTTATTCAAGCAGTAAAAGAGGTGGCGATTACGATTCAACCTTTATACGATGCTCATCCTGAATATAGTGCATTGAAAGTATTTGAGCGTTTGGTGGAGCCTGATCGGGTATTTGGTTTTCGTGTTAATTGGGAAGATGATAAAGGCGACGTGCAAGTCAATCGTGGCTGGCGCGTGCAGTTCTGTAATGCGTTAGGCCCTTATAAAGGCGGTCTTAGGTTTCATCCTACCGTCAATCAGTCGGTATTAAAGTTCTTAGGCTTTGAGCAAATTTTCAAAAATGCCCTAACTGGCTTGCCTATTGGTGGCGGTAAAGGCGGGTCAGATTTTGATCCTAAAGGCAAAACAGATAGCGAGATTCGCCGTTTTTGCTATGCTTTTATGCGTGAGCTACATCATTATGTGAGCAAAGACATGGATGTGCCTGCCGGTGACATCGGCGTCGGTGGTCGAGAAGTCAGCTACATGTTTGCAATGTATAAGAATTTAACACGTGAATCAACAGGGGTTATCACTGGAAAAGGCGTGGGCTTCGGTGGTAGCTTGATGCGTACGGAAGCGACTGGCTATGGTGCGGTTTATTTCTTAGAAAATATGCTTCTCGCCCAAAATGACACGCTCAAAGGTAAAAAGGTGCTGATATCAGGGGCAGGTAATGTCTCATTGCACGCTGCCGAAAAAGTGAATGCACTTGGTGGTATGGCAATAACTGTGTCTGATTCGCAAGGGACTTTGCATGATGAAAAAGGCCTTAATCAAGAAAAAATAGATTGGCTCAAAAAGCAAAAACAGCATAATAAACCATTGGCAGAGTATGTTGAAGTCTATGGTGGAGAGTGGCTTGCTAAACAAAAACCGTGGCAGTTTAAGGCTGATATTGCAATTCCATGCGCCACTCAAAACGAAGTCAATGAAGCTGATGCCAAATTGTTGGTCGAAAATGGTGTCAAGTACGTGGTCGAAGGCGCTAATATGCCGCTCACTGCTGAAGCGATTGATTATATCCGTTTGCACCGTGTCCATTATGCACCTGGTAAAGCGGCCAATGCTGGCGGGGTTGCAGTATCTGCGCTTGAAATGTCGCAAAACTCTGTCCGTCAGTATCAAACCTTTGAGCAAGTCGATGAGCGTCTAAAAGGTATTATGAAAGATATCCACGACAGTGCTGCGAATGCTTCAGAACAATATGGTCAAACTGACAATGGTTATGTCGATTATATGGCTGGTGCCAATATGGTTGGCTTCAAACGTGTGGCTGATGCGTTGGTCGCTTTTGGTATTTTGAACTAGTCTTACTTATAAGTGGTAAACAAGCCTTAGTGGTTGGTTAATATGGACAAATAGCAAAGCCCCAATCATTGAATGGTTGGGGCTTTTTAATTGAGATAAATCAAGATGAGTTATAGTCAGTTCAGAATAATATCGATATATTACTTATGGTCAAAGAACTCTAAAATGGGTACAAGGCAGCCGACTGTAGATTGTACAAGTAGTGCATCTAAGGAGGGTAACGCCGTAGCGGTTTAGTAGTTCACCGACTATAGATGCGACTGGTATAAATTTTCCTTGCTTGCTGCTATTACAGAGGCTACGAAAAATTCATCCCAACCACACTGTCTCTGTTTTAACGTAAATCCACTCTAGCTATATCATCTCGCGCCATTTCCCTTGAATCATAATGCCTTGGATAGGATTTAGTCCCATCTGATAGGCCAGATCAGCAGGACGGGCAATATCCCATAGCGCCAAATCAGCATCACAGCCCACTTCTACTTTTCCTTTATTAGATAATCCTAAAGCCTGTGCTGCATAAACGGTTGAGCCTGCTAATACTTCTTCAGGTGTCAGATAAAATAACGTACAGCCCATATTCATCGTTAATAAAAGCGACGTTAACGGTGAGGTGCCAGGATTACAGTCAGTTGAAATAGCTATAGGAACTTGGTGCTTACGTAATGCCTCAATCGGCGGCAACTTGGTGTCACGTAGCGTATAAAACGCCCCTGGCAATATTACTGCAACTGTATTGCTAGCGGCCATTTTCTTAATATCATCCTCTGACAAGTGTTCCAGATGATCGCTCGATAACCCTTTATATTCAGCCACTAAGGCGCTACCACCTATATCAGATAGCTGCTCAGAGTGCAGTTTGACGGGAAGATCTAATGAACGCGCTACCTCAAAAACATGCCTAATTTGCTCAGTATTAAAGGCGATGTTTTCACAGAAACCATCGACCGCATCGACTAAGCCTTCTGTATGTAGAATTGGTAGCCACTCACAGACTTGCTCGATGTAGTCGTCTGCACGATTTTTGTACTCAGGGGGTAGGGCGTGCGCCGCTAGATAAGTTGTGCTCACATGAATATCGTATTTCTCTCCTAGCTGACGGGCGACCGTCAGCATTTTGCGCTCCGTGTCTAAGTCCAAGCCATAGCCAGACTTGATTTCGATACTGGTAACGCCTTCTTTCATAAGTGCGACTAAGCGTTTCTCACTTTGTGCAAATAGCGATTCAATACTGGCGGCGCGGGTAGCACTGACCGTCGCGACGATACCGCCGCCTTGTGCTGCAATGTCTTGATAGCTAGCGCCTTGCAAACGTGCTTCAAATTCATTACTACGGTTGCCACCATAAACGATATGCGTATGGCAATCGATGAGTCCCGGGGTTATCCATTTGCCATCCACATCTGTGATTTGATGGTCTGGATATTTAGGCAAATGAGCAGTGATTTGATCCTGTGCACCAATCCAAGCAGTTTTACCGTCTTTAATACCGATGGCAGCGTTCAGTAGCTGTCCGTATGGATTACTATCAGTTTGATTGTCGGAGTAAATATCAAACCCGTATTGCGTTGAAAAGGTAGCGATATTGGCGTTAATAATGATGTGGTCAAATGATGTCATAGTAGACTCGTCTAGCATCTGTTCTGTAGAGTTTTTCAATACGGAGTTCTTTGATTTATTCATAATATGCTCCTAAATTATTGGGAGGCTAATGTATTTAAGTGATAATTAAATGCTGCTCTACAATAGTTGCTAGTAAGCGAGCAGCAACTTTGCAGCTACGACTGTCAATATCAAAGGTAGGGTTAATCTCAGCAATGTCTGCCATTTTTACTTTGCCTGATGCCATGATGATTTTGACCATGCGCTCAACGAAACCTAGTTCAATGCCGTAAGCGGCAGGTGCACTCACACCGGGTATAACACTGGCAGGAAAGCAGTCCATATCGATGGTTAAATATACGATATCGACCTGATCTACAAAGATTTTGACCCGCTCAGCAAGTGTATCCCAAGCCTGATAATGACAGTCTTCATCACTAATAACCTGTACGCCCAATTGCTTAGCGCGATCAAAGAGCGCTGCCGTATTAGAGAATCGACTGACGCCGATACAGCAATAGTGAAAGGGCTGATCGTATGCGTCAAGATGCTCGAAAATTTGACGAAATGGTGTTCCAGAGGTCGCTACATCAGACTGACGAATATCAAGATGGGCATCAAAATTAATAATCCCGATAGTAGGCATGGCATTTGTTTTGCTGGTATTTTCTAAGGCCTGCCATAATCCCAAAAAACTACCATAAGCGATGGCATGACCACCGCCAAGTCCGATGGGCAAACCACCTTGTTTGATAACATTGCTCACTGCATCGGCATATTTGATCTGAGCTTGCTCAAGAGTGCTTTCGGCAAAGCCATCATTATCATCACAATAAATGTCACCAGCATCACCCAACAAAGTTGATAATTGACCATCAAAACGTTGTTGCAATTCAGCGATGACTGGCAGCGTAGCAAAGGCTCGACGAATCAATGGCGGAGCAGATCTAGCGCCCACGCGGCCTTGATTGCGTCTGACGCCTTGATCACATGCAAAGCCAATTAGCCCAATATTTTGATCCTCATAAGGCTGAGCAAGCTGATACCAATAACGGGCGCGTGCAGTCTCAAACGGCTCTGCGCGTCCTGTCCATTGGGTCATATCAGCAGGTGTATGGCTAATGCGTGTGGTAGTCGTTGCTGTTGTTCTCGTTATTGTCATTGCTGTTTTCCGCCCATTAATCTTTATTTAGACTCGTACCAATCGCTGCGTAGTGACTGCCAATGTTCAGCAAGCGTACCGTCTAATACTAACTGCTTGGCCGCTTCGATATCAGGGGCGAGGTAGCGATCTTTATCATAGAAAGTCACTTGCTCACGTAGTTTTTGATGTGCGACTGTCAACGGCTCTGAGGTGTCTAGACCGCGATGGAAATCAATTCCTTGACCGGCAGCCAATAGCTCAATACCAATAATGGTGGCAGTGTTTTGCGCCATCTCGTATAGGCGGCGTGCGCAATAGGTCGCCATTGAGACATGATCTTCTTGGTTGGCAGAAGTCGGGATACTATCGACGCTACCAGGATGGGCGATAGATTTGTTTTCTGAGGCCAGTGCCGCTGCGGTCACATGGGCAATCATAAAGCCTGAGTTTACTCCAGCGTTATCCACTAGGAATGGCGGTAAGCCACCTGACAAAGTCGCATCGATTAGCAAAGCGACACGGCGCTCAGACATAGAGCCAATCTCGGCGATTGCCAAGGCCAAAATATCAGCGGCAAAAGCGACTGGCTCAGCATGGAAGTTACCGCCTGATATGGCGACAGGACCATCTTCGTTATTAAAGATAAGTGGGTTGTCGGTTACGGCATTGGATTCGATCAATAGCGTTTTACCTGCTTGATTGATGATATCGAGACAGGCTCCCATGACTTGTGGCTGGCAACGCAGGCAGTAAGGGTCTTGTACTCGATCATCCTGCTCGCCATCATGCGAGGCACGAATGGCACTGCCTTTGATTAATTGACGATGTGCTTTGGCGATTTCAATTTGACCATGATGCCCACGTACTTCGTGAATACGCGCATCAAATGGTGAGTCCGATCCTTTGGCCGCATCAATTGACAGGGAGCCAACGATAGTCGCTGTCTCCAGCAAGTCACGCGCTAAGAAATAACCCCGTAATGCCAATGCGGTTGAGACTTGCGTGCCGTTGATAAGTGCGAGGCCTTCTTTGGCTGCTAGGGTAATTGGCTCAAGTCCATGCTGTGCTAGCGCGTCTGCTGCAGGCACTTTTTCGCCAGCTACAAACACATCGCCTTCACCCATCATTGCAAGCGTCATGTGTGATAAAGGCGCTAAATCACCAGAGGCACCAACAGAGCCTTTTGCCGGAATGTTTGGCGTGATTTGATTATTGATTAAGGCAAGTAAGCTGTCCACTACCTCGCGGCGTACGCCTGATACCCCTTGCGCTAGGCTGGCCACTTTCATCACCATAATCAGTCGCACCACGCCGTCTGGTAACGCTTCACCAGTACCCACAGAGTGAGAAACGATTAGGTTGCGCTGAAGTAGCTCAAGTTGGTCATCACTGATACGCGTCTTTGCTAATAGGCCAAAACCAGTATTGATGCCATAGGCACTTTTGTCTCGTGCAATGATGGTACGCACATCTTCGTGTGAGGCATCTATTGCGGCATAAGCACTCTCAGGTAGTGTAAATATGACAGGCTGCTCATAGATATCACGTAGCATTTTAAAGCTAAGCTGGCGAGGGTGTAGGGTTAGTTGTTTGATATTATTCATAGGGGTAATCCTAGTTTTGTAAGCAGTATGGGTTATATTATTTTTGATTCGTATCTTTTTAAAATGAAGTTGTTGAAAGTTTTTAATCAACGAAATATCTATTATTGGGTTTGAATTTTTTAGCCAATCCAATTGAAGTACATAGCCAGATGTCCGAATGCTGCAGCCAATAAAATACTGAATACCACGCGCTCGAACCAAATGATGACCATTTTGCCAACAGAGATAGGAATCTCGGTCGCAAGCACACACGGAATCATGGCTGAGAAGAACAGCACACTGCTAATGGAAATGACCCCTGCGACATAGCGTGTCAGAATATCTGCCTCACTTAGTAGTAATGCTGGCAAGAACATCTCAGCCAATCCCGCTGACATTCCTTTGGCAGCGACGAGCGGTTCTGGTAAGCCGCCAAGCCATGTAAAGGGATAAAGCAGCAAGCCCAAGGCATCGAACACGGGCGTATATTTTGCTAATAGCAATCCTGTTAAGCCGACCGCGATGATAGATGGCACAATGGCGGCTGCCATCGTCAGACCATCACGAAAGTTAGACCATAAGATTTGTTTGAGGTCAGTGGCACGGCGCGAAGTAGACAAGCCTAAATCAAATGCTGCTGCTAACCGTGTACCACGTTTATGATCTAAAGCGGGACGTTCGACATGATCATCAAAGAGACTGATAGGTGGAATACGAGCGGTAATCGCAGTGACAATAAAGGTAATTACTAGCGTAGACCAAAAGAACACATTCCAAAACTCCATCAATCCAAGCGTTTTGGCAACAATCACCATGAATGCCGCTGATACAGTCGAAAACCCAGTCGCAATGATAATGGCTTCACGCGCTGAATATTGCTTTTGTAAATACACACGATTGGTGATGAGCAAACCAATGGAGTAGCTACCGACAAAGGAAGCAACGGCATCAATCGCTGATGAGCCTGGGGTTTTCCAAATAGGTTTCATAATTGGCTGCATAAGCACACCAACCATTTCTAGTAAGCCAAAACCAACCAAGAATGCCAATATCAATGCCCCAATTGGCACAATCATACCGACTGGTAATGCTAATTTTTCAAACAAAAACGGCAGCATGTCCTTTTCCATCATAAAGGCAGGCGCTACGTCAGCCACATACATCACTGCCAGTATCAGACCAATGATTTTAAAAGCAGTCATAATCATATGGGTGATATTTTTACGCCATGAGCCATCGATAAATGGCTTACTCACGCCATAGAGCATGAGTAAAAACAATAATGTCACGGATAAGGTTTGCTGCTGAGTCACCAGATAGGTCGCGCCATGATCGAACAAAATCGTGCTTTTTTCACCAATGGTAAAGGGTACGAAAAACATGACTAAACCGATCGCACTGAATACGATCAGCTGTATTAATGCAATAGGGGTTGATAGTAGTTTTTTCGATGATGTCGTTGTACTTTCATCGTTCAGACTAGATGTCGTATTTTGCTCAATCATATTATCCTCCTTGATAAAATGTGCTTGACAGGCTACTTAATCATTGGCAAATTCAAACCATACTCTTTCGCTGTTTTAATCGCCAGCTCATAACCTGCATCGGCATGACGCATGACCCCTGAGCCGCAGTCATTGACCAGTACTCGCGATAAGCGTTTGGCTGCCGCGTCTGTACCATCTGCGACAATGACCATACCTGAATGCTGCGAGTAGCCCATGCCAACACCGCCGCCATGATGCAGTGATACCCAAGTCGCACCGCCCGCGACATTGAGCATGCCGTTCAATAGCGCCCAATCAGATACGGCGTCTGAGCCATCTTTCATGCTTTCTGTTTCGCGGTTTGGACTGGCAACTGAACCTGTATCTAAATGGTCGCGACCAATGACGATAGGGCCTTTTAGCTCACCGTTCTTGACCATCTCATTAAATGCCAAGCCTGCTTTATCACGCTCACCAAGCCCTAACCAGCAGATACGGGCAGGCAGGCCTTGGAACTGAATACGCTCTTTTGCCATATCTAACCAGCGATGGATATGCTTGTTTTCAGGGAACAGCTCTTTGATTTTTTGATCAGTCTTATAGATATCTTCTGGATCGCCTGATAGTGCTACCCAGCGGAATGGGCCTTTACCTTGGCAAAACAGCGGACGAATATACGCAGGGACAAAACCTGGAAAATTAAAGGCATCTTTAACCCCTTCATCAAAAGCGACCTGACGGATGTTATTACCGTAATCAGTCGCTGGAATGTCCATCGCTTGCAAATCCAAAATTGCTTGTACATGTACCGCACAAGATTGAGCAGCTGCTTTGGTCAATGCTGCATGTTGCTCTGAATCTTCTTGGGCGGCTTTCCATTCTTCTACGGTCCAGCCGCTTGGTAGATAGCCATTGATCAAATCATGCGCTGAGGTTTGGTCGGTGACCAAATCAGGTTTCATGCCACCAGCGTTAGCGCACTTGACCATCTCAGGCAGGATATCTGCAGCATTACCAAGGAGGGCGATAGAGACCGCTTCGCCAGCATCAGTATGTTGTTTAATCAATTCATAAGCATGGTCAAGGTTGTCTGCTTGCTTATCGACATAACCCGTACGCAAACGGAAATCGATACTAGACTGCTGACATTCGATGTTCAGTGAGGTTGCACCAGCAAAGGTTGCGGCTAGTGGTTGCGCGCCGCCCATACCACCCAGACCAGCGGTCAAAATCCAACGGCCTGCCCAGCTGCCATCATAATGCTGACGACCCGCTTCAACAAAAGTCTCATACGTACCTTGGACGATGCCTTGAGTGCCGATATAAATCCAGCTACCCGCGGTCATCTGACCATACATCATTAAGTCTTTGCGATCGAGCTCGTTGAAGTGCTCCCACGTCGCCCAGCGCGGCACAAGGTTGGAATTGGCAATCAACACGCGTGGCGCGTTTTCATGCGTTTGAAATACGCCTACTGGTTTGCCTGATTGCACCAATAACGTCTCATCATCTTCTAATTCTTTTAATGACTCTAAGATTTGATCATAGCTTTCCCAGTTGCGGGCTGCGCGTCCGATACCACCATAGACGACTAGGCTTTTTGGGTTTTCCGCCACATCAGGATGCAAGTTGTTTTGCAGCATACGATAAGGGGCTTCAGTCAGCCAGCTTTTGCAATGTAGGGTGCTGCCAGTAGGCGCAGCGATTTCGCGGCTTTCGTCACGGCGGGTCAGCTTAGTCTCTTTGTTGGTTCCGTGGTCAGTCGTCATGATCATATCCTTGTGATAGCGAATAGGGCAATACAGTAATCAAAGTAAGTGTTTTACAGTCAGGCTATAAACGCAGCAAAATATCGAGTAGATAAAGCAGATTGTTTATGCTGCTGTAAAGTTGTATATACAAATTATCAAAGTTTATTTTTTCATGCAAGAAGTTTTTATAAATAACTCAATTATTTTTGTGCGCATTTTGGTAGATAGGTAGGTGTCATGTGGCTTTGCTGACGTTCATGAGAGTATCTCGTGATATTATGACGCTATTCTCATTGGTGAAACTGACGGTTAAAGGCGAACATGACAAAAATGATTCCGGCGTATCAACGTATAAAAAACGCCATATTAGACAACATTCATTCTGGTAAATGGCAAGCGGGTAACGCGATTTCGACAGAAATGGCACTGGCAGCCGAGTTTGGTGTGTCGCGAATGACGGTCAACCGCGCGCTAAAAGAGCTGAGCGAAGAGCGGGTATTAGAGCGTCGGCAGGGGTCGGGGACGTTTGTCGCGCAGCAGCAGTTCAATCATACGTTTGTAGAAGTGCGTAATATCGCGCAGGATTTAAAATCTGCCAATCGCGATTATCAGGCACAAGTAGTAAGTAAGCGCACGCTAACTGCCGCTATGTTGGACGATGAATTACGGCGTAAATTTGGTATTGATAAGGATGATGACCGTAATGAACACGAAGTAGCTGTTTTATACGAGGTAAAAATCATTCACTTTGCCGATGGTCAGCCCATACAGTTCGAAGAACGTTGGGTAGATGCGAATAAAGTACCAGCGTTTATCGAGCAGGATTTTAGTGTGGTCAATACCAGTGACTATCTCATTGCCAAAAGTCCACTAGAGCGTGGCAACTATACTATTCGGGCCTTAGCGGCACTTGATGAAGTAGCCAGTGCACTACAAATTGCCCCGCAGTCACCGACGCTCGTATTGCGTCGCCAGACCTACTCGGCAGGCCAAGTCGTTACTTTTGTGAAAATGTGGCATGCTGGTGATCGCTATCAGTTTTCAGGTGAATTATAGCCAGCACCTTACGTATACTCACTGATTGTGTACGTTTTTTCTGTCTAAAGTGAGATACTATATCCATAAGCTGGTATTTAATGAGCAGCAATTACTATTTATTGAATAGTAATAGGATTTGAACAAGCGTTAAAAATTCAAAAATAAACTAGAAATAGCATTGAAAAATCGCCTAAATAACCTCAAATTGGGCAGTCAAAGCCGAATATTGCAGGACAGTTTATACTGTTCTCTTGTGCCGGCTTTCCCTATTTATTAGCTTTATGCGTTTTCACTTTATTCATTTACTCTTATAAGGACGTCTTATGAAACGTCGTACTCTTTTAGCCCTTGCCGCCAGCACTATGTTCCTTGCCGCTTGTGGTCAATCTACTACCAACGAAGCCGATACCACGGCAACTGACAGCGCTGCAACAGGCGGTTCTGATTTGCTACAGCGTATCAATAATGGCGGCACCATCAACGTCGGTACAGAGGGTACTTATCCTCCGTTCACGTATCATGATGAGAGTGGCAAACTCACGGGTTATGATGTCGAAGTGACGCGCGCAGTGGCGGAAAAACTGGGCGTAGAAGTTGAATTCAAAGAAACCCAGTGGGATGCGATGCTGGCAGGTTTGGATTCAAAACGCTTTGATATGGTGGCCAACCAAGTCAGCTTGACGACGCCTGAGCGCTTAGCTAAGTACGATAAGGCTCAAGCTTATAGCTGGTCGGGTGCGGTTGTATTGGCACCAACGGACGATAATCGTTATAGCTCGTGGGAAGGTCTAAAAGGTCTACGTACGGCGCAATCACTCAGCAGTAACTATGGTGAACTTGCAGAGCGTTACGGTGCAGAGATTGTCCCTGTGGATGGTATGGCGCAAGCAATCCAGTTGGTCAAACAAGACCGTGCTGACTTTACGATGAATGATAACCTTGCAATATTAGATTATCTAAAAAAATTCCCAGACAGCGCGCTTGAGATTAAATTGGTTGCTCCTGCTAGCGAGCAGACTGGTTCAGGATTAGTCTTGATTAAAGGCGATGATGCTGTCGTAGCAAAATTAAATGAAGCAATGGCTGAGCTACAAGCTGATGGTACGTTGACCAAGCTTAGTCAAGATTTCTTCGGTGCTGATATAAGTCAACAAAAATAATGCTAGCTTCTATAACCTCATGGATAGCTGAATTGCTGGCACTGTTGCCATTCATGGATCCGGATCGGGCGCAGATTGTCATCAATTCATTTTGGCCAATGCTCAAAGGCGGTATCTATTATTCGATACCGCTAGCGTTGATCTCATTTGCGATTGGTATGGCGATTGCGTTGACAGTGGCGCTGATTCGTATTATTCCGCGTGCCAGCTGGTCCCATGAGATTGTCTACAGGCTTGCTCGTATTTATGTGTCTGCGATTCGCGGTACACCGATGCTGGTACAGTTGTTTATCATCTTTTACGGACTGCCTAGTGTTGGACTGAAACTTGATCCGTTTCCTTCCGCGATTATTGCCTTTTCACTGAATATTGGTGCTTACGCGTCGGAGACGGTGCGTGCCTCTATTTTGTCCATCCCAAAAGGACAGTGGGAAGCAGGATCGACCGTTGGCTTGACGTATCTACAGACTTTCCGTCATGTGATTTTGCCGCAAGCACTACGAGTGTCGGTGCCGCCGTTGTCTAATACCTTTATCAGTTTGGTAAAAGACACGTCGCTTGCATCATTGGTGCTCGTCACTGAGCTGTTTAAACAAGCGCAGATTATCACAGCTCGTAACTATGAGTTTATGCTGGTCTATACAGAGGCAGCGGTGATTTATTGGGGTATTTGTTTATTCTTGACCTTTATCCAAGGCAAGCTTGAAACTAGGCTTGATCGTTACGTGGCGAAATAGCGCCAGATAGCGATAGGTTAGTATGACATTGCTTACTGACCTATTGCAGGATAGCTTTAGCATCATCAGTACAACAGGAACCTTTATGATTCAAGTCACCAATATTCACAAAGCCTTTGGTAGCAATCAAGTGCTCAAAGGCATTGATTTGACCATCCAAAAAGGCAAAGTGGTCGTGATATTAGGACCATCTGGGTCAGGTAAAACGACTTTTTTACGTTGTCTTAATGCGCTGGAAATTCCAGATCAAGGCGTGATTGCCTTTGACGATGACAGTCTTACGGTCGATTTTGCCACTAAACCTAAGAAAAAAACCTTGCTCGCACTGCAACGTAAGTCAGGTATGGTTTTTCAGTCTTATAATTTGTTTCCACATAAGACCGCCATTGAGAATTTAATGCTTGGACCGACAGTGGTGCAAGGACAAAGCAAAGCGCAAGCCCGCGAGCAGGCAGTGGTCTTGCTTGAGAAAGTTGGTCTGTCAGATAAAGCCGATCTGTATCCGTTTCAGCTATCTGGTGGTCAGCAGCAGCGTATTGGTATTGCTCGTGCGCTGGCTATCGAACCGTCATTACTGTTATTCGATGAGCCAACGTCCGCGCTTGATCCAGAGCTGGTACAAGACGTCCTTGAAACGATGAAACAGCTTGCGTCTGAAGGTTGGACGATGGTCGTAGTCACGCATGAGATTAATTTTGCCCGTGATGTTGCTGATCATGTGGTTTTAATCGAAGATGGTGTTGTCGTCGAAGAAGGCAGTGCCAAGCAGTTGTTTGAGAACTCAAAGCATCCTCGTACGCAAGCATTTTTACAGCGTATTGATCAAAAGTAAGCTTGAGATGATTCAAGCTGTCTATTAGCTCTTCTTATTGTAAAGTGTTCGTCTTTAAGCGATGAAACCAAAAAGCCCCAATCATGATGTCATGGTTGGGGCTTTTTTATAGAAACGGATAGAAGGTATTTTAAATGAGCAAGCAAGAAAAATTGATATCAGCAGTGCGTGATGGTTCGATATTACTTTTCATTGACTATATTATATCTTTTGCCGTTGTTTTAACCAACGAGGTACGCGCGTAGCAGTACCGTTCAACACCGCATTTAATAAAGCCGCCAGCAAAATAAGCGCCACGCCCAAATACTGAATCCAAGACAAGGATTGATGTAGTAACAGCACCGCAAGGGCAATCGCAGTCAACGGTTCAAAAATCGTAAAGACTGATGCGCGAGTGGCGGGCAATTTTTCTAACGCTTTCATGTATAGCCCGAAAGGCACCACGGTACCCAATAATGACAACCCTAAAACATAACCCCAAGTCAGTAAAGGTAAAGTGAGCAGCTGCTCATAAGTATTATAGGTGTCGGGCAAGAATAGTAGTACACCGGCACTAATGATAATGGAGGTAAAGAATACCAAAGGGGCAGGGTGAGCATCGTGCATCGCGCGCTTGCCTAATACGCCATATAAGGAGTAGCACATTCCTGCTGACAAGCCGAGTAAAATACCCCAGTTGACTTGCGCTTGCTCGCCCAGCATCGTTAAGCCGACACCAAATACTGCCATTAATGCTAGCAAGACTGATTTGCGTGTAATGGACTCACTAAGCAAGAATTTCGAAAATAATAAGCTAAAAACGGGTGCGGTATATAGCAAGGCGACAGCAGGTCCAGCACCGACGTAAATCACCGCAAAAAAATAGCATAACGACATACCAAGCACACCTATCAAAGACTGGAGCGCCAGTCCGAGCCATTGCTTGGGTCGTAGTTTGATCAGATGTGGCCACAGTTTTGGTAGCATGGCTAGAATAATAAATGCTGCCGTGACGATGCGTAATATCGTCACTTGCCAGCCGCTAAAGCCAATTTGATTGAGATAGGTGGAAAATATACCTAACGTGCCCCAGCAGACAGCTGCCGTAATGATTTGGATAGTGCCTATCCATGATTGCCGCGCTGACATGACGCTATCGGTGTTTGCCATATTATTTTCTTCTTATTATCTAAGTGACACAAGGGTTTGTAAGATTGCCAGCGACTCAAGTCAAGCGCCTGAGCAATACTGAAAGTCGCGTAAATAAGAAAAGACAACCTGATGAAAGGCTGTCTTTTGTTTGTTTTTTAGTCTATCACTAAAAGAGAAGAAATGGCTACTAGGGCGTACCCTAAATTTAATCAATCCACAAAAACCACGCTTGTTCTCGGGTATCATTTTGCTGAATAAAGCACACTTTTTCAGCTTGGGTTCTTGGTTGATGTTTGACGTCGGCACCGCAGTCTTTTGAACGCTGTTTTATCCATTCTACTTGCTCTTGTTGTAAGCTGGATTCCATTTTCTTACCATATAAGCGTCTGACTTCATCTCGAATGCTGCGATAGCTATCATTCAGTTCTTGACCAGAGCTTTTATACCTATCATTAATAAGTCCGACTTGTGATGCTAACGGCAAATAAGTGGCATTTTCTTTGTAGGAGAAAGTACCGCTATCTGTCGTCCAGTTACTGGCTACGTATAGCTCATTATTTGATGGGTCTATAAATCCGTTGAAATCTTCCCCTTCAAAAGTATAACCCTGAAATCCACAAGGAGTCACGCCATCTTTACATAAGCTATGCTTGGTCTTAGCAGGATAAAGCTTAATGGCATATGGTGATTTATCCAGTCTTTCATTGAGCAGTTTCGTTTGCAATAACCGTCCTAAATCTGGAGCGACCAATAGCATGTCATCGCAAGTCACATGCCCTTCTGTAGAGCCTTCATAGAGGTTCAAACGTTGACCTTGGATGTCCATACCTAATATAAATGTTGCTTCTAAAGGTGCTACGGCTGAGCTAAAAGAAGCGGCTAATATTAGGCCAGAGAACAATGTGATACGTCTGAGTGGGCAAGATGCAATTAAGGACATGACAAACATAATGGGTTTATACCTGCATTAAAAAATTACTCAATAGACGCTTAGCACCTTCAGTCGCAAATGACTCAGGGTGAAACTGAACACCTTGAATTGGATAATCTTTGTGCGCCAGTCCCATAATCTCATCACCGGTCAATGCGGATTCATCAAAGCTCAAATCCGCACGGCTGTCATTGGCGACCACAGATGTGATCGTGAGGCAGCTTGGTATGGTATCGGCTTTCACAATTAGTGAATGATAGCGCATGATCTCAAGCTCTTGCGGCAGGCCTTGATAGATACCTAAACCATTATGGCGAATCGATGAGACTTTACCATGCATCGGTACGCTGGCACGCACCACATCACCACCGAACACATGAGCGATACCTTGCATACCCAAGCAGACGCCTAGTAGTGGAACGGTCTTACCCAGTGTCTCGATGACTTCTGCACAGATACCAAAGTACGCTGGATCATCGGGGGAGCCAGGGCCGGGTGAAATGATGATTCTATCCAGATTCATCGCTTGCACATCTGCTAAGGTAATCTCATTGTTGCGTTTAACGATGACACTGGCTTCTTTATCACTGTTCAAGGTTTGCAAAATCTCACCCACATATTGGTAGAGATTGAAGGTAAACGAGTCGTAGTTATCAATAATTAAAACATTCATGGGTCATAAACTCTTTTGTAAAAATATAGCTAGGTAAAATATGGTCAATGTACGAATTACGGTTGGTACAAATTACAGTTACATAAAGCTGTCTAATACGACTTTCATCGCAGACAGTTTACGCTGAATCTCTAAGTATTCATCGGCTGGGTTTGAGTCATAAACGTTGCCGCCACAAGTTTGGGCATAGGCAGACTCGCCATTGATGAATAGACTGCGAATAGGAATGGCAAAGATACAGTCGCCATTGAAATTGAACGAGCCTAATGCGCCGCCATAAGCACCGCGTCCGTCTGGCTCTAGCTCATTAATCACTTTGATGGCTTCTACTTTAGGCGCGCCTGATAGGGTACCAGCAGGGAAGTTGCTGGCAAGGGCACTAAACATGTCTTCATCAGGGTGCAAGATACCAACGATTTCAGAAGAAATATGCTGCACGTGAGAGAAGCGTTTGATATCCATCAAGCTACGGACTTTTACCGTACCAAATCGTGCCACACGGCCAATATCGTTACGATGTAAGTCGACTAGCATATTGTGCTCGGCAATTTCTTTATCATCATTGAGCAATGCGCGGGCAAGTTTACGGTCTTCGATCACATCGACGCCGCGCTTGGCAGTTCCTGCGAGTGGATAGGTTTCCATTTCACCTTGACGTAAGCGGAATAGCAGCTCGGGGGATGCACCAATGATGCACTGCTGGGCAAATTTCATAAAATACATGTGCGGTGACGGATTGACAGCACGCAGCTTTTCATAAATTGGCATCTTATCACCGGCAATACGATACTTAGACTTAAAGCCTACTTCACACTGAAAAATACGCCCAGCGATGATGTCCTCTTTGACCTGCATGACAACATTGGCATGCTCCTCTTGGCTCATGCCATCACCTAAGAACTCGACTTTCGGCGCTTCATAGCTAGGCGTTGGTTCATCGAGTAGGGCTTTTATTTGCTCAATACGGTTTTCTTGCTGAGCGGTCGGGTAATAAAAATAGAAGATTTCCCCCGTCATTTTATCTAGCGTCAATCCATCTAAATACACGCCAAACTTAAATGGCTCAAAATCTTCGCTGGCTTTTGCATTAAGGCTAGGCTCAAAAAAATTCACGCAGTCATAACCCAAGTAGCCGACCAGACCGCCGCTTTGATCGCGGGCGATGACATGCTGCGGCGTGATGGTACGGAGCAGTTGATAAGGGTTATCAGTTTGATAGTGGCTGGTTTCAGCGGTTTTATTATCGGTAATGGCAAGCGTGTTGCGGTCTAATGCTGCTATGGTCGTCACAGGATCAAAACCTATCGCATGATGGCGTGAGATATGGCTGTCTTCGCCCAATGATTCGAGCAGATAGCAGGTATCAAACGCGCTCTCGATGCGTTTGAATAACGCGAAGAAATCAATATCTTGCGTGAGCTTAATACGCTTTGGTTTGCTCGGAATATCAATAGGAGCAGGCTTGGTCTGTATGCGAGTAATAGAGGTCATAACAAAGTCCGAAATTCATCAAATGTGTGTCGATTAATAAGTAAGAGAGTAGCAATTAAAAAGGTGGATAGTGCTGAAATAAATGGCTTAAGAGCGGCTTCTATGAGTGGTCAGTAACGCGCTCACGTCATGGCTTTGTTTAGCCTTGGCACCGCGAGAGACAGTTGCGATACCAACGCCTAGCTGCTCAGAGATATCACGTTGCGTGATGCCGCGATCAAGCAAATCAAAAATCCGAATACGGTTGGCGATGTCGTGCTGCTCTTTATCTGTCAGCAGTGCACTGAGCAGCTTGTCGATATCTGAGCTATCAGTACAGTTCGTCAAATGTTTCACTAAGCTCTGATAAGGATCGGTAGTCATAATAGGTAATCTTAGCCAAAGAAAATAGATAAGTCGCTCATCGAGTAATTTTTCGCTGAGAACTATCTTGTTTCAGTATTCTAGTACAGTAGTACAAAAAAAACAAGTGCTAGACCATATCGTTATTATTGATCAAGACACGCCCTAGTTGATCTTTCATCAATGCTAAATCAGCCGTGATTGTAGCCTTGCATACTCTTGTATTTGTAATTATCAGAGCATCTCATTTTATATTCGTGCTTGATCAGCATTATTCATGCGAATTTTTATATTAATTATTGCCAAATTGTTAATACTTCGTTATTATGCCTCTCATTATTTAAACGCTAATCATTATCATTAACATTAATAATGTTATTCGCACGATGAGTCAAGTGTTTTAAAGTATTAAATCTTCTGATAGGCACTATTTCAAAGGTTATCTAACGACCTTTGAAAATAATTCTAAAAATTCTAATTTCTGATAGTCAATAAAGTGAGTGTGTTATGCGCGAAGTAAAGTTATCTAGTCAATTGACGGTATTGTCAATGGGTGTCGCAGCCGTATTGTGGACGCAAGCTGCCAGTGCAGCCACAGCAGAAGATATGCCAAATACGACGTTACAGACTATCACTGTAACAGCGAATAGCTCAGTACGTAACGCTGTACAAGAAGACTCTGTCTATATAGATGACTATACCCCAGCGGCACAAGCAAGCCACTTGAACGACTTTTTAGATGTGGTGCCAGGAGTGAGTGTCGGCGGCACATCATCGGTCAACCAACGTATTCGTGTACGTGGATTAGATGATACCAATCTGAAAGTAACGATTGATGGCGCACGTCAAGAAGGCGCGCTGTTCTATCACATGGGTGATATCACTATCGATCCTGACTTGCTAAAACAAGCAGAAGTTGCTGTTGGTAATAACTCGGTGACACTAGGTAATGATGCTCTTGGTGGCGCGGTTGCGTTTGAAACCGTTGATGCGGCAGACTTGCTCAAACCTAATCAAAAAATCGGTGCTAAAGTCAATTTGGGTTATGGTAGTAATAATGATGAACTATTGACTTCAGCCACCGTGTATGGCGCCCCAACAGAGAATATTGATCTGCTTGCTTACTATGGTAAGCGTGATACTAGCTCTGGTGAAGATGGTAGCGGTCGTGAGCTTTTTGAGGATAGTGAAAGCGAAAGCATCTTATTAAAGGCGGGTGCTAATATTACTGATGACCACCGCATTGGCGCTAGCTTTAGCCGTACTGAAAAAGACGGTATCTTTCCATTTCGCCCAGACTTTCCTAGTCTGTCTGATGAGCCAATACCGCAGAAAATAAGCCGAGATACCTATACACTTGATCATACTTATAATCCTGTAAACCAGCTGATAGATGTTGATACCAACATCTACCACACAGAGACGCAAATATTGCGTGATTCTGACAATGTGGGCAACTTTGACTTTGATGCTCAAGTAAAAACCACAGGCGGGAAAATTCAGAATACCAGTGTTATTGATAGCAATATCATTGAGGGTATCAAAGGCACTCATAAGCTGATCGCAGGTGTTGAGCACTATAAGAAAGAGTCAGAAATGGTTCGTGACGGTACTGCGGCAGGTAGTGATGAGGCAACCAATACTTCTGTATATTTAGAAGACCAATGGCAAATGGGTAAACTGTCCTTAACGCCAGGTGTGCGCTATGATCGCTACGAATCTCCAGAGTTTGTCTCTGGTGGCAAAACGTATGACAACGTCGTCGGTGCACTGGCTGCCAGTTATGAGATAGCCCCACGCACCCAAGTATTTGCGAGCTATACGCAGTTATTTAACGGTCCAGACTTAAGCCAAACTGTTTTTAATGATGGCGGAGCAGGGACTTATGCTAATAACGATCTAAAAGCGGAAGAAGGTTCTAACGCTGAGGTTGGTATTGCGACGACATTGCGTGGTTTAACGATCGCTGATGATGCTCTGCAATTGAGTGGTAAGTACTTCGTCACTGACATTGAAAACTATCAGCAGTTCATCAGAACAGGTGATCGCGCGGGTCGATATGGTCTCAACTGCGACACTGGTGCGCGCGGTTCATCGGGCAACTTACAAGATTGCCAAGGTACAATAAACAGCGACGAAGACTATGAAATCAAAGGGGTCGAACTGGCAGCCAATTATACGACTCGCAACTTTGGTATGGGTCTAAGCTATTCACGAGCACGTAGTGAAGGTGATGAAACAGGTGACAGTATTCCTTCGGTAAGTGGCGGCACGGCTGACTCGGGCGATCGCTACATGGTAAACTTAAATTATGCACCAACTGATATCGTTGATCTAGGTTGGCGCAGTACTTATGTGGCATCGGTTACAGATAATAATCAAGATACCAAGCCCAACTACGATGTTCACGATATCTTTATGACCTATACGCCAACTCAGATCGAAGGTGTTCAAGCGACGCTAGGTGTGTATAACATTTTTGATGAAACGTATGCTAGCCACTCATCTCGACTAAATGCGACCAGTGATGCTTCTACTGATTTTGACATGGGACGTAATATCAAAACGTCTTTAACCTACCAGTTCTAATTTTACGATGATAAGTCTTATAGCAAAAAGCCAGCTGTCTGAATAGAGAGCTGGCTTTTTATTGTAGATAGAGGTTTAAAAGTAGTATAGAGCACGATTCAACTTCATAAATGCTTTAGACAAGACTGGAATAGGATTAGAGCCCAACGGTATATTTTTCGCTATTGGAAGCTCGATAGAAGCAAAGATGAATATAAAGTGACTAAACGTCAAGATGCAGAATCTGACTCGTAGCGTTTATAACTGGGCAAGCTATCACTGAGGGTTTGTATGTAATGAGAAAGCTTGTATGCACTGAGAAATTTTCGATGTACTGAGGTTATACAGACGGCATCGTGAGGTATCTCTATTGTCACGTTGAGCACGGGTTTTGCATTCATTACAGACGATCAAGCGACGTGTTCAAACATTAATGATAATTATTCTCATTAATGTTTGAATTATTATTTCTATTCCGTTAAAGTGTGTTTCGTTCATTGCAGAATAGTTAAGGGTTCTTTGCCCTATCTATTTTAGAGAACTTCTTGTGATCCATATTTTAAATAGCTGGCCTATGTCAGTTGTAGCGTCACCAAACTTTTAACCCTATTCATTACCTATCTTTACGAATTTGCCTTATACCGATATTTGAGCCCTTTGTCTATGATTTTTGTCTATGCTTTAATCACATTTTAACGATACGCGTACTTCATAACATACTTGTATCGTTCCGCAGTCGTGCGTCTATATATACGAGCTTAGTTCTATATGTTGAGAATGTGGATACATGATAAGCATTGCATGCAAAGTGGCTAAAAATATTCGCTGTCAGTGCAGTTGCAAGGTACTAATGAGCCTAAGTGCTTCAAGGAACGTTATTTATGTTAAACCAATCAGGTCGCTCTGATCATTCATACCTCACTTCTCCAAAGAACGCTCAACGCTTAGTGACGGGCAAAGTTCTGCTCAGTATCGCTGTGGCCTCTATGCTTAGTAGCACGGCTGTTGCTGCTGAAGGCGATGAGAAACAAGCAGCGACTGAGCAGGAAGCAGTGCCTACGACTACACTAGACACGATTGTGGTACGAGCGGCCAGAGAGGAATTAGAACAAGCGGCGGGGCTGTCTGTTATTAATAAAGAGGCCATCGAAAAAGCCTCACTTTCTAATGATATCTCAGAGATTGTACGCAAAATGCCAGGTGTGAATTTGTCAGGGTCATCGACTTCAGGCCAACGTGGTAACCAACGTCAAATTGACTTACGTGGCATGGGTCCGAACAACACGCTTATCTTAATCGACGGTCGTCCTGTCACTTCTCGTAATTCCTCACGTCCTAGCCGTGGTAGCGAGCAAGACACGCGTGGTGACTCGCAGTGGGTGCCGCCAAGTGCGATTGAGAGCATCGAAGTATTGCGTGGTCCAGCAGCCGCTCGTTATGGATCTGGTAGTATGGGCGGTGTGGTAAATATCATCACCAAGCGTCCGACTGAAACAGAGTTTTCTGTTACTGGTCATTACGAGGCACCAGAAAACAATCTAGAAGGTAGCAGCTGGCGTACCAACGTCAATATGTCTGGTCCATTGACTGATAAGCTGTCCTCGCGTACCACTCTTGGTTACCACGATAGTGAAGGCGATGATCCTTATATCAATGCCAAAGATGCACAGATTGTTGATGGGCGCAGTGGTCCGGCTGCCTCGGTAGCGGCAGGTACTGAAGGTGTCGAAAATATCGATGTACGCCAATTGTTCGAATACGCGATGGATGCGATGAATACGGTCGGTGTTGAGGTCAGTTATAGCCGTCAAGATAATCGCTGGGCAGGTGATTCATTGTTCCAAACCGTGAACCAAAATTTGTTAGATGAGTTAGAAGGTGAAACAACGAGCAAAATGCAGCGTTATGGTGCAGCGATTACACATCGCGGTGAGTATGATGACGCTAGTAGTAACAGCTTTGTAGAATACACTCGGACAGTTAATGAGCGTCTGGGTGAAGGCAGTGCTGGTGGCGGTGAAGGACAAATTCAGATACCTGATGACGGAGAGGAGTTTGAGTGGACAGAAGCCACTTACGACACGCTAAATGCTAAATCAGAGTGGGATATCTATTTTGATCGTCATACCTTGACTGCTGGTGCTGAGTTCCGCGGTGAAAAGCTGGATAACCCTGTGGTATCTGACTTGGCATTTGCAGATGGTTTTGATTTTGGTGATGTAGAGACCGACCCTGAAAAGCGTGATCCAACATCAGACGCTTACCTCATAGGTGCTTATTTAGAAGACAACTACGAGATCACACCTAACTGGTATGTCACACCGGGCTTGCGTTTTGACTATCATAGTGAGGCGGGTAGTAACTGGTCACCTAGTATCAACAGCACTTGGCACTTTAGTCCTGATTGGTCAGTGAAAGGTGGTGTCAGCCGTGCCTTTAAAGCACCATCGCTGTATCAACTTGATCCAAATTATATTTACTATACTGGTGGTAATGGCTGCCCGTCTTGGGTACCTACTGACGAAAGAGGTTGTCATGTTCTGGGTAATCCTGACCTAGAAAATGAGACCTCGTGGAACAAAGAGATAACCTTTACTTATGATGATGGCACTGGGCTAAATGCTGGCTTGACTTACTATCATAACGCTTATGACAACCGTATCGGTGCTGGAGTTGACCGTGTGGCATTAGATACAGCGACAGGTCGCTCGATCTTCGTATGGGAGAACCAAGGCGAAGCGATTATCGAAGGTCTAGAAGGGTTTGTAAAAGTGCCTGTTACCGACACGGTGTCATGGTCTTCTAACGTAACAGGTATTCTTCGCTCAGAGCGCAAAGACAATGGCGAGCCGCTATCACTTATTCCTAAGTTCACTGTGAACACGGGTGTCGATTGGGACATTACGCCTCGCTGGAATGCTGACTTTGATGTGAGCTACTATGGCACGATTGAAGCTCCCAAGCGTTCAGTGACCACAGATGATGCACTCGATACACTGTCGCTCGACCGTGATCCGTATGCCATTGCCAATGTAAGTACTCGCTATGATCTGACAAAAGCGATTACCGTTGGTGCAGGTGTCAAAAACTTGTTTGATAAGGGTGTTTATCGAGAAGGTACCGCTACGAATGCGGGTGCACGTACGTTTAACGAACCTGGTCGTACTTATGTATTTGACGTTAGTGTTGATTTTTAACAGGTAGATACAGGGTTTGTTCGATTAAAAAAGGTCTGAGCTATTGGTTCAGACCTTTTGTGTTGTCAGTAACTTTCTTTAAATGAGCTTATTTAAGCAAGCCTCTTTAAGTAGATTCTTTAATCAATAACTATCACAATATAACAGCAGATTTATTTATGTCATTCAATCTTCGCCTCAGCTGCCTTTGGATTCACCGTTATACGGGGCTTGCCATGGCAGCATTTTTAATTATCGCCAGTATCACTGGTGCACTATTAGCTTTTCATGACGAGCTGGACGATGTGTTCAATCATAAACTAGCTCAGGTCGACGTCCAAGAGACACCGCAACTGCCTATCGCCACGCTTCATGATAGAGTCATCAGTGCCTATCCAGAACATACCTTTTCTAGCATGCCGACGTCGATAGCGATGGACAGGTCGGCAGTATTTTCGGTAGATAGAGTCCGAGGTAAGACCGCCGAAAATCAACCGAAAGCACCGTTTCAAGAAGTGTATGTGAACCCCTATGACGGTAATATCATCGGTACTCGTGATAGAGATGAGTGGGTATGGCGTAATACCATGTGGAAAGTATTTTGGTTACACCGTGATCTATTGCTTGGCGACATTGGTAAATGGGTCTTGGGCATTGTCTCACTGGTCTGGACTATCAATTGCTTTATTGGTTTTTATTTAACCTTTCCACGAGCGGTTAAATCAAATAAAACCAAGCAAGCTTCTAACAAAAAGCGCGCCTCGCTTTTTAAACGTTGGCTACCTGCTTGGAAAATTCGCCGCAAAACCAATACCTTTAAATTCAACTATGACTTACATCATGCTTTTGGTTTATGGCTTTGGATTATGCTGTTTGTCATTGCTTGGTCAAGTGTCGGATTTAATTTAAAATCCGTCTATCAGCCAGTGATGCAAGCTGTTGTCGGATTGACCCCAAGAGAAGGGCGACCAACTACCAAACCTGAGCCGAATAAAACAGCAGAACAAAACAGTCGTGCAGATGGGAGTGCACATTCAAATACGGGGGTCAATAATCGCTTAAACGATGTGGATGTAATCACTCATGTGGTGAATAAGACCAATAGCATTGCCTATTTAAGCGCACAAGCCGATAGTGTAGCGCAACAGAACGGCGTGTCTGTGCAGCAGCTGCTAGGTATTCGCTGGGTCGAAGAAGACAAGCAGTGGCAGATGCGCTTTCAAACGGATAAAGATATCGGTACACACGGTGGAGCGTCATCTATTACTGTTGATGCGGCAACAGGTAACGTCGAGCGCGTCAATTTTGGCTATCAAAACTCATCATTTGGCAGCAAAGCTGATCAATGGCTATCGACCTTGCATATGGGGCAGATCGGTCAAGGTTGGGGACATCGGCTATATCAAATATTTTTAGCAATGATTGGACTGGCTGTAGCAGTATTATCAGGGACTGGTGTTTATCTGTGGTGGAAAGGTCGTCAAAGTCGATTAAAGGCGCTGCAAAAAGGCATGCCCTAGTTATCATTTTAATTGCAAAAATATGGTGTATGCTATCGAGACAGTAAAAATGAAGTAAGCAAACGTCTCACCTAGCATGACATTTCTATGCCAGCTATTATTTTCGTCATAGTTTTTTGTATAATCTACTGAAGAAATATCTTGAGTAGAATCCATAGGA
The DNA here is from genome assembly GCF_051970285.1 of Psychrobacter sp. ASPA161_6. Lineage (NCBI taxonomy): Bacteria > Pseudomonadati > Pseudomonadota > Gammaproteobacteria > Moraxellales > Moraxellaceae > Psychrobacter > Psychrobacter sp. ASPA161_6. Next base: position 441,125 of record NZ_JBEFNJ010000001.1, read on the forward strand.
ATAACGACTAATCTTAGAGCATACAAAGTGAAACCTAACCAGGTTAGGGTATTTGCTATGTCTTTATCTACAGCGGAAGACAGGCACAGACAAAAGCTCACGATTAAAAATAATATCGATAGATTTTTGTAGTTTATCCATCGATGATTCAATAGGATTTTATGCATCGACAATTCCTTTTTCGTTTGCAAAGTTCTGTACTTAAACCGCATCAACAATCACGGGACGACCTTGATGGTTTAGCACGGTCACATCGACATTGTACAATTCTTTCATGGTCTCTTGCGTAATGACATCGACTGGCTGACCAACAGCCATCACTTGTCCTTCTTTCATCGTGACCACCGTATCAGCGAATTGTGCGGCTTGATTGATATCATGTAAGACAATCACTACGGTCTTCTGCTGACTGTGGCTCAGCTCTCGTAGTTCACGCATCAGGCGACCAGCGTGATACATGTCTAAATTATTCAGCGGCTCATCAAGCAACAAGTATGGCGTATCTTGGCAAACAATCATAGCAATCAGTACGCGCTGGCGTTGACCACCGGACAATGTCGATAAGAAACGGTCGGCCAACAGCTCAAGCTCAAAGCGCTCGATAATCTCTTGTACCTTCTGCTGATCATCAGCCGTCGGCTGCCCTTGATGATAAGGGTAGCGCCCAAACATCAGCAGCTCATGCACACGCAGTCGCCCTTGCACTTGGTTATCTTGTCCAAGCATGGCCACTGTCTTGGACAAGGTTCGCGCATGACAGCTAACAATATCATGCGCACCGAAACTGACTTGTCCCGACTGTAGCGGTTGCAGGCGTGACATAACTGAAAACAAGGTGGATTTACCCGCCCCATTGGGGCCAATCAGAGCAATAATCTGTGCGCTTGGCAAGGACAGCGTAATGTCATGCAAGATTTGTTGCTTGCCGATATGGTGCGAGATATTATTGAGTTGAATCATAATGAGTCTTATCTTAAAATTTTTTATGTGTATCTAAATTAATAGTGTCAGCTAAGTGGTCATAACGAACGGCGCTGAGACATAAAGATCAATGCTAAAAACATTAAACCGCCAGCTAGCTCTATCACTACTGACAATACGCCTGCCATATCTAGCACTTGCTCAAAGATAGTCTGACCCAGTACTAAGCAAATCATGGCGACTAGACTGACCAATATCAGTCGTTCGCTATGATACATATGACGCGCAATACGATTGGTTAGCGCACAAACTAGCAAGCCAAAAAAGGTCACTGGACCGACCAACGCGGTGGCTGTAGCGACCAAAACCGCAATGACCGTTAATAGGCCAAATGCGAGACGTTGATAATGGATACCAAGGTTAATAGCTTGGGACTTACCGAGCATCAACACATCACACTGATAACGCCAGCGCCATACAAATATCGCAGTGATAGCACAGATAAATAAGCTGATACCCAGTAGCTGAGGGTTGACTGTGTTGAACTGTGCGTAGCTGGCGGACTGTACGACCACAAAATCATCGGGGTTAATCAGTCGCGCAATGAGTGCCGATAAGCTACGAAATAACACACCAAAGATAACGCCCACCAATATCAAGCGCGTCAAATCCTGATTGCTTTTAGAAAATAGCAGCTTAAATAATAATAAAGACGCACCAAACATCAAAACAATTTCAAGGGTGAATTTGGCGATAGGATCGAGACTGGTAAAACTTATTGCGCCCAAAAAGAAAACCAATAAGCTTTGCAATAGAACATAGAGCGAATCAAACCCGAGTAGGGAGGGGGTGAGAATCGGGTTGTGCGTCAAAGTTTGGAACAGCAATGTCGAGACCCCAATCGCATAGCCAATGACCATCAAGGCGAGCAGTTTTTTGGCACGTAATGGTAGGGCAAAGTCCCAATGTCCATTGACGTTGAGTGTCAAAAACAAAGCCATCGAGATAATTAGAATAATGGCTGCGATGGATTTTGGATGCTCAGCTATGAATGCCCAAAATTTTGCCAACTGACTCTGAATAGCAGAGGTGGAATATGGGCTGTCTGTTGAATATGAGCTATCTATCGCTGTGCTGGTTTTGGTAGCACCAGTCTTTGTGGCAGTAAGCTTAGTTGATGAGAACATACAAAAATCCTATGGTGCCAAGCTTATCTAATAAAGCAGAAAATGAACGACGGTAAATAAGTGCCGAAAGTGAATAAAGACCTTGCTACTGCTCAGCTGGGGCGCGCAATAGTAGCCATAAAAATAGCACCGTACCAACCACGCCAAACACTGTAGCGACAGGCACTTCGAACGGATAGCGAATCGAGCGCCCGATAATATCGCACAGCAGCACAGCTGAGGCACCAAGTAACGCGACTGCTGGCAAGCTACGACGTAACTTATCTCCCATCAATCGGCTAACAATATTTGGCACGACCAAACCAATAAAAGGAATCATGCCAACGGTGACAACGACAACCGCGCTCATCATCGCAACCATGCCGACACCAAGCCAGGTTACCTGCCGTTTACTAATACCTAAGTTCAGTGCGATATTATCGCCAAGTCCCACAATGGTGAGCTTATCAGCGATGATATAAGCCAAAACACACAGCGCGCCCGTCAGCCATAGCAGCTCATATCGACCGGCTAGCACGCCAGAAAAATCACCAAACTGCCAAACGCTCAGCATCTGCAATGACTCAGTTTGATAAGCGATAAAGGTTGTCACTGCTTCGATAATGCCGCCAAAGACAATGCCAATCAGTGGAATCATCAAAAAATCCGTCGGCGGAATACGATGAATCAGCAGCATAAACAGCATCATGCCAAATACGGCAGCGATGGTCGCCACGCCCATTTTGACAATAAGTGCACTAGCGGGAAATAGCAGACTAACCACTAGCAAACCAAGTGCGGCACTTTGAGTCGCACCGACCATGGATGGCTCTACAAAGCGGTTTTTTAGCACCACTTGAATAATCATCCCTGCCACTGCCATGGATATACCGGTCAAGATAATCGCAATAGTGCGGGGGAGTCGGCTAACCAAAAAAAGCGAGCTATCAGAGTTGGCGCTATGATTGATAAGGCTGTGTAAAAAACCGGACCATGAAAAGTCAGCGACACCAATCGATAAGCTCAATAACACCAAAAGCCCCATAATAATGAGGCTTGCTGTATTCATTAACCATGGTGGTATGACGGCACGTCGATGTTTAGAATTGAGACTGTTGCTAGTGCTTCTTTTCCAACTTGATGTTGCCGCTGGCAAAGAAGTATTAGCTTTAACGCTGGCATGAGCGCGAGAGGAAAATAACGACATAACATCTACTGGCTTATTAGTATTTGATTAAAAATATGGCTTGTATGGTCATCGCTTTTATTTCGCGTTAGCGAAGGCTGTCTTAATCGTCGTTAGATCCTGCATCCACTGATAATAACCGCCAAAGGCAAGATATGAGTCTGGGCTAAGGTAAACCACTTGCTGCTTGCCCCATGCGTTGGTTTGCGCGACCAATGGATTGTCTAATACGGCTTTAGCACCAGCGCCATCTTCCCCAATGGCGGCACTGCGATCGATGACGAATAGCCAATCTGGATTGGTTTTTTGTATATATTCAAATGAAATTGGCTGACCGTGGCGCGCGTCGGCAATTTGGTCATCTGCCATTGGAATATCAAGCACAGTATGGATAAAGCCATAGCGAGATTTGTCGCCGTAGGTAGACAGCTTATTGCCATTGACCATGACCACTAAGCCCTTGCCTTTATCTTTGGTTAGTGTTTTGGTTTCATCAATGAGCCCGTCGATATTGCCTTGCAGTTTGGCTGCTTGAGCACTTTTACCGAACAATGCACCTAGGTCATGCAAACGCTGCTTACTCGACTCATAGATATTTGCGGTATCAATCGTCATATCAAGCGTTGGCGCAATACTAGATAACGCATCATATTTTTCTGCCATGCGTGAGCCGACCAAAATCGCTTGCGGCTGCATCGCGTTCAACGCTTCAAGATCTGGCTCAAATACGGTGCCGACTGTTTTTGGCTCAGGTTGTGTTTTAGACTGTAAATTGTCTAATTTTAGACCACTTGGCATGCCGTCGACTGCCACATCTAACGCAGCCAAATCCTGCATCAACGTCATATCATAGACCACTAATGGTGATGGATTCATTGCCAAATCGACAGTGCCTTTTACCGTGTCGACCGTTATTTTCTCAACAGAGACAGCATCATTATTGACGACATTCGCAGCATTATCCGCCGTTTGATTTTCAGTTTTAGCATCGGCTGGCTCAGAGTCGTTAGACTCAGGTGAGCTACAGCCTGCCACACTGCCAGTCGCTACGAATGCGGTCATCATAGCAGTCAGTAAAGGACGTTTAAAAAAAGGGGCCGGAGAACGGTTAGAAAGTAAAGCAATAGACATAAATAACTCGGTATATCAGCTGGTTGGACAACGTGTAAATAAAATGATTGGCCATATGAAAATAAAGAGAGCTTGTCTAGCGTGATGCTTCACGCCATACAATGCTCGACGGTATTGCTTTAAAGGTCATGTTTTTTATTGATTGTTTTTTACGCTTAAATATAGAGACGCTTATATTATTAAGATATGCCCTAATATCTTAAAAGTTTTTATATTATAAGATGGGCAATCCATCAGTGGCTATGATAAATTAATTGAGACTCATTATCAATACAAATGATAATGAGTTTTATTAACGTTTCTGTGCTTATTGATTTTGACTGCCACAACACAATAAGTTTCGATAGCGATATTCGAGATAGGATAGCCGAATGACTAAGCAGATTTTTCTTTTCAAATAAGGCAAATTATTGGTTCAGCATTTGCCTGATAAGCAAATCATTATAAATTTATTATTGATAATAGTTATCGTTTGCATTATTATCTACGCCATTCTACCTCGGTTAATTAATATTAGGGTGTTATGAGTTCAACGGATTTAGACGCGCCACCACTCAAATTGATACTCGCGGCTATTATTATAGTGGTGGGCTTGCATGTGCTGACAGCAGTCGCATTAGTGGCGATCAAGACCCCTGAGATAAAAGTTGAACCAGAAAAAGACACGCCACCTATCGAGATCGAGATGGTGACGTTACCGGCTGAAACGAAAGAGCCAGAGGTTGCGATAGATACTGCTGAGCCTGTAAAACCTATACAGCCACAGCCACAGCCACAGCCACAGCCACAGCCACAGCCACAGCCACAGCCACAGCCACAGCCTAAGTCTGTCGCTACCACTAAACCTAAAATAGTGAAAGAATCTCAGCCGCTAGCGAAGACTAAGCCAGCTGTCAAACCAGTGGTAACATCAGAAAAGCCTAATTTGAAGCCTAATTTGAAGCTTAATTTGAAGCCTAATTTGAAGCCTAATTTGAAGCCTAAAACGAAGGCTGTGGAAAACGAACCTTTTAAACATGAAGTAAAACGGCAAGAGTCGATATCAAAAGCTCAAGCAGATGCTTTAGCTGCTGATAACAACCGTAAGATATTGGCAGCACAAGCTGAAAAAGCCGCGCAAGAAGCTCAACAATTAGCCGATGCCAAAGCTGCCCGAGAGGCTCAAGCCGAAGCGGATGCCAAAAAAGCAGCAGAAGCAAAAACGGCTAAAGCGGCCGCAGAAGCCGCTGCTCGTGCAAAAGCACAGGCCGCCGCTGCCGCCGCAAGTAATACTCCTGTGAACTTCACAGCGACTAATGCCAATTGGGCGTCACGACCGAATTTTAGTTTTCCGACTAGTGCGGCACGCAGAGCTAGGTCAGGTGATAAATTGACTGTCGTTTTAGTGTTGCGAGTAAATAAGCAGGGCGGGATTGATAATGTACGCGTTGCTCAATCTTCTGGTAATAGATTATTAGACCAAGCTGCACAAAAACAAGCTGACTCTGGCAAGTTTAAGCCCTTTACCGAAGCTGGTGTGCCAGTAGTAGGCAACGTGACCTTGCCGATTGAATATGTCGTTCCTTGACCATAAGAATTTTGACTCATTATTTATATATGGCACTAATGTCGTCGCTGTCATCTGCATAGATTTATTAGCTGCAGTGAGACTAGATAATAAAACAATACTCTAAGGAGTCTAATATGGACTTTATGCAATACTGGCAAATCAGCGACATGGTGACAAAAACTTTGTTCTTTTTGTTGCTGGCTTTATCTATCCTCTCTTGGGTGACTGGCATTATTCGTGTGCTACAAAGCCGCAAGTTGGCGGCGACGGTTGCAGATGATTTGAGTCAACAGATTCAGATAAAACAGGGCGAGATGATAGCCGCAGATACCTCTACTCGCCGTGTGGTTACTGAGCAGACCCTACTAAAGCATATTGGTCGTTATCGCTTTGCAAGCGAGCGTGGATTGCCTATCCTTGGGACGACGGCAGCGATTGCGCCGTTTATTGGCTTGTTTGGGACGGTATGGGGTATTTTCCATGCACTGCATAATATTGGTATGAGTGGGCAAGCGGGCTTGGGACAAGTGGCAGGACCAGTTGGTGAGGCGCTTATTATGACAGGTTTGGGGATTGCCGTAGCGATTCCAGCAGTGGTGTTTTATAACCTTGCAGTGCGTATCAACCGCCATGTGATGTATCACGCCAACGACAGAGCGCATGACCTATTGGCACATTCTGCCGAGATGGTAGTCACACAGCAACCTTCAATAGATAGCAAATCTACCGTTGCCCAAGATCCATTGGCAAAAAGTATGCACTCAAACGCAGCAGATGCTCAGCAAGTGACGCATTATCAGAGTTCAGCCGCGTCGCAGCCTTAACAATTATCCATTGATGAAACAGTCTGTTAGGCGAGAGCCAAGCGAGCTGTATTGCGAATAACCAAATGTATTGAGAGTGATTATGGCATTTCAATTGGGCGATGATGATAGTCAAAGTATGAATGAGATGAACCTCATTCCGCTTATCGACATCATGCTGGTATTGATGATTATATTTCTATTGACGGCGACCGTACTAAATCCGACGGTGCCATTAGAGTTGCCGAAGACCAGTGCCGAGGTTAATGAAACACCACCAGAGGCTATTCAAATCAGCATTGATAAAGACGCAGGGATATTTTGGGACAGCGATGCGATTAGCATGGAGGAGCTAGAGGCACGGTTACAACAGCAAAGTGCTGCGGGTAAAGATCCTTCTGTACAATTGCGTGCTGACAAAGACAGTAAGTACGACACTGTCGCTCAAGTGCTCGCCGCTGCCAGTCAGGCTGGTCTTAGTAAAATAGCTTTTGTTAACGAATAAAATAATTTGCCGTGCCTAATACCGTGCTTATATTAAGAAGCTTATCAGTAAAATTAGCAGGCTGAGTGATATAAAAATAACCAAGATAATAATAAGAATAATTAAAATAATAAACTTTTTTCAACCTCGCTAGGGTAACCTTGCGAGGTTTCCTTTAATGCAAGATTTGTTTACTACACTGTCCCGTTTGCCACAATATCTCATTCAATTATCGCTATCTTGATTTCGATATGGTTTTTTGAAGGGATAAGAAGCTTTATATGGTTAGCAAGGATAACAATGTTTAGCAAAATTTAGCCATTTTAAGACCACTAAATATATAAATGTGCTAATTGATGACACGCCCTAGATTACCAGCCATAGACAAACGGACTATAACCATAACGACCAGCAGGTCCGTAGGCAAATGGATAGGGCGTGCGTAGATAATCAAGATCACGCTGGCGAATATAATAGTAGCGTCCTTGAGAGTAAGCTTCTTCTAACTTCTCGATGCCCTCAAGGGGACAGACAGGCTGCCAGTCATAGCCTTCGCGACCAATTTTATAAGCATTGAGCTCAGTACAGTAGGTCTTCAGACCTTGCTGTCGACCTTGTTCCCATTGAATGCGGTTGGGGCTAGCACCGCCGACGCTGGCGCATTGATTGGTATATTGACCAAAGTATGCGCCCGAGCGTCCACGGATGCCATCAGCGTAGCCAACTTCTTGCCAATTGCTGCTTTGGCACTGCTGCGGTGTGAGACTTTGGGTCGTGGCACAGCCTGACAGGGTGAATAATGCGGCGCTCATCATCGAGAAGATGATACTGGTTTTACTCATGAATTTATTCGTCAGTTTGCTGGCTAAAAGAGCGGTTGATGAGTTTGACTCAATAAGATAATTCATAATAAACCTGCGCGCGTCTAAAATTATGGTTTATCATAGCACTTTTTGCTGTGTACAACTTTTTGTATCTTGTTATTAAACTTATTTTTTTGCGTACTAACTGATTGATATTCCAGTATAAATAGTAGGATTGCTGGGTGAAATGCATTTGCCACTCAAGTGCCAATAAAATGGCAATCAAATGGCAAACACCTGATTATCGACTAATCCCTTTATGAGCCCTGCTTGATTTTTTATGGTTCGTGCTTATTATAAGGACGGGTACGACAAATCACTGGTCAGTCCGTTACTCGTTAATAGGTTTTATGATAGATCAGGTCAAATGTATCGCCTCAGCAGTATTTTAATTCAGCTAAAGGTCAGGTTGTTATGGGAATATGGATTGTCATCGCCATTGTACTATTTGTACTAGGGAGTATGATGGCGCTCAAACCGAGCGGTATCGATCAGCGCTTGGATCATTTACGCATGACCGCCCGTCGCTTACAGTTGAACCCAAAACTGATCGCTTGTCCAGATTGGATCAGGGGCAAAGACAATGAATATGGTCGCGGGATGCTTGGTCAGTATGGCTTGGTGCTAGATAACGTCAAACTGCCGCTAACCCGTTATCAGGTTATCGATGGGTGCTGGCGACCAGACAGCAATGCAAACAGCAACGCAAATCCTGCAGACAAAAATGCGAGTGGCAGTAGTAATGGCAATACGCCACCTCAAACCAATTTTAGCTTGGATAAAGTGCCGCTAGCATTGCCAGCCAGTATTGAGCCGTTTGTAAAAGCCTTGTTAATCAAGTCCAATAGCATTGTTATTTACTGGGAGGATATCGCCTATGTGCGCCCAGTAACAAACCCTAATTATCAGCAAAAAATGATTGAGGCAGACTTACTAGTACTGAAAGCACAGCTTGAAGCGTGGGCATTACAGATGCAAAAAAATCGCAAGAACTAGTAAATCGTTTTTTAGTCTCCATTAATGAGCAATAGGCAAGCAGTTTTGCGATGCCCCAGTTATTTACAGTTGACAGCTCAGCGCCTAGCAGTGTAACGTCTTTGTATCTTTATTGCTGTTTTATGACTCGTATCGGCGTTGTTGCTTGCTTTATACCTTTTTATATCGGCAGCTATTATTACAATAAATCGTTGATCTATGATGATCAGCTTCCATAAATTGCCGTGCTGCTGAATTTAACCTTACTTTTAAACTACTTATATTATGGTGTCGTCAAATATGGCAAAAACCACAACTAAAAAAAGTCCAGCTCCTGTCTCTGACAGCTCCAAAGGTAAGTCTTTGGTGATTGTCGAGTCACCAGCCAAGGCAAAAACGATCAATAAATACCTCGGCAATGACTTCGTTGTTCGCTCGAGTATCGGACACGTACGCGATTTACCCGTCGGTGCGAGTAAAAGCGCGAAGAAGCCAGCGACTAGCAAAAAAGATGACAGTCTGAGCAAAGAAGAAAAAGCGCAGCAAGCATTGGTACGTCGCATGGGTATCGACCCTGAACATGACTGGGCAGCAGTGTATGAAGTACTGCCAAACAAAACCAAAGTCATCAAAGAGCTCAAAGCCTTAGCCAAAGACGCTGACAAAATCTATCTGGCAACGGATATGGATAGAGAAGGGGAAGCCATCGCTTGGCATCTCAAAGAAGTCATCGGTGGCGCTGATAGCAAGTATGAGCGCGTGGTCTTTAACGAGATTACCAAAACCGCTATTCAAAATGCCTTTAAGCAACCCTCAAAACTCGATATCGACCGCGTCAATGCCCAGCAAGCACGCCGCTTTTTGGATCGCGTCGTTGGTTTTATGATATCGCCATTATTGTGGCAAAAGGTTGCACGCGGTCTGTCAGCAGGGCGTGTACAGTCGGTCGCCATGCGTTTGGTGGTCGAGCGTGAGCATGAAATTCGCGCCTTTATCCCAGAAGAGTACTGGCAGATTCATGCTGATACTCACGTCGCCAGCAGTAAAAAAGACGCTGAACAAATTGCCATTCGTCTAGAGGCAACCAAGCAAGGTGGCAAAACGCTAAAGCTCGTCAATAAAGAGCAGACGGATAAAGTCTTAGAAGTGCTGAACGCCAACGACTTTATCGTCAAAGAGCGTGAAGAGAAACCCACGCAGTCACGTCCAAGCGCGCCGTTTATTACCTCGACGTTGCAACAAGCTGCCAGCACGAGATTGGGATTTTCGGTTAAAAAGACCATGATTTTGGCGCAGCGCTTATACGAAGCCGGTCATATTACCTATATGCGTACCGACTCGACTTTTTTATCCGGTGATGCGCTTGCTGCTGTCCGTGGTTATATCGAAGACAGCTATGGCGCGAAGTATGTACCAGAAAAGCCTAACTTCTATGGTAATAAGCAAGGCGCACAAGAGGCGCATGAGGCGATTCGTCCGTCTAATGTCAATATGAAATCGACACAGCTGAAAGGCGTTGAACGTGATGCGATACGTCTGTATGAGCTGATTTGGCGTCAGTTTGTCGCCTGCCAGATGCTGCCAGCAAAGTATCTGTCAGTGAACTTGTTTGTTGGTGCTGATGATGTCGAGCTAAAAGCGCGTGGTCGTACGTTAGTGTTTGACGGCTATACCAAAGTCATGCCGCCGGCGAAGACCGATGATACCTTGTTACCTGATGTCAAAAAAGGCGATAAGTTAACGCTAGACAAGCTTGATCCAAGCCAACACTTTACCAAGCCTGCACCGCGCTATACCGAGGCAAGCTTAGTCAAAGAGCTTGAGAAAAAAGGCATCGGTCGTCCATCGACTTATGCTTCTATCATCTCAACCATTCAAGATCGTGGTTATGTGAAGCTTGAAAACAAGCGTTTATTTGCTGAAAAAATGGGTGATATCGTCACTGACAGACTGACGGCAAGTTTCCCAGATTTGATGGATTATACCTTTACCGCCGCGCTTGAAGACAAGCTTGATCATGTGGCAGAAGGCGATACAGACTGGAAAGATGTCCTCGATAATTTTTACGGTGACTTCAAAACCACGCTTGATCGTGCTAAAGAAAAAGACGGCATGCGTCCAAATGATCCGACCGATGTACCAGACGTCCACTGCGATATTTGCGATCGTCCGATGCAGTTACGTACAGGTTCTACGGGTGTCTTCCTAGGCTGTACGGGTTATAACTTGCCGCCGAAAGAGCGCTGTAAAGGCACTAAAAACTTAATGCCAGTCGAAGCTTTTGCCAATCTTGATGATGCTGAAGGTGAAGAGGACGAAGCAGCCGAAGTCAAAGATTTGATGGAGAAAAAACGCTGTCCGAAATGTGGCACCGCAATGAACGGCTACATCGTCGATGGTGGTCTTAAGCTACACATCTGCGGTAACAACCCTGATTGCGATGGCTATATTCTAGAAGAAGGTAAGTTCGAAGTACCGGGTTCAGATGCGCCGACCATCGATTGTAATAAATGTGATGGGCAGATGGAGCTGAAGACGGGACGTTTTGGTCCATACTTCGCTTGTCAGAAATGTGACAATACTCGTAAAGTGCTAAAAACAGGCGAAGCAGCACCACCGCGTATGGATCCGATTCACTTGCCAGAGCTAAAATCGGTCAAGCATGAGGATTACTTCATTTTGCGTGAAGGCGCAGCTGGGATGTTCTTGGCAGCATCTAAGTTCCCGAAAGTAAGGGAGACACGTGCACCAAAGCTCGCTGAGCTAAGAGAAATTAAAGATAAAATGGAAGATAAGTTCCAATATCTCTTTGAAGGTCCAGACGAAGATCCTGAAGGTAATGCAACGATTCTACGTTGGTCGCGTAAGAAAAAAGAGCAATATATTGGCTCTGAGAAAAATGGCAAAGCCACGCGTTGGGGTGTGTACTGGCGCAAAGGCGAGTGGGTAGAAGAGTAATGCTTTTTTACCTTTAGGCTTTGTATCTCTATCTTGCCATCGTAATATTTTAAGTCATAAAAAAACCTCTTAGATAATCTAAGAGGTTTTTTTTGCTGTCAATAAACTCTAAATGCTATTAGTTCTTTTCGATGATACCACAAGCGATACGGTCGCCTGCATTACCTGCTGGCTGACTAGTATAGTCATCAGTACCACCGTGAACGATAAAGGCTAAGCGATTAACGCTGTATTTACCCGCTTCTGTTGCCGCGATTTTTTTGTTCACATAATTAATAGTAGCAACACCATTCTCATTTGCCGTTAGGTTTGGCAAATCACCTGCATGACCATTCATATCATCAGGATTAGAATGTGGCTTTTTGTCCGGATTAAAGTGACCACCTGCCGCTTTACCCATAACATCACAGCTACCAGTTTCATGAATATGTAGGGCAACAGTCTGACCTGGTGTCAGGTTCATTAGCTTACCGTAGACCTGTACACCACCATCGACTGGGCGTAAGAAAACTTGTCCAACTTCCGTTTTATTCGCGTCTGTTGTTTTGAGCGCTGACTTCAACACAGGTTGATTCAGTGGATTGCCAGTCTTTAATTGACCTTCTGTACTTTGGCAACCAGTCATAGCTAGAGCAGAACCACATAATAGAGCGCTTGCAAGAATTACTTTTTTCATCGTCTTCTCCGTTTATTTAAATAGTCTTTCAAATGTTTATATTTATAATCGTTACTGGTTTTGTTACAACATTCGTTGATGTCGCAATCAGTATAGCCAAGGGCTTGTCATAGATATTCATTAAAAGCGCAACAATCGGTTAATAAATGTAAGTATCGTATGGGTTTGAAAGTGTATTAAGGTTTTTTCTTTGCTTTACTTTTCCATATCAGTGTTTCGCCAGAATCTAGCGTTTGGGTGAGTAAGTAGTTTGGCTCTGACTGCTCTGTAGTTGTCTTTGCCTTATTATCCGCGTGCGTTAAGATCAGTCGACTCTTACTATGGGTCATCATACGTCGAAGCCGTGATTCGACATCATCAAGAGCATCGCCACAGCTCATCATAGTAGAAGGAAAGCTGCCAGTTAGTAAACTTTGATTGATAGAGAGGGCGTAAGGTCCACTAATGCCGTTGCAGCCAATAGAGATACCAAAGCTTTGACCATATATACCTGACTCAAAGCCATTTTGTTCGTCACTCTCATCGCCACCATAGTTATCCAAACCATAGGAAAGCATAATAGGCTCTTTTATTTGCGTAAATTCGCTCAAGGCTGCGCCTGCTTTGTCCGTCACTTGTACCAGCTGCCAGCGATAGCGCTCCAATAACTCATTGGTAAGCGGTATGCCAGTCACGGGATGCTCAGGTTTGGGCGTGCCCGAAAAGATAAGGGTTTGTCTCTTACTGGTCTTTAAAGCGAGCTGTTTTTCTACGGTTTTATTAACCTGTATGGACTGAATTATCGCGGGATTAAATATAAAATTTGTTCCTGCGTAGCGCCCAAAAGTCATATTTAGTAGATGTGCTGTATCGCTAGGGATGATTGTGTTACCACGCCAGTCTTGGATGGTTGCTTGATATATCGAAGTGCAGTCAGCAGCCGTGACTGGTGATTTAGCTGTATCTTGTACTGATGCATCTGTATAAGGATAAGGTAAGGGCAACCACATATCAAAAGTCACGAGATATCGGTAACAGCCGTCATCGAAGGTTAATAGGTCTGGGCGAACGTGCATAGTTAGGGGTGGCTGAAGAGTGAGACCTATGAGTTTATCATCACCATCACTGACATGCGTTAATTGCCAGTCGTAGTTGGTGATCGTTTGAAACAGTCTGGGTTTTAGTGTGGTCGCTGACCAGTTTTTATCGTCGATAACGGTACTGGTTTGTGCTGAATGATTAAGGCTGTTGGTTTGGCAGCCTAACAAAGCGAGGGGTAGTAATGCACTTATTATAACTAGAGGGATTCGTAAACGATTTAACAGCATATATTTCTACTTGATAAACATTTGTCTAAAATATAGCACAAGGTCTTAGAGGAATTGTTGTTTATTTTTGTCAAAAAAAAGCCGCCCATCATAGTGATGAGCGGCTCTTTAATTTGTAAGACTGGATTAGTAACTAATCAGATTAGTTATGTAGCGCTTTGCTTGAGGTTTTATCAACCGTCACTTTAGCAGGTTTAAGAGGCACTGGCATACTCACCAACGCAACTTTTAATATCTCATCAATCGTTGCGACTGGCTGAATAGTCAGGCCTTCTTTGACGTTATCAGGGATATCAGCCAAATCACGCTCATTGGTCGCTGGAATCAACACATGCTTGATACCACCACGATGTGCTGCGAGTAGCTTCTCTTTGAGACCACCGATACGCAGGATTTTACCGCGCAAGGTAATCTCACCTGTCATCGCAATATCTGGACGAATGGCAATACCCGTTAACGCAGAGACCAGTGCTGTTGTCAGTGCACCACCAGCTGATGGGCCATCTTTCGGCGTGGCGCCTTCAGGCATATGCACGTGGACATCCGTGGTTTTGAACGTCTCGTAATCAATCCCTAAGCTGTCACCGCGAGCACGAACCACACTCATCGCTGCACGAATCGACTCTTTCATGACATCGCCGAGTGACCCTGTAAAGCTAAGCTCACCTTTGCCTTTCATCGCAACTGCTTCAATGGTTAATAATTCACCACCGACTTGTGTCCACGCCAGACCAGTAATACGACCAATCTCAGGCTCTTCTTCAGCTAGACCATAGTCATATTGATGGACGCCGAGATAGTCATCGATGTTTTTGTCATCGACCACGATTAGCTCACGTTCTGCTTTTTTCGGAGCGCGCGCGCCATGATTTTCGACCGAACCGCGAACAACTTTGCGGCATATTTTATTCACTTCACGCTCAAGGTTACGGACACCAGCTTCACGCGTATAGCTACGAACGATACTGTGCAGCGCTGCTTCAACAATCTCAATCTCGCCCTCTTTGAGACCGTTATTCTTAATTGCTTTTGGCACTAGATACTTCTGTGCGATATTTACTTTTTCTTCTTCGGTGTAACCCGGTAAGCGAATAACTTCCATCCGATCAAGAAGCGCTGCTGGAATATCCATGCTGTTTGCCGTACAGATAAACATCACTTGCGACAAGTCTAAGTCCATATCTAAATAATGGTCGTTAAACGTATCGTTCTGTGAGGGATCTAACACTTCAAGCAAGGCTGATGCTGGATCACCGCGGAAGTCTTGCGCCATCTTATCGATTTCATCCAATAAGAATAGCGGGTTTTTAACTTCTACCTTGGCCAAGGACTGAACGATTTTACCCGGCATCGCACCGATATAGGTACGGCGATGACCACGAATTTCCGCTTCATCGCGCACGCCGCCAAGCGCCATACGCACGAACTTACGACCAGTGGCACGCGCAATCGACTCACCCAATGAAGTTTTACCGACACCTGGAGGACCGACGAGACATAAAATCGGGCCACGAAGTTTTTTCACACGTGATTGGACTGCGAGATATTCTAAGATGCGGTCTTTTACATCTTGTAAACCATAATGGTCTTCGTCTAATACGGTTTTAGCTTTGTCTAGATTGATAGAAACTTTAGTCGTCGCATTCCACGGCGTGTCCAAAATCCACTCAATATAGTTGCGTACGACTGATGATTCACTCGATGCAGGTGGCATCATTTTGAGCTTCTTAAACTCTTGCTCTGCTTTTTTGCGTACATCTTCTGGCAGGTCAGCATCTTCTAAGCGCTGCTCAAGCTCGGCGACATCGTCTTCACCATCGAACGCGCCGTCATTCATATCTGACAGCTCGTTTTTGATGGCTTTCATTTTTTCATTTAAGAAGTATTCGCGCTGATTCTCTTCCATTTGCTGACGGACAGCTTCTTGGATATCTTGTTCGATATTTTGCTCAGCACTTTGTTTGACCAAGTATTCAGTCAAGGTATTGATATGTGTCTTGATATCGTCTTTTTCTAAGAACGACTGCTTGATATCAAGATCCATCGACACACGAGTTGAGATGAAGTACACCAACTCAAGTAAGTCGTCGATGCGTTTCGCCACACGCGTTAGCTCACGCGCATTACGCAGACGCGCATCAGCATAGCTTTCAAATAGCGTGGTCAGCGCTTGAATGGTGTTCTTTTGCTGGCTTTCATCCATACTGACATCGAGGTCAGCACGCTCAAATTTTGCCATCAATAACGTGTCATGATCTTCTATATTGTCAACGCGCGCACGATACTGACCTTCGATCAATACCTTGATGCAATTTTCATCGCTATCATGTGGCATGGTGCTGACGATGCGGCACACCGTACCGTATTGATACAAGTTGTCTTGATCAATGTCTTCGGTCAGCGAGTCTTTTTGAGCGACGACCAGTACTTTATTGCCGTACTCAGCCTGTGCCAGTTCAACTGCTTTAACCGATGGTGCACGACCTACGAACAAGGCAATTTGCATATGTGGATAGACGACCACATCACGCAGTGCCAATAACGGTAAGTAGGTGTCGTCTTCAACGCTGTCTTTAGCATCGTCGTCTTCACTGGTACTGTTTTCACTATCGTCATCTTTGACAGTGGTTTCAGTATTGTCAGACGCTGTCTCTAACTCGCTTTCTGACGCATGACTAGACAACGTGTCTGGCTGGTTATCATCAGCAACAGTAGATGAAACGTCGACATCTATGTCGATATTGTCTTGGGCTATTTTATGTTCACTCATATATTTTTCCTCGTTCACCAGACTTGTAAAGTCAAGTTCGTGGTTCATGTTTAGATAAATGGTGCTCCCAGATAAAATTGCAAGGCTTGTACTCAAACTCACTTGCTTAACTGTGCAAAATATTTATATCTAACTGAATACAGAGCATCATATGGTTATAAGCTTAATGTGTCACTGGTGATAATCAGTATATCGGAAGTAACCATACAAGAATCATAGAAAGCAGTCATAACAGATGCTTATAGATCACTTATAAATAGCATCTATCAAATATCTATTGGGGTCTACGCATAGGTTTTATAGGCAAAATAAGGTAAACTGTCGCGCGTCTTAAACGGTGTGTTTTAGAGTAGAACGCTTTATAGACACATTCGAGAAAAAGCATTTTTGAGACGATGGCGATATCCATACATTATGAGATATCAATAAGTTTAAATTGAAATAAAGCAAATAGAATACGAGGCAACACATGGCAATCAATGCGGTACTGCTGGCAGTCATCATCATGTTGGGGCTGTCACTTGCGCGAGTGCACGTGGTGCTCAGTTTATTAATTGGTGCGCTGGCTGGTGGATTAATAGCGGGTCTTGGTATTACTGATACGCTCAATGCTTTTCAAGAAGGTATTCGTAATGGTGCACAAATTGCACTGTCATATGCGTTACTTGGGGCGTTTGCGGTCGCCATTGCTCATTCGGGCTTGCCGCAATCACTAGCAGGATCCGTCATCAAGCGCATTGATGCAGGTGGCACCAGTGGCATGATTAAGTACATGCTGTTTGCAGGCTTGATTACCATGAGCTGCTTTAGCCAAAACTTAATCCCTATTCATATTGCCTTTATTCCGCTACTTGTACCGCCATTATTGTTAGCATTTAATCGAATGCATATTGATAGACGTCTGATCGCTTGTCTGTTGACCTTTGGTTTGGTCACCACCTATATGTTTATCCCATATGGCTTTGGTGATATCTACCTCAATCAAATCATGCTAAAAAACGTCGGTGAGGCGGGCATTGATATCGCTAATATCTCTGTGGTCAAGGCCATGGCGATTCCCGCACTGGGGATGCTAATTGGTTTGCTAGTCGCCGTATTTATCAGCTATCGTAAGCCGCGCGTATATCAGCAGATTGCGATAGATCAGCAAGCGCATGATGCCGTAGTAGAAGGCGATGCATTGAGTAAAACTGCGGCTGGTGCACAGTCGCAAAGCAAGCTAAAGACACTGGTTGCACTAGCTGCCATCGTGACTGCTTTTGTCGTACAGCTCTATACCGATTCGCTATTGCTTGGCTCAATGTTTGGTTTTGGTGTCTTTATGGCCACAGGCGTGGTCAAGTGGCGTGATGCTGATGGCGTCTTTAATGACGGTATCAAATTGATGGCGATGATTGGCTTTATTATGATTACTGCGCAGGGTTTTGCAGAAGTCATGAAAGCGACGGGTGAGATTGCGCCATTGATTGATGGGGCAACCAACTTGTTTGCCGGTAATAAAGCTATCGCCGCTTTTGTCATGCTTGGCATTGGTTTGGTCGTAACGATGGGTATTGGCTCATCATTCTCGACTATTCCGATTATTGCTGCGATTTATGTGCCGCTGTGTATCTCTTTAGGGTTCTCGCCACTGGCAACTGTTGCTATTATCGGTACGGCTGGCGCGCTGGGTGATGCGGGTTCGCCTGCGTCAGACTCGACTCTGGGGCCAACGTCTGGTCTAAACATTGATGGACAGCATGACCATATCAAAGACAGTGTGGTGCCGACTTTCTTACACTACAACATTCCACTACTGGCCTTTGGTTGGATTGCGGCGATGGTGCTGTAGTAAATGATTTAAACTCTTATAATAGATATGAAAAAGGCGAGTGATTTTATAATCATTAGCCTGTTTTAGTTTGGTTGTTAGTTAGCACAAGTTGGATATTTAAGTCATTTTTAAATACCGGGTACTATGCCATTAAATTGATTTTCTACCAAAAAATCGCTGCAAAAGAAACAAGCAAGCCTGACAAAAGCAAATAACTAAAAACAGTAAAAATGATAAGAAAGTCCAAAAAATCATACAGCCTAGTGACGGCGGTGCATGCATTGCCACCATACCGAAGCAAAGTAAAAATAACGTGGTAATAATCAGCATGGTAAAAAACTTCCACTGGCTACGCATGTATACATCGATAGTAACGAGAAAGCTTAAGTGAAAAATCACCGCAACCACCAATATTATGACGAGCTCCATAGCATATGAGTGCGGCTCAGGAGCATCAAGCATCTCTAACGCATAAGGATTTGGCTCAAAACCTGAAGTAGTAATAAGACCGACAAACAGAGCCCATAGAATAGCGAAAACTATTCGTAGTGGCTTGGCTTTAAAGTAGCCAGTGACTGCCTTTATGGAAGGTATTTCTGTTTTCATAGATTGTTCAATATCATTCATTTCGTACTGTTAATATCACTCTCATCAAAATCTCTAATCTCACCATTCAAACTACTCAAAAACGCATCACTTTGCGCCAGTAATTCATTTAAGCGTTCTTCATTGACAAGTCTTGTCATCTCATCAGCGCTAAAGGGCTGCTCTTGACTGTAGTAGCGTTGCTCTCTAGCGTCCTCATTGCCTAATGTTTGCAAATACTCATCCACGTTATCAGCGCTAGAATTTTTTTCAGACTTTTTATCGTCATCTTTCATCAAAACCACCTTATGCCGCTTGGCGTAATTAAGCCATCTAATGGCACATCCCACGGTTGGCGCTCTAATTGCTCAACCACTTGAAAGTCATAACACCAGCCAATTTTTAATGGTTTTTTTGCTCCTGACCGATAGTTGTTCCCAAGCGTCGTATCATAGAACCCACCACCCATGCCCATACGATTACCGTTTAAATCTACTGCCACCAGCGGACAGATAATAACGTCCAATTCTCGCGCCCAAAGTAGACGACGATGGTGGTTTTGCTTCATACCTAATCGATGGATACGTGTCGGTATGTTGAGTAGCTTTGAGTGATAAACAGGTACGAAACGTAGATGTTTATCATCGTTGCCATTGCTATCACGGCCGAGCGAGCCGACGACTGGTAAATAAGGAAAATAGCCTAAGCGTTGACACCAGTCTAATATTGGTTGAGTGGGTAGCTCACCAAAGCCATCGTAATATAAGCCAATGCGCGCATGTGCTGGTAATCGCTGCTGTAACTTCGTCAAATGCAAGCTCGCTGCTTGCCCCATATTCCTACGCGCGCTGTCAGTTAGCAGGCGACGCTGGCGAGTAAAGTGTCGTCTGGGCAGATTGCTAACTGTCGATTCCTTTGACGCTACGTTTTTTGGTTCAGGATGCATATCTATACTATCCGCTAGTTTGTGAGTTTGATGATGACAGCTGCTTTTAGACGTTAGCAATGGCTATTTGTCAATATTCAACGGGTCGTAGTCATGCTATCATAACGCCACTTTACATCGTATTCTCCTTTATGTGCAGCAGCTGTTGCACTTTTTATCGTTCAGTTATTTAACAACAAACCATCAAAGAGGGTAGTTATGTCGACACAGAATCAGGCAACTCGTACCGAAAAAGACACCATGGGCAACGTAGAAGTCCCAGCTGACGCTTATTGGGGTGCACAAACCCAGCGTAGCCGCGAAAACTTCAAAATCGGTGGCGAGACTTTGCCACGTCCAATGATTGAAGCAATGGCATTGGTCAAAAAAGCCGCTGCGATTACCAACGCTAGCCTTGAGCGTATCGAAGATGACAAGCGTGATTTAATCGTACAAGCTGCTGACGAAATCATCAACGGTGGTCTAACGGATCAGTTCCCATTGGTTGTATGGCAGACGGGTTCTGGTACGCAGTCAAACATGAACATGAACGAAGTATTGGCCAACCGTGCCAACGAAATCGCTGGTTCTGAGCGCGGTAGCTACACACCAATTCACCCAAATGACCATGTGAACCATGCACAGTCTACCAACGACAGCTTCCCAACAGCGATTCGTGTGGCTGCTGCTCGTCAAATCAACAGCTTGTTGATTCCTGCGGTAAAAGCACTACGCGACACATTAGCGGCTAAGGCCAAAGAATTCGATAGCATCGTAAAAATCGGTCGTACGCATTTACAAGACGCGACGCCTTTGACGTTAGGTCAAGAGTTCAGCGGCTATGTCAGCCAACTTGATCACTCATTGGTACGTATTGATAATGCGTTACAAGGTCTATATGAATTGCCACTAGGCGGTACTGCGGTTGGTACTGGTCTAAACGCGCATCCTGATTACGCAGTAACTGCTGCTGAGCAGTTAGCGACTTTGACTGGCTTGCCATTCGTCACCTCACCAAACAAATTTGAAGCACTAGCTGCTCGTGACGCTGAAGTATTCGCGTCAGGCGCACTAAAAACGCTAGCAGCTAGCTTGAACAAAATCGCTAACGACGTACGTTGGTTGGCATCTGGTCCTCGTTGTGGTCTAGGCGAATTGACGATTCCTGAGAACGAGCCAGGCTCTTCTATCATGCCGGGTAAAGTAAACCCAACTCAGTCAGAAGCATTGACGATGGTTGTTGCTCAAGTCATGGGTAACGATGTAACGATCAGCATGGCTGGCGCATCAGGTAACTTTGAGCTAAACGTTTATAAGCCAGTTGTCGCGTTTAACTTATTGCAATCTATCAAACTATTGGGTGATGGTTGTAACAGCTTCAATGAAAACTGTGCCGTTGGTATCGAGCCAGTAAAAGATAAAATTGATGACTTCTTGCATAACTCATTGATGCTGGTGACTGCATTGAACCGTCATGTTGGCTATGAGAATGCGGCGAAAATCGCTAAGACTGCTTATAAAGAAAACAAAACGTTGAAGCAAGTTGCGGTTGAGCTAGAGCTATTAACTGAAGCTCAGTTTGATGAGTGGGTAATTCCTGCGGATATGGTACATCCTAAGTAAGTTATTAAAGACTTTTTAGAATAGAAAAGACCTTGTCATGTGGCAAGGTCTTTTTTGTTTTAGAAGTTGGCTCTGTTTTTTTATTCATCTAAACCAGTAGGATACCACCGCAGTTAGAGCTATATTAGACCCCTTTTATATTTAATAAATTACACAGGACACCAGTGAATATAATATACGAATTACAACGACATGTTTCTAAGCGAATATAAAATGATAGTAAATCTACGTGACTATATAAAGCAATACACTAAATCTCAACAATTCGGAATTTATATCATATTTTTCTTAATTTATTTAGGTTTGTTTATGAAAATTTGGGGGTATCGCTTAATAGCCGATAAGTTAGCCGAAGATCCAAGCAATTTTAAACAAGGATGTATGTATTATGAAAGTACATTTATAGATAAAAAAATAAATATGAAGATTTTGACTGTATCTATAGATGGCTATAAAAGTGAACATATTCATATTTTTGCGAATAGCTTTCCTAGTAATAAAAACTGGAAAGGGAAAACGTATAAGAGGTTTATTGACTATATAGAAGCACATCGACGAGACTGCCATCCTGTAGAATATATAGAATTTCCTTTACTGATAGGACGCGAGATTTATATTTATAATTATTTAGGTGATTTTGGTAACACCATTAGCTCCTCTGATACCACTGACTCTACTTTCAATACCACTAAGGACTAATACCATGACGGTTGTTAAAAATAAAGTAGTAAACAATGAAGATCTTAGCGACATTTCTAGCGGATTAAGTAGTGTAGGGTGCGCCCCACGCACCTTTCAACTTGGCACAGCCTTACGTCGCTAAATTTATCTAAATAAATTTTTGAACCAACTATCGGGCATCAAGTTTTTATCAATTCTTTTCCTTTCAGATAATGATAGTTCTTCTAGTTTAGCGGCTTCTGGCAACGAATGTTTTGTAGCAGTTTCAAAGGCAGATTTAAGACCAAAATAACAAATGTCATTATTGATTTTCCTTAACCACTTATAGCCTATTTTGAAGGAGTTAATAGCAGTTTCAGGGTCATCTATTGACAAACTAAATTCAAAAATTTGTGTAAGCGTCATGTTGCCTAGATTGCTATGCTTCCATCTATTGAATTGTTGAAGCTCATGGTCAATAAGTTTAATGCTTTTAAAGCCATCGGTAAACTGCTCAGATTTGATGTATAGCTCTAATAAAGATTGATAGCAAATGAGTCTATCCTCATGAGAGTCGGTTGATGCAAGCTCTTTTCTCAATAATTCGATAGCGTTTGCATAGTCCTTTATCTCTATATACATATACTTTAAAGTGCTGTCTTTATCAGCTGAATCTGGTGTTTCTTCATTCCATTGCTCAAGATATTCTCTGGCAAGACTGTAGTCGTTGAAATAGATACTACGCTGATACAAAGTATATAAGCTTTCGTTCTCTATTTTATTAGGATAATCATTTGCTAAACCTTCCCACCAATCCGCTAATGAGCTGTCGCAATCCGATTTTGAGTCGTATCCGCTAATATCAGGATATATTTCTGGAAAAGTTTCTCGAACAAAGTCGTTAGTCTGATCCCCTAAAGCACAAAATAAAAATTCGGTACCTATAGTACAGCTGGCATCAAAGTTTGAATGTTTAGCTTCATAAAAGAGTCTAATATCATGGGGGTTTTTGAACCTAGCAAGTAAGTAAGCACTCAATAGCAAAGCATCCTCACCTCCTTGGATAGAAAAGTTATTACGAGCTATAATTTCTTGCTCTAATAAATATCTAACCAAACTCTCGTCTTCATTTCTTAAATGATACTGAAGCTCAATTAGTAGCGCATAGCGAGGCTTTTCATTTTCATCAAAAGTATTTTCAGATTCAGACTGCTTTGGAGAGTTTTCGATATCTTTCCATTTGTCTCGATCATTTCTATATAGATTCAGTTGACTCATTCGCGTTTGCCTACTTAGAGTTTTCGTTTAATCTATCACAAAAAAAGCCAAGCAAAACGCTCAGCCTTCTTATCTTACACTTCCAACAGCTCAATTAGAACTTATAAAGCAAACCAAGCGTCGTTGCCGCTTCAGTACGTGAGTCTACCATTGGGCTGTCGTATTGCTCAGTCGGCAGATAACTTAGGCTTTGACTGGCGAATCCTGCCCAACGCTCATTGAAATCGTAGTTGGCACTAATATTGATATAAGGATTTAAGCTCGAATTAGATTTATAAGCAGCAACGCCCGTTTCTGCTGATTCTTTTTCACTGACGCCATAATAGTATTCATTATAGTCAGCATCATAATACTCAAAGCCAATGCTTGGATAGACCGTTAGCTTGTCTTTGGTGATTCTGGCAAGGTAGGTCAAGCGCGCCGTGTTACCACCACTACGATCTAACACGTCAGCTCCTATTTGAGCACGGAAACCACCGACAGGGGTACGGCGTTGATAGCTAAGCCCTGCTTCTGCTGACGACTTACGTTCATCAAGACCTTGAAGCGCGCCATTGGCATCATCAGGATCAAACTCGCTGCCCGCAAGCTTGGCATAAGCAGACAACTGATTCACACCATCATTGATTAGATATGCACCCGCTTGAGCACCGCGCACATAAAACTTATTATTGTCATAAAATGCACCCGGAAGCACCCGCACTTCGGTGCTGTCTTCTAGATCATAGGCTGACTTGACCGCCATGACGTTAACGCCAACGCTTAGCTCAGCATCTGGATCAGCAGGTAAGTTTTTATTAAAAAAGGCGGCATTTGACATGCTGGCGACACTAAATAGGGCAGTAGCTATTAAGGTGTTGAGCAAGGTGCGCGTAGAGATAGTGGGTAGCACTAAAGATTTAAACATAATCAAGTCTCGTAAGTAGGTAAAAATAGCCGGATAACAATAGAGGAGTAAGAAAAGCCAAAATCAGATGTCTGTTTTTGTGAGCTGTTTAATGATCATAGATAAGTGTCAGCATTTACTCAACAGCTTTTAGCACTTGCACTATCTGCTGATGAATATCTTGCCACCACCAGACAAAGCCAATGCTTATGAGCAACATCACCAGCCATGGCAACAGTTGCCAAATGAGGGCAGGTTTGACCGCTGTTTTTTGCTCGATTGTTTCTTGATCGATAATGTGGACACGATTAGCGTTCGTATTTATAGCTAAGTTTACACCAGTGTCGTCATCAAAATGAGCATTATTATCCAAATCAACGTTGCTTATCGTTGACTGATTGATATAGCTGGTTTGGTAATTGTTTTGAGTGGTGGTTTGGGTATTAGCTTGATAAGGGCTCTGGTTGATAGCGACTGTCTGCATGATGGCTGCCATACGCTGACGATGGACGATTCCGATTGCCAGT
Organism: Psychrobacter sp. ASPA161_6; assembly: GCF_051970285.1. Lineage (NCBI taxonomy): Bacteria > Pseudomonadati > Pseudomonadota > Gammaproteobacteria > Moraxellales > Moraxellaceae > Psychrobacter > Psychrobacter sp. ASPA161_6. The sequence goes on from NZ_JBEFNJ010000001.1 coordinate 466,211, forward strand.
GCAATGATCAATCCAGTAACCGCACCGCCAATATGACCAGCATTGTCAATGCCCGGCACAGCAAAGCCATAGACGAGGTTGATGCCCATAATAAGTATCAAGCTCTTTAAATTGAGCACTAAGCCATTGACCGATATTTTAAACAAAGCAGCTATTAGTAACGCCGCACCGATACCCATGATACCGCCAGAGGCACCAGCCGATATTCCTGGCTGTCCGGTTCCTTCCAAAATACCTTGCCACGTCACATAGCTGTTCAGTAAATTGCCACCGATGGCCGCCAATAAAAACAATGCCAAAAACTTAGCAGAGCCAAACATCGGCTCGGCAACTTGTCCAAAGAAATACATGGCAAAGCCATTAAACAATAAATGCATGAGGCCAATATGCAAAAACGCACTGCTCACCAACCGCCATGGATCGTCGCCCATGGTAAAAGGTAAGGCACTAGCGCCCCATTTAAGCAATGCCTCAGTCGATGGATTATTGGCATCGACGCCTGTCAGCACCTGCATGATGAATAGTCCAATAAAGCTGACTAATAGAAGGGTAGTCACGGGTGCTGTTTTTAAAAGCTGTTGAATGGTCATAAAAGCTAGCTATCAATTCAAAAGGTGACGTAGAGTATAAAGGGTATGATCGGATCATGTCAGTCAACTGCATGTTATTAGCGATATCAAAAACTCATATGACGCTTTATAAGTAAGTGCATCGTATAGGCTTTCAATATTAATGTCTTATGTCTTGTGCCTCATAAACATTTTAGTGTTGATGCTTCATGACGCAGTGTTACTTGATGACGGGATAGTAATTATCCTATGGCAGATACTATGACGCCAGCAGCTGCTGTAAGTCCATGACTGAAAACGGATAATCCAGACGCTGCGTCTTTGTCAGTAGCACCGGAATGCTAGTGGCAAATTCCATCATCAGCGATTCATTAAAGTCGGCGATATCGACGTACTGGTAGGTAAGTGGCTGTACTGCTTGAAACTGAGTCAGCAGCTGCGTCGCCACGTCACATAAGTGACAGCCGGTCGTTCCAAGTAACCACCATTGATCAATACTTTCAGTGTTCCCAAGATCAGGGCGTACTGCAACAACACGGTTCCGTAATGTTTTTATACTATTATCATTATGCATGTTTCTACTCTTATTGTATGCCTTCAAAATGCTTGTTTAGCGTTTTTAAGCCGACACATCAATGTGGCTTAGCGGTTATGACATGATAAAGAAGTGGGGTAAATAATGACAGCGATTGTGAGATTAGGTAAGATGAGCTGCTGTTTATGATTATCAATTTTATCTTATTACCTCTTTAACCACTCGGATATCGCGCATGGCAAGTTTTGGCACATTCATTAAACGACTGTTATTGGCAATTATGTTATTGGTCGTCGCATTCCATATTTTGATAGTTGGGCTACTATTAATCTGGAAAACACAGCCGATTAATAACAGTATGTTTATGTTGACGCATCGCTTAACTGGCGGCACGGTCACTCAGACGTGGGCTGAATACGATGCTATCGCCAAGTCAGCCAAGCAAGCAGCGATTGTGAGTGAAGACTCGACGTTTAGTCAGCACAGTGGCTTTGATTTTAAAGGTATCAAAGCGGCGCAAAAGAAAAACGAAGAGACAGGTAAGATGTCGGCTGGCGGCTCGACCATCACTCAGCAGCTGGCCAAAAATCTATTTTTGACGTCGCATCGCTCTTATGTTCGTAAAGGTGAAGAGGCCATCATTACCGTGATGATTGAAACGCTTTGGGACAAGCAACGTATTATGACCGCTTATCTTAATGTCGCTGAGTTTGGCAATGGCATCTATGGTATTGATGCAGCAGCGCATCACTATTTTGATAAGTCTGCGGCCAATTTGAATCGAGACGAATCAGCACTCCTCATTGCGATGCTCACCAATCCAAAGTATTACGAAGACAATCAAGGCGACAGACGCTTACGTAACAAGCAGCGTATTATTAAAAAGCGTATGAAGAATGCAGTATTACCGCAAGCGTCTTGATCGGCATGTGCTGGTAGTGGTTTGCTGAATGATAAATACAATTATAAATAGCACGATAAACGAATGACATGATCAATAGTCATGTGGCTGCAATGATAGGACGTCACTATTATTAAATTCACTATTATGAATGCCACTATATACACTATAGATAGGTCAATATAAAAAGGATACAGCGAGGCTGGGATAATTTTTTGCAGCCTCTATCGGCGTAGGCACAGCAAGCAAGAAAAATTTGTACCAGCCTCATACGATAATATGGTGTATCTACTTTATTCAGTATCGACTATATATAGATATCAAAATATATAAGCATCAAAATATATAAGCGTCAAAATACAGCTTTTCAAATAAGTTAGGAAGAAAAAAGATAGCTGATGACAGTAAAGACAAATTACTCATTGATGATAAATTGATAACGACAGGGGAATAGCGGTATGGCAGATATGAATAATCAGAACGACAGTGTCATGACTAACGACAATACCGATGTTAACGACCTGAATATGCACCAAATGACTCAGCTTAACGCAGCCGATAGCGAAATAGAATCTAGAATAGAACAGCTTAGCCAACAGCTGACTGACCTTGCATGGCAGCGCTCAGAAGATGGTGGCTATTCGCCCAGTAGTTATATCAATCGTGATTTGTCCTTATTGCAGTTTCATCTGCGGGTCTTAGCGCAAGCCGCCAGTCCTCACCATCCGCTACTTGAGCGCTTGTTTTTCTTAATTATTTTTTCATCCAATCTCGACGAGTTTTTTGAGATTCGTGTCGCGGGTATCATGCAAAAGCTCAATATAGGCGACGTATCGACCAGTGCTCATGGGATGCGTCCGAGTGAAGTGCTAAACGAGATATCCGTTATCACGCATGATGCCATCGCTGAGCAGTATCGTATTCTTAACGAAGACATCTTGCCTGCGCTCGCCAAAGAAGACATTCGATATCTAAAACGCGATGAGCTGAATACTGAGCAATCGGCATGGATGAAGCGCTATTTTACAGAACAAGTCTCACCAGTGCTGACACCTATTAGCATTGATCCTGCGCATCCGTTTCCGAGGTTGGTGAATAAAAGCCTCAACTTTATTGCCACTTTAGAGGGCAAAGATGCCTTTGGTCGGGATATCAATCTTGCGATTGTCCCAGCGCCACGTAGCCTGCCACGGGTCATTCGTCTGCCAGATGAGCTGACTGGTGGCAAAGAGCACCATGTCATGCTGTCCGCCATCATTCACGAGCACATCGGTGAGCTGTTCCCGGGTATGCAAGTGACAGGCTGCCATCAGTTTCGGCTCACGCGCAATGCCGATTTGGATTTGGCAGATGATGTCGAGGATATTGCCAAGGCATTAGAAGGCGAGCTTGAAAACCGCCGCTTTGGCGACAAAGTACGGCTTGAGGTGACGACTGATTGCCCAACACCGATTAGCGATTATCTTCTCAATGAGTTTGAACTACATGACAATCAGCTGTACCGTGTCAATGGTCCTGTCAATCTAACGCGCTTGCTGTTTGACTTTAATATACCCAAGCTGCGCTATGAGCCTTTTACCCATATTGTGCCAAAACCCTTTCGCCGTGAGCTGGACAAGCTTGATAAAAGTACCAGTATATTTTCTGCCATGCGCAAAGGCGATGTCTTGGTACATCATCCCTTTCATGCGTTTTCACCGATTATCAATTTACTTTGGGAAGCGGCCAGCGATCCCAAAGTATTGGCAATCAAACAAACCCTGTATCGATCAGGTACCAATTCAGAAATCGTCAAAGCGCTGGCTGCTGCTGCTCGTAATGGCAAAGAAGTCACTGCTGTCATCGAGTTACGTGCCCGTTTTGATGAAGCATCCAATATCGCTGTCGCCAATTTTTTACAAGAGGCTGGGGCAGTGGTGGTTTACGGGATTGTCGGCTACAAGACCCATGCCAAGCTGATGCTTATCGTGCGCCGCGAAGACGATCGCATTCGTCGTTATGTGCATCTCGGCACCGGTAATTATCACGCAGCCAATGCCAAAGTCTATACCGACTATGGCTTGTTCAGCGCTGACCCTGATATCTCAGAAGACGTACATAAAATTTTCCAAGAACTGACGGGTATGGGCAAACCTGCCAATCTAAAAAAACTGTTGCACGCGCCATTTACGTTGCACGAAAAGTTAATGAGCTTTATCGATGATGAAATTACTCATGCCAAAGCAGGCAAGCGTGCGCATATTATTATCAAAGTGAATGCTTTAACCGAACGTCGTCTGATCGACAAGTTATATGATGCCTCGCAGGCAGGTGTCAAAATAGAATTGATTTTGCGCTCCATGTGCTGTCTGCGTCCACAAGTAAAAGGCCTATCTGAAAACATCACCGTACGCTCAGTCATCGGGCGCTTTTTGGAGCACACACGCGTTTATTACTTTTATAATGATGGTGATGAGCGCTTGTATTGTGGCAGTGCTGACTGGATGGATCGCAATCTATTCCATCGTGTCGAAGTCGCTTTTCCGATTGAAGATAAAAAACTGTTCAAGCAGGTTTATCAAGATGGGCTGCTCAATTATCTACAAGATAACGTCCAAGCATGGCTACTTAATGGCGATGGGGCGTGGCAGCAAAGTCAACCAGCCGCCGATGAAGCACCACATATTGCCCAAGATCATTTGCTACGGGTAATCAATCACGTCGGTGAGCCAATATAGACGAAGGTTTTGCTTATATTGTTTGCTAATGCTGTAACTTGTGACTGCCTGTTTAGTGTCGCCACACGTATGAATGTCACTCAATGGCATTAGCCCTATAAAAGCCCTATGATTTATTGAACCAAGCGCTGGCTACGACCGACGCTTGGTTTTTTTGCGCTCGGATAAGTTACAAACTGTCTGGTAACCTCACATTTATTCACATATTGATACGGCAGTACACTGGTGCGCTGTTGGTTGGCTTAACTATAATTGATGACAGTTCTACCGCTATTGCACAGATATTTTTAATAAAAAATTATACTGAGATGCTTACCTTTGTAGAATGTTATTCGATTTTACAAAGGTAAGCGTAAAAAGGATGGCTGGTTTACTAAACAATGATAATAATAGGAATTGCACCATGAGTAACACTAACAACGATACTTCAGACATTAAAAAAGCAGCAGAGCAGGCAGATGATCATCAAATTGAAAAAAACTTAAATGAAGATAAAAAGGTAGATGCTCCTGAAGAGTTGAGTAAAGAAGAGCAAACCTCTTTTATTGATGATGAGTTACGGACAGATAAATAAGCAGCAGTTTGAACGATATCAATGACAACGATATCAGTGACTATGCTAAATGAAGAATTAACATCATAAACGCGAGGGACACGCTATGACAGTCAATACAAAACCAAATAACAAAGAGAAAGTATTGGTCGATGATCCCGTAGCATCAGAACCAAAAAATACCAACGAAAACACTAAAGACAGTTATAAAGGTCGTAAACACGAACCTGATATCGATGGACCACAGCAGGATTCACAGGAAACAGACGAGATATATTCTGACCCACGTGAAGAGGAGAACTTACCAGCAGGTGGCAAAAACGTGGCGGATCTCAATGCTCATGATTTGAGCAAAAATAACAACACCTAGTATTTGCATGACTGCTTGGTATTTTCTATTAATTAAAACGCTGACATCATTCGTTGGCCTCCTAACACGATAAGGACATGACTATGCAACCGCAAGATCCTGCGCTAAGTAGAACCGCAATTGATGATACTAATGTTGAGGCAATGCATAAAGAACCCGTCAATGACCATGACGACGTTGAAAGCCATACCAATCAAAACAAAGGGACTGATACTTTAAAAGAAGAGATTGTTGATTCAGAACATGTGAATGACAATGATAATCCTGCACGCCAGCCTGACCGCCGTGATCAACAAGGCAGCAGTCCGTTTGATGACAATGTTAACGAAGACACCGTGGGCAGTGAAGCGCCAAAAAGTGAAGGCATCACAGACATGAATAGATATGCCAATATTGACAATGCACAAACTCGCGTCTTAAACCCAGACGAAAAAGACTGAAAATCTGATTTTAGCTAGAGCGTGTTGAATATTAGACCACGGCAATGACTGATCAAAGCTTGAGTTGGACAATATGAGTTAGAAAATAATTATTGTAATAATAACTATTATAACAAGGAGTGGTGATGAATAACTCAAATGATAGGGCTGACACCGATAACCTTAAGCTCAAAGATGCGGATGATAATAATGGTATCGTCCCTGATAATGCACTACAAAAGGCAAATCCAGCCGCTGCAGAACAAGCGATTGACGATCATGATCCGCATAATGTCGCGAAAAATCACAAACAGTACGACAGTCCGCTTATGGAAGATAAGAAATAGTCATAACTGACTATTATATTCTGTACAGACAAATAAAAAAGCTAACGCTAAGCATGGTTTAAGACGCTAATGTTAGCTTTTTTATGCGATCGATATGGGTACTTTTATATAGCGCTTATTTAACAAAATCTGCCAGCTTAAACGCTAAGCAGGGGTGCCGCTGTGAAAGCGCAGCTCAGTATCAGGACTGGATATCAACTCTGCTTCTACTGCTTTAAAGAATGCGACACGCTCATCGATATCGTCATCAGATAGCGATTGTGCCAATGCCAAATAATCTTCGAAATGGCGGCTTTCTGACTTCAATAAGTAGCGATAGTATTTTGCCAAACGCTCATCATCGATGACGTCAGAAAGCGCAGCAAAGCGCTCGCAAGAGCGTGCTTCAATGAATGCCCCAATGATAAGCACATCTACCATTGCTGCGGGCTCATGCGTACGTTTATGCTTGAGCAACCCTTTGGCATAACGCCCCGCACTCAGATATCTCCACTCTTGCCCGCGCTCATGCATGATGCCGAGCACTTGCTCATAGTGCAACATCTCTTCACGTATCAATTGTGCCAACTTGCGCTGCAAATCATACGAGAACTCATAGCGGAATAATAGATTCATCGCTGTACCAGCCGCTTTTTTTTCGCAGTTGGCATGATCTTGAATGATTAATGGCACATCAGCAGTAGCCGCATCTACCCACGCCTGTGTGGTTCGCGAGCCCAAAAAGTCATAGACAGCGGATAGGTCGACCTTAATAGGGGTGCGCAGTTGTGCGATATCGGCACTCTCTTTTTCTATACTGTCTTTTTCTATATTGTCTTTGTCTATAACGTCTTTGTCTATAACGTCTTCTACACGGTTGTGGGAAGCAACGTCGTCTTTGCTGTTGCTGGGTTTCATACTTTCTTTATTCATAGTCTTTGCCATAGTGGAATGTTAAACACTTCTTAATCAAATATTAAAAGTTAAATAGATAACCGTTGAGCATAAATAGAGGCTGTAATGATTACTTACAGTTTATACTGAACGTATAACGGCCTAGCTCTAAAGTATGGATTAATGCCTCTAGAGTAGATGGCTCATAGAGTATCATTATTATACAGCCTAAGTATTTACTTAGTGAATGGCGTTTCCTTGTTTATTTTATTATTTGATAGTAGGATGATATTTTGCTTTTCAGGCATTTTGTCTTACTATTGATTATCATTTAGTAGCGGCTAATGCGCATTATATCAACTGCCAATCCTGTATCAAAACACAAGATTTATAGACCAGATCTTCTTAAAGACGGTCCAAAAATTATAGATGCTACATTAACCAGATGTTGTATCAAACAGGTTTTACACTAACCAGATATCACATGAGCAGCTGCCCGATTATAGCTGACAGTACATATTATTATGTTTGCTATTTATCCACTGTAAAGCAAACTAGGCATAAATGCTGCAAGGGCACACATTTTCCAACCATTAGAGTAGCAACCTAGCATTAACACACCTCACGAACAGATAAGGATAACAATATGAGCCAGTCTTCTAACGCCAACCGTGTTCAAAAAGGCATTCTTGCCATCGACCAGCAGATGTATGACTTTATTGAAAACGAAGTGCTGCCGAAAGTCGGTGTTGATTCAGGAAGTTATTGGTCAGGTTTTGAAAAAGTCATTAAAGAGTTTACTCCGCGTAATAAAGCGCTGCTAGAAACTCGTGACAAGATTCAAGCTCAAATCGATCAGTGGCACCTGCAAAACCCTGCCAAAGACGGCGAAATTGATTACCCTACTTATAAAGCATTCTTAAAAGAGATTGGCTATCTGTTACCAGAAGGCGATGATTTTAAAGTTAGCACGCAAAACGTTGATGATGAGATTGCTCATATCGCAGGGCCACAGCTGGTCGTGCCAGTCCGAAATGCTCGCTACGCACTTAATGCGACGAACGCTCGTTGGGGCAGCTTATACGATGCTTTGTATGGTACTGATGTCATTAGTGATGATAATGGCAAAGAAGCGACGGGCAGCTATAATCCGACTCGCGGTGCGGCAGTTGTCGCCTATGCCAAAGCATTTTTGGACGAGCATTTTACATTAGCGTCAGGCTCATATAACGATGTGACTGGCTTTAAAGTGCTCGATGACAAACTTGAAATCGTCCAAGGCGATAGCAGCACTGAGCTAAAAGATACCGCCAAATTTGTTGGTTTCGTTGGTGAGGCTGAATCTCCTACTGGCATTTTATTAAAAAATAACGGCTTACATGCTGAGATTCAAATCGATGCCAATCATCCGGTCGGTAAAGATGACCCAGCAAACATCAAAGATGTACTATTAGAATCAGCGATTACGGCGATTCAGGATTGTGAAGATTCAATCGCTGCTGTCGATGCAGAAGAAAAAGTAGAAGTATATCGCAACTGGCTGGGTCTAATGAATGGCGACTTGCAAGAAACCTTTGAAAAAGGGGGCAAGACCAGCACTCGTAAGCAAAACCCAGACCGCGAATATAACACCCCAGACGGTGGAAAGCTGATCTTACCTGGCCGTTCACTATTACTTATTCGTAATGTCGGTCACTTGATGCAAAACCCTGCAATCTTAGTAGATTTGGGTAATGGTCAAGAACAAATCTTTGAAGGTCTAATGGATGGCTTGATTACGCCACTATTGACGCTCAATGATTTGAAAGGTCAGAACGAGCTATCAAACTCACGTAAAGGCTCCATGTATATTGTGAAGCCAAAAATGCACGGCCCTGAAGAAGTCAAAATGGCCAATGACTTATTTAACGCTTCAGAAGATTTATTAGGGCTTGAGCGCAACAGCCTTAAAATCGGCATCATGGATGAAGAGCGTCGCATGACGGTCAATCTAAAAGAAGCCATTCGCCAAGCGAAAGAGCGTGTTATCTTTATCAACACCGGTTTCCTTGACCGTACTGGCGATGAGATGCATACCAGTATGAACGCAGGCCCATTTGTCCCTAAGGGTGACATGAAATCACAAGCATGGCAGCCAGCCTACGAGCAGTGGAACGTCGATATCGGTCTAGAGACAGGTCTACAGGGTGTCGCTCAGATTGGTAAAGGCATGTGGGCGAAGCCTGATGAGATGAAAGAGATGATGGATACCAAGGCCGCTCATCCTAAGTCTGGTGCGAGTACGGCGTGGGTACCATCGCCAACGGGTGCTACCTTACACAGCATGCACTATCATCAAGTCAACGTTGCTGATGTACAGGACAGCCTAAAATCACGTGAGCGTGCCAGTTTAGACGATATCTTGACCATTCCATTGGCGAAAGACACCAACTGGACAGACGAAGAGAAACAGCAAGAGCTTGAAAACAATGCTCAGGGCATCCTAGGTTACGTCGTACGCTGGGTAAACCAAGGCGTTGGTTGTTCTAAAGTCCCTGACATCAATGACGTTGGTCTCATGGAAGATCGTGCGACCTTGCGGATATCGAGCCAACACATTGCCAACTGGTTGCATCATAACGTCGTGAGCGAACAGCAAGTGATGGATACGATGAAGCGTATGGCAAAAGTCGTCGATGAGCAAAATGCAGGCGATAGTGACTATCAGCCAATGGCAGATAACTTTGAACACTCTTATGCGTTCAAAGCGGCTTGTGATTTGGTGTTTAAAGGTCGCGAGCAGCCAAGTGGCTATACTGAGCCACTATTGCATCAAGCGCGTCTTGATCTCAAAGCAAATGCCTAAAACGATAGGTTAAGTATCATGTTTGCTCATGTAATCTAAGTGCTATTTAAGCCTCTAGGCGTGATCAGGCATTGATGCATCTTACCCGTTTGTGACTGTCATATGTGTCAGAAATATGACAAACAATTCTTTATGAGCGCTATTTATTTATCAATAAGTAGCGCTTTTTTTGGGTCAATGTATCGTATTTATTACCGTCATTTAATATTATCAGTAATGATATTAATTAATGATTATCGTATCTATTTGAGTCGATAGGGGTTTTTTCGTAACGGTTCAAATATGACAAAGCATTTGTTATTCGATAGTAGATGTATCGAAAAAGCAAAAAAAAATGTTGCAAATTATGTCAAAGTTGTTATGCTTGTATTCGAAGTATGAGTTTGGTAACGGATGTTACGCAACGGAGTGATAAAGACCAAAGATTACATGGCAGTTACGTTCTAATCCCAGTCATGTGAGTCATGGTTTTTTTTGTCTTATTGTAGTAGAAATTCGCCACACTTGTTTTAGACCAATCTCGGTAGCCAGTTACACATTATATCTTTGAGGATTTGTGACGATACCATTATGGGCGCCGGCTAATCATAGCTTGCTCATTACTACAATTGTAAAGTGGAGATACCCCATGAAAAAACTACTTTTAGCTACAGCCATCGCAGCCCTATCTGTATCTGCAGCCAACGCAGCACCTACTGTTTATGGTAAAGCTTTCGTTACTGCTGACTATGTAAATGCTGAGCGTGATGGTAACGATGATCAATTCGACGTAGACAGTGATTCAGTACAAATCAACTCAAACATTTCACGCCTTGGTTTTAAAGGTTCTGAAGCAATGACTGCTAACACTGATGTTATCTATCAGTTAGAGTATGGCATTGCCATCGATGGTACTGATGACAATATTGGTCTTAAAAGCCGTGATACCTATCTTGGTCTAAATAACAAGCAATATGGTCAATTCCGCTTTGGTCGTAACTACTCAGTAACTGACTACATCAATAACGTGACCGTTACTGAAGGTTTTTGGGATAATTTAGGTGTTAGTAATCTTGATATGGAAGGCGATGTTCTTGATGCTGTAACTATGGCTGATGGCGGCCGTGTTAATGACTCTATCGTATGGATTGCCCCTAAATACAACGGCTTGCCTTTAGAGCTTGCTCTACAATACGGTGCAGACGAGCGCTTTGTAACTGACAGTGACGACCGTGACAGTGGTTATGGTGCTTCATTGATGTTTGACCAAGGTACAGGCTTCACTGCTGGTGTTGCTTACGAAAAAGACATGAGCCAAGCTGGTGATCTTTTACGTGGTAGTGCTACCGTTGACCTAGGTAAATACATGGCTTATCCAGTTATGTTAGGTGCAATGTATCAAGTAGCTGATTTCGATGGCGGTACTGAAGATGAAAAAGGTCTAATTGTAAGCGCTGAAATGGGTCTAGCTAACTTTGCTCGTCCAGCATCTGTATATGTACAGTACAATGGTACTGAAAACTTAGCTGGTGTTAACAACCGTGATTCAGATCAAGTTGTTGTAGGTGGCAAATATAACTTTAAAGACAACATGATTGCTCATGCTTATGTTGGTAACAACTCTGCTGAAGACAAGAGTACTAATACTGATCTTGACGTATTCGCACTTGGTGGCGGTCTAGAATACTTATTCTAGTATCACACTCAAGTAGATAGTATAAAAAGACTCATCCTTCGGGATGAGTTTTTTTATGCGAAAAAAGAAAGTAGCCCTTCATTGTAATCAGTCTTAAAATACATAGTTACAGGCATGTAAATTTTGTTCTTTCATCTTACTGTAATATTTGCTTGATAAAGTAGTGTCTAAGCCGTTCTGGTGGCTCGTTATATATCATGGTCTTGGGAGTTTGTAGCAATACCATTGTACATGCCAGTCAATCTTAGCCAATTTATCACTCAAATCGTCAAGTGGAGATACCCTTTGAAAAAATTACTTTTAGCCTCAGCAATTGCAACGCTATCAGTTTCTGCCGTTCAAGCCGCGCCAACGGTTTATGGCAAAGCATTCGTCACTGCTAACTATGTCAACGCTGAGCTTGATCGTCAGTCTATGGATCTGCCTAACGACACTATCAATATCAATGAAGACAGCAGCTCAGTACAAGTCAGCTCGCATTCTTCACGTCTAGGGTTCAAAGGGTCCGAAGCAATCACTGCTAATACCGATGTGATTTATCAATTAGAGTATGGCATCAAGATCGATGACAGCGGTAGCAGCAACATTGGTTTTAAAAGCCGTGACACCTATCTAGGTTTTAAAAACAAAGACTACGGTCAATTTCGCTTTGGTCGCAACTACTCAGTGTCAGATTACGTCAACAACGTAACCGTTAACGAAGGTTATTGGGATAATATCGGCTCAAGCTCTCTTGGTGGTGATGGTACGCTGAGTGAGGCGCTTACCTTGACTGATGGTGAGCGTATTAATAACTCAATCGTATGGATTGCACCCAAATACAATGGTCTACCATTAGAGCTTGCCTTACAATACGGTGCTGATGAGTCTTTTGTCTCTGATAGCGATGACCGTGACAGTGGCTTTGGTGCTTCATTGATGTTTGATCCAGGTACTGGCTTTACCGCAGGTGTGGGTTATGACAAAGACATGAGCGTCACAGGTGAGATTCTTCGTGGCAGTGCTAGTGTCGATTTGGGCAAATACATGGCTTATCCAGTGAAGCTAGGTGCGCTATACCAGCAAGTTGATTTTGATAATTCAGATGATGAAGAGAAAGGATTGGTCGTTAGTGCTGAGATGGGTTTGACTAACTTTGCTCGCCCAGCATCTGTTTATCTTCAGTATGATAAGACTGAGAACTTGGCTGGTCTTGATGGCAACGACTCAGACCAAATCGTATTGGGCGGTAAATATAAGTTCAAAGACAATATGATTGCTCATGCTTATATCGGTCAAAACTCTGCAGATTTAGAGAACGGTCTGCTCGTTGTTAGAAACAATGCTGATGATACCATTGACTCAGTTAAAGCTCGTGGTGATGCGGATGTATTTGCTATCGGTGGCGGTTTAGAATATAAATTCTAACTCAATATAGTCAGTTCAATATAAAAAAGAGACAGTGTGACGGATATGAATTTTTTGTAGCCTCTGTCTGCGCTTACACAGCAAGCAAGAAAAATTTGTACCAGTCACGCATTATAATGTCGTGTATCTATTTTATTTAGTATCGACTATATGCTGCATAAATACTCTGCTAAAAAGCTCATCCTTCGGGGTGAGTTTTTTTATTATGCGTTTTTAATCAATAAACATTGAGCAAAAACCAAGAGTTTCGGATAGTTTGCGCTTTTGCCCTATATTTTTTGGCGTATCTTTAGTAAAATCCTTCTTTACCAATTACCGAAAGAGTACTATGACCAAGTTTATATTTGTGACCGGTGGGGTAGTGTCCTCACTAGGAAAAGGTATCACTGCTGCTTCTCTTGCTGCGATACTCGAAGCGCGCGGTGTGAACGTGACAATGACCAAGATGGATCCGTATATTAACGTCGATCCAGGTACCATGAGTCCGTTCCAGCATGGCGAAGTGTTCGTCACTGAAGATGGGGCGGAGACGGATTTAGATTTGGGTTATTATGAGCGTTTTTTACGCCACTCTAAGATGAGTAAGAGTAATAACTTTACCAGCGGTCGCATCTATCAGAACGTACTGAATAAAGAGCGCCGTGGTGAGTATCTGGGCGGTACTGTGCAGGTTATCCCGCATATCACTGATGAGATTAAGAGCAAAATCCTTGCCAGTGGCGAGGGTTATGACATCGCTATTATTGAGATTGGTGGTACGGTCGGTGATATCGAGTCACTACCCTTTATGGAAGCGGTACGCCAGATGCAAGTAGAGCTAGGTCGTAATCGCGCCATGCTGATGCATTTGACCTTGGTACCTTATATTGCCAGCGCCGGCGAAACCAAAACCAAGCCTACCCAGCACTCGGTTAAAGAGCTTCGTTCTATTGGTTTACAGCCTGATGTCTTAATTTGCCGCTCTGATCATCATATCTCACAAGACAATCGCCGTAAGATTGCGTTGTTTACCAATGTCGAAGAACGCGCGGTCATCATGTGTGAAGATGCGCAAAGTATTTATCAAATACCGCGTACCCTTTATGAGCAAGATCTTGATGATTTGATTTGTGAGCGCTTTGGTTTGGATGTACCTGAAGCAGATTTGAGCGATTGGGACAAAGTGGTTGAAGCCCAGCTCAATCCTGAATCAACGGTCACCGTAGCGATGGTCGGCAAATACGTCGAGCTGCCTGATGCGTACAAGTCAATTAACGAAGCATTATTACACGCTGGTATCACTCATAAAGTAGATGTGAAAATTGATTATATCGATGCTGAACGTTTGGAAGGCGACGATGTTTTATTTGCGCAGCTTCATGATGCCGATGCTATCTTAGTGCCCGGTGGCTTTGGTGAGCGCGGTACCATGGGTAAAATGAAAGCCATTACTTATGCTCGCGAAAACAACGTGCCATATTTGGGTATTTGTCTTGGTATGCAATTGGCCGTTATCGAATACGCACGTAATGTGATGAGTATCGATGCCAACTCTTCTGAGTTCGATCGCAAGACTGCTGAGCCAATTATTGGTCTGATCACTGAATGGTTAGATGAGCGCGGCGAGCTACAGATTCGCAGTGACGATTCAGACCTTGGTGGTACCATGCGTTTAGGCGCACAGCAAGCTGAGCTGGTCGCTGGTAGCAAGCTGAGCCAAATCTATGGCGCTAGCAATATCACTGAGCGTCATCGCCATCGTTATGAGATGAACAATCGCTATATCGAGCCATTAGAGCAAGCAGGCATGACGATATCGGGTTATTCTGCCAAACAGCATTTGGTTGAGTCGGTTGAGATTAGCGAGCATCCATGGTTTGTCGCCGTACAGTTCCATCCTGAATTTACCAGCTCGCCACGTGGTGGTCATCCACTGTTTAACAGCTTTGTGAAAGCCGCAAAAAATCATAGCGAAACAAAGTAATCGTTAAAATGTGAAGTGTTGTGAAATATAGTGTGAAAGCGTTATTTTCACCAAAAAAGACTGATCTACGGATTGGTCTTTTTTTTGCTTAATTTGACGGGTGATAATGGTTGTTTAGATATTCTTTTAGTTAGCGATATCTAATTACGCTTGGATACTTTTTTTAATTGGGCTATCGGTTACAATATGGGATAGACGTGTTGATAACAATAATGAGGACAAGGGTTTCATGGAAAATCTATTAACAGCGCAATCACATATTCAGCTTAAGACTCCGAGTAATAACACTATTAATATTGGTAACGATCAGCCCTTTGTGCTGTTCGGTGGTATGAATGTCTTAGAGTCCAAAGAATTAGCGTTCGAAATTGCTGAGCAGTATGTCGAGATTTGTCAGCGTTTGGGCATCGGCTATGTGTTCAAGGCCAGTTTTGACAAGGCCAATCGCTCAAGCCTGCATTCGTATCGAGGTCCTGGATTAGAAACAGGTATCGATTGGCTGGGACAAATTAAAGAAAAGTTCCAAGTGCCTATTATTACTGACGTGCATGAGCCGTATCAAGCAGCGCCCGTCGCTGAAGTTGCTGATATCATCCAACTGCCCGCTTTTTTATCGCGTCAAACGGATTTGGTGCATGCGATGGCAAAAACAGATGCGATTATCAATATCAAAAAAGCGCAGTTTTTAGCGCCGCATGAGATGCGCCATATCGTCAATAAATGCCTCGAAGGTGGTAATGACAAGCTGATACTTTGTGAGCGCGGTAGTGCTTTTGGTTATAATAATTTGGTCGTCGATATGCTGGGCTTTGACACCATGAAGCAGATGGACATACCGGTATTTTTTGATGTCACCCATAGTTTGCAGCAGCCGGGTGGTCGTAGTGATAGCGCTGGTGGACGACGTGAGCAAATCACGACACTTGCACGTGCAGGTATGGCAACTGGATTGGCAGGGTTGTTTTTGGAAGCGCATCCAAATCCAGAAACCGCAAAATGTGATGGTCCGTGCGCCTTGAGAATGAGTCAGTTAGAGCCATTTTTACGTCAGCTTAAGCAAATTGATGATCTCGTTAAAGGCTTTGAGATATTAGATACTCATTAATAGTATAGATTATAAGAGAGTAAGATAATGGCCATACAAGTTGCACAAGTCAGTATCGAAAACATCGATGACGCTGAAGGTCTTGATAGCTTGATGACAGCGCTTAAGAATATTACAGGAGTCACTGCGATTGAGCTTGATCCTGATAATGACGTTGCAACCGTGCGCTATGATGATACCAATACCAGTATTCACGCCCTAACTGCCGCGATTAGCATGGTCGATTATGTTACCCAACCGTTTCCTATCGATTCACCGCAAAATCCACATCATGATGATTAGCGTTGAGCAAAACATTCTTTGATGATAGGTCTTTTAATAAAGTAACAACCAAACAGTCTTGTTACTGAAGATGATAGCGCTTATGCTTGTTTAGTGTAGCTTTGATAAACTTTAAAAGGTAAATATTAAAGAACACCTATCAAGGCTATCTTCACTAATAAAAATAAGGAGCCTAACATGGCAAACCAAACACGTATTATTAAAATCGACGGCATGACTTGTGGTGGCTGTGTGGCGAGTGTCCATAACGCCACCGCCGATATTGATGGGCTAGATGATATCAGTATCGAGCTTGCAGACAATCAAGCAACGGTCACCTTTGATGATAGTAAAACCAGTGCAGAAGTCATTGCATCAGCTATCGATGACGCTGGTTTTGATGCTACCGTTGCTAACGCTTAATCTTATCCATTTGTATAAAAAACCGGCTATCATGGCTGGTTTTTTAATGGTTAAAAATTATTGATAGTAGCGTCAAAATATAGAGCTATCCTTTTCAATACAGCTGAAGAAGTCAAAGAAATTGAAGAATTTGAATGACTACTAATCATGACCATTTAGGATCATTATTTAGCATTATTGCCATTACTGATGATAATAGCATGCTAATTATTCGATTCGATTACAGTAATATTCAATAGCAGAATGTTTTACTTGTTTGACTTAGATGTCCCCTCCACTGGGTTGTTGTTTTAGCCCAGACGACTTTATAACGCCATAACGCATAAACGCCATACCGAGTTTTATTTATGAATGATTCTACCCAAACTGACAATCATAACGCTTACGATGTAGAAACTGACATTCAATCCAATACGCCGCTCGCGCCGCAGCGTGCGCACTTGCAGTTGGCTATTGATGGCATGACATGTCAGGCCTGTGCCTCGCGAATTGAAAAGGTGCTCAATAAAAAGCCGTCGGTATACGAGGTGAGTGTGAATTTCGCTGGCGAGACCGCGAATGTCGATTATGATCCGACCCAGACGACGCCTGAGCAAGTCACAGAATGGGTAAATAAAACAGGTTTCGTCGCCAATTTGCAGGCAGCTGATAGTTTGTTTGCCCAAACTGATAAAGATACCGCGACTCAGTACCCGTGGCGCTTGATTGGCTTGTGGCTATGTTTGCTGCCGTTTTTAGTTGGTATGGCAGGTATGCTGACAGGTTTTGGTATGGCGTGGATGCCACCGGTTTGGATTCAGTTTGTCCTAGCGACGATTGTACAATTTGGCTTGGCATTACCGTTCTATAAGAGCGCTTGGGCATCCATCAAAGGTGGTCTTGCTAATATGGATGTGCTGGTCGTCATTGGTACGGTAACCATATGGGCGTATTCAACATATCTGTGGCTGACGCATGGCGATGGTACGTTAAATAGCCTGCTACAAAGTGGTCACGCTGGTGGTCATGGGACTGGCAATAGTCCTGCTGTGTATTTTGAAGCTGGGGTGATGGTTATTGCTTTTGTGCGAACGGGTAAATATTTAGAAGAGCGTACCAAAAAACACAGCCTTAATAGTATTGATTTATTATTGTCTTTAACGCCTGATGAAGTTGAACAGCAGCAGCCAAATGGTGATTTTCATAATGTAGCTCTTAAAGATGTGCAAATTGGTGATATTTTGCGTGCCAAACAAGGTAGCCGTGTGGCAACGGATGGGGTAGTCATCGAAGGTAGTGGCTGGTGTGTGGAGAGTCATTTAACGGGTGAGTCAGTACCTCTCAAAAAAGAAGAGGGTAATAGTCTGCTAGCAGGCGCTTTAGTCGAAAACGGCAGCCTACTATATCGCGTCAGTGCTAAAGGCAGTGATACGAAGCTGGGTGATATGGTACAAGCCCTCAGCGATGCGCAAGGCTCAAAAGCCGACTTGGCGCGTCTAGCTGATCGAGTCACGGCTATTTTTGTACCAGTGGTGGTAACGATTGCTTTGGTCACCTTTGGGGTCACATGGTGGCTAACAGGTATGGTTGATACTGCCCTAATGCATGCCGTATCAGTATTGGTCATTGCTTGTCCTTGTGCGCTTGGCTTAGCCACGCCAGCGGCTATCATGGCTGGTATGGGAGTCGCTGCTCGTCATGGCGTTTGGTTTAAAGATGCGCAAAGCCTAGAAGCTGCAGGTAATATTGATACGGTCGTGCTCGATAAAACGGGTACATTGACTATTGGTAAACCGACTATCGTCGATCAGGTGATGGTTGATAAGTCGCTTGCTGTGGATGATGTATTGCAGATTGCCGCCAGCGTCGAGGCGCATGCCAGCCATCCGTTAGCCACCGCGTTAATAAATACTGCCAGAGACCGTAATCTGCCATTAATGAATGTTACGGATATTAGTGTCGTTAAAGGCGCTGGTATACAAGCGAGCATTGAAGGTTTGGGTGTGGTAAAAGTCGGCACCGCAGAATTTGCTAATTTAACGCTACCAAAGCTGATGCCAAAGGTATGGCAAATCGCCAGTACCGTTGCCATTAGTATTAATGATGAAGCCTTAGGTGCTTTTGCTTTAGCTGATGATTTAAAAGCCGATACCCCTCAGGCCATTACTGCGCTGCAAGATGCTGGTATCAATGTCATTTTGATGAGTGGTGATAAGCAGTCCGTCGTCGATCATGTCGCAGGGCAGCTGGGTATCAAGCAAGCTTATGGCAAGATGAGTCCACGTGATAAAGCGAGCCAGATTGCCTTGTTGCAAACGGCTGGTCACAAAGTCGCAATGGCAGGTGATGGCGTCAATGATGCGCCAGCGATGGCAACCGCTGATGCCAGCTTTGCGATGTTTGAAGGCACAGATGTTGCCCAGCATAGTGCTTCTGCCCGTTTGATGGGCGAGTCGCTGATGCATATCGATGCCGCGCAAAAAATTGCGCAAGCCACGCTACGTAATATTAAGCAAAATCTGTTTTTTGCTTTTATTTATAATTGTCTTGGCATTCCGCTTGCCGCTTTTGGTTTTTTAAATCCTATGATTGCCGCCGCTGCGATGGCGCTTAGCTCTATTTCTGTATTAATGAATGCGCTACGTTTAACCCGATTCAAAACGGAGGTTGAACTTGATAACACGGTATCTGCCTCTCAGACTAGAGCGGAACGCCCAATAAAAGCATAAGAGTCATTTTACTTTTGATATCAGCTACTGAGACAAATTGATAATTAATATTTGGCTATCTATGTGTGGTTTTATGACCGCCAGTCGATGTAAGATAAGGGAAGTTTGGTAAAATTTATGCTATGATGCCAACCACTATAGCTGACGGTTAAAGTACTAAACAAACCCTGAAGCCTGCTCAAAACTAGCCGAGTATATCAGTAGAAAAATCTGGTCTAGGTATAGGGCTATATGATATTTTGCTTTATCTTTTTTGTATTCTAGTTGCCGTTATTTACCCCACAAACTTGGCATGACCAAAGGAATTAACAGACATTATGTACGCTGAAGAAACCACCAACGTTGCCGCAATTAAAGACATTCGTGCTCGTGAGATTTTAGACTCGCGCGGTAACCCAACGATTGAAGTCGATGTTATCTTAGCTGACGGTACTGTCGGCCGTGCTGCTGCCCCAAGTGGCGCGTCTACTGGCTCACGTGAAGCACTTGAGCTACGTGATGGCGACAAAGACCGCTATATGGGCAAAGGCGTCAAAAAAGCCGTTGCCAACGTCAATAGCCAGATTCGCAGTGCGTTGATGGATAAAGAGGTCACCGAGCAGCAAGGTATCGATGATGCCATGATTGCGCTAGATGGTACAGAAAACAAAGACAGCCTCGGTGCCAATGCGATGCTAGCCGTGTCTCTTGCCACTGCAAAAGCTGCTGCCAAGTCACAAAGTTTGCCACTACATCAATACATCGCCAATTTGCGCAACCAGACGTCGTTGACCATGCCTGTACCCATGATGAACATCTTAAATGGTGGCGAGCATGCGGATAACACAATCGATATCCAAGAGTTTATGATTGAGCCAGTTGGTTTCACCAGCTTCTCAGAAGCGTTACGTGCTGGCACGGAAATTTTCCACAGTCTAAAGTCCGTCCTAAAATCACAAGGCTTGAGTACAGCAGTCGGTGATGAAGGCGGCTTTGCTCCGAACCTACGTAGTAACGAAGAAGCTATCACTGTTATCATGCAAGCGATCGAGCAAGTCGGCTACAAAGCAGGCGAAGACATTCATCTTGCATTAGATTGTGCGGCGAGTGAGTTTTATAAAGACGGTCAATATATCTTGGCAGGCGAGGGTAATAAAGCATTTGATAGCCAAGGATTTTCAGATTATTTAGTAGGGTTGGCGCGTCAATACCCTATCATCTCTATCGAAGACGGTCTTGATGAATCTGATTGGGATGGTTGGAAATACTTAACTGAGCAGATTGGTGATAAAGTCCAATTGGTTGGTGATGATTTATTTGTGACCAATCCTGCTATCTTACAAGAAGGTATTGATAAGCATATTGCCAACGCGATTTTGATTAAATTCAACCAAATCGGTACCTTGTCAGAAACGCTAGATGCGATTTATTTGGCGAAGAAAAATGGTTATGCGACGATTATCTCGCATCGTTCAGGTGAAACTGAAGACAGCACCATTGCAGATTTAGCCGTTGGTACTGCTGCTGGTCAGATTAAAACTGGCTCACTATGCCGCTCAGATCGCGTGGCGAAATACAATCAGCTATTACGTATCGAGCAACAAGTACGTGCAAGCTACCGTGGTCGCGAAGAGTTTATCGGTCTACGTGGCTAATTAGCTAAGGTTAGGTTAGCTAAGGTTAGGCAATATGTCATTTTTGATATATTGTCTAGCAAGCTTAGCTGGTATTTATTTTATTATCTCTCTATCGTTTGGCCTATCACATGAAATACTTTAGCCAATTTATACTACTTGCTTTAGCCGTTGCGGTGCTGTTAGGACTGCAATATCAATATTGGCTGGGTGAAAATGGGCGCTTTGAGCATAATAAACTACTGACTCAGACTGAAGATCAGCAACGCTTAAATGACAATCAAGTAGCCGCAAATAACTTATTACGTACTGACGTCTATGATCTAAAAAATGGACTTGAGGCAGTAGAAGAGCATGCGCGTTTAGACTTAGGTTTGATTAAGCCAAATGAGACGTTTGTCCAAGTATCAACCGCACCAACGACGCACAGTCGCTACTAATTTTTAACGCCATCGTAATGAGTGTTCATTGATAACGATGGCTTTGCTTTTCTCGAAACCGTTATTACTCCTCTTCTTAATACTCATACCTTCCCAGTCATATAATCATGCAAGCAAACCCTGATTACTACTTTATGAACACCACCTTATGAACGTCACCTCATGAATACTACACCTAATATACATGCCATTATCGTCGCTGCTGGTCGCGGTAATCGTTTTGGTGCCTCTATCGCCAAGCAATATACTATGCTGCAAGGGCAGACCTTGCTACAGCACAGTGTGGCACGGCTTGGATGTAGTGCTTATATTGATAAATGTTTATTGATCGTCGCAGCAGATGACAGCAAAGCAGAGACGCTCAATTTTGCGCTTCCAATTCATTATGCTATTGGCGGCGCTGAGCGCTGGCAGTCTGTACAGGCAGGGGTAGAGGCGATCGTTAATACAGGTGCGGATGACTCAGACTTGGTGCTCATTCATGATGCTGCGCGTCCAGCAGTTCCCACTCATGATATTGAACAAGTCATTGAAGCGGCAATGCTTGAGCCTTATGGCGCTATCTTAGCGACCCCTGTTGCTGACACTCTAAAGCAATCCTGCAAACAATCCAGCGCTCACTCTGAGCTTATGCGTGATTCTCTAAACGTAAACAAAGACACGTCTAGCGCTTATGTTAAACAAACGATTGATCGCAGTAATATGTGGCAAGCCCAAACGCCCCAAGTATTTCGTTTAGGACAGCTAAGACAAGTATTGAAGCATGTGGCTGAACACAAACTCGATATCACCGATGAAGCCAGTGCATTTGAATACTTAGCACTGCCTATTCGTCTAGTGACTGGCAGTCGCCAAAACATCAAGCTCACCTATCCTGATGACGCTATCTTGCTCGCAGCGATTCTTAAAGCCCAGTCTTAGGACGTATCTTCAATTTGAAAAATCGCTATCTGAAAGCCTAGTTATTTTGATAAATATCAAAAAACTACCTTCTCTTTATTGGCTTACCTTCACTACTTGTTATTAGTCCAAATTATTATGCTGGCATATTGATGAGTTTGCATAACGCGGCAAGTGATATTGTCATAAGTAGCATTCTGTACCAATCTTACAATCTAAATGAGGGTTCTATCGTTAACTGATCACGTTTTTTATCATTATGAATGAATATATTATATTATTTAGTATTACTACTTAATGATGTAATATAAACATATATTGATTTGATGACTAAACTAGCCTATGATGTAACCAACTTAATACAATTAATATAAACATTTATAAAATCAATAATATACCAAGCCAATTCGATGTTTTCGAAAGTCTTGTCTCTATGTTTTTTCTAAAGTTAGTATGGTTGTCTTAGCTACATTTACCTGAAAATAGGGAGAAGCTGATTGTCAGTAGTCAATGATTCGACAAATCCAGTAACGACAGATCTCTGCCAACTTGTGTATTTGAGCCGCATCACGTCGACTGGTCTATCAAACGCCAGTACACTGAACGATATCGCAGAAGTCGCCAGCAAACATAACAAAGCTGATAATATTACAGGTATTCTTTGCTACGGCAATGGTTACTTTTTACAGTGTGTGGAAGGTAGTGAGCAAGCGTTAACCAATCTCAAGAATCGCTTGATAATGGATGATCGACATAAAGACTTAACCATTTTAGATTTTTCAGCACTGGAAGATCGTCGTTTCGCTGGTTGGTCACTGCGCTCGATTACCCTTGAGCGCTGGATGATTAAAGAGCCTAAGCTTAAGAAGTTTATGCCGTTTAAGCCTTATGCGTGGAGCACTGACGAATGGACGGAGTTTTTAGATATCTTGCAAGGTTATTATGAAAAGCATGTCAGCACAGGCGAAACTGACAGTCAGCCGATACAATATAGCACCTTAGGTTTAACCTTAAGTAAAGTTGTCGGACAGCACCAAGCCTTTTTCTTGATTCAGACCGTATTGGGCTCGCTGATTATATTAGCGCTACTGTGGTTCATGATATCGGATAAGATTTTTTAGAATGTTTTGATTTTTTAGTTCATAAAAAGTAGACCGCTTATATCGAAAAGCCAGCAAAGATTGCTGGCTTTTTTTGTTATGAATTTTGATAGCGTTTGATAACTATAGTCAGGTCAATATAAAAAGAGACAACGTGACCGATATAAGTTTTTTGTCGCCTCTGTCTGCGTACGTACAGTAAGCAAGAAAAATTTGTACCAGTCACGCATTATAATGTCGTTTATCCATTTTATTTAGCATCGACTATAACTTTGATATAACAGCAGGAGTGAAAAAACAGATAAAGGAGAGGATTGGTAGGCGGATTTTTTATTTGTCGTGTCTTTTTTATACTGAGCTGACTGTACATCCATGCTTGTCCATGCTCGAAAGTTACAGTAGCAGTTAGTTGCGATACTAAGAAAGTAAATCGGGAAAATGAACAGAGAAAATGAACAGGTATAAAAAAAGTCCAATCACGATATATTGTGATTGGACTTTTTGATGGTACATTTATCAGTCTTATCTGATGCCTTTCGATAACAGTGCTGATAAGTGACGCCAAATAGTGGCGTCCCCAGGGGGATTCGAACCCCCGTTACCGCCGTGAAAGGGCGGTGTCCTAGGCCTCTAGACGATGGGGACTAGTAACACAACACCTCAGCTGCTTTCACCATTTATGCCGAAGTGGTGCGTATTTTAATGGCGTCTGCGCTTGCTGTCAAGCCTTTTTCTTCGTCTTTTTAATATTAAGTATCTTTTTTTGAGCGCACGGCGTGGATGTAAGTCATTACTCTTTAAATGATGGCGAATCCATAGAGATGTGCAAGCACTAATAGTTAAGGCGAGCAGCATATAGCCGATGATGGTGCCCCATAACTTAAGTTGTGGATCCATAATAAAGTCCCTCCTATTACGCCTTAACAGCAGCAGTGCTACTAACAGCAGCTATCAAGGCAGTGTGAGCAACTTAAACCATCTATAGGATATAACGGCGTCGTTTGAGAGTGCAATAGTGGCAAGCAAGTAAGCTATTAAGTCCCTTTAACAGTACTACATAAAGTCAGGAAGGCTTGTCAACTTACTGAAAGTGGTATCAATCATATCCCTATTGATTGTCAGATCAAGATGTCCAAGATGTCAAAGTCATCAAGTATTATAAATAGCACTATTATGTATGGTTGGCAACATAGGATATGTGATTTATGTATTATCGCTATCGCCCGATTCTTCTTTAGTGTCCTCATTATGCATCGCGTTGGCCAGCATAGGATAATGGTTAAGTATATGACAGAATAGCTCGGCTGTTTTTTGGGTGTCATATAGTGCGGAGTGGGCATTTTTGCCGTCAAACTCAAGCCCTGCTGCTTTACAAGCGCGTGCCAGCACTGTCTGACCGAAGGCAAGCGCTGATAGAGTCACCGTGTCAAAGACTGAAAAATTATGGAATGGGTTGTGGCCTTTACTGTTGGTACGTAGCACGGCTGCATTTAAAAACCCTAAATCAAAATGTGCATTATGTCCAATCAAGACACATTGACGGCAGTCTTCAGCACGGCGGACTTCTTTTAAGCCTTTAAAAATTCGGCGTAGTGCGGTTTTTTCATCTTCGGCAATGGCTTTACGCATCGGATTGTTGGGATCAATGCCAGTAAAGGCAAGCGCACTTGGCTCAAGATTCGCGCCTTCAAAGGGCTCGATATGAGCATTGAATGCCTCACCAGGATAAAACACACCCTGCTCATTGAGTAATACAGGAATGCAGGCAATTTCTAGCAAAGCATCCGTTTGCGCATTAAAACCTGCTGTCTCCACATCGACGACGACAGGCAGAAACTTGCGAAAACGGTCTTTCAAGACCATGGGCGCTTGCTCGTCTGCTGCGGTATCTTCGAGATGAGTAGTGGACGCGACATTGAGGCTAGTATCTACATTGCTTGATGGGTTGTCGTTCGGTAAGGCGGCATCGTTTTTAGTGGTCATATCAGGTTAAATCGCTTTTATCAGTCGTATTGTTATATTGAATTAGAAATGAGTATCCCATGAAATCAACCGCTCCTTCAGTACAAAGGCATTATTGATATCATAGGATAAAATAAAGAGGTTGCTTTATAAGTGCTATTCTTTATAAGTACTATTCTTTATAAGTACTATGCCTCATAAGTACTATGCTTTGATAGACCAAGGCAGCGTCTCGCCCGCCATAAGCGGGGTCAATGATGAGCCATCAAAATAAGGGTAGCTTGCAGGTACTTGCATAGGCGTTTTGATTAGGGTAACCGTGCTTTCATTGACTGGCAAGCCATAGAATTGAGCACCAAAGCGACTCGCAAATCCTTCTAACTTGTCTATTTTGCCAACACTATCAAAAGCGGTGGCATACAAAGGCAAAGCAGTTGCCGCACTATAGCAGCCAGCGCAGCCGCAAGCCGCTTCTTTTTTATCCGTTGCATGTGGGGCAGAGTCAGTGCCCAAGAAGAACTTTGGATTGCCACTGGTGGCGACATCTAATAAGACTTTTTGATGACTTTCGCGCTTCAAGATAGGCAAGCAATAAAAGTGTGGTTTAATGCCACCAACCAACAGATGGTTGCGATTAAACATCAAATGCTGCGGGGTGATAGTAGCCGCAATATGCTTGCCTTGCCCCAAGACAAAGTCAGCAGCATCACTGGTAGTAATGTGCTCCATCACAATCTTTAACGTCGGGAATTTGATGATAATTTGTGCCAACACCTCATCTAAGAAGCGTTTTTCGCGGTCAAAAATATCCACATGGTTTTGTGTCACTTCGCCATGCAACAGTAGTGGCAGGTTGTGCCTTTCTAACGCTTCAAAGACATCCACACAGGCGTTGATATCAGTGACACCATCTGCAGAGTTGGTCGTAGCACCAGCAGGGTAGAGCTTGACTGCTTGGACGATACCTGACTGTGCTGCCATTTCGATATCTTTCGCCGTCGTCTGATCTGTTAAGTATAACGTCATGCGCGGGTCAAATGCTGCTTGGCGCTCCGCAGCCAAATCGCTAGCTTGTAGATGCTCCATGATCCGCGCACGATAGGCACGCGCATCGTCGACATTTTTGACAGGTGGTACTAGGTTTGGCATACAAATAACACGGTTAAAACTACTGGCTGCATGCGGTACGGTAGTGGCTAAGGCGCTGTCATCACGGAGGTGAATGTGCCAATCATCTGGCTGAAGGATGGTCAATTCGGTCATTGAATCAGTCATAGTGTCATCGCGCTCTATATCGTCATTTATGGGAATAAAAAGAAATGATGCTGTGTGGCTATAATAACAGATTTGCCTGCGCGACTAAATATGCGACTAAATATGCGACAACATATCTGTATATCATTTAAGGGTCATTGTGTATTTACCAAGATGAATAAGGATTTTATGCACATAATGGCGTGAGACGATAAGCAAATGAAGGCCAAAAGCTAGCACCTTGTGGCAGTTACACTTTTGCCGATAGTAAATATGATGTACACTGAGCAAGCAATGTATCTTTTGATTGATTCTTAGCGTCTTTTACCCTTAGCATAGTTCACACAGTCAATTCTCATAATAGGAGTTATTCATGGCTCAGCTTGATCCAAAAAATATTAATAAAATCGTACTGGCCTATTCAGGTGGTCTTGATACCTCAATCATCGCAAAATGGCTACAAGTAACCTATGATGCCGAAGTGATTACCTTCACTGCTGATATCGGTCAAGGCGAAGAAGTTGAGCCAGCACGAGCCAAAGCTAAAGCCATGGGCATCAAGCACATTCATATCGAAGACTTGCGTGAAGAGTTTGCCCGTGATTATGTATTCCCAATGTTCCGTGCCAATGCCATCTATGAAGGCGAGTATCTGCTAGGTACTTCTATCGCGCGTCCATTAATTGCCAAGCGTTTGGTTGAGATTGCCAAAGAGCACAACGCCGATGCGATCAGCCATGGTGCGACTGGTAAAGGTAATGACCAAGTACGTTTTGAGCTTGGTGCAGTTGCCTTGTCTCCAGACGTTGTGACCATTGCGCCTTGGCGTGAGTGGGATTTATCAAGCCGTGAGAGCTTGATGGAATATGCCAAAGAGCATGACATTGCCATCGACTATGCAGGTAATAAGAAAAAATCACCTTATTCTATGGATGCCAACTTACTGCACATTTCTTATGAAGGCGGTATCTTAGAAGATCCCTATGCCGAAGCAGAAGATGATATGTGGCGTTGGTCAGTCAGCCCAGAGCAAGCCCCTGACGAAGCCCAGTATCTAGAGCTAGAATATGAAAAAGGCGACATCGTTGCTATCGATGGCGAGCGGCTCAAACCTTATGAAGTGATGATTAAGCTCAACGAAATCGGTGGCAGTCATGGTATCGGACGTTTGGATATCGTAGAGAACCGTTATGTAGGCATGAAGTCACGTGGCTGCTATGAGACGCCAGCAGGTAACATTATGCTAAAAGCACATCGCGGTATTGAGTCGCTAACCCTTGATCGTGAAGCTGCGCATCTAAAGGATGAGCTGATGCCGCGCTATGCAAAAATCATTTATAACGGCTACTGGTTCAGCCCTGAGCGTATGATGCTACAGGCGTTGATTGACAAATCACAAGAGTATGTCAACGGTACCGTTCGCGTGAAACTATATAAAGGTGCTGTGAGTGTCGTCGGTCGTAAATCAGACGATTCACTATTTGATGAAAAAATTGCTACTTTTGAAGATGATGCTGGTGCGTATGATCAAAAAGATGCCGAAGGTTTCATTCGTTTGAACGGATTACGTTTGGCGATCGAAGCCAGCCGTGGTCGTGATTTATCTAAGTAAGTTTTTTGGACGATTTTTATAGCTAAGTGAAAATTTAAATCGCAAAAAAAGCAGAGGCCTATATTGATAGTGCCTCTGTTTTTTTACGGCTGCTTTTTTTATGACCATCCGTGTCTACTCAGTTTTTGCAGTGTCTGCAATGACAGGCTCATCATCGTCTACTTTTACGATGGCCACATCTTGCTGCTGACGTTCTTCGAGGAGGTCCTGCTCTATGACCTCTTCTGTTGCAAGGATGGCACCATCAGATTTTTGGCTTTGATATTTGAGAGTGGCGAGCGCACCAAGAATACCGATGACGACAAGAATGATGAGAATAACGGGATTTTTCCAAAGCGGTGTTGAGGTCTCATACTCAATCGGTTTTTCACTGATCGTTGCCGGTGTGTTGTCGTTATTGCCGCCGATCAGTCCCAAACTTACCAAAGGCGGTTTAGGTGGATTGGCAGGTTCAGAGTTTACGCGCAGACGGTTTCGGCTGAGATAGATATCCGAGATTTTGGCTAATTGTAGCAGCCAGCGCTGGTGGGGTAACGCAATTGCCTGCATTTCTACAAACACCAACATGTCATTATGGCGGCCTTGCTGCAAATTATCAGGTGAGCGCCCGATGGCTTTTAGGTAGTTGCCAGTTGCCAATTGCATGTCTTGCACAGGATCATGATTTTCAGGTTTGAATGCCGTCAGCTCGTACCAGTAAGTATCAAAAGCTGGCGGGGCGCTTGGCAGCTGTTCCATGTTTAATAAATGTGGTTCTGTGCTATCTTGTGCATTTGGGGCGTTTTCGGCTGCTAAAGTGTTTGTCTCAATTGCTGCAAAACGTGTTGCGGATAAAAACTGCGGTTGTAAGGCGAACCATTTATTAATTTCATCATTATCGAGTTGACTGTATTCTGCCAAGATAGCCAGCTCACGGAGTACAATCACACACAAAGCGGTGAGTAAAATTTGTGCTTGTTGCGTCGTTGCGTCAATTTTTGCTGCAATACGATCGCTTGCTTTAATCACTCGTGCACTATCATTGAATATGGCGTCCGCAGCATCATGCCGATGATACAATGTTGCATTAATAGTCGCAAAGTTCATCGAGTTATATTGCCGTAGCTCCTTGACAGCACTGCGTCCAAACAGTTTTTTACTCACTGTTTGACCATCGTGGCGCTGCTGGTAAGCGAGAAGGGCACTAATAATGGCCTGCAAACTGGCATCCATGGCATAGCGCGCTTGCGGCAATGACAGCTGGGCGGCATCTGCCAATAATGACACCATCGGCTTGGTATCTTGATATAGAAAATCATACATCGACACACGTGTCGGTGAAATAGTCGTCATAATCTGCTAGCATCAAAAAGTGTGCCTCTATATTACGGTGCCAAATGCCTTGATACAATCCCTTAATAATAGAAAATCTCAATCATTTTACGCATTATGCTGTCAATAATGACGTAAAGGACAGGCGGATATATTTATGAAAAACAATAATCAATTTGATATAAATTTGATCATCAATATCGCTCAGCAAACTTTGACGGTATATCAGCAGCATAAAGAAGTGGCACAATACCAAGTATCTACTGCTAAAAATGGCATAGGTAGTCAACAAGATAGTGGCTGTACGCCGCTAGGGAAGCACGTGGTGGCAGAAAAAATAGGCGGGAGTGAGCCTATGAATGCTGTGTTTATAGGGCGTGTCCCTACAGGCGAAGTGTATAGTGCGGATTTTGGCGTATTACATCCTGAGCGCGACTGGATACTGAGTCGTATTCTTTGGTTGAGCGGTCTTGAGGAAGGCGTTAATAAAGGCAGAAACAGCCAAGGCAGCTGTGATACTTATCAGCGCTATATTTATATCCATGGCACACCAGATACTGAACCAATGAGTACTCCACTATCACATGGCTGTATACGTATGCGTAATAAAGATATTGTAGAATTATTTGAGCAAGTAGAAGAGGGCATGCCCGTTACGATCGTTGTTGATTAGGTCGTGTTGCGTACAAATTTAGCCATGGCGCTGATAGACACTATTTAAATACGATAAAAAAATACAGCCTGTTATACAACAAGCTGTATTTTTTATGGAACGTTCTTATTTTATGAGAGTAGTGTCCGTCTTAAAAATAATATTGCTACTACCAAAACGTTGAGCTGTCCGCAAATTTTGCTAAACGTGCGTCAATATGACTTTGGTCATCAGTCAGTATGGCTGCAAACCAACCCGCGCCATATAAAGCATTAGCATCTGTTGTTGATTTTAGATTGTAGAACTGCTGATATTGATTATCATCGTTCAGTTGTTCTAACGCTTTTTGCGCTTTTATCAGCCGTTTTAGCCAACGTTTGGTTTTCTTCTTAGCTTTTTTCTTACTTAGTAAAGGTACGGAGAATTCACTGATGTAACGCAAATCTCTTAACTGATTGAGCAACTCGCTTTCAGGTTGGTCATTATGAGCGATGTCTTCGTCTACATCATCGCTCATAAGCTCAGTAACACTTACCTCGTCAGTTTTTTTATTGGTTTTAAGGCATTTTTTATATTGTTTGGAGAGGACTTTCGTTAGCTTATCGCGGGCAAGCTGATCAGTCTGAGGTTCAATGCTGGGATCGCTCATGGTAAAGGCAATCAGCTCTAACAGCGTTATTTGAAAGTCATTGGCTTGCAGCGTATTGATAGGTGTGATCTTGATATTTTCGATATCTGTCGTCCAGTCAACGGCAGGCGCGCCACATGCTTGTAGCTCAGGTTCGATCTGTGCATTGATATAAGCAAGTTGATAGTAGTCGCTAAGCAAGGTTGCAGTTTGATTAAGTATCGGCAGCCATTCAGGGTTAATTTCATCAGAGAAATCGACAAATGCTTTCAACGCAGTACGCAAGCGATCAATACCAATCCGTAATTGTAAAGTATGATTATCATCTATGCTGCCAGCGACGATAGCACTACTATTTGGTAGTATCTGTAATAAGCAATTGTGTACTACCGCACGTATAAAAGCAGGTGCACTGCTGTCTTTGTCTATTTGTAATTGACTTAGGTTTGCGTTGACTGCAGGACTGTGGCTCTGCTCATTAATAAGTAAGCCACCATTTTCGGCTTTGGTGACGGTAGATAGACACAGCTTATAGCGCTTGCACCATGTTTTGGCAGTCGTAAATAGAAAATCTAAATCTCCTGACACCAATTCAAACTCTATTTCTCGAATAGCTTTGCGCCGAGTTTCATCAGTACCATGAATAATTTCTCCCTGATCATAAGCCATTTCGATACAATTATCGGTTTCATCCTCATTACTTTCTGTTAGCAACCGCGTAGTGCGCTCGACGTCAGTAACATAAAGTCGTGTTAACGTCTTTGCTAGCTTTTTGAGTTTAAAATCAGCCAATGCCTCAGCGATTGGAGTGTCTTCATATATTGTCAAATCAGGCGTCAGCTCATGATTATCGAGCATCGTTTGTACTTGCTCATTATCGAGCACGGCATTATGCTCTAAGCGCGCCGCAATCCCATCACCACCCGCTTTGATAGTCTGTACCCATGTATCACCTTCTTTGCGAATACGCAGGCCTATACTTGCTTGTGCAAGCTGCTGGTCAGGCGTATCGTAATAGTGTGCCGCTAGTTGCAGTACTTGTGACGATTTAACGTGCGTTTGACGCATCAAACCTTTTAACCGCGATTCTGGCACCAAAAACTTCAGCTCTATTTCTTGCATCGTATTTTCCTAGTCAGGTAATCAAATTTCGATAATCATAGTCAGGTATTAGTGGTTCGATAATTATAGTCAGCTGACTAACATCGTATGAAAGCTGCCTCATAATGACAAGTAAAATTTTGACAGTTTGCATGCGTTTTATCCTTAGCAATATACTTTTGGCAAATAATCATTATAATCAAGGCAAGGAATTAAACAAAAGTAAGATAAAATGGAGTTACAGCGATGAAAACGAGACCAAAAAAGACAGGGGCTTTCTCTGTAAGGCAAGCCCTCAAATCAAACACGTCAGCATCAGATTACAGTGACTCCATCTTCCAAACGGCGACCTGGGTTAAAGTATGTAGCGTTATAGCCTTGACTGCCATTATCGCTAGTGGCTGCAGTCAACAAAATGAGGAATATGAATCAGAACAAAATAGCGCTGAGACCGAATATGTGGCTACGGAACAAGCGATTGAAGATATAGCGGATCAGGGTGCTGATATATCAGATACCAATAATAAAGACTCACCTAA
Organism: Psychrobacter sp. ASPA161_6; assembly: GCF_051970285.1. Taxonomy (NCBI): domain Bacteria; kingdom Pseudomonadati; phylum Pseudomonadota; class Gammaproteobacteria; order Moraxellales; family Moraxellaceae; genus Psychrobacter; species Psychrobacter sp. ASPA161_6. The sequence continues at coordinate 498,994 of NZ_JBEFNJ010000001.1, forward strand.
GTTACAAGTACAAAATCTATCTAATGATAGTGAGCAAACCCTTAATAGCCAAGCGGCTGATATAAAAATAGCAGGTAAGACCTTACTTATCAATGCGGCAGCTGACTTTAAAGTAGAGGATGTGGTAGAGAGTAGTAGCGCTATTGAAAGTTTAACCTATCAGCAAAAGGGTTACGTTGCATCAAGTCATATTAGCAATCGGGAGCGCGATAGTCGTGGTTTTGTTCAAGGGGATAAGAACGTTGTTTTGACAACCTATTATCGACAAGCTGAGATGACCGTACGTATCCCTAGACAAAACGTGAACAAGTTCCTAAAACAAGTACAGCAGCAAGTGGCTTTTTTAAATGAGCAAGAGTTCTCAGCTCAAGACGTCACTTTGGATATATATCGTGAGCAACTGGCAAGTAAGCTCAATAGCGATATGGCAAAGGATCTCAGTCAAGAACGACTTGATAGCAAAAATGATAAAGATCAAACCAGTAATGTCGATACGATCGCCGCCACCTATGCGGCGCGGCAACAGCAGGAATATGCGCAGTTAGAGCAAATGAACATTGCGGATAGAGTGAAATATAGTACGATCAACTTAACCTTTACGCAACCGGATATTAGCTATAAAGAAACGACGCAGAATTTAGATCTACTGATAGAGGCTGAACGTCCAAGCTTTAGCGCACAAGTGGGTCAGGCATTCAAAGAGGGTTGGGAGATGTTGAGAGAAGTCGCCATCACTTTGATTAGACTATGGTGGCTTGTTGTATTAGTAGGGGTGTTTTATATGGTTTATAGACTTATAAAAACACTGTATCGCACATTTCGTAGAAGTACTAGGCGTATGAACCACGCCAAGCTCAACGCAAAACGTAGGTCTGAGATGAAAGCTAAGGGCAATAGCCATACTGATGACCGTCATTCTAACGATTAAAGCGCGTTTTCTATCGAGAGTCAGTTTTTGAGATGCTTGTTATTCAACTGAGTTTTTGATTGTATTCTTTATAGTGGGTAACGTCTGCCCATAAAAAAGCCGCCCTACGTGATGTAGGGCGGCTTTTTTTATAACTTTTACTGATAAAAATTACTTACAAAGTGTCGGTGATTAGAACTGGTTCATTGTGTTCTTGCCGCCGCCAGCTTTCAGAGCATTATCGCCTGAGAAGATTTCTTTGTGATCATCGCCAAGGTCAGAACCTGCCATTGCTTGGTGCTTAACACAAGAGATGCCTTCACGGATTTCTTTACGTTGTACGCCAGCAGCATAAGCAAGCATACCTTCTTCACCGAAGTAGCCTTTAGCAAGTTCATGAACGCTAAGAGCAGTCGTGTGGTAAGTCGGTAGAGTGATTAAGTGATGGAATACACCAGCTTCACGTGACGCGTCTTTTTGGAAGTTTTTAGCCGCTTCATCAGCCGCTGCATCCAATTCAGTACCGTCATAATCAGCGCTCATCAAGTCATTCTTGTTGTATGCTGAAACGTCTTTACCAGCTTCTTCCCATTCAGCGATAACTTGCTTACGGAAGTTTAGCGTCCAGTTGAACGATGGGCTGTTGTTATAAACCAGCTTCGCTTTTGGTTGCTCTTCTTTAATACGATCAACCATCATTTTGATGTGTTCAACGTTTGGCGTAGGCGTTTCGATCCATAGTAGATCAGCACCGTTTTCTAGAGCAGTTACGCAATCAAGTACAACGCGATCGATGTTGGTGTCTTCACGGAATTGATACAAGCCGTTTTGCAAGCGAACAGGGCGTACTAGTTTGCCGTTGTGCTTAAGCAAGCTGTCGTTTTCTAGAGCATCTTCTAGCGTTACTTCTTCCATTTCGATAAAATCGATATATTTAGAAGCAAGATCGCCTGGCTCATTTGATACTGGGATTTTTTGCGTAAGTGACGCGCCTTCAGAGTCAGTACGAGCAACGATAACACCGTCTTCAACACCAAGCTCTAAGAATGCATAACGAATAGCATTGATTTTTGAGATGAAGTCTTCATGCGGTACAGTTACTTTACCAGCCTGATGACCACATTGCTTAGCATCAGATACTTGGTTTTCAACCTGAATAGCACAAGCACCAGCTTCAATCATTTGCTTAGTTAGCAAGTAAGTCGCTTCTTCGTTACCGAAACCAGCATCGATATCAGCAATGATTGGCACAACATGCGAATCAAAGTTTTCGATTTTTTCTAGAATGGCTGAGGTGTCTTGACCCGCTTCTTCTGCAGCGTTTAGCTCACGGAAATAGTCATTCAATACTTTAGCATCAGCTTGACGTAAGAACGTATAGATCTCTGCGATTAGCTTAGGTACTGACGTTTTTTCGTGCATTGATTGATCAGGCAAAGGACCAAACTCAGAGCGTAATGCTGCTACCATCCAACCTGATAGATAGATGTAAGTTTTAGCCGTAGTACCAAAGTATTTTTTCTTAGCATACATCGTTTGTTGTGCAACAAAACCATGCCAAGCACCTAGAGACTGAGTGTACTGAGACGTATCGTTGTCATAGTCTTCCATGTCTTGGCGCATGATTTTTGCAGTATACTTTGCAATATCTAAACCGGTTTTGAAGCGGTTTTGTGCCATCATACGTGCAGCATCAGTTTCGCTGATATTTTGCCAGTTACCGTGTTTTTGCTTTAATTCACGTACTAGATCGATCGCTGACTTATAAACAGTTGACATATATAGTCTCCTTGGTGGGGTGTAAAAACGATAAAAATTAAGTGATAAAAAATGATTACGACTGTCTGTTATTAAAAGAAATAGAATAAGATTTTATTAACGTTATCGACATCTAATAAGAATGGACATCACTAAAAAGGATGGATGGTTATATTCGCCAAAAATAAATGTCTATCAAACGTAGCTCCACTTACCCTAAACAAACCTACCTATAAACACAAGGAATTTGCTGAACTCAGCAGTTGACAAATTATCTGGTACAGGGCGATAGCTTTGCGCTCACTCAGTATGTTTTATAGACTGCCAAAACAATTATAGAGTTGTGATTTCATAATTGGCGATGAGAGGTGTTACAATAATCAATGATGCTATCGTCCAAAAAATATAATCGTCTAAAAGTTAATTTAATAGTATTGATGGTCAATTCATTATGTTTTGCTATCGATATAGACCATTAAAATATAGTGTTGGTCAGTAAGGCTTATAATCAGCATCTCAACCGACAGTTTCTTGCTTACATGACGACTTGTCTGTGTCACTTACTATAACTGCCTTACCAAGATTTATCTAATTTATGATAGTTATCTTGGGTATTTTATTTAGTTATAATATATAAAAAACAATGTCTTATGATTGCTGGTTTGCGTTATAATTGGCAAATACTAGAAAATTTTAATCAAAAAAACAACGATATTGTGCGGTTCTAGAGAATAAATCTCTATGACAGCATTAAAAATACCAATATTTATAATGGTATTTATTCTAAGGCAAAGAGAAATATATATGAATTTGCAGCGGGTTGATTTAAATTTATTGGTACATTTAGATGTATTGTTACGAGAAAAAAACGTGACACGTGCTGCCGAGCAGCTTGGCATTACTCAACCTGCTATGAGCAATATTTTACGGCGTTTGCGTAAACTATTTAACGATCCATTACTGGTACGTTCCTCAGAAGGCATGACGCCAACCGAGCGCGCGCTTGAGCTACAGCCCCGTATCCGCGAGATATTGGCTGACTTGACCCAAGTTCTAGAGCCACGTACCGAATTTCGCCCTTATAGTACCTCACGTGTCTTTCGTATCATGACCTCAGACTATGCAGAGGCGACCTTAGTACCCAAACTGGTAAAAGCATTACGGTCTGAAGCACCCAATGTCATCTTGGATTTCTTGACGCCATCCGATGTCTCTTATCGCGATATGGAGCAGGGGCGCGTGGATTTGGCCATCAACCGCTTTAATGAAATACCGCAAAGCTTTCACCAAGTGTTGGTCTGGCGTGATACTTTTAGCTGTTTATTGTCTTCTGACAGCCCTTATGCCAACCGCTTCAATCTCAAAAATTATCTAAAAGCGCAGCACGTTTGGGTGTCCAAAACAGGGATGGGCGTAGGGTTTGGGGTCAACCCAGAAAAATCTGGCGGGTTAGGTTCTATCGATCAAGCATTGCAACGTTTGGGACAAAAACGCCAAATCAGCGTTTTTACCCGTCATTACCAAATGCCGGCTATGCTGGCAGCCAATAAAGATTTGATCGCGACATTGCCCACCCGTGTGGCAAAAATGCAGGCCAACAACGACAGTATAAAGATGGAAGAACCACCATTTTTTATCCCTGAATTTGAGCTGACTATGGCGTGGTCACCTTTATTACAGCATCATCCAGCACATAGATGGTTGCGTCAGCTTATCATGCATGTGGCACGTCAAATCGTTGACGAAGAAGAAAATCCACCGCAAGACATTCCTATTATTAATCATTTGTTTTAATTGGTTTTTAAGCAATTATGCAATCAATATAGTCAGTTATTGAATTACTTAAAATACCGTTAACGAGCTCGTATTTAGTACAGACCATGAACCAGCCTTACAATTAGGCTGGTTTTTTTGTTTAGTTTTTCTAAAAATAATTATTCAATATTTAATTATTTATTAATAAGATAGTCACACTATTAACATCTTCAACACACTTCACAATATATTGTAAAACTCTTCGCCGATTACCTTGTTATTATAGTTGCAGATGGAAGGCGACTTACCGACATGTCGTCCTATCAGCGTGACAACTAAATAATTACAAGTCACGATTACACTGAAAGTCACGACTATACTAAATATATAAAATTCAAATATATAAAACCAAATAACAAGGGCAGCAATTATGTCAGACATTACTACTATCAACCCAACCACGGGCGAAGAGATCAAAAATTACGATTACATGAGTACAGATGAGGTCAACAAAATTGTTGATGCCTCACACAATGCGTTTTTAGAATGGCGCAAGGTGAGTCACGAAGAACGTGGTCGTGCCATCAAATCTATCGGTGATAAGCTGATGGAATATAAAGAAGAGCTATCTAAGCTAATGACCGAAGAGCGTGGCAAGCTTTATAGCCAGAGTTTACAAGAGTTGGATCTGTGTAAAGCAATCTGTGATTATACGGCTGAAAATGGTGTTGCTTCTTTAGCGGACGATGTACGTGATATCGAAGGTATGAAAAAAGGTATCGTATCGTATCAGCCTATCGGTATTATCTACGGTATGCAGCCTTGGAATTTCCCAGCATATCAGGTATTTCGTTACACCATCGCCAACTTGATGGCAGGTAACAGTATTCTACTAAAGCATGCGTCTAACGTGACGGGTTCAGGCCTATTGATAGAGAAAATACTTCACGAATCTGACTTACCAAGCGATTTGTTCCGCACTATTATCATTGATCATGATCAATCAGAAGCGTTGATTGGACACGATAAAGTACGCGGTGTGACATTGACTGGTAGTGACTCAGCTGGTGCTATCGTTGGACAACAAGCTGCTAAAGCGATCAAAAAAGCCGTATTAGAGCTTGGCTCAAATGATGCATTTATCGTATTAGAAGATGCTGATATAGAAGTGGCAGTAGAAACTTGTGCTCAAGCTCGCTTGATCAACAACGGCGAAACTTGTGTGGCTGCCAAACGCTTCATCGTCGTCGACAGCGTGTATGATGAATTCCGTAAGCGCATCGTCGAAAAGTTTGAAGGAACAAAAGCTGGTGACCCAATGGATGATAGTTCAGACATCGGTCCTCTAGCACGTATAGATTTACGAGAGCAGCTCCACGAGCAAGTAGAAAAGAGTGTGGCTAAAGGTGCAACCATCGCTGTTGGTGGTACAGTTCCTGAAGGTAAAGGCAGTTTCTACCCAGCAACTATTCTAGAAAATGTGCAAAAAGGTCAGCCTGCATATGACGACGAACTGTTTGGTCCTGTCGCGTCACTCATTCGTGCCAAAGACGAAGAAGATGCTATGCGTATTGCCAACGACAGTCGCTACGGTTTAGGTGGTGCTATCTTCTCTAAAGATGAAGAGAAAGCCATTCGTTTAGCACGTGAGCAATTCGACACAGGTATGATTTACATCAATGGTTACGGTCTTGCCAATCCTGCACTGCCTTTTGGCGGCGTGAAAAACTCAGGTTATGGTCGTGAGCACGGTGGCTTTGGTGTGAAAGAGTTTGTCAACATCAAAGGTGTTCATGTATTTTAAGAATACATACCAACATGCTTATGATTGTTTATATTTTTAAAATATAAATGGTCGTTAGATAAAAAAGCCTAGTTACTCGTTATGAGTGACTGGGCTTTTTATTGTGTTATGGTCAGTAAAAAGCAATATCGATACATCACGTACTGCTGATATCAATTTTTCTTGCTTGCTGTGCCTGTGCAGACAGAGGCTGCAAAAAATTAATATCAGCAGTAGCGTAGCGTTTTTGGGGTATTTTGACTATATATAAATTGCGTTATAAAAAAATGACTCAGAAAACTGAGTTTTTTATACGTCTATAAATAGTTGTAAAGGCAAAGCTGGCAAGTAAGTTGTAGCCTTTGACGAGATGTTGTCTACTTCTAGCGATAACACATTTTTTGCTAACAGTAAAATCGTCCAAGGCAGTAGCTGGTGTTCAAGCTTCTGTACCCGTGACTGCAAGCTTTCTGCTGTGTCATTAATATTGACGTTCAATACCGCTTGGGTTAACACTTGACCTGCATCAAGCTCAGCGGTGACGACATGGATACTACAGCCATGATGACGTTCACCCGCTTGCAACACTCGTTGATGAGTATCTAACCCCTTATAAACAGGCAGCAGAGAAGGGTGAAGATTGATCATCGGTGCTGGTGCATTATCGATAAATGAGCTGCTCAGCACCCGCATAAATCCAGCCAAAACAATTAAGTCAGGTTGCCACGCCATTAATTGGGCACTAGCATGGCTCTCAAAGGTTTTGATAGCCATGCGCTTACCGCTATCAGTGTGCGATAACACGGCGACAGGTATGTTGGCTTGCTCAGCACGCTTGATAGCGTAGGCATCTTCACGGTTACTGATGATACCTACTATTTCAATCGGTAGCGCGCCTGCTTGCATCGCATCTATTAAGACTTGTAGATTGCTACCACTACCTGATACTAGCACGGCAATACGTAACGGCTTGATGGGTTGGCTTGATTGATCAAGGGACATTAACGGTATACCACTGCGTCGGCTTCACGATTGATCATCTCACCCAGTTTCCAAGCATTCTCACCAGCATCATTTAATGTTTCAATTGCCTTGTCAGCGTGCTCTTTAGGCACAACAATCACAAAACCAACGCCGCAGTTAAAGGTGCGGTACATCTCACTTTGCTCGATATTACCTTGGGTTTGCAACCAAGTGAACAGCTCTGAAAACTGCCAGCTATTGGTATCGATGCTAGCGGCTAGCGTTTCAGGCAATACACGCGGTAAGTTATCGGTTAAACCGCCACCAGTAATATGCGACATAGCATGGAGGGCTGAGCTGCCAAGGGTATCTTGTAGGGCTTTAATGGCTTTGACATAGATACGCGTCGGTGCCATCAGCGCGTCTTGAATAGATTGACCATCTAACTGCTCATCGCTGCTAGTGACATCAATACCGCTGACTTCGATGACTTTACGCACTAGTGAGTAGCCATTAGAATGCACGCCACTTGAGGCAAGAGCGATTAAAACATCGCCTTCTGCAACATTTTCGCCAGTGATGACTTCCGCTTCTTCGACCACGCCCACACAAAATCCAGCAAGATCGTAATCATCGTCTTGGTACATGCCTGGCATCTCAGCGGTTTCGCCACCGATAAGTGCACAATTAGCCAGCTTACAACCATCACCAATGCCGCTGACGACAGTCGCAGCGACATCGACATCGAGTTTACCAGTTGCATAATAATCTAAAAAGAATAAAGGCTCAGCACCGCACACCAATAAATCGTTGACACACATCGCTACCAAGTCGATGCCGATCGTCTCATGACGATTCAGCTGCAAGGCAAGCTTGAGCTTGGTACCGACACCGTCAGTACCAGAGACTAATAAAGGTGAGGTGTAACCTGTTGGAATACGGCACAACGCGCCAAAACCACCCAACCCACCCACGACTTCAGGACGAGTCGTGGCTTTTGCTACGGACTTGATTCGCTGCACCAATGCATCACCTGCATCGATATCAACACCGGCATCTTTGTAGCTTAACGAAGGCTTGTCACTCATAGTCATCTCACAGTTGGGGAATATAATTAGAATTAAAAGGTAAAGTAATTGATTATGCAAAAATCAAGGTTATAAAGTTCGAAGATAGTGGGCGCATTATACCTAATAATAGACCTCACTCGCAAAGCAACTTGCCAATATTCGGCTAAGATTAAAGATAAGCGACAAATTAAACGCTAAGAAACAAAAAATGACTGCTTTTTTTATCTACTCTGCGATAATAAAGTACTTAGAATCAAAGCACTTAGAATTTATAGACGTAAAGATAACCAGACAGTTATTTGGTAGCAATAAAATTGCCTTTTTAACGCTAAGTTATCGATATCAGCTTACTTGTAGGATAGCCCTTAATGATCAACCAATCGATTGACCCTTTTTTTCGGCGCTTATTTATCGTCGTCGCGCTTATCATCACTTTCGTTTTGCTGTATTTAATGCTACCAGTCATTCTGCCGTTCATTTTTGCTTTTGTGCTCGCTTACTTATTCAATCCGCTGGTCAAGCGTCTCTCGAAATACATCAAACGCTGGATAGCCATTATTATTGTCTATTCTACCATTACCTTGGGGATGGTACTGCTGCTTTGGTGGTTGATACCAACATTGTGGCATCAGCTACAAGCGGCTTGGGAATATTTGCCTAAAGTGTTGAGCTGGTACAATGAGGTAGTACGTCAGTGGTTGATCGCCAATACCAATATCCGCTTGCCCCTACTAGAAGCGAAGGGTGTTTCTGAAACGTTGGTTGAATACCTGCAAACGCATTATAAGTTCTCTGATGCCAGCTCGATGATGAGTCAAGTGCTTGCTTCGAGTATGAGTTTTATCAATAATGCAGGATTGATTGTTTTAGTGCCCATTTTGACCTTTTATTTCTTGTTCAACTGGGACAAACGCCTGCAGATGTGGAAGATGGCGATTCCAGCACCATACTGCAAAAAAGTCATTGGTATTGCCCAAGAGTGTGATCGGGCATTAATGGCGTTTATCAAAGGTCAGTTGTTGGTGATGGTTTTATTGGGTGCCATTTATGCCGTACAGCTACAACTTATTGGGCTGGAGCTAGGTCTTATTATCGGGATGGTGGCTGGTATCGCCAGCTTCGTACCTTATCTGGGCTTTGGTATTGGTTTTATCGCGGCAATTATCGCTTGTTTGTTCCAATTCGGCTTAAATTGGACATATCTATCATTGATCGTTGGTGCATTTTTAGTAGGACAAGCCGCAGAGGGCTATATCCTACAGCCTTTATTATTAGGTGATAAGATTGGATTGTCACCATTATGGGTCATATTCGCGGTACTAGCTGGCGCGAGCCTATTGGGTTTCGTTGGTATGCTTATCGCGCTACCAGTATCCGCGGTCATTAATGTATTATTCCGCCATTTGTACAGTTATTATCTCTCCACGGACTTTTATAAAGGTCGGAAACAGTTGGTGTTATTTAAAAAATAATGAACATCTTGTCATTGAAAGTTGATAAATTTATTAGATAATAAACATGAAATTTAAGCCTGATGGATGATGACTGACAAAGCTTAGTAAGTAAAAGACTTGTCAGTCATTTTGCAAATATGTTATATATAGGAGCAGTAGTAGCGGTAATAGCCGTTACTATGATGGTTTTGAGAAGCGTCGTCAGTTTTGATAATTGTCAGGTTAGACTAAGCTTGATTGAAACTTCAAATCTGTTTAAGCGTTTTTGATTAAGCCTGTTTAAAAGTTACTGAACCTTTTTCCTTTTCTACCTATTGCGCTACGCAAACCGAGTTGATGATTCATGGCAGAAGCCCAGCTAAGTCTCAATCTGGACATTAAGCATGATGCGAGTCTCAGTGACTTTGCCGGTCCCGGTTGGATGTCGATTATTGATGCAGTGCGGCAGCTACATGTCGGCCTGATTGGTCAGTTGTACCTGTTTGGCAGCCCCGCTACTGGTAAATCCCATTTACTATCCGCTATTTGTGAGTCTTTCATTGAAATGGACAAATCTGCGATTTGTTTGTCACTCAACGAGTTGATTCATGCCGATGTCCACGTGCTCTCATCTTTAGAGAACTTCGACCTTATCGCAATCGATGATTTGGAAGTGCTGGAGCAGAGCAGTCAATGGCAAGAAGCCTTATTCCATCTCATTAATCGCAGCCGTGAAGGTCAGCGTCAGTTATTATTTGCCGCCAATAAATCTGCCACTGACTTACCGTTTCAGCTGACAGACCTGCTCACTCGTTTGGCACAAGCGCCTACCTTTAAAGTACCAAATGGTCACGATCTTGCTGACCGTCAAGCCTTGTTGCAGTCTATTTTGCGTCGTCGCGGTTGGCAGTTTGATGAGCGTATTATTGATTATCTACTTACCGAAGGGCCGCATCGTATCGGTGCTATGATGGAGGTGCTCAACTACATCCAGCCGATGTTCTCAAACTTAGGGCGTAGTAATATCTCTAAGGCGGTAATCAGTGATGCCTTGCGTACGATTGATGAGCAAACGCTAGCGGCGGAGCTTGCAGATATTGCCCAAGAAACGCAAGTGGACAATGATGCCGCCAGTCAAGACCAACATACGATGCCACTCGATTTTTAATATTCAAAATGTAATTTATTTTATTCAAAATACCGCTGTTATCAATGCCTTTATTATCAATGGAACCACTTATGAAAACCAATGCTTCTTTACTAAAAAAACTGACCATCAGCACCTTACTAATTAGTGCAGGATCGGTGTCTATGCTCTCACATGCCGCTGTTACTTTGCTCGTCGATGACTATATCAAAGTGACCGCCATTAATGGTCAAGAAGTTCAACAGAGTGCCTTTCAGCCATTGACCAAAAAATTCACTTTGCAGCCTGGTCAGCACGCTATCACCGCGAAATATGACCGACTGTATCAGTTACCTCGTGACGAACATGATTATCTGCGTTCAGGAAATATTAGCGTGACAGCAGAGTTGGCAGACAATCAGACATACCGCTTGACCATGCCCAATCAACCAGAAAAATATGAAGCAGCCAAAGAGTATGCGGATCAACCAACCCTCGCAGTGCAGCAGAACAATACTATTGTCGCTAGTCAAAAAAGCATTGCAAACAACGACGGTGGTTTATTTGCTGGATTGGGCAAAGCGATAGGCGGTGTATTTGGTGGTAGCACTGATGCAGAATTACAAAATCAGCGTGCGATTGCGGCTATTGGTCAGCCATCAGTCACTACCCAAAGCAACGTCAGCATAGCGCCAACGGCTCCTGTTAGACAGGCTACGAGTGTGAATACCTCTACCAACACGTTAGATGCATTTATGCAGGTTTGGCTACAAGCAACCCCTGCAGAGCGCGAAAAAATGCGTCAGTGGATTCAACAGTAAATCAATACTCTATAAAGCATTGATAATAATAAAAAATTATTGATAATAAAAAAGCACCCATATCGGGTGCTTTTTATTGTTCTACATTCGACTATTATTTAAATTATCGTGATCTGATTGTTATTAACCCAAAAAAGCGTTGTACATCCAGATCAGCTTTTCTTGCTCTTGTACGTATGCGTCTACGAGGTCGGCGGTGCCTTGATCTTCACTTTCTGCTGCCAACGCTGATACTTGACGTTGCTCTAGAATCAGCTCTTGTAGGCCAGTTACTACGCCTTTCACACAAGTATTGCCATCTTTGACGTTTTTATCTTCTTTGATACTCGTATGCTGAGTAAAGTCGCTATACGCGTGGAGTGGTGTACCACCTAACGTCAAGATACGTTCAGCGATTTCATCGATTTGTACTTGTAAGCTGGTATACAGCGCTTCAAACTGTGGGTGCAAAGTAAAGAAATGCTCACCTTTGACATTCCAGTGGTAACCACGGACGTTGATATAGAACATGTGATAGCTTGATAGTAAGCTATTAAGCTCAGTGATTACAGCGCTCATATCTGCTTTTTCTAGGCCGATTTGGTTAGTAGCGTTATTAGAGTTACTCATAATATTATCCTTATAGTGTGAGTGTTGTTATACGGGATTAAATAAAGAAGAGTAGTTCTAGTTACTCAATATACAAAATATATCAATGTAAGCTCTATCTCTTCCTTTGATGCTTATGATAATAGCAAACTATCATTAATAAGTTAAATTTAATAAATACAATTTTACGATTGGTTTTATAAAACCAACAATAACTCTCTCTACCACACATACAAATGCTAAAGAGACCCGACTGTCATTATGCTGGTGGTTGTAGATTCTCAGGGTTTAATCCTTTAACGGGGATCACTTCTTGCAAATGCTGACGTACCGTATCAATAGGAAATTTTTGTGCTTGTAGACGTTTAGGGACAATCTGACTGCCTTGTTGACCTTTCATCTCAAACATCATAAAGATATAGTCGTCTGTTTCATCCCAGCTTTTGATAGCAGTCCAAGGTATAACGGCTTGTTGAGTGTTGCTCGCGCGCATTTGCATGCCACGCATTTGTGAGTTTTTCATCATATCAGGTTGATTGACGGGCATTGCCATCACTAAGCCGTGCTTTTGTACACCCAACTTCATCTGGCGCATTTCATCTGGCATCTCTTGATCCGCCACTTGTTTTTCAAACTCTCTTTTGACATACCATTTAAAACCTAAAGTGCGAACCAACAGATAGACCACTACTGAAACCAACATGACCCAAAAGATAATTGTGGAATAGCCGGTGACAAAGATTAACCCTGCAATGGCTAGTACCACCACCACCGCCATGATGATCCACTCTTTGGTCTTTAAACTTGATAGACCAAATGAAGGGCTGGCACTGGCAAACAGTTCATACTGTGCTTGGTGAAATTCAGCCTCAGTCAGGTTTAAGGCGACAGGTTGGAGCGTGTAAGGATACAGAGCCATAAAGGTTTCTCAAATACTTGTGTTAAAAGTGTTGGATTTAAATCGCCAAAGTGGAGCAGCTATGCGGTACTTGGCTGAAAATGTAAGAAAGGTATGCGCTTATCTTACCGAAAAGTATTCCTAAATGAAACATATAAGCAGGTCTGTTCGCTGATAGACGCGATATTAATGGCATTAATAGAGAGGGGCGAGGCTTATTGGGGTGAGCTGAACGTTAGGCCATGTATTTAAGACAAATGTGATTTTCTATAGATAATAAAAGTAATAGATGAGAACTTAGTCAAAAGTAGCCAAAACATGGTCAAATCTGCTGCGTCTTGGTATTATAGCGGCTACAAGATATATTGATGCAAAACATAGCGGCGCAGGCATTAAGCAATTATTATATTAATAATATTTTTAACCCTTTTACTCACCTTTAGTGTTACAGGCAACTATTATGATTGATCCGAAACTCTTACGCGGCGATTTAATCGACTTACAACAGCAGCTGGCCACTCGTGGTTATTCACTTGACATGGATTTTTGGCAAACGGTCGAGTCAGAACGTAAATCTTTGCAGATCAAAACTGAAGAGTTGCAGTCGCGCCGTAATGCGGGTGCTAAGCAAGTAGGCGCGCTAAAAAAATCAGGCGAAGATGCCAGTGAGCTATTGGCTGAGATGCAAAGCGTCAGCGGTGAGATTAAAGCGGCTGAAGATGAGTTGCGCACTTTGCAGGAACGCATCACCAAAGCTGGCATGCAAATCCCTAATATTCCAGCAGCCGATGTGCCAGTGGGTACCTCAGAAGATGATAACGTAGAAGTGCGCAAATGGGGCACGCCTCGTACGTTTGACTTCGAGATTCAAGATCACACTTATATTGGCGAGACACTTGGTATGCTGGACTTCGAAGCGGCGACCAAGCTGACTGGCAGTCGCTTTAATGTGCTAAAAGGACAGTTGGCGCAAATGCATCGCGCATTGATTCAATTTATGTTGAACACGCATACCATGAAGTACGGCTATCTTGAGACCTATGTTCCTTATATTGTGAATTCAGACAGCCTCAAAGGTACAGGGCAGCTGCCAAAGTTTGAAGATGATTTATTTAAGCTAAAAAACCATACTAATAACGAAGACATGGATTTTTATTTGATTCCTACCGCTGAAGTGCCAATGACCAACTTGGTACGTGGCGAGCGATTGGACATTAGCGAGCTGCCACTTAAGTTTACCGCGCATACGCCTTGTTTCCGTAGTGAAGCTGGCTCTCATGGTCGTGATACTCGTGGTCTGATCCGTCAGCATCAGTTTGAAAAGGTTGAAATGGTCAATATTGCGACAGCTGAGCAGTCTGATGACTTGTTAGAGGCAATGACTGGACAAGCTGAATATATCTTGCAGCAGTTAAACCTGCCATACCGCACGGTGCAGTTATGTACGGGTGATATGGGCTTTGCGGCGCAAAAGACTTATGACATCGAAGTATGGTTACCGAGCCAAGATACTTACCGTGAAATCTCAAGCTGCTCTAACTGCGGTGACTTCCAAGCGCGCCGTATGGGTACGCGTGTCAAAGACGGCAAGCAAACCAGCCTAGCACACACGCTGAATGGTTCAGGTTTGGCCGTGGGTCGTACGCTATTGGCCGTCATGGAAAATCATCAAAATGCTGACGGTAGTATCACCATTCCAGAAGTATTGCGTCCGTTTATGGGCGGTGCTGAAAGAATAGAAGTTTGATAATAGTCACGTCATGAATACATTGTCTACAATTGATCAGCTCAATTACTCACAATATCTCATCCACGGTCAAAGTAGTGGCGACAATTTGTTAGGCTTTGAAATAGATGCCAATGTGTATTTCTGTTGTATGGAAAACAATCTTGGTTGCGACTTTCTTTATCAAGAGCGTCATGATGATGCAAATTGTATGCTCACGTTGTGTTGCAACTTTGCGCACAATGTAAGCCATCAGCAAATGGCAGATTATCTAGAGGAGAAATGGCTTCAATATGTTTGCTATCAAGAATTTGAGAAACACTATATTGAAGTCGTTAACGGTCAGTTGATTTTTTATTATGTGACCCGATCAAGTTGTGGATTAGGCGTAACAGGGAAAATTGTTGCCACTTAGTTTATAATGAGCCATCTATTCCAGTATCTAAGCAAATTTAGTTCAATAACTTTTTTCAATCAAGTAAACTCTCCTTTAATCTTAGGACACTCTATGCCAGCTCCAATTAGCGAACGTAAATTAGCCAATGCCATCCGTGTACTGTCGTTTGACGCGGTTCAAAAAGCCAATTCTGGTCATCCAGGTGCTCCGATGGGCATGGCTGATATTGCTGAAGTTCTGTGGCGCAAGTTTTTGAAGCACAACCCAACCGATCCACAGTGGCATAACCGTGACCGCTTTGTCTTATCGAACGGCCATGGCTCAATGCTTATTTACTCATTGCTACATTTATCTGGTTATGACGTCAGCGTTGATGACCTGAAAGGTTTCCGTCAGCTGCATTCAAAAACTCCAGGTCATCCTGAGCTTGGCTATACACCAGGTGTCGAGACGACTACTGGTCCACTAGGACAAGGTATTGCTAATGCCGTTGGTTTTGCAATTGCAGAAAAAACTTTAGCCGCGCAGTTCAATCGTGAAGGCCATAACGTCGTAGACCATAACACCTATGCATTCTTAGGCGATGGTTGCTTGATGGAAGGTATAAGTCATGAAGTTTGCTCATTGGCTGGCACGTTAGGTCTTGGTAAGCTGGTATTCTTCTATGATGACAATGGTATCTCTATCGATGGTAATGTCGAAGGCTGGTTCACTGATGATACGCAAGCGCGTTTTGAGTCTTATGGCTGGCAAGTTATCAAAGTAGATGGTCATGATGCGGATGCCATTACTCAAGCAACTGAGCAAGCGCTTAAAGAGACTGCTAAACCAAGTCTTCTGATTTGCAAAACGACGATCGGCGCGGGTAGCCCGAACAAACAAGGTCTAGCAGCCAGTCATGGTGCCCCGTTAGGTGATGACGAAATCGCCTTGACTCGTGATGCGTTGTCTTGGAAGCATGCACCGTTTGAATTAGATGATGAAATCTATGAAGCGTGGGATGCCAAAGCCAAAGGCGACGTACAGCAAAAGAACTGGGATGCGGACTTTGACGCTTATAAGAAAGCCTATCCTGAACTGGCGTCTGAGCTATTGCGTCGTCTAAATGGTGATTTGCCTGCTGACTTTGATAACCAAGCACAAGCTTATATTCAGAAAACGCAAGAAGCGGGTGGCGATGTTGCTAGCCGTAAAGCCAGTCAAAACGCCATCAATACCTTACAGCCATTACTACCAGAATTGCTAGGCGGTTCAGCGGATCTAGCTGGTTCGAACCTGACGCTATTTAAGGGCGCTAAGGGCATCGAAAAAGACGCTGACGGTAATTATATCTATTATGGTGTACGTGAGTTCGGTATGACTGCGATTGCCAATGGTATCGCGTTGCATGGCGGCTTTATCCCTTACGTAGCGACGTTCCTAATGTTTATGGAATACGCACGTAACGCGGTACGCATGGGCGCACTCATGAAGCAGCGCGTCATCCATGTCTATACGCATGACTCTATCGGTCTGGGTGAAGATGGCCCAACGCATCAGCCAGTTGAGCAGTTGACTAGCCTACGTACCACGCCAAATCTACGCACATGGCGTCCGTGTGATGCAACTGAGTCTGCAAGTGCTTGGGTAGAAGCGATCAAGTCTGAAAACAACCCATCAGCATTGATCTTTAGCCGTCAAAGCCTGCCACATCAAGCACGTGACAGTGAGCAAGTAGCGAACATTACCAAAGGTGGTTATGTACTTGCGAAAGAGCAAGGCGATCTACAAGCCATCATCATCGCCACTGGTTCAGAAGTTGGCCTTGCGATGGAAGCATATGAAGCATTGAGCGCAAATGGTGTTGGCGTCCGTGTGGTCTCTATGCCATGTGCAGAGATCTTCGTTGAGCAAGATGCTAGCTATCGTGAAGCTGTATTGCCTGCCAATATCCGTGCCCGCGTAGCAGTCGAAGCAGCGCATGTAGATTACTGGTATAAGTTCGTTGGTCTAGATGGCAAAGTCATCGGCATGACCACTTATGGTGAATCTGCCCCTGCAGATCAGTTATACAAAGAGTTTGGTATTACGACTGACGCTGTGGTTGAAGCGGTAAATAGTTTGGTGTAATAAACCTAATTTAGTTAGTATGTAAAAAAAGAGCTACTAGAGTAATCTAGTGGCTCTTTTTTATGTTAAGCCGATAAAAATATGTTGACTAGTTTTGATAAAAATCTATAATTCTATTTGTAATAAAAAGTTATTTTAAGTTTGTAATATGTAACAAGTACATGTGGTTTGGTGCATAGCATAAACCACTAAATAACCTTCTTAAGCGAGTCCTTGCATGCCAAGCATCCATCCTATCAAAAAATTAAGCTCTGCAGTTATTGTTATCTTGTTTGCCACATCATTAACGGCTTGTGGTGGCGGTAGTGATTCTAATAGCCAAAGTAACAATAGTCCTAAACCTACTAATCCAACGCCTACTGACAAGTGTAAAGACGTTACCGCTAACAATTCTGGAAAAGCTGATTTAGACGAGGATGGCATCGTTGATGAATGTGATGCCGATATTGATGGCGATGGTGTTGCGAATGCAAAAGACGCAAGACCCTTGGATGCCACTATTGCTGGCATCAGCACTAGGTCTTATAAGGGAAATGGTGTAGGTTATGTTGATGCAACAGAAAACTCTTACTTCAATGCTAAAAAACAGCTTATCGAAAGAGAGTATTTATCTTCTTATAATCCTGAACGAGCTAATTATTTACAGCAATTTGTCTATGACAGTAAGGGTCGATTAGTTCGTCTTACAAAGACTTACGGCACTAGTATCAAAACTGATAGAGTTGATGTTTGGGTATACAATCAAAAAGACCAATTGATTGAGCACAAAACTAATTCTGATGGAGATAGCGTTTTTGAAGAAACGATAATCTATGAATATAATTCAAATAATGACATAGCACAGATAATAGAGAGAGATACGAGTTCTACAAATTCGTTTGATAACCTAACAAGAATGTATGTTTATAATAGTCAAAACCAATTAGATCAAATCAAGACTGATGAGTCTAATGACGGTAATATAGACCGAATTACTGATTTGTTTTATTATGATAATAACTACCTCAGAAAATCTTCTTTGTATTACATTGATACTGACGAAGGTACCAATAACGAAATTAAAAGATTATATCGGACTCTTGAATATACTTATGATGACGAGGGTAACGTATTGTCTACTGCTTTCGACTCGACATCAGAGCTAACTACTTATACTTATAATCGTGAAGGGAATATTACTAGAAAAATAACTAACGAAAGTGAAGGTATATTAATTACCGATACTGAAGTAACTTACAATAAAAGTAATTTAGCGACCGGCGCTACAACTAAGTACGATAGCTATCTCAATCTGCAAGGTAATACTAATAAGGCCGAGTACAACAACTCTGGGTACTTAGTTAAAGTTTTGAAAGACGTTAGTCTGGATGGTGATGTTGACCAAGAAATTACCTATAGTTATCAAGGTAGTGTACCGATTAAATATAATGTAGCGTCATTTTTAGACCTAGGCGGATATTCCGATAGAATGCCCACTGCTATTAGTATTTTGAATGAAGTTAGTATTGGCTATGAAGCAGGCGTAGTCAAAAAATCTTGTTACGATCAATTAAGTATTTATAGTTGCTAATTTTAAGCATAAAAATTGTTAAGCATCACCTGTTGAATAAAGCATAATTATTTTATATTGGGTTAATAATTTAATTATGAAATCTATCTAATTTTCAATAGAAGCACCCGTAGCAATACGAGTGCTTTTCTATTGTTAAACGGCAGTGTCAAAAAAAATATGGCGTTAGAAATAATATTATTAATACTTTTGGCTATTATGGTTATAAAAACAAGCTGTAGACAGCATGTGAAAAAATTAATTATATTAGACAGTGAAGAAATTGACTTAAAAATTATTATGACGTGTTTAGAGTAGAGGGTATGGATATTAAATGAGTAATAATTACACAGTCGATGATAATAGTATCGCTTCAAACCCAGGTAATGCAGAGCTAAATAAGTGGGTGTGGTTTTGTCATAACAAATTGATGGTAGGTTCACTAACATTGTTTTTGATTTGCTCATTATTAGCTACGATATTCATCGATATCATGTATTTATTCGTTGTGGTTATTGCAATTGTTATGAATCTTTACTACTGGACAAATAAAAAAGAGCATTTCTTAAGTGGAGATTCAAATGGCGGCATCGTTGTAGGTATTCATCCGACGCTAATTGCAGTTAATACAAGTTTAACTAAGGGTTACGGTGATTTTCCGGTAGTCAAAATAACGAAACGCGCTTCACTGAAAAATGTATCTATCGGCGATAGAGTCCCAACAGTTGCGCTTTATACTGCCTCAACTAATGAGCATTTAGCACATTGGCTAGACTTCGACCCTATTCCTTTATCATATGCAATTAATGATGTAAGGGTCATAAACTTAGCGATGCAAAGTTATCCAAGCGAGCAGTGGGAGCAGCTAGAAAAATATTTATTAGAGTTGGAGAAGCCCTATAAAATAGGTTTGTATCAAGTTAATAAAGAACAGAGTGGTTGGAATGAAATATCGAGTGATGCTATGAGTGTTCTAGATGATCTTGAAAAGGGAAATGGAAGTATAGACTTCAAGAAAATAGTAATTGGTGTAATTATATTCATCGCTATTTTGAAAGTTTTTGAATTTTTTAGATAGAAAATATAAGCTTTAATTAGTCATTCTTTGAGATTTCTGCTATGTCCCTAAAATCCAGTTTTAAAGGTTTCCTAGGCGAGACCGTTATCAACGTCGCCATGTGGTTAAAACTAGAAAAAAGCATTTACCACCGATTAAACGGTATTACCTTGCCAAGAGCCAACGGTGGTAGTACCCAAATCGATCATATCATCGTCTCCGTATACGGCATTTTTGTGATTGAAACCAAAAACTATAAAGGCTGGATATATGGTAGCGAGAACCAAAGACAGTGGACACAAGCTTTCCCAAATGGAAGTAAATTCAAATTCCAAAACCCATTACATCAAAATTATCTACACATTAAGACGCTCGCAGATTTATTAGGGTTGGAGCTGAGCTATTTTCATTCGATGATTGCCTTCATTGGTGAGTGCGAGTTAAAAACCCGTGATGAGTTACCCGAAAACGTATTGACGAGTGGAATGGCGTCTTATGTTAAGAAAAAGCAGGATGAAATACTGACTGAAGACGAGGTTGAGTCCATCGTTGAGCAGATTAACAGTAATAAATTTAGCAAATCTTGGAAAACCAATAGAGAGCACAAAGCCTACTTAAAAGACAAGCATAGCCCCTCAAACAAACAGCCTAGCGGTAACGCTACTGATAAACTAGTTGCTAAAGTGGCTAATAAGTCTACACCAGAGCCGATAGTAAAAGAAACCGCTAAACGAGCCACGCTAAAAAGTAGAGAAGTACTGCGATGGTCTGGTCAAACTGAGATTGAATCTAGCGACTTACCAATTGATAGCTTGAACACTCAGCAGATAAGTACGCCGCATACCAGTATGTCCCATGATATTGCCGATAAAGTGTTTCTTACGCCATTCGAAATTGTAGAGCTTGAATTAGCAACGGATTCCTCTGCGACACTTGAGGTGATAGACCATACATCTGATTTGATCCAAACACCAACCTGCCCAAAGTGTAGAAGTGAGATGATCAAGCGTGTTGCCAAAAAAGGCCTGAATCAAGGTCAGGCCTTTTTTGGTTGTAGCAAGTTTCCTAAATGTCGCGGTGTGGTAAATATTGACTAATCTTTAGTTACTTTAACCATATATTTCTTCTAAACGTAAACATGCAACCAATCGGCCGTCCCATTCGCGCAGTTGCGGTTCTATTTCACTGCATTGTTGTTTGGCATATGGACAGCGTTTGTGCAGGGCGCAGCCACTCGGTGGATTGAGCGGGCTTGGTAGCTCACCTTGTAGCGTCAAGTCGTTCTTATGGCCGTTCACAGTTGGTGCAGCTGCTAATAAAGCGATGGTATAAGGATGTTTTGGCGCATTATAAATCGCTTCTTTAGGGCCGTGTTCGACGGCTTGACCTAAGTACATCACCATTACATCATCCGCGACATGGCGTACGACTGACAAGTTATGCGAGATAAAAACGTAAGCGGTACGATACTCATCCTGCAAATCCATAAATAGATTTAAGACTTGTGCCTGAATCGATACATCGAGCGCGGAAGTTGGCTCATCAGCGACGACAATCTTAGGGTTGAGCATCATCGCGCGGGCGAGGGCAATCCGTTGGCGCTGACCACCAGAAAACATATGAGGATAACGACCAGCATGTTCGGGACGTAGACCAACATTTCTCATCATCTCGTTGATTTTGTCACGCTTTTCTTCTTTAGAGAGTTTGGTATGGATATCCAATGGTTCAGTCAATTGATAGCCAATAGTATGGCGCGGATTTAAGCTGCCATAAGGGTTTTGGAAGACCATTTGAATTTCGGTACGCAGCTCTTTGAGTGCCTTTCTACTATAGTCAGTGGTGCCTTCATCATTGATAAATAGCTGACCATGAGTGGGCTCTTCGATCAGCGTCAGCTGGCGGGCAAGCGTGGATTTACCGCAGCCTGACTCACCAACGACTGCCAGTGTCTTGCCAGCCTCAAGCTCGAATGAGATACCATTGAGGGCTTTGACATACGCTTTGGCCTTACCCAAGCCTTGAGATACGGGGTAATGCTTGTGTAGATTGTCTGCTTTTAGGACCACTTTATTACTCATGCTTGTGACTCCAAGGTAGCAGCGTGAGAGATAGGGTTGCGAGAAGAAGGATCAGCATGAATACAACGCACCTTGCCATTAGGCGTGTCTAATATGGGCGGTGGTACCTCGCAAGCGGACTCTTTGTACGGGCAGCGAGGAGACAGTAAGCAGCCGCTTGGGCGATCGTATTGACTGGGCACAACTCCTGGTAAGCTATTCAGTCGGTCTTGACCGATAGCCAACTCAGGGATAGCTTGGAGCAATGCCTCAGTATAAGGGTGCGCAGGGTTTTGAAAAATCTCCGGTACGGTACTAGTTTCAACCACTTGTCCGGCATACATGACCGCAACATCACGCGAGTTTTGTGCGACCAAACCCAAATCATGAGTGATCAATACCATCGCCATTTGTTTTTCGCGTTGCAATCGGCTGAGCAAATCCATGATTTGCGCTTGTACGGTGACATCGAGCGCAGTAGTAGGTTCATCTGCGATGAGTAGTTTTGGCTCACAAGCGATTGCCATCGCAATCATAACCCGTTGACTCATACCACCTGATAGCTGATGCGGATAGACCTTGAGTCGGTTTCTTGCATCGGGCATCTCGACCAATTCTAGTAGTTCTAAGATACGTGTCTGTACGGCTGACCCTCGCAAACCAAGATGCTTGCGTAGTACTTCACCCAACTGCATCTCAACCGTAAAGCTTGGATTTAGGCAAGACATCGCATTTTGAAAAATCATAGAGATATCTTTACCAATGATGCCGCGTTTCTCTTTGGCTGGCATACTGAGCATGTCTTTATTATCGAACATCACTCGCTGAGCGCGAACGGTTGCAGAGGGTGGCAACAGTCCCATCAATGCCATCATAGTGACCGATTTACCTGAGCCAGATTCACCGACGACAGCGATAACCTCGCCTTGTGTTATTTTCAATGACACATCATCGACGGCACGAAAAGCACGTACCCCTTGCCCAAAAGTGACCGACAGGTTTTCAATGTCCAATAGCAACGGTGATTCTTTCTTGGATGCACCATTCATAGAGGTATGGCTGGTTGGCGTTTTAATTAATGGATCAATCATCTTAGGTCACCTGCTTTAATTTGGGATCTAGCGCATCGCGTAAGCCATCACCAGTCAAGTTAATCGACAGGGCAGCCAAGAAAATAGCGACACCCGGCCAAATAGCGAGCCAAACATTACTCTGAATATATTGACGTGCCGTACCTAGCATCGCGCCCCATTCGGCATCAGGTGGCTGTACACCAAAGCCTAAGAAACCGATCGCGCCTGCTTCTAAAATAGCAGAGGAAAAAATCATCGTTGCTTGTACGATGAGCGGCGCCATACAGTTGGGTAGAATGGTCACAAACAATAACCTGAGCACACCAGCACCCATTACTTGCGAGGCAACAAAGTACTCACGTTGTAGCTCTACCATCGCAGTGGCACGTGTCAGCCGAATAAACGGTGGTGTACAGACCAGTGCGATGGTAATAATCGTGTTGGTCATAGAAGGGCCTAAGATAGCGGCAATGATGATCGCCAATAGTAAGCTCGGATAAGACATTAAGATATCATTGACCAGCATGACAGCTTTGCCCCAAACTTTGGGCCAAAACGCAGCACTCAGTCCTAATGAGACACCCACCAACATGGCAAGAGTCGTCGCACTTAGACCGATAAACAACGAGTAACGCGCGCCATACATCACCCGAGATAAGGTATCTCGGCCAGCATCATCAGTACCCAGCCAAAACATGGTATTACCGCCATCCAGAAAGGCAGGTGGCAATTGCTCTTGACCAGTAAATAATTCATAAGGGTCATGAGGGGCAATAGCAGGCGCGAGTATGGCAATAAGCACCATCAATGCCAGTACAATAAAACCAAGTACCGCGCCTTTATTGCGGCAGAACGTCGATAAAAATAGCTGCCAAGACGAGGGCGGTGTCATGGCTGTAAGGTCAACATCAGAGGGAAGAACAGAAGGCTTCATGAGCATTTCCTATAGTGGCTAGCGCATCGAGCGTGTTTAGATTGTTGTTCCTAACAATCATTAAGATAATAATCATTATGAATTTGCTAAAAAATCCTAAAACCATGCAAGCGCTAATCTTCACTATTTATAATATGAGTATTTATCAATGTGACATTAAGAGGTATGTCGAATACGTGGGTTTATCAGACCATACAAAATATCAATAAATAAACTGACTAAAATCAAGGCGGTGGCGACCAATAAAATACCGTTTTGCACAATAGGATAATCACGGGTAAAGAACCCATCGAGTAGCCAATTACCAACACCTGGCCAACTAAAGATAGTCTCGGTAATAATAGCGCCAGCGAGCAATGTTGCCATCTGTAAACCAACGACGGTAACCACCGTAATCAAGGCATTGCGCATCACGTGTATCAGTATCACTCGCCGTGGTGATAAGCCTTTGGCTCGTGCCGTACGCACATAATCTTCATCTAACACCTCTAACATCGCTGAGCGTGTCATCCGCGCAATCATTGCTAGTGGAATGGTCGATAAAGCAATGGAAGGTAAGATAAAGTGCTTGACCACGTTCCAAAATGCGCCAGGTTCTCCCGAGCTTAGAGAGCCGAGCAGCCATGATCCATACAATGGCTGGACATCTAAAAACTGCGCCACAGATATCACCCCAGCAACGGGCAGTAGACCTAAGTAGTGGGCAAATATACCTGTCAGGATAGGGCCTAATAAATAGATGGGCATAGAGTACCCTGCCAGCGCCCCTGACATGAGGGTGTAATCAATCCACGTGCCACGGCGTAGCGCGGCAAAGATGCCTAAGCTCACACCAATGACGCTAGCAATGACGATGGCGCACAATGCTAGCTCTAAAGTGGGTACAAAATGGGCAAAGAAATCTTGTAATACGGGGGTACGAGTGCGGAAGGACTCACCAAAATCACCTGTTAAGATACCGGTCAAGTAATCCCAATATTGGACGATGAGAGGTTTGTCTAATCCTAGCCTTTCTAGGGCACGAGCATGTAGCTCTGGATCAACCATACGCTCACCCATCATAATCTCGACGGCATCTCCAGGTACGAGACGAATGAGAGTAAAGGTTGATAGCGTTAAGCCAAGATAGACAGGAATGAGAATGGCAATACGACGCAGAATATAAAGTAGCATGGGCTGCTCAATAGTTGTGGTTCAATGATTAGAGTATTGGTAGTGATGAGAGTGTCGGTGACAGAACGCTTAACGAAGCGTTTAACTCATATGAGTTCGGCTGGAGCAGTGTATCTGACCCAGCCGAATATAAATGAATCAATCGTATGTGTCGTACCGAAATTAATCAGTTAAGATTATTCGACTTTCACACCATCGAAACGTATTGAGCCAAGCGGGCTAATCTTATAATCAACTACGTTTGGTGCGGTGAATACCGTCACGACTGAATGCGCCATCGTCGTCCAAGGTAGCTGCTCTTTGAATATCTGCTGAGCTTGTTCATACTCACTGATGCGTTCGTCTTGATTGTTGATCTGACGGGCATTGGTCACTAAATTATCAAAGTCTTTATTACACCAGCGCGAATAGTTGTTTCCGCCGACAGCGTCACAAGACAATAATGAACCAAGCCAATTGTCAGGATCACCATTGTCACCAGTCCAACCGGCTAGAATGACATCGGGCTCACCTTTAGCAGCGCGCTTTAGATACTCACCCCACTCGTAAGTCACAAGATTGGTATCAACACCAATCTTAGCCCAATCTGCTTGGAGCATTTCAGCCATAAGTTTGGCATTAGGGTTGTAAGGTCGTTGAACTGGCATATACCATAGATTGATAGCGAGATTGTCTGCACCCGCTTCTTTGATAAGGGCTTTTGCTTTTTCAACGTCATAAGGCGCATCTTTGAGGGATTTGTCGTAGCCCCACTGCGTTGGCGGCATAGGATTGGTCGCTTTGAGACCTTCGCTCTGATAGACCGCATTGATAATAGCGTCTTTATTGATGGCCATATCTAGTGCTTGACGGACTTTCAGATCACTCAGCTTAGGTTTTTCTACGTTGTAGCCGACGTAGCCGACGTTGAAGCCAGGCTGATCAAGGACCGTGGCTTTGCCTGATTTTTTGACAGATTCAATCTCGGCAGGTTTTGGATAAGCAGATACATGACACTCGCCCGCTTGCACTTTTTGAGCACGAACCGCTGAATCTTTGGTGATAACAAAGACCAGATTGTCGATATGGATGTCGTCTTTGTTCCAATAATCTGGATTCTTGGTATAACGAATTTGCGCATCTTTTTGATAGGAAGTAAAGACGAAAGGTCCAGTACCCACTGGCTTGGTATTAATATCAGCCGCATTGCCATCAGCCATTAGTTTGTTGGCGTATTCAGCAGAGTTGATATAAGCAAAGGGCATCGCTAGGTTCTGTAAAAACGGTGCATTGGTCTCGTTGAGCGTAATTTTGACAGTATAATCATCAACCTTTTCGATATTGGAGATGATATCAGGCAGTCCCATGCCGACAGAATATGGGAATTCAGCAGGATAGGCCTTGTTAAAGTCAAAGTCTGGGTTGGTTATGCGTTCTAGCGTGAAGAGAATGTCATCTGCATTAAAATCTCGAGTGGCAGTAAAGTAATCCGTCTTACCAAATTTGACGCCTTTGCGCAGATTAAAGGTGTACGTCTTACCATCTTCGCTGACATCCCAGCTTTCAGCCAGTCCTGGTTGAATTTCGGTACCCGCTCTTTTGAATTCTACTAAGCCGTTGTAGATGGGGAAGGCGCTCGCATCAAAATCAGTGCCTGACGTATACTGTGCCGGATCGAAACCAGCGGGGCTACCTTCTGAGCAATAGAGCAATGTTTTAGCTGCTTTGGCATCTGAGCTGGCAGCAGAGTCATCGGTGGTTTTGTTGTCTCCACTACAGGCACTAATACCCAAGGCAAGCGTCGTCAACATCGTAAGTTTGAAGAGTGAGTTCTGCATTATTACATCCTATGTAATGATAAATAGCCGCCAATATATTTATAGTTTCGCTTTCGAACCATAAATATAACTGACGAGCTTCTAATTCCCTTTAGAATAGTATTTATATAATATTTTCAGTATACAAAATAAAAAATGAATGAGGTTGTATTCACCTGAATTCAGATTGCAAAAAATACCAATATAAATAAGTCGTTTAAATATACTCTTTTAAACAGTGGTAACGCAAGCCATCTCTAAGATAATTTTGATAGAAAACGTACCGTTTTAATATCTTTATTTCCGAATGTATTAGGGCGTGTCCTCATTTTTAAAATGAGGACACGCCCTAGCCCTAATACACTAATAACCACTGAATGTAGCAATCTAACGCAGCTTGTCGATTTTTTCGGTATTCTAAAGCTAGAAGATAGATTGCTAGGGTCTGTATTTGAATATTCAACAGACCCTAATATAGAATGGCCTAAATAAGTCCTAAAAATAGCGACGAAAAAACATGAGCCAGATTTTTATACAATCGGCTTATTCTCATTTTTTTGAATATAAAGTTTTTAGTAGATACGATTTTTAAAAAAGAGCACCCATCATAAGGTGCTCATCCTTCTGTATTTTATGAATCTGTATCTTATGAAATAGCTTGCTCAACATTTTCATGTTTGGCTTTGATAAGATCGGCCATTTTCTCAGCAATCATAATCGTTGGTGCATTGGTGTTGGCGCTAATCAGCGTTGGCATCACTGAGGCATCAATCACGCGTAATCCACGCACACCGCGTACCTTTAACTCTAAGTCAACCACTGAGCTCTCATCTGAGCCCATGCGGCAAGTGCCCACCGGATGGTAGATAGTGTCCGACTTGTTGCGAATATAGCCAAGCATGCCGTCTTTTTCGATATAAGGGGCAGGGTAGTCTTCGGTAATATATTTGGCCATTGGCGACTCTTGCATAATGGCTCGCGTACGCTCAGCGCCTGCCACCATATACTCTACATCTTTGGGGTCAGAGAGATAGTTTGGATCAATCAATACCGCGTCTGAGGGATTGGCAGAGTCAAGCCTGACGGTACCGCGGCTTTCAGGGCGTAGATAACAGGTATGACAAGAAACGGCAAAACCACGTCTAAGATCACGTCCGTGTTCAATTACGCGAGAGATGACAAAATGCAGCTGAGTATTTGGCCATTCTTTTGGGTCGTCACCGACACTAAAGAACGCGCCTGCTTCTGCATAATTGGTAGATAACAGACCTGTACCATCTTTTCGCCATTGACGAATGCTTTTGGTCAAGGTTGAAATAGTCGCCATACCAAGACCGATGACATCAGTCGTATTGACCTCGTAATCAAAAACGACGTCTAAATGATCTTGTAAGTTACCGCCAACGTCGGGTGCATCTACCAATACCTCGATGCCATGCGACTGCAAATGTTCAGCAGGACCAATGCCCGATAGCATCAAGACTTTAGGGGAGCCAAAGGCACCGCCTGATAGTATGACCTCTTGGTGCGCCATCACACTATGCTCGACACCGTCTTTTTCGTACGCCACCCCGACGGCTTGATTGTCTTTAATAATGACACGGTTGGCTTGCGCATGAGTAATGACCGTTAAGTTCGGGCGATTTTGGACGGGATGTAGATAGGCGGCTGCGGCAGAGCAGCGTTGCCCTTGTTTTTCTCCGTGGAAATGGGTGACTTGATAGAGACCTGCACCGTCTTGTTTTTTGCCGTTAAAGTCATCATTTTGATCTAAACCATTGGCAATGGCAGCTTCTACAAAGGCTTTCGAGATATCGCGTGGACTTAGTAAATCGCTGACATGAAGTGGTCCACTATCACCATGCAGCTCGTCGCTACCATGGATATTGTTTTCTGCTTTAATAAAGTAGGGCAGTACATCATCAAAACCCCAGCCTGTGCAACCTTGCTCGACCCAGCGTTCATAATCAAGCGCACTGCCACGGGTATAAATCATGGCATTGATAGCGGAGGAGCCACCCAAACATTGACCGCGCGGTTGAAAGCCGCGTCGGTTATTAAGGTGTTCTTGAGGGGTAGTGTGAAAGCACCAATTGTTTAATTTTAGTGGCTTGCCCGGTACCATTAAAATCAGTCCAGCAGGGACACGAACTGCCAAGTCTTTGCCGTCACCACCGTACTCTAATAAGCAAACACTGATATCTGGGTTTTCTGTGAGACGGCTGGCGAGCACACAGCCTGCTGAACCGCCACCAACGATGACGTAATCAAAATTTTTGTCAAATTCCATTTTATATTCCTTATAGCATCCATGCTAATTAAAACGCGCACATTAAAGTAGGGTACGCTTTACAATATCTATTATTTTGCTGAAATAATAAAATAAAAATGACTCTGCGGTATCTATTTGCGTGAGCACTATAGAACAGACTGGCTTAAGGATATTAAGCTCATCGTTTAGAGTTTACGCTGTCTGATTTTGTACCAAACGCCCTTATACCGCACAGACTTCTGAGCGTACGATAAAGCGTTTACCTTCAGGTATTTCTAGCGAAAAGCTGGCACCGCGTCCGTTCACAACATCAATGGTCAGATCGGTATGTTGCCATAGGTTATATTGCGCTTTGCCCATATAAAATGGACAACCAACCAGATCACTGACGAGGACGTCTTGCCCGCCCACTTTAAATTCACCCAATGGGTAGCACATGGGCGAGCTGCCATCACAGCAGCCACCCGATTGATGGAACATCAGCTCGCCATGCTTAGATTTCAGCAATTCAATTAATGCTTTGCAGGATTCTGTCGCCGTGACTTTCATAACTAACTCCTTGTAACTTATGAATAGCTCATTCTTATCGATACTTTTAATTCTTATCGACACTTTTCATTCTTATCGAGACTTTATTAAAGCAAAAATGCAACCTACCTTGCGACAGATTGCATTGATTTATTTAGAAAACGACCAAAGACTGATTTAAAAGAAACCCATCGCTTTAGGACTGTATGAAACCAGCATGTTTTTGGTCTGCTGATAATGATCGAGCATCATTAGATGGTTTTCACGACCAATACCAGACTGCTTATAACCGCCAAACGCTGAATGCGCAGGATAGAGGTGATAGCAGTTCGTCCAAACGCGACCGGCTTTGATGCCACGACCGAAACGATATGCACGAGTGCCGTTACGTGTCCAGACACCAGCACCTAGGCCATATAAGGTATCATTGGCCAGCGCCATCGCTTCTTCATCATCTTTAAAGGTAGTAACAGCAAGCACAGGACCAAAGATTTCTTCTTGGAACACGCGCATGTCATTGGTGCCTTCAAAGATGGTTGGCTGCACATAATAACCGTTTGCCATATCGCCATCATGTTTGGCAAGTTCGCCACCGACTAAGACTTTGGCACCTTCTTTTTTACCGATATCAAGATAAGATAGGATTTTTTCTAGCTGATCTGAGCTGGCTTGAGCACCAATCATGGTATCGGTATCAAGCGGGTTGCCCATTTTGATGGCTTTAACGCGGGCGATACAGCGTTTCATAAATTCATCATAGATGCTTTCGTGTACGAGTGCGCGTGATGGGCAAGTACAAACCTCGCCTTGGTTCAGCGCAAACATCACCAAACCTTCGACGGCTTTGTCTAGGAAGTCATCGTCTTCGTCCATGATATCGGCAAAGAAGATGTTTGGACTTTTACCGCCCAGCTCTAGCGTTACTGGAATGATATTTTCACTGGCGTATTGCATGATTAAGCGACCAGTGGTGGTCTCACCCGTAAAGGACACTTTATCGATACGTGGATTAGAAGCAATTGGTTTACCAGCTTCTACACCAAAGCCATTAATGACGTTCAGTACGCCTTTAGGCAGAATGTCCGCCGCGCCTATTATGTCAAGCATAAATAAGACAGAAGCAGGGGTTTGCTCGGCAGGCTTTAGGACGACGCAGTTACCCGCTGCAAGTGCAGGCGCAATTTTCCAAATCGCCATTAGAATAGGGAAGTTCCACGGGATGATTTGACCGACGACGCCAAGTGGCTCATGAAAATGATAGGCAACGGTATCTTCATCAATTTGGCTAATGCCGCCTTCTTGTGCGCGAATCACACCAGCGAAGTAACGCAAGTGGTCAATGGCGATTGGAATATCTGCGGCGAGGGTTTCACGTACGGGTTTGCCGTTTTCATAGCTCTCAGCGATAGCGATTGCCTCTAAATTGGCTTCGATACCATCGGCAAGTTTGAGCAACATATTAGAGCGTTCAGTGACGCTGGTTTTGCCCCATGCGTCTTTTGCTGCATGAGCGGCATCTAGGGCAGCTTCAACATCTGCTTCTTTAGAGCGTGCGATCTGACAGAAGGTTTTACCATCGATTGGACTTGAGTTATCAAAGTATTCGCCATCGATGGGGGCTACCCACTCACCATTGATAAAGTTGTCGTATTTTTCGCGGAACTGGACGGGACTGTTTTCAGTATTGGGATAAGCGTATAACATTAACCACTCCTTGTTGTGTATTATGGCTATTTAAAATAGGGTTACTTAAAGTATAGTCAGGTGAAGCGTATAGTCACATGAAGATAAATACTTGGTCTTCCTGAACAAGTTATCACCCTATCGTACTGAGCTTTGGTGCGGAACGATAATGACTTTTTATAATGATATATTTTGTATCACATAACTTTAAGTTATGTGATATGTAACGGTTAAAGTGGTTCGCAAAGCGAATGCAGCTGTTATAATTGTTGCCGTCTATTTTGGCTTGCTATCTCGGCTTGCTAGGGTTCTTTACCTAGACGTGGCAGCTTTCTTTTTCTATACTTTATTTTTTATGCTTTTCTTCTTATTACTATTCATTTAATTGGTTTGGATCTATGCGTCAATCTTCTGCTCTTGATATCCTAAAAACAGGTCAAAACGTCTTTTTGACTGGCTCAGCAGGTTCAGGTAAAACCTATACTCTCAACCAGTACATCGACTATCTTCGTGCGCGACGTGTGCCGGTTGCCGTCACCGCGAGTACGGGCATTGCCGCAACGCACATGAATGGTACGACGATTCATAGTTGGTCGGGCATTGGTATCAAAGATGAGTTGTCTGATCGCGACTTGAGCAATTTAGCGCGTAAGCAATTTTTAGCAGACCGCTTAAAAGATACTGCGGTATTGGTCATCGATGAGATATCGATGCTGCACGCCAAGCAGATCAATTTGGTCAGCCAAGTACTCAAACATGTACGCAAAAATGACAAAGCGTTTGGTGGTATTCAGGTAGTGGTGGCAGGCGACTTTTTTCAGTTACCGCCGATTGGTAGTAAAGGTGAGAGCAATCGTGAAAAGTTTGCTTTTATGTCGGAAGCTTGGCTCGATGCTAAGTTCCACATCTGCTACTTGTCTGAGCAGCATCGGCAGGTCAGCGACGCGGCAAATGGCGGGCTTGATTTAGACGATATTCTTAACCAAATCCGTCGTCAGGAAGTGACTTTTGAGGCGATTGCTGCGTTAGAAGCCACCTATGATCAAAGCGTCGATATCAAGCGCACTCGTCTCTATACACACAATCTCAACGTCAATAAAATCAATGACAAAGAGCTTGCCGCGCTAGATGGAGAGATGATGCGCTTTGAGGCGACTGCGACAGGCGATAGTAAGCTGGTTGAGACTCTAAAAAAGACGGTACGTACCCAAGATGAGCTGATTCTCAAAGTGGGCGCAAAGGTGATGTTTATCAAAAACAATGCCGAGCTTGGCGTCTCTAACGGTACGATGGGTGAGCTGATTGGTTTTGCTGCTGTTAAAATCGATGAGAGCAAGGACAGCAGTGAGGCGTTAATCGAAGATGATAGTAGTGACGATACTAATGAAGACAATGCTAATGAAGATGCTGTCGAAAATACCGCTAAAGGTAAAAAGAGTGCTGCCAAAAAAGATAAAGAAAAACCAAAAACCAAAAAACCAACCACGCAAAAAATGCCGGTGGTTAGGCTTAACTCAGGCCGTGAAGTCATCGCCGAGCCTGAAGAATGGATGATCGAAGATGAAACTGGTGATGTGCTGGCAAGCTATGAGCAAGTACCGCTCTGTCTAGCATGGGCGATTACGATTCACAAATCGCAAGGCATGACCCTCGATGCGGCTGAAATTGACTTATCACGTACCTTTGAGCTTGGGCAGGGCTATGTGGCACTGTCACGACTCAAATCGCTGTCTGGCTTGCAACTGCTGGGTATGAATGACATGAGCTTGCAACTTGATCCGTTGGCACGTGGGGCAGATAAGCGGTTTTTGGTACTGTCTGACGAAGCCGATGCCAATTATGCGATGCTAGATGAAGAGAGCATGCAGCAGGCACATGAAAAATTCACCTTGAAGTCAGGTGGTACACTGAGTAAGTCGGTGATTGATGCCTATGCCACTCTACAAAAAAAGCGCCGCGAACAACAGCATGCGAAGCTCGATAAAAAACAGAAGCTTGGCAATCAGGTCTCTGATAAGTCAGACAGCACCTTACTTGCGACCAGAGTGCTGTTAGAAGAGAGCTTGACCATTGCAGAAATCTCGCAAGCGCGTCAGCTGTCACAATCAACCATCATGCGTCATATTGGCGATCTAAAGGCACAAGATCCAAGCCTCGCCTGCGACCATCTGCGCCCAGAGGATGAAGTGATGACAGCCGTTGGTAATGCCTATGTCGCCATTAAAGTCGCCAATAATCCAAACGACTTTAATGATGATGGTAGTATCAAACTGCGTCCGATATTTGATCATCTTAAACAAAGTATCGACTACAACACCATTCGCTTAGCGCTGATTTTTATCACGCCATAACGTCTATTAAGCTTTGATAGGCAGCAGCCATCAAATCAAAGTACGTTCAAGGTGACAGCGCGCCGATCCTACCGCCCTTTATAAAATAGCGATAACTTGTTATGCCTGATTTTTCTAGCGCCACTTATCAATTGACCTCTGACCCGATAGCAGCGAGCTATCGTACCACTGGTGAGCACGCGCAGCCACTGAGGGTTGCTATCAATGGGTTTGGACGTATAGGGCGCAATGTACTTCGCGCCTTGCTAGAGCGCTTTGAAGTGTTAGGCCGTGCCATTCATGTGGTGGCGATTAATGATTTAGCGCCAGCGGATATCCTGCTGCATTTGTTAAAATTTGACAGCACGCACGGTCGCCTCAGTAGACTGGGCGTCAATGCTGAGCTTGTAGAGAGTGGTGCAGATGACGCTAGCAAGACCCAGCTTTGTCTTACCAAGAACAATCTGACTTACTGCATCAATATGCTATCAGAGCCTGATCCACAAAACCTACCTTGGCAGGCGCTGGGTGTCGATGTGGTGCTAGAATGTACTGGACACTTTCGCTCTTATGAGCAAGCAACGCTACATATCGACGCTGGCGCGCAGCAAGTGATTATCGGTGCCGCGCCATTCGATGATGTGGATGCCTGTATCGTTATGGGTGTGAATACGGAGGCATTAACGCTTGAGCTACCGATTATATCGAGCGTCTCTTGTACCACGCAGGCATTGGTGCCGCTCATTGACACCCTTGATAAGGCGTTTGGCGTGACGTCTGCCATGATGACAGAGATTCATGCGGTCACCGCTGATCAGACCGTACTAGATCAGGCGCACCGTGACCCAAGACGGGCGCGCGCGTCCGGCTACAACATCATTCCCACCACCTCTAGCAGTATCGCTGCGACAGAGCGGGTGCTACCAGCGATGGTAGGCAAGATAAATGGACATTCGATACGCGTGCCAACCATCGATGTGGCGGCGATCGATGTCACTTTTGTGTTTGATACACCAGATGTCAGTATTGAATCGATTCGTGAGGTACTCAAATCGGCCAGTCAGGCACATTTGCATGACATCATGGCTTATACCGAAGAACCACTGGTATCCAGTGATTTTATCCATCAAACTGAATCGCTGATTATTGATGGACAACAGCTGATGCAAGTGGGCGGGCAATACAAGGTTTTTGCATGGTACGACAACGAATGGGGCTATGCTAATAGGCTGTTAGATATGTGCTTACATCTGGCATCTCATAAAAAACCTATCGTCAATCCTATATAAAAGAGTGACAGCGTTAACCTCGTTTGAAGTATGACTTATACCTCTGCACTCAGTTGCCTTAACTCTCTTTTAAACTGAATCAATGATAGCATCAAAATAATTTAAATTCGTTCAATTAATTGCTTGCATTCTCATGTTATATCGCTATAATATTGCACCAATGGAGACGTGGCAGAGTGGTTGAATGCACCGGTCTTGAAAACCGACAAGGGTTTGTAGCCCTTCGAGAGTTCGAATCTCTCCGTCTCCTCCAAATTCGAAAGCCGCAATTATTATTAATGATTGCGGCTTTTTTTGTTGCATTTTTATTTTATATCGTTATAATGATCCACCAATGGAGACGTGGCAGAGTGGTTGAATGCACCGGTCTTGAAAACCGACAAGGGTTTGTAGCCCTTCGAGAGTTCGAATCTCTCCGTCTCCTCCAAATTCGAGATAATAGCAGAAATTGCTAAAAATCTTACTAAGCCTGCCTTGTGCAGGCTTTTTAATGTCTGTAATTTGAGGTTAGTGTACTGGGCTATGGGCTGGTTATTTGTGTTATATCGTTATGAATGCTTTGTAATGTACTATAAATAAAAGTTTTCCAGTATTGTTGAGCTAAGAAGCCCTGCTAAATAGCAGGGCTTTTTTTGGTCTAATGTAAGATGCTTGAGGCTGAAATACACACCACGATACGTATCCGATTTATTCGTGCAATGCCTTATATCGGCGCTCTAAAGCAAGTGTTATCAATTATGACTTAATATCGTTATACTGAGGTCCACATCTAAAAGTGCTATAGTTTTTTAGTTAGAAGATGAAGCTCTTAATCTATTAATACTATAAATAAGGATATATAAAATATGAAATCAGAAAGTATTGAAGAGTTAGATGTTGTTGAGGAATTTAAGAGTCTTCTAGAAACTGATTTTGAAAAAGAATTTTATGATTCTATTTTAGAAAGCTATAACTCTAATAATAATATATTGAAATTCCAACAGTTCGCATGCTCAATAAGAGAACTTTTACGTAATATTCTTGAAAGAAAAGCTCCTGATGACGAAGTTGTGAGGTCAGATTGGTATCAGAGCCAAGATAGAGAAAAAGGTTTAGATCGAGTAACAAGAAGAGAACGTGTCAAATATGTTATTCAAAAGAAAATCCCAGATGAATATATAGAGAAAACTACCCTTATAGTTGATAATACTGTTAAAAAGTATGTAAAAGAAATAGATAAATTAAGTAAATATACACATATCAATAAAGGTTATTTTTCTAAAAATTCTGACGAAATGACTGCAGACATGGAACGCATTTTGTCAGCAGCTATAGAAGCTTTATCTCTTATCAATGAAATTGAATCCGATATTCCTTATTTGTTCGAAGATGAGATTTACAAGACTAACCTTGTCGGGTGTATACCGGGAAGTATAGATATTTTAGCAGAACGTGTTTTTATTGATGAGTATGAGATAGAAGATATTGAGTTCTTGAATATAGATGATAACTATATCTATATGAAAGTGTATGGTAACGTAAGTGTTGATCAAGAGTATGGTCCTAAAGACGACTTGTGTAATATCCCTATGTGTTATCCTTTTTCACAAGAATTTAAAATCAATATGAACGATTTTAGCCAAATTACATTTGACTTAGAGGAGATGGAAATTGATACCTCATCATGGTACGGAGAGGACTAATGTATTTTTGCCACTAAATCCAGCCGCGTTGTCAATCCACCATACTTGCTATAAGTATGTACCGTTTTATCCACCGTCCATCTGAGTGCATCAATATCTGCCTTGAAGCCCTGTAATGTTACGGGGCTTTTTGTCGTCACAGCAAGATAGGCGTAAGCTGGATTAATACTGAACTTGGCTTGTTGATCTTTAATACGTTTCGACTCAGCATGTGCACGGCCGTTGCCGCTTCTTTACTCTTGTACGTGCCTTTGAATTTTTTGTCTTAGTCTTTGTGCTATTAGTATCGACCGTCTTGCGTCTGGCCGTCTTTTTGTCCTGGTAACTTGTCGGCACATTATCATAATTGCCTTGCCTGTCCTCAATGCTGTAGCGAAATTGGTTACCCATTTGCCATGTAATCACGATTATGCTCACTTGCAACGACATCCTTTATTTCATTAGCGACTCATCAAACTCCACTGTTTGTCCATCCTCTAACGTTAAAACACCTTCGCTAATCATAATAGTCATGTCCTTGGTGTTTTTTATGGCTCGCATGACGTTGATGTCTTCTATGCTACTCTCAATGATAATTTTGCCAGACTGCTCTGGTTGAATGGGAGGATCAAACTGTGTCGAGGGCACATTGAATCTTTTGCCTTTCGTCAGCTTCGCATCTTGCATGATTAGCGTCCCTTTAAAGCTTTGAATAGCGACCTGACCGTGGTTTGATAGCATAAACTGTAGTTTTACTTGATTTAAGCTGTCGCTATCACTGGCTTTGACTGGTAATAGAGCGACAGGGTAATTCTGTGCATTGGCACTATAAGTTGGCTGACTGCTGACAATAGGGCTTTTTTTACCGGTAGGGTTGTTTGGGTGCAAGCGTTCATATTCACGCTGTTGCACAAGGGCTTGCTTGATGGTGGTACGCGGCATCGCACCAGATTCGTATGCGTCACTGAGCTTCATTCGCAGCATATATCGGCTAAGTACTTGTTGATCGGGCTGGGATAATTGCTCAAAAGTTTGCCCCAATTTCTTTTGCCATTGGTCTGAATCTGTCGGTATGGTTGTTTTACTTGGGTCAGTCTGCGGCGATGAGCAGCCAGTCGCAATTACTAGCATTGCTACCGTCATGGTTGAAAACAAAGTTTTGTTGAAACGCTGATGTAAGCTCGTCATCGTACACCTCCTTGTAAATCTTTATTATGTTGAAACCCAATAAATAGTCGCGATTATTTTATTAATATACCTCGTTTAATGACAGCTTGTGTTTAATTATGGCTAAATACGGTAGCAAATTTAATACAGCGCTAAAAAAGACGAGTGACTTTAAGTACGAAAGGAAAGCACATAACGAGAAGAGGATTTAAAAAATATCAATAATGCTTTAATCTTTATAACAGACAAAAAAAGACCAAGTTCGCTGTAGCAAACTTGGTCTTTTTTAATAAAAATCATTATGAGGTTTTATATGACCGATCGATGACTTTTTACATGTACTCTTATAGTGGCACTTAATAGCAGTGCTACTAATCGTTATTCTGTAGCTCAGACAAAGGATGAGAAATATTGTTATTGTGCGTTACCACAATAGCCTCATCGATGATATGTTGGCTCACACCGCGCTTACGGAGGGTTTCGATAAATACTTCATCATGGGCTAGGGTGTAATCCTGATGGTCACGATCGAGACCTTGGCGAATATACAAGCGTATAAGACCTTGAATACGTTTGAAACCTAATTCAGACGAAGTCGCTTCTAGTAGCGAAATCATTTCTTCAGACAGACGAATGCTGACTGGCCGCATGATTTTTTGCGGATGATCAGAAAACTTATTTTTTATACGTACAGGTATCATAATAAACCATTACTTTTAGTGAGTAGGAGCAAAGCACTCAAACAAAAACAAACCCAATCAAGACTAACCTTACCATACAACAAAAATGTCTAAAAGAACACCGCAGCTGTGCTAATATTATTAGAAGTAAATATAAAAGGGGTAACAATAAAAAAACCTCCATCAAATTATGATGAAGGTTTTTAGTATATGGCTCTCCAACCTGGGCTCGAACCAGGGACACACGGATTAACAGTCCGTTGCTCTACCAACTGAGCTATTGGAGAATAGATGGTCATAACAGCAGATTGTTCATGCTTTATATCAAAGCGATTACTTATCTTGTTTGCGTTATGTGGGGCACATTTTAGCCAAGTCGTTCGAGGCTGTCAACCTTATTATGACATTAATAATAAATATTGTCGTAACTTATCAAAAATAACCCGTAATCCCTTATTGAACGGGCTGTTTTGGTGAACCCCTATATCTGAAATCTTTATTGAGTGACTAGATTAGGTGACTAGGATTAAATAACTAGGAAAAGCCTTAATTGATAGGCCTTTACAGAAGGTTTTAGCTGTATTCATTCATCATTAAAATAAGCACTCATCAGTGTTAGTTATCAGTCTTTGCAATCATATTTGATTAGATGAATTGCCTATCTTTTTGAATACTAAGAGAATTTGCACATCGCCTAGAAATATAAAATTGTAAAATTACCTTCACATTGCTGGTTTATTTCTATAGAATACCGACCGTATGGTTTCTTTTGTATACGGTGCTTTGCTGCTATGTGCCATAAATTGTTATGGATGTTCTAAATATGAGTCCTACCACTATTGCTTATGGATATTTAGCCATTGCCATCATTTGTGAAGTGATCGGCACCACCTTCTTGATGAAGTCAGAGCAGTTTACGCGTTTGGTACCGACGCTCATTATGGGTTTGCTTTATGTCATCTCGTTTTACTTGTTGACGCAGACCCTTAAAACCATACCGCTTGGTATTGCCTACGCGCTGTGGGGCGGACTCGGAATCGTACTGACATCACTCGTGGGCTTGGTGTTTTTTAAGCAAAGCCTCGATACAGCAGCAGCAGTTGGTATCGCTATGATTGTGGGTGGTGTGATGGTGATGAACTTATTCTCTAATTCTGTGGTGCATTGATATGGAAGTGGAAAACGCTTACAAACGTAAAAAACAGCCAGAAGTTGTGCGTCGGGCGCTGCTCGATCAGGCAGCACGAATAACGCTAGAGCAAGGGTTGTCTAAAGTGACCTTTCAAGCAGTCGCTGATGCTGTTGGGGTAACTAAAGGTGGCGTTATGCATCATTTCGCCACTAAAAACGCGCTTATTTTGGAAGTGTTTCATGACGCGATGGCGAAGTTTGAGGCAGAAGTAGATACAGCAATGGCTAAAGACCCCGTGCGTTATGGCTCTTTTACCCGCGCTTATATCGATGCCACGATTAGCCTAGGCGAAAAGGGACAGGCAGAATTTCATAGCCAAGCAACGCTGTATGTATTGATGCTAGGCGATAGTGAGCTGCGCGAATTATGGGCTGAGTGGTCAAATCAGCAATTGAAAAAGCATGAGCCAACTGATAATACCGAGACCTTATGTATGGCACGTTTGGTCGCTGATGGGATTTGGCTCTCAGATTTTTCCGGCATTGACATAGTAGATAAACAGTCATTACGTGATCGTTTGATAAAAATGACGCAACGTGGCTTTGATGCATAAAGATGGTGCAGCACGTTTATTAAAACGCTGCGCTCAAATAATTTATTAAAGAACAATTGATAAGTACATAACGATTTTTAGCCATATAACAAATTTTAGTCACACAACGACTTGTAATCACATAACGATATAACTTTTATTTTTACAACTTAAACCATGACGACATTATTCGGTACTAGCTTAGTTATAAGGCTTTTGCCAGTCGTCGATAGGAGCACTGCATGACAGCTACTAATACAAACTCAAATAACTTAACAGATATTATCGACTTAGAACAAATACAAACGGCTTATATTAACGGCCGTTATTTGGCGGTAGATGAAACGCTGACGACTTTTGAAGATATCAATCCAGCGACGGGTGAAGTGCTGGCGACGATTCAACAAACGACCAATGAGCAAATTGATGAGGCGGTTAAAGCAGCACAAAAAGGTCAAAAAGTTTGGGCAGCACTGACAGCAGTTGAGCGTGGTCGAATCCTATCAAAGGCCGTTGAGATATTGCGCGAACGCAACGATGTGTTGGCATTGCTAGAAACCAAAGACACGGGTAAAGCTTACTCTGAGACCAAGTATGTCGATATCGTCACTGGTGCGGATGTCGTTGAATATTATGCAGGTCTGGCACCGATGATTGAAGGTCGTCAGATTCCACTACGTGATACCAGCTTTGTCTATACTCGCCGTGAGCCACTTGGCGTGGTCGCTGGTATTGGTGCATGGAACTATCCGATTCAAATCGCGATGTGGAAGGCAGCACCAGCACTAGCTGCTGGTAATGCAATGATTTTTAAGCCATCAGAAGTGACACCGTTAACTGCATTGAAACTGGCAGAAATTTTGACAGAAGCAGGCTTGCCAGATGGCGTGTTCAACGTCGTGCAAGGCAATTATAAAGTGGGTGAGGCCTTAACTCAGCATCCTGATATCGCCAAAGTATCGTTTACGGGTGGCGTACCGACGGGTAAAAAAGTCATGTCGAGCGCGGCATCATCGTCTCTTAAAGACGTGACATTAGAGCTGGGTGGTAAATCGCCACTAATCATATTTGATGATGCGGACATCGATACAGCTGCGGACATCGCAATGATGGCGAACTTCTATAGCAGTGGTCAGGTTTGTACCAATGGCACGCGTGTATTTATCCCTAAAGCCTTACAGGCCAAGTTTGAAGAAGCCATATTATTGCGTGTTGAGCGTATTAAATTGGGCGATCCAATGGATGAAAACATCAACATGGGCCCACTAGTCAGCTTCCCGCATATGGAAAGAGTGCTTGGCTATATCGAGCAAGGTAAAGCTAGCGGTGCACGTTTGCTAATAGGCGGTGACCGTGTGACAACAGGCGAATTGGCAAATGGTGCATTCGTTGCCCCGACGGTATTCACTGACTGTACTGATGAAATGACTATCGTACGTGAAGAAATATTTGGCCCAGTGATGTCGATATTGACTTATGAGACCGAAGAAGAAGTCATTCGCCGTGCCAATGATACCGATTATGGATTGGCAGCTGGCGTCGTGACTGCTGATTTGACCCGAGCACATCGAGTCATTGCTCAAATTGAAGCGGGTATCTGCTGGTTAAATACATGGGGCGAATCAGCCGCTCAAATGCCAGTCGGCGGTTACAAGCATTCAGGTGTTGGCCGCGAAAACGGTATTGAAGCCCTTGAGCATTATACGCAGACCAAATCTATCCAAGTAGAGTTGGGCGCATTTGAATCTGTCTTTTAATCAATCTTATTGAGAAAATTCTTAATCAGTAAAGTGGTTCAGTAGTAGAGCTAATTTGTTCTTTGTTCGACTTTACTGATAGTAAATGATTTATTTTTCAATATTATGGAGCGTTTTATGACATCAACCACACCTGAGTATGACTACATCATCGTTGGCGCAGGATCAGCAGGCAATGTGCTGGCCACGCGTTTGACCGAAGATGCCAACATTAAGGTGCTGCTATTAGAAGCGGGTCGTCCAGACCACCGCTTAGATTTTCGTACGCAGATGCCAGCAGCGCTCGCCATGCCGTTGCAAGGAACGACCTATAACTGGGGCTACAAGACCGATCCTGAACCGAATATGAATAACCGCGTCATGGACTGCGGTCGCGGTAAAGGACTTGGCGGCTCGTCATTGATTAACGGTATGTGTTATATCCGTGGTAACGCACTAGATTTTGATGATTGGTCTAAGATTAAAGGCCTAGAAGATTGGACGTATTTGGACTGCCTGCCTTACTTTAAAAAGCTAGAAAACCGTGATGCTGGCGAGAATGACTATCATGGTGTAGGTGGTCCCGTTGAGATGACCACTTCAAAACCAGGGGTCAATCCACTGTTTCAAGCGATGATTGAAGCGGGCGTGCAAGCTGGCTATCCAAGTACCGACGATTTAAACGGCTATCAGCAGGAAGGCTTTGGGCCGATGGATCGGTTTGTGACGCCTAATGGTCGCCGCGCCTCAACGGCTCGTGGTTATCTTGACCGTGCTAAGCCGCGTAGTAATATCACGATTTTGACGGGTGCGCTAACCGATGTGATCTTGTTTGATGGCAAACGCGCAATCGGTGTCAAAGTCGAGCACCAAGGTCAAACCAAGAACTTTCATGCCTCTCGTGAGGTGATTATCTCTTCTGGTGCGATTGCTTCGCCACAATTATTGCAGCGTTCTGGTATTGGCCCTGGTCAATGGCTAAAGGATTTGGGTGTTAATGAGATTATAGACTTACCAGGTGTTGGTAATAATCTGCAAGATCATTTAGAGCTGTATATGCAGTATGAATGTAAGCTGCCAGTGTCGATTGCACCTGCCAATAAATGGTGGAATAAGCCAGCCATCGGTGCTGAGTGGTTGTTCAACGGTACGGGTCTTGGCGCGTCAAATCAGTTCGAAGGTGGTGGTTTTATTCGTACCGATGAAAAATTCACGCATCCTAATATTCAGTACCATTTCTTACCACTTGCGGTACGTTATGATGGCCGCAGTGCCGTGAAGTCTCATAGTTTCCAAGCACATGTGGGCTCATTACGCTCGCCCAGTCGTGGCCGCGTCAAGCTGACGTCGAAAGATCCAAGTGCTCATCCAAGTATCTTGTTTAACTACATGTCTCATGATCAAGACTGGCAAGAGTTCCGTGCTGCCATGCGCATCACTCGTGAGATTATGCATCAGCCAGCGCTTGACCCTTATCGTGGTCGATCGATCGCACCAACCGATGATCTAGTGACCGACGCGCAGTTGGACGAGTATGTCCGTAACCACAGCGAGACGGCCTATCATCCATCTTGTACTTGTGCGATGGGCGAAGACAATGATTCGGTCGTCAATGGTGAAGGTCTGGTGCATGGTATCGATGGCTTGCGTGTCGTTGATGCATCGATTATGCCAAATATCATCAGTGGTAATCTCAACGCGACGACCATTATGCTGGCAGAAAAAATCGTTGATAAGATGCGCGGTGTGCAGTTACCACGCTCGACGGTAGATTACTTTACTGCCAATGGTGCACCATTGAGAGCTGAGCCGATGCGTGCTTATGGCTCTGTTTAAATTAAATATTAATAAGAAGGCCTTTTTATAAAGGTCTTTTTTATCCGTGCTACTGTTTTAGAAAACGAACACCATTAAAATTGATTTTTTAATGACTTACCTTGTTGCTTAAATAATTACTGAAGTGGCAATTACTTAAGTGGTCATTACTTGAGCAACAAATTTTTATTTATTGGTACTGCTTTGTGCGTCATGCAGTTATTTGTATGTCACGCGGTTATCAGTCATAAAGTTATGACGGACAAAGCAATATCAGACCCTGTTTAATTTACCTATTGAGGTCTTTTATGTACAGCTCGCCATCAAAGGATGCGACGAAACCCCTGACTCTAAATAAGACGGTTTTTTTAGGCTCAGCTATTATTTCTATTTTATTGATAATCTGGACGATTGCGTTTCCAGATTATAGTGAGGCGCTATTAAGTTCGAGTATGGCATGGGTATCAGAGAGCTTTGGCTGGTATTACAT
This sequence comes from Psychrobacter sp. ASPA161_6, assembly GCF_051970285.1. Classification (NCBI taxonomy): domain Bacteria; kingdom Pseudomonadati; phylum Pseudomonadota; class Gammaproteobacteria; order Moraxellales; family Moraxellaceae; genus Psychrobacter; species Psychrobacter sp. ASPA161_6. The sequence goes on from NZ_JBEFNJ010000001.1 coordinate 543,345, forward strand.
GCTGGTGGTTGCCGCTTATAGTATATTTGCCTTGTTTGTTGGCTTTTCTAAGTATGGCGATATCAAGCTTGGTCAAGATCACGAAAAGGCGCAATTTCCCTTTTTAGCGTGGGCAGCGATGCTGTTCTCCGCTGGTATCGGCATTGATTTATTGTTCTTTGGTGCGTCTGAGCCGTTGATGCATTATCTGACGCCGCATACGGGGCTCGAGCCTGCCAGTGAAGCGGCTATGCGTGAAGCACTTGCGCAGACCTTTTTACATTGGGGTCTACATGGCTGGGGCATTTATGCTTTAATCGGGATGGCATTGGCGTACTTTGCTTATCGTAAAAACATGCCACTCGCGTTACGTTCACCACTGACGCCTATCTTTGGCGAGCGCTTAATTAAAGGCTGGCTTGGTGATGGTATCGATACCTTTGGTGTGGTTTGTACCTTGATGGGTATCGCGACCAGTTTGGGTATTGGTGTATTGCAAGCCAATGCTGGTTTGACTCATGTGTTTGGGATTGAATCTAGCAAAATGGTTCAAACCTTTATCATCATAGGTGTGGTCGCTGCCGCGGCGATCTCTGCGATGACTGGTGTGGAAAGAGGCGTCCGCCGTTTATCCGAATTCAACATGCTGTCTTCGATATTGCTATTAATCGCGATATTGGTGATGGGTAATACGGTTTATTTGCTGAATACCTTTACCCAAAATATTGGTCAATACTTCCAAACCATCGTTTTCAAAACTTTTGATGTTTATGCTTATGATGGTCAAGCAGGCGCTGATTGGAAATCAGGCTGGACGATATTTTTCTGGGCATGGTGGGTCGCTTGGGCACCGTTCGTAGGTCTGTTTATTGCGCGTATTAGCCGTGGTCGTACCCTGCGTGAGTTCGTATTTGGTGTGATGTTTATCCCACTTGGCTTTATCTTTGCTTGGTTCTCTATCTTTGGTAACTCAGCGATAGATTTGGTTGCCAATGGTGCCACTGAGCTTGGTGAAATCGCAGTTAATGATGCGGCGATGGGCATGTTTGCTTTGTTTGAGTATTTTCCTTACAGCGAAGTGCTGTCATTTGCAGGTGTTGTGATTGGGTTAGTATTCTTTGTGACTTCAGCTGACTCAGGCGCGCTAGTATTAGCGAACTTGAGCTCAAGAGGTATGACCAATGATACGGATGCACCTGTTTGGTTACGCTTATTTTGGGCAGCAGCGACCGGTCTTATTACCTTGGGCTTATTGTTTGCTGGTGGTTTTGCCTCATTACAGTCAGTATCTGTGATTGCAGGTTTGCCATTCTCACTCATTCTTGTGCTCTATATGGTGGCGATGTGGAGATCATTAAAAGAAGAGGGCAATAAGCGCAAAGCCAGTACGATTGGTACGGCTAACGTGCTCGATAGCGGTAAGAGCTGGAAAGCACGCTTGCAACGTATTGTCAGTTTCCCTAAACATGCACAAGTTGAACGGTTTTTACAAAATGTGGTCAGACCTGCTATGACGGAAGTTGAAAAAGAGTTTGCCGCAGGTGGTCTAAAAACCTCTTTGGATATCCGTAACCCTGAACATATCGGACAAGATATAGATGAGGGTATGGACGAGAGTAGCGGTCAAATAGATGGTCTCAAATTGCGTGTTGGACATGGCGATGAAGATGACTTTATTTATGAGGTTAACCTGATTAAAGCTGAGCGTCCTAACTTTACATTGAGCACCTCAACTAAGAACGCAGAATACTATTATCGTGCAGAAGTGTTCTTAAGCGAAGGCTCACAAGAGTATGACTTGGTTGGCTACTCCAAAGAGCAAGTATTGGTCGATATTTTAAACCAGTACGAGCGTCATTTGCAGTATCTACATTTAGAGCGTTAATAGCTAAGTAATATACTCGACTTTACACTGACCCTATAAGTTGAATGCAGCTTATAGGGTTTTTTTATGAACCAATGATAGGCAGATAGTAGATATAGGGTAAAATCTATAGAGACAAAATTTGAAGTACCAGCAAAGGATAAATTTGTGACCACATTAAAGTACATCGCTCATTATTCTGAGCAAATTCAAACCCAAGCCGCGTTACTCATTAGCGAAGGTAAACTGGGCGCTTATCTAGAAAAAAAGTATCCCACTCAGCATCAGGTGCAAAGCGATAAGGTGCTTTATCAATATATCAATGACATTAAAAACCAGTATATGCGCAAAGTTGGCCCGTTATCGAATGTCAGTTATAGCAGTAAATTAAAAGTCTTAAAACATGCGCTGGGTATTCATACCACTCAGTCTCGCGTACAGGGCAGTAAGCTGAAATCGCATAATAGCATCACCGTGGCCAGCTTGTTTCAAGAAGCACCGCCTGAGTTTTTGCGCATGATCGTCGTGCATGAGTTGGCGCATTTTAAAGAGCATGAGCATAACAAAGCTTTTTATCAATTATGCTGCCATATGGAGCCTGAATATCACCAGTTTGAGTTAGATACACGGCTTTGGTTGCACTGGCGAGAGTTGTAACCCTAATAGTCATTCCACTATAAAAGTATTACAGCGTTAACCTCGCTTGAAGTATCAAATATACATCTACACTCGGTTGCCTTGTACTACTTTTAAATTGAATCGACTATAGTATGAATAGTAGCCCTAATAATGTTCATAGTAATGTTAATAACAGCCATATAAATATCGTGTCCTTTTCTGTGGCAATTATCTGAGCCGCTAGGGCGTGTCCTCAATTCAATTGATCATATCTAAACGGGCTAAAAATGGCTAAATTTTGCCAAACATCGTTAAATAGCTGGTTAATATCCCGATATTATCTGCGCTATTTTCCTTGTTTGACTGCAATTTATCTCATTTTTATCACCATTTTTAAAATGAGGACACGCCCTAGAATTACGTTATAATCCTAACCAAATAATCTATACCCCAAGTCAATAAAAGGTTGTAAGCAATGATCAATACCAAAATATATAAATCTATTTATAAATTGGCAGAAGAGTTACTAGAGGCTGACCGTATCGGTAATCAAGAAAAATTTGATGCGTTTTATGCTGAGCTAAAAGCCATCTGTACTGATAATGAAAACACAGACAAAGATCATCCAGAGCAGTGGGAAACGCTTGCTGACTTTACAGAGGATTTGGACGAAGCACTGGTCATTTATGACAAAGCACTAACCAAAGCTACGGCGATCAATTCAAAAGATCATCTGTCGTCGATTGCTTTTTCTATGGCAGTGTTACAGCTTGAGACAGGTAACAAAGAAGCGGCTATTCAAAGTCTACAAAATGCCAAAATCACGGCAAATAAGATTGAAGATAAAGAGTTTAAAGTTGAGATAGATGAGATGCTGACTAAGTTGTTGGGTGAGTAGTTTCAATTAAGCAGGAATGATTTTATATGCAAGACGTACCTATTGTGATTGTTGGCGGTGGCTTAAGCGGTCTATATGCAGCATTTTTATTAGAGCAAAAAGGCATCGATTATATATTGATAGAGGCTCGTGATAGATTGGGCGGGCGTATCACTGTTGCCAAGTCATCAGCAGATATGAGTACTAGCAGCCAAAGTGTTGATCATAAAAAATCAAACGACGGCTTTGATTTAGGGCCGTCTTGGTTTTGGCCAGAGTATCAGCCGCAATTAAGTGATTTGATTGAGGCATTAGATTTGACACGTTTCGCTCAGTTCGAAGAAGGCGACATGATGGTTGAGCGTGCTGCCAATGAGATGCCTATCCGCACGCAAGGCTATCAGAGCTCGCCACCATCTATGCGCCTCGTGGGTGGAATGACGGCTCTAACTGATGCTTTATATGCTCGCTTAGATGTCAAGCGTGTCATAACCGATCAAATCGTAAAGCGTTTAACCAAAACTGGTCAGCATAACGAAATAGAGAGCGAAGATAGCTTTAGGTATGCGACTACGTTGCGAGCGCAGCATGTATTACTTGCGCTACCACCTCGGTTGGCGATTAGTAATATCGTATTTGAACCTGCTTTACCGCAAGATTTGGCAACAGCATGGCAAGAGACCGCCACTTGGATGGCACCACATGCCAAGTATGTGGCGGTTTATGACTCGCCCTTTTGGCGCAATCAAGGACTGTCAGGTGCAGCACGCAGCGCGATAGGGCCGCTTACTGAGATTCACGATGCTTCTTTAATAGAGGGCGAAGGTGCTGTGTTTGGTTTCTTTGGCGTCCCTGCACAAGTGCGCCAAAGCGTTTCTGAGACGGAGCTAAAAGCGCATTGCCGCGCGCAGATGGTACGTCTATTTGGTGTACAAGCAGACAAACCAAAGGCTGAATATATCAAAGACTGGGCGCAAGATTCATTTACGGCGATGCCTGCTGATGTCAGTGGCGCAGGTCAGCATGCAGTAGCACCTGCTTCCAAGCCAACAGCAGGTGTGTGGCAAGGCAGTCTAACTGGTTGCGGTAGCGAATGGTCAGAGGCGTTCTCTGGTTATGTCGCTGGTGCTATTGACGCGGCAAACAGAGCGGTACAAGGTTTGCCTAATGTTGTAGTGCAGTCTGGGTCGTAAACAGGTGCAGGCTTTCGTTTTCTAATATGTCTGGTTTAACATAAGTTGAGACAGTATATTTCTAGAAAATAACGGGCAAATATAAGTGTAAATAAGCGTGTTCATCCGATGAACGAACACGTAGTAGGCAGTATTGAAAGCGCTAATAAAGAGACTGATAAGGACATCTACAACGGCTACTTAATTAAGAAAAAAAGATATATTCTTTATTTCTATCAGACGAAATTAATTTTTCTAACTGTTCAGACTGACGTATACTGATGAGGCTCCATATATAAAATATGCCCACGGACGAGCACTAAAATCACTATAAGGATATTCAGATGTTAGGAAAAATGATGTATCAGCCGCTGCTCATTAGCAGCCTCATTGAGCACGCCGCCCAATATCATGGTGATACCGCTATCTTGTCAAAAGAAGTCAATGGCGAGATGACCAAAAGTGATTGGTTGACCGTCTCCAATAACTCAAAACGTCTGGCAAATGCGCTACAAGCACTGGGACTTAAGTCATCAGAGCGCATCGCCACCTTGGCATGGAACAATCGCCGTCACCTAGAAGCGTGGTACGCAATCTCGGGTAGCGGTATGATTTGCCATACTATTAATCCTCGTTTATTCCCCGAACAGCTTGCCTACATCATTAACGATGCGAAGGATCAAGCTTTATTCTTTGACATTACTTTTTTGCCACTAATTACCGCTATCAAAGAGCACATCAAAGGCATTAAGCACTTTATTTATTTGGGTGATAGAGACGAAAAAGTCTTGGAGCAGTTACCGAATGCTCTGTTCTTTGATGAGTTGCTGGCAGATAATAGCCCTGATTTTGACTGGCCGCAGTTTGATGAAAAGCTTGCAAGCTCACTCTGTTATACCTCAGGAACGACAGGCAATCCCAAAGGCATTTTGTACTCTCATCGTTCCTCAGTTCTGCATGCGATGGCTTTGTGTATGCCCGATGTGTCCTCGTTGTCTGCCCAAGATGTCTTGCTACCAGTAGTGCCGATGTTCCATGTCAACGCGTGGGGCACGCCTTATGCCGCTGCTCTGACGGGCTGCTCTTTGATACTGCCCGGTCCTAATCTTGATGGAGACAGCTTAGTGTCTGTGATTGATGACTATAAAGTGACTGTGGCTTTGGGCGTACCAACTATTTGGCAAAGTCTCCTAACCGCTGCCAAAAACAAAGGCAGTAAGCTTGACAGTATGACGCGTACGATCGTCGGCGGCGCGGCATGTCCGCCATCAGTCATCAAAACCTTTAGAGAGGACTTTAACTGCGATGCAATACATGGTTGGGGCATGACGGAGACCAGTCCACTCGGTACGATGAACCAGATAAAAGCCAAGCACAAGTCGCTCAGTAAAGAAGAGATTAACGAGCTGCGTAAATCGCAAGGTCGCCCTCCTTACGGTGTCAAGATACGTCTAATGGATACGGAGCAAAAAGACAAGCCAGTCGCCGAAGATGGCGAGTCACAAGGGCGCTTACAGATTCGTGGGCATTGGGTCATTGATGATTATTTTACTGAAAATAAAGATGCCATTACTGCAGATGGCTGGTTTGATACCGGTGATATCGCCACAATTGATGCCGATGGTTATATGAATATCCGTGACCGTTCAAAAGATTTGATCAAATCAGGGGGCGAGTGGATATCTTCTGTGGAGTTAGAAAACATCGCTGTGGAGCATCCAGAGGTTAAGATGGCCGCAGCGATTGCAGCGGCTCATAAACAATGGGGCGAGCGTCCAGTCTTAATTGTCGTCAAAGAAGCAGACTCGGCAGTAGATGAGGCGCAGATTCTTGAGTTCTATAAAGGTAAAGTGGCCAGTTGGCAGATACCTGATAAAGTCGTCTTTGTAGATAATATTGTGCTCAACGGCGCAGGGAAAATGATGAAAAATAATTTACGTGATGAGCATGGTGATATCCTGCTTGCTTAATATAGTCAATCCACTATAAATCAGGTATGGAGGCAGGCTTGTTTAGTCTACTATTTGTAGTGCTTTAACTTGCCTTCTTTGTACCTGAACGGTCTTGAACCGACTATGGCATTAGGGCTAATTGATTCGAGGTTCGTTCAAGGTTACATAGATATTCTTAATCATATTTTTGACGAAAAAGTCCGCCTATAAGCGGACTCTTTTAGTTTTGATGCTAAGTCCGATGTCAGTTTCGCTTATACGTGCTGACACACCGAAATTATAATACGCTCTCTGCATCCTTTTGCTTTACAACTTTATGCTGGTCTTCTGTGCTATCGATTTTCCAATAACTAGATATGTATAAATGGGTCTTTGGTATTGGACGCTCTACTTTAAAGTAGTGGCGTAGGGCACGCATACTATGGAATTCACAAGCGGCCCACACCGCAGGTTGTCCTGTCAACCAAGTAAGCGTTTTAACACGATCAAGTAATGGGCTGCTTTGTGCATTTGGATGTGCGTTTATCACCCAATGAATGTCGACATTGTCGGGTTTTTTGAGTAGTTGCTTATCTGCTTCGGTGGTAACCTCAAGGACTGCATAGCCGTGTGCGTCAGCAGGTAGCTGGGCAAGATTGACGGTAATCGCTGGTAATGCTGTCATATCACCGATCAATAAAAACCAATCGGCCTCATTATTAATAAGCTTCTTTGGTCCTGGGCCGCCTACTAATATTTGCTCACCCACTTGGGCGTTACGTGCCCATGTTGAAGCAGGGCCTTCTGTCTCATGCAAAGCAAAATCGACATCTATTTCTTCATCTCGTTGAACACTAACGGTATAAGTGCGCACTAATGGTCGAGTCTCCTCACCTTGAGGAAACATCAGTTTGATATAAGCACTTTCTTGGTCTACTGGAAAATCAGTCAGTCCAGCACCACCAAGTGTGACGCGGCACATATGTGGCGTAAGGTATTTACTGCGAACAACTTCTAGCATTCTTGGGGTGGGTTTTGCCATTTTAATACCTTCCTTTATTTGACTGATTGGTTGTATATCAAAAAGTATGATGATTATAATTTAAACAACTTTTGATGATTTGAAAGCCCTTTAGAATCAGAGCATTGCTTTCTTGTTGATTTTTATTGGTAGCATGCTTTTTAAAACAACACTGAGTATAAAAAGTTTGATGACTAAGAGTTAAATAATAATGATAATCATTAACATGTGTATATTACGCTAATTGGCACTTATGTCAATTGGGTTGTAAGTGTTTGGTCGTTGGTCTTGATCATTTGCTTCTCATACTAGAGTAAAAGTGATATTAGATAGCAGGTGAAGTTTTGAGGTTCTTAAAGGCAACAGACCCTAATATAGATACGGCTCATAATGTGAATTGTGCTATAAATGATGGTGGAGAGAATCAGGTAACTGTTTTTGATTAGCGTCTCTTAAATGAGAAAGGCTAAACGTCGGCAGTAAGCACACTTAAAACCAAGGAGTAGGTATGTCTGCAAGCAAAGAAGAAATCGTCGCTTTTATAGAGGCGGAGTTTCCGCAAACCAAATGTAGGGTCGAGTCAGTAGATGAGAAGGGTTCGACCTTATCTCATGAGATAGGTATCAATGAGCTGCGACCTGGTGGCACGGTCTCTGGGCCGGTGTTGATGAGTGTCGCTGATGTGGCCATCTATGTGGCAATATTGGGAAAAATTGGTATTGTACCGTTGACTGTGACGACGAGCTTGACCATTAATTTTTTGCGTAAACCCTCAGCAGATGCCCGTATTATCGCCGAATGCACGTTAATGAAAGTAGGGCGCACATTAATCGTGGGCGAGGTTTCTCTTTACTCAGAAGGCTCTAGTGACTTGGTCGCCCATGTGGTTGGCACTTATTCTGTACCACCACAACCGAGACAGACGACTTTATAGCAATCTATATTATGTGGCTATATTATTTAACCATGTTATTGATTGAGATTTTGACTAAGGCAAGAGATAAACCATAGATAAATCAAACACTTAGTTAAATTAATAGACACAAAAAAACCTCAAGTAAACTAATACTTGAGGCGAAACTTGCTTAAACTCGAAAGTTTAAATTCGTTTTAAATATGGCGCAGCGGACGGGACTCGAACCCGCGACCTCCGGCGTGACAGGCCGGCATTCTAACCAACTGAACTACCGCTGCTTAGGTCGTTTTTAGCATCTTACTCGTATAAATAGAGCCCACTTCGCTAAAAGAGTGGTGGGTGATGACGGATTCGAACCGCCGACATTCTGCGTGTAAGGCAGACGCTCTACCAACTGAGCTAATCACCCTGAGAAGCGTTAGCTTCGCAAGTTAAAATTCCTTAAAAGGAATCTTATAGAAGTCTTAACATTTAAAGTTGTCACACTCTAAATTAATAAAAATTCTAACAACATAGAACTTAATTAAGTCCCCTTGCTGTGGGTGTGTATTATATAGATTTACATATGCCTGTCAAACGTTATTTCATATATTTTATAAATTAATGATTATCTTTCCTTTACGTTAGCGACATTAAGACTTGTTCAGCCCATATGGTGGGTACATAGTTACCTATTGTGTGCGCGCTAAAAGCTACTATACTGATAATGCTTTATGGTACGTGCAGGTATTGAATAATTTGATTTGTATTAATTGACTGATTGGTTGATGGAGGCAGGCATAGACACTTTTGCTATTGAAAAGTACTTTACGACATGGTCATTGGGTGACTTTGCAGAATTGGGGCTGATATTACATGTCGTGCTCATGATACTCATGACATTACGAATTGTATCGGTACAGCGCAATATTGGCGTATCGATCGCTTGGGTTGCTGTGCTCTATACCTTGCCTGTCGTAGGATTAATTGCCTACATACTGCTTGGTGAGCCAATGATCGGACGTCGCTATCGTGAACGCATGGATCAAGCCAGCCTGCTAATGAACGAGATGGCAAGGCGGGAGCATTTGGTCTTTGATAAAGGGCAAGATTTGTTGCCTGATAACTATCGCGGTGTCAGCCAAATAGGGACGCGCTGGACAGGGTTCGGGGTGTTTCCCGATCACCAGATGCAGCTACTAACCGCGCCCAGTGCTATTTTTAAGCGTTTGATCGATGATATTGAGTCAGCAAAGAGTATCATCTTGATGGAGTTTTATATCATCTATCCGAAGGGGCAGGTAGTAGAGGTGATAGAGGCGTTGGTCGCTGCCGTACAGCGCGGGGTTGAGTGTCATATATTGGCTGATAGTGTTGGTAGTTTTAGGTTTTTTAATAGCAATGAGCATCGAATATTAGAGCAAGCAGGTGTCTTTGTTCATCAGTCGTTGCCGGTAGGCTTGTTTAAGACCTTATTTAAACGTTCAGATCTGCGTAATCACCGAAAAATGGTGGTCATTGATGAATACATTGGTTATATCGGCAGCTTTAACTTGGTCGATCCTAAGTTTTTTAAACAAAATAAAAATGTCGGACAATGGATCGATGTGGCGATACGTAGTGTGAGCCACCGTACCATCAGTATAGCGACGGCGATGGCAAAAGTTGTGGTCACCGATATCGGCGCTGAAAATAACAACAATCTAGACGAGCTCAACCAGCGAATCAATAACTATACCCGCAAGCTATATGTGATGGATCCAACTATCAATGACATCAACAGTCGGGTAAAATTTTTGGGTGATAGTATCGATGCTGATGAGCCGCTACATACTGGCTCAATGTCGATAGTCATACCACAGATGCCCGTAATAGAAGGCGTGATCGCGCAGTTGATACCTTCGGCACCGCAGGTAACAGCGCATGTTATTTATAATACCTTGGTGACGGTTATTCATCGTGCTAATAAACGCATTTGTATTACTACGCCATACTTCGTACCTGATGAGGCGCTATCAAGTGCGCTGACGATCGCGGCTAAGCGCGGGGTAGAGGTGACGATTATCGTTCCCGAAAAGGTCGATTCGTTTTTAGTGCAGCATGCGTCACAAGCGTATTATGAAGAGTTATTGCAGGCGGGCGTCACCATTGCCTTATTTAAGGGCGGGCTGCTACATGCTAAAACCGTGGTGATCGATGATGATTATTGTCTGTTTGGTACAGTAAATATTGATATGCGCAGTTTTTATCTCAATATGGAAGTCAGCTTGGCGATTTATACCCCTGAAATGGTCGCTCAAATTGCTAACTGTCAAGAGACTTATCTACAGAGCTGTCATTTTTTAACGTTAGCAGAATGGCAGCAGCGCGCAGGCTATGAGCGTTTGTTTGATAATGTGGTACGCTTGTTTAGTCCTTTACTGTAGCGGTTTATTGTAGCGGTTTGAATTTTAGGCTAAGGTAAACTATCTACACATTGTCTTTATCCACACATTGTTTTACTGTCGCCATCATAACGATGTCATCCTATTCATTACCTACTTAACTGTAAAAGGACACGCTGGTCTTATGTCTGCATCGCCTCTAACACCACTGGATTATATCGCCGCAGGCTATTGGCAAGATTTCTTAGCGGGACGCCCTATCGCAGGTGGTATTGCCTATGAAGCGGAGTTGCGTGATTGCACTTTGGATGAGTCGCTATCGAGCTTACAGCGGGTAGATACTTTGCTATCGCAGATACGCCGTGATCTGATTAAAACGGGTAACTGGGATGAAGATGCGCTGTTAACGGATGAACGCTATCGTAATCTTATGATGTTTTTGGCATTTTATGCTGGCCAAGTATTGGCACAGCATTGGCAAAATACGCCGCATTGGTATGGTCAATTCGAGCTGCGCAAACGTTATCCAATATGGTCGCTGAGCACCGATGATTTTTATCAGCATATGGCAGTGTTATATTGTGAAAACAATAGTGCCAATATTAATGACAATGACAATATTAATGACAGTACCAATATTAATGACAGTGCCAGCTTGCCAATATTTTTTGCCCTAGAACCGATAGGCTTGCGCTTGTTCGGTCATGTCGATCGACCCTTTGTCGCGGTTCAAGGCGGGCAAGTTGCTAGTGGCTTGTATCAAGCGGTTAGTGCCAGACTGCCAATCGCTAATAATTACGTGTCTACCATTACCACTCAAGACAATAAATCTAACGTGGCTGCTCGCATGGCTTCTCAAGTGGACTTAGGCTCAAGTAGCATAGACTCTAATTCTCAGACAGTGGGCACTAGCGTAGACTCTTTGATAGAGCAGAATATTACGGTCACACCAGCAGATGATTTGAATAGAGCTGCTTTGAATAAAAATGCTTTGAATGAAGCTACTGCTTCGCAAATGATAGCCGATCCACTGGCAAATAAAGACTTATCGAATGAACAACAAGGTGAGATAAAGCCTGAGCTGTCTAAATTGGAACCGGCATTAACGCAAACTAAGTTAGCTACTTCTGTCAAACCCTCACCAACCCCAGAAATTTTTAGCCAATTACTCATAGAGTTAGATGAGATTGAACGGCCGCAAACTGCGGGCAATGCTGAATATCAGCAAGCCCGTAAAGTCTTGGATCAGTTTGAACAGCATGTTGCAAAGCAATCTAAACCGCGTGCGCAAATTAACTTTTCAGAGAATCATCTGGCGGCAAAAAAGCAAGCGTTGTTGAAACTACAAGAGGCCGCGCATGTTGGGAATACCGCTGCTATGCTGCGTTTGGCGATGTATGAGCTACTCGATGAAGGCTTGGTGATTGATAAAAATGCTGGTATAGAGGCAGGTGTTGAATGGGTTAAGCAAGCCGCTAGCAAAGACGACAGCCGAGCGCAGCGCTTACTCAGTAAGATGTATTACCAAGGGGTTGGTGTCGTGCAAGATATCAATAACGGTAAATATTGGTTAGAGCAAGCTGCCCAAAACGGTCACGTGGAAGCGGCCAGTTTGGTGGCACAGTGGCAGCAAGCGCAAGCGTTGATAACGACACAAAAGCAAGAGCAACACAGTATTAAGCGCTATCAGCTGTTACTGGCGGTAGTGCTAGTAGTGGCGGTGTTAATATTAATTATTGTCTAAACGATTTTTGTTAGCTCATACTGCGTAAAAGCTTATTATTAAGCAGCAAATTCAGGTAGAATTGTCGCGTTTTTTACCATCAGTTTTTTTGAGAATGGTATTATCTGATCCATTACTAATCTGGGCTGTTCTATGCCATCTTCTCCTACGCCATCCAAACCCTCTACCACCGCATCTTCATCTACCGCGTTGTCCAGTCGAGCAGTGTATCAGCCACCCTTTTATTATCAATGTATCATTGGCTTACTAAAGCCGCTATATCGCCTACAGGTTTGGCGACGCTCACACGAGCGCGACAACTATCAGCAAGAAGTGGCGCAGCGTTTCGGCAAGCACTATCCTGCAGCGCCAACAGCTGATATCAAAGCTGAAATAAACCATAAAGCTGAGATGAATAATAACGTTATCTGGTGCCACGCGGTGTCTTTAGGTGAGACCAATACAGTAGCGCCGTTGCTAGACATGCTATTGGCTCATGGTTATCAGATTTGGCTGACCAATACCACGCAGACAGGTTTTGCCCGCGGTGCCAGTCGTTTCGCTGATGACATTGCTCAGGGTCGGCTTAGTCATAGCTACGTACCTGTAGATAGCCCTGCTGTTATCGAAACGTTTTTAGCGCACGTGCAGCCAGTTGCGGCTTTATTTGTAGAGACCGAGCTGTGGGCAAATATTTTAGCCAAGCTATCCGAGCATCGTATTCCGAGCATCTTAGTCAATGGTCGTCTATCAGCCAGTTCATTTACAAGCTATCAAAAAATCGCTGCTGTCAGCGCCAGTATGATGAAAAACCTGACGTTAATTATTGCGCAAGACAATGAGTCTGCCAAACGCTTTCGTCAGCTGGGTGCTCATAGTGCGCAAATCCGGGTGGCGGGCTCACTCAAGTGGGTCATTAATAGCCCAGTGCTCAATAATGAAACGATTGATAGCAAAACTGATGATGTACAAGCGACTGATGGCAGCGCTGTTAAGAAAGAAGATGAGCGTGCCACTATACAAAAGCAAAAGAGCGCTATTGCCGTCGAGTTGGGAATAGCGGATCGTCCTATTTGGGTCGCGGCCAGCACCCATAGCGGTGAGGAAAGCATCGCTCTGTTATTACAAGAGCAGCTATTATCCAACCCAGCGCTGGCAGACACGCTGTTGATTATCGTGCCCAGACATCCTGAACGCTTTGATGAAGTGGCGACGCTTATCCAAAACAGCACGTTGATGATGGCACGGCGCAGTAACGAAGAAGTAATCAATACGGACACGCAAGTCTATTTAGCAGATAGCATGGGTGAGCTGATGACATGGTATGCATTAGCGGATGTGGCGTTGGTGGGTGGTTCGTTGGTCGATGTGGGCGGACACAATCCAGTTGAGCCAGCGAGTGTGGCAACACCGGTGCTAATGGGACGCCAAACCCAATCGTGTCAAAGTGTGGTCGATAAGCTGGCGAGTGTGGGCGCGTTATATCAGCCAAACAATGCGTTTTATCGTCCAATTAATATAGAGGATGTTGCTACCAATAATGAAAATATCGCCAATTCAGCTATCAGTAGCTCAGATATCAGTAGTCTAGATATGAAGGGTAAGCAAAAATCCTCGCGCAATAAGTCCTCATTGGCTGCTAACGATACGGCGCTCATTTATGATCAGCTACAGTCTTGGCTTATCCATCCGCTATTAGCCAAACAAGCAGGGCAAGCTGGCGAGCAGATGACCGTACAGCAGCAAGCAGTATTAACGCGTCAATTTGCCATGATCGAAAAGGTGATTGAGCAACACTCAAACCAAGAGACGCTATGAACTGTCTATTACTGCCTGCCGAAAACTTTTCGCAAAATTCTGCGACAATCAATAATCTATCGCAAATCAACCATATCAATGACGTGTTGACCGCAGCAGTGGGAGATACCCTCAAAATCGGGCAACTCGGTGGCAATCTTGGTACAGCGATGATTGAGGAGATTGCTGCTCACCGTATTCAGCTAGGTGATGTCCAATTGTCAGTTGCGCCACCTGCTAAGTTGAATCTAACGGTCATCTTAGCATTGCCACGTCCAAAAGTGCTGCGCCGCTTGATAATGGATATGACGGCGCTTGGTGTGCGCGACATTATCCTTATCAATAGCTATCGCACGCAAAAGAGCTATTGGCAAAGTCCGATGTTGAGTCGCCTCGATGAGTTCGTATTAGAAGGCTTACAACAAGGAGTGGATACTGTTGCCCCGCGCATTACTTTGCAAAAGCGTTTTAAACCCTTTGTCGAGGATGAGCTGGCAAGTCTAATCACCAACCGCGCTATTGTCGCGCACCCTTACAGCGATCTGTCATTTTCGCAATATGTGCAGCAGCAAGTGCTAGCAAAGCAAGAGCAAACTGCGCCATCGTTCGTAGAAACCAACTCAGCTAATAGCACCTCCTTGCCCAGTCTCGTTTGTATCGGCGCAGAAGGGGGCTGGATCGACTATGAGATTGAGCTGCTTGCCAGTCAAGGCTGTCAGCCAGTACATATAGGTCCACGCATATTGCGTACTGAAGCGGCAGTCAATGTAATTTTGGGGCAATGGCTGTTATAAAAAAGTGTTGAGCGAACACTATTTGGCTAAATCATTGCTTTTGAAATTGTATTTTAAAAGCAATGATTTAGCCAAACAAACACCAGTTTATCCAGTTAAATAAATGTATTGATAATTAATCTCATTTCTATTAGTATGTTGTTTTCAACTAATATGCTCTTATTACTCTTAATGAGTAATGTTTTTTATCTCTCTCACTTATCCGTAGCACCATTATGGGGAAAACCATGTCATTGAAAGCTTTCAGCGCAAATTTACCTTCTACCAAGCTCACTTTACCTGTTGCCGTATTTGGCATGATGCTAGGGCTTGCGGGTTGTAGTAATTCCTCTACGCCAGAAGAAAGCGTTGATGCTGAAGCGGCGCCAGCCAGTAGCGAGCAAGAAGTGGCTAACGATGGCGCGACGAGTGCTGAAGGACAAACGATTACGATCTACTCATCACGTAACGAGCAGCTGATCAAGCCTTTGCTAGACCGCTATACAGAAGAAACAGGTGTCAAAATTGAACTGGTCACTGATAAAAGTGGTCCATTGATGGCACGCTTGCAAGCGGAAGGTCAAAATACGCCAGCGGATATGCTATTGACTGTAGATGCGGGTAATTTGTGGCAAGCCACAGAACAAGGATTGCTCCAACCAGTCGCATCGACGGTATTAGAAGCCAATGTCCCTGCAAAATATCGTGATCCAAAAGGTCAGTGGACAGGTCTGTCATTACGTGCCCGTACTATCATGTATGACCCAAGTAAAGTCAGCGCCGACCAATTATCTACTTATGCAGATTTGGCGGATCCAAAATGGAAAGGCAAGCTTTGTTTGCGCACCTCAAACTCTGTATATAACCAGTCATTGGTTGCCAGTATGATTGAAAACTTAGGCGAAGAAAAAACCGAAGCCGTCATTCGTGGTTGGGTAGATAATTTAGCCACTGACGTATTCAGTGATGACACTAGCATGTTAAAGGCTATTGCTGCCGGTCAGTGTGAAGTAGGCTTGTCTAACAGCTACTACTATGGTCGCTTGCTCGATGAGCAGCCTGATTTTCCTGTCAAAGTCTTTTGGGCAAACCAAGGCACTACTGGTACCCACGTGAATATTTCTGGGGCAGGTGTGGTGACAGGATCAGACAATCCTGATGGCGCCCTCAAATTAATGGAATGGTTGTCTTCGGATAAGGCGCAAGGCCTCTATGCCAGCTCTGATAAAGAATATCCAGTCAAAGAAGGCGTTGATGAGTCAGATATGCTCAGATCGTGGGGCGAATTCAAAAAAGATGATATCAACGTGCAAAAGTTTGGCGAGCGTCAAACCCAAGCGATTCAAATGATGGACAAAGCAGGTTATAAATAGAGTATCACAAGCCAACCATGCCCAAAAAATGACAGTAGCCATAAGATAAATGTCAGTATGACTCTTAGTAAGCGGAACAGTAAGCTGAGCAAGTTTGACAGAGAAAATGGTGTTTTTGGGTGTGCGATAGGCGAATTAGATCGAGATCTCTATGCGTATGACATGGTAATAATTATATGATAACAACGCCAAATGCGTCTGTTCGTCAAGACAAGACAGCCAACGACAATAACAATGGCAGTGACCATAGTAGTTTGGCTGTTAGTCAAGACCATGCCGTTCGCAAACGTATCCTCTCAAAATCAGTCTTAGGACTGATTTCGTTGTTTATGCTGGTACCAATTCTCATCGTCCTGCTGTCATGGACGCAGCCAGTGGCAGATATCTGGACGCACATGCGCGAGTATGTGCTGCCACAAGTCCTCAAAAATACCGCGATTTTATTGGTGATGGTGACGGTTATCTCTGGCAGTATCGGCACCGCACTTGCTTGGATCACCAGCATGTATCGCTTTCCCGGACAGCGCTTTTTTTCGTGGGCGCTGATGCTACCGCTGGCGATACCGGCTTATGTACTGGCATTTGTTACCGTCGGTATTGTTGATTTTAGTGGACCGCTACAGACAGGTTTACGAGAGTTAGGCATCGATACAGCCATTCCGTCAGTACGCAATGTCTGGGGCGCAGGTTTGGTATTGTCATTGGCATTTTATCCCTACGTTTATTTGCTAGCGCGTCAGGCCTTTTTGTCACAAGGCAGGCGAGCGATTGAAGCGGGTCAAATGCTTGGTTTAAGCCGCAGTCGCGTGTTTTTCCGCTTGGCATTACCGCAAGCGTTGCCGTGGATAATTGGCGGCTTGTTACTCGCCAGTATGGAAACGCTTGCGGACTTTGGTGCGGTTTCGGTCTTCAATGTCGACACTTTTACGACGGCTATTTACAAGGCTTGGTTTGGATTTTTTAGTCTAACGACTGCCGCGCAATTAGCCGCTTTGTTAATCGGTGTGGTATTTATCGTCGTATTGTTTGAGCAGTATTGGCAAGCCAAGCGCGGTAATATAGTTACCCAAGGCAGCAATCAGCGTTTTGAAGCCAGTGCGTCTGCTAAACTGGCCATGACGCTGCTATGTACACTGGTGTTTTTGCTGGCTTTCCTAATACCGTTCTTGCAGTTGATCTACTGGACCGCGTTGAATTTTCGCCAAGATTTTGACGCCCGTTATATTGATTTTGTCACCAACAGTCTCATGATTGCGAGCATGACCACCATTTTCATTGCTTTTTTAGCCATCATTATTGCGTGGATCAAGCGCCAATATCCTGATAAATCAACCAAGCTTATGACGACTTTAGCCAATCTAGGCTATGTTGTACCGGGTACAGTACTGGCTGTTGGTATATTTATCCCAATTGCTTGGATAGACAATCAGCTGATTGCGTTCGGTGTGACCTCAGAGCAAGTGCTGTCGGGTAGTGTGATCGTGATGCTCCTTGCCTTATCGACGCGCTTTATGACGGTAAGTTTTCAGCCAGTCGATCGGCAGTTACAGCGACTGACTGTCAATCAGGAAGCAGCTGCTAAACTACTGAGTGACAGCCCTTATCAACGTTGGCGGCAAGTGATGTTGCCTGTACTCAGCCCTGGGGTTCTAACGGCCTTATTGATGGGTTTTGTCGAAGTGATGAAAGAGATGCCGATCACTTTGATGACACGGCGGCAAGGCTGGGATACGCTAGCAGTGCGGGTGTTTGAGATGACCAGCGAAGGCATGTGGGGCAGAGCAGCATTGCCAAGTTTGCTGATTGTGTTGGTCGGTCTTATTCCCGTTTGGATACTGCTGCGCCAAAGTGATAAGCAGGGATAAGTTGAAAACAGTTTATTATTTAAGACATTGCCGTTTATTATTTAAGAAGTTAAAGACAGAGTTGATCGCGCTTAAGCCTTCATTAGTACCATAATTTTTTACCGTTTTATTTATTGGTTTTATTCATTAATCGCTTACTGGTACCATCTATGTATACTGACTTGATTAAAGACTCAACAGACCCAGCCAATCCTAAGTCGGCTACGGCTAAAGTGAAAGTGCACGCTGATAATGTAAAAAAATCATTAGTATCAAGAGATGAAGTTTACCAAATGCAGGATAATAATATCGCTAAGCACGATGCTAACTTTACCGCACATACTGAGACAAATATCACCACCAATCCTTACTTTAGCGTCCAAGATTTAATCGTCGGTTATGACGATACCATCATCGTTAATGGACTATCGCTAAGCTTACAGCAAGGCGAGATTGGCTGCTTTTTGGGTTATAGCGGTTGCGGCAAGACCACGGCATTACGAGCCATTGCGGGATTAGAGCAAAGTCGTCGCGGCACGATTGGCTTAAATAACCAACGCTTGACAGAACAGACGCCGACGACCTCGTTTGCCGTCGCGCCAGCCAAACGTGGCATGGGCATGGTGTTTCAAGACTATGCGTTATTTGGGCATTTAAGCGTGGCAAAAAACATCGCTTTTGGTCTCAATAAATGGTCAGCAGCCGACAAAAAAGCCCGCGTGGCTGAGATGCTAAGCCTTGTTGAATTGACTGAGCATGCTGACAAACGACCCAATGAGCTCTCAGGTGGACAGCAACAACGCGTTGCTTTGGCACGAGCGTTAGCGCCCAATCCCAAACTCTTGCTACTCGATGAGCCCTTTTCTAATTTGGATGTGGTACTGCGTGAGTCATTGGCCATGAATGTCCGTGATATTCTCAAACGTACCAATACCACCGCTATTTTGGTGACTCATGATCAAAATGAGGCTTTTGCGCTGGCAGATAAAGTAGGCGTGATGGATAAAGGTCGACTGGTTCAATGGGCGACACCAAGCGAGCTATATCATGAGCCAATCAGTCCGTTTGTCGCCGAGTTTGTCGGTGAAGGGGCGATGATAGATGGCATTATCAAAGAAGGTCACGTCGAGACCGCGTTAGGTGATATTTACCGTCGCATGGAAGTTTATGATGAGTCAGGGCAGCCGCAGTATTGTGAGTACGATTATCCCAATGGTACACCGATTAAGGTGCTCGTGCGCCCTGACGATATAATCCATGATGATGATAGTACGCAGACCGCTTTGGTAATTGGGCGCGTCTTTCGCGGTGCCAATTATCTGTATCGCTTACAACTCGATGATGGGCAGACAGTTTTGTCCTTGGTCGCCAGTCATCATAATCATGAGATTGGCTCGCAAATTGGGATTTTGCCGATACTTGAGCACGTTGTTGTTTTTGATGAAAAAGACATCAATGCGACGACTTGGTCAGAGTACGATCGGTCCGAGCGAGTGGCAGAAGCGAGATAGTCGCTTTAGCAAATTATGATTTAAACGCTCGTTATCATTAAGCTTATTCAACTTAACGAGTTGCCATTATATGTAGATAGCGACCCAGCCATTTATACGGCTCTCGTTGTGAGTAGCGCAGCTCCATGCGTATGACTGCATCAGGATCATTATGACCACCGCGCTTGAGCGGTGCATAATCATGAAACACGCGCAAGCCACTGGTTAGAATGGTTTGGTAATGATGCGTTGTGAGCCAAGATTCGACTTCTTCTTTGGCGACCGGATAGTTAGGCGTCAGGCTTTTTTTAGTGTCAGCCTTATAATCCGTGTTATCGAGCAGATTAAAATTACCCATAATTAGATTACGATAGTCAAAGCTCGCTGGATTATAAAAGCACAATGACAGCGCGCCATGCTCAGCCAGCTGCCGATCACAAAAGTTCATGATGGCGGCT
Organism: Psychrobacter sp. ASPA161_6; assembly: GCF_051970285.1. Taxonomy (NCBI): domain Bacteria; kingdom Pseudomonadati; phylum Pseudomonadota; class Gammaproteobacteria; order Moraxellales; family Moraxellaceae; genus Psychrobacter; species Psychrobacter sp. ASPA161_6. Next base: position 563,544 of record NZ_JBEFNJ010000001.1, read on the forward strand.
GGTTCTGCGAGCCATTCGAGTAGGGCATGCGACATTATCAAATCAAACTTAGCTGTTTTCTCAGCATTCTTAGCCATACTGTCTTTATTCTGCAACTCATCGATTGCCAATTTATCCTCTATCTCTTGATAAGGGCACACATACCAGCGTATATCTAGATTCTTATCGATTTCTGCGGCGCTCTCTTTTGCTTTCTCTAACATATTGGCAGAGATGTCATTGATGACCACGCTATGCCCTTGAGCCGCAAGCTCAATCGCAATCTGTGCAAGTCCCGCACCCACATCTAAAACCCGTAAAGGTCGCCCAAGCTCTTTACTCATCTGCGCTGTATAGGCAAAGATATCACGGCGCAATACTGCCAGTCGAATGTCGCCTTTAAGACCACCGTAGACCTTTTTTTCAAAATAATCGGCAATCGTGTCAAAGCTACGATCAGTGCGCGTCTCGTCTTGCATCGCCGTTTCTTTTGTTAGATCTGTCGATTGGCTGTTGGTTTCTTTCGTGCTTTGACTGCTGGTTTGCATAGGGTGATATCTGTATTAGGGTTAAATTTGGAACATCGTACAACAAAGACTAAAGCTAAGCTAGAACTGCTTTAACGGCAACAAAATTTTCTGCATAAGGTAAAAGACGTCACTCAGCGCATGTTTTCCAGTAGCTTTTCATAAAATTTTACGGTATAAATAGTAAGGTTTAAGAAACAATAACTATTGAGCAAGTTTTGCTAAAAAGTGCTTAATACAAATCATTGATGAAAAAAGCTGCCAAACTAAACGGCATTTACTGCCAAAAAATTTCAGCAAACGTCTGATTTACCATTGCTAAGGACAGCAACCATGATCAAATCCACCACGGATACCAGCGGCAAATTATCTGCCCCTTCATCTGCCCCTATCTATCAATCCATGTCTATCACTACCAAAACACCAACGATGTCACGCTGCCTATTGTCGGTAGCCGTTGCCAGTGCTTTACTACTCACCGGTTGTGGAGATGACGACGATGATAACGACACAGCATCCGTCATTTTTCCTACTAGCGTTGAGACAATTAGTGCCTTCAGTACTGCTCAAATAGATGGTATTCCTGGATTGGAAAATGCTGGTACGCCTGATGCTAAGTGTGATATTAAAGTAGAAAAAGTCACCTATCAAACGGTAGGGTCAGCAGGCGAGGTTACCAATGCAACTGCTGCTTTAATGCTGCCTAGTGGTGAGGGTGCAGATTGTTCGGGTGATCGTCCAGTATTATTATATGCTCATGGTACGACTACCGATAAAAGCTATGATTTTAGCCAAGTTGGCAATCCTCAAAATTCAGGCTCGGGTGAAGCCACCTTGATAGCAGCAAACTTTGCCGCGCAAGGCTATATCGTCGTAGCCCCTAACTATGCTGGCTATGATGATTCAGAGCTTGATTATCATCCGTACTTAGTTGCTGAGCAGCAATCTACTGATATGATTGATGCGTTGAATAGCTCGCGTATCGTTATCGATGCACAAAAACGAGATAAAAATACCAATTACGCCAATATCGATGATTCAGGCGAGCTATATATTTCAGGGTATTCACAAGGCGGTCATGTTGCTATGGCTACGGCTAGAGCGCTAGAAGCACAAAACAAACCAGTGACAGCCATTGCGCCTTTATCAGGCCCTTATGCTTTGGCCGCCTTTGGTGATGCTATCTTTACGGGGAACGTTAACCTTGGTGCAACGCGATTTGCGCCATTATTAACGACAGGATTACAGAAAAAGTATCCAAGTATTTATGATAATGTTAATGAGATTTTCACTGACCAGTATGCCAATACTATCCTTCCAAGTGACTCAAGTTTTGAGCAATTAGTCGAGGATAATAAACTGCCTGGATTTGCGCTGTTCCAGTCAAAATCTACTGGCAATGCAGTACTTGATCAGCTACCTTTTAGTACACTACCTTTTGCATTTTTAGGATTTTCTCCTGATAACTATCTCATTAAGACGGACTTTCGTGCCGCTTATGTGACAGATGTGCTTGCAAATCCTGATGGTTTGACAGCAGCAACACCAGCTGGAATACCAGCCGCTTCTCCACAGAACGAGCTTCGTAAAGCTCTAAAAGACAACGATTTACGAGGATATGTACCAAAGATGCCAACATTGTTATGTGGTGGTCATCGTGATCCAACGGTATATTATGATTTAAATACAGGTGCAATGACGGCTCAGCTGCAACAAGCCAATCTAAATATCACTGTTCTCGATGTCGATAACGAGAATGAAGCGGGTCGTGGCATTCCAACGTTGCTGCCTTTAGGTCAATCAGCATTAGCAAACCCTTGGCTAATGACCAATACTATTGATAATATTCAGTCGCGATTTAATAATAATGTCGACGCTGCTGGAGCTGGCCTCTTATCTAGCTATCATGGTGGTTTAGTCGCTAGTGCTTGTACTGACGCCACTCGTGAATTCTTTAATCAAGACTTCAGTGCCAGTGCCAGTGCCAACCGAACTTAATATGACCAAGCGGCAATAAGTTATTTACAGATGAATGATGTCAAAAAACTGCATCCCAGTGGGTGCAGTTTTTTTTATGTATAAACCCATTATTTTTTAGGAGGATAAAACAATGAAGTCAATAATGTTATCTTTGCTAGCGCTCACCTTTGTATGATTGCCTATGAGTCAAGCACAAGCAAAAAACACGCCTTGCTCCGGTAAGATGGGCGGCGTTTCTCATTGCTCAAAAGATGGTGAATGCGTCTGTAAAAATGGCAAAATTAGCCAGTCTAAGCGAGTATGTCATTAAAGATATTTCGGTGGATATTACTGGATCTAAAAACCTGCGCTAATGAGCTGTTTTGCTTGATTTTAATGACAGTCAGAACCCCCTAAATCAACAAATTTGTGCTAAAATAGCTTCTTTTATTCAACATTACTTTTAACAAAAACCGTATCGCCATTTTCCTATGGTTTTGCACGTTTTGAGGTGTTTTTTAGCGTTTATATAACAATCATAGTTGCGCATTTGTGCAGCTATATTTTTGTATCAGCTTAAACCTTTTTAAGGTGTGCAATCCTTAGAGAAATTATGTGAGTGAAGGAGTGTATATGAGCGACTCGATCAGTCCTATTGCCATCGTGGATGAATTAAAGCAATCCTATTTGGATTATGCGATGAGCGTGATCGTCTCGCGCGCGCTGCCTGATGTGCGTGATGGGTTCAAACCAGTGCATCGCCGTGTGATGTATGCGATGCACGTGCTGTCTAATGACTACAATAAAGCCTATAAGAAGTCGGCGCGTGTGGTCGGTGATGTCATCGGTAAATATCACCCGCATGGCGATAGTGCGGTCTATGATGCGATTGTACGGATGGCGCAGGACTTTAGTTTGCGTTACCCGATGGTTGATGGTCAAGGTAACTTTGGCTCGATTGATGATGATCCACCGGCGGCTATGCGTTATACCGAAGTACGTATGACCAAGCTGACTCATCAGATGCTGGCTGATCTCGACAAAGACACTGTCGACTGGGAAGACAACTATGATGGCTCTGAGCGTATGCCAAGCGTGTTGCCTGCGCGTGTGCCTAACTTGTTGGTCAACGGTGCGACTGGTATTGCAGTCGGCATGGCGACCAATATGGCACCGCATAACCTGACCGAAGTTATTAATGCGTGCTTGGCATATGCCGAAAATCCGCAAATATCAGCTGAAGAGCTGATGACCCATATCTCCGGTCCTGACTTTCCTACGGGCGGTATCATCTACGGTCGTGCAGGTATTTTAGATGCTTATCGCACCGGTAAAGGCCGCTTGCACATACGTGGTCGCTATATCATTGAAGCGATGAGCGATACGGGCGTCAACCGTGATCGTGAGCGCATTGTATTTACCGAAGTACCTTATCAGACCAATAAAGCCAAGCTCATTGAGCGTATCGCTGAGCTGGTACGTGACAAAAAAATCGAAGGTATTACTGAGATTCGTGATGAGTCTGATAAAGACGGCATGCGTATCGCCATTGATTTGCGTCGCGGCGAAACTGCCGAAGTTATCGTCAATAATTTATTCCTGCAAACACCGCTTGAGTCTAGCTTTAGTATCAATATGGTGGCGCTCGATAATGGTCAGCCAAAATTATTGACCTTACGTCAGCTCATTGCTGCTTTTGTACGTCATCGTCAAGAAGTGGTGACGCGCCGGACCATTTATGAGCTAAATAAAGCTCGCGTTCGTGGTCATCTGCTCGAAGGCTTGACCGTTGCACTGGCGAATATTGATGAAATTATCGCTGCGATTAAAGCGTCTGCAAACCGCGGCTTGGCACGTGAAAGCTTACTAAACAACACATGGGGTTCAGGCAGTGTCGTGGCGATGCTAACCGCTGCTGGCAGTCAATCAGTACGTCCTGACTTCATCGAAGGCGAAGATCCAAAAGCACCGTTTGGTCTGATTGAGGGTAATGAGCATTATCGCTTATCGCTTGAACAGGTCAATGCTATTTTAGATATGCAACTGCATCGTCTAACGGGTCTTGAGCAAGACAAACTGACTGAAGAATACCAAGATTTACTGCGTGAAATCGCCCATTTAGAGTCTATCCTTGGCGATTTTGACAAGCTAATGACCATTATCTCTAATGAGATGATTGAGATTCGTGAGAACTTCGGTGATGAGCGCCGCACTGATATTATTGATTCACGTATGGACTTTAACCGTGAAGATCTTATCCCAGAGCAAACCGTAGTCATGACCGTTTCTCGTACTGGTTATGCAAAAACCCAGCCAATTGATGATTATGTTGCGCAAAAACGTGGTGGTAAAGGCAAATCTGCGACTGCGATGAAAGAAGACGATGTGATTGATCATCTAGTAGTGACCTCAACGCATTCTACAGTATTGTGCTTCACTGATAGTGGACGTGTCTTTAGCCTACGCGGCTTTGAAGTACCGATTGCCAGTCGCGGTGCCCGTGGTCGTCCATTAGTGAATTTAATTGGGTTAAATCCTGATGAAACCGTGACAACTATCTTACCTATTCCAAAAATAGTAGAAGAGTTACCGGTAAAAGGTGACACATCATTAACAGACACCTTAATAAATGATGATGATGAGTTATCAGAAGATAACAATCAAGCAGAGCCACCTTTTGTATTCTTTGCAACTGCTAATGGTACAGTGAAACGGGTAGAGCTTAAGCAGTTTGCCAATATTCGATCAAATGGCTTGATTGCTGTTGGATTAGAAGAGGGCGATAAGTTGGTCAGCGCTCGTATCACCAATGGTAGCCAAGAAGTGATGTTGTTTGCTTCCAGTGGCAAAGCCATTCGTTTTGATGAAAATGATGCTCGCGCGATGGGTCGTACTGCGAAAGGTGTCCGTGGTATGCGTTTGGCTGCTGATGAATTCATTAAGTCGTTAGTCGTTATCGAAGATGATGTCCGCGAAATCCTAATCGCTTGTGAAAAAGGCTTTGGTAAACGTACCTTTATCGATGAGTTCAATACCCAAAATCGTGGTGGTGGCGGTGTAATCGCGATTAAGACCAGTGAGCGTAATGGTGCGTTAGTACGAGCCACCAAGGTTGACTCTACCGATGATATTATTTTGATCTCTGACAAAGGTACATTGGTTCGTACGCCAGTTGAGCATGTCGCTAGCTCTGGTCGTAATACGCAAGGTGTCACGCTGATTCGTCTGTCAAAAGATGAGAAACTGGTTGCTATGGCACGTGTTGAGCACGAAGAAAGCGATGATGAGCTAGTTGATGCTATGAGAGAAGATGGTACGTTGCATGTAGAAGGTCAAGAGCAGATAAATATTGATGCGGCAACTGGCAACACAGCCACAACTGAAGTTGATGATGCTATCGATATTGCAAATAATGATGAGTTAGACGGCGAATAAATGTCTCAGTAGTTAGCTTTGTGATCTAGGGCATGTCATCAATTAGCACATTGATACATTTAGTGGTCTTAAAATGGTTAAATTTTGCCAAACATCGTCAGAAATCTTGTCAATATGTTCATATTTACGGCAATTTCTTCCTTGTTTGGCTGCAATTTTCCTCATTTTAAGTCTCACAATCTAAATGATGACACGCCCTAGTTTTATATGATTGTTATAAAAAAAGCCTCTGACGTTATCGTCGGAGGTTTTTATTTTTTGATTCTCATTTTTCTCAATAATGTAAATAAGGTTCTATTTTTAAGGCTGTTGTTATGCTTACGACCAATCAAACTTTTCAGGGAACTGTCGCATCGGTATCATCGAGTTTTTTATTTTCGATGATGTTTGTATTTGGGCTGTTTATGTTGCCCTTAACGGGGACACAGGTAGCATCATGGCGTGTCCTTATGATGCTATTAAGTTTGGTAATATTGCTTAGTTTGACCAAGCAGTGGCAGCATGTCTTTGATTATATAAAAACGCTAAAGACAGTAAAGGAGTGGTTGATATTTATATTGCCCGCACCGATTTTGGGTGGACAGATTTGGTTGTTTATGTGGGCGCCCGTTAATGGGTTTGGTCTGGACGTTACGCTGGGTTATTTTTTATTGCCGCTTGTGATGATTGTGCTTGGTCGGTTTTTTTACCATGAGCATATGAGCGTCCTACAGTGGGCAGCCGCACTATTCGCAGCGTTGGGCATCGGTTACGATATTTTTCAGTATGGTTCGGTATCTTGGGTGACGCTGTTTGTGTGCTTGGGCTATCCACCTTACTATCTGTTGCGTCGTACACTTGCTGTGCCACCAGTGACGGGGCTGTTGTTTGATTTGACTCTGCTAACGCCAGTAGTGCTCATCATACTTTATGTGACTGGTGGTTTTGACGTTGCGGCACAAGAGATGAAGTTTTGGTATCTATTGCCGCTGCTTGGTGCTTTGAGTGCGCTTGCGATGTCACTGACGATGATTGCGAGTAGTAAGCTGCCCGTGTCATTGTTTGGGGCGTTAAGCTATATAGAGCCGATGCTGTTGTTTGTATTATCCATTACGGTTCTGAGTCAAAACCTCGATGAAGGCGGCTCGCTCTTTATGTATGGCATGATTACGCTTGCGCTACTGGTCATGATGGTTGATAGTGCCACAGGCTATCTGGTTCGTCGTCGTAACGATCATCTTTATGGTTATAGAGAGCCACAAGTGGGCGGTTTCCCACCGCGACGCCATTTTATCAATCAGCGTATCGATGGCGTACTAAAAGCGCATCGTTTTCGCAAGATACGTCGTTACCAAAAAAAGATGAATAAAATACAGCAAAAAATTGAGCAACTTGATTTAAAATAAGCACTTAGAGTCATTAAACTTACTCAACGAAGAAGTTGATATACTAAATGAAAGGCAGTATTGCTTATCTATTCTGACTTTGACATAATGCAGCCCATGATATAAGCACGACATATCAAAAGCGTTGATCTTGGATTGCGCGACGACCTTATATGCAAAAGCCTCAGACGTTCTCGTCTGAGGCTTTTGTTTTTTTTAAAATTGCCAAGGATGTGCCCCAATCTCTAAAGGCTGCTGTGATGCTGACTACTAACCAAACCTCGCAGGGTACGATCACTGCTGTGGCTGCAAATTTCTTATACTCTCTGCTGTTCTTATTCAGCTTGCTGCTGCAACCGCTATCAGGTACGCAGGTCGCTTCGTGGCGTGTGCTAACGATGTTTTTTAGTTTGGTGCTATTGGTAAGTATATTAAAACAATGGCAGCATATTTTTGACTATCTAAAAACATTAAAAAACGCCAAAGAGTGGTTTTTATTTATATTGCCCACCCCAATTTTGGGCGCACAAATCTGGATATTTATGTGGGCGCCAGTGAATGGTTTGGGGCTTGAAGTGACGTTGGGTTACTTTTTATATCCAATGATTATGATCGTTGTTGGTCGATTTTTTTATAATGAGGATATGAGCTTACTTCAGTGGGCTGCCATTGTATGTGCGGGTCTTGGTATCGCTTATGATATCTTTGAATATGGTGCTATCTCTTGGGCGACGTTGTTTGTCTGCTTGGGTTACCCGCCGTATTACCTACTGCGTCGCTATCTAGCCGTACCACCCATCACTGGTCTTATCTCAGATCTTGTGTTGCTATTGCCAGTCGTATTGGTTGCGCTGTATATGAATGGTGGCTTTGAAGTAGCGATAACCAACCATAAACTGTGGTATCTGTTGCCTTTACTTGGCATTATTAGTACCGCTGCCATGTCATTGACAATGATAGCGAGTCAGAAATTGCCAGTCTCGTTGTTTGGAACGTTGTGCTACCTTGAGCCGATATTTTTGTTCGTATTTTCGATTGCGATTTTGGATCGTAACTTACATGATGGTGGATCCATGCTGATGTACAGCATGATTTTTGTGGCATTGCTTATTATGATTGCTGATAGCGCGCTGGGTTACTTGGGACGCAAACGTGATGACCGCTTACATGGCTACAATGAGCCACAAGTGGGCAGCTTTCCACCACGCCGTCGCCTAGAAAATCGCCGTATTAAAGGCGTGTTGGCCGCGCATCGATTCCGCCAAATCAAAAAATATCAGCAAAAAATAGACAAAATGACGCGAAAAATAGAAGTACTCCACGCCAAATAAGTAGAGGTTGTTGTAAAACCAAAGTTGACTTGGCAGGCATTATTTTTCGTAACTACTCTACACAGTTGTGGTGTCAAAGCCGCGTTAAGTACGCTATTATCAGTAGCAGCAGTATCACACTCGACCTAATTTGGCACATGATATCTAGGGCGTGTCCTCAAGCTGAACGAAAATACTTAAATGGGTCAAAAATGGCTAAATCTTGCCAAACTGTGTCAAATAGCTGGTTAATATCTCGATATTATCTGTGCTACTTTCCTCGTTTGGCTGCAATTTATCTCATTTTTATCACCATGTTCAGAATGAGGACACACCCTAAAATAGTATAGCGGACTCACAATTACTTATTACTAGGATGGTTTATGTTACACCTTCATCATTTAGCAAACTCACGCTCGTTTCGTATTTTATGGTTATTAGAAGAGCTCAAAGCTGATTATCAACTGACGTGCTATGAGCGCAATAAAGCTTACCGCGCGCCTGAGAGTCTAAAAGCCATACATCCGATCGGTCATGCACCGATATTGGAAGTGGATGGTCGCCCGCTGATTGAGTCAGGGTTTATCATCGAATATCTACTCAAGCATTATGATAAAGCCCATCAGTTCAAACCTGCCGATGACAATGAAGCAGCGTGGGAAGCTTATACGTTTTGGTTGCATTTCGCTGAAGCGTCTGTGATGCCACCGCTCATCATGCGATTGGTGTTCACCAAAGTGGTTGAGCAATCGCCGATGTTGATTAAACCTGTTAGCAAGGGCATCAAAGCAAAAGTCGAAAAAAGCATGATTGCTAACAGCTTAAACAAAATACTCGACATGATGGAGCAGCATCTACAGGACAATCATTGGTTCGCTGGTGAAGATTTTAGCGCCGCCGACATTCAAATGCATCTAGCGGTAGTAGGTGCCAATGCTGGTCCGGGCTTAGATAAGAATAAATATACCAATATCTTAAATTGGCTAAAACGCTGTGAAGAGCGTGATGCCTTTAAGAGCGCAGAAGAAAAGGGCGGTCGTCTTAAGTTCTAGTTGCTGGCGTTTACACATGTATAAGCGCTTGATTTAATATTTTGATAAAAGGTTTTGTTTATGCATAGACAAAACCTTTTTAGGATAAAGTAATGTCTGATCTGAATAAATTTGAAAACAAAAGCATCGATACCGATGTCAATGCTAACCCATCGCTTGCTCGTCAAGAAATCAATAGCCAGCAGGTGTCTATCAAAGCGTGGTCACAAAAACTGCTGGTCGTGCTGCTATGTGTAGCGAGTTTTTATGGTGGTTGGAAGTCTTATGAGTCTAATATGGTCAATGAGTGTACTGCCAATGGTGGACAAATGGTAGCAGGCGATCGAACCATGATATGCCAGTTGTCATAAGCCGTATCATTCATTAATAATGTTGTATTATGAGTGCTGAATCATGCTCAAACTGACCTTTTTAGGCACCTCAGCAGGGGTGCCAACCAAACAGCGCAATGTCACTGCCTTAGCGATCGAATGCTTGAATCCTTATTCATCGGGCGCTAGTCAGCAGCCTAAAAAATCGCGTCCGTGGCTATTAATTGATTGCGGTGAAGGTACGCAGCAGCAATTGCTGCACACCAAGCTCTCTCTACATCAATTAATCGCCATTTGTATTACCCATGTGCATGGCGACCATTGCTATGGTTTGCCAGGATTGCTGGCGAGTGCGGCTATGTCTGGACGCCGCGAACCGCTGACCCTCATTGCACCAAACGCCATCGCTACATTGCTTGAAGCTATTACCGCCCCCACAGAGTTGTATTTGCCCTTTGCCATCAATTTTATGGCGATTGAAGAGTTATTGTCTCCAGATAGTGGGGGTAACGGTCAGGTAAGTATCAGTTTAGACAGCCAGCATCAGCTTGATATTGATATCACACCACTATCACATCGCGTCGCCTCTCATGGTTTTGGTATCACTCAGACTATCAGCCAGCGCACGCTTAATAGGGATAAGTTGACCGCAGCAGGTATCCCAGCAAGTGCGCTGTGGGGCAAACTGCAGCAAGGTACAGATGTCATGACCGAAGACGGTCGTGAGCTGAGATCAGCAGATTATGTCAATAATGACGTTAAGCGCACACGGGTAGTGGTAGCGGGGGATAACGATACGCCAGCTTGTCTCACCTCTGCGTTGGTCGATACTGATTTACTGGTGCATGAAGCGACATATACGCATGAGGTGTTGACTAAGATTCAAGCCAAAAATCCAGACTTTGATCCCATGCATAGTAGTGCGCAATTGGTGGGCAAATTTGCTCAAGATATCGGGCTTAAGAATTTGATTTTGACCCATTTTAGCGCACGTTATCAAAGCTTTGATAACCCAGATAGCAGTACGGCAAACATGGGGCATATTCGCTTAGATGCGCAACGTGTGTATCAAGGCAAGCTATGGTTGGCAGCAGATTTTGACCAATATATGGTCGATGGCGCAGTTGATTTGGCAAGCAATCAAGATGAGAATCGCGTGCAGTATCTAGGCTCTGCACGCAGCAATGAGACATGATTTATAGCTTGTTATTTACCAATTGACTATCTGCGAAAGCCAATTGCGTTTTTCCACTCCAATAACGACTGAATTGATAAGCGACCCGTCCCGAGCGCCCACCGCGTTCAGAGGCCCAACGTAGCGCGTCCTTTTTGATCTTGTCAGGCATGGTCTGACTTTCCAAAACATTCTTAGCATCGCTATCCATATCAGCTGAGATTTTCTGCTGCTCTAAATTCAGATAATGCTGAACGATATGCAGATAAGTCTGCTGATCCATAGGATGGAAAGTGAGTGATAAACCGAATCTATCTGACAATGACACGGTCTCATCAATAGCCTCATAGGGGTTGACTTCATCCGTCTGACCATTGTAGATATTGACATTGTCTTTCATCATTTGCGGTAGCAGGCGACGGCGATTACTGGTGGCATAGACCAGTAGCTTGTCTTGCTCAGAGTCTAGCGAGCCATCAAGCACGCTCTTTAGCGTACGATAGCTTTCATCTTGACCGTCAAACGCGAGATCATCACAGTATACGATGTAGCGGCAATTACAATCTGCTGGTAGGGCATTAATGGCAGCGCGAATCTTATCTAATATTTGCAGATCATCGCGAGCAACTTCAATAATACGCAAGCCTTCACTATGATGGGCTTGTAGCAAGGCGCGAATCAATGATGATTTACCGGCACCGCGTGTACCCGTCATCAGCACGTGATTGGCAGGGTAGCCTTTTAGGAACTGGCGCGTGTTTTGTACCAGTTTAGACTTTTGCGTATCGATACCATGCAAGTCATCTAAGCTCAAAAATAGATTGACCGACAAAGGCTCTAAATTACCAGTGCGTCCACCAACCCAGCGATAAGCAAGCTGGCATGGATCGATTTCAATCGTCGGTGTCACCTGCTCTTGCAAGTACTGACTGAGCAAATCTAACAACGGTTGAGGTAGGGCATAAGTAGGCTGATTAGAGGGCGTGGTTGGGATGATTGGTTGTGACATAGTGGCTCAAGTATTTAAGGTTGTCTTTAATACCATACCCAAAAATATCATTAACGTGGCTAAACTTTTGGCACCTACTGAGCGTAGTACTGGTCAAAATTATTCGCGCTACTATTATTTTTGGAAATGATACGAACAGGCAGGCAGTAATCTCACCCTATTATGAGAAAAACACCATGGAAAATAGTGCCAGTAATCTGTCTATTAAGCAAGCGTTACAGGCGCAATCTCAGCAGCTATTACCCATTATTACGCAAGTACTGACCACACTGCATTTTAGCGAAGTCGTTCACCAGCGTATTACTCAGCAAAATCATGAGCATACGCAAAATATTGAAAATACTTATTATCAAGGCTTAACACGCGCCCAACATACACGGTTTGGTCATGTCATGATCAAATGGCAGTTGAGTGATGCCGCTTATCGTATCTCGCCCAATTTAACTCATGAAGCAGACGTTTTAGCTGCTGTAAATACTTCATTGAAAATCAAAGATAATGCTATCGCTATAGCACCGCCACTATTAGCTCATCATTGTGTAAACGTTCAAATACTAGAGCAGCCTCAAAAGCTGGTAATAGTAGTCATGCCTTATTATCTTAATGGTAGCTTGGCGAGACAGTTGAGTGGGCGAAAATATCTGTCACTGATAGCGTCACAAAAGCATCACTTCATCAATCAATCAGCGTATTTGATAGCCAATTTGCATCACGCTGGCTGGTTGCATAATGATATTAAGCCCAGTAATATTTTGCTAGATGGTTTGTTGCCAAATAGTGCGGATAATAGCAGTGTAATGCCTGATTTATTGTTGACCGATTTTGCCTTAGCGCAGCGCTTCAACGCAATAAGTGTGGCAAATCCTGCAGGCACGCCAGCGTACCTCGCACCTGAGCGTTGGCAGGGGAAGGGCGCAACGGTGCAAAGTGATATCTATGCATTTGGCGTCATGATGGTTGAGATATTGGCGGGCAGGCGACCGTTTCAGGTAAGCGTCAACAGCAATGATAAATTAAAAGCGTGGGCGATTCAGCATTGCCAACAGCCTATTCCAAAGCTGTCATCAGAATATAGTCGTTATCAATGTATGGTCGATAAGGCATTGGCGAAGCGGGTGGAGAAAAGATATCGGAGTATGGAAGAGGTGTTGGAGGGTTTAGAGCGTTTGTGATAATAGATAGCTAAACTCCAGACACAAAAAAACCTGCTAAAAAGCAGGTTTTGATATTTGGTCTAAGATGTACTATCCGAAGATGGTGGGGCTGGAGAGACTCGAACTCTCACACCTTGCGGCGCCAGAACCTAAATCTGGTGCGTCTACCAATTCCGCCACAGCCCCATTTTCGTTACTCTATCATTATTAGCGTTTAAACTCAAACACAACGTAGATAGTTAACTGATTCGGTAGTGCGTCTCAGTGGTTGGCTATTATATAGAGTTTGAATGGTTTGACAAGCCCTTTTTGCAATTATTTTTAATTATTTAACGATTATTTCTGATTTATACGATAAATAATTGATTTTACTGGAATTATTAATTCAATGATTTTGCGTTTTTATTACTCTTTGGTCTGCGTCTCTGCTGCTGACATATCTAACTGCTGTAATTTACGGGTGAGCGTATTACGTCCCCAGCCGAGTAAGTTGGCAGCCGCTATCTTTTTGCCACCGCTATGATTGAGTGCCGCTGTAAGTAACACTCGTTCGAACTCAGGCGTTGCCGTTTGCAAAATGTCAGTTTCGCCTGTTTGTAGCGCTTGTTTGGCCCACTCTGCCAATGCCTGCTGCCAACTTGGATTTTTAGCGATGTTTTGAGTTTGGATGTTTTGGCTATTTAGATTGTGGCTGTTTAAATTGTTGCCATCTATATTATTGCTATCTATATTGGGGCTATGTGAGCTATCACCGGTGTGCTGCTGGTTGTACTGATCAAATTCAGACGAGGATGACGTTTGTTGTGGCTGCAACTCTGTGTTTGCTGGCATCGCTTCAAGCAGCTCTGGCGGCAAGTCATCAACCATGACTGTATCTCCGGTTGCCATGACCGTTAGCCATAGGCAGACGTTCTCAAGTTGACGCACATTACCGCGCCAGTCAAAGGCTTGCATAATCTGTAGCGCCGCAGGCTGTAGCTGTTTTAAGGCGGTGTTCATTTGCTTAGCAGCGCGCTGCATAAAATAACTGGTTAAAGCAGGAATATCTTCGCGGCGCGTCCGTAGTGGTGGCAGCGGTAGACGAATGACATTGAGACGATAAAATAAATCCTCACGGAACCGACCTAGTTTGACCAGTTCTTCCAAGTTTTGATGGGTGGCAGCAATGATGCGCACGTCCACTTTGACCGGTTGCTGTCCGCCCACACGGAAGAACTCACCGTTTGCCAGTACCCGTAGCAGCCGCGTTTGGGTGCTGAACGGCATGTCACCGATTTCATCCAAAAATAACGTACCGCCATCAGCTTGCTCAAAACGACCTTGCCGTGTCGTCGTTGCACCAGTGAACGCACCTTTTTCGTGACCGAATAACTCCGACTCAATCAAATCATGCGGAATCGCGGCCATATTGAGGGCAATGAATGATTGCTGATGACGCGGTGAATGCTGATGCAGGGCACTGGCGACCAGCTCTTTCCCTGTGCCTGATTCACCGGTAATCAAAACGGTAATGGGTGAGTGCGCCAATCGCCCAATCGCACGAAACACTGTTTGCATCGCTTGTGACTGACCAATGATGCCGCTGGGGTTGTCATTGGCTTGTGAATCATTTTTGATCTCAGCTTTGTTTTTAGTCGTCTTATGGGCTTTGGTGGCTATCTTAGTGTTATGAGTGGCTTTATTTTTACTAGTGGACTTCGTATCTGTCTCAGGCGATTTATTTGCAGTTGTTTTGGCATCCGACTCATTTGGTTGATCTATTTTCGCCATGTCTGGTTGAAAATTAATCGCTTTATAAATCGTAGCGACTGCATCATCTAAGTCAAACGGCTTCGGCAGATATTCAAATGCTCCTGTCTGATAACTATTGATGGCAGAGGTCAAGTCTGAATGCGCTGTCATGATGACAATCGGCAACGCAGGGAAGTGCTTATGCACCCAGTCGCTAAAAGACAAGCCGTCCATCATAGGCATCCGAATATCGGTCAATATCACATCCGGTAGCTGCGTGGCTGACTCGCGCTGCTGCAAGATATCATTGAGGCGTGTCCATGCTGCTTGTGCTTGGGTAAAGCTGATGACCGTCAATCCAGCATCTTCAAAAGTATCCGCCAGTACCAAGCGCAGCGCTGCATCGTCATCGATGAGCCATAAGGTCGCAGGGTTGTCAGCAGGCGCATTATTGACCGTTACTTTCATAGCTTGGTTATTAAGTGTTTGATTGTTAAGTGCTTGGTTATTAAGCGTTTGGCTGTCAAATGTTTGATTGCCAGATGTTTTATCATTCGAGCCTTGATTGTCGCTGTTAGATTTAAGGTTGTCGTTATATGCAGTCATGTATCAGGCCTAATGAGCAAGTGATTCAGGGTTGTTGTTTGATAGGTTCAGCCATAATTTTTACGCATCGGTTGCGGGCTGTTTAAAGGGTAAGTACAGCGTAAAACGAGTCTGACTGTTATTGTAATTATAACTGGGATTAGAATTTGGGTTAGCGCTTCGTGCTTGATTTGAGCTGACGTCAATCATACCATGATGGCAGCTGATAATATCTTGCACAATCGATAAGCCAAGACCAGTACCAGTGGCACGACTGGTCACCATCGGGAAGAATATCTGCCCAATCAGCGCCGCATCTATCCCTGAGCCATTATCCGTAATGCTAACTTGCAAAGCTTGTTTGTGCTGTTGGCTGCCAATCGTATGTTGGAAGGCAATGCGCGTTTGAATATGCAGTTTTGGTTGATAGGTTTTCTCAACCTCAAGACTACTATGCAAAATATCTGAAGGTAATTGATCAGCTTTGGCTGGCGCGTTTTGTTGAAGTGTCTGCTCAAACTCAGTCATTGATTCACAGGCATTGTTAATTAGGTTTAAAAACACTTGAATCAACTGATCTTTATCAGCGCATAACTCAGGTAACGACAAATCATAATCACGTTGCAGTGCAACTTGGGGGTACTGATTGAGCACTAAGGTTAAAACATGCTCAATTGGCTCATGAATGTTAAGCATTTGCCAGTTTGGTAGCTGATTGGAGCCAAGAAACTGTCCGATAAGATGGGTTAAGCGGTCTGTCTCCGAGATAATGATATCAGTATAACTACGGAGTTTCTGCGCTGTTTTTTGCAACTGCTTATCACCATTCGGAGCTGGATTTGCGCCAGAATTTATATCGCTAATAGCAGGAGATGGAGGGTTGTGTAAAGCAGTCGCCTCGCTGAATTTGATAAATTGTCGCTGTAATAATTGTGCCGCGCCGCGAATACCAGCCAATGGGTTTTTGATTTCATGGGCAACCGAACGCAGCATATGACGGGCAACATTATATTGCTGTTGCTGACGCTGCTCTTCTGAGATACGGCTTTGACGGTCTTTACCCCACATCTCAATGATAAAGTAAGGTTGCTGCTCATAGATGACAGGCGTCACGCTATAGTCGATTGAGAGCGGTAAGTTGCCGTTGAGTGGGGTTTTGATGATGTGATCATGATCGATAAAGGGTTGTTGATATTGCTTTGCTTGATGAAATCGCTCGGTCAAGGCGCAGTGATTATCTAGCTTGTTATGTTCGTTGTTATTGTTGTCGTTATCCAGAGTCTGAGCAGCGCGCTCATCGAGCTTTAATTCATCGGTTGCGAGCAGGGTCAATATTGACTGATTGAGCAAGCGTTCACTGCTGATGGCTAGTAATTGTTCAGCTTGGGCATTTAGCCACGTAATGACTAGCTCGTCATTGACCCACAAGATAGCGGTGAATAAATGCTGTGATATAAAGGCTAAGTCAGGAGTCGGTTTGGCGGTTGTAAAATCAGCTGTCATTGTCAGTGCCTAATAAAGAATAATACTGAACGTAATATTTAACCATAAATCAATACACTAGCGCGGCAAAACTGGTGATTATCACAAAAAAAACGTACAATGCGCTCAGCCAATTTATCTCTAGCAAGGTCAGCCATGCCCAAAACTTCTATCGAGTCTATTAATACGACAATCGCAACATCCTCGTCAGCGTCTATTGCCCCAAAAGACACTGCCACCCTCTTTAATCCTGCCAAGCCGACAGCAACGCCTGCGCAAAGCTCGACGGATAGCAGTGAACCTTACCATCATAAAGCCAATCACAATCAAAACCGTAGCATTGAGCAAAGCAGTGAGGTTACGACAGCCAATGCGACTGCCACGATGCCTGTTAGTGCCGCGCCAAAGATTGGTTTTGTATCACTAGGTTGCCCAAAGGCACTAGTGGATAGTGAGCGTATTATTACAGAATTGAGCCGCGATGGGTATCAAGTTGCCAGTGATTACGAAGGTGCCGATCTCGTCGTGGTCAATACCTGCGGCTTTATTGAATCTGCGGTGCAAGAATCATTGGACGCCATCGGTGAAGCTATTAGCAAAAATGGTAAAGTGATCGTTACTGGTTGCTTGGGTAAAGAGGCGGACAAAATCCGTGCCATGCACCCAGCCGTGCTAGCCGTGACCGGTGCGCATGCGTATGACGAAGTGATTACGGCAGTGGCGCAGCATGTACCCAAGCCGAACCGCAGTTTGGACGCAAACTACGACCCAAAGATAAATTTAATCAATGAGGCGGGTATTAAATTAACCCCAAGCCATTATGCTTATCTAAAAATATCGGAAGGTTGTAACCATCGCTGCACCTTCTGCATTATTCCAAGCTTGCGCGGAGATTTGGTCTCGCGCCCGATTGATAATGTCATGAATGAAGCCATGGCGCTAAAAAACGCTGGCGTGAAAGAACTGCTAATTATTTCGCAAGATACCTCTGCTTATGGGCTGGACTTGAAGTATAGAACCAGTTTTTGGAATGGCATGCCGCTCAAGTCGAAGTTTTATGACTTATGCCAAGCATTGAACGACTTGGGTATTTGGGTGCGTCTGCATTATGTCTATCCGTATCCGCACGTGGACAAAGTCGTTGAGTTGATGGGCGAGAAGAAGCTACTGCCTTATCTTGATATTCCATTCCAACATGCCAGCCATCGCATTCTAAAGGCAATGAAGCGTCCAGCGCACAGCGAAAACACCTTGGCGCGTATCAAAGCGTGGCGTGAGATTTGTCCAGACATCGTTATTCGTTCGACGTTCGTCGTTGGTTTCCCCGGTGAGACGGAAGAAGATTTTCAATGCCTGCTTGATTGGTTGGTCGAGGCTCGCCTTGATCGCGTGGGTGCCTTTACTTATTCAGAAGTCGAAGGCGCAGTGGCTAATGATTTGCCAGACCACGTTCCTGAAGAAGTGAAGCAAGAACGCTACGAGCGTTTCATGGCGCTACAGCAAGACATCTCAGCACAGAAGCTACAAGAAAAAATCGGCAAAACCTTGACGGTATTGGTCGATGAGATTGATAGTATCGAGGGCATTGCGATTTGCCGCAGCTATGCTGACGCCCCTGAGATTGACGGTCATGTCTATGTTGATGATATCAATGCGCAAGTCAAAGTCGGGCAATTCCTCACGGTCACGATTGATGATGCTAGCGAATACGATTTGTTTGCCAGTTATCAAGGTTAGATGACTGCTATTTAAATGACCGCTATAAAGGTTAAATGACTACGATAATATGTGAGTGAAAATTGCCCAATGATAGGCAGTTTTTGCTACAATTAGCGCAATTTAGCCTTTTTACACGCCTACCATCAAGTATGGCGGTATAAGCGAGTTTAAAGGCTAACTGTATTTGTGTTTTACCGATGATTTTAATTATAATTAACGAAACTATAGTTTAACGAAATAAGGTGACCTCATGTCTGACAAAAACCCGCGTTACTCTCGTATCTTGCTGAAACTCTCTGGTGAAGCCTTAGCCGGTAGCAAAGACATGGGTATTGATACCGAAGTGCTCGATAAGATGAGCTTGTCTATCGCGCACTTGCGAGGGCTTGGGGTACAAGTCGGTATCGTGGTCGGCGGTGGTAACTTATATCGCGGTGCCCAGTTACAAAAAGAAGGCTTGGTTGGTCGTGTCACCGGTGATCAGATGGGTATGCTAGCGACGGTCATGAACGGTCTGGCGATGCGTGATGCCCTTGAGCGTCGCAATATCAAAACGCGTTTGATGTCAGCTTTGCCTATTGGCGAAGTGACCGAAAGCTATAGCAGTCGCAACGCCATTCGCTACCTAAAAAATGGCGAAGTGTGTATCTTTGTCGCGGGTACGGGCAATCCTTTCTTTACCACTGATACGGCTGCTTGCCTGCGCGGTATTGAAATCGAAGCAGGTTTGATTCTAAAAGCCACCAAAGTAGATGGGGTTTATGACAAAGACCCAAGCTTACATGACGACGCAGTGAAATACGACGGTTTGACTTTTGATGAAGTATTAGAACAAAAGCTTGGCGTTATGGATTTGACCGCGATTGCTTTATGCCGTGAGCACAACGTGCCGCTACAAGTGTTCGATATGACCAAACCTAATGCTTTGTTGAATGTCATTATGGGCGAAAATGAAGGCACACGAGTTTTTCATTAATTCATATTGATACAGCGGTCATTAGCACTATTATGGCAATGGCAATAAATAGCTCACTGGTTTAACAGTTAATACCTTAATAATTAACAACAATGAATGATTTGTCGATAGCGATAAATAAGGATACATGATGATCAAAGAGATTAAGCAAGACGGCGAAGCACGCATGCAAAAGACATTGGAAGCGCTTGAGAGCACTTTTAGTAAAGTTCGTACGGGTCGTGCGCATCCAGGTATGTTGTCAGGTGTGATGGTCAGCTACTACGGTTCTGATACAGCACTTAATCAGGTAGCCAGTGTGAACGTTGAAGACTCACGTACATTACTTGTTCAACCGTTTGACCGTACCATGGTACAAGCGATTGATAAAGCCATTCGTGAAGCAGATCTGGGTCTGAACCCAATGACTGCTGATGTGATTCGTGTACCGATGCCAGCATTGACCGAAGAAACGCGCCGCGATATGCAAAAGCTTGCGCGTGGAGAAGCAGAAAACAGCCGAGTCTCTATCCGTAATATCCGCCGCGATATGATGAATGACATCAAAGAGCTGGCCAAAGAAAAAGAAATCTCAGAAGATGACGAGCGCCGCGCCAGTGATGATATTCAAAAAATCACTGACAAATATATCGAAACTATCGATAAAAGTCTGACCAAAAAAGAAAGCGATTTGATGGACGTTTAAGCACTGTCTTTGATTTATTTTTTATCAATAAAAAATAAATCAAGCGCTTAAAAATTAAGTTTTTTGATGCAGACAATATCATAATAATAGACAGCTAATGGTCAATCACTATTGGCTGTCTATTGCTATATGGATTGTGATGACATAAGCACAGAGTTTTATAACGTTTCTTTAATAGCTCGCAAATAGGCCTTAACAGTTTACAAAAATGGTTTTCCAATCTTCATTAGCTCTAAACTGGTTTATGATAAGTTTGTGAATCTTAAGCATGACGCTTTTTTAATGCGATAGAGCGCGTTATGATTGTTTTACCTCAATACATTATTTTACCTCAACAATAAGTCGTATCGCCCATGTCTACTCCCACCGTTTTGGCTCCTGTACTCATTCCTCGTCATATCGCCATTATCATGGATGGTAATAATCGCTATGGTACAGCCAATGCGCTCGGTAAAGGCCAAGGCCATGTGGCGGGTAAAGATGCGCTAGATCCTATCGTGGAGTATTGTGTCGATGCGGGTATCGAAGTATTAACAGTATTTGCTTTTTCCAGTGAAAACTGGCAACGTCCCCCTAGCGAGGTGGCGCTATTGATGCAGCTGCTAACATCGACCATTCATGAGCAGATGCCGCGTATGAATGAGTACCGCATTCGCTTGCGTTTCATCGGTGATCGTAGCCAGCTTAGTCATGATTTACAGACATTGATGGCAGATGCAGAAGCAGAAACGGCTCATTTTGAAGCCATGACATTGGTGATTGCCATTAGTTATGGGGGGCAGTGGGACATCGCCAATGCCGCAAAACAGCTGGCACAGCAAGTAGAAGCCGGCGAGTTGCGCGCTGCAGAAATTGATAAAGAAATGCTTGGTAACTATGTGCAATTAGCCGATGCGCCTGCAGTTGATATGTTGGTGCGGACGGGCGGTGAGTACCGAATTTCTAACTTTTTATTGTGGCAATCAGCTTATGCTGAGCTGTTCTTTACCCAGACATTATGGCCGAACTTTACTGCCGATGAGTTGGCAGCAATGGTAGCAGAGTTCGCACAGCGTCAACGCCGTTTTGGCAAAACTAGCGAGCAGATAGTGAAAGAGCAGCAGCGCTAAAGCCATCGATTTAGTCAGGATCGAGTGGTTCATGATGACGTGATTCATTATTAAATCTGTAGCATATTCGCTGGCATTTATTGACGAAATACAGTCACTGTTTTAAAACGTGTGTATTCGAAAAATCTATCAAGCCATTAATATTACTTGCTTGTGCAGTCACAAACCGCTTTAATTGGTCTCAATCACCATTAGTAGGCTATTGTAGATTAGCTATTATATAAGACACTTTTATATAAGGCACTTTTTGACCAGACATTTTTCATTATTATAAGGTTCGACAAGTATGTGGCAACGAATTAAAACGGCAATTGTTCTCGTTATTATCGTTGGTATTGCAATGTTTGCGAGCCAAACCCCTATCTTGTTTGCCCCATTATTGGCCATTGGCGTGATTATCGCGGCGCATGAATGGACAAAGCTGATGCCAAAGTGGCGCCAGCCTGCGGTGTTTGTGGTATTGGTATTGGTACTGACTTTAGTTTCGCTGATGTTCAAAGTAACTTGGCTGTTTTGGTGGGTGGCTTCACTCGCTATATGGTTGATGGCGCTATCTTGGGTCAGGGTATTCCCGACGCACACCAATTGGTACGGAAAGAAACTAGCGTTGATGGGTGCAGTTATATTGACTGCATCGATTACGGCGATGTTTTATTTGTGGCAGCTGTCAGCATGGTGGCTACTCTACGTATTCTTACTGGTTTGGTGTGCGGACAGTGGTGCTTATTTTGTAGGTCGCAAGCTCGGTCGCCGAAAAATGGCACCAAATGTCTCACCTAACAAGAGCATGGAAGGATTGGCTGGCGGTCTTGTGACTGGTCTGCTAGTGGTGGTTGCTATTAGTGTCTTCAAACTGCAATTAACTGGTGTACCATTAATTGCATTTGTGTCGCTATCAGCCATCACTATTCTTGCCTCTGTACTCGGTGATTTGTTTGAATCGATGCTCAAGCGCCGCGCTGATGTAAAAGACTCAGGAACGATTTTACCGGGGCATGGCGGGATACTTGATCGTATTGATTCGCTATTGTCTGCGACGCCAATATTTGCGCTTGGCTTTTGGGCGATACAGCAGTTGGGCCTCATCGTCGTTTAAGGGACTGATGCAGGCTCATTGATTTGCTGAGTCTGATTAGGCGACTGGTTTTTGCCAACATCTTAGTTTTATCTATTATAATAAAGCATCGATATAATCTAGCATCGATGCTTTGCTGTTATTCATACCTTTATTCATACCTTATTAACTCTCCTGATTTTTTATTTAAATTTTAATAGTAACAATATTGTGGGCACCGATGGTTATGACGCAACGCATCGCCGTACTAGGCGCAACAGGCTCGATTGGCGATAGCACGCTAGCAATTTTGGCGGCGCAACCGCTCAATTACCAAGTCTATGCGCTATCAGGCTACCACCGCTTAGACAAATTGTTTGCGCTTTGCCAGCAGTTTTTGCCCAAGCGTGTCAGCGTGCCGACAGCCGCAGTCGATGACTTTGCCAAACGCCTCAGCGCGGCAGGTCTCAATATCGATGTGGTAGGCGGGGCAGCAGGGCTGGTCGATATTGCTACCGATACGCAAACTGATACCGTTGTTGCTGCTATTGTTGGCGCCGCTGGCCTGCCTTCTACTTTGGCCGCCGCACGGGCAGGCAAGCGTATTTTATTGGCAAATAAAGAAGCGTTGGTAATGGCAGGTCAGGTAATGATAAATGCCGTTAAAGCGAACAATGCCACCTTGCTGCCGCTCGATTCTGAACATAATGCAATTTTTCAGTGTCTGCCGCTCGCTATTCAACGAGATAACACTCAAATTCATCAGCCAAACCATGGTGTCCGTAAGTTATGGTTAACCGCATCTGGCGGGCCATTTTTGCAGCAGTCATTTGCTCAGATGCAGCAAGCGAGCGTCGCTGAAGCCGTTAAACACCCAAACTGGTCGATGGGGCAAAAGATATCGGTCGATTCTGCAACGATGATGAACAAGGGACTTGAGTTGATTGAGGCTTGTCATTTATTTGATTTGCCTGAAGATAAAATAAATGTGGTCATTCATCCACAAAGTATCATCCACTCAATGGTAGAATATAGCGATGGCAGCTTTTTAGCGCAGCTCGGCAGCCCAGACATGAAAACTCCGATTGCTCATGCGCTCAGTTACCCTGATCGTATCGAAAGCGGCTCGCAGCCTTTAGACTTGTTTGCGCTAAGTGCTCTAGAATTTATTCAGCCTGATTTGCAGAAGTTTGCGTGTTTGCGTCTTGCCCGTCAAGCCATGCAAGCAGGCACACAGACAACGATTGTGCTTAACGCTGCTAATGAAATTGCCGTTGCTGCATTTTTGAACGGTCAGATTCGTTTGACGGATATTGCTGATATTAATGAGCAAGCCTTAAATGAGATACAGGTACCACCATTAAACGACACGGCTGACATAGAAGATATATTAACAATTGATAAGATAGCGCGCCATCTTACTGACAAGCTTGTGGCAAAGTTGGCATAATCATGGCAAGAGTTTCTTAGTTTAAAAGTGATATTAATAGAAGATGCTAAGAGAAAATACTGAGAAAAGATCATGACGTTTTTATTAACGCTCCTTGCGGCAATATTTGTCTTAGGTCCGCTTATTGCCTTACATGAATGGGGGCACTACATTGTAGCGCGACTCTGCGGTGTTAAAGTTTTGACCTATTCGATCGGTTTTGGTCCTAAACTCTTTGGCTGGACGAGCAAAAAGAGCGGTATTGATTATCGTATCTCAGCGCTGCCGCTGGGTGGTTATGTCAAGATGCTGGATGAACGTGAAGGCGAGGTAGCCAAAGATGAGCTACATTTGGCCTTTAATCGTCAGCATCCGCTAAAAAAGATTGCGATCGTTGCCGCTGGACCTATCATGAACTTTGTCATCGCGATTGCGTTGTTTTGGGTGTTATTTATGACGCCATCAGAGCAGTTGGCGACAAAGATTGGGCAAGTATTACCTGATACACCAGCGGCTATAGCACAGCTGCCCGTTGGTGATAAAATCGTTGCGATTGATGGTCATGAGGTGCAAACGTGGGAAGGTATTAATTATCGCCTTGCTGGACGGATGGGCGAGACTGATAACGTCAGTATAACCTTGAAATCAGAGTCACAGACTTCCAATGCAACGAAGACTTATCAAGCACCCGTTAAAACCTTTATGCAAGGCACCTCGCAAGGTAAAGACGCGCTAACGAGCTTTGGCATGCTACCATGGCAGCCAGATATTGAACCTATCGTTGGTGATTTGAGTGCTGATGGTGCTGCCAGTCGGCAGGGGTTAAAAGTCGGCGATCGCATCACAGCTATCAATGATACAGAAATTAAAGATTGGATTAGTGCTACCCGTATCATCCGCGATAATCCTGAAACACTGCTTAATTTTATGGTTTTGCGTGACGGAAAATCTGTTCAATTACAGATTATGCCGCAAGGTAAAAAAGACAATCTAGGTAATGACTTTGGGCAGATTGGTGCTATGGTAGCGCAGTCTGAGATTGTCATTCCCGATGCTTATAAAGCCACCGTCGTGTATGGTCCTGGTGAGTCATTGGTTAAGTCGTTTGAAAAGACAGAACAGTTGGCGGTGATGACGGTCAGCTCAATGGGAAAAATGCTCTCAGGTATGATTGGTCTGGACAATTTATCAGGGCCTATTACGATTGCTAAAGTCGCCAAACAAAGCTTTGATATCAGTTGGCAGATGGTATTGTCCACCGCTGCTTTGATTAGCCTGAGCCTCGCCGTACTCAATCTTTTACCGATTCCAGTGTTAGATGGTGGTCATATTGTGTATTATCTCATAGAGCTGATACGTGGTAAGCCTCTCTCGGAAGGAATACAAATGGCAGGGCTAAATATCGGCTTACTCTTGCTGGCAGGTTTCATGGTGTTAGCAATTGGTAATGATATCAGTCGGCTGTTTTGATAGACTACAGAGCAGTCTAAAGGGTAAGCCGCGATACACTAATGGTTTTGCGCGTATCGTGCGCTGATTATTGGTAGGCGTGCTGCGCTCTTTTGTATCGCTGTCTCTGTACTAATCGTAATTTTTAGTTTATTTTATGATGCGTTTTATATAAAGTGTCCTGAGTCTCCCGCGAGTGAGCGAATGATTTCACTCGGATTGGGCTAGACAACATGTGCTTTTTAACTTAACTTCAGCAAGTTTTTTATTGACGGATAGTGTTTATGCGTACGCCTTTATTTATGAGCGCGGCAGGGTTGCCGTTAGTTGTAGCGATGATGAGTATGCCTGTACAGGCGGCAGAATTTGTGGTCACTGACATCGGTTTCAATGGTTTACAACGCCTAACTCCTGATAGTCTCTATCCGGTTTTACCTATTTCGGTAGGCGACACGGCGAATGATAGTAGTCTGGCAGCCAGTATTAAGGCGCTATATGCGACTGATAACTTTGCCGACATCCAAAGCCGTGTCGAAGGCGGTCAGCTACGATTTGATGTCGTTGAGCGTCCAATTATTGCTGAGGTCAGTTTCGAAGGTAACAAGCTCATTCCAAAAGAAGGTCTAGAGCAAGGACTTGGCAACGCTGGTCTGTCAGTCGGTAGTGTACTTAAGCAATCGACATTGCAGGGTGTCGCTAATGAACTACAGCAGCAATATATTAGCCAAGGTTATTACAATAGTAATATCGAAGTTGATCAAACGCTACTGGATGGCAACCGTGTCAAGCTTGATGTGCGCTTCATCGAAGGTAAGCCTGCTAAAGTGGTTGATATCAATGTTATTGGTAACACACATTTTAGTGACGAAGAGATTAAAGACGTTTTCGCTGTCAAAGAGTCGTCATGGACACGTTTGCTGTCTAAGTCTGATCGCTACGCAAAAGAAAAGCTGGCTGCCAGTTTAGAGAATTTGAAAGCGCTGTATCAGAACGATGGTTATGTGCGTTTTAACGTGGATAATGCGGTACTCAATATCAGTGAAGACAAACGCAGCGTCTTTATTGAAGTCAGCTTGAGTGAAGGCGAGCAATATCAGTTTGGGGAAGTGAATTTCTTAGGTAAGCCGACATTTGAGACCAATGAGCTTAAAGAATTGGTTACTTTTGAGCAAAATGAAAAGTATTCACAAGCCAAGCTTGATGCCACGACTGCTTCTCTAAAGAGCCGTTATGGGAATGAAGGTTATTATTTAGCACAAATTCGACCAGTACCGCGTATTAACGACGAAACTAAAATGGTCGATGTCGATTATTATATCGATCCAGCACGTCCTATCTATGTACGCCGTATTAACTTTACAGGTAATACCAAAACTCAGGATGTGGTACTGCGTCGTGAAATGCGTCAATTGGAAGGGGCGCTCGCCTCTAGCGAAAAAATTCAGTTGTCACGTACGCGTCTGATGCGTACAGGTTTCTTTAAAGCAGTCAACGTCGATGTCAAGCCAGTACCGAATCAGCCAGACCAAATGGATGTGAATTTTACGGTTGAAGAGCAGCCTTCTGGTAGCTCAACGATTGCTGCCGGTTACTCGCAAAGTGGCGGTGTTACTTTCCAGTTAGATTTGACGCAAAATAACTTTATGGGTACGGGTAACCGCGTTAAAGCGGCGCTATCACGTTCAGAAACTCGTGATTCTTATAGCTTGGGTTATACCGATCCGTACTTCACCGAAAACGGTGTTTCTCAGGGTCTGAGTGCCTATTATCGCGAAACCAAATATGATGACAGAAACGTCAGTAACTATGTCACCGATTCTTATGGTGCTACGCTGAACTATAGCTATCCTGTCGATGAAACCAAGCGTGTTAGTGCTGGTCTAAACGTTGATAACACGTCAGTACGTGGTGGTCGCTTCCTTGGTGTATCAAACGTACAACAGATTATCGATGATGGCGGATCGTTTGAAAACTTTACTGGAGACTTTGAAGGTCGTACTGGCTTCAAAAACGACTATCAGACCTATAACTTGCTGTTTGGTTGGGATTACAGCACTTTAGATCGCCCAGTATTTCCGACCAAAGGCATGAGTCATACGGTTGACGCGACCATTGGTCTTGGTGATGCCAATTATCAAAAACTCGTTTATCAAGGCAATGTGTACTATCCACTTTATAAAGATTTAGTAGCACGTGGTTATACCAAGCTCGGTTACGGCAATGACTTACCCTTCTACGAAAACTTTTATGCTGGTGGTTATGGCTCGGTGCGTGGCTATGAAGCGTCAACACTAGGTCCTAAATCACAAGGTTATTTTGACGCGATTAATAGTGACAGCCGCTTTAAAGACGAAGAGGTCGGTGGTAATGCCTTGGTCAGCTTTGGTAGTGAGCTGATCTTACCAATGCCATTTAAGGGTGATTGGGCAGATCAAGTGCGCCCAGTGCTATTTGCTGAAGGTGGTCAAGTATTTGATACTACGAGTAAAGAAGATCGTACGTTTATTGACCCTAATACGGGTGACCCGACTAAGAATTCAGATGGCAGTGAAATAAAGCTATTAACGCAAGATAATGACATGCGGTATAGTGCGGGTGCGGGTGTGACTTGGTATACGCCAATCGGTCCAATTTCATTGAGTTATGCCGTACCGTTCGGTGATAAAGAAGGTGATGAGACTGAGAAAGTACAGTTCCAGATTGGTAGCACGTTCTAAGTTGCCAACGATTATTAGCTTAGTTTAATGGTTTATATTAAGTCAATATTATAAATCAATCAAAAATCTGATCTTCATAGGTCATCGAGTTGATGTTTCAACTTGATGACCCTTTTATTCATTCTAATGTTAATGCCAACTATGATAACGATTGAGCAACTTATCACGCGGATTGAGCAGCGTCAGCCTATCATTAATAAGGCTGATCTTAGCGCTGAACAGTTACAGCTGACACTCAACAGTGTTGGTAGTTTAACCACTGCTAATGATGCACAATTAAGCTTTTTGGCAAATTCTCATTACGTCTCTAGCTTGACCAACAGTCAGGCAGCGGCAGTGTTTGTCACTGCTGAATACCGTGACCAAGTACCAGCAATGTCGATAGCGCTGGTAGTGGCAGCGCCTTACTTAGCTTATGCGAGTGCCAGTCAACTATTTGCTCGTCAAACGCCAGAGGTTGGTATCCATCCTAGTGCGGTCATTGCGGATAGTGCGATCATTGGTGAACAGGTCAGTATTGGTCCATTTTGTGTAATTGGTGACAATACGAGCATTGGTGCGCGCAGTCGTCTTGATGCCCATGTGGTCGTCGAACCCCACAGTACTATCGGTACTGATTGCCTTATCAAGTCGCAAGTCGTCATCGGCCATGACTGTATTATTGGCAATCATGTTAGGCTGCATGCTGGCGTCAGCGTAGGGTCTGAAGGCTTTGGTTTTGCCCCAACCAGAGACCCGAGTATTACGGGCTGGGAGCGCATCGCTCAGCTTGGTCGTGTGATCATC
The DNA here is from genome assembly GCF_051970285.1 of Psychrobacter sp. ASPA161_6. NCBI lineage: Bacteria > Pseudomonadati > Pseudomonadota > Gammaproteobacteria > Moraxellales > Moraxellaceae > Psychrobacter > Psychrobacter sp. ASPA161_6. Next base: position 592,540 of record NZ_JBEFNJ010000001.1, read on the forward strand.
GGCGATCATGTACGTATTGGTAGCCAGACTTGTATTGATCGCGGTGCTATTGATGACACGGTAATTGGCAATCATGTTATTATTGACAATCTTGTACAGGTTGCTCATAACGTGCACATCGGTGATGGGACGGCTATTGCTGCCCACACGGCAATTGCGGGCAGCACGAGTATTGGCAAACGCTGTGTTATCGGTGGGGCAGTTGGTATCACTGGTCATATTGATATCACCGACGATGTGACGTTGTCGGGAATGACCATGGTGACCAAGTCAATTAAGGTCGCAGGGTCATATTCCTCTGGAACAGCTGCCATGCCGACTGCTAAATGGCGCCGTGCCGCTGTACGCTTTCGTCAGCTCGGCAGTGAATAGTGCCTATACAAGTTCGTCATCCATAAATTTTTTAACATAGCTTTTTACATACAGCTTTTTTAATATAGCAAGGAAGCGTCATTATGAGCAGTACCCATATCGATATCCCATCCGACGAAGACATCAAAAGCTTAGCGGAGCAAGGTCTGACGTTGCCGCTAACCTATCATACGCTCAAGCATTATTTGCCACATCGTTATCCTTTTATGTTGGTAGACAAAATTATTGCTTGTCAGCCTGGGGAATGCATTACTGGTATCAAAAACGTGACCATTAATGAAGAATTTTTCAATGGCCATTTTCCTGATGAACCGATTATGCCAGGGGTATTAATGGTAGAGTCCATGGCGCAAGTTTCTGGCGTATTAGGCTTTATTAGTGCCGGATTGACTGCCGAAGATGGCTATCTATATCTGTTTGCAGGGGTGGATAAGGTGCGTTTTAAGCGCCGTGTTATTCCTGGTGATCAACTGATTATCCGTGCCAAAACGGTTATGCAAAAGCGCGGTATTTATAAATTTGATTGTACGGTACATGTTGAAAATGAGCTGGCCGCAAGTGCTCAAGTCATGATTGCCCGCCAAGAGCAATAGTTTATCTTCACTATCTTGGAATGAAGACTGGCTTAATCGTTCAAAGACTGACGCTTATATCGGCGATAGTACTAACCACTAATTATTATAATCTGAACGGGTATTGGCTTAATTTATAAAGTTAAATTGGTTGTATTTGTTTTACTATTTACTTGCATCAGATGATACAAAGGCCTAAATTATGAGTCAGATCCATCCAACAGCACTCATCTCACCGTCCGCTCAGATTGATGAGACTGCTATCATCGGTCCTTATTGTATTGTTGGCGACGAGGTGACGATTGGCGCATATACGACGCTGCATCGGCATGTCGTCGTGGCAAGACTTACCCGTATTGGCAGCCACAATCAGTTTTATCAGTTCGCCAGCATCGGTGAAGATCCACAGGATTTGAAGTATGCAGGTGAGCGTACTTGGCTTGAGATTGGCGATCATAATACCGTTCGAGAAGCTTGTAGCTTACATCGTGGCACAGCCCAAGATGGTGGACTGACCAAAATTGGTAGCCACAACCTGATGATGGTTAATACGCACATCGCTCATGACTGCTTGATTGGTGATCATAACGTACTGGCTAATAATGTTGGCATCGCAGGCCATGTAACGATTGGCGATCATACGATTATCGGTGGTAACTCAGGTATTCATCAGTTCTGTACCGTGGATGATTATAGCTTGGTGGGCGGTGCCAGTTTAATCTTAAAAGATGTAGCAGCCTTTACTATGGTGTCTGGCAATCCGGCAAAAACCCATGGTCTCAATGTAGAAGGAATGCGCCGTAAAGACTGGTCTAAGCACACGATTGACATCTTACGTCAAGCGTATCGCACGATCTTTAGATCAGGCTTAACGACAGCTCAGTCGCTTGAAATTCTAAAGCAAGAGCTATTACCGAAAGAGCCAAAAATTCAGCTGCTTATTGATTCTTTGCAAAAAAGTCGTCGGGGTGTCGTTCGCTAGTCAAGTGATAGATAGTGTACGGATAGAAAGTTAGAGCATTACCTTGTCGAAGGTTCGATGAACCAAACGGTTGTTAAGTAGTCATAAACATAAAAAGCCATAGCCAATTGTTATGGCTTTTTATGTTTATGACTACTTGACTTTTTTAGTCGCTTAGCAGAAACTGAGCGTTTACGATATTGTAAACAATTCTTTCATAATGTTGCTAGGCGCGTCACATTGAAGCGTTAATTAGATAGTCTGTGGTACGGAGGACTATTTAAAATAATCATGGAAGATTATAAGCGACATTAATTGAAGCACGAGGACAGAAAAAATGGCTATCAATAAACAAGAACATGCACAGTGGAGCTCAAGTTTTGGCTTCGTATTAGCAGCGGTTGGTTCAGCAGTAGGTTTAGGAAACATATGGAAGTTTCCATATATGGTTGGTGAAAGCGGTGGTTCAGCCTTTGTTATTGCTTATTTATTCTGTATCGCGCTGGTAGGTTTTCCTATCTTAGTTGCTGAATGGTTGATTGGTCGTCGTGGGCAAAAAAACCCAGTCAATACTTTTGCAGACGTAGCCGCAAGCGAAGGTAAGTCACGCAGTTGGGGTATCGTTGGGGCCACTGGTATTTTGGGCGGCTTTTTGATCCTATCTTTTTATAGTGTGATCGGTGGTTGGGCGCTCAATTATATTACTAAAGTAGGTACGGGAAGTTTTGTAGGTCAAGATAGTGATTCTGTCGCTGCGACCTTTGATGCCATGCTCGCTTCAGCTGGTACGCTGACGATTTGGCATACCGTATTTATGGCGTTGACCGCTTTGATTGTTGGTATTGGTGTGACCAAAGGAATCGAAACCACTGCCAAAGTTTTAATGCCGCTACTAGGTGTGATTTTATTTGTCATCGTTGGTTATAACGTGATAAATGGTGGCTTTGGTGAAGCAGTAGCTTACCTATTTACGCCAGATCTTAGCAAGCTGACCGCTGACGTTATGCTTGCAGCCTTAGGACATGCTTTCTTCACGCTATCTATTGGTATGGGTATCATGGTTGCTTACGGCTCATACTTGGGTCGAGAAGTGAATTTGCTTAAGACGGCACGTACCGTGGTTATTTTGGATACGGTCATTGCCTTGGCAGCTGGTTTAGCTATCTTCCCAATTATCTTTAGCAACGGTCTTGATCCTGCTTCAGGTCCTGGTCTTATCTTTGTGAGCTTGCCGATTGCTTTTGGTAGTATGGGCGCAGGTACGATCATTGGTACCTTATTCTTCTTACTCATTACTTTTGCTGCTATTACCTCATCCATCTCATTACTTGAGCCAACGGTTGAGTTTTTAGAAGAACGTACTCCGATGAATCGTACCGTATCAACCATCGTTGCAAGTACAGTGATCTGGTTATTAGGCATCGCCGCTTTATTATCATTTAACCTATGGTCTGAGTTTACGATTATGGGCAATGGTATCTTTGATGCCTTGGACAAAATTACCAGCAAATTCTTATTGCCATTGACGGGTCTGGCGGCGATTATTTTCCTTGCTTGGAAAATGGATCAACGTACTATTCAACAAGAGCTTGGCTTATCGAATGGTGCTTGGCAGCTTTGGCAAATTGTCGCTAAGTTCGTAGCACCAATTGCCGTGATCGTGGTATTTGTAACCTCGTTAATGGGCTAGTACTGATTAATTAGAAATAATAAAAGCAACACAGTAAAAAGGGCTTAAGATAATTCTTAAGCCCTTTTTGTATTTATAACTATTTCAAAAAATATGATTAGCGTAAGTTTAGTTCAGGAACCGCTTGTCCACGCTTGCTATAAAACTCAGTGACGAATTCATCAAATTTGTCTTGTTCAATAGCGTCTCTAATACCTTGCATCAAACGTTGGTAATAGCGCAAGTTATGAATAGTCGCCAACTGCGCGCCTAGCATCTCTTTGCACTTGTTTAGATGATATAAATAGGCACGGCTAAAGTTTTGGCAAGTATAGCAGTCGCACTCTGGGTCCAATGTACCTTCATCATTGCGATATTGGCTGTTACGGATACGTACAACGCCGGCGTTGTCTAAGTCGCCTGTAACGAAGTAATGACCGTTACGCGCGTTACGAGTCGGCATGACGCAGTCAAACATATCAACGCCGCGACGGACTGCTTCGACAATATCTTCAGGTTTACCAACACCCATCAGATAGCGTGGCTTGTCGGCTGGCATCGCATCTGGAATATAATCCAAAACATCCATCATCTCGTCTTTTGGCTCACCAACAGATAGACCGCCGATGGCATAACCATCAAAGCCGATATCGAGCAGGCCTTCGAGCGACTGCTGGCGCAAATCGGCATACATACTGCCTTGAATAATGCCAAATAAGGCATTGGTGCTGCCCAGTCTGTTGTGCTCATCAACGCAGCGCTGTCCCCAACGTAGTGAGAGCTCTAACGATTTTTTGGCTTCATCATGAGTCGCTGGGTAGGGCGTGCATTCATCGAATTGCATGACGATGTCTGAGTTTAAGCTGTACTGAATCTGCATCGATTTTTCTGGTGATAAAAATACTTTAGCGCCATCGATAGGAGATTTAAAATCGACCCCTTCTTCGGTGATTTTACGCATGGCACCCAGACTGAATACTTGAAAGCCACCTGAATCGGTCAGAATAGGCTTGTTCCAATGCATAAATTTATGCAAACCACCGAACTTATCGATGACTTCAGTACCCGGACGCAGCCATAAATGAAAGGTATTACCTAACACGATATCAGCGCCAATGGCTTCAATATCACGTGGCAACATACCCTTGACCGTGCCATAAGTACCGACAGGCATAAAAGCAGGCGTTTGCACGTCGCCATGATTGAGATGAACCGTACCACGGCGTGCACGCGTCTCGCCGCTGGCCGTTTTATGTAAGACAAATTGCATATGATAATCGCTATTTACGCTATGAAAATGGCGCTAATTATAGCATTGTTAGCAGTTTTTTTGGATACGGATGTTTGTTTATCGATAATATAAATCTTCGATATGATCGTGCTATAACCTAAAGAACACAGAGGGTATTACGGAAACACACAGACAGCATTACAAAGTAATTGGTACAGTAGATTATAAATTAATGATAAAAAAATCATCATCAAATTTTCTATTTGGATGCCGGAGATGCAATATGACAAAAACAATTCCTCTACTATTAAGTGGTTTATTATTCATACCAGGAGTTGCTATGGCCGTTGAAGAGCCTGATTACACCGTAATAAGTCAATCGGAAGATTTTGAACTACGCCGTTATGACCCACAGTTGGTGGCTCAAACACTGGTAACTGGCGATCAAAAAGATGCCAGCAATAAAGGGTTTAAAGTATTAGCCGATTTTATTTTTGGTAACAACACTGCACCGACTGGTGGCAGTGGCAAAATCAGCATGACAGCACCAGTCAAGATGCAACCGTCACAAGAAATCGCAATGACGGCGCCAGTTAACATGCAACAAACCGATGGGAAATGGCGCGTACGTTTTGTGATGCCGAGTCAGTATACGATGCAGACATTACCAAAACCTAATAATCCAGAGGTCGAAATAATTGAAGTGCCTGCTCAAACTTACGGCGTTATCAAATTTTCAGGATTTACCGGAAGCAGTAAAGTGGATGATAAGACGGAGGAGTTGCGCACTTGGATGCAAAGTAAGAATCTAACACCTACAGGTGATCCTGAACTGGCGCGTTATGACACGCCATGGACACTCCCATTTTTACGCCGTAATGAGGTGATGATTCGTTATCAGTAAGCGTATTTGCTACAATATTAGTTAAATAGCGCCCATAAAAAAGACAGCAGATGCTGTCTTTTTTGTATTGAATTCTTAAGAAAGCTAGCTTAGTTTTTTTGCTCACGGATAATATTTAGCATGCGGCGTAATGGCTCAGCTGCGCCCCATAATAGTTGATCGCCAACGGTAAATGCGCCTAGATACTCAGGGCCCATATTAAGCTTACGCAAGCGACCTAATGCCACTGTCAAAGTTCCTGTTACTGCCACTGGTGTTAAGCGGTTCATGGTGGCTTCTTTGTCATCTTCGACTAAATCTAACCACTCATTGCCACTGCTTTTTAGTGCCGCTTCGATTTCCTCTAACGGGATGTCTTTTTTGAGCTTGATGGTCAAGCCTTGAGCATGACAGCGCATAGCGCCAACACGGACACACATACCGTCGATAGCAATCTTATCAGCTTCAGAGTTACCAAGAATTTTATTGGTTTCGACACCGCCTTTCCATTCTTCCTTGGATTGCTTATTTTCTAATTGTGCATCGATATAAGGGATCAAGCTACCAGCGAGTGGTACACCAAAATACTGCTTAGGAAAGCCCTCTGAGCGTTGGGTCTGGGCAATCTTTTTGTCAATCTCAAGGATCGCGCTCGCAGGATCAGCCAATTCATCTTTGACCGCATCGTGTAGCACGCCCATGCCGCTAATGAGCTCGCGCATGTTGTTGGCGCCAGAGCCACTCGCTGCTTGATAAGTCATCGCGCTGACCCATTCTACCCAGCCTCTATTAAACAATTCACCAATAGCCATCAGCATGAGTGATACCGTACAGTTACCACCGATAAAGTCTTTTTGACCATTGGCTAGGGCGCTATCAATGACGCTGCGATTGACTGGATCAAGAATGATGATACTGTCATCTTCCATGCGCAGAGTGCTTGCGGCATCAATCCAATAGCCACTCCAGCCGCTAGCACGCAGCGGTTGATGAACTTTTGAGGTGTAGTCGCCACCTTGGCAGGTAATAATCACATCACAAGCTGCTAGTGCGTCAATATCATGAGCGTCTTTTAGTTGGCTGGTTTGAATACCATCGAAACTTGGCGCATCACCACCAGCATTACTGGTTGAAAAAAATACCGGCGTGATACCGTCAAAATCTTTTTCTTGCTGCATACGTTGTATCAATACGGAACCAACCATGCCGCGCCAGCCTACCAAACCTACTGTTAAATCACTCATGAATCTTAATCCTTTTTTACCATTATTTATTGCATTGCCAGCCGATAACAATGCCGTGAATGACCATAAAAAGCAAGGCGTTTTAGCAGATTTTGGCTGTTTTTCATACACTAATAACTATGCTCACTATAACTTTACGTTATCATCATGAGCCTATTATGAGATCTGCTGTTTTCATATTACATAAAGTCTGAGAAAAATGACGAAAAATATAACAAGCTCAGTATCGTGACTGCGCTGACATTGTAACGTTTTATGGTCAGCTGAGCATATTAACGCTCCGTAGTAGGCGATAGACTGATGAAATGCTAAAGTAATACCAAACCCAAATATACGACTAGCTGTGTCAAACTCGTTTAGTCTACAATGCGTAGTATTTACACTCGTTTTCCTTGCTACTCTAATTTTTGTGAATGGTATAAGCATCTATTCTTATCAAAGATAATCATGATACAAACGTTAGTCACTGGCTGACGATGAGTATATGAATCATTGGCTCAGCCAGCAACTCAATAAATGGTTAATACATATTATGGATCTCTCATTATTATATTATGGCGCGCAGTGGTTAGCTGGACTTATCGCGTTTGTGACGATTTGGGGGTGGTTGCCTCTTGATAATTGGTGGGTGCGCGGCGTTGAGTTTCCCCGTATTCAAATAATGGTGCTTGGGATCATTGCTTGGATTGGCATGTTGGTATTTTGGTCAGACTGGCAGCTGGGGCAGTGGTTATTGTTCGTTGCCTTAAGTCTCACTTTGGCTTTTCAGATTAGAATGGTATTGCCTTACACCAAACTATGGAAGAAAGAAGTACAAAGTGCCAAGAGCAAGCCAGATGGCCAAGATCATCAATTAAAAATCATGGTGTCAAATGTCTTAACCCCTAATGATGAAATGCAAAAATTGGTCGATTTGGTCAAGCAAAGACAGCCAGATATTTTGATTACGTTAGAAAGTGATAAAAAATGGGAACAAGCATTACACCAAATCGAGCCAGACTATCCCTATACCGTAAAAGTCCCGCTGGATAATCTGTATGGTATGCACCTTTATTCTAAGCTTGAGCTGATAGATCCTGAAATCAAATATCTGATGATTGATGATATTCCCTCTATCCACACGCAGCTGCGATTGCAAAGCGGCCGAGTAATTTGGCTGTATTGTTTGCATCCTATGCCGCCAAGCCCGACGGAAGCGGACAAATCAACGACTCGTGATGCCGAACTGCTCATGGTCGGCAAGCATATCAAAGAAAAAAATCAAACAGCGATACTGGCTGGTGATCTCAATGATGTAGCATGGTCAAAGACAACTCGTCGCTTCCAGCGTATCTCAGGGTTATTAGATCCACGTATTGGTCGTCATTTTATCAATACCTTCCATGTCAGTTATCCATTTTTACGTTGGGCGTTAGATCATATTTTCCATAGTGCTTGCTTTACAGTGGTCGATATCCAGCGTATGCCATCTGTAGGATCCGACCATTTCCCTGTTATGACGACCTTACAATACGAGCCAGAAGAAACGAGTCGACAAGAAGGTAATGCCCCCACGGCACAGGCAGAAGATATCCAAGAGACAGAAAACAAAATTGAAGAAGGCAAAAAAGAAGGCAAAAAAGTCTCAGATGAGCACAGAGAAGAGCAGCGAAGTTTTGGGTAATGGCAGACCTAAGTGATGGGGTGAAATGCGCTATCATGACGTAAGCATATGCTTACGTTAAATAAGGTCTTTAGCCTCTAGTCGCATCAAACTGATTGCCTTAAAATACCACCATCAACACAAGGATACGCATGGATGCAGTGTTGAGACCGTATCAATAAAAGCACAGGTCAGCCCGCTGTCTTATAGGATACTGTTTGTGACTTAGGATGAGTCAACAAGGAAGAAATAACAACAATAATATGAAGCGCCATAGCCCCGAACCAATCGCCCTAGGTTCGGGGCTTTTCTTTGTGTATAAATTATTGATTTATAAATTTCAGCTTCTAGCATATCAAGGTTTGAGAGCATTTAGATATAGTCAGTGAAAAGTAATATCGATATATTAGCAGTATCGTCGCGTTTTTGGGGTATTTTGACTATACGAGAGTTTGAGTTGAGGACATGCCCTAGGGTAAAAGAAAAAAGCCTACGCGTTGTTCATACAAAAGAAGGGTACATGCAATGGCATATACCCTTTTTTTATTTAGAAATGTGTACTGATATTCAGCTTGCTAGCGTCTCGTCAAGCAATTAGCCAAGCACTTGAATATAAGCGCCAGCACGTAGCTCTTGTAGCCAATCTTCTTTGGCTTGTGGTGCTAGACGTTGATATAACGCTTGACGCGCCATGTTACGGCGATATTGCTCACTAACGTCTTCTTGACGCTTACCTTCTACTTTTAAGATATGCCAACCAAATTGGGTCTTAAAAGGAGCAGAATAATCACCAACTGCTGTATTTTTCATCACTGCTTCAAATGGTCCGACCATATCTTCTGCGCTTACCCAGTCCAGATCGCCACCGCGTCCTGCTGAGCCTGGATCATCCGAATAGGTTGATGCCAAACCAGAAAAGTCAGCGCCGCTGCGTAATTGCTCATACAGATCATTAATCTTCTGCTCAGCAAGGGCATCCGTTTGTAGCTCATCGACTTTGATCAAAATATGACGAGTGTTCCACTGCGGTATGAGCATTTTATCACTTTCTTTTTTATCAGCAAGCTTAATGATATCAATGCCTTCAGGCGTCAATAACGGCGCACTCACTGCGCCGACATCGAGCTTAGTAATCTCACTCGATAACTCTGTCGGTAGCGAGGCCGCTTTATGAAAGCCCATATCGCCACCTTGTATAGGGATAGCGTAGCTGCCTTGACTGGCAGTAACGGCTGCAGCCACGTCGACATTTGGTTCTAATAAGCGTGCACGCAATGCTTGGGCCACTTTGAGTGCTTCAGCACGCTGGGCTTCTGACAGTCGGCTGTAGTCATCCATATAAGGGACGCGTACATGAACAGTTTGGTACTCGCTTTGGTTCAAACGTTTGGCTTCTGGAGAAGCCAAAAATGCGTCGATATCTTGCTCACTAATACGCACACGACTGCTGATTTGGCGTTGTTGCAAAGACTGAATGGCGGCATCTTCAATGAGTTTGGCTCGTAGGGTCGCATAGCTCCCAGGTTGGTCAGCGTCTAAGCGTTGCTGTAAAGCGGCAATACTACCAAGCCCTTCAGCTTGAGCAATTTGACCAAGACGCTGATTGATATCGGCTTCGTTAGGATTTAGACCCACACGTTTGACCAGTGACAGCTGCAGCTCACGCAAGATGAGAGCATTTAACACTTCAGACTGTAGCTGTGCTGAATTGGCAATCGGTTCACCAGCAGCTTGTGCCCGTGCTTGTGTTTGGGTGATCGCATCAATCAAGTCGCTTTTTAAGATAGCATTTTCATTGACCAAAGCAATGATGCCATCGGTACTGTTTGCTGGGGTCAAGCGATTGACGTTACTTTGCTCAGCGCTAGCATTTGTTTTAGATGCTGTTGCAGAATTAACGGTGGCAGCTTGCGCGCTGAAACTAAGTACAAGGCCTGCACTCATACTCATAGAAAGCAGTACGGCTCGGCTGGTCTGACGTAAAGAAAAAAATCTCATGATGCTCCTCATCAATGTCATCGCATCGGATGGTAGTCGGTCAACGCTATCTAATATCTTTAATAAGCAAATATTGTCTAAGGTTGCCCATAATAGGGTTACAAACAAGGTTATATAAATAATGACGAAAACAATGCCTTAATATAGCATTATTTGCGCCTTGTTAGTCTTTCCATGCAGTCTGGACGGGTTCAAAGCCCAAGACCTTATCAGCGAGCAATCGTGTCAAACGGCTGCTATTGTTACCAAGACCATTTAATCTAATCTCTGCCATAATTGCTTGTGTCGGTTTGTCTTTGACGTTTAGGTCATTATAGTAACGACGACCGTAAACGGCAAAACCAAAGCAGCAATCTTCATAATCGATGCCGATTAGCGAATCGAGCATTTTATCACGATTGTAATCGTATTGACCTTGAGCCAATACTCGCCAGCTGTTATTGATCGGGAACACGGCTGAAGCAGTAAAGGCAGACAGCGGCAATTGATTGGTGTTTTCATCGCGCTGACGCTTAACAAAGCCAACGTTAAACAAGCTATTATCCGATGGCTGATAACGTAGTTCTGTCGTAACGTAGTTCAAGTCATAATCATCGGTTAGCGCACCGCTGACATCCACCCAAAAATTGTTGTAGGGTTGCGTACTGGTATCCCAAACCATTCCTGAAGAGGAAGAGCTAAAGACAGGTTGTTGATTTTCAAGGGTCACGCGACCATCATCGATATAAAACTGCTCAGCAATGCTACCATCAAAACGTGTCACACCCGTTGCATCGATGTAACGATAATTAATCCCAGGGGTAATAGAATGCAAATCCTGCAAGCGATCATGACCTAAAAACCAACTGTCTGAAAACAACTGCTCGTAGTTAATTGAGGCGATACGAGTGTTAAAGTTAGGGATGTCGTTTTGGTTTTTAAATGGTGAGTAGGTGTATTTCAATCGTGGACTTAATAGGCGATAGCCACCCATGGTATCGTCAAAGGCACCGAAGGGTGAGCCTGATTGGTAGAAGTGCAAACCTGCATCAATACTGGCTTGCGGTACAAATACCGATTGGCTACCATCTTCTTCACTAAGTTGGTTGTCCGCGAGGCTGTCTTCGTCATATGAGGTATACAGATGTTGTAGGCTCAGCTTGGGCTTAATATAACCCCATGATTTTTCCATCGGATAAACAGCGCTGATTTTGTTATAGACCCGCGCACCACTTTTTTCATTCTCAGAACCATCATCGATAGATTTTTTGAAATAAGCAGAATCATGCACACCAGTGATATCAAAACGCTCTGCCCACGGTAATCGATAGTCAAGTTTGAGCTGTGGTAAGCGTGAATAAGGCTTGTCTTTGTCTTCCAACGGCTCACCATTATCGGTAAAAGCATTGAGCGTTTGGAAGGTCTCAACTTTTAGCTCACCGTTGACATAATCGTTGTAATAATTAAGTCGAGCGCGACGTGGCAAGTTTAAAGTATTGTCTGATAAACCCAAAGTATCAAAGTCGTTAATATAATCTTCATCCGACACATAGCTGTATTTAGCATCACCACTTAAGCGTGGGATACTGGTAGATGACCAATAATGATCATAAAAAAAGCTGGTGCGATCTTCGTCATCATATTCTTTGTCGTTCGGCAAATATGAACCGTTAAAAATCCCTTCGCCATAATTTTCGGTCAAGTAGCGAAACTCACCTGTGAGCATAGGGTTGCGATCGCTATAGATGTGAGTATTGATCGTCGCATCATAATTGGGTGCTAAATTGAGATAGTAGGGGATATCAACCTCAAGCCCACTTTCACTACTAATACTCGCATTCGGTAATAAGAACCCTGTACTGCGTCGGCTGTCTATGGGGAAGTTAAAATAAGGCAGATAAAACACTGGAACATCCGCAATACGGAAAGTCGTATTGTAAGCTTCACCGCGACCAGTCTCCGTGTCCAAATCAATACTTTTGGCATCGAATTGCCATTTGCGGTCAGTCGGTGGGCAAGTGCTGAACATGACCTGATCCAGCTCATATTGGCTGTCATTAGGTCGATTAAGGCGCTTGGCATAGCCGTGTGCTTGGAGCTCTACGCTCGCAAACGCCACATCGTTAGCCGTTGATTGTCCAGTTTCAGTATTGTAAGCCAGACTGTCTGCGACACCAATGAGACCGCCTTTGGCTGCCTGTTCGGTGATACTGCCTGTACCTGTGTTTCTAGTGTTAGCACGGGTTACTTGATTGCCAGTTGCTTGATCGGTAAACATGACTTTACCTTGTGCAGCGGCAACACCACGACTCAAATCTAACAAGATACTATCAGCTTCAATATGCTGAGTACCTTGATCGACAATCACGTTACCAGATAGCTCCGCATAGTCGACATTGTCATAATAACCATAGTCGGACTCTGCAAATAAAGGCGCTCGATTATTAGCCACGCCATTCAGATTGGTCGCCACCTGACCATTATCCATCGCCGCTTCATTGACGGCTCGTTGATAATTAGCATTTTGTTGCGGATAGACCCATCGGCCTTCGCAGCGCTGGGCACTATCGATGACGTTTGGTAGCAGCCGTAAGTTTTTGCCCACTTTGGCGATGGTTTGCGTCGCAGGTGATAAATTATTTTGGATATTATCTGGTTCAGACGCTAAAGTACTATCACTCGTATTTAGGGTTGATAAATCGGTATCAGGGGTCAGCTCATAAAATTCTGCCAAACGCAGCAAGCTGTTTTGAATGCTCTCATCGCTGGCATCGATTGCATCGCTGTCATCAATCGGTTTCAGCGTATTGCTAGCGTTGTCAGCCACTCGCAGATCGTTATTTTTCGGATTGGTGTTGTCACCGATGGTCGTTAGGGGTTTTCTCTGTGCTTCTACGCCAGAGATAGCATCACTATTATCATTGATTTTAGTGATGTCTAAATCGCTATTATCAAGTGTGTTACTAGCCATTAAAGCAGCGTTGCTGGCTTCGGGCGTGATACTTGCAGTTTCTTCGTTTACTGCTTCATAAGCGCTATTCTGTGCAGTGACGCGTGGGTAACTAATGTCTTGATTGACGGTGTTAATATTGGTATTGGTATTAGAGCTGGCATCGGTATTGACATCGCCGGCTGGGTCAGAGACATAACTGCTGACAGTATCGGTGGCTAATGGCGCAGTTGTCTGTGTGTCAGCCTTGGTGAGCGCTGCACTGACGGTCAAGCTCGATAAGCCTAAGGCACCGAATAAAACCAAACGGATGCTTTGGTAAAGCGGAGAATATAACAAGGGCACACCTATGATTGCAGAGCCTATTGGATTACGATATTTAGTTTAATAGCCATGTTTTAGCTATATTTAGCGGTTCATAAATGACTAAAAACTTAGTGGTTCATAAATGATTAAAAAATCAGGAATTAATCATATAATCTCAAAAATTTGGCTGTTTTACATATAATGACGACTAATCATAGTCAAAAAAAACCAAATCAGCTACACTATTTACCAAAATTTATGACATTGCTAAGCTGTTTTCTTGAAAATTGCTGGGCAACATTGATAAAACTATGTGTCAATACCTACATTACAACAGATACTGTCAATCAAGCTGTCACTATTTTAGCAAGGTTTTGCCTGACTTATCACTACTTTAATGATTTACGACTTATATTTAACCTGCGATGTACTCTATGACTGATACCATGCCTTTGAACGCCACCCTGAATGCCACTCTGAACGACAGGAATAACCGCCAACAGCAGCTAGAGAATTGGTTGCAGCAAGTGTTTTCTGACCAAAAATTTGTGCTCGATAGTTTGCCTGGTGATGCGAGCGCCCGCCAATATCACCGTATTCAATTGGCTGATAAGGATGACGCCACCGCGCGCTATATTGTCATGGATTCTGCTGACGAGCAAGACGCCTTGCAGCAGTTTATCAATGTTGCAAAGCTGATGGCGCCCGCCATCAATGTGCCAACGCTGGTTGCGCAAGATGTAGCAAAGGGCTTTTTGGTATTGCAAGATTTTGGCACGATAGAATTTGCGCATTTGCTCGTCGATGCGACACCTGAGCAGATTAATGATCATTATCAATTGGCCATGCAGACCTTGGTAGCGCTACAGACTGTGCCGGTAGAGACTGCAAAAATTCAGTACCAATTGCCTGATTACGACAGCACGTTATTGAACCGCGAGATGGATTTATTCAGTGATTGGTTCATACCCTATATCGGGGTCAAACTCGATAATGAGCTATGGAACATTCTAAAAACGGCATTGATACAAGAGATTTTACAGCAGCCAGCAGTGATCGTGCATCGTGATTATCACAGTCGCAACCTGATGCAAGATCAAGCGGATCGCTCGCGCTTAGGCGTGATTGACTTCCAAGATGCGGTGATTGGTTCTTATACCTATGATTTGGTGTCGTTGGTGCGTGACGCTTATGTTGAATGGCCAGAGCATCAAATATCTGGTTGGATTCGTGACTTTTGGCAGTTACAACAACAGGCGGCGCTCACCACCGCCGATAGTGCTGAACAGCTTGAGAATGATGTGAATGTGATGGGCGTACAGCGGCATCTTAAGGTACTAGGAATCTTTATCCGTTTGTCTGAGCGCGATGGTAAAGACCGTTATTTGGCTGATATCCCCAAAGTCATGCGCGATCTACTGCTTGAGTTAAATTGGCTTGCTGAGCATGGCAATGAGGCGATGAAGCAAGCGCTACAGCCATTTAATCAATGGCTTGCAGATCAAGTATCACCTGCTTATCAAGAGAAATTTTCCTCGTTATAGAGATGGATAATAAGTTGCATCTATCTCTCTCATTATAAATTGAATAAGGAGCGTGCATGTCTACGATTACGCAAGCAATGATTTTGGCTGCTGGTAAGGGAACGCGCTTGCGTCCGTTAACACTTGAAACCCCTAAGCCCTTAGTAGAAGTGGGTGGACAGCCGCTGATTGTTTGGCATATTAAGGCGCTACAAGCCGCGGGCATTACCGATATTACGATTAATGCCTCTTGGCTTGCTGACAAGCTCATGGACACATTGGGTGATGGTAGCGAGTACGGGGTCAAATTGCATTGGTCAGTAGAAGATGATGAGCCGTTAGAGACCGCAGGTGGCATTTTTCAAGCATTACAAACTGGTAAACTGCGAGATGAGCCATTTATTTTAGTCAACTCCGATGTCTGGACAACGTATGATTTTGCTCAGTTGCGGGACTATAGCCTGAGCGCTGATCAACGGGCGCACCTATTATTGATTGACAATCCAGAGCACAACAACGGTGGTGATTTTGCGCTCAATAATGGTCTGGCGAGTGAGCAGCCAATTGGTGATGCAGACAAATATACCTTTGCCGGTATTAGTGTGGTGTCACCACGATTGGTCGATGGCGTAGTAACAGGGCAACCGGCAGCGCTAGCACCTCTGCTCAGGAAAGCCATGCCTAAATTCCAAATTACGGCGGAAGTCATCACTGATAATTGGATAGATGTAGGGACGCCTGAGCGTTTAATGCAGGTCAATGAGTTTATTGACAGTCATGGCGTAGCTAACCATCGCGGTGCATAATTTTCAGTAATAGTACTTTAATTAATAGTACTTTAAGAGACCATACTTTAACGAAGATCATAAAAAACGCCGCACTGGTTATAAATCAATGCGGCGTTTTTGTTTTTTTGTTTAGCGAAATAAGGAAGGTTTTACACACCCATCGCCAATTTTATCAATTGGGCAATGGTAAAAATAACGGCAAACCCTGCTATATATAAACCAATGAACCATGCCCATTGCGACTGTTTTTTACTGAGTTTTTTCATACTCATCTCCATTGACGTATTAAGACGCTTGTTGGCTTAAGCACTCGCTGTGGTAAATACGAACCGTAGCGAGTGCTATTTTTACGCTTAATACATATGCTCGTGACCTGTTTTACCTTTAAAAGTGTAATAGGCAAACGCGGTATAACTCAAGATAATCGGCAACATGATACCGGCCCCGATCAGCATAAAGGACAGTGAGGTATCGGCAGCGGCCGCCTCATAGATAGTCATTTGATACGGTACGATATAAGGGAATATCGCTGTACATACCCCAATATAACCCATCAAAAACAGTGCGACGGTCAATAAGAACGGACGATACTCACGTTCAGTCCGTAAATCTTTACGCATGAAAAAGAACAGCAGCAGCACGATAATTGGCATTGGCGCTAGATATAATGCACCCGGCAAACTGAACCAGCCTTCAAGGGCCTCGATATCTGAAAAATACATAAACACGGTAACGACAATCATCGCCAATACCAATGCTGATAATATCCAACCAGACACTTTACGTGCCCATACTTGCAGCTTATGTTCGGTTTTAATGATTAACCATGTAGAGCCAAGCAAAGCATAACCAACTATCATGGCAAAGCCGCAGACGATAGAGAAGGGGGTGAACCAGTCAAATGGGCCACCAGTATACAGACGATTGCTCGCCTCTAAGCCTTGTACCAAGGCACCGAGCATAATACCCTGCGAAAAAGTTGCCACTACTGAGCCGACGAAAAAGAACGTATCCCATACATGACGACGTGAAGAGGCTTTGAAACGAAATTCAAATGCCACCCCGCGCATAATAAGTCCAAATAGCATCGCAGTTACAGGCAAGTAGAGACCCGTCATAATGATGCCGTAAGCGACTGGGAAGGCGGCGAATAAACCACCACCGCCCAATACCAACCATGTCTCATTACCATCCCAAAAAGGAGCAATAGAGTTCATTATACGGCTACGGTTTTTATCTGATCCGGCAAAGGGAAACAAGATACCACAGCCCAAATCAAAACCATCCAACAGCACATAGATGAAGACGGATAGGGCAATCAATCCGCCCCAGATTAAAGGTAAATCTAATACATCACCGTAATTAAACATTAGCGTAACCCTCCATCATCGACATCATTTGCAGGTGCGTCGATATCTTCAGAGTCATCATGCTCTGTTTTTTCGCTCGCCTTCTTATCGCCACTAAGCGTACGGCCTTGACCTTCGGTGATAGAGTGCTCATAAAAATTATCATCTGCTGGGTCTTCATAAGGCTTAGGCCCCTGCGCAATCAAACGCAAAATATAAAAACTGCCTGCACCGAACACGAAGATATACAGTATGATGAAGCCAATCAGCGTGGTTGCTACTTGCTGTGCGGCAAGCGGTGACATGCTTTCGGCTGTACGTATAACGCCGTAGACTGTCCATGGCTGACGCCCTGTTTCGGTCACAAACCAACCGGCGAGTAGAGCGACAAAACCAAGCGGTGTCATCATCATCCAAGCACGGTGAAACCAGACACTTTTAGGGTCAAATTGTTGTTTTTTGAAGAATTTGTACAGACTAAATAAGCCCACTAGCACCATTAACATGCCAATACCAACCATGATACGGAACGCCCAAAATACGATAATAACGGGAGGTTGGTCCTCTGGTGCCCAGTTTTTAAGACCTTTTACTTCACCATCTAAGGAGTGGGTCAAAATCAAGCCAGAGACATAAGGGATTTTGACTTCATATTTATTGGTCTGGTTTTCTTGGTCAGGAATGGCAAATAAGCGCAAAGCAGCACCGCGCTCATCTTCCCAAATACCTTCCATCGCTGCCACTTTGGCTGGTTGATGCTCCAAGGTATTTAGACCATGCTCATCACCGATCAACACCTGCGCTGGCGCGACAAAAATCGCCATAACCATCGCCATACTAAGCATGACGCGGCCATGCTGGCGATGTTCAGTATGCTTTTTAGATTGGAGATAATAAGCGCCGATACCACCAATGACGAAGGCAGTAGTTAAGAACGCCGCGGTCATCATATGAGCGTAACGGTAAGGAAATGAGGGGTTAAAGATAATCTCAAGCCAATTGGTTGGATAGAGTAGACCGTCCGCACCCATCATAAAGCCCTGAGGCGTTTGCATAAAGCTGTTGGCTGCCAAAATCCAGAAGCCTGAAATCAGCGTACCGATGGCGACAATGGCAGTTGAGGCAAAGTGCATGCGTTTGCTGACACGTCCCCAACCAAATAGCATAATACCTAAGAAGGAGGCTTCTAAGAAAAAGGCCGTCAATACTTCATAGGCGAGCAGTGGTCCTAAGACATTACCGGCTTTATCGGAGAATACAGCCCAGTTAGTCCCGAACTGGTAGGACATAACGACACCTGAAACCACACCCAAGCCGAAAACAACAGCGAATATCTTGACCCAATGCTTATAGACTTCTGCATAAATGGGCTTGCCCGTTCTGAGCCATCGAAACTCAAGGACTGTCAAAAAGCTGGCAAGTCCGATAGAAAAGGCAGGAAAGACGATATGAAAGGATATGACAAAAGCGAACTGAATGCGCGCGAGCGTCAGCGCATCAAGCTGGTCAATCATAAACGTAGCGAACATAAACGGTTACCCTTATCTGTTAGCTGAATAGCGCTGGCTTCCATGACACGCTCAAGTAACTGTCCGTAAAGCAGGATGACAAGTGTTACGGGCAATGGCTTAGTATTAGTTAGCAACCAATATCAATGTATCAAATGCGGCTAAGCTAAGACTGTTTAGCTGAATGAAGTAATTTATATCCCTATAAATTAATGTATGACTGTCAGTTAAGATGAATATAGTATGCGCCACCCTAAGTATACACGCAAGCTACTCATGGGGCTGGTCGCATACCTAACAGTCACCAAAACTTCCTTGAAGAAACACCCTTTCGGCTGATCAATTAGGCTGACATCATTGCTGTAACTGTTCATGCAAAATCTGTCGCAGCGTTAGTACGGTTTGTGGATTTTCTTGGATGCTATGACCGCCATTAATGACGGTTTCAGAGGCGGCACCTTCGAGATGGGCACTGGTGTAGGGGACGATACCATCTGACAAGCGTTCGGTCAGTGCTTGGCTGATATCTTCATCGACAGTCACAGCGGCGACGAGCGGTTCACTGATTGATTCAGATTCAGATTCAGATGCAGGGCCATTGCTTGCATTCTCGCTACTGTCCTCTTCTGATACTTCTTGGGATAAGTCAATTCTTGCACCACCGGGTTGCATTTGCGCCAAGCCGTTAGTGATATCGGCATCGTTATTAGCGATAATCGAATGATAAGTAATGCGATCATTGATGCTGATGTCTTTGGTTAGCTGAATAAAAGACGATTTATCGCTTAGCTGGCTGGCACCATTCTGCAAATACAGAGCACCTAAGGGGTTTTGCGCCAAGTCGCCCTGAATGGCGAGGGTGGCCACGTTATCGGTGACAGTCTTGACCAATCCCACAGGTAAGTACACGATGCGCCTTAGCGCTCGAGTAAACCAGCGATCAGCGTAATCGGTGCCTTGAAAGGGTGAGGACAAGAAGATTGCAGTATCGACTTGTGGCAGGGTGTGTAGCTCAAAACGGTTACGCAGATCGTCGTTAGCAAAGGCTTTTTTCAGCATGTCATCGACTCGTCGTTTACTGCTGTTTTCGAGTAAATTTTTATCCTCTAAAGCGTCTAAGTTGTTGGCCAAATTGTCATCAGACAGCATCATGCGGGAGATGATACCACCCATGCTATGACTGATAATCACGCTGTTTTTGCTGGCGCGATTTTGTCCTTCAGGATCGGTCTGTTGATACGTACTATTGATCAATTCCTGAATTTGATAACGGTTCTCTAAAATAGGTAAATTGGTCGGATAAAAAATCTGCCATACCTGATAGTTATCACGCAACTTATCATCATTGAAAATATCGTTGGTCAAATTCACCCATGTGGCGGGACTAGACGCCAAGCCATGCACCATGATGATTACCCGCTTGTCAGGATCGTAAGGCTCTAGCATAAACAGCTTGGGTAAACTGGCCTGTTTTTGGCGGGTGATTAGGTTTAAGTAGCCGACGCCATCGAGCTGGTTTTCTGCCAGCCATAGTCCATAGCCAGCAGAGAAGTTCGCTGCCAGTGGATAGTCATCGCCCAAGATAGTGGCGCTCTCGCTGCGATAAGGGTTGTATAAATGAATATCGAGCTGATGACTGCTGAGCGTATCAAGGACGCTATCTCCCGCGGGCTTAATCAAGCCAGTCATCAATAAATGCCCTGTAGGATAGATGCGTGAGCTGGGCGCGCTATCATCTTTTTTTCCGTCAACGGTATCTTTATTGAGCTGCCCCGATAGCGATGAAACCAGCAGCTGTCGGACGGTCGTGGTATAGCGATCATCCAATGAAGCGACTAAGCTAATACCCAGTCCTGGACGTTTGCTGATTGAGTTGAGGCCTGAGAGACGCAGCTCATAAGTGGATACCAAGTCAGCGAGCGCTGAGGTTTGTTTTTGTGCATTTTTTAGATAGTTACTTTCGTTGGGCATAAATATATTGAGATTATAACGGTCTACTTGCACCTTCATCACTTCGATCTGGTCAGTAGGTTTACCGTTTAACGATGCTCGGTTTGCGATCGCTTCTTGTTTGCTCGTATCTTGAGAAGCCGTGCTCATTGGTAGATAGTCCACTTCGGTCTTACCCATCAATTTATTTGTGCCATCTACCGATTGATATAGTTGGGTAATGACGTCATTGCTGGCTGCGTTATAAATATCTTGAGTTTGGATGTCAATATCGCTTGGAATACGGTTTTTTGCCTGAGATTGACTTTTTACTTTATCTGCTCCTTCAAAGTCATGTGCCAAACTGTCATAAAACAGATAGGTATAGCTGGATTTGATGGCATCAAACAGTTGACTTTGGTAGTTGATCAAGCATTCGTCTGTATTCTTCTGCTGACTCTCAGACTCATCATAGCTCAGAGGCGCGTTGGCATAATAAGGATCAAGCGGCGGACGAGTGAGGGCATTTTGACACTCTTTGGAGTCGGCAAGCTGACGAGCTCTGGCATAATGTAATTCTGAAAACACAGCCAGCGCTGGACGGTAATTTTCATTGAGCATGCTGTCAGTGAGCTGCATTAGGCACAAATCAAACTGTTGAAAACAGGCCTGTTCGTTGAGTCCTGCTGATAACAAGGCTGACGCTGTATCAGTACTGAGCTCATTGTCTGTGACGATATTGCCGCGCTGTGCAGAAATGGTCTTTGCTGATGCTTGCTTTTCAACCGATACGGTACTACAAGCTGATAGTAGCGCCATTGCCATTATGAGCCCTGATAGAATGACAGGTTTTATTTTTATAGTAGCGTGTGTTGCCGGATTACTGACAGGGCGAGTGAAGGTCATAGGTAATTCCAATAAATAATAGTCATGCCTATAGTCATCATAGGTCGTCAATATAATAAAACGAGTGTAGCGCAACTTTTTGGATTTCACTATTTTATTTGAAACTTCAGGTGTAATGGACAAAATTCATAGTCAAATCTTGTTTAATAATATTTAGAATAAAATGAGTGTGACGACAACGTAGCAAACTTTTAGCCTGCATGGCTAAAGGGGTTATTTGAATAAGTAAAAGAAAAAGAAAAAGCAACAATGACTAGGGCGTGTCTTCATTTCAAAAATGGTGATAAAAATGAGATAAATTGCCGTCAAACAAGAAAAATAGCGCAGATAATATCGGGATATTAACCAGCTATTTGACGATGTTTGGCAAGATTTAGCCATTTTTAGCCCATTTAGATGACTATCGAGTGAATTGAAGACAGGCCCTAGCATTGAGCCAAAAAAACCTTCTTTTTATATTGATATCAAACCAATAAAAAAAGAAGGCGCTGCGTACTTTAGTTTTAAATCAGATACTAATAATTGAGATTAATAACTGGATTTATGCCCCTGGCTTCACGTCGATATCAGGCGCTGGTATGTCCCAAATATAAAACTTGCCATCTTCAACGAGCTTAATTTGTTGACGAATAACCGCATTATTAGGGACTTGTTGCTCGAGACGACGCAAACGCTCTAGAGCATTATCACGGCGATCACTTAATAGATCTGACTGCGCCAAGCTTTGCTCCGCTTCGGTGTAGCCCAAAGAGACGGCTCGGTCTAAGTATTTCTGACCTTCTTTGAAGCCACCGCCTTCTGATAACATCATACCGTATAAGAAGTTAGCTTCACCACTATCAGATTTGATCTTAATGGCACGGTCGACATATTTGCCGCCACGTACCGTATAGTCTGAGCCTAAGTCTAAATTACGTCCCATACCATTGAGTTTGGCCGCCCGAAGTAGCACGTCATAAGAAGCATTTGGCGATTGGGCATAAGGCTCAATCCATTCGGTTAATACTTTGATTTTTTCACGAGTATAGTGACGTTGTGAGCGATTAGGAAAGTTTGGTGGATAATGACGGGCGTTAGGAGAGACGTCTTCAATAAAGTCATCTAGCAAGCTAACGTCAAGCTTATCAGTACCCAAACCTTGCTGCTGTGGAACCAACACTGTCGGTACAAAGCTAACGCTTGAAAGTTGCACTTGCGGGGTTGGAATATTAGATAGCTGACCACCACGAAGGTCAATACCGGTTGCTGTCATTGGTCCACGCTCGTACACACGAGTCGTCCCTGTCAATTCAGGAGTTGCTACTGCTGGTGCCTGCGGTACTGCTGCTGACTGTGCAGCATTTAATGGCGGCTGACTTTGCTGAGTGCCAGTTGGTAGGGCATTGTTTTGCTGGGTACTATTTGCCGTTGCCATATTTGCCGCTACGTCGGTTTGAGCCGTACTGGCAGCAGCGTTAGCATTTGGCTTAGCAAGACGAATGACGCGTCTGCTTGAATCCATGGCACTAGGGACAGCAGCGATTGTGCTAGCGCTAGCTGTGCTGTCAGTTTCGGCTGCATTAACAGGGACAGACAACATCATGGCACAGGCAGCCGCTAAGGCGGTCAAGGTCGCAAACTTAGGCGCTTTGGTATATGAGTCGGTAGACAAGCTAGAGTGGTTGATGGCTTTCATAAAAGTCGTTACCTTGTGTATTAAGTCGTTATTTACAATCGATTGATAGTTGTTTTGTATTATCGAAGCTATTTTGTATTGTCTAAAATGTTTTGTATTATTGGCGCGCAATCTTGCAAATTTCTAATACCCTAGCAAATTAAGCTGAATGCTATCAGTAGTAGGATTGTTAAATTAAATAATTCAGTCAGCCCTATGAGAGGCGCTACTCACTATGCATTTACAGATGATAAGCCGTGGCTTTCATCCGATTTGCCATCCAGCGCATGGTCTGACGCACCGGTGGTGATAAGGCCGCGCCGCCACTTGCTAGTGCCAGCTCGCGATGGTGCAATTCTTCAATATCCATTTGCGCCAGTATCTCTCTTGAGCGCTGATCATGGACGGGTAATTGCCCAATATGCTCTTGCAAATGCTCGCTGACTTGCGCCTCGGTTTCGGCGACAAACCCCAAACTAAACTCGTTGGAGATAGTGCCTGCTACCGCGCCAAGACCGAAGGACATGCCGTACCATAATGGGGTAAAAAGGCTAGCATGACTGCCTAATTCCTTTAAACGTGTCTCGCACCACACCAAATGATCGACTTCTTCTTGGGCTGAATGCTGCATGGCTTGCTTGACGCCATTGTCTTTGGCAGCAAAGGCTTGACCGTGATATAGCCCTTGCGCACATACTTCGCCAGTATGATTGATGCGCATCAGTCCTGCCACGTGACGCGCCTCCGTAATGGTCAGCTCAGGAATATCGTCATTACTGACGGGCAATGGACGGGTACTAGGGTTTGAGTGCGGAACAACCGCTCGCAATGCCTTGTCAACCCCAAGTAATAACTGGTCAATTTTAGATAAGGGACGCAGGGCCATGATTCACTCCTGATGGCTTTATTTTTTATCAATAAAATACTTTTATTAAGGCTACTTGCTTTTTAAAACAGCAATATTCTGTTCATGCACATTACTATAGCAAACAATACAAATTATCGGCACCACTATTATCGGCTGTATGATTCAGCAAACACCAACTCTACTAATGCTCGTTAGATCTTCTAAGTATTTAATCCTGTCGGCTAAGCTCGTCATCATGAGTTTGGATGACCGCATGCTTTACGTGTTTGTTCAGCTTAATATATAAAAACGCACCAAAAGCAATGTTTAGCAGACCAGTGACCAAGAATAATTGCGGTAGCGTCAATCCTAAGGTGTTGAGCACCACAATCGCAAAAATCGCTGAGCTGACCATAAAGATGGCATTAAAAATGTTGTTGGCACCAACGATACGTGCGCGGTGGCTTTTGGGCGCGTAAGCCTGCATAGACGCATATAAAGGGACAATATATAAGCCGCCACTAAACCCTAAAAAGAACAAATCAGCAAACACGCGCCAACTGCCACTCACGCCAAACAAATCACCAATACCCAGTAACGTCTCAGTATTAACGTCAATGTTTAGTCCTGACAAGGAAAAATACAAATCAATAGCAAAAATACTTAAACCAGCAATACCAAAAGGCAGTAAGCGTAAACTGACTTGGTTTTTGGTCAAGGTTTTACATAACAAAGACCCGATCGACACACCAACAGAAAATAACGTTAATAGGAAAATAACCACTGATTCATCGCCATGCAAAATGACTTTGCTGAATTCTGGTACTTGGGTCAAAAACGTCGCCCCATAAAACCAAAACCAGCTGTTGCCAAGAATGACAAAGAATAAGAAAGGCAGCGAGTATAAATAGCGTACCGTCGACCAGCTGGTGGTAAAAATATTCCAATTAATCTTGAGCGTCGGCTGCATGGCTGGCATCGTAGGAATATATCGGGCTGCTAGATAACCCAAAATAGCGACGACCAATACGGTGGCGCTAATCCAATAAAGGGATTGCGATAGCTGGGTCAAAACACCGGCGACAATCATACCAATGAGGATAGCCAGTGAGGTGCCCATCTGAAACAAACCATTGGCACCGACGAGCTCATCTTCCTTCATCGCTTGCGGCAAGTAAGCGTATTTAATCGGGCCAAAAAAAGTTGAATGTGTACCCATCAAAAACAACGCCACAAATAATAAGCCGTACCATTCAAAGACAAAGCCTACAGCAGCAATCGCCATAATGACCAGCTCAAGCATTTTAATGAAGCGCGTGAGCTTTGACTTTTCAAACTTATCAGCGATTTGTCCCGCCAATGCCGAAAATAGAAAGTAGGGTAGGATAAATAGCATTGCCGCTAAGTTATTTAAAATACTAACTTCCATGCCCAACTGACTGGCAGCGGTATAAGTCAGTACTAATATGAGTGCTTGTTTAAAAATATTGTCATTGAACGCCCCCAAAAACTGGGTAAAAAACATGGCGCTAAAACGGCGGCGCTTAAATAACTGAAACTGGTTGGCCATGAAGATTCCTACAGATGGATCGCGGCTAATAGACGAAAAATAAGGGCTGCGTGCAGCTTTTGAGGTGTAAGCAATTATCAATATTATCAAAAACTTATCGAAATATAGCATAGGTTTTATCAATATTAAGCCGTATAATAGCAAGGCTTTGATAAAAATACATGCGCCCGATGCTATGATTTCATAATTAACTAAGTTATGATTTGTAATTTTACATGGTTGTCTTTTGAAGGGTTACCTTGTGAAAGCATCAATGAGGTGAAGGTATCAATGAGACTCAAGACTCGGTATCACTTAAAACGACCTATTTTATGCTAGCAAGTTTAGATGATATACGTTCAGCGCTAAAACTTAGCAATAAAAAAGTACGGTAGTCCATAGAGCATCTCAGCTAACTGTTATAAGTTTATTCACCGGTAATACCTGATGAGTCTATCGTCAGTGACTTGTGCCGCGTGAGGTGATAGGAAATAAGTATACATGGAACAGCAGCCTTCAACTCTAGCGCGCCACTTGTCAGTTACGCAGTGTAATGCGTTAACCAGTCATGATGGGAACAATATCAAACCCTCTAAATATGCCGCGATTGATGAGTTGCAGCCGGCGTTGTCGCGTACTTATTTTACACGCTCAGCGATTTTTAGTGCATTAGCGACCAGTTTGGTGGGCTTTGGCATCGCGCCTATGGCATTGGCTGAGACCACGACAGGTATCGATACTAGCAGTCAAATCATTGATAGTCAGAACGCTGGTTCTCAGAATGATGACACGCAAAATACAGCCAGCCGGTCAACCGCCAGTAGTACGACACTAGCCCAACCACCAACACCCTCACAGCCCCCAACCCCTCGTGAGCCATCTTCTACTGAAGACACTCAGCTCGATATCGCATTGGATGCCTTGCGACTAAAAAGAGCCGTGGAACAAGGCATCATTGATAAGTCAGTATTAGATGATTATAGAGAGCAAAACCTAAGCAATAAGCAGCCTAATAGTAAAGAGACAGACGCGCAAAATTCACTATCTGAGCAAGCATCTGCAAATCAGCAAGGCGTCGATGATAATGTCGACAATGCCAATACCAATGACAATGATTTGGATAATGAGCTTTATGATGTAGACGACTTGAGTGACGCGCAGGCGAACGTTGCCAATAAGGATTTGTTGCAGCAAGCCGAGACAGTTCAGCAGCAAGGCTATCAGATGATGACGCCTGAGGAAATTGATCGCGAGCTGGCAGCGCTAGATAGGCAAAATGCGCAAGACATTGACAGTATCAATAATGGTAGCGCCGCTACTAGCACTGATATTAATGGCATGAATGGTATTAGCAATAACGACAGCGACTTTGATGCGCCTATCGCGACGTTAAACGATACCAACCCGCCTATCGGTTTAGATGTGAGTCTCGACGCCACCAACTTGCCAGCACCGAACAACCTTGATACGTTAGGAAGAAATGAGACGGCGGCTGAACAGGCTAAGACCGCTGAAATCATGGCACGACCCATTAACGTAAGCGATGCTGTCAGTAGTGGAAGCGCTGATGACGATAATATTATTATCGATGACCAGATGTCAGTCAGTGCAGATAATGTGATAGGAGAGGAAGGCGAACAATCAGATATCATCAATCCAAATGATTATTTGCCAGATTATCAGTCCGAAACCCAAGCCGTCAATCAAAGTATCCTGCAGGCCAAAAAGCCTAAGGCGCTGTCTCGCAAAAAAACCAATATCGTTAAGCGGCTCTATGATAGGTTGTTTAATGATGGTGCTCTAGCGCTACCACATGTAGAGACAACGGTTTACTTGCAGCAAGTCGCTGCTGACGATGCGACTAACGCTCAACCAAAAGTTATCGAAGCAGACGAAGACACGCAACCGATTAAGAATATTAAGGCAGCGCTTGATGACACGACCGTCCAATCTGTCGTTGACTTTACGGCAGCTTTACCGCGTCTGCGTCAAACGGCATTAGATGCCGCAAAAGCCGTTGGTTATTACGATGTGACCTTACGTCTGCGCCAACCCAATAGCGACATCATTGAGGTGGTTATTGAGGATTTAGGCGAGCCGGTCACTGTGGACAGTCGTATTGTCGAGATTCGTGGTGAAGGTAGCGCGCAAGAAGAATATCAAGCGTTAGAAAAAGAGCTGCCACCGCAAGAAGGCGATGTATTTAACCACCGCGTCTATAAAAACAGTAAAGCAGCGCTTGAGTCACTCAGCAATACTTATGGCTATTTCGACCAATATTGGTTGAATAAATCAGTCGATATTATTTTACCAGACCACACCGCTGATATATCGCTGGTTTATAACACGGGCGACCGTTATGAATACGATGATGTGGTGTTTTTTACTTATGATGCAGCGACCAATACTCTGACCCGCGACCCTGATAAGCTACCTGTCGAATTGTCATTATTGCAGCAGTTGTTTGATTTTAAACCCGGTGATCCGTTCTATCGCCCCGATATTACCAAATTTAGTAACGATTTATCGGCGACGCGTTATTTCAACACTGTGAATGTCGAATCCATTTTGCCACCCAATGAAAGCAGCGAAAACAGTACTTTAGCTTTTGATAATGCACCCGCCAATGCCATTGGTAATACTCTTGACAACGATGTTGATGGTGAGGTCAATGCTTCAGAAATTATCGATGGCGTAGCGGCAGCAAATAATGGGGCAGAGAGTAGTAATACGAATGGTACTGTTCAAAATGGCACTGTCCAAAACAGTGATGAGGCAAATGGCAGTGAAGGCACCAACACTGCCAACAGTGGAGAAACAGTCAATCCGGCTGATATCGCTGCCATTGAGTTTGAGGCAGACGAGCAAACACTGGAAAAACTTCAAGCCATTAAACAAAAAGCCAATCGTTTAAGTCGCCTACCAGATGATCGGGTATTAGACGAAAAAGACCAAGAGACAGACACGATTTTAGGTAAAATCAGTGACTCTATTAGCAATGTGGCACAAAAAATATTTCCGGATGAAAAAAGCATTCTTGCGGATGAAAACTTTGTACCACCAACGCTGGCAGGACGTAAAACGCCGCAACAAGTACGAGAGAGTAAAAAAGTCCCACTATATGTCTTTGTCTCTGCCAGTAAGCCACGCGATGCCCAAGTAGGTATTGGTTATGGTACCGATACTGGCGTACGTGCCACGGCGAAGATAGATTACAATCTACTCAATCGTCAAGGCTATCAGGCAGGGGCAGAAACAGAAGTCTCTAGAATTACTAAGAATGTTTCGGTCTATGCCAGCCGACCGTGGAAGCATCCGCTTAATGATAAGTTAGATGCTCGCCTGACTTATGAAGAGGAAGTCATCGATCAAGGCGAAGGCAACTTTGATCTATCTACCCGAACGCTAAAAGCGGCATTGGCACGTAATATTCGCCGTGACAGTGGCTGGAATCGTAGCTACTCTGTGCGTTACCGTTTAGATGAGTTAGAGACGGGGGTGGATGAGGCCAACTTAGAAGATCTGCCCATACGTTTTACGTCTTCTAGCCCGCAGCAACAAGCGCTGTTATTGGGCTATGGTATGAATAAAACGGATGTGGATAGTGCAACCAATCCGACACGCGGTATCCGTCAGTATTACTCTATTGAAGCAGGAACTGAAAAGGCATTAAGCGATACGGATTTGGCAATTGTGCGTGCGGGTGTCAGCGGTATATATAGTTTTGGTAATGATAATAAACACCAAGTTCTTGGTAGCCTCAATACCGGCTACATTTGGGCCGATGACTTTTATGACGTGCCTTACAAGTTGCGCTTCTTCGCGGGCGGTGACCAAAGTATTCGCGGTTACGATTATGAAAGCTTATCGCCAATTGACAAAGGCTATCTGACGGGTGGACAAATCCTCGCCGTTGGTAGTGCCGAATATAACTATGAATTTAGACCTGGCTTCCGCGGTGCGTTGTTTACCGATGTGGGTAACGCCTATGACAAAGACTTCGAGACTGAAACCAAAGTCGGCGTCGGCGTTGGTATTCGCTGGGCATCACCAGTCGGTGTGGTGCGGGTTGATGTCGCTGCTGGTGTGACAGAAGAGAGTATTCCGGTTCGATTGCACTTCTTTATCGGATCGCCTTTATAAGAGCCTCGTCAATCGTTTTTTAGCGATTGTTGACAATTATTTTTTAACGTAGTTGAGTGTGATGTTGACCGAAAATACCCCGCCTAATGATTCATCGGATGAAGATCCGGCGCAACGAGATGCCCGTGCTGTAAGACGTTGGTATCCGCTGTCTTTTTTGCTCAAACTACTGGTGCTCATACTAATTGTGCTAGCAATTATGTTCGCCGTATTTTTTTATGCGGCTGGTACTGAATCAGGTACCAAGTTCTTATTAGAAAAGATCAGTGCCGAAACGGGTATTAAATTCAAATATGGGCGCGGTAATTTACGTGATGGTTTGTTGGTCACGGATATCGATATCGAGGCGACCGAAGACCTTGAAGTACGGGTAGATAAGGCTTATGTCAAAATAGGCTGGCGTGCAGTATTTGCAAAAGAAGTCCATCTACGGGATGCAGACATTCAACGTATTGAGATTATCAATAAAAAGCCACCAACGGGTGAGGCATTTGATTATAAAACGCTCAAGCTACCGGTGAACCTACGTTTTGATCAAGCAAAAATAAAAACGATTGTCTATAAGCAAGTGACCAAAGACCCTATCATCGTTCATGATATTACCGCTCGTGACTTGACATGGGTTGGCAGCATGGTCACGGTAGGTCGTGGTGACTTACGCTATGCGGACATCGTCAAAGTCAGTGCTTTACAAGGTGAGATTGATCTTCAAGGTGACTATCCGTTAGATTTGAGTGCTATTGCTGAAGTGAGTGCTTTAGACAAAGCCTATATCGATCCGCTAAATATCACTGCCACAGGCAGTTTAAAGCGTACTGTCGGCAAAGTGCGTAGTCGCTATAATAATAGCGATGTCAGCGGTGATTTTGTCGTACAGGCATTGGACAAGGATTTGCCACTTCAAGCAAAATTGCAATGGGATGATATTTTGATTCCTTATGCTGAAAGCCAAAATATTCGTTTAAAAAGCGGCACGGCCACTGCCTCAGGTGTCATCTCTGAGATACGCCTGCGTATCAATACCGAATTGACTGCCAAAGATATCCCCTCAGGGCATTATCAAGGGCGGGCAGTGATTGCCAATAGCCAACTGCGCATTGATCGTTTGGATGCTCAGGTTCCAGCTGGAAACTTAATACTACAAGGTATTTTAGATTGGAAAGATAGCTTCGATGCAAAAGTACGAGTGACCGGTAGCAACTTCGATATTCGCCGTGTTATTCCTGACGACTATGCCGATTTCAAAGCCTATGCCCCGCAAAAATTAAACGGTCGACTATCGCTACATTACCAACAACAGAATAGCGCGGGTAACTTAGAAGTTGACGCAGATTTCCGTCAGCGTGATGGCGAACATATTAATGCCAATATTACCCAAGGTAAGACCTCTGCGAAGATCAAACAGGCAGCGCCTTTATATATCGATGCCACTTGGCAAAATCTGACCCGTCGTAACGTCCCTAACATCGGTAATATCGATAGCCCAAGCGGTCAAGCGGACGTCATCGTGCGCGGTTCGACCCTCTCTATCGATGCCAATGCGGTGATCAATGAGCTGAATGCCGCTCCCAAAGGCAACTACGATGTACGTGTCCGCAAAGTGGGTA
The DNA here is from genome assembly GCF_051970285.1 of Psychrobacter sp. ASPA161_6. Taxonomy (NCBI): domain Bacteria; kingdom Pseudomonadati; phylum Pseudomonadota; class Gammaproteobacteria; order Moraxellales; family Moraxellaceae; genus Psychrobacter; species Psychrobacter sp. ASPA161_6. Next base: position 624,150 of record NZ_JBEFNJ010000001.1, read on the forward strand.
ATGTCATCGATATCAATCGCCTTAATTATGATGGCATCGTCGGTGACCTATCGGGTACAGGGCAGATCCAACTGGCGAGCAAGCAGCGCCCATTGACGTGGCAAATTGATGCCCGTACCAATGGCTTACTACCCAAAGAGTATCGTAGTGATCTACCGCTTGAGCGTTTAACGGGCAGCATTAGTGCCAGTGGTCGCTTAGTGAGTATCACCAAAAGCGGGGTCAAGGGTCAGCGTCATATTATTAATTTAAACAATACCGATTTGCAGGCGCAGCTTGATGCCACGCAAGACGGTCGTGCTATCGGTATTACTGGTGGCGGTGACGCCAAAGTTGATATCGTTGGTGGCGAGCTGTCTATGTTTGATGCGCGTTTTGATGGGCAGGTCGATACTGCGGATGTGCCAAAGGGTCGTCTGTCTATCGATGCAGCTGGCACGCCAAAGCTGATCAGTATTCGCAAGCTCAATTACAACGGTGAGGCTGGCGCAGTGAATGCAAAAGGTGTCATCGATTTGCGCAAAAATATTGGTTGGACAGTTGACGGTCGCTTTGATAACTTCAATTTGGGTTATTTTTTACCCAATAATCCCGCCATTATTACTGGTGATCTAAAAACCAATGGTGAGTGGCAAACGGCATCCAAGAACAACGCGAATGCTAAAGGTAAATTGAATAGCTTTGCAGTAAATTTTAACGGTGTATTAGATGCCGAGCAGCTACCAGCAGGCAAACTCACCATTGATGCCAGTGGCGATGCTCAACTCATCCGTATCAAACGCTTCCGTCATGTCGGCGCTGCAGGTAGTATCGATGCTAGCGGCACTGTCGATGTACGTAAAGGTATCGCTTGGGATATCAAGGCGGTAATGAATCGCTTTAATTTAGGTTATTTCCTCAAAAGTACGCCAAGCGCTATCACTGGTACTATAGATACCGACGGTCGCTGGAGTGATACTCAGCAAACCATTAATATCAAACAAATCAACTTGACTGGCATGTTAAAAGGTCAGCCGCTTAGTGCAAAAGGCAGTTTAGCCGCGAAAATGCGTCTGCCAAAAGACTTGGCGAGTTACTTTAAGCGTCTGCAAACGCAAGATGCACAAGCACAATATAAGCAAGTGAACGCCTTAATCGACAGTTTAAATGCCAATAACCTCGTCTTACGTTGGGGTGATAACTACATCACTGCTAATGGCAATGCCAAGCAATTACAAACCAAGATTAATATCACCAGTCTTGATCAGCTCTCCAATAAGCTGACCGGTAAAGTGACCGGCGGTGCGACCTTATCGCAACCTGCGGGACAAGCCTTGCCCACTATTTATATTGATTTGGTCGGTGAGCGTATTGCGCTCCCAGGTTTTATATTGCGTCAAGGTCGTATTCGCGGCAAAATCGTCAACTTAGCAAATAGCCCAAGTCAGCTGATTGTCAGCGCTGAAGGCTTAGACGCTGCGGGACAGAGTTTTAAAAGCGTTAATGCGTCTTTCAATGGTACTGAAAAGTCGCACGTGGTCGATCTAAACGTCGCGAATGAGCAACTTGATATTGCGGCAAGACTCAAAGGTGGCTTTAATCGCGACACACTCAGTTGGTCTGGGGTGATTGGTAAAGGTCGCGTCAAGTCTAGATATGCCACGTTGAACCAACTACAGCCAGCGCAATTAATCGTCAATTTACCCAACAATCAGAATGGCAATAGCCGTGAGCTTAAAGTGCAACTCGCCGCACACTGTTGGCAGGCGGCAGATCAAACTGGCAAGCTGTGTTTGCGTGAAAAATTAATCGCTTCGCCATCTGGTGGTCAGGTTGACGTAGTGCTACAAAAGCTGGATACCTCGCTATTTTCAGTATTTTTACCTAAAGATATTGATTGGCATGGTCAGATCAATGGTAAAGCCGTTGTCGGTTGGCAACGCGGTCGTCCACCGACTATTAATACCACTTTATATTCTGACAATGGCAAAATCGGCTTGCTACAAGACGGTGATAGCGCTCCTATAAGTTTGTCATATAAGCGTGTATCACTGATTGCCTTGTCAGTACCTGAGGGTCTCAAACTGCGTACAGACATCAATACTGGTCGCGGGGCACGTGGTTATGCGGAAGTTATTGTCGATCCTTATAAAGATCCTAAACCCATCTCGGGCGCATTGGTGCTTAATGAGCTCAATTTAGCGATTTTCAAACCTTTCTTCCCCGGTATGCGCGTACTCGAAGGTAATATCACCATGGCGGGTGGTGTGGGTGGCACATTGGATAAACCACAGTTCTATGGCGATGTTAAATTGGCTAATGGTCGTATCGCGATGCTCGACCTGCCTGTCAATTTAAGAAAAGTTAATGTCGACGCTAAAATTCGTGGCACGCAAGCGACTGTTGATGGAACCTTTAATAGTGGTACGGGCAGCGGCACGCTAACCGGAACGGTAAACTGGCAGCAAAAACTACAAGCCAAACTGAGTATCGCTGGTGAGCGTCTAGTACTGACCCAGCCGCCATTGCTATTGGCTGAGATTAATCCTGATATCGATATCATCGTGCGTCCAGGCGACCGTTACGTCAACATTACAGGTGCTATCAGTGTGCCGTCGGCGACCATTCGTCCGCCAGAAGCCAGTGAAGACATTATTACGCAAACTGAAGATGTGGTCGTCCTTGATCGTCGTCTTATTGGTAATATCGACGAAGTTTTAGCTATCTCAAAACCTTGGTCGATCAATGCTGATATTGGCGTAGATTTAGGAGATGATATTAATTTCCGTGGATTTGGTGCCGTTATTCCTTTGGCAGGTGCTATCAATATCACTCAAAACGGCACGGGCATTATGCGCGCCACAGGGGTGGTACAGGTATCACGTCGTACCAATATCAATGCCTTTGGTCAGAGTTTAGAGCTTAACTATGGTCAAGTACGCTTCAATGGTGATGTCATGAAGCCTAACTTGAGTATTGAGGCCGCCAAAACCATTAGTGGAAAAACAGTTGGCGTGCGCGTTAAAGGCAGTACTGAAAGTCCAAATATTATTGTCTTTAACAATGCTGGTCTTACTCAGCAGCAAGCAATGAATGCCTTGGTAACGGGTCGTATCGATAATAAGAGCGCCACACAAATCAGTGAGCAAGGATTTAAGTCACAAGTGACTAATAATCTAGCCGCTGCTGGCCTGAGCTTTGGCCTGAGTGGTACACGCAACTTGACCAACCAGATTGGTCAAGCCTTTGGTCTACAAAGCCTGACCGTTGATGCTTCTGGCGGTAGTGAAGATACCAACGTCAATGTCACCGGTTACGTGACCCCTGACTTATATATTCGCTACGGTGTGGGTGTCTTTAATGCGCAAAACAGCTTATCTGTCCGTTACCAGTTGACCCGTCGCATTTACGTCGAGGCAACGTCAGCGGCAGAGAACGCAGTTGATGTGGTCTATAGTTGGCAGTTTTAGGTAACGCTGTCATCCGTTGCTTATTCATCAATGAATTGCAATAGTGGCTCGATAGCACTTACCATGTTCTACCTAGTAAAACGCCATCCAATAAAAAACGCCTTCATCGAAAGGCGTTTTTTATTGAGGTGTAATTTTAACTATTTGGTCAAAATTAAGCGATTGTTGCGGGTTAAGCGTAAGCGATATTCCTCACCTTCGTGCTCAATACGTACTTCTTTGGTCAAGGCAAACAGATGCTGTGACTGTAAAGTTGGTAGACGGTTTTCGCGGCAGTTCAAGTAACGAGAGATAACCATGCTCATAGTAAATTCCTTTTGATAAAACAGTTGAGTAGTCGACATCAGAGATGTAATCGTTATTAACGATAATAATTATCATTTAGATTGAGTTTTTTTGCAAGGTAATTGATAAAATAAAATGCAGTTATTATGTAAACTTATATGAAGCAGTAGTGATAAAGCCCATTTCAAATAAATTTTCACCAGTCTTGTCGACCTTTTGATTCCATAGCAGACCACCATTTCAAGTTATTATCAGCAAACAATGAAATAAGCATTTAAGGACAGTATTATGCCAAACCTCTCAAAAATCCCAGCAACGAGTCATCAAAAGATTGTAAACGTCGCTGTCGCTGTTATTCATTATCAAGCACATTATTTGCTTGGGTTCCGCGATGCGGCTCAACATCAGGGTAATCGTCATGAGTTTGTAGGTGGCAAGATTGATGCGGATGAAACCGCAAAACAGGCCTTAATACGCGAAGTTGCTGAAGAAACTGGGATCGATATCCATGGCAATACGGTCGTCAAACTTGGACGGCTACATCATGATTATGGGGATAAGCAGGTAAGCTTGCAGGTCTATAATATTGAGCTGACAGCGCTACAGTACGAACAGCATCGCCATCTTCGCTATGGCTTAGAAGGGCAGGCGCTAAAATGGGTCAATAAATCTGCGCTATTGGCGGGAGAGTATCACTTGCCTGCTGCCAATAAAACGATTCTTGAATGGTTGCGACTACCCACGCAGATAGCGATTACTTATCCTCTGGCACACTTTAGTGATCGACCCAATCCAGCAGCAGAATGGTTGACTTACCACGAGGAAAAGGTAGCGCCTCATGCTTGGTTATACATTCGAGTTAAGGAGTCAGATGTAGATGATAGCGTAAAGCAATTGATGTCTTTGCGTCCAGATATTCAGGTGATTCTGCCTTTTGATCATCACGTGCAATCCGACTATCGAATCGTTGCTCATCAAGTCGTTGTTCATCAAATTTCTCAGACTGCGCTCATGACATGGTTTAATAATGAGGAGCACGTTTCTGTAGGTGAGCAAACGTTATCTAACGATCGACCATTGATAGTTAGTTGTCATGATGCGGCTAGTATTTATGCTGCCAATAAGCTTGCTAGTGCTCGTTTACAGCAGCAGCTACCACCAGTTATCGGTATTTTTCTATCACCGTTATTAGCGACCCAAACTCACCCTGATACTGCACCATTAGGCTGGTCAGATTGGTCAACTCTGGCACAGCTGGCAGATATGCCTATCATCGGCTTGGGTGGCTTGTCACCAGCCATGATTGAGCAAGTCGCTCAGTACGGTGGTATCAGCGTGGCAGGTATTCGTCAGTTTATTTAGCAATTTTTTTAGGTCGTATCTTTATTTTTATCGGGTATTTGTCATAAAAGGTTCATTCAAGTAATGGATCTTCTCTATATTTATCCAGCCAGTAACTCTGTGTTTATTCTTTAGCACAAACATAGAATTACTTACAAACCGTTGCGTTTTCCTACATTGCAACACTGTTTTAATCATAGTGCTGCCATTAAGATAAGCTATCAAATTAGGAAGTGTGCACGCTATTTTTTATAAATGATGATTTTAGTTTTTATGAGCTAATAATCGGGTTAAGCTGTCTTCACTACTTCTAATAACATTTAATTTTACTCGTATTATTTTTCACATTAGCAGTGTGTTTGAGCAAGAAATTAAATGGTAATCATTTGATAATTGATCAATTTTAACCATCACCACTAATTAATGGTACCTCTATGAAAACCAATAAGTTACCTCAGTCAGCATGGTCTGATTCACAGGCAGCCGGTTCTCAAGCGCAGCAAATCAGCCAATCAAAGGCTCGCTATCCGCATGATAGTGGGCAACATGCCAATAGTGCTAGCAACGATGCTAGCTATGACAGTTATGACGATGAACGTTCAGACCATTTGGCAAGAGATACGTCTTTGCAAGACAGCTATTTTGGATACAAGAGTATCGACAAAAGCCTTACACAGGCAAAAGAGTTTGCTATGATTGAAAACGGTAGTATCGATAGTAACGATCCAAAAAACAGTGATCCAGAAGATTTTGACACAGCCAATGGCTACAAAAAAGCCAGTGGCTCTCAAAAAATCAGCGGTTATCAAGAAACCAGCGGCTATAAAAAAGTGCAGAAGAAACAAGCACAAAAAATCAGTGGATTAGATGCACTTATGTCAGAAGATTACGCTGATACTTCAACAGAAAAACCTCAAAAAACCGATGATTTATCATTGACTACTACTTCATACAAAAAAATACCGGAGCGTATATTCATGAACGGGCTTATCAAGCATACCGGCATTGCCTTAGCGATTATTATACCGTTGGCAGCATTTTCGGCATATGCCGCACCGTTGCCGGCTACAATGTCTGCCAATAAAACCTCTGCTACGGCGACGACTGATAAAGCGACCACAGAGACATTGTCTGTGAAGCCTAGCAGTATCATGCATAGTTCTGCCAATGTACCGATGACCGTCGATAGTGTGGATCTCAAACAATATGCAGGTACGTGGTATGAGATAGGTCGATTGCCGATGTATTTTCAACGCAATTGTGCCAGTGATGTCACTGCTAATTACACCGAAAAAACAGATGGCTCAGGAATTATAGTCACTAATAAGTGTCAGGCCGAAGACGGTTCAGGCATTATAGCTGAGGGGTTGGCAAAACCTGCTGACGATACAGGTAGCAAATTGAAAGTAACGTTCTTGCCTTCATGGATTCGCTGGCTGCCAGTTGGTCGCGCTGATTATTGGGTGTTGGCACGGGATCCGGATTACAAGACAGCTTTGGTCGGTACACCCGATAAAGGTAGTCTATGGTTGTTGGCACGGTCGCCCAATATCAGTCAGGAAACTTACGCAAAATATCGCCAAATTGCCCAACAACAGGGGTATGATTTGAAAGAATTTAAACTGACAGCGCACAGCAATCAAACGGTTACTTTGGTGCCATAACCGTCTAAAATATTCGTGCTTATCAAAAGGTAGCGTAATAAGCTGCCTTTGTTTTTATAATCTATTAAATATACCCTCAAAACGCGTTATAAGTGCTTGCTGATCGGTTAGCACTGGCAAAATAGAGCGTTTTAAGCTAAAATCTAGGCGACCTAAACACTCTGATGAAAATGATTGACATGAATATTCTTCTGTCATTTTATTTGAGTAGCTACTTAGACTAAATTTAATCTATCTGTTTGATACTTTTTCATAATACTTTACTGATCATAAGGATGTTTCTCGTGAGCAATGCTGATACCTTACGCCAACTACATCAAGAGCACTTGAGCAATTACAACAACCAAGAGCAACACGCGATCGAGCTTATGGGGCTATTGAATAAGCTCTATAATGAGCAAGATGTACAAGTAACATTGTTCGGTGAAACGCTAGGTACTACCTCAGTTGGTCAGATATTAGCACTACACCAAAAAGTAGCACTGCGCGACCATGGTGCTAAGTCTATTGATATCGCTGACACGTTAGCGATGGTAAAAGTCATCGCAGAGAGCAAAGACATTCAAGCCACTCGTATTGATGTTGGTCAATTGATTGCTAATGACACTGACGTACAAGCTGCGCTAAAATCTGTCAATAATGCAGCTGCCGTCAATGGCGCGACGGATGTTGTATTGTATGGTTTTGGCCGTATTGGTCGTATTTTGACCCGTTTGTTACTGTCACAAGCGTCAAGCGCAAAAGGTTTGCAACTAAAAGCCATCGTTGTACGTCCAGCTGCTGCTGGTGATTTGGCTAAGCGTATTTCATTGCTTGAGCGTGACTCGATTCATGGTAGATTTTTGGGTGGCATTAGTATCGATGATGACAATAACGGCATGATTATTAACGGTCGTTTTGTGCAAGTGATTTATGGCAAAGACCCTAGCGAAATCGACTACAATGCTTATGGTATCGACAACGCTTTGGTCATCGATAATACAGGTATCTGGAAAGATGAAGCAGGCCTTGGCAAGCACCTACAATCTACTGGTGTGAAAAAAGTTCTGTTAACTGCACCTGCTGGTGGGGATATTAAAAACGTCGTTTATGGTGTGAATAATAATACTATTGGCGACGATACGATCGTGAGTGCTGCTAGCTGTACGACCAATGCTATTACCCCAACGCTTAATGTATTGAACGATGAGTATGGCATCGAAAACGGTCACGTAGAGACCATCCACTCATTCACCAATGATCAAAACTTAGTCGACAATTATCACAAAGCAGATCGCCGTGGTCGCAGTGCAGTTATGAACATGGTGATTACCAGCACTGGCGCAGCAAAAGCAGTTGGCAAAGCATTGCCAGAACTAAGTGGTAAATTAACGGGTAATGCTATCCGTGTACCAACGCCGAATGTCAGTTTAGCTATTTTGAATTTGAACCTTAAAACGGCACCAAAAAGCGCTGATGCGTTAAATGAATTTTTGCGCAAGACGGCCAACAGCAGCACTTGGCAGTCGCAAATTGCTTATACTGACTCTACAGAAGCTGTGTCAACGGATTTTGTTGGCACGACTCATGTCGGTATCATCGATGCTCAAGCAACTATTTTGACGGATAATCATGCCATTGTTTACATTTGGTATGACAATGAAGTCGGCTATAGTACGCAAGTATTGCGTTTGGCGACGCAAATGGCTGGAATCAGCTACACTCAGATTCCAGCATAAAAAGTCTAAGGCGGTATCATTTATGCGGTAGTATTTATACGGTAGTACCTTGCAATCCGTATAGATGCGTCGGTTTTTAGATGCGCTAGTTTTTAGATGCAGTACTTAAGCACCCGATAGTCCGATTGGTTATCGGGTGTTATTGTCATAATGACTACCAAGGGCGGCTTCACACACGGGTCGCAAATATTTTTTAAATCAGTTTTTAAAATTATTGGTTTTTATAACCACACAAACACATAGCTATACCCTAAAATACAGTCGTTGGCTGTAACCAGTTGATAAACTGGATGGTAAATTAAGGAACGTAAGATGCGATTTATTGATGAAGCCGTCGTAACGGTAAAAGCAGGTGACGGTGGTAACGGAATCGCCAGTTTTCGCCGAGAAAAATATGTCCCACGTGGTGGACCTGATGGTGGAGATGGTGGCAAGGGCGGAGATATTTACGTCATTGCAGAGGATAACACCAACACCCTAGTGGACTATCGTTATACCCGTCGTCACGATGCTATGCGAGCAGAGAATGGCCACAGTAGAAACTGTTCAGGCAAGGGCTCTGATGATTTGTTTTTACCAGTACCTATCGGTACCACAGTAGTTGATACCGAAACTGACGAAGTGTTGGGTGACTTGGTTGAACTTGATCAGACGTTACTGATTGCCAAAGGTGGCGATGGTGGTTTGGGTAATACCCATTTCAAAAGCTCGACCAACCAAGCACCACGTAAGGCTACGTCTGGTTTTGAAGGTGAGTTAAAAGTTCTTAAATTTGAGCTAAAAGTTGTGGCTGATGTTGGCTTGATTGGTTTGCCTAATGCTGGTAAATCTACCTTTATTCGTCAAGTCTCTGCTGCTAGACCAAAAGTTGCTGACTATCCGTTTACCACTCTCGTTCCGAATCTAGGTGTGGTTGATATCGGTCGTCATCGCTCATTTGTGATGGCAGATATTCCAGGTTTGATCGAAGGTGCTTCAGAAGGTGCTGGACTTGGCATTCGTTTCTTAAAACATGTGGCTCGTACTCGTCGTCTGTTACATGTGGTTGATGTAAAGCCAATTGATGGCAGCGATCCGGTAGCCAACGCTTGTGTTATCTTGAATGAACTTGAGCGTTTTTCGCCTGAGTTATCCAACTTACCCCAGATTTTGATATTAAACAAAATTGATCAGGTGCCTGACGAAGAGTTAGATGAGCTTTGTACTCATATTGTCGCCGAGCTTGAGTGGACAGGCGATGTATTTCGCACGTCAACCTTAATGGGTGAAGGGACTGATGCAGTTAAATATCATTTAATGAATGAGATTGAGCGTGAGCGTGAGCGTGAACTAGAAGATCCTATCTTCGCTGAAGCACAAAAAGCACGTTTTGAGCGTTTAGAAGCAGAAGTGCGTCTCAATACTGAAGCCCAGCGTGAAGCATATCGTGCGGCTCGCAAAGCGGCGCGTGAAGGCACAGACTTAGTCAACGAAGACGAACTGGATGATGATGACGATGGCGTTGAAGTCGTATACGTTCCCTAAGTTATTTCGTTTGAGTTGATATATTTGAGCTGATTTTTTAAATTAACCCCCGTAATTAATCCATAAAAGAAATAGGAGTTTATATGGCAGGTGACATAGAAAACACGACCGAAGAGGCAAGGTTTATTAAGCAAACTCGCAACTTTGATATTCAGCGCGTTATTGTCAAGATTGGTTCATCGTTATTAACCAATAACGGTAGAGGGCTAGATCGTACTGCCATATATGAGTGGGCAAAACAGATTGCTAAGCTGCACAAAAAAGGTGTGGAGGTGCTACTGGTATCGTCAGGTGCCGTTGCTGAAGGTGTGGTACGTATGAACCTTGAGGAGCGCCCTAAGAAACTAGCTGCACTACAGGCCTGCGCTTCTATTGGTCAGATGGGTCTGATTGAAACGTGGTGGTCAGCATTGATCCAGCATGGTATTCAAAGCTCGCAGCTACTACTGACTCATGATGATTTGTCCAACCGTAGCCGTTACCTCAATACGACGGGTGCGCTGACGCAATTACTAGAATGGCGCGTACTACCTGTCATTAATGAAAACGATACCATCACTATTGATGAGATCAAATTTGGTGATAATGACACGCTAGGTGCAATGGCAGCAGCGATGGTCAATGCTGACTTGTATATTATCCTAACCGATCAAGACGGTGTGTTTACTGATAACCCACGTGACAATCCTGATGCCAAAATGATTCGTCAAGAGCGGGCGATGGCTGATTACTTGTTTGATATCGCAGGGGATGGTGGCAAGCTCGGACGCGGTGGTATGTTGACCAAAATCCGTGCTGGTCGTCTTGCAGCGATGGGTGGGTGTCCAACCGTTATCGTGAGCGGTGCTATTGATGATGTTATCACTCGTGTCGTTTCAGGTGAGGCAGTGGGTACATTACTGACTACCAACGAAGAAGACAAAATCATTGCTCGCAAACAATGGCTTGCAGCGCATCTGCGCATGTCAGGTAGCTTGATTGTCGATGCTGGTGCAGCTCGCGCGCTGACTGAACACAATAGAAGTTTGCTGCCAGTTGGGGTCGTAGAAGTGCGCGGCGGTTTTGATGAAGGCGATGTGGTAGAGATTATTCATCAAGATACAAACGAACGTATAGCCGTCGGGCAAGTGAATTTTTCATCGCATGATGCGCGACGTGTGGCTCGTGAGCGTACCGAAAGCTTTGATAAAATTTTTGGTAGTAATGAAGAGCGCGTAGTCATGGTACATCGTGACAACTTAGCATTGACGGTATAGTCAATCCTATATAAATTGGATACGCTGTCAGTCTCGCTTAGTCTACTATTTATAGCACTTTTTATAGTACTTTCGCTCGGCTTCCTTGTATCCAAATTATATTGAACCAACTATATAATAAGGTTATGGCCTGTTTGCGGGTGTTGATGAGTCATAGAGATGTGTCGGTTGATAGCTTATATACGTCATAGCATGACTTATCAACGTTTAAAAATTGTCAACATGTAGGCATTTATCAGTATTTAGCAGTAACGAGCACTCAAAAATCTAAGAACCAGTATTACTTAATGATACGAGACGTTTTTGGATTCAAAGACAGCGTTGACTAAAATGTGTCTTTGAATGAAAGCTTAATTATCCAACGTGCAACGCGTTTTATATCCTTTATATTCAACTTATTTTATCCAGCACGGTATTCATTGAAAATAGTAACAATGAATACCGTGCTGCTTTGGAGATTTGTACATGAGTGCTTCAGACCATAGCAACTCGCTTCAGCAAGAATTTGCCCCTTTAAAAAACGACAGATTGCTACGCGCATTTCGTTTTGAGACGATAGACACCACCCCAGTGTGGATGATGCGTCAAGCAGGTCGTTATTTACCAGAGTACAAAGCCACCCGCGCTGAAGCAGGTGATTTTATGAGCTTGTGCCGAGATACTGACCGCGCAACTGAAGTCACTTTGCAGCCCTTACGTCGTTATGATTTGGACGCCGCTATTTTATTCAGTGATATTCTGACCATTCCTGATGCTATGGGATTGGGTTTGTATTTTGAAGCTGGAGAAGGGCCGAAGTTTAAACACCCTATTCGTACGCAAGCAGATTTAGATAGATTGCCTGTGCTTGATGTGAATGATTCTCTTGAATACGTCATGCGTGCGGTGACAAGTATTCGTAAAGCGCTTAATGGCCAAGTCCCCTTGTTTGGCTTTTCTGGTAGCCCGTGGACACTAGCGACTTATATGATTGAAGGCGGTAGCTCAAAGGATTATCGTTATACCAAAGGCTTTTTGTATAGCAACCCTGCTTTTTTGCATCAATTATTAGATAAGCTTGCTACGTCTGTTATTGACTATTTAGATGCGCAAGTCGTTGCTGGTGCTCAAGTACTACAGATCTTTGACAGCTGGGGCGGCGCGCTTGGTCATCGTCAGTTTATCGATTTTTCACACGCTTATAATAAGCGCATCGTCGCTGAGCTAAAAGTGCGTCACCCTGATATACCAGTGGTATTATTTACCAAGGGTGGCGGACTATGGCTAGATATTCAAGCGGATAGTGAAGCGGATGCCTTAGGTCTAGATTGGACGATGCCGCTTGATCGTGCGCGTCAGGCGTTGACTGAGAGTCAGCGTCAATTGACTAAGCAGCATAAAAAACTACAAGCTAGCAAAGCGCTTCAAGGTAATCTGGACCCAGCAACCTTGTATGGTTCTCCTGAAACCATCCGCTCAGAAGTAAAATTAATGCTTGATGATGCCTATGCTAACGGCGAAAAAACCGGCTACGTGGCGAATTTAGGTCATGGTATTACGCAGTGGGTCAACCCTGATAATGCCAAAGTATTTATCGATGCCGTGCATGATTATAAAATCTAGCCACTGTTTTATTTAATTACTGTTTTATTTAATTACTGTTTTATTTAATTACTGTTTTATTTAATTACTGTTTTATTTAATCACCGTTTTATTTAACTACTCTGCTATTTAGCCACTGGGGTATTTAAATGCTATGATAAATTTGACTTATAAATTTAAAATCCAGCTATAGCGATAGCTAGCAATTACATTATTGAGTAAAAGGGGATATCTTATGATTTCAGCAGCAATCGTCGGTGGCACAGGGTATACAGGTATTGAGCTGATTCGCTTACTATCCGCTCATCCTGAAGTTTCTATTGATTTGCTAACGTCACGTAGCGAAGCTGGTACACGTGCTGATGAGATATTTCCAAGCTTACGCGGTATCTCAGACATCGTCTTTAGTGACTTGGGTGATGATACACTTGCAACGTTGCAAAAATGTGATGTGGTATTTTTTGCCACGCCACACGGTGTCGCGATGAAGCAAGCGGAAGCATTGACTCAAGCAGGCGTGCGAGTCATCGATCTGGCAGCTGATTTTCGTTTGCAGTCTTTGACGGAGTTTGAGCATTGGTATCAACAGTCGCATACATGCCCTGAGTTATTGAAGACAGCTGTTTATGGACTACCTGAAGTCAATCGCCACAAGCTTGCAAACGCCTTAGTAGTAGGGAACCCTGGCTGTTATCCAACCACGGCTATTTTGGGACTAAAACCTATTATCGACGCGCAAAACAAGCAAGCAGCACGCTTGATCGACGCACGTATCGTTATTGATGCCAAATCTGGTGTTTCAGGGGCGGGACGTCAGGCAAGTCTGGCGCTTAATTATGCGGAAACGACAGACAATTTTAAAACTTATAGCGTTGCAGGTCATCGCCATTTGCCAGAGATTGAGCAAGGAGTTTCGCAGCTATTAGACAGTCAGTTTAGCCATCGCATTCGCTTTTTACCGCATTTAGTGCCGATGATTCGTGGCATGTTAAGCTCTATCCATATGGAGATGACTGAGGAAGGCGCGGCTATTGATTGGCAACAAGCATTTGAAGAATGCTATGCGTCAGAGTTGTTTATTGATGTCATGCCAAAAGGTATTTATCCTGATACGCGCAGTGTACGTGCCAGCAACCGTCTGCGGATTGCGGTACATCAAGACAATGACCGTGCTGAACTGACGGTTATCGTGGTGCAAGATAATTTAGTGAAAGGCGCGGCAGGGCAGGCGGTACAAAATATGAATGTGATGTTTGGTCTTGATGAATCACTGGGATTGAATTTCGCGCCTATTGTTCCTTAATATTGAGGCGTGTTGAACGTTCATAAATAAGCACTGTCATGGTCGAGGGATCAAACATAACCTATTAAGTTACCTCATTTTTTTATTGTCACATCGTTCATATTGATGGTGCTAGGTATTGATTATAAATTCCGCTATAATAACCTGCCCTTACTGTTAAGAGATACTGTCTAAATGCGTGTTAAGATTGTACTACGCTTTTGCTCACAGCCAGCACGTTTATCGTGCCAAGACGCTATTTCATATAAATTGGAGCGTAGCCGACATTCTTTACAAGTCAGTAATGGCACTATCGATAGTCGGAACAGTCTCAGTGCGAGCCAAACAGGTGCTTCGACACTGGTACTGGCGCTTTTTGTCGTGGCCATATTAGCGACAGCTATCGTTGGGTTGGTGTTTGGTCACAAGCTTGGCTATCAGCGCGGCTTTCATGCGATGCAAACTGAGACCAAACAAGCGATTATCAACAGCACTGAGGCAACTAAAGAGCTGAAAGATCTACGTGTTAGCAATAAGATTGCCACGAGTGAAGCCGCCACTGCCAAGCAAGAGCTGGCGATAAGTTTGACAAATTTAGAAGAGTTACGCGCCACACAAAAAGAATTAACCATTGAAAACAAACAAGTTACCCAGCTTAATGAGCTTTATACTGAGGTGATTAGTGATAATGGTGGCATGCCACTACAGATAATTGGCGCTAATATTAAGCCGTTACCTGAGAACGCTTTCGAGTATGGTTTTGATGTCGGTATGCTGAGTAAAGATGGCACTGCCAAACGTTTAACACCAATTTTGACATTAATTGACAATGATGACTTTGTGGAAGTACCACTAGATCCTGCCAGTTATTCGATCAAAGGTATTGTACGTATTCGTGGTCGCTTCATGATGCCATCAGGATTTAAGCCTTTACAGGCTAAACTGACTTTAAGAGCTGGTGGGCAACAAAAAGAACAGCTGTATGATTGGAGGCTTGGCGATAGGGTCGACAATATGCCGCTCTCCCTATTAGACTTGCCAGAAGTAGATGAAAGTCCTATTGAACCTTGATTATTACTCAAATTTTAATAAGCACTTGAAATTTAATGGTATGAGCCAAAGTTAGTTAAACATAATGGCTGCTAATAGCAGCTATGTGAAAGCAAAGGTGCTTTGTTACATGCCAATTATGCACCAAATAGCCTCTCTGTATAACCTCCTTTTTATTTAGAATTTACCTTATAATTATATTTTTATTATGATAAAACCTATGACTCTACAAGCTAGGCCAACCGTTTTCGATTGGCATTTTCCCAACATACCTGCACAGCGTGCTCAAGACAGTGCGCCAGAGGATGAGACGTCGCCGCAAGCAGACGTGCTCGTGGCCGAGCCAGAAGTGGCGAAGCCGCCGATGTATGCGGTCGTGATGTATAATGACAATTACACGCCGATGGAATTTGTCGTCTATGTTTTACAGTCGGAATTTCGCCACAGTGTTGATTCTGCCGTTGAAGTGATGTTGACGATTCACAATAGCAGTAAAGGTATTGCTGGTATCTATCCCAAAGATATCGCTGAAACTAAAGCCAAAAAGGTAAATAGCTTGGCTCATCGCGAAGGTTATCCATTATTGACTCAAATTGAACCACATCAAGGTGAATAGCCGTCACAACGGCTTTATTTTTTCTCAGCTTTTCACCTTGCTTGATATTATTTAATCAGCTATTTAATGCTGCCACTTCCAAGCTTATATACCCATAATATTTTTTAAAAGCCTTTTTACTAGGCAGTTCTACTATTACTTCACCGCAAATCAGCCCTTATACCTCTCCTAAGTAATCAGTCTTCTTTCTGCTTTGATCTTGATTTTTATCTCAAATAGCCTTATATACTAAACATAACGTCGTGTGATAAATGGATGTCTTGCGTTCAGTTTTTTAGCATTTCGCTATGTTCCTAATACCCTGATGATTTACGCCCTTATTTTGATAAGATCTTTTTTATTCTCAACTTCTCATTTGTGTAATTCGTTATTTTCTGACTTTCTCGTCTCCAACATCCCCTCACAAAGTGTGCTTAGATACATTTTAGTATGCGTTAATAGATTGACTATGTTTGAGTATCATGTTGAGATAAAGAAAAGCGAATATGAATTATCACAATCATTGCTAGATAGGTCGAAACACTCACTAAATGATACACGGTACACTTCAATCATCGTTTGGTCGTGTCTCTTAATAATACTAACATTGCCCTTGAACAATACATCTATCGCCCTGATTTACTACCTAACTCATTCATAAAGCTATCAATTTATAAGATAGGTACAACCGTAGGAAGTCCTTATGTTAAGTCGTCATCTTGAAGTTTCTTTGCGTTTAGCAATGACACTTGCGCGCCAAAAATCGCATGAGTATCTCACTGTTGAACATTTATTGTTGGCACTGTTAGAGAACACGCATGCTGCCAACACATTAACGGCGTGCAATGCAAATGTTTCAACGCTACGTACCGAGCTCGAGGCTTATATCAATAAGCATACGCCAACGGTAGATGCAGAAACGGAGCAATCACCACAGCCAACCCAAAGCTTTGATCGCATCCTGCAACGTGCTATTTTTCATGTGCAGTCTATTGGTGGTGGTCGTTTGGTCGAAGGCTCAGATATCTTGGTATCTATGTTTTCCGAGCACGATACTTACGCTGTTTATTTGCTCAAAAAACAAGGCATCAGTCGTCTTGAGCTGACCCAGTATTTATCACATGGTCAAGATAAAGATGAGCCATCAGAGCCTCGTGCTTCTACGACTGGAGAACGTCGTAGTGCTTCTGAAAAAACCAGCAAAGATCCGTTGGTTGAGTTCGCTACTAACCTAAACCAGCGTGCGGCAGAAGGTAAAACTGATCCATTAATTGGACGTACTTCTGAGATTGAGCGTGCGGCGCAAGTACTCTGTCGTCGCCGCAAAAATAACCCATTGTTGGTTGGTGAGCCAGGGGTTGGTAAAACGTCTATCGCTGAAGGTTTGGCATGGTTAATTATCAATGATAAAGCACCAAAGCCGCTTAACGGCTGTGTGATTTATAGCTTAGATATTGGCTCACTCATTGCTGGTACTAAGTACCGTGGTGATTTTGAAAAGCGTATGAAATCGCTCCTTGATGCAATGAAGAAAAAGCCCAATGCCATCTTGTTTATCGATGAGATTCACATGATTATTGGTGCAGGCTCTTCAATGAGTAGCAACATGGATGTGTCTAACCTAATCAAACCGGCGCTTGCCAACGGTGAATTGCGTTGTATTGGTTCAACGACCTTCACTGAGTATCGTCAGGTGTTTGAAAAAGACCATGCACTCTCGCGTCGTTTTCAAAAAATTGATGTGAAAGAGCCAAGTGTCGATGACAGTATCGATATTTTACGGGGTCTCAAACCGCGTTACGAAGAGTTTCACAACGTTGAATATACAGATGAAGCATTAGTCACCGCTGTACAGTTATCGGCCAAGCATATTCACGAGCGCTTTTTACCTGATAAGGCAATTGATGTTATCGATGAAGCTGGTGCTTATAAGCGTTTAGGCGTGATTCCGGATACCGATGATATCGAAGCAGAAGAAAGCTTCATTGCTGATTTGGAGCAAGACTTCGATGCGCAGATTGATGCCGATGTTGAAGCTCTTGAGAGCGATATTCATAATGACATAACCGGTGATGACGACGATAATGAAATGCAGGATGAAGCCAATACTGCAAAAGCCAATGATCGTGCTAAATCATCTGATGAGTCAAAAGCGGCGAAGGCCAAGAAAAAACCACCGATGAAAATCGATGTGGCAGACATTGAAGCCATCGTGGCCAAGCTTGCGCGTATTCCGCCCAAGTCGGTATCAAGCGATGATAAGAGTATTCTTGAGCATTTAGATCGTGATCTTAAGCATTTAGTATTTGGTCAAGACGAAGCGATTGAGACCTTGGCAGATGCCATTAAATTGTCTCGTGCGGGTCTAAAAGCGCCAGATAAGCCAATTGGGTCATTTATGTTTGCCGGTCCGACAGGGGTTGGTAAGACAGAAGTATCGCGTCAGTTGGCAAAATTATTAGGCGTAGAATTGGTGCGCTTCGATATGTCAGAATATATGGAAGCCCATACCGCATCACGTCTGATTGGTGCGCCTCCCGGCTATGTCGGTTTTGATCAAGGTGGACTGCTTACTGAAAAAATCAATCAGCATCCGCATTGTGTTTTATTGCTTGATGAGATTGAAAAAGCGCATCCTGATGTGTTCAACTTGTTATTACAAGTGATGGATCATGGTACGTTGACGGATAATAACGGTCGTGTCGCTATCTTTAAGCAAGTGATTGTCATTATGACCACCAACGTGGGTGCTGATAGTATTAGCCGCTCTTCGATGGGCTTTACCCAGCAAGATCATAGCCGTGATAATACAGAATCGCTCAAACGTGTCTTTACCCCTGAATTCCGCAACCGCTTAGATGCCACCATTCAGTTCAATTCACTAGATACATCAGTGGTGGTATCAGTGGTCGATAAATTCTTGGTTGAGCTACAAGTACAGCTCGATGATAAGCAAGTCACGCTAGAGATTGATGATGAAGTACGTGATTACTTGGCTGTAAAAGGATATGACCGTTTGATGGGTGCGCGTCCGATGCAGCGTCTGATTCAAGATGAAATCAAAAAACCATTGGCAAGTATGATTTTGTTTGGAGATTTGGTTAACGGTGGGGTTGTTCATCTTACCTTAGAGCCTGAAGCGGGCGATGAGCAAGATGGTGCTACTATGAAACTGGATAAGGTATCGGATAAAGGTTCAGCGAATAGTCGGATTATCTTAACAGTCGTTGAGACCCATGAGCCGCGCTCAGACTCTGAATCATTGGCCAGCTAAACGGTTTTACATTAGCTTTATAAAAACGGCTACCATATCTCTGTGGTAGCCGTTTTTTTGTTGCTATAATTTATCAACAAACCTCACATCATTTTTTGTTACCATCAACTTTTAAACCACGCTATAGTCAGTGAAAAGTAATATCAAACCATCACGCACTGCTGATACCAATTTTTCTTTCTTGCTGTGCTTGCGCAGACAGAGGTTACAAAAAATTAATATCAGCAATACCATCGCGTTTCTAGGATATTTTAACTATAGTTACGAAGTAATTATTCATAACAAATATAATAAGGATGTACCATGGAACTGTTTGACGAACAGCCGACGAAGACCCCAGAGCAAAGGCAAGCGATTTTAGACAATGTCCGTCTACCAGCAGATTGGAAAACGGCACTAGCAGATGAATTGACCTCTGAAAATATGGATAACCTACGAGCTTTTTTGAAGGAAGCGTACCAATCAGAGGAAAGTGTTTATCCACCTGCACCGCTGATGTTCAATGCCTTTAACCTAACCCCTTTATCGAAGGTTAAAGTCGTTATCTTAGGACAAGACCCTTATCATCGTCCAGGTCAGGCAATGGGGCTATCTTTTTCTGTGCCCAAAGCGATTCCCAAGCCGCCGTCACTTAATAACTTACTCAAAGAAATGGCCAATGATATCGGTACTAGTTACTCAGCGCATGGTGATTTAACGTATTGGGCGCAGCAAGGAGTTTTACTCTTGAACAGCTCATTAACGGTGCGAGAAGGTGAGCCGAATAGTCATCAAAATAAAGGTTGGGAGCAGTTTACCGATGCCGTGATTGATGTGGTCAATCAACAAACGGAGCACACGATATTTATATTGTGGGGCAGTAAAGCGCAGAAAAAAGGCAAGTATATCGATACTGAAAAACATCTGATTTTAACGGCTGTGCATCCTTCACCGCTGGCTGCCAATCGTGGTGGATTTTTTGGTTCCAAGCCATTTTCTAAAACCAATGATTACTTGGTACAGTATGGACAAACACCAATTGACTGGCAATTACCACAATAGATAAAAAATAATCTAATGATAAATTTACACTCTCATCCGTTAATACCTAGCCAATTGGCCGCTATTGAAGTAGAGATGCCACTTGCAAGCAGTATATTTTGGTCGCTAGAGGACGTTAAATGGATGCAAAAAGCATTGCTACTGGCTAAACAAGGGGCTGCACTCGGAGAAGTGCCAGTAGGGGCAGTGTTGGTACACAATCAGCAGATCATCGGGCAAGGCTTCAATGAGCCAATTGGACGCCATGACGCGACTGCTCATGCTGAGATAGTTGCACTAAGGGATGCGTGCGCGCGTTTAAAAAACTACCGCTTGCCATTACAGACAACTTTGTACGTGACTTTAGAGCCCTGTACGATGTGTGTTGGCGCACTCATTCATGGCCGTGTGGATAGACTGGTCTATGCGGCGAGCGAACCTCGAGCGGGCATGGTAGGCAGTCAAATGAACTTAGCCATGCAGCCTTTTTATAATCATAGTATTCAAGTTGATAAAGGTTTATGCCGTGAGCATAGTAGTCAGATGCTAAAGCATTTTTTTCGTGAACGTCGCCGCGCCGCCAAAAAAAGTAAAAACACTGTCATTAACAATTAGGGTCTGTTGAACATTAAAATATTAGGACTGCTGATCGCTAAAATCTTCCCAAACTAGGCGTAAACAGACGATAATGTCGAGACCTTAGCTAGGTTTACAACAACGTTTGGGGTGGTTTTAGCATCAGCCTTTCAGGGCAGGGCTATTTTTGCCAATACATGGCGAAATTGTCTAACCTAGAATGACTAGGCGTCAAAAATTTCACTGCGTATTGTCTACAAAATAGCCACTGCCAGTGCCACATTTGAATGTTCAGCAGACCCTAAAACAGACATTCAACAAGATATCAGTCTTGTGGCTAGTGATAACGTGGTTTTTTTGCTATAATATCGCCCTATTTGATTGCTAATAAGTTAGTAGTCTAACAAGCAGTTGATAATTAAGTAAATATTGCGTTGTTACTGTTGCATAAGTAGCATTCTAGCTAATGTGCTTTTTAATATAAAAGCAGCCATATAAGCAGTGCCTACTATTAAGTGATAAGTGAGTCCTATGACCGTCTCTACACCTACTAATGATAATAGCCAAGCGCAGCCAGTGCGTTATCCTGTTATTTGTATTGACGGTCCAAGTGGCGCAGGCAAAGGCACGGTAACTTGGCGTCTGGCACAAGCATTGGGTTATCAGCTGTTAGATTCAGGCGCTTTATATCGCATCGTTGGTCTAAAGGCGTTTGAAGCAAGATTGATTACTGCCGATGCTAGCAAAGCGATTGATGAGATGGCTGTATTGCATCTGACACAAAGCTTGGACATTGCTTTTGTGCCTAATAATAAGTCAGGCCGTGTCGATATCATCGTTAATGGCGAAGCAGTGGGTGAGCAAGTACGTAACGAAACGATTGGTGGTTACGCCTCACAAGTGGCTGTCTATCCAAAGGTTCGTAATGCCTTGCTAACGCTACAACAAGACATGGCAACCCGTTCAGGCCTAGTGGCTGATGGTCGCGATATGGGTACAGTGGTGTTCCCAGATGCTGACGTTAAAGTATTTTTGACTGCCAGCGCGGAAGCACGTGCCAAGCGCCGTGTCACACAGCTAATGGAAGCGGGACAAGTAGCAGATTTTGAGGAAATATTAACGACGATTAAAGCCCGTGATGATCGTGATGAAAATCGTACGACAGCACCATCAAAGCCAGCAGACGATGCCTTAGTATTGGATAGTTCCATGCTAGATGCAAATGCGGTTTATGAGCAGATAAAAAAACACTGCCAGAATCAGGGTGTCTGCTTTAATAGCTAATAGAAACAACATATTGAGCACTAAATAGTTTCCTATATCTTTGATTTTAGTATAAAATTATAGTATGTCGGATAAGCAGTGATTAGAACAACGTTGTCGTTTTAATAACACAAGACAGTTGTTGCTAATGAGCTCTATAAACATTGTGTTTATGAATAATGCGCTTATTAGCAACAAACGTTTTTTTATATGACTATGTAGGATATAAAACCAGTATTCCGTTTTATATAGTCATAAATTTGATCCGTACTGTGCTGGACAGGATACGGCTATACAAAGGTAGACATAATGGAATCATTTGCTGAACTATTTGAAGCGAGCATCGAAGAAACAGGTCTTGATATCGAGCGTGGCTCGGTTATCACAGGTACTGTTGTAGCCATCGATAGTGATTGGATTACAGTAGATACTGGTCTTAAGTCTGAAGGTATCGTCGCTCGTGAAGAGTTTTTAAGCGAAGAAGGCGAACTTGAAGTTGAAGTTGGCGATAGTGTTGATGTTGTGGTTGAAGCGGTTGATAACGGTATGGGTCAAACCTTACTGTCACGCGAAAAAGCCAAACGCGTTGAGACTTGGAATTTCCTTGAGAAAATCTCTGACAATGATGAGATCGTTAAAGGTATTATTTCTAGCAAAGTTAAAGGCGGCTTTACCGTAGATATCGGTTCAGTACGCGCGTTTTTGCCAGGTTCATTGGTAGATGTACGTCCTATCCGTGATACCACGCATCTTGAAGGCAAAGAGCTAGAATTCAAAGTCATCAAACTTGATCAAAAACGCAACAACGTTGTGGTTAGCCGTCGTGCAGTTATGGAAGCTGAAAACTCAGCTGAGCGCGAAGAGCTATTGAACAAGCTTGAAGAAGGTATCGAGATCGAAGGTATCGTTAAGAACCTTACTGATTACGGTGCATTCGTTGACCTAGGTGGTATCGATGGTCTATTGCACATCACTGACATGGCATGGCGCCGTATCAAGCACCCATCTGAGGTGGTTGAAGTTGGTCAAGACCTAAAAGTTAAAGTATTGAAGTTTGACCGTGAGCGCAATCGCGTAAGCCTAGGTCTAAAACAACTTGGTACTGATCCTTGGGATAACGTTGGCGGCACATACCCAGTGGGTAGCGTTGTTAAAGCACGCGTTACTAACCTAACTGATTATGGTTGTTTTGCTGAGATTTCTGAAGGCATCGAAGGTCTAGTGCACGTGTCAGAAATGGATCATACCAACAAAAACATCCACCCATCAAAAGTAGTTCAAGTGGGCGATGAAGTTGAAGTAATGATTCTTGATATCGATGAAGAACGTCGTCGTATCAGCCTAGGTATCAAACAGACTCTAGCCAATCCATGGGATGAGTTTGATAAGAAACATGAGCGCGGTGATAAAATCACTGGTACGATCAAATCAATCACTGACTTCGGTATCTTTATCGGTTTAGATGGTGGTATTGATGGTCTGGTTCATCTATCTGATATCTCTTGGAACGAAACTGGCGAAGATGCTATCCGTAACTACAATAAAGGCGACACCGTTGAAGCAATGGTATTGTCTGTAGATGCAGAAGCTAACCGTATCAGCCTAGGCGTTAAGCAGTTAAGCTCTGATCCATTCAACGAATACCTAGTCAACAATGACCGCGGTGCTATCGTTAATGGTAAAGTGAAAGAAGTAGACGCTAAAGGTGCTACTATCGAACTTGCTGACGAAGTAGAAGCTTATCTACGTGCCTCTGAGATCCAACGTGACCGCGTTGAAGATGCGACTAAGCATCTAACAGTTGGTGATGATGTTGAAGCTAAAATCATCAGTGTTGATCGTAAAACACGCAACATCAACTTGTCTATCAAAGCGAAAGACGAAGCTGAAGAGCGTCAAGCGATTAAAGATCTTGGTAGCACTAGCACGACTGCTGCTCCAGGAACTGATGCACAGCCAAAAACAATTGGTGACTTGATCAAAGAACAAATGCAGTAAGTTGCTAAGCTATTGATATAAAAGTAATGTAAAAAAAGCGACTCCGGTCGCTTTTTTTTATGATTAAATTTGTATAACGTGGTCAGTAATGGAAGTTTTTGCTCAAACAGACAAACTCTTATTTCCATTTATCCTAATATCCGCTATCATTTGCAACATTGAGTAACAATATATCAGTCGGATTTAGTTTTATATAAATAATATCGGCTTATAGAAGCAGTTGTGACTTTAGATGTTTCTAAGTTAATTCAGTATAATGCTATAAATAGTCATCGTAAAAACCAAATTTTGACTCACAATCATTTTATCCATTAATCAACAGGGCAAGCGTCATAATGCAGCAAGCGATTAACAAATCCGAATTTATTAGTAATTTGAGTGCGAATTGTGAAAATATAACTGACACAGTTGTAGATGATGCAGTACGTGAAATATTAAATTTGATGACCCATACTTTAGCCAATGATGGTCGGGTAGAGGTTCGTGGGTTTGGTAGTTTTTGTCTACATCATCGCCGCGCTCGTATGGGGCGCAACCCAAAAACAGGGGAAAGCGTGCCTGTACCTGCCAAAGCTATTCCGCATTTTAAGCCGGGTAAAGCACTACGTGAAGCCGTAAATGATAAAGTAGCAAATAATTAGTACTGGTCATAGATGTGTTAATTGATGATGCACTCTAGAATGCTATCTTTAAACTGTTAGCTCCATTCAAAACCGAGGTATCTTTCATGCGCTTTTTACTGTTTGTATTACTGTTTTTAAGCTTTGCTTATTCGCTTGGTTTGGTATTAGCAAATAATACTGAGGTTGGCGTAAACTTGCTGTTCTCACAAGCACCGACGATGAATTTGGGGTTGCTGCTGATACTCTGTTTAATACTCGGTATAATTATCGGTATTTTGCTAGCATTGCTTATTTTCCGCGTCTTACAAAATAAGTGGGAAATCTCGCGCCTTAACAAGGCCAACAATCACTTGCAAGAGCAATTGACCCAAGCCAATGTCGTTATTGATCGTCAAGCAAATGCACCAACAGTAGAAGATGCGGTCTACGGGACAACGGCGACCCAGACTCAAGATACAGCAGTTAATATAGATGAAGGTTCTACTTTGATTAAGCATAAGCGAGACTAAGCGGCTTGATAATGGCGGCGCGGCTAATTTTAAAAATATAATGCTTTGATAACTCTGATATATGGCAAAACCATGAATAATATAACTAACTCTCCAGTCATTGTTGCTTTAGATAACATGACTTTAGATGCATCCTTGGCGCTAGCTGACCAATTAGACCCAACGTTATGTCGATTAAAAGTGGGTAAAGAGCTATTTACTCGTTGTGGCCCTGATATCGTCAAGGCATTGCATCAGCGTGATTTTGAGGTGTTCTTGGACTTAAAGTTTCACGATATTCCCAATACCACGGCTCAAGCAGTATTGGCGGCAGCTGAGCTTGGCGTATGGATGGTTAATGTCCATGCAAGCGCGGGTTTAGAGGCGATGTCATTGGCCAAACAACGCCTGTTAGACGGTAATTTTGAGACCTTGTTGATTGCTGTCACTGTGCTGACTTCTATGGACAATCAAGCATTGATGCAAACGGGCATCACAGACGGTTTAGATGCGCAAGTAAGCCGCCTAGCACAATTGACCAAGCAAGCTGGTCTAGATGGTGTGGTGTGCTCTGCCCAAGAAGCAAAAGCGCTTAAGGCTTTATGCGGTAAAGACTTTAAGCTGGTCACGCCTGGCATCCGACTCGCTGAGGACAGCGCGGATGATCAAAAGCGTATTTGTACGCCGAGTCAAGCATTGATGGAGGGTTCTGATTATCTGGTCATTGGACGCTCTATTACTCAAGCGCAAAATCCTACCACTAAGCTACAGAGGATACTTCAAAGTATTTAAGTTTGAATAGATGTTAAGAAAAAAAGACAGCCTAAATGGCTGTCTTTTTACTTTTTGATGGACAAGGAAAAGCTGCTACACTACTTAAATTTATGCTTACAATCTTTCTAAAATATAATGACCATATCAAAAATGTTCATCTAACTAAATATTACTATTACTATTACTATTACTATTATGAGCGTTTATCGCTAATTAGATTTTTAATAATAACGCCACTAAATGATGTTGGATAATATGAAATTACAGATATTAAGTGACTTACACATTGACAGCTATGCCCGGCAATTGCATCCGATGGGGCATATTCCTAAGACCGATGCAGACATTGTATTGGTCGCTGGTGACACCGCTAATAGTGATAGCGGCATGCCGTGGCTACAAGAGCAAGCTGCACGTTTACAGGTACCGCTTATTACCATCGCGGGAAATCATGAGTATTTCAAAGAAGATGTGCTAAATTTCGATCAGAAACTGGCAACATGGGACAATTACGATGAAACCTCAGCCAAAGGCATGCGCGTGCTCCAGTGTCAGCATATTGACATCGGAGAAGTACGCATCTTAGGGTGTACGCTGTGGACTGATTATCAGTACCAAGCGAATGAGGACACTATGGTCGCTGCTAAACGCTTTATGCGGGACTATACGCAAATATATGCTGGTGATCAGCTATTCTCACCTGAGCTTTCTATGCAATTGCATGCTGAGCAGCGTCAATGGTTACAACAAGCCTTGATAACCGCGAAAACACTGGGCAAAAAAACGATAGTGATGAGTCATCATAGCATCAGTGCATTATCAGTGTCTGAGAAGTATGCTAGCCTACCTAGTAATGCAGCGTTCGTCAGTGATTTATCTGGCTGGATGCATGAAACTTGGGCGCCTAAGCTGTGGGTGCATGGACATACGCACGAAGCATTTGACTATCGTATTGGTAATACCCGAGTGATTGTCAATCCACGCGCTTATCCAAACGAGGTGAGTAGTACAGCATTAGCCTTTGCTTGGGATAAAGTCATTGATATTGGTTGAGCCGTTTTTCGTGTAAATACGTTGGATCGCTAGCAGTGGCTTAGCGCATTCTGAAATAGTCTATCATTCATTATTGGTCTTAAAAGTCCGTTCATTATCGCTGCTTATATTGCAACTGGATTTATATTTTGTTCATTCCTGATAAAAAATCTGCTAGGCTTGCTAGCATGAGCAAATATCCTATTAGTACCCAGTCAAAACTATCCGCAGATAAGCTTGCGAGTCACACGCCAAGTGCGCCTGCGCCGTCACACTTACCTGACAGTATGATCTCTTCGGTCAGCTTATTACCTGATAATAAGCGACTGATTTTATTTACTAGGCACTCTCTACGCGAGCGTTCTGATGGTAACGGTTTTGCCAGTTATCAGTTGCCGCTCACGCCTAAAGGTCGCATATTGGCTAAGTCTTGGGGACGTTGGCTAGCAGGACATCTGCCGTATTCGCTCGATGTCGATAGCATCTCAAGTCCGATTGGGCGCTGCATTGACACAGCACAATTGATGCAAGAAGGGGCGGGGTTACAGCGTCATATTGCTCATCAATCATTGCTGGTGGAGCCGGGCAGTCTGGTTACTGAACCTGAGATTGCCAATGTCGTATTCAAAGAAATTGGTGTGCTCAACTTTATTAATCGTTTTTTACAAGGCAATCTTGAAGGGACTAAAAATGCCTATCAAGGTGGTCTTGATATTTTATCGCTCTTTTATCAACATCAGCCGCAGCATGGGCATTTAATGCTCGCTGTTAGTCATGATACTTTGTTATCAGCTTTTTTGGCGGTAATGCTTGATGTGACCGAAATCGATTGGAATGATTGGCCTAAGATGATGGAAGGGGTGTTTTTGTGGTTCGATGATAAGCCCTTTGATCAGGCAAATGCTTATTTTGTCTGGCGTGGTGAGGTTTATATTCGTCCTGTTAGTACTCTGTTAGACGGTTACCGTGCTGCAGGCTTTCATCCTAGCAAATTGTTGCTGCCACCAAAAGTGAAGTGGACTTAATTTTTTAAGGGGTTTTATGCTTATTAAGCATAAATTTGACCCATTCATCTCAAAAATGGAAAATCAGTCGAATTTTATTTTTTATCCCTCTGTTCGGCTTTTACCATAAGAAAACTGAGAACGATCACCCACACTGCGACCATGTTTCCATAATTGCATGCCATGTGATAGCTGGTTGCTCTCCCCTGCCTGTAAGGCTTTAGGAACGTTATGACTATGGTCAACGAGTGCCTCTACCAACGAAATAGCGTTTGCTGCTGCTTTTGCCGTACCCGCTGCTGTATGAGGCCGAGGAATAAAAGCGGCATCTCCTATCAGTGCCATTCTATCGAAAGCCATCTGCGGCACTGTTAAGTCTAAAATCGACTGTACAAAAGGCTCTTTAGTCGCGGCTACTAATTTTTTGAAGGGGTCAGCGAGTACAAGATCTGCGTAGCTTCGCATTGCTCGATCAACAGCAGGTGACATCATTCCTGGTGGCACAGAATGCGTTCTACATTTACTGTTTTTGTCGGTAAGTATATGAGCTAACTCCGTTTTCTCATCATAGTTGACGTACCAAACCCAGTTAAATCGGCGTTTTCCTGGAACCAGCGATTCGTTTTCACCAGGAATGACGTAGGCCAAAATATGTGAGTTTGGAAAATCATAAAATACAAACCGTTCAGTAAATATCTTAGCCACTTCTGGCGCTAAGTCAGCTTCGTCGATCAAACCTCTATAAGCCACGTAACCTGCGTATTGAGGCTCATAAGTGGGCAAAAGCTGTTGGCGTACTGTTGAATTTGGCCCGTCAGCACCAATCAATAAATCTCCAGTTTCACAAGAGCCATCAACAAAAACAGCTGTTACTTTAGCGCCTTTTGATTGTACCTGCGCTAATACTTTACCTTGATGATAATGCTTATCTGGAAAGTGTCTTCGCATCGAGCGATAGAGAATATTCCAAGAGGTAAGCGTCTGACGCATGGCCATTTTTTCAATTGAACCATTTTTTTGCAGATAATAGCGCTCAAGAGCATCGACGCCTAGCTTGTCTGTCGCAATTCCCGCCTTTTTAAGAGCAGTCACGACATCAGCTTGCAAAACAACACCACCGCCTCTGCTATCCAAATCATGAGCAGAACGCTCGTAAATATCTACTTGCCAGCCAGTAGAACGTAATAGCGTCCCTGAAAACAGCCCAGCTAACGAACCACCGATCACGATTGCACGCTTATTCATTGATTCCACTGAGCCTCTCCTGAATATCTATATACAAAAAAAATAGCATAAAAAAACCTTGCCCCAGTATTAGAACCAGTGACAAGGTTTTTTTATGCTTACGGTCTAAACAGAACAAATCTTAAGCTTGAAGGCCTTTGATTGTTTTGTTTAGGCGGCTCTTACGACGAGCAGCTTTATTCTTATGAATAATACCTTTGTCAGCCATACGATCAAGAACCGGTACCGCTTTTTTGTAAGCTTCGGTAGCCGCGTCATAATCTTTAGCTGCGATTGCCGCATCAACACGTTTTAAGTAAGTACGAACCATAGAGCGTTGTGACGCAGAGTTCTGACGACGTTTGGTGTTTTGACGGGCGCGTTTACGAGCTTGTGCAGTATTAGCCACGCGTATCTCCTTGATAAAGACAGATAAAAATATGAATGTTGATTGCAATAATGGGTTTAACAATCATCGGTGACGAGCAGCCTCTCGCCAAACATGATGTCGATGTCTGATATTAATAGGGTATCTAATATCAATAGATCATCGCAAGCGTCAGAACTGTTTGGAATAATTAAACAGCGTTGACGTGTAAAGCCGGTTATCTTAGCAAATTATTGCGCTTAGAACAATATATTTGATGGTTAATGCTCAAAGTAGTTAGACTATTTGCTAATATTTTACTTTATTAGGCTATTAAGAGCAAAGTCAGTTGCCAAGTCATACCTATCACTGACAAAATCTCTTACAATAAACTGTGCTTAATGAGCTCAGTTATCTGTTAATTTAGGTATGATAGAGGAGCAATCTGTCTTTACGGATATGTCTTCTCATAATCATAGATTTTCTAACATTATATAAATGGATAAGGTATGCAGCGAAAAGCAATTATGATTGGCGCGACAGGATTGGTGGGGGAACACCTTGTCAAACAATTGAGTGAGCTTTACGACACGTTGATTGTGATTGCACGGCATCCGCCACGCTACATCAATGCCAGTATGCGCTTTTATCAGGTCAATGACTTCGACAATCTAAGCGAAATATTTGTCAGTGTGGGTGTTGATCGAACGACAGATGCCTTTAGTTGCCTCGGCACCACAAAAAAGCAGGCTGGCAGTGACGAAGCGTTTCGAAAAGTCGATCACGATTATAATATGAACTTTGCCAAACTATGCCGCGATAAAGGCGTTGAAAATTTCTTTTTATTATCTTCAATGAACGCTGATATCGACAGTCGGTTTTTGTACAATCGAGTAAAGGCTGAAACTGAGCAGTCAATTAGCGCATTAGATTTTGCGCAACTAGTGATTTTTCGCCCGTCATTGTTACTTGGCAAACACAAGGGACGTCCGCTTGAAAGCCTTGGTCAAAAAGCCTTTAAACTTATCTCGCCGTTATTGTCAGAGTCTTTATCATTGCATCCCATTTCTGCCAAACGCGTCGCTAGTGCAATGGCGATGAGCGCCAATGATATTTATCAGCGTAGTAAATACCGTACGGAACCGCTAATTAAGCATACTAATATTATCGAAAATAAGCAGATGCTGGCGATGACCAGAGTGAAAAAATAGCCTAAGCGGTATATCAAAAAAAGTTAAAATCAATCATAAGTAGTTAGGGAGCTTGATCATGTCAGACACGATGCCAGAATCAACCGCGATGAATAAAGAGAACTTTGTGACCTGTGATTTATTGGATGCCAATCCTGAGTCGCAGGTATGTTTGCCCAATATCGAAGGCAAGTCGTTTCATCGTTTTGGTGGCAAAGACAGATTTTGCGGTGAAATCGTGACGGTGAAATGCTTTGAAGACAATAGCCGTGTAAAATCATTACTGAACAGCGATGGCAAAGACAAAGACGGTAATGGCAAAGTATTGGTGGTCGACGGTGGTGGCTCAATGCGTTGCGCGCTGTTAGGCGATATGATTGCACAGTCAGCAATTGATAATGGCTGGGCAGGGGTCGTGGTGTATGGCTGTGTTCGTGATGTCGATGATATGGCAGCAATGGATATCGGTGTCATGGCACTCGGTTGCATCCCTCGTAAATCAAATCGCCGCGATGAAGGCCAGACGGACATTGAAATTAGCTTTGGTGATTTGACACTAAACTCTGGTATGTTTGTCTACGCAGATAATAATGGCATTATCGCGAGCGACAAGCCATTAATTTAAAAACAGCTTATAATTTAAAAGCAGCTTAATGATTATAACTCAAAAACCTCAGCTCAACCGTTGAGGTTTTTACATTTAATTATCCTGTCTTTATGTACGAATACTATTTTTATCAACTATTTAGCTGTTGGTTTTTTAATAAAAATGCTAAGTGACAAACCGTTACGGCATAAATTTTGGTAATTGCTGAAATATTCGTATAATAGCTTTCTGACTCTTAACATTGATCCTATCCTTTATGCCTATCACTGCTTTGACTGACGCCTTTGACCCGATTAACCAGCAGTTGTTTCCTATCCAAAATGCCCAGCGGCGTTGGCTGGCTCCTGTGCATGGGGCTGTCAGCAGTTTATGGCTGGCAAGTCTAGTACAAACGCCGCTATGGAATGTTGCTGACCGTTTGAAGGTTGTGGTAACCCGTGACCAAAACCAGCTCAATCAGATAGAGACGGAATTGGCATTTTGCGGGGTCGATGCTTATGTGTTCCCCGATTGGGAGACATTGACTTATGATGAGCTGTCCCCGCATCAAGATATTGTCAGTGAGCGTATCAATCTATTAACCGATATGCCAACGACAGGGGTGCTGCTCATCTCGGTTCAAGCTTTGATGCATCGGGTCGCACCGCCAAGCTGGCTGATAGGGCAGCATTTTGATTTGAGTGTGGGTGATCGATTTAATATCAACACTCAACGTGGTCTATTGGCAAAGGCAGGTTACCGTGCAGTTGAGAATGTCTTTGAGCCGGGCGAATTTGCCGTACGCGGTAGCATCATTGATATCTTTGCGATGGGTCAGCCGTTTCCGCTACGTCTAGATCTGTTTGACGATGAAATTGAGACCATTCGCTTCTTTAATCCGCAGACCCAGCGGACGTTGACCGTTGATGACCTTAAAACGATGATGAGTGGCAATGATAGTAGCATGGGCAAAGAGTCACTATCGCTACTGCATAAACTGCCAGATATCTCAAAGCCTATCCAGCAATTTCAAATCCTACCGGCGAAAGAGTTTCCGCTCGATGAAGGGCGTGAGACTTTCCGCACCAACTTTGCTGCCATGTTCCCTAGTGCCAGTAGTCGTAAGTTTGAGCTGCATAAAGATGTGATGGCAGGTATCGCCAGTAGCGGATTAGAATACTACCAACCATTATTTTTTGATTTAAAGGATTGGGAGGCGGAGAGTAGCTTATTTGCCTATTTGCCAAGCGATGCCTTATTTATAACAGATGAGCTAATTAACGAAAAGCAAGCAGATTACTGGTCACAGATTCAGCGCCGTTATGAAGAGCGTCGTCATGATATTGACAAGCCTATTGTCGCCCCTGAATTGTTGTATTTATTATCAAATACTTTAAACGAACACCTCAACCACTATCCACGCGTGATTTTAAGTGCGCGCAATGAGCTGGCTACCATGACCGATGTCGCTGCGATTGATAGCGATGATGCGTTATTAGAAGATGCTTCATTGTTAGAGGTTGAACAACAGTCAGATTTACAGCCACAACTGCCACTTGCAGCAAATAAACAGCAAGGCTTGGTGACGTTAAGCGCGCTAGAGCCACCGCAATTATCAGTGAACCATCAAAAAGCTGAACCTCTCACAGAGTTATTAGAATTTTTAGTGCTACAAGCGCAAACGGCGACACCAGTATTAATCGTTGCCGAAACAGCAGGTCGCCGTGAGATTCTCATTGAGCTGTTTAAAGGTAAAATAGACATCAAAGCTTATGATAGCTTTGAGGCGTTTTTAGCAGCTGACAAAACTACTGGGCTTAATGCTAAAAATCTGCCGCAGGTTGGGCTAACCGTTGCACCCATTGAACGCGGGGTATATGTCCCTGAGCGTTTGGTATTGATTAGTGAGACACAATTATTTGGTCGGCAAGTACTGCAAACGCGTCGCCGTCGTCAAAGCGGTGTATCAGAAGAGTTTTTGGTTAAGAGTGTCACCGAGATAACCGAAGGCAGCCCTGTGGTGCATATCGAGCACGGTATCGGTCGCTATAATGGTCTGATTACACTAGATGTGGGTGATGGCGAGCAAGAGTTTATTCATTTGAAATACGCTGATGATGCTAGTATTTATGTGCCAGTCGCCAATCTACAAATGATCAGCCGTTATAGTGGCGGTGATCCTGCACTTGCGCCATTGCATAAAATCGGCAGCGGCAAATGGGACAAAGCCAAGCAAAAAGCTTTGGAGCAAATTCACGATGTTGCTGCTGAACTGCTCAATATGCAAGCAAGGCGTGAAGCTAAAGTCGGTATTCATTTTAAAATCGACTCGTCACAGTATGAGCTGTTTGCCAGTCAATTTGCTTTTGAAGAAACACCTGATCAAGCCAATGCTATCCATGCCGTTATGGAGGACATGAGGCAAAACCAACCAATGGATCGCCTTATCTGCGGTGATGTGGGTTTTGGTAAAACTGAAGTCGCTATGCGCGCTGCATTCATCGCGGTTAGTGCTGGCTATCAAGTAGCCGTATTGGTACCGACGACTTTGCTGGCAGGTCAGCATGAAGACAATTTTCGCGATCGCTTTGCTGATTGGCCGGTACGAGTCGAAACGCTGTCGCGTTTTGGCGGTAAAAAGCATCAAGATACGGTATTGGCTGACTTGACGGCTGGTAAAGTTGATATTGTTATCGGCACTCATAAGTTATTACAGCCCGATGTGAAGTTTTCTAATTTGGGCCTGATGATTGTCGATGAAGAGCATCGCTTCGGTGTGCGTCATAAGGAGCGTATCAAGGCCATTCAGACCGATGTAGATAGTATGTCGATGACAGCGACCCCAATCCCTAGAACGCTTAATATGGCGCTCTCCGGTATGCGTGATATGTCGATTATTGCTACGCCGCCTGCTCGTCGTCTGGCGATTAAAACCTTTGTCATGCAAAAAACAGAAGCATTAATGAAAGAGGCTATCTTGCGCGAGTTACTGCGTGGGGGACAGGTGTATTTGCTTCATAACGATGTTGCCAGTATCGAGCGTATGGCTGAGACCATTCGCGAGCTAGTACCAGAGGCGCGAGTGGGGGTCGCTCATGGACAGATGCAAGAGCGCCAACTTGAACAAGTAATGCAGCAGTATTATCATAAAAAATTCAACGTCCTGATATGCTCGACTATTATTGAAACCGGTATTGATGTGCCCAATGCCAATACCATTATCATTGAGCGCGCTGACAAGTTTGGCTTGGCGCAATTGCATCAGCTGCGTGGTCGAGTTGGTCGTAGCCATCATCAAGCATATTGTTACTTACTTGTACCGTCTATTAAAGGTCTCAAAGGCGATGCCAAGCGACGCTTACATGCCATTGAACGCGCCAATACGCTGGGTGCAGGTTTTATGCTGGCAAGTGAAGATTTAGAGATTCGCGGGGCTGGTGAGATACTTGGCAAGCAGCAAAGCGGTAATATGCAGGCGATTGGCTTCAGTTTATATATGGACATGCTGGAGCGCGCGACCAAAGCGATTAAAGCGGGTAAAGAGCCTGATTTGAGTACGCCATTGTCACTGACTAGCGAAATTAATCTGCATAGCTCGGCATTGATACCAGAAGAGTATTTACACGATGTGCATCAGCGTTTGTTGTTTTATAAACGTATCAGTAATGCCGATGATAAAGAAGCGCTCACTGATATCCGTACCGAAATGATTGACCGTTTTGGTATATTACCCGATCAAACCAAGCAGCTTTTTGCCATTCACGGACTGCGTATACAAGCCGAGCCACTAAAGATTAATAAAATTGATGCCAATAGTAATAGTATGACGTTGGAATTTGCGCCTGATACACCTGTTGATGCGTTAGCGATTATTAAACTGATTCAGAGCAATGGTCAGCGCTATCGTATGAATGGTGCTTCTGGTATTCGTTACCAAGATGCCGATAAACTGGCAACACCGCAGCAGCGCGTCACTGTGATCCAAGAGCTATTACGCTACTTTAGTGAGCATATGGTGACAGAGCCTGTTTAGCTTTGCTTTGTTCTAAGCAACGGCTTAGCAGGTACAGGCGTCAACTATGCTACGCCAAACGAACATTCCAAGGCAATCAGTCATGGTGCTATTTTATCAACTGGATAACTGATAAAATAGCGACATTCTATATTTAGCCTATTATTTTTATACAGTCGATTCACTCTAAAAATCATCCCAGCTGGATGCTTTATTTGTCGTATCTTTTTAATATTGAACTGGCTATAACCCATTAAGTTTTTAATTCATTTCCTTTTATTCAAGCGTCATAACAAGAGAACCGTCATTATGTTCCAACTTCATCATAAACTTGCTGCTGATAGTTTCTTAGTGGGGGATTTCCCTTTATCGACTTGTCGTCTAATTAATGATTGCCAGTTTCCTTGGTTGATATTGGTGCCACGAGTATCAGGCATCAAAGAGTTATATGAGCTGTCTGAGGCAGACCAAGTGCAGTTTTTGCGTGAGTCGAGCTGGTTATCAAGCCAACTGGCCAAGACCTTCCAAGCCGACAAAATGAACGTGGCAGCACTGGGCAATCAAGTACCGCAGCTACATTTCCATCATATCGTCCGTTATCAGAACGATATGCAATGGCCAAATCCAGTATGGGGTGTCCCTGCTATACCGTATACCAAAGAAGTATTGGCGCAGATGCAACAGACGCTAATGATGGCGTTACGTGGTCATCATCAAATGCCGTTTGATTGGCAAATGCAGTAAAACTTAAATGGCACCTCAAAAAGTATACTGAGGGATCAAACGAAAGGGGTTAGACCACCCAATGCGGTTTGAGTCAGAGTCGGGGTGTGCTGTTGGTGATTGTGTTGTCCAGATTGCGCGTGGGTTTGAGCTTGAGTGGAGAGTAATAAATATAAAAAACCACCCAAAGGTGGTTTAGAATGAAATATTAAAAACTACCCTTTTTCACCATCAAACTGCCAAATGACTTCACCCCATTGGTTATTAGGGTAATCCGGCATGATGTCGTCTTGCTTAAAGTAAGCACGACTATCAGATTTTGCTTGCGTGAACCAGTAGCCTGATTTAGGGCAGGGCTGACCAGCTAGGCAGCGGCCTTTCGCTTGACTGGTGATTTCGGGTTTATTAGGCTTGGTTTTATTTTCATAATAGGGCGTCAAGTCTTCTCCAGCCTCTTGACGCTTAATAAACTCTTCATAAGTTATTTTGTAAGGGTCGATAGAGACAAACTCACTAGTATCTATGCCTGTTTCTTTAAGTACTAGTGGTAAAGTATAGTCAGGTTGGTTTTGCTGGATTTTTAGACCTGTTTCTAAAGCTTGGGTTTCAGCGTATAACCTAGATGTAGGCAAGTCTGGATAAGCCTTTGTAAAAGTTGATTCCAAAGTATCGTCTGGATTGTCATAACTGAGATAGCTGTTGATATGAATTTCTTCGGAGCTAAAATCTAAGCTGATCATATAAACGTAATTGTTAATCTTTTCTTCAAAGTTGTATTGCATAGTAATAT
Organism: Psychrobacter sp. ASPA161_6; assembly: GCF_051970285.1. NCBI lineage: Bacteria > Pseudomonadati > Pseudomonadota > Gammaproteobacteria > Moraxellales > Moraxellaceae > Psychrobacter > Psychrobacter sp. ASPA161_6. The sequence continues at coordinate 660,839 of NZ_JBEFNJ010000001.1, forward strand.
CTAAAAAAACATCATTACCGTTTCGTAGATCCCAAAATTGCAAGCTAGGTAGTTTCTTGAACTGATCTAAGGTTAAAGGGTATTGATAGTTTATAAAGTTATCTGAGACATTTTCACTAGTACCGTAAGTATAACTATCTTGAACAGATATACGAGGGTCATCAATTCGATGATCATCCTGCCAACCTTGCTCTTCGAGCTGTTTAAACAACTTTTGCATGGCGACATAGGCATCTTTTTTCGTAACACCATAGCTGCCTTGAGAGTTAGGGACGAAAAAATCAATTCGAACCGACTGTATGCCTCGTTTAGGTTTATCATGAATATAGAAGCCTGAGGTCATACCCACATTATCAACAGTAAGTGATGGAACGTTAGGGTAGTTAAAGGTAGCAGTCCCATCGTTAGATGGAAAGTTAATTTCGTAAAAAGTAACGCCTAAGCTGCCAATATTGAGCGGATTATCATTGAATCTCCAATACTTTTTAATGCTTTCATTATTTTTCTTAAAGGTTTCAGGACTTTCTTCTACTGAAACATAAGCATGAGGGGAGATGATAACCTCTTTTTTTGCTTGGCAGGCAGTAGTTAGAAGCATAAAACTAAAAAAGAACCAATTGCTAAATATTTTTTTAAACATAAATTAATTATCTAACCATCATTCCATTTTTATAATAAATAACAAGAGGCTCATGCAAGGTGTATTGTTGTGAGTTCAACATTATCTTTGAAGTCATCAGTACCTGAGCGTATTCATTATTTATAGTTAACCACTTCATTGGCGTCGTTTTAGCTGAATCAATAGGGTTTCCTGGAGAAGTCAGTTTACCTTTGTTTTGGCCTTCGACTTGAGAAATGTCGTATTTAAAAAACTGACTATCATGTACTCCTTCAATATAGCATTCAGACCTTACGTCATGATAACAGTAAACTAACATTTCTTTAGTTGGATGAACTAAATAAACTACTTCTCTAGGATCATCTGAATTTAGGATATTATCTAAAGATGTTTGTGAATTATAATCCTGAATATCTGAGTTTGCTAATAGTTTAGAGCTATCATTATTTAGATCAGAGGTTTCTATTTTATTAGATAGAAGGTTATCTGAGTCAATTGATAGTTTGGAAGAGCTTTCAGTATTAGATTGATTTTTCAAATCATTGCCATTCATATCAGCATTCAACTTTTCATCTATAGATTCAGTCGCTCCGCATCCAAGTAGTAGAATTGATGATAGTAATATTGAATTTTTCATATATTATCCACAGTGACACTTTTTGGTCGGTAAAAGCCAAACATCTCCAAGGTAACCCAATGCATAATCATCCTGATAATTCATTGTAACAACAGTGGCATGCCCTGATTTAGCCATAATAAAAACATCTTCATGTGTTAAAGCTGATTTCAATTTATAGAAATCATCTGTATTTGTAAGTGTGAAATCTGGCTTGCCCGCTATCTGTTTTAAATACTGGTTCATTTTAAGAGCAGAAATTATGTATCTTTTATTATCGGAAAAGTTTTTATTTGAACCTGGCGCATTAGCTTTTATTGGTTTTCCTGCGTAGTTCAAACCATAACTGACTCTGGCAGCGCAGGAATTTTGAGTTCCGTTAGGTCCGTTTATTCCATACTCTTTGTTTATGTTTCCACCAATTTTTTCCCATGACTGTGCTCCTGTATATCTGTCATAAAATAAATAGTATTTTTTAAACTCATCAGCATATGGTAAAGCACAGTGACATTTTCTGACTCTACTAATATTAGTTTGAGTAAGCTTGTGAACTTCTAAAGTTTGTGAGCTTGATACTCGGTCTCGACCTCTTAATACTGCAAATGGATCATCTACAGGCATCTGTTATTCCTTATTTATTTCGGTCTTTAAATGGTCTTTAAATGGACTTTAATTTCTTGTTTAATCGAAGTGTAAATAGCTTCTGTCAAACCGCCTTCATCAGTCGTACCTTCAAACACTTCCCCCGTTATTTCAGCCTGCGCAATATAATCAACGAAACTATAGGGAATATCATCATCGTCAGCAAACCTAAACTGAGCAGTGTAGTTATCTAATTTCAAATGAACCTTAATCTCATCAGAGTTAGAGCTAAAGAAAGTTTCCGTATTTCCCTCAGCATCAGTTATGCCTTCAAAAGTCTCTTTTGTATTTTCATTAATAGCAATATATGATGTGTTGGCATAGGGAATATCATCATCGTCAGCAAACTTAAATTGCGCTTTAAACATCGCACCAGCTATCAAACTCGGCAACCCTGCCAATCCCAGCCCATCCAAACCACCACCAGCCTTACTATGCTTACCGCCTTTCTCCGTAAACTGCTTAGCCGTAATTGTAATATCTGTGCCATCAAGTGTAATACTCGCACCACCAGCCGTCAGCGTAATCTTATTCGCTGCGACTATTTCAACCTCTTTGGTGGAGGAGGCGATATTCACCTCTTGTTTTGCCGTGGCTTCCAGTTTTCCTGTGTGCGCAGAAAGGGTGATATTTTCTTTCACATTGGTCATGCTAAATTGACCATCGACTATTATATTGAGTGACTCGCTGCTGACTTGGTTATGGCTATCGCTACTACTAGTTAGCATATCTTGCTGGGTGGTGGTGATCATCTCACCCATGCTTCTATGAATCAGCGTATCGTCACTGACGTAGCTACTGTCTGCTGCGCTGTCGATTAGCGTGAATGGCATTGTTTGATGAGTTTTGGTTTGCTGTTCTTTAGCGATAGTCTCAAGTTGCGTCTTAATCGCTTTGTGGTCATTGACATGACGTCCAAGCCCTGTTGCCAATTGTGTTAAACGTTCGGCTAAATGCTGACCGCCAAGACCAGTTTGGGTGAGGGTCGGGGTATGATGTTGATAATTGTGCTCTTGGACTTGCGCGTGGGTTTGTGCTTGAGTGGAAAGGGCTAAGGCTTCACCTGATTTGATATTAACTTGGGCGTTGGTAGCCGCATTGATGCCTCGACGCTTGGCGGTGTCTGATGGATTGATGACCCCCATCTTTAGACTGGCAGATATCCCAGCACTGTCTATTTTTAGCTGAGAGTAAGCTTTTTCTGTACGATGGTCAGTGATCCATTCCGATAAACCGTTGCCCGTGTTGCGATAACCGCTTTCAACCGCTTGTTCATTGTCCGTGGCAAATAGGCTAGGGCGACTCGATGATAATAAGCTACCCGTATTAATCAGATGCTCGCTATCACCGATAGACTGCATCAGGGTTTGGTCGTCCGCTCGATGGGTGAAGTGTGTGCCATAGTTAGCGCCAGCTTGTGCTTCAAGGCGATTGATAGGCTGGGCTGGACTATCCAGTAAGTAGCTTTTGGTCGGGGTCATATGGTTGCGACTGTCTGTATCGCTTTGATTGTCCGTAATTCCTGTCATCGGTGGCAGAGCCTGTCTGCTGTATAGAGGACCGACCCATGGAGTATCAGCGGTAATGAGGCTCAGCTGGGTTAAGTGAATGCCAGCTTCTAAACTGGAAGCATGGCGCTGATGATGGCGGCGGCTTATGGTGAGTCCAGTCACATGTGCCAGACTATTGCGTGCCAAATGAACGATATGGGTAGCGCGGTAGTGTTGATTGAGCGCACTGTGATCAACAAGCATAAAAGTATCAGCAACACACAAATCCGTAGCATGGGCGAGGGCGTGATAGACGCTATATCTGCTTTGATGGCTGTTAGCGACTATGCTTGCCTCATCTATAGTTTCGGTATCGGTTACTGGTGCAAAGGCGGCTGGGCTGTCTAAAGTGAGTGAATGACTACTCGTTTGATTGTTTTCTTTATCCCCATTATTGCTCGTCGCAATATCGGCTGACTGGGTTGGGTGTGCGACATTTGCTGCATTGAAACGCTGCATCGTTACTGAGTTTGGTTGGGTGATGACCTGCTCACTGATGGCCAAGACAGGCGCATGGACACGGTCGTGTAATATTTGTTGATAGCGTAATGCGCCAATATTTAGGCTGACGCCATCGCTATCGCTGGGATGGGCGGAGGTGATAATGAGCTTTGGCAGGCTGTGATCGTCTGTTTGCTCATGGCGCAGATAAGCCGTCAGCCCTTGACGCGCGAGGCGCTCACAAATATGTGACCAGTGACTCATTTGCCACTGAGTCATACGAGCGGGTATCCAGTTCGTATCATTTTCACCGTTGCTGCTGTCATCGACCACGTCCACATCTAGTGTGCTGAGGCGCTCTGAGACCATAGTGAGAACAGATAAATTGGTGTCTATTTGACTGTGTAGATGCTGATGCAAGCGATAGGTAATCGGCTGTGCCAGCAGACGGTAATAGCCATAACTGCCATCATGATCCAATTGACGAATGGCTGTGATATAGAGATGACGATAGGTCAATCCGCTCGGCGTATCAAAGCTCAAGGTTAATGCACTACCGATTAAAGCCGTCAACGGTGTGAAAGGGGGATGATGGCGCTCATGGATATAGACGTGTAATAGATAGGTATCAATACCGTGCTGCTCGTGCTGGTGACAGCCGTTCGGGTTTAGCTGAGCGATGATGTGCGCTTCCTCATGAGCGTGAGTCAGTTTCTGTAGCCACGCTCGGTGAGCCGCCATATCTTGTCGAGCACTGGCGTAAGGGGCTTGGCTATTGCCTTCAATCGCATACAGCCTATCAGGGTGCATCGGAAGCACGGTGTTGGTCAAGCGTAACATAGGGGTAGTCCCTCTTGTGTCAGAGACGGCATCATAAGCATCAGTGCTTAGCTGCCACAATCAACGTATATAGCAGCGTTATTCACCAAGGGTAAATTCGATCCGGCGGTTACGAGTGCGTCCTTCTTCATTGTCATTACTCGCGATAGGATCAGCGTCACCTTTACCAGCGGTACTTAGACGGGCCGCATCAATGTTACGACCGATGAGGTATTGCTTAACCGCTTCGGCACGCTTGTTAGATAAGACCAGATTGGCGCTTGGGTTGCCCACATTGTCGGTATGTCCAATGATGGTCACTGGTTTATCGCCAACACGCTGCAGGACGCCAGCCATATCGTCTAGAATACCCAGACCCAAGGAGGTCAACTTCGCGCTGCCGGATTCAAACTCGACGATACGGTTACCCAAGGTGTCATCGATAAGTCGCTGCTCACCTTCTACGACGACCAATTGATTTTCTAATTGGTAAAGATCGGTGAGGCGCGTGTGTATCCGGTTTTGGATGGCTTGCTTTTGCTCAATGCTGCTCACCTTGCCATGCAAGCTAATGGTAGTCCCATGAATATCAATACGACCCTGACGGATATTGGAGATATCACTATCGATAATAGCGGTCGCTACCTGTTGCCAGTTGGTCGGTATGCTAATGTTAGAACGCACTTCGATCTCATCTCTGACGGGCTTGTTAGGGTATTGCGCCTTTAGCTTTTCAAGGAGTTGCTGCTTATCCGAGCTGGTAGCCACGACACCTTTAATAACCACGGGCACATCTTCAGGGCTATTATTAATATGAGCGTCATTATGAGCCGCAAACACCGCCGCACTCATAGACAAAGTAACAGCTGCGAATAATAGGCTTTTTTTACGACGTGTTAATTTAGGTATTATGGTTGAGACTTGGGCTAGCATAAAAATACCTTTTTTAATCTTACTGTTATTGAGAGCATGCTTGTTAACGACCAATTATCGAATAGCTACTGTGCCAAGAAGGTTTTTTTAAACAGTTGTCTAGTATCGTACAGATAAAGGTCATCTTGCAACAATATTTTGTTAAACCGAGTCAAGCCGATATCTTCATCGATATAGCTTTGTGTCCAGTCACTATGAGCAATGATTACCCAATCATCGGGATGACTGTCCTCACTACTTGCCAGCTGGCTAAGCATGCGACCATCCGGCTTGGTAAAGCTCAATAGTAGGCGGTAGCAGCTCGAAACTCGGTACAGATACGTATTCAGATAAAGCTGGTGTGGCTGATAAAAACCGCTAATAAGATCATGCCAAAAAGTCGCCATATGTATGGCGTTTTCTCTATCGGAGGTCAGGGTCCAGTATATGGCTTTATTCAGACCGCTAAAGCCTTTGCTATAAGTCGGTAAGAATAACAAGCCTGTGGCTATGATTTGTTGTATCAGTTGTGATTTACTGATGTTCATCAATATCGCGATGTCGTGCAATGTGGTGGTATTGATAAAATCGTAATAGTGGGTACTGGCGTTTTTATTGACGGTAAGCTGACCGTCGTTCAGACCCGCCATAACCTCAGCGCTATTGGTTTTAGATTTAGCCACGCTCAGGACTTCATAAGTCTCATTCCACAGCGTTAACGACTTAACGGGCAGATAGTTCATCCAGCTTTTTGGTTTATCGAGATGAAGCACACCAAAACCGATAAGCGGATAGTTTCTATGGCTACTGTCATGACTAGGAAGCAGGACGCCGGTAATAATCTCGTTAGATACCGTATCTACGTGACTAAAGTTCAAAAAAGCAATGTTGCTCGTCGGTGGGCTGTCTATCAACGAGTCACTCGCATCACTGAATAAGTTTTCTGATATCGCCAAGGCTTGACTGACCCATTGATCAATCGCATTGGTCTCAGCGATATGAGCGCGCGCCCTGATAAAATCTCCACGAGCTGGTAATTTGCCAAAATAAACTAAGGGTAGTGATTCAGGAGTCATGGCGTTGGCTCCTGCGGCGCAGAGTTAGCCGTAGTTGGAGACGAGGCAGTTTGTGTGCCATTGCCACTATTGTCCTCAGTGTTCTGAGCGTTACTCGTGGTAGCACTGGTGTTGACACCTGTATTGGCGTCTGTACTAGGAGCCAAGTTCAACACGCCTGCTACTGGAGGGGCTGTGCTCGTTTGCTCAGTATTTTGACCGGTTGATTCACGAGCATTATTGCTATTAGGGGTATTAGCCGCTGCACTGTTGTCCGCAACAGGTCTTGCCGTACGTGTGACCCCAAGGGCAATCACCTCGTTAGGGAGTTTCATACTAGTAAAGGGGTTGTTAGAGCGCCCTTGACTGGCTGTGCTACTGCTACCACTGATGATTCTAAAACGTACCGGAATAGTGATGCCATCACCTGACCATGCCATCTCAAAGATATTGTCGCCAAGCTCAGTGCGGCGAGCACTATTGATCAGTCTTTCAACGCCAAAGCTACCAGCTTCCTCAAATATGGTGTAATCCTTGCCATCGTAGTTTTTGGCTCTGATACTGGCCCCTGGTTGACTACTTGGATTTGGCCATACAAACGTCGTCCATGCTTGCGTACCCATACGATAACGCAGCTGCTGTCCATCAACGACGATCGTATATTCGGTCAAACCGCTAACCGGTAAAGGCATGATTTGGAATGTGGTTTGATTAGCCGTCGCAGTGCCAGCACTGGCACCTGTCGAACTTCCAGCATTGCCACCGGTATAGTTGACAAAATATCTGCCAAAATCAGCGACGAACTTAGGATTCAGACCTAAGCCTGCACCATTCCAAATTTTACTTGAGATTTGGTCGCCTCGGCGGATGATAAAAGGCGATAAGGTTTCGTTGACGAACTTGGCGACATAGCCATCTTCCCCGAAGAATTGTCCAATCTCAGCAGGGGTTGCCTCCAAGTTAGCATTGGCGGTAAATGGATATTTATTGCCCAAGTTATCCAAAAAGGGTTTGTATACTTGTGCTTGCCAGACTTTATTAATCTCAGCCTTAGTCGGGGTGAGGAGCATCGTAAATGAGCGAGTTAGTGGTTCACTTAGCAATGGACGTACCAGCTGTTTTATTTCAGAGTTGGCTTGGCTAAGTATTTGCTCATCTAATATCTGCAAGGACTTGGTCATCTCTGAGCCTTCAGTGCTGAGCGTTTGCGAAGCAAATAACAAGGCATCAGGACCGATATCATCGCTACGGGCTATGTTATTGAACCGCGTTCTAATATCTCCTAAGCTTGCCAAATAGTTGTCTAATAGCGATAAGTCTTGATTGTCCTCTCTTGGGGTGACTAGGTTGTGTATTGAGGAGAACTCCTGCGCTACCATGCCGGTGCTGGCAGGGACGGCCGCCGCCTCATTAGTACTGTTATTACTGCCATTATTCATCGCCGCTTCTGCTTGACGAAGCTCAGCTGGGCTTTGACGCAGGATCGTTTGCTTGAACCAATTGACAAATGAGCGCCGAGAGTTGGAGCCATTCGCTGCGGGTTGGTTTGCGGCTTTATTGTCCCACTGGGTCTGACGATCTACCGTCTCAAATAGTGTTTTTAGCGGTGATTCGGTGGCGTTAGACAGCTGATTTAATAAGAGCGCATGATCGTCGAAGCCTTTACTATCACGGATGTAGACCTGTGATAAAAAGCGCTTCCACTCAATGATGTACTCTTGCTTGTAGCGATTGACCAGATATTGACGTATTTGCTCAGGGCTGCCTGTCAGCGTCAAATCATCTTTGCTACTGGTCGCAAGTACCCAGTCGTCGGCAACCACTCTATTGGTAGCAGCTCTATCAATCTCATCACTTACGAACGATTCCCATGCTTGCTTGGTAAAGGTACCGGAGATCACATAGCTGCCTAGCAGTACTTCATTGGCACTATCTTGAGTAATTTGCGCGACAGTCACCGATGGAAAGCGAGCAGAGGAGCGCATTTTAATCTCAGAATAGACACGCTCACGGGCAGGCTGGCCTTTACTGGCTTTAGACAGCGTCGTACGGGTTTTATCCACCAGTCCCAAGTCATTTTGAATCAACGGAAAGGCGGGGTCGTCGACATGAGCAAGCGTAAAGCTTAAGATGCGCTCAGCCTGACGAATCATCTTGTCACGTGGCATATCAGCACGGTTGGACTCAAGCCAAGTGCGCCAAAAACGTGTCATCTGATCGCTCAAATGGCTGGTTTCTAAGTGCTCATGATTGCCCAGCATCAGATAAGCTTTCAGCGCATTATAAGCATCCTCTACGTCGGTAGGGTCAGATTGTATATAAGCGTTGTTACTCACGGTTTCGGATTCGACTGCTGAGGTTGCTGCCTCCTGCACTTTTAGATCTGCCGCATTCGTATTGACGTCGGTCAGAAACCTTTCAATGTTCTGCTTGGTAGGCGCTAACACGATAATGCCTATACCATTATAATATTCAGATAGCAGTTTTTCCTTGAGCTTATCTCCTTGATATAACCCAAAGCTCAGCGACAACGGACGATCCTCGTCGTAGCCTTCGAGTTGCTCTATTCGGCTTTGCAGGATAGTAAGCGACTCAAGTTGCGACTGCAAATCACCATTAGCATTTTTTTGCATCAGCGCGACTTGCTGTAAGTCAGCCTCTACGCGTTCAGTCAATTGCTTGTTATTGGCATAAGACCAAGTCCATAAACCAACCGCTGTACATAGCACCACCACAGAGGCGAGGGTGGCCAGCGCGCGATGGCTACGCTTGTTGCGGTTTTTATGTTGTTTGACCAAATGCTTGTCTTTTAAGATGACTTTAGAAAATAAATCATGCAAGAAGTAAGGCTTGTCAGCGGCTTCTTGCTGAGCACTTAAAGGCACTGCAGGTGGTTGCAGGTCGTAATTTTGCACCATTTGCAAGGTCATTTGACTGCTGACTTGCCCTTCTTGTAAGGCACTGGTGAAATAAAATCCGCGTAGTATGGGCTTAAACTGAAAAGGATTGTCTTCGAATAAGGCGTGCATCAGTGTTCTAATCATCGGACGCAGTGACTGGAACTCCATGGGAAAAGTCATCAGACTTGGAGATACCGTACGTTGGTGACGCAGAGACAACTTAGTGGTGCTAAGATCTTTTAGACCGTTGACCAGCACGCCAAAATGCTCTTCAAACACATCGCTGATATTGATGCTATCAGGGTCTTCGGGGTAGGGAATCGTCGCGCCCCATACTTGCCCGCGTTCTTCTTGCTCGTAATCATTAAAAAAGTCACGGAAGCCTGATACCAAATCCATTTTTGTGAAGACCACATAAACGGGGGCATAAACTTCTAATTGCTCTGTTAAATCTTGCACACGGCTACGCAAGTTTTTAGCCAAATCCAGTGCGTAACTGGGATCATTTTTGGTAAGCTCAGCGATACTAACGGCGATAATAATACCGTTGATAGGCGCTTTGGGGCGGTTCTTCTTCAATAGGTTTAAAAACGACAGCCATTCTGAGCGGTCATCTTCGTAGGCGGAGTAGCGCCCTGCGGTATCGAGTAGGATGCCTTCGGTAGAAAAAAACCAATCACAGTTACGAGTACCGCCGACACCTTGTACCGACAGCTTGTTGGTTTTTTCCATAAACGGGAATTTTAGCCCAGAGTGAAGTACCGCCGAGCTTTTACCCGCTGCTGGGTTACCAATGACCATATACCATGGCAACTCGTATAGTGCAGCTTTGCCAGTTTGATCGCCAATTTTTGACTTGCGAATGGTCTTAATGGCGTCTTGCATTTGCTGACGTAAGGCCTGTACTTCCTGTGCATTCTCGTCTTTAGCGGCACTATTATTGACACTATTAGCGCCTTCATCGTTATTGTCTTCTACTAAATCTGCGAGCTCAGCGGCCGCCTTTTTACGCTTTTTCCACCAGTAGTAGCCAAACCATGCTAGTAGCAGACAGGTTATGGAGACACCGATAATGACGAAGAAGGTTTGTAGCGCGACATAATCATAGAGTAAGACCAGAGCGACTATGATAGCTAAGACCAATAACACTCTTGGATTGTAGATGAGATGAAAAAACCTTGAGAACATGCCTGCTACCTAATGTGATCTTGAAATAATAGAGAGTCATCATTTCATCATAAACAATGACTGATATAAGCGATAAAACGAGCAATATTAACTGAACTAAAAGTGGCTAAAGCGTTTGGTTGGATTCCGCAAGCCATACTACGCAGCAGCGCTTATGTTGGGTAATAAGGAGTTTAATGTCAGACTCCTGTGGCTGGTCTTTGGTGGCGCTGACCAACAGTGCGAGACTTAAAAAAGGCTGTAACCATGAGTTCAGAGGCATATAATGCCCTAAATGGTGGTCATTTACTAGCGCCCCTTGCGCTATAAATTCATCGATAAATGTCATAAGTAGGGATAAGTCGTAAGGTTGTGTTGCTGGATTAATGTCTGACAAGAGGGTGATGCTATTTTCGCTTAACGCATCTGTCATTGTTGTTTTATTGTCAATGGCCTGTGCTGACTTTTTTTCTTCTGCCTTGGTTTTATCGTCATGGCGATCTAATAGAGCAAATGAATTATCTAGTAACAGCTGTTTTATCGTTTTTAAATTTGCTAAATAATGCTGGCGAGTATTGCTATAAGCCTGCTTCGGCACCTCAGCGGCCATACTACTGGCGTCATTGGGTAGCGCCTCGCCAATTTCAGTCATGGAAAAACGGATCTTGTGATCTAGATCGAGAAGGTCTTTGGCGGCTTTGTTATAAAAAATCAGCAATATACCGGCTTCGGTAGGCAAGAGATTGGAGGCGTTGTCTGCATATAAATTTGCTTCAAGCCATTGCTCATTAATCTGCGAGTCGACGGTGATAAAAAGACAAATCTCGGGGGTCGCAGCTTTGGTCAGGGTAATAAGCTGCTCATGAATGAATTGCAGCGGCTGATAGGACTCGCTATCAGCACCGTCATGGCTATTATGAGAAGAATTGGTATGACGAGCATTTTTATTAGGAAGATTTGGGTCTTCATCAGCGATGATGGTTTGAATAGTGAGTAGCTGCTCGGGAATGCCATAGGTTGCCAATTGCTGTTTTAGCCTTTCAACCAGATAATTAGCGTCAGCCAGCTCAGGAATAGACAAATAAACAGACAGCGTAGACAATGAGGTAACGGGGAGGTTGGTATCTGCAGAAGGGTCTTCCTGTGCGCTTGCGATATAGTGTTGCTGCCATTCTGGGTGGATACTGAGAGCGGAATCTGGCTCATGGTTATTTTGTTGCATAATGCGCTCGAAATGCTGAGCCAGTACACTTAGTGCATCATCACTTGCGGTAAGTTGATTATTAATCAATGCCCATAGACGCACTGTTAGCTCATTTAGGCTTTCAGCCGCGTCTTCAGGATATGCCTCGTTATCTAGCTCATCATCGTAAGCGTAGAGCGCTGCTTGTTCGGTGATGACACCCTCAATCGGCTTGGTTAATATTGGTAAGCCGTCAAAGTCTGATAGTGCCTCACTCAATACCGTGAGATCGTCATCATTGTCTATGACCTCAGACCAACTAGTCCCTTCGGGTAGACAGATACTACTATCTATAAACAATTGATAGGAATCGATAGGTGGAATCTTCACTTTTTTGCTTATTTTCTGAGCTGGCGCTAGCTTTTCTGCTTCTGATTTTTTTTGTCGCCATCTGATAAACATGATAAAGCCAAACAAAGTTATTGGAATAATCACAAACCATAAGAGAAGTCTTGCAGAGGTAAGTTGCAGCGTATTATCTTTAAAGTACATCCAAACCAATAACAGATAAATGACTAAAAAAAGTGCAAGAGCATAGCGCCCGTAAGTTATTAGCTTTTTTACGCCCACTTGCCATACCCCTTATCTACATAATTTTATTAGAGGTAGTTTATGGTATTTGAAGATTTCTCGCTACCATGTATCATTACTTTGCTTGGTTAAATAGCTTAGAATGGTTTTTATTATCGATTTTTGCTCATCGCCATGCTATAGCGCTAGTCAATATAGCCAGTTAATAAAAAATACAATTAAGTTGGGTTTTTTGTAAAAAAACATCTCATCTGTCTATATAATAGCCAGCTACGACATGCTGATGGCTGAACATTAGTATTTTCCAATACTTTGCCCGCTGTTTTTCTTTATGCCTCACTGTGCCATTGTTTTCCTTATGATTTATTTGGTCGTTATCCTTTTTACGCTTGTCTCCATTACAGTGATTATCATGCTTTTTGATCGTCAGCTGTATGAGCGACTGTTTAATAAGGTGAGCACTGCTTGGCAAGGCATCTCAGCGATTAAATTTCGACGCCCCACGCTCAAGCTGCCAGTTGTGCCACGTATCTCGTATCACAGCATTCCTATCGTTCCTGTTTTATCTGTCTTAGCCATTCTCACGACGACAGCAGGGTGTTATTTTCTGATTACGCATAACTCTCTTGAGGTTTATCATGCTCAAGATGACTCATTGAATACCGCCAATTCGCAAATCAGTCAACTACTGGTCGGGGAGCGTTTGCGACCGCCACCTGAGCCGCCCGCCGAGCTTTTCGCTGAGCTAGAAGCAGAGATTGCTAGCTATCAAGCCACGCAAACCGACGAGGGCTATTGGCCAGAGGTGGCGACAGACGCGTCACCAGTACAAAGGCCTTTAATGCTCCCTGAACCTGACCTGTCTGATTTAAATACCCAAGACCATAGTACGGGCTACTCGGGTGATATTTTGGCATCGCATATCAGCAATGGGCACATTAACATCAGAAATGCTGACCGTAATTGGAATAAGATGAACTCTGAGTTTGTCCAACGGCTGTTGACTGTCTATAAGGTGATGAGTGATCAGTATGGTTATGACATGGTGCTGTTAGAGGGCTATCGTAGTCCGGGAAGGCAAGCACGCTTACTCAAAAAAGGCCCAAATGTCACCAAGGCAGGATCTTATAAGAGCTATCATCAGTTTGGTCTAGCAGGCGATAGCGCCTTTATTAGAAATGGTAAAATTGTGATTACTGAAAAGGATCCATGGGCGATGCAGGGCTACAAGTTATATGGTAAAGTAGCAAAATCGGCTGGACTAGTGTGGGGTGGTGACTGGCGTATGATGGATTTGGGCCATGTTGAGCTGCGCAAAAAAGGCGTGCTTGGTCGCCCGCAAATGGCAGAGATTTTGACCAGTCAATAACGACAATAACAAAGAAAAATACAGAAATAATATGGACAAATGTATGAAATTATCTATAGCGGCAGTGGCTCTTGGTTGTGTATTAACGACCACGCTATCAGGATGTAGCCTCAGTGGGACTAGTAAGTCTGATAGTACTGCGTCTGTACTGGCTGGCAAGTCAGGCACCACTAACGAAGCCTCCGTCATCGATAGCATGAAAGACGTTATTAGCCATAAAAGCACGGCAATGAATGAAGATTTGCAAAATCTAAAAGCGCAACTAGAGCAGCAGCAACAAAGGCTTGAGTCAATGAATGACGAACAAAAAGCATTACAAGAACAGCTAAAACGTCAAAGTATTACTCTGCAAATTCTTCCTGCGGCTAATGCCAATGCTGGACGTGCCAAACAAGGCACTGCGAGTACGGCTTATATTGGATTTTTAGAAGAAGAGAATCAATTCGCCGAGGTAGAGGAGCGGGCTGCTAAAGAAGTTAGCGTCATTCCCAATCGTGCCACGAGTCTTAAGCTAAGTATTCCACAGGATGCACAGTTTATTGCCATCAAAGTTGGACTGAGACATACGCAAAAACGCTCGCAGGTATTGATACCACTTGATAGTATCGATTTTGACCAAGCACTGGTTTTAAATGTTGGTGCTTGTGATATCAATATCAAAGAAGGCGTCAATCCAGAGTTAGTGCCTGACTTTACCACCAAACTTAAATATTATCAGCAACCGCTGGTTAGCTGCCTGTAGGAGATAGCCTTGAGTAAACATAGAGTATTATGGGGAGAGGGGCTGTTTTTAAGACCCCAGCATTTTCAGATTCAAGACAGCTATCATAACTCGCAACGTGCACTAAGTATGACACTGATGCACCCTTATGCTTATGGCATAGCAGACGTACAAATTGATAAGCAGTTGCTAGAGAGCAATTTATTAAGCTTCCAAAGCATCTACGGTGTGCTACCAGACGGCACTATCTATCAAGCGCCACGTACCGATGCGCTGCCAAAGCCAATCACGCTTGATACTCACAGTAACGACGATGAGATATTTGTGTTTTTGAGCCTTGAGATTGTTCATAGTGGCGGTAGCAATATACAGACAGAACAAAGCGATAACCCAGCACGCTATGTGAGAAATACGGTCGAGGCACAAGACCTGTACAGTCAAGCTGCCGAAGCGATGATCGATGTTATTCAACTGTCGCCAAGCTTGCAGCTGAGCCATTCTGCTCAAGCGCCCAGTCAAGATACTGTCTCTTTACTAGTTGCTAAGTTGCTGCGTACCACCCAAGGTGTCTACCAAGTGGAGGAGGATTATATTGTACCTAGCGTCCATATCACCAGTAATCCTGCATTGGTCAACCAAGTCTATCGCTTGATGACGATGATTAATACCAAGTCCACCTCTCTCTATGACCATCATCGTCAATCTAACAATGATTTGTTGGAGTTTCGCTCATCAGATATTGCGTCTTTTTGGCTTTTACATACGCTGAATACCGCATACTCTCAGCTCAGCCATTTATACAATAATGCCAAACTACATCCAGAACGGCTTTATGAGGCGTTATTGAATGTTGCCAGTCAATTGGCGACCTTTAGCTCATTATATAAAGTAGGTGATTTGCCCTCCTATCAGCATAACAATGCCAATGAGTCTTTTATTAATATCATTCTGATCATTCGTGAGCTGCTCAATACGGTGATTGCTAGCAACTTTATCTCTATTCCTTTGCGTCAAAATAAATCGTCTTACTACACAGGGGAGCTGAGCAGTGACAAGATTACTCGCAGCTCACAGCTGTATCTGTCTGTTAGCTCATCGCTACCGATGCATGAACTCATTGATATCGTGCCAAGACGCTTTAAAGTGGCAACGCCAGACGCGGTAGAGAAGCGGGTACTATCAGCACTACCGGGGTCGCCAGTCTCGCATGTCACCCAAGTACCTAGTGCGATACCGGTAAGACCAGGCTTTAGCTACTTCACTATTGAACCAGTCGGTGAGCTGTATGATGAGATGATTAAGTCTGAGTCTATCTGTATTTATGTACCGAACGGCTTTGATGACTTAAAAATAGAGCTGATGGCCATTGTGCAGTAGTTTTTCTGAGAAATTTTATGAATAAGGGTTTATGAGAAATTGATGTTCATATCTAAAATATCTCACTCAATTTTCGCTTACGGATAATCTTTAACCAAACCCTTTTATTCAGTTGTATTTCAAATAATAAGTATTAGGAACGATCATGTCAGCAAATAATTCAACGGGTTCTGCGCCTTCATTGCTAGATTCAGGCGAGGTGGCATCAAAAGTATCAGCGAATGGCCTTGATAGACGCATCAGTAGCCAGTCGCTGGTTGATATCATGTATGACGGCTTTTACTTGGTTTTTTTATTGCGTAATCATTATTTTAGTACCGAACCACGTAAGTTCCGTCAAAAAATTTACGAGTTTTTAGATAAGTTCGAAATGAACGCTCGTAAAAAAGGCTTTTTGTCAGAAGATATTCACGAAGCCAAGTACGCTTATTGTGCGCTGATTGATGAAACAATCATGACGTCGCAAGAGCCAGAGTTTCAAACGTTAAAGGACGCTTGGGAGCTAAACCCTTTACAGTTAGATTTGTTTGGTTCGCAAATCGCTGGCAATGAGTTCTTTGAGCGTTTAGATGGTCTGCGTGAACAAGGGGAGAGGCGTCTGCCAGCGTTAGAAGTCTATCACTATGCGATGCTACTTGGCTTTCAAGGAAAGTATCGTTTAGAGGCACCAGAAAAGATTCGCTATCTTATCTCGCGTTTGGGTGATGAGATTGAGCATTTGCGTGGTAATAAAAATGAGTTTTCGCCATTTTGGGCGATTCCTGATCAGATTAAGCACACACTGACCAGTGAAACACCGCTATGGATCATCGTTGCCGTAATGGCAGTGCTATTGACCGCGATATTTACAACCATGTGGTATCTGACCAATAGCTTCACGGATCATCAACTCTCAGCTTATGATAACGTCATCCAAGAAAATAAAGAACAAGCGCATATTTCAATTTTCTTGCCGTAACTGCTTGTATTTACCGATAATAATGTAAAATACGGCCGTTAGTTTAGCACTGACGGTCGTTTTCATGAGTCAGTAGTAAAATATTTTTAGGATATAGTTGAATTCAAATAATTTCGATACAAGGAAACCGAGTGCAAGTTATACATTAGTATGCTTAACGAGGATGACGATGTAGCGGATTTATATGTATTTGACTATAGTTAAAATATCCTAAAAACGCGACGGTATTGCTTATATCAATTTTTTGTAGCCTCTGTCTGCGCAGGCACAGCAAGCAAGAAAAATTGATATAAGCAGTGCGTGATGTATCGATATTACCTTTTAATGACTATACCATCTAAAACATAAAGCAATAAATAACACCCATAAAAAAACCCCCATCAAAGTGATGAGGGTCTTGGCAAATGCCATAATCGAATCAAAGATGACTCAAAAAATTTACTACTAAAATATGGCTCTCCAACCTGGGCTCGAACCAGGGACACACGGATTAACAGTCCGTTGCTCTACCAACTGAGCTATTGGAGAATAAGCTGTAAGTGTTTAATGGCTTACAACGAGCTTAGAAAGTCTCTAACGAGTTCTTGCTAAGTGGGGCGTATTCTAGCAAAGATAAAAAATACGTCAAGCTTTTTTTGCATAATTAACAACATTAATGGTTTTTAATAGGATGATGACGGTTTTTAAGACGTTTTTCATTACCGATAGTGGTTAAAGCCACAATAAAAAAGACGCCCACATATCGTTTATGCGGGCGTCTTTTTTCTTTACATATTTCTAATGCTTATTACTGTTTATAGTAGATTTAACTATAATCGTTATTCAGCAACGTCTAAATTAGCAACCGCTTTTTCGATACGCGATAAGGCGTCTTTTAGCGTCGCTTCATCAGTGGCGTAAGAGATGCGCATATAACCACCCAGACCGAAGGCATCGCCAGGAACGACCGCAACGCCAACTTTTTCTAAAAGCCATTCTGAAAACTCAGTACATGACGATAGGCCAGCGGCTTTGATGAGTGGTTTGATGTCAGGATAGACATAAAATGCGCCATCAGGACGTAGGCAAGTAATACCTTTGATCGCGTTTAGACCATTAACGACCAAATCACAACGCTTTTCAAATGCCGCGACCATAGGCTCTAGTACGCTTTGATCACCACTGATAGCAGCTTCGGCGGCGACTTGACTGATAGAGGTTGGGCATGAGGTTGATTGTGATTGTACTTTTTTCATTGCACCGATCAATTTAGCAGGGCCACCAGCATAACCGATACGCCAGCCCGTCATCGCATATGCTTTTGACACGCCATTTAGGATAATCGCGCGGTCTTTAAGCTCAGGCGCGGCATTCAAGATATTGTAGAACTTATCACCCGTCCAGCGAATATGCTCGTACATGTCGTCAGAGGCCACATAGACTTGTGGGTGCTTTTTAAGCACTTCAGCAATGGCTTTTAGCTCATCTAACGTATAAATCATACCCGTTGGGTTAGAAGGACTGTTCAATACCAGCATTTTGGTTTTGTCAGTGATGGCAGCTTCTAATTGCTCTGGGGTAATTTTGAAGTCCTGCTCAGCTGGACATTTAACAATAACTGGCACGCCTTCTGCGATGATGACCATGTCAGGATAGCTGACCCAGTACGGTGCTGGAATGATCACTTCATCACCAGGATTGATAAAAGCTTGGGCAAGGTTAAAGAAGGACTGCTTACCACCGACCGATACCAAGATTTCGTTTGGTTCATAGCTGATGTCGTTATCACGCTTAAATTTTTCAATGATGGCTTTTTTTAGCTCTGGGGTGCCATCGACGGCAGTGTACTTGGTGAAGCCGTCATTGATGGCATCGATTGCTGCTTTTTTGACATGTTCTGGCGTATCAAAATCAGGTTCGCCAGCACCTAGACCAATAATGTCTTTGCCTGAGGCTTTTAGCTCTTTGGCTTTATTGGTGATTGCTAAGGTAGGGGATGGTTTGATGTTGTTGACACGGTCAGACAATTGCAATTCGCTCATGAGAGCTCCTTTTTGTATGGGAGTGGGTTGGTGAAAATCTGCTGGTAATTATATAACGTTTTAAGCGTTATCAGGACACGTTATAAGATGGTTTAAGCGTTTTTAGCGTCATTTTATTATGCATATCAGGCATCGCCGAATAATACATGGCTATTACTGAATAATAAGTCGTTAGCGCTCAGTATAAAGGTTGCCAGTTTTGGCATTGTAGCATGCTGCTATTACGCTGTCTCATAGAGGCGGTAACAGAAAATGACGCTTTTGCAGAGAGTTTTAACCTTTATTTGATCAAGTATATGTCACATTGATACCATGACTTGTGCGTCATTGATTGCGAAGTCACAACAATAGAGATGCAGCCTTATACTATAATTATTTAGATTTAGTAAATAAGCGCCATGATTGGTTAATGTAAATGCTACTAATACTCACTATCAATAAACATAAAAAATGAGCGATTAATGCATTATGGCGGTTAAGATTTCTATATGATAAAACTGGTTAAAAAGGATATTAACGATGACAAACGCTCCCGAAAAACAACACATACTTATCACTGGCGCGACCTCAGGCATTGGTAAGCAACTGGTCAAAGATTATCTGTTAGACGGTCATCATGTCCATGCCGTTGGACGTGATGATGAAGCGCTGGCTGAGCTGAAAGCACTAGGGGCAGAGACGATAGATTTGGATCTTATGGATCGAGAAAAAGTCATTGCAGCCTTTGACAAGATTAGCCAGATTGATGTGGCGATTTGCGGTGCTGGCATGTGTGAATATTTAGACATGCCAAACTTTGACAGTAGTGTGTTTATGAAAGTCATGTCAGTCAATATGGGCACGTTATCGCACGCCATCGAAGGCGTATTGCCAAAGCTGATTGCCTCAAAAGGTCGCTTGGTCGGTATTGGCTCAGCCTCTGCTTATGTGCCTTTTGCTCGTGCCGAAGCCTATGGTAGCTCAAAGGCTGCTATCCATTATTTAATGAAAACCTTGCAAATTAGTCTCGCACCGCAGGATGTATCGGTGAGCTTAGTGGTTCCGGGCTTTGTCGAAACGCCGATGACCAAACAAAATGATTTTCCTATGCCATTTATACAGACACCAAAGCAGGCAAGCCAAGCGATACGCGATGGTATTGCCAGCGGGCATGACGTGATCGAATTCCCCAAAAAACTTACCTTGCCATTAAAAGTGCTGGGTACATTGCCAGATTTGGTTTGGCAACAAGTGGGTAGTAAGTTAAGTAAAAAATAAGACTTTGAGATTTATAAAATATCGCTTATCCAAAGATAGCAAAAATAATATAGAAAGGAATGCTTTTATGCTGTTCAATCGTCGTAAGCGTGCTAGTACGAATACAGGGTTAACCAATAAAAAACAGCCCAACGCCTTTAAAGGTTTAGCTAATGCACCCGTGAAAAAGCGTATCGCTATTATCGGATCGGGGGTGTCAGGACTGACTTGTGCTCATTATCTGATAGCAGAGCATGAGGTGACGATATTTGAAGCCAATGATTATATTGGTGGGCATGTAAATACCATCGATGTGGCGCTACAAGATGGCAAAAAAGCAAAAAACAGTAAAGTAGAAAACAGCGCGATAGATACCGGCTTTATTGTCTTTAACGAGCGTACTTATCCCAACTTTTTTCGCTTGCTTCATGAGTTACAAGTGCCGTTTCAAGCAACGGATATGAGCTTTTCAGTAAAAAATACCGCTCGCAACTTTGAATATAATGGTCATACACTCAATACATTATTATCACAGCGCAAAAATGTCCTCAATCCTAAGTTTTGGCAATTTATCAAAGATATCCTACAGTTTAATAAGCATATCAAGCAGCTGCGCCAAGATTATGATACGGCGCGCGCACAGGGGCAAGATGTCAGCGGCTTTACTGCGCAAACATTGGGCGATTATTTAGCGCAAGAACGCTATGGTCAGCTGTTTACCGATAACTATCTACTGCCGATGGTGTCTGCTATTTGGTCAACCAGTCTGGACGAAGTACAAGATTTCCCATTGGTGTTTTTTGCCCAGTTTTTTGACAATCACGGCCTGCTCGATGTGGTTAACCGCCCGCAATGGTTTACGATCAAAGGTGGCTCTAAGCAGTATGTTAACAAATTGATTCCCCGCTTCGTTAAAGCAGGCGGCAAGGTAAAAGTCAATACTCCGGTACAGTCTGTGGCTCGTGATGGTGATAAAGTATTATTGACAGTTCAGAACAAAGATAATGCTAATAACAGTATCGATAATTTTGTGTTTGATGACGTTATCTTTGCTTGCCATGCAGATACCGCGCTCAAGATTCTAAAAGATGCCAGTACCGATGAAGCTGACGTGTTGAGTCATTTCCGCTTTACCAAAAATACGGCTGTCCTGCATACCGATACCCAAGTGTTGCCCAAAAAACCTCTAGCGTGGGCAAGCTGGAATTATCTGATAGATGATAAGACTGATTCTACAAAGACTGAGCGCGTAGAGGCCGCCTCAAAACCTGTACTCACTTATCATATGAATATTCTGCAACGTCTGACCAAAAAGCATAATTATTTGGTCACACTGAATCCAACCGCAGCTAATGAAAATATTGACGATAGGCAGGTTGTTAAATGTATTGATTACAGCCACCCCGTGTTTGATCTAGCGATGATTGATGCTCAAGGTAACTGGTCAGACATCTCTGGCAGTGGTCTCCATACGCATTTTTGCGGCGCGTATTGGTTCAATGGTTTTCATGAAGATGGCGTGCGCAGTGGTCTAAGAGTTTGCCAAGCGCTCGGCCATACGATTAATATAAAAGATGAAGTCGATCCAAGTCACTTGCCGGATAGTGATAGCGCACACACGCCGTTTCGTTATAAAGACTTGCCAGTAAAAGCGGATAAACAGTCACGTAAACTGACGAAGCGTCAGGTAGTGACGGCAACGACCAATCAGGAATTGGTTGATTACGTTCACCGTTTACAGTCTGCCACTAATGACTCGATGCAAAAGAAAAAACGTGGCTTATTTGGTCGACGTAAAGCCGAACAGCATAGTACTAAGCAATATAGTACCAAGCAGTATAGTAATGAGTGAAATAGAAGAGAGTCTTATGACGACCCCAGCGCATCCGTCTCACGCAATGCCAGAGCATGAGTTACCTTGTACCTCTGACAGCTTGCCGCACCAGTTATTTCATGGGACTACGTGGCACAGTCGGCTACTGCCAAATGTGCATAAGTTTGTGTATCCTTATCGCTATTGGGGTGTCAATATTAGCGCGTTAGCAGCAGGGCAGGCGCTCCCTGAAGTCGATACAGCAGGCTTTGGTAAACGTCAGCGCTTAAAAGGACTGCCATTATTTTCCACAGGAAAAAAGGCATTACAGCAGTTTTATCCTGATGATTATTTACAAGGCATATCACAAAGCTCAAGGTCGCAAGAGTTAAATAGCCTAAGTGAAAATAATAATCCGAATGATACCAAAAAATCGCTCGATGTAAACGCTAAAACCAGCGAAAAATCTAACAATAGAGTACCTAATTTAACTAGCTACCAAGACCTTGAGCAAAGACTGCATCAGGCTTTTATGACCCATGCTGGTAGCGCGCCAAGTGGTGACATGCTGGGTTTGGTCGTTTGCCGCAATGTAGGTATATATTTTAGCCCTGTCAATTTTTATCTGGGCTTTAATGAGCAGCAGCAGCCAACGCATTTACTGGCTGAAGTCTCTAATACACCATGGAATAAACGTCACTATTATGGGTTTTTATTAGATGGGACAGATACCGAATTCTGCCATGACAAAGACTTTCATGTCTCACCATTTAATCCTATCGACCAGCTCTATCGCTGGCAAGTTAAGGTTAAACAACAGCCAGATAACTGCTTACAAGTGCGCATTGCCATCGATATTAGCGACGAGCGGGGAGAGGTGCTAAAGACTGGAATAAAAATGTCTGGTGTACCAATGACCGAGGCAACGGTGCGTGATAGCTTGCGCAAAAACCCGCTGATGAATATGACGTCGTTAACGCGTATTTATTGGCATGCTTTTAAGCTATATGCGATTAAAAAAGTGCCTTATATTAATTATGATGAAAAGCTAGCCGATAGCAAACAGCAGCAAGCGGCTAATAAAAAAGACAGTGTTTAACCAACGCAAAGTTAATATTCAGTATCAATGTAAAACTCAGTACAGAATTGAAATCAAGTTTCAGAATTAAGCCACGCGACTTCAAGAGCCTAATGTCCAAACATAAGGCCTTTAGATAAGGATAAGTAGACGATGTCAGCACGACCGACCAACAGAAATCCAGCTTCGACATTAGGAAGATTTACCGCACGTATCAATAAAACCGTTAATGACAGTGCTGTATTGCGACCAGTCAATGACCGTATTAATAATTTGGCAAGAAAGTTAATCTTTCGCGCGTTAAAGCACGTGCAGTTCGGCAGTATTACGTTGATCGAAGCATTCGATGAGCACGCGCCTAAAGAGCAAAGCTTTGGTAGCAAAGCCGCTGAAGGGATGAGCAGCTCAGCAGTGGGTCGCCATCCTTTAAATGTGACTTTGATGATTCATGATAGTGCCGTCTATCGTCAGCTGCTATTTGGTGGCTCGATTGCCCTAGCGGACAGTTATATCAATGGTGAGTGGGATACGGACGATCTGACTGGTCTGATTCGGTTGGCAGCGCGCAACTTAGCCGTGCTTAACCAGTTAGAAAACCGCTTCGCTGCGGTCAGCAAAACTTTTGAAAAAGCCAAGCACCGACTGCGTAGTAATGATAAATCTGGCTCAAAATCTAATATCTTAGCGCATTATGATTTGGGCAATGATATGTATGAGCGGTTTTTAGACGATACTATGATGTATTCGTCGGCAGTATATCAGTCGCCTGATACGACACTGAGTGATGCCCAGCAGCATAAGCTGGCACTTATCTGTCAACGCTTACAATTGAGCGCTGACGACCATGTCATTGAAATCGGTACTGGCTGGGGCGGTTTCGCTATTTATGCCGCCAAGCATTACGGCTGTCATATAACGACAACGACCATTTCTGATGCGCAGTATAACGAGGCACAGCAGCGTGTCGAAGCTGCTGGACTATCTGATAAGATTACCCTTCTCAAGCAGGATTATCGTGAGCTGACTGGGCAGTATGACAAGCTGGTTAGTATTGAGATGATTGAAGCGGTCGGGCATGAATTCTTGCCGACGTTTTTTGCCAAGTGTAATAGCTTGCTTAAGCCAACAGGGCTGATGGTTCTGCAAGCGATTACCTTTAATGATCAGAACTATCAAGACTATATCGATTCGGTCGACTTTATCCAGACCCATATTTTCCCAGGTGGTTGTCTATTGTCCAACCAAGAGCTCAATACCCAGTTTACTGAGCAGACTGATATGGTTATCAAACAATTGCATGATTATGGTTTTGATTATGCTTATACGTTGCGAGATTGGCGCACAGCGTTTATGGCGCAGCGCGACGAAATCAAAGCACTTGGTTACGATGAAGCCTTTATCCGCTTGTGGGAGTTTTATTTCTGCTACTGTGAAGGCGGGTTTTTGGAGCGCACCATCGGCGTGGTGCAAGTAACAGCGGTCAAACCAAATAACATCGATACGCTGCATTTTTCTGATTTGCCAGCGGCAGACAAGGTATCCGCTTAACGCATTGTTTGACCTGAGGTTGCGTGTTGGTGCAAAAGCGTCTAATGCTGAGCAACCCTTATAAAAGGATATTATTATGGCTTACGTATTTATCTATCTGGCTGCTGTTGTCATATTTTTGGGCGTTGATGCGGTTTGGCTTACGACCATGAAAGGGGCTTTTTATGAGTCACGTATCGGTCACCTATTGGCTGATGAGCCCAATATGATGGCCGCTGGCGTGTTTTATATGTTTTATATATTGGCACTCTGTATATTGGTTCTGTATCCGCAAATCAAGGCAGGAGCGTCTATTGGTCATATTTTCTTACTGGGTGGTCTGATAGGACTGATGGCATATGGAACTTATGACTTTACCAACTTAGCTTTGTATAAAGGGTTTACCTTAGATACCGCGTTAGTAGATTTTGCGTGGGGCGGAATTTTAACTGGCTCAGTGAGCGCTATCGTTGCTTGGCTGGCGTACCGTTTTCATTGGTTGAGCTAACCATCATTTATATACTGACTATTTCTCTGAAATACAGTCCAAATTTATTAGGGCAATAAAAAGGGTATATATAAAAGACAGTAGATATATAATTACCATATTTAAAACAATAGTAACTAAAGTATGAGCATTGAAAACATAGATATCGAAAGTGACACCGCCAATCAAATCGCTAACCCAATAGAAATTATCTATGAAGATGAGTTTTTGGTGGCGATTAATAAAGAGGCAGGTCTATTGGTGCATCGCAGTTGGCTGGATAAAGGCGAGACCCGCTTTGCCATGCAACTCACCCGTGATGCGGTAGGTTGCCATGTATTTCCGGTACATCGGTTAGACAAGCCGACATCAGGCGTGTTGTTGTTTGCCAAGAGCTCAGCTGTGGCGCGTAGCCTTACTGAGGCTTTTACTGCGCATAAGGTTTCTAAGCAATATTTAGCCGTGGTGCGTGGCTTTATGCCAGAGCAGGGCACCGTTGATTATGCATTAAGTTTCAAGCCCGATGCCATTGCCGATAAGTTTGCCAACTTGGACAAACCCGCTCAAGAAGCGGTGACCCATTGGCAGAGTTTGGCTCAAATTGAGCTGCCATTTGCAGTGTCAAAAAAGCATGAAACTAGCCGCTATAGTCTAATGCGCTTAACCCCCGAGACCGGTCGCAAGCATCAGCTGCGTCGGCACATGAGACATCTATTCCATCACATAGTGGGCGATACCAGCCACGGCGACGGACGGCACAATCGATTTTTTCGTACTCAGTACGACTGCGCACGTATGCTGCTACATGCCCAGACTTTAGCGCTCAGCCATCCGGTCACTGGTGAGCCATTATTGCTAAAAGCGGGATTAGACGATCAATGGATGAGTATCATGGAAGCGTTTTCTTGGGTAGAGAGCGCTGAAGTTTGAGCCGCGTAAAGTTTAGGTTCTGTCTTATAAAATCATTTCAAAATAGTCGAAATACTGGTATGGAGTTTAGCCATGTTAATTTTTCATTTAACATCGTCATTGCCAATAATTAAGACGGCAGTGATTTCTACTTTATTAATCGGTACTGTCCAACTAATGACAGGCTGTGACTCACAGTCCTCATCTTCGAATAATGACGCCATTGTACAAACGAATACTGCACAAACGAATACTGTAGATAAAGACATGGCTAAGAATGATGAGATGTCTGTCAATCCATCGCCTACAGATACGAGTGCTATGGATAAAGCACAACGAAGCAGCAGATATAGCTGATGAGCAAACCGTCAGCCCGTCAGGGTATCAGAAGTTAAGCTTTGGTCAGGTTATTACCCCTGAGCTGCTAAGTAGCCTAGGCATGACCAAAGCAAAGAGCGATAACGAACAGTGCTACTACGTCAGTAATCCAAAATTGAGCTATATCGATAAAGAGTACGGTGAACGTGCTGCTGTGCTATATCAAATCATAGATGGTAAAGTTGCTCTGATTAGTATTCAGGATCCAAGCATATCGTTTTATAAAGACATCAACGTTGGCGATTCAGCTACAGCGGTTATGAAAGTGCATGATGACGAGCTCACTTACGATGTCGATAAATATGCGGTTGATGGTAATTACTATAGCTTGATTGCTAATGTTAATTTCAAGGTAATAAAAGAAAGCCCACTTGGAGAATCATTAAAAGACGAAAATATTGAACTCAATAATAAACAGGACAAGCTGCCTCTACAAATTGAATATCATATCAAGGGCGGTCAAAAACTGAGTGATTCTACAATTAAGGCGACTGAGTGGACAGCAGACCATAAAAGCCTATTAAAAGGTGAGGTAGAAAGCATAGATATCGGTATACCAGAAGCGATTTATTTGGTCGAAGGGTGCTCTTAAAAGTTGAATGTAAAAACCCAGCATCTAGCTGGGTTTTTTATGAAAGGCTGTTTTCTATAAGGTTGCTTTGTGACTCAAGATTAATTAACGAGTCATCGCACTCTCTAAAATCGTATAGGCTGCTTTGACCCTATCTGCATTTGGATAGTTTTTATTTGCCAGAATAACAATGCCTGATTTTTTGGCAGGAATATAAGCGATATAGCCACCGAACCCATTAGTAGCGCCTGTTTTGTTGACCCAGACGTTATTTAAGACAGCCGTTGGATGATTGTCTATTGTAATGGTTTGAGGCTTTAGCACCACATCCATTGAGTTACCTTCGAGTAAGGTATCTAGCTGAGTAGGATAAGGGTACATCTCCCATCCTAACCCTTGTGTAAAAGTGCTCGCCTGATAGTAACCTTTTCTATTATTATTTAGTGCTTGCTGAATATCTTTATCCAGCGGTACTAGCCCCATATTCGCCGCCATAAAATGCGTCATATCTTTAATGGTGGATTTAATGCCATAGGCTTCAGCGTCTAACATGCCAGGATTGACTCGGATAGCATCGCCAGCAGCGTTATAACCAAATGCATAATCAGCCATCTTGTCACTAGGCACATTGATAAAGGTGTTGGGCATATTGAGTGACGGCAGTATTTTTTCTTCCATCAATTGTGTGTAATCAGCGTCCATGCTCAATGCCGATATATAGCCAAACAGACCGATACTGGCGTTGGAATATAAACGCTTTGAGTTGATAGGGAATACAGGCTGCCAAGATTTATAGTAACGGAGCAACTCTTCATTGTTTTTGACGTCATCAGGGACTTGTAGCGGTAGACCACCAGCTGAATAGGTGGCTAGGTTTATAAGCTTGGTGTTGCCAATGGCGCTGTTTTTTAGGTAGGGAATATATTTGTCAGCGGTATCTTCTAATGCAAGTGTGCCATTTAATTCTGAATAACTGGCTAAGGTAGCAGCAAACGTCTTACTAATTGAGCCTAGCTCAAAAATAGTGTTTTCTGAGACAGGTATTTTGGCTTTCTTATCAGCCAAACCATAATGATAGAGATGTGATTTACCATCAACAATAATACCAAAAGCCATTCCTGAAATATTATGCTCATTCATTAGTAATTTGGCTTGTTGATCAACTGTGCTCTTTAGATGGTCATTGTTATCTGCTGCTTGTACGGTTCCAGATAGTAATGATGCTGTCACTAAAGCGGTAAGTCCCACTTGATTTAACAGGGTTTGAAAGGGTTGTTTCATTATAGGGTTTCTCATTTATTCTAATAGATGTATTAATAGTTTAATGCGTATGCAAATAGCGCTTTGCTTTCAGTGCGGGTATGCCGTTTTACATTATAGTCAGTGAAAAGTAATATCGATACATCACGCACTGCTGATATCAATTTTTCTTGCTTGCTGTGCCTGTGCAGACAGAGGCGACAAAAAATTAATATCAGCAGTATCGTAGCGTTTTTGAGGTATTTTGACTATATCTCAGAACACGGAATCCCCGACAATCTTGGCGATACCGTACCGTTGATTGGATATTTTAAGGTATACCCCAAGGGAACCAGTGATTTCACCTTTTAAACCTATTTACAAACCACTCAAAATAGACTGCTATAATGGGAACTATTATAATAGACTATGAGAATGGTTATCTTTATAAAAAATTACTGAAGGCAAGTGATCAAAACCCGTTTGGTCGCTTAAGACCAATAAATTTTAGAACACCGTAAGGAATGTTATGCCCCAGTACAATACTACCTCCACCGCCAAAAAAGCCCCTTTGAACCATGAACTATATATGACGGTGCTAATGACCCCTGATATGGCAAATTTCATCGGCAATGTACACGGTGGTGATTTACTCAAAATGCTCGATCAGGTCGCTTATGCCTGTGCCAGTCGTTATAGCGGCAACTATGTGGTGACGCTATCGGTTGATCAGGTGATGTTCCGTGAGCCAATCTATGTGGGTGAGCTGGTGACCTTTGCCGCGAGCGTCAACTACGTGGGTAGAACGTCGATGGAAGTGGGCATACGTGTCGAAGCAGAAGATGTGCGGGCGCGTACGGTTCGTCATACCAATAGCTGCTATTTTACGATGGTCGCCATCGATGACAATGGCAAGCCAACTCCTGCGCCGCCACTTGATATCAAAAATTTGATGCAGCAGTGTCGTTTTGATGCAGGCTTAGAACGTAAGAACCTACGTATGCAAAGCTCACACCGTCCTAGCTGTGATATTGAGAATATGATTGGTGAGCTAGCCAGCAGTCATGACAATCAAGCTAAGTAACATGACACAGTAGCCAAGGGTTTCCGGCTTAGTGGTTAAATATTCGCTATTTTACTGAGACTATCATGAGTTTGAAGCCATCAAAAACCAATTCAAATATTCCTACTCCTAATCAGTCAGTACGCCGCAATAGTCGTGCTCGAGGTGCTGGTACGCCCATTAACGACGCCACTTCTGATGGTAATTCTCGTTCTGGCTTTGATGGTTCTTCTAAGTCAGCAACCAACAAAGAAGAACAACATTCTGCCTCATTGACGACGGTTTTGATTGCCGTCGGGGCCAACCTCATCATTGCTATTGCCAAAACTGTAGCGGCGTTTATGACAGGTTCTGCTTCTATGATTGCAGAGTCAGCACATTCTTGGGCAGATGCAGGTAACGGCACCTTATTAATTGTCGCCGAAAAAAAATCCGTCAAACCTGCTGATGAAAGTCATCCGCTCGGCTACGGTAAAGAGTCATACGTCTGGTCGATGATTGCGGCATTTGGTGTCTTTATGGCAGGCTCTATTGTATCCATTTATACTGGTATCACCGAGTGGAATGCGGCTGAGAGCGAGACCGACTATACCATTGGTTTTATTATATTAGCAGTCGCCTTCGTGCTAGAAGGCTTTTCGTTGGTGCAGGCGTACCTGCAAAGTAAAAAACATGGTGAAGCGATTAATGTCAGCGCTATTGGTTATGTGGTCGATACGTCGAACCCCACTTTACGCGGTGTATTTTTCGAAGATTTAGCGGCTGTAATTGGCTTGGTTATCGCTGCGGCTGCGATGGGTATGCATGCTTATACTGGGCAGCCATTTTGGGATGCGCTAGGTTCTATCGTCGTCGGGCTATTATTGGGCGTGGTCGCTATCTTTTTGATCAGCCGTAATCGGGATTTTTTGATTGGCTACAAGGTGTCTGATAGGATGCATTCCTATGCGTTGAGCGAGCTGCTTAATCATGCAGATATTGATAGTGTTTCTTACTTACACCTAGAGTGGGTGGGACCCAAGAAAATATTTATGGTGGCAGCAGTAGACATCGCTGGCAATCAAAAAGAAAAAGAAATCGCGCAAAAATTTGAAGACATTGAAAACTTGTTTCGATTTAATCCTATCTTTCAAGAAGCTATTTTGACACTGTCTGTACCCAATGCCAAAACGTTATCTTTACCGGAAAATTATTTAGCTAATGAACAAGATTTCGCATGACAGTCTAGATGACAATGCTATTAACAACTACTATGGCTAAATCTTGCCAAACTGCGTCAAATAGCTGGTCAATATCCTGATATTATCTGCGCTCTTTTCCTTGTTTGGCTGCAATTTATCTCATTTTCATCACCATTTTCAAACTGAGGACACGTCCTAGTCATTCTAGGTTAGTCATTCTAGGTTAGACATTATCGTCGGTGGATGCCTAGTTTGGTGAGATTTTATCTATCAGCAGTCCTAATATTTGAATGTTCAATAGACTCCAGTTACTCTTAACTATACAGGTCTAATAACTATACGAGTCTAATTCGAAAAATTAGGCTAAGATAACAACGATAATTAGCAGCAGAAACTAGATACTAAAATAAGGTGATAATATGACATATATTTTGAAAAATACCCTAGTGTCCCTGACGTTTGGTCTAAGCGTCGCTACTATGCTGGCAGTACCGACGCTCTTTGCACAGGCTGCGGTACCTACTGACAAGTCAGTGAGAGAGTTAGTAAATGTCACACATTTGAATGAAACAATTAAACAGATGTCCTCGAAAGATAGTTTACAAAAGATAGTTAATGACTCTATGTTGTCTAGCCTTGTGACTGATGACATGAGTGCTGCCCAACGTCAAAAACTAATCAAAGTTTTTTCTAATTATAGTAGTAGTATATTTGATGATGAGTATATTGAAACTATCAATGAGGCACAAATTCAAGCGTATGTTAGTGCTGTAAAAAAGTATTTTACTCAAGAAGAAGTTGACGCTCAAATCGATTTTTACGAAAGCGACTTAGGGGCTAGCATAATAGAAAAGCAGCCTATTATGATGCAAGAGTATGCGAAAGATGTCAGAGCTATTATGACACAGAATGTTTCAGCCGAGCTAAAGAAAGCTTTGCCCATTATGATAGAAGAACTAAAAGCCCTGAAATAGAAAATAATAGAATATGCGTGCATAAAAAAAGGTCACCCAATCAGGTGACCTTTTCTATTTTTGCTTCATATAATAACGTTAATAATCAACTAAATTTGTAACGGTATTATTTCTTTGGCGCATTTGCACCGATGAACCATGCATCTTTATCAATAATACGGCTGGCTTCTGTAAATAGATCCGCTGTGTCTTCGTCGCCTGCATCACCAGCAGTAGCGATCGCTTCTCTCAAAGCTTCCGCAACTTTCTTGTAGCGGCTCGTCAACTCGCGAACATGTTGATCTACTTCGGTAATGTCAGTAGGATAATCGTCTAAAATAGACTCTTTTACCACGCGACTGGCCAAGCCGTTTGGCTGACCGCCTAAAATTACGATGCGTTCAGCGATTGTATCTGATACTTCAAGGATACGATCTGACGTATCATCTAATAATTGATGCACACCGATAAAGCCAGTACCTTGTAAATTCCAATGGCATTGTTTGCCATCTAAAGTTAAATCAATGACATTTGCTAGGTTAGCGTTTAATACATCGATCATTTTTTTAGCGGTTTCATCGGAAATTCCACTTGCGTAACGTTCTCTCATATCTTACTCCGTTATGTATTTTGTTTTATTGAATTAAATAGGTCACTTGTTCTTATTTGGTTTTTGTATTAGTAGTGCTTGTTGATTCGTTATGAATAATAACAGCTTAAATCTGTGATGGAACCCTTCAGTGTTAGGCTTTATGAGGTGGTCGTGTAAGGAGTTTGTTAACCATGAAAATCTTTGTAAATTTATTCAAGATTGTGTGAGTTTTTTATAACAATATAAGACTTACCACCTAATAAAAAACTGATTCTTCGATAAAAAATGTCTTTATACACTTGCATTTCGGGCTGTGGAATATCACTGTAATCATAAGATAAGCCTCGTCACCATCCGTTAAAAAGCCTTTAAAAACTGCTGCTCAGACCCCATATTGTTATAAACCTCAAGAAGAAGAAAGCCATTATGCGTATGCCCGAACCGCGCTCATCGCGTCAGTTAAACCAATTGGCCACTCAGCTCCAAGGCGAAGCTGAAATTAGTGGTGTTAATGCGTCAGGGACGCAAATATCGAGTCGTGCCTTTGAGATGGTCACCGATTTTGAACCAGCAGGGGATCAGCCACAAGCGATCAAAAAGCTGGTCAATGGTATTAATTCTGGTATGAATGAGCAGTTGCTATTGGGGGTGACGGGTTCTGGTAAGACTTATACCATGGCCAAGGTCATCTCTGAGACTCAGCGTCCGACGATTATCATGGCGCACAACAAAACGCTTGCCGCTCAGCTGTATGGTGAATTTAAGTCGTTTTTCCCGAATAACGCGGTGGAGTACTTCGTCAGTTATTATGACTATTACCAACCTGAAGCTTATGTCGCAGCGAGTGATACCTTTATCGAAAAAGATAGCGCCATCAATGATCATATCGATCAGATGCGTCTGTCAGCGACGCGTGCTCTATTAGAGCGTCGTGATGCGATTATTGTAGCTTCTGTATCGTGTATCTATGGTTTGGGTGATCCTGAAAGTTATCTAAAAATGCTACTGCATGTCGTGGTCGGTGATCAGATAGATCGTACCGCTACCATTAAGCGTTTGGTTGAAATGCAATATACGCGCAATGAGCTAGATTTTGGTCGTGGTACGTATCGCTTGCGTGGTGAGCTGCTCGATATCTATCCTGCTGAATCTGAACAGTTGGCTGTACGTGTGCATTTATTTGATAATGAAGTGGAAAAAATCACTTGGTTTGATCCTTTAACGGGCAAAACAGTACGTAGCGTGCCGCGTATTACTATTTATCCAAAATCGCACTATGTGACGCCGCGCAATAAACTAGAAGCTGCCAGTCATACGATTCGCGCTGAGCTAGAGCCGCGTTTAGAATACTTCCGTGATAACAATAAGCTGATAGAAGCGCAACGTCTCAAAGAGCGTACCCAGTATGACCTTGAGATGATTCAACAGCTAGGTTACTGTAACGGTATCGAAAACTACTCACAGCATCTATCTGGTCGTCCATCAGGGGAAGCGCCACCGACGTTGTTTGATTATATTCCAGAAGATGCCTTGTTATTTCTTGATGAATCGCACGTCACCGTTTCACAAATTGGAGCGATGTATAAAGGCGATAGATCGCGTAAAGAAAACCTCGTCAATTACGGCTTTCGTCTGCCAAGTGCCATGAACAACCGCCCGATGAAGTTTGAAGAGTGGGAGCGTATCAAGCCTAAGACCATTTACGTTAGCGCCACACCAGCATTATATGAGCTTGAGCATAGTGAGCAAGTCGTTGAGCAAGTCGTCCGTCCAACGGGTTTGATTGATCCTGAGATTGAGATTCGTCCTGTATTGACGCAAGTCGATGATGTGTTATCAGAGATTACCAAGCGCCGAGAAAAAGATGAGCGCGTATTAATTACCACATTGACCAAACGCATGTCAGAGGATTTGACCAGTTATCTAAAAGAATATGATGTCAAAGTTGCTTATCTGCATTCTGACATTGATACCGTTGAGCGTATGCAGATTATCCATGAACTGCGCACTGGCGTGCATGATGTGTTGGTCGGCATTAATCTATTGCGTGAAGGGTTAGATATGCCAGAAGTATCATTGGTCGCGATATTTGATGCCGATAAAGAAGGCTTTTTGCGTTCTGAGCGTGCACTTATTCAGACCATTGGTCGTGCTGCGCGTCATATCAATGGTAAAGCTATTCTTTATGCTGATCGCATTACCAACAGTATGCAAAAGGCGATAGACGAGACCGACCGTCGCCGTGAAAAACAAGTGGCATTCAACCTTGAGCATAACATCACCCCAAAAGGGGCACGTCGCAGTATCACCGATAAAATCGATACGGGTGACGATCAGAATGCCAATGACAATCAAGTGATTCCTATCAAGAGCAATCTGCCTGATGTTGATATCAGTATCTTACGCAGTCCTGATTTGCTGGCGAAAGAAATCAATCGTCTTGAAAAGCTTATGAAGCAGATGTCACGTGATTTGAAGTTTGAAGATGCCGCTAAAACGCGTGATAAAGTGCTTGAATTAAAGGCGCATTTGATCTAGTGTTCAACTTGGATGTGATTGAATGATGTATGTTGAATAGCGTATGTTTGACAAAAAGGTGAGTTGCAAGTAGGGCAGCTCACCTTTTTTTATGGTTTTTAGAGCTGCAAAAAGATGGTTTTTATCTATTGCTATTAATAACTAAAATTTGGTTGTAACAAAACTTGTGTTTATACCAAATGCCCCTTAATATGATATCAATGAGCAATATGAACTTATAACAACGGACGTTGAGGCACATAATCCATCATGCAAAATAACAAATTCTTAGAATTAAATGCGAATGAAAACTCACTAGGCATGTCAGACTCTGCCAAACAAGCCATTATAGAATCTTTAGGTGAGGGCTTTCGTTATCCAGATAATCCACGCGCGGCGCTCATTAGAAAAATTGCCACCATCCATGGTGTGGCAGAAAACCAAATCTCATTAGGCAATGGCTCGACTGAAAATATGCGAGCGGTCATACAAATGCTGCAACACAAAGCCTTAAAAGAAGGTAAAGCATTCCAGATGGTCATTCCGGTACCAACGTTTGATTGTGCAGAGATGTATGCAAATTCTATTGGCGTGCCGGTAGTTAAGATACCATTGACCGCTGAAAACTATGATTATGATTTTGATGAACTACAAAGGGCTGCTGACGATTTTGATGGCATCAGCCTACTTTATATTTGCAATCCAAATAATCCAACTGGCATCATTACATCAACGGAAAAGCTCAAAAATTGGGTAAGTAATGCACCAGATAACCATTACTTTTTATTAGATCAAGCTTACTTGGAGTACGTGTCAGATCCAAGCTTTGAGAGTGGGATTGAGTGGTTAAAACAAGGGTTATCAGACAATCTTATTGTTATCCATACTTTCTCAAAGTTATGTGCCTTAGCCGGTATGCGAGTGGGCTACGCGATTTCTAACCCGCAAGCTATTGAGACTGTCGAAGCATTTATGTCTATGGACAATACCAATTTGTCAGGTGCGGTTGCTGCTATTGCAACGTTAAATGATGCAGCGTTTTTAGAGCTAAGTTTGCGTAATACCAATCAGTCACGTCAAATGATCGAAACAGTATTAGACGATCTGGGGCTGCGCTATTTACCCTCACAGACCAACTTTATTTTTCATGAAATAAAAGGCGATTTAAAAACTTATATCGATAGAATGCGAGACAATGGCATTAAGGTTGGTCGCGAGTTTCCACCTGTCACAGGCTTCAATCGCTTGACGCTTGGCACGCCTGATGAGATGGAAGTATTTATCAAAGTGCTAAAAACATTTCGTGAAAAAGGTTGGGTTTAGCGCCTGTATTGAAAGATTGGTAAGTTTCAAACTAGCTGAGTTTGAAAGACGGTATTATAAGAATTTGACTTTGTCAGGCATTGCAGCCTGACTCAAGTAAATCTGTCTCCGATATATTCGGGGCGGTTCAGTTTGCATGGCGATACCAAGCTGCTTTGCGGTCGCTGAGATATTGCCATTATTGTCAGCGATCTTTTTAACGGCTTCAGCCTTAAATTCGTCACTGTAGGTTCTTACTTTCTTGGTCATGATAAACTCTTCATCAAGTCGTTAGTTTACCCAGTTTATCTCTACGGTTTCTTCAGCATAGCTCAGTCTGATGACAGCATACTTTTTAGAACATCACCAAAAAATAATATAGCTAAGTTTTGACTTAGTCTGAAACAGGCGTCAAATCACGCTTATCAATCCAGCCGAACTTAGTGGCATTCTTATAAGAAACTTTGACCCAGTCTTCGTTTTGGTCAAAAGCTTCAATCAGATCACCTTTGATATAATAATTTGGCTTAGTTCTCGATTCAAAACTTTCATCAAGTATTTCTGCTTTTTCTTTTTTAACTGTGTACTTAATTGGAAGTGGAGGACAGTCTTGCGATATTTCATTATCGCTTTTATCTAAACTACTGGTTCGGCTATCTAAACCTTGTAAACTAAATTCTTGATTATCAATACAA
Organism: Psychrobacter sp. ASPA161_6; assembly: GCF_051970285.1. NCBI lineage: Bacteria > Pseudomonadati > Pseudomonadota > Gammaproteobacteria > Moraxellales > Moraxellaceae > Psychrobacter > Psychrobacter sp. ASPA161_6. The sequence continues at coordinate 697,321 of NZ_JBEFNJ010000001.1, forward strand.
TAGTATTCTTTACCATTTGCCAAGTAACCTTCAGTTGCAAAATAATTTATATGCCATTTGTTATTCTTTAAAATAAAATAATAGTCCTCAAAAGGAAAGCCTTTACTTGAAAAATATGTTGATAAAGAAAAACCGTTATTATTAGGTCTTGGTAATATTTCAGCTAAGAAAAAGCCTCCATCGTCAGTAAAACTACTAGTCTCCAAGCTTAATTTGTATTTACCACCTTTGTCTCCAATAAGAATATAAAGCTCGTTACCCTGATATAGATTAGCATTATCATTGATACGACTAATCACTAAATCGTCTATACCATCTGAAGTAACATCGAAATTAAATATCTTAAACTGATCTTCTCCCAAGTCCTTTTTAATTTCCTGTAAAGATAGAGGTTCATTAAATACAAAATCTTCAATGGTACCATCTATATTCCATGATTTAGAAATACCAATTCTATTACCATTTTTATATTTAAAGTCGTAAATATAAATATTAGGATATGACGAGTATTTCACGTAACAACGACCGTTTTCGACACCATATTTATAAGTGCATTCATGTATCAGATCACCCTGCTCATTCCATCCTTTAGATATTCCTTGTAAAACCCCGTCAATATAATGGATCTCACTTTTTTTCTGACCATTTTCGAAGTACTCAATCCAAGTCCCTGTCGGCTTATTATTTTTATAGAGTGATTCTATTTTTTTGTCACCAGACTCAAACCATACTATTCTTGCTCCTTCTCTTGAATAATAGTTATTGGGATGAGCTGCGTCCTCATTATCAGTATATTCAAGCTTACCATCTGTTAAAATATATGGGTTTGTAAACTTTTCTCCAGAGATAAAAAAGTCCTGCACTAAGTAACGGTTATTAGGTAGTTCCTTAATGAGAACTCTATAATAATGGGCATCTGACTTAGAGGATTTTTCAAGACCAGATAAATCGTGAGCTCTCATATACAGAACGATATTTTTCTTAGCGTTAATGTCGCTGTTAATGTTATTCACTTCAGCCGTGGTTATCGTTTCTTCATTGCTTGGTTGATGTTCTGAAGAAGTTGATTGTGCATTACAAGCGACTATTGAAATCGGGACTATTAATAAAAAAAATATTTTTAGCGTATTTTTCATTTGATTTGGGCTTACTAGAAATTCAAAAAAAATGGCTACAACCAATCACAATCATCATTGTAAGTTGAAAACAAATATCTATCATCTTTGCAATTGAACGTTTGGTTCATCTCATTCGATTCAGAGTTAAAGAAGCTTATTATATTTTTAGTCACTTTAAAATCATCTGACTGAGGGCTATATGAAAAGCTCACAAACCTTTTAGCATACTTGTTATCGTAGCAAGACGTATATTCAAGAGTAAACTTACCTGAGCTTGTACTGATATCTTCCAAACCGTCCATCATGCAGCCATTGAGTGGGTCCTTAAACATTAACGTGTTCTGTTGCCATAGAGAGACTTCCTTATTGACCATTCGATATACGGAAATTTCAAGATCAAAGTTTCTATCGTCTTGTTCTTTAGGCTTTACAACGCTTATGAAATCGCTATCGCCGTCCATATCTAAGTCAGCTTCTTTTTCTAAAATGACCTTATTAAAGTTATCATCAGATTTTAACCTGTTTATAGCTGAATCAGCTGCATTTAAACTACTTACATGAACGTAACCAATATTTGACTTGTTATGAACAAAAAGCCAATCGCCTTCTATCCATAAAGCAGTAACTTTACTACCATTGTTAAACTTACCTACACGTTTAGAATTAGAGCTAGGTAGTTCTCTGATATTAGTATTACCATCTTTATCGGCTACGATATAGCTTGTATTAAGTATGCGAGATGACATTGCTTGATAGCGCTCATAAAAAGTGTCAATAAATACTTTAAAAGACTGTGAGTTATTTGCCTTGAGGTAATACAGCTCGCTGGGAAATTCATCGTTCCAAATAACATTACCAAAGTAAAATTTTGCAAAACGCTCAAGCTCATCTTTATTCAGACTTTCACTAATGCTTATCAGTAAGTTAGGGTCATTAATAATGGCTTTTTGCATGTTATGCTTGAACTGAGATATTAAATCAACGTCCCATTTAACATTAGCGCCTATACTAGCAAACGATAGAGTTAACTCACTAGTCGAATAATCAGAAATACTATCGAAAAAGTCATTAATCATATCTATTTTTTCTTCATCACCGTACTGATTGGTATCAAGAAACAGCCTAAATTCATTAGCATTTTTAAAATGTAATGGAGTATCAGACGCTGATTGCTTTGGTGTAGTAATACTACCAACAGAACTCTTAGTTTCAGGTTGATTGGTATTACCCGTACTATCACAGGATACTAAGGCAAGGGTAATTAATAATACAAATGCTTTCATTTAGTAGCTCTCAGTTATTTTAATTCGAATTTTATTAAGGTCAGAATTCTCAAATAATTTATAGAAAGCAAATACAGTATTGGTGCTATTACCCACAAAGTCTTCACCCTTTGAACTTCCTAGTAAGATACAGCCATCAGTATCCTTTGGATAATTTCCAATATGAATCAATATATACCTGTCAGCAAGAACATCATCATTAAAAAGAACAAAAGCCTTCCCTAGAGAGCGATTTAGCGTTGTTTTATGCCATTTCACTCTATAAACTCCTGTAGGAACTCTTTTGCGCATATTCCTAGTAGTAGTATCGGGACCTGGTCTTTCTAGTACAAAGCCGTCGAAGTTATGACTTGGAATGGAAAGGGTGCCTACTGTTGATTGAGAGTTTTGACTAGTTCTATTAATGATTATATCAACCGTAGAACTTTCAACTGACGTAGTAGGAGGGCGTATTGTTTGGCATTCACTGACTCGAAACACTTTTAAGCATTCTTTAAAGTGATCTATTCTATCTTTCCGAGATGGCGTATGTTCGTTGACGATATCGACAGTCTTTTCAAAATTCGATATCGTAGAGCCCTTATTAGCAATTTGATAAATTTTGTTATCATACCAGTAAGCCATAGAAGCTATTGTTCCCTCTTTAATATTATTAATATTAACAGCAGTAATCTCTAGATTAAAGTCTGGAAATATTTCCCTAATGTTTTTGTTAATTGGATCATATTTATCTTTTCCAGTGATTTGAATTATGCCTCTACCTCTATATTTCCAACCATCTCCACTGTCCCTGTCACCATTACCTAATCGATTTGCATATGCGATATTTGCTATCATTTCTTGATTTGCTGGATTTCCATCGTATCTACCATATTTTTTAGATAACGACTCGTTACCCCTGAAAGCTTTAAACGGGCTCTTCAAAAGTTTTTTGCCATTTTTCGTAATAGTTGTAGTTCTATACAGATTTTCCCAACTGTAATTCAAACTTTCTCCGTCTTTTATATTAAACTTATTTCCGACTTCTTCCATTATATGTGCAAAGAAAAATGCTTTATTTAAACAGTTGTTCATCAGAAAATTTGAATTTGCAAAATTAAAAGCATCAATACATATTTGCAATTTTTTAGTTGTTTCTGAGTCTTGTGAAAATATAGAATGAAGTTCATTAATAGTTAGCGTTTGACATCTTGGGCAACCATCAGTTGTCACATCAACTTTAGGTGTTCCTGTCTGACCTCTGTCATCACTTGCTTGAGTTTCAATAGGATTTGATGGTTGCTTAGATTGTGATGAATTAGCAGAGTTAGAGTTATCAGATTCTTCATTATTCTTTCTTTGGGTTGATTTACTTGGAAAAGAACGAGAACTATCAGCTGATTCACCTTCTTTAGTATCACTAACAGCATCATTAAAATCTTCAAACCCTTCTTTTAGACTGCTAGCTGCATCTTTAAGAGCTTTTTGCGCTCTATCAAACAACCCTTTTCCTTCACTATTAGATGAATTCGAAGGAGTAGAGGGCTTCGTTGTTGTTTGAGCAGCGGGAGAACTGGCTGAACTACTATCACGCAGTTTAATTGTCTGCCCAGCTTGTAGTGTTCTCGGGTCTGTTATGCCATTGAGTCGTTTTAAATCTGCAACCGATACACCACTTCTTTCTGATATACCTGAAAGCGTTTCATTTTTTCCTACGGTATGTTCGGTTTTTAGTGATAAGTCACCATCTTTAGAACTAGTTTGGGGGCTTGAATCTGTGGAGGTTTTTTGCCTTGCTTTTGTGGGTGGTAATTTTAAAATGTCCTTTGGTCGTATTTTGTAAGGCTCTTTTAAACTATTAAGTTGGGCTATTTGCTGCCACTTCACTCCATATATTTTGGCAATAGAGGATAAAGTTTCTTTAGCTTCAACTTCGTGAGTTTTTCTTAAATAGTCTCCTGCAGACCCTTCGAACATTTTAAGTTTAAATTTGTGCTTTGCAAAAGGAGCTTGCGCCTCGAATGTCATTTCCCTAATAGGTACGATAAGGTCTTTTATGATACTTACCATTGAACCATTACGAGGATCTTTTATAGATATATTAACGAGTGTACCTGCTGGTCTGGTTATCCATACCGTATATCCTCCAGCTATAGACGTTCCTGAACAAGCGGTTCGTCCATTTATCGTTACTATATGGTACAAGCCTTCCAGTGGCACTTTATACAAATCTACAAACTTTATTCTGAATTTTATAATTTTAGTATTACTCACGCATTAGACTCCTGCGAGTTTTTTATAGAAAATTAATTAGTAAATCTATAGTGGATAAATTTTTTAAATCAGTAGCGCTACTATAAGATTATTAATAGTAAATCCATTGACTTTCTACTTTATCGCCGTCAATGGTCGTCAAATAATAATAAGTTGGTAATGCTGCATTAACTGTGAGGTAGTAGTAATTTTTATTATTATGAATAGCTACTTGATTAATATATATGGAATACTCTTTAGGCTCGTATTCGTCCACACAAGCAACATTGTCGTACTGATCAATAGAACAGTCGACGTTTCGATTTTCAGAAATTCTAGAAGGAATACTATCTACTATTTTTTTTAAATGCTTGTCTGCTATAGGTATAAACTTGCTGTTTTTATAGTTGTCATTCAATGCAATAATATTTGAGTCATTAGTGATATCTTTGATTAGAATACAAGCTCTTTTTCTTGTTAATAATATATTTCGATCACTATTTGCAATGTTTGATGTCTCTCTTAGATCATAGGTTAGCAGATCGTTACAATTACTGATTTTAATCTTTCGGTCTAAATAATCAATATCTTGGAATCCGCCATCAATGAACTTGTCAATAAAAATTAATTGATTATATTTTTTTATTGGTTTTATGAATCCTGCTGTAAGTTCATTAATATTATAAATAGGAGTATTTGCGATTGAATTGCCACTATCTAAATTTGAAGACAAAGAATCTTCTATGCTTGTAAAAGTATTAGTAATAGGCTCAATACTATCAGGTTGTATTTTCATACATCCTGATCCAAAAGTTAGTACACACGATGAGGCAATCAAAATTAAAAAAGGTTTCATTTACTGTCTCGATTTCTGTTGTTGATTGGCTAGCAATAAAAGCTCTCTTACATGCACATTTCTAGAATTACGAAGTTGTGGTCTATTCGATTCAGTAGCAGCAGATGCGAAATCTTTATTCTTAAGATGTCTATTAAAACTAGGAAATTTCGAAACACCCATGCTAGATATACCTAAGTTATAAGCCATATCTAAAATAGCTTCTTGAGCTGGGACTGGATAATCATCAAACTCTGAAAATGCTTCTCGAGCAGAATTGAGATTATCCTGAATATGAGCGAGTGTTATTGCTTTTGCATCTTTCTCTAGCATATGAATTGTTGTCAAAGATTCAAAGTAAGACGCTCGATTATTATTTCTACCCTGAACCGAATTGTAAACTGTATGCCACGCTTGTCTTATTTGAGCATCGGTTGCTGATAAATTTCCGATATAAAAAGGATGTTTTGACGCTTCATCCGCAGACGACAGCATTTTGCCATAGCCTACGGTTACAAGGCTCTTAGGTTCGGCACTATCAAGATACATGTGATTGTAGAAGCCTTCCTCTTTTACAATTGCTTCAAAGACTTTGTTTAAGTCTAGTTCGTCAGTCTGCTCTATAGCTAAATCATCTGCACTTTCCTCTTCAAAAATATACGATACGCCCCATTCGGCATCTTTAAATCCTACATAAGCCTCAACCTCTTCTTCTTTATCACTAATCACAGGGGTGGTGCGTCCATGCGCATCTAACACCCCTTCTATCAGCTGCCCATCAGGTCGTAGCATCTGAAATTCAATGTCATCAAAATTGTACTGATAAAACAAATCATAAACATCAAGCTTATTACTAAACAGTGGGATAGTCTTAGGCATCATCGGTAGGGCATAGTTAGCTCTCGCCCCATTCACCAAACTCTTCTTCACCGCCTTAACTTTAATCGTCCCCGGACACACCAGCTTAATACCACTCTTATCGATCGTAATGGATGCTCCTGCACTGGTTTGCAGCTTAATGCGCTTAGGACTCGATACATTCACCTGTCCTGACTCACTGCCAATGGTCATACCTTGCTGGCTGTGCAATTGCAGCTCACCGCCTTGTGCCTGTATCGCTAGCGGCTCTCTATTCGCACTGATATGTAATCCTGATAGATTGGCTTGACCACCAACCCCTGTAAGCGAGTCAATCTTATCCGCCATCAGCGTATAATTGCCCGCCACCACATCCGACTGCGCCGCGCCTGATTGTCTGACTATTGTTTTCGCCGTCCATAGCGTATTGCTTGCAGAGGCTAATATACTGTCTTTACTGACCAGCATCACATCGGCTGCGCCTAAGACTTCCGTATTTAGCGTCTCATCGATAATTTGCGCACTGGTTTTAAAGGCTTCTATCGACTGTCGGGCATCGCTAAGTGCTGCCGTGGATTGCAAGTGCGCCTGCTTTGCCTCTTTAAAGGTCTCGCTCAGCTCAGTGCCCATTGTTAACTGACGTTGTCCTGCATCATTGACCCATGCCGACTCATGCTCTGATTGCGTGTGTCTGATATCAAAGGTGGAGAGTAGAACGCCTGTATCACCTGTGATTTGTAAACCATGGTCGGTTGCTAGATTGATCCCTTGACCGCTATCGCTTGATTGATGATTGCTAAAGCGATGCCGCAGCACGCCAAGCTCTAATACATGCTCATCAGGGGCAAAGGTCGCTTGATCTGTAATCGTTGGCATCTCAGCATTGGCTTTACTGCCCGTATTAACCGTCCACTGTAGACCGATCTTGTTTGGCGTGTCATCAAAGCTCATGGCCACTTCAGAGTCGCAGGTCAGCCCATACTGGGCGATACCTGATAACCAGCCACTGTGTCCATCATCTTCACTTATCTGTGAGTGACCCATACCACCGCCATGCCATCTAGGAGAGGCACCGCCTTGTAGGTTGTGTCTATTAGATAAGCCAGCATCGCGAGTAGTGATGTCTGTTGCGTCCACATCGCCCATACCGATACCGTCATAGAGCGATCTGCTAATCACTGGACTGTCAATATCGCCGTACCAATGGTTAAGCAGGACAGATTGTCCAAGCCGTGGGGCGAATTGCCAGCCATGACTGCTACCGGATGACAGTTGCAATGCGCGCAGGGGCGGGGTAGTGCCGTCGTCGTGAGGGCTGATGCCTGAGTAGACGGGGGTCGTGATGGTTTGTTGTAGGTTGTCATCGGTGACACTAGAGTCATAACTTGGTGTAGTAGCGCTGCCAGTACGCGCTTGGGTCAACCCTTTATAAGTATGACTGGCAAAGAACAAGTTGCTGGGATAAGGGGCGTATACAATTGAGGCGTCAAGCAAAGTCGCTGATACCCAGACCCCAGTGTCACGAGCAATATCGTAGCCATGATCGGGGAGGAATATCCCGCTCTGTTGCGTAGTACGTTGTAACCACTCTTTGATATAGGCTTGGTTGTGATAAGACACGCTGTCGCTGTCCGGCTCAATCCCAACCATCTGCGTACTGATACAGTAGCTAGTCAAACGACTGATAGTAGGTAAATTATGAATACTCACAGGACTACCGACCACCATGCCTCGCATCGCACCAGCCGCTTGGTAATGTTCACGCTGACAGCGATTGGCATTCACCCATTGCTGTGCCAACACCGTCGCTGCGCTATCGCTATCGACGCGTGAGGGTGCGCCTAAGAGCACAGTCGTGTCATCTGTTGCTAGTGCTGACTCATCAGCGGCTTGGCCTTCATAAATGGTATCCGCGCTTAAGCCATCTGCTCTTACTATCACCGTCTGACTACCCAGTTGCTGCGACCTCATTTGTAGCTCATTAACCGTATCTTGTCCTGACTGGATAGAAGACTGGGCATAACGATAGTCTAATGGTAGTAACTCTGTCTCATCAAAACTGCTTAGTAGCATCAGACACCCTAAATTATCTAATGAATCACCCGATATCCATAAGGTACTGACACCACTATCAGCAAGTAGCCCGGTTATAAACTCCCAATCACTGACATCCGACTGGGTGCGCATAGAAAGCTGAGAAGACAGGCGCTCTGATGCCTGCAAAGTCTCAGATAACTGCCAATCAAATTCATAGTCGGCAAAGAGGGTAGTGACGATGTCGAGCGTAGATTGATTGATAAAAGTACGAGTATGAATGCACTGGGTTAATTGCCAATCGGGGCTGACGATGTCTAAAGTGTAAAAATGCAGTGCGCCATCTGACTGCTGGTAGTTGACGGCTTTAATAAGCCCAGTGCGATGACTGGGTTCACGGGAAACTGAAAGGGTATTTAAGCAGACAAATGTATTTACTAAAGATAAACAAGAGTTTGAATCTAAAAAAGCATGCGAATAGAACAATAGCTGACTAGTAGCCACTTTATCAATGGCGCTTGACCAAGAGAATGCAGCAGGATATAAGGTGGTAATAGGTATATTATTGGTTTCAACGGTAATCTGGTGTAGACGAGCGGTTTGCGAAGGCATAAGGGAGGTTCCCGTGACTGCAGATTTAAGGGTACAGTCGGTCGCTTAAAAGTAAGCACTGCTAAAATATATACTAAGAAAAGTATAGAGTTTATTGAAATATTGTCAAGTATCTGTATAATCGATTTGCAATAAGTTTTTAATTAAAGAACTTTAGTTCTAAATATATTCTATTATAACGTCATACTTTCTCTTATTCTTTTTGTTTTAATGATGATGATTTGCTTATGAATTCTATTGATTGTACTAAGCTGAAAGGGGTAGGTCTGCTATCAGTGATGTTCAGTGCCAGTGTGTTACTGACGGCGTGCGGTGGCGCCGCGAAGAAGAACACACAGCCCTTAACGGTTTCTAAGCCAACAGTGGCTAAGCAGTTGGATGAGCCTTCACTCTCTTATCTTTCTGATGCCATGAAAGTCGATGATGGGCGTGCAGTGACAGCCCAGCAATGGATGACCATTGCCCAAAGCAACTATCAATCAAAAAAGTACGCCCGTTCATTAAGAGCTGCAACCGAAGCATTGAGTCTCGATGATCAGCTGGTAGGAGCGCGTCAACTTGCTATGCTCTCTGCGGTCAAAGTAACGGAGAGTAATATTGACGCTTATAGTGACAATGCGGTGATGAACGATAATGATAAAGCGAGATTCAAAGACACTTTAACCAATATGACGACCTTAGTTAGTACGGCTGATTAACCATTATCGAGTCAACAGATGCATACATCTCATATTAATAATAGCGAGCACCGATTTACGATGACAAGTATTAAAAACGCTATCAAAGTCACTAATAAAATACCCAAGACGATCTTGACCGGTCTACTTATTATGGGATCGGTTATGAGTACAGCTCATAGTGAGCTTTCAATACAAGAGCAAGATCCAGGGTCAAGTGTCATTAACCAGTATGCTGCCCTTAAAAATGCGGATGCAAAGTCACCGCAGTTGCATCAATTGATTGCTGACTTAAATCAGAGGCTAACTCGCAATCCAAAGGATTCTTTGGCTTGGGAGCTGTTGGCTCAGATTTACGCCAACAATGGCTATCATGCTTATGCTGTCTACGCAGCGAGCGAAGCAATTGACTCAGGTCAAAGCACCGCCACGCTCAAAAGCATCCTTATAAATAGCAGTGCCCTTGTCTCACAGAGCCAATTACAGTCAGATTACTTGACGGATGATATGGATACGGCATTTTTAACTGAATATCAGCACGCGCTTAGCAAGATATATGGTGAAGTCTACGGTTTTAACTATGATGAGTCTTTGCCAAAACCACCTGCGCCTGTGGTGAAGGCTCGATCGACTAGAAGCAAAAACGTGTCCAACGCGAAGCGCCGCGCAGCCGTCAAAAGACAAGCCGCCCCTGTTAAAAGAAAAGCAGCAGTGAAACAGAAGTCACGTCCAGTGCCAAAAGCGAAGCCCGTTCAGAGACCGGCTAAACCATCATCCCCTAGAAGTAGCAACACCAAATCTACTGATCCATTCAGTATATTACGTTGAAACCAGAAACTGCTGAGGCAACTTATTATGGCTAATCAAGATAGTGTGCAAAAGAAACTCGCAAAAGTACGTGCTCCTCGGGTGCATTTGACTTATGACGTTGAAGTGGGCGATGCGATCGAAACGAAAGAAATTCCGTTTGTCGTTGGGGTGTTGGGAGAGTTTTCAGGGGATTCTACTCTTGAGCAACCGCGCTTTAAAGACAAAAAGTTTGTCGAAGTGGATTTGGATACCTTTGATGAGGTGATGTCAGGTCTAGCACCGCGTGCGACGTTCCGAGTAAGCAATGACTTGAGTGACAAAGGCGGCGAGTTCGCGGTTGATTTGGCATTCAATAGTATCAACGATTTTCGCCCTGAAGCGGTTGCTGATCAAATTGAGCCATTAAAGCAACTGGTGCAAGCACGAGATCGCTTGGCAGATTTACGCAACAAAATATCAGCCAACGAAAAACTCGAAGACCTATTAGATGATGTACTTAAAAACACTGAACAAGTCAAGAAAATGGCGGAACAAAACCAAACTGACGGTGAGGGTTAAACGATGAATGCTCAAGCCCAGCAGCAGATAGCAACGGATCCATTGAATAGCGAGAGCTATGACTTACTCGAAGAAATCGTTAATAAAAGCAATGTTGCCAAGTCCGATGATGAAAAAAATCGCGCGAAGTCGCAAATCGCCGAGCTGGCCAATGAAGTCATGCAAGGCACGGTGACATTATCAGACAATTTAGCCTCATCTATTGATGCACGAATTGCCCAAATTGATGCGCTGATCTCTAAGCAGCTGACCACTGTTATGCACGCACCTGAGTTTCAGAAGCTAGAATCTAGCTGGCGCGGTCTGCATTATCTATGTAGCCAAACCCCTTCTGAATCCATGCTTAAGATACGCATGATGAATACTACGAAGCGCGAGCTTACCAAAGACTTTCAATCTTCAATTGATTTTGACCAAAGCACGCTGTTCAAAAAAATATATGAAGAAGAGTTCGGTAGTTTCGGTGGTGAACCATATGCAGCAATCGTTGGCGACTTTGAATTTACTCGCCAAAACTCTGATATGTATCTGCTCGAGCAGTTGTCTCATGTTGCGGCCGCTTCCCATGCACCGTTTGTGTCGGCGGCTTCCGCTGAGATGTTCGGACTCGATTCTTTTACTGATATTGGTCGCCCACGCGATTTATCAAAGATATTTGAAACGGCTGAATACATACGCTGGCGCGCTTTTAGGCAGTCAGAGGATGCTCGCTATGTGGCGCTGACAGTGCCTAGCTTTTTAGGTCGTCTGCCTTATGATCCTAAAGATGGCACAGTGGTAGAGGGTTTTAACTTCACTGAAGAAGTCTCTGGTAATGATCACAATGATTATCTATGGGTAAATGCCGCTTATGCTTTTGCTTCGCGATTGACCTCAGCCTTTTCTGACTATCGTTGGTGTGCGGCTATTCGCGGTGTGGAAGGTGGCGGCTTGGTTGAAGGTTTACCGGTCCATACCTTTAAGACTGATGAAGGGGACTTGGCGCTTAAATGCCCAACGGAAATCTCTATTACCGATCGCCGTGAAAAAGAGTTAAGTGACTTGGGTTTCATTCCATTAGTCCATTGCAAAAATACCAATTATGCCGCCTTCTTTGGTGCGCAATCAGTTCAAAAAGCCAAAACGTATCAAAACGATGATGCTAATGCCAATGCGGTACTGTCGACTCAGTTGCAATATATCATGGCAGTATCACGTATTGCCCATTATCTAAAGGCAATGATGCGCGATAAGGTAGGTAGTTTCTTAGCACCTGGTAATGTTGAGTCGTTCTTGAATGATTGGATTTCTCGCTATGTCTTGCTAGATGACGGAGCCTCACAAGAAGCAAAAGCCCAGTACCCACTGCGCGAAGCTTCTGTACAAGTTGTAGAAGTGCCAGGCAAACCTGGTGTCTACAAGTCCGTGGTCTTTTTGAGACCACACTTTCAGCTTGACGAATTGTCTGTTTCTTTGCGTCTGGTCACTCAACTGCCGCAGTCTAGCAACAGCTGATCGTTTATTAAAATCCAACGTTAAATTTAAATTTTTAAATACAAGGTGTGTGATATGAAAGATATTTATATTCAGTTCCGTGGTAAGTACAAAATTGACGGTGAGTCTCGTGACAGCGAGCATAAAGGTTGGCTTGAAGTAAATACTTGGGATCACTTGATTCGTCAGCCAAAATCAGCGACAGCCAGCAGCGTTGGTGGTCACACTTCTGAGCGCTGTGAACATGCCGATATGACCTTTATGAAAGATTTGGACTCGACCAGTCCTAAGCTATGGGAAGCATGTTCTGCTGGCTATACTTTTGATGAAATTCAAATTGACTTTTATCGTGCCAACGGTGATAAGCGCGTTAAATATCTTGAAGTAAAGCTTAAGCATGCGCTCATTGCTAGTGTTGAGCCAACTGTCCGCTCTGAAGGCGTACCAATCGAAAAAGTCGGTATCAAGTATGCTGCTGTTGAGTGGACTTACACCCAGCAAGATATCGATGGTACTGCCAAAGGTGCTGTGACGAAGAAGTGGTCATTAGCCAATAACACTGCTACTTATACTGCCTAAACTGGTGTTAAGTGTTATTCATTTATTGTGTCAATGAAGAAAGGTTTATATCTAGGCCTTTCTTTTTTATTTTCTTAAATGAGGATGACTGTATCCATGAATTACGCCGCTAACGCCTCTAATCATAAAGTTGGGTTTCGCCCAAATTTATTTGAGCAACTATTCGATGACCAGCCTCGTAATTTAGCGCATGAACTCGTGGTTCGCAGGCTTAATATTGATGAGTTAAAGTCTTCAGTAGCCCAAGACCTAGAAGCGTTATTAAATACTCGCTGTGTGGTGTCGAGTAAGCTGCAAGCCTATCAACATGTACGCTCATCGATACTAAACTTTGGCATATTGGACTTTGTGGGACTGAGTAGTGCCAATCCTGCAGACTGTGATTATATCTGCCGACAAATCGCGCAGACAGTCGAGCAGCAAGACAGTCGTCTGCAGAATGTCAGAGTATCGCTAGATATTGGCGCAGTAGATGTCAATCAGCTGTGTTTTTCAATTGAAGCGTTACTGAAAGTTTATCCTGCCCAAGAGTTGGTCAGTTTCGATGCGTTCTTTGAGCCAAGCTCTCAGCGTTATTTAATAAAATAGTCATTATTAATTTAATGAAATAACCAGTGCTACCGCTCAATCTTTACAGTTAACGGCGATCACTATATTGAGGCATCATGGACAGTCTACTTCCTTATTTTGAGCATGAGCTTAGTTTATTTAATAAGCAATCAAAAGAATTTGCCAAAAAGTATCCCAAAATTGCCAATCGGTTATTGATGGGTCACGATACGGTAGATGATCCGCATATTGAGCGATTGATACAGGCTTTTTCACTGATTAGTGCGCGCATCAATAAAAAGCTAGATGATTCATATGCAGACTTTACCGAGTCTTTACTTGAAGTCGTTTATCCCGATTATCTTAAGCCTTTTCCATCAGTCTCTATTGCACAGTTCAACCTAGGCGTGCAGGGCAATGCGATGAGTGAGTCTGTTTTAGTGCCTAAAAAAAGTATGTTTGCTAGTCAAAAAATAAACGGCACACCTTGCCAGTTTCAGTCAACCCAAGACGTGACGTTGCTACCGCTACAGATAGATAGCGTTGATTTTGAGACGCGCCAAGAAGTATACGATAATCAGCATGGACTGCTTAACGGCTGCATTAGCATTAAATTCAAAGGTCTTAATCCGAGCTTTGACTATCAGGCTTTGTTAAATCATCCGCTAGATTTATATATAGATGAGGATGCCAGTCAAGGCACCAGCTTGTGGGATCTGCTAGGGTGTGATGTGAAACAAACACACCTTCATGGTAGGCAGGTCAATAAGATAACGGGTAGTCCGTTTGAGATTATAGGCTTCGATCCTGAGCAGCAAATTCTTCCTAGTCATCGAGTAAGTAATGCTGCCTCTGCATTATTAAAAGAGTATTTTTATTTCCCTGAAAAATTCAATTTCTTGCGCCTCAATCTTGGCCGTGTTTGTCCCAATTTAAAAATTGATAGCACTGGTCTTGAGATTCGCTGTTATTTTAAGTTTGATAAAAAAAACACCATCCATTTAAAAAACTTGCAGCAACTGAGTGCCAGCAGTATTAAGCTGTTTTGTACGCCCGTGGTCAATCTATTCAAGGCAGCCGCCAAGCCCATTCAAGTCACTCATCGCTCTATCTATTATGATTTGGTGCCCGATACTCGTGCGCTTTTTCAACATGAGATTTATGAGGTCAATAAAGTCATAGAGTCCAAGCAAAGTAATAATCGTTTGATACAACGCGAATACCATCCGTTTTATGCGCTCAATCACTATGAGCAGCAAGATGACGGTCGTTATTATCATATCAAACGCGATAAGGATATGGCTGAATTTAAGCAGGGCTTTGAATATCAGATTATGTTTGTAGAAAAGCAGCGTGAGGATGTGTCAGGTGCGGTGAGCATAAGTGCTGCTCTGCTATGCACCAATAGAGACTTGCCCGCGCAAGTAGTGTTCGGTCAAAGCCGAGGTGATTTGTTTAGTGAGGGGATGACGGGCTTTAGTAGTCTGTCATTATTAAAGCAGCCTACCAGAACGGCACGTTTTGAATACACTGGTGAGGAGCGTTGGCGACTAATATCGCTGATCAGTTTGAATTTTTTATCACTTGCTGCCCAAGACGCTGAGCTGATGAAAGAGTATCTGTCGCTCTATGACATTACCCAGTCTGCCTCGAATAAACTGCTGGTAGAAGGCATCGTCTCTGTCACCACCAGTATCAAAGCTCAGCGGATTCAGCGCTTGCCGCAACCTGGGTTTGTACGCGGTACGGTCATTGATATTCAGATTAACCAAAAGAATTTTGCTGGAGTGAGTATTCGCCAATTTGCTCATTTATTGGCCCATGTTTTTGGCTATCACGCCAGCTTAAACAGCTTCGTTGAGGTTGCCATCAGTGATGCCGTTACCAAAGAGGAGATATACAGATGTCAGCCACGCAGCGGTCTCAGTCCTCTTATTTAACGGATTTACTGGCGGCACCGCAATCCTATGAGCTATTGCAAGCACTGCGTTTGGTTCAACATGAAGTCGGTATGGGGCATGCCCCTATTGAGGTGCGCTACCGTGCCTCGTTGTCATTGGCGTATCCGCAAGCTGAAATTGAGTCGATGGCGCTCATTGCTCAAGACAATATGGAAGACAGTGGCCGTTCAGTAAAGGATGACCAAATAAAGGACAATTCATTAAATGTCAGTTCGTTAATGGCCAGGCAGATAGAGGTTTGTCCAGCAGTTATCGGACTCACAGGCCCATTATCAGCTTTGCCCGCGATGTATACCGATCATTTGGCATCGCGAGTCAATCATGCAAAAGACAAAGCAGCCCCCGCTTTTTTAGATTTATTTAACCATCGTTTGACGGATTTGTACGTACAAGCGAGCTGGTTTTATAATTTGCCATTACAGTACGAGATAAATAATAAAAAAGACAACTATCTACTGAGCTTGCGAGCGCTGGCACGGCAGCCGAAAAAGCTAACGGCAATCGATAGCTTGATTGCTTATGCTGGCATGATTGCCCCCGGACGTCTGACCGCTGATCAGTTAGCACATGTACTGTCGCACTTCTTGGATAGCACGGTCAGCGTTCAGCAGTTCGTGCCTGAGTGGTTTGATCTGCCCGCTAGCGAGCAGACCGCACTCGGTGGTCAGCATGCGGCACTTGGGATATCTACATTTTGCGGCGCGCGGGCTGTACAGTTCGATAGCAAAATTAGAATCGTCTTTCATCAGTTGGATGCCAAACGCTATTTGAGACTGTTGCCAGCAGGGGATATGTATCGCGTCATTATCGATTTTATTCGTAAATGGTGCGGTGTGAGCTTGGCGGTCGAAATGCAGCTGGAGCTAGACAAGCAATATATTACCCCTTTGTCATTATCAGAAAGCAGCTTTGGTGGCTTAGGGCAGGGTGGGTTTTTGGTATCTCAGCCTGCAACCGAGCACTATGATGATACCCGCTATGCGCTGCCTATTCAGTAAATATTTTATTGCTAATAGATAAATTGCTTGTTTACTAATAACGCTCAATAATCACTCTAATTTTGATGCATCCGTTTAATAAACCAGTTTAATAAAAATAATGTTATACCATTCACAAAAATTAGAGTGGCAAGGAAAACGAGTGAAAGTACTACGACTTGTAGGCTAAGCGAGTTTGACACAGCTAATCTTACTTTTTGGGTTTGGTATTAAGTCTAATGAGAATGCTAAAGGAAAAGATTTATGAGCCAGTTAAAAGCTGTAATTACCCGCTTGAGCCCGAGCTGCCGACAGTGTTTGCAGCAGGCAGCTAGGCTTTGTATCAATAATGGGCATCGTGAAGTCGATACTGTCCATCTATTGCATGAGTTGATTGCGACGCCGCACAATGATGTGGCTCAAATACTGACATTAAATAAGATTAATCAGCAGGCATTGCTAGTAGACATCACAGACTTGCTTGGTACTTTTAGTCAGGCAACAGGCTCGACCCCTGTGTTTAGCCAAGGGTTGATGGCGTTGTTAGAAGATGCGTGGGAGCTAGCGAGTAGCCAGCATAATCAAAGCGCTGATAATAACAATCCACTAGAAATCCGCTCTGGGCACATATTACTGGTGTTATTGGCGTATGAGCGTTATCAGTCATTATTAAAAACCCTCCCTGAGCAGCTGCAGTATATTGATCGTTTTACCCTAAAAGATGATTATGAACGCCAATGTCTTGGTAGTACCGAGGGTAGTGGATCAAGCAGTAATAAAGGCGTCAATAAGGGTGCTGATGATAGTGCAGACAATGATACTAATAATCAAGAATCTTTAGACGCTAAGCAAACTGAAGCTAAGCCAACCCCTGCGTTGGATAAATATACTTATGATTTGACTGCTAAAGCCAGTGCAGAGCAAATAGATCCAGTGATAGGCCGTGAGTTTGAAATTCATCAGTTGATCGATATTTTGATTCGTCGTCGTCAAAACAATCCAATTTTGACGGGTGAAGCCGGTGTGGGTAAAACTGCTGTGGTGGAGGGCTTGGCGCAAAAGATAGTTGCCAGTCAAGTACCTGATCAGCTCAAAGACGTGACGATACGTAGTCTCGATATGGGGCTATTGCAAGCTGGGGCGAGTGTCAAAGGTGAATTTGAAAATCGTCTAAAGCAAGTCATCGAAGAAGTACAAGCGTCGGTACAGCCGATTATCTTGTTCATCGATGAAGCGCATACCTTGATTGGCGCTGGTGGGCAAGCGGGTCAAAACGACGCGGCGAATTTGCTGAAGCCTGCGCTGGCTCGTGGTGAGCTCAGAACCATTGCTGCGACGACGTGGTCAGAATATAAGAAATACTTTGAAAAAGACGCTGCATTGTCACGTCGCTTTCAGGTAGTCAAAGTCGATGAGCCTGATATCGATACGGCAGTGGCGATGATTCGTGGTTTGAGTGCCAAGATGCAGGCGCACTTTGGCATATTGATAGATGATGATGCACTGCAAGCAGCCGTTGAGCTGTCAGCACGTTATATCAGCGATCGACAACTGCCAGATAAAGCGGTCAGTGTATTAGATACAGCGGCTGCAAGGGTGAGCTTATCAAAAACAGCCATGCCCAATCAGCTGGATAGATTACAAGCCAAAGGTGTGCAGTTAGAGCAGCATATCAATAATCTCAGTCAACAGCTTGAGCGTATCGGCGGTGTGGACGAAAAAGAAAAAGTCAGTCAAAAAATTGCCGTGCTTGATGAACAGCGTCAAACCAATCAGCAAAGCATCGCTGACATGACCAGTCGCTGGCATGAGCAACGTCAGCTTAATGATCAGCTTGATGCACTCAATCAGCAGTTGAATGGTAAGGCTGATGGCGCTGATACGCTCAGTGCAAAAGAGCGCTTAGACAAACAATCTGAATACCAAAGTATTGAGCAGTCGCTAAAACAAATACAAGAGACACATCGTCTCATTCATCCTGTATTAGACAGACAAGTTATTAAGCAAATTATCTCAGATTGGACTGGTATTCCACTCAACGATATGGCGGGAAATGAGAAAGACCATATCTTGAATTTGGCTGACACCTTACAGATGCGTGTGATTGGCCAAGACCATTCTGTGGCTGCTATTGTCAAGCGGATTCATACCGCAAAAGCTAGGCTAGACGACCCAAATCGCCCGCAAGGGGTGTTCATGCTTGTCGGGCCAAGTGGTGTGGGCAAGACAGAAACCGCATTGGCGCTATCAGAGGTATTGTATGGTGGTGAGCGTAATCTTATTACCATCAATCTATCAGAGTATCAGGAAGCGCATAGCGTTGCCTCCTTAAAAGGCTCGCCTCCAGGTTATGTGGGCTATGGTGAAGGTGGTGTACTAACGGAGGCCATCCGCCGTCGTCCCTATAGTGTGCTTTTGCTTGACGAAGTAGAAAAAGCCCATCCAGACGTATTGGATCTGTTTTATCAGGTCTTTGACAAAGGAGTCATGGAAGACAGCGAAGGGCGTTTAATTGATTTCAAAAACACGCTTATTTTATTGACCAGTAATGTTGGTTCATCGCAGATTATGCAAGCGTGCATCAATACTGATCCAGCCGTTACTGACTTTAGCTTGCCCGATAGTGACAACCTAAAACAGGTGATCAATCCGCATTTATACAAAGCCTTCAAGCCTGCCTTTTTGGGTCGTCTAACGGTCATTCCTTATTATCCGTTAACGGATGACGCGCTGGCAGAAATCATTCGCCTAAAGCTGGAAAAAATCACTGGTCGCATCCGTGACAATTACGATGTCCCTTGTGTCATTGACCCTGAGGTCGTTGAGCTCATTTTATCGCGCTGTCATGAGGTCGATTCTGGCGCACGTAATGCCGATGCCATCATCAGCCATACCTTGTTACCGCAGCTGGCAGGTCAGCTACTGGCTCATGATGACAGTCAGAGTGTGCTAAAGAAAATTACTGTATTCGTCGATGCAGAGGATAATTTTGCGTATCGTCTGGATACCGATGCGGTTGTGCCACTGAATAAAATGGCGCAATACAGTGAAGATGAGACTGAGAATAAGGTTAAAAATTCGGCAAGCAGACCAGTTTCAGCTAAAAAGCCTGCTGCTAAAAAGCCAACAGTTAAAAAAACAGCACGCAAAAAACCTGTTAAAGAGGAATTACTATAATGAGCACTGATAACTCTTTAGCCACCAATATGGATGCCCTTATCGCTCCTATTGATGGCAGTCATCATGGGGTGGGTGAAGATCTCATCTTCGATCCACGTATCGATGCCATCGTTGCGGCTCGTCAAGAAGATGACCCATTACTGGAGCAAGGCAATTGGGTCACTGAGCTAAAAGTCGCCGACTGGGACTTTGTCAAAAACCAATGTGCCGAGTTGCTCAGCGATACCAGTAAAGACATGAAGCTGGCACTGTGGTACGTCGATGCCCTGAGTCACACCAATCATTTAGCAGGCATCAGTCATGGGCTGAGCGTATTGCAAGCATTCAATGACGAGTACTGGCTCACCATGTATCCACCATTAGACGGTGAAGAAGACAGTATGGATATCAGGGCAGGGCTGCTGTCGTGGTTCGTCAAGGCACTATCCGATGATATCAAGCAACTATCGCTGGCTGATACAAAGGCCGAGAGCTACAACTACAATTACTATCTAACCGCACGTGATCATGATAAGCAGCGTCAGCAAAACCCCGATAGCGAAACATCCAACCAATTAACACTGAGTGACTATAACCACGCCATAAAGACCAGTAGTGAGACTTGGCAACAAGCACTGATGAGCAATCTTAATAAAGTCACTGAGCAGTGGCAGACCTTGACCGATCAGCTCAATGATCTGATGGGTATGGATGCGCCAGTCTTCGCACCAGTGACGGATTTATTGATTGCACTGACGCAGCATTTGCGTCCATTGATACCAGAATATTCTGATACTGCTCATAGTATGGATCAAGAGAGCCAAGCCGATAATGTCGACCTGATTGATACTAATGAACCTATGATGTCGGATAGTAGTGGACAATCAGCCAGTACAAATAATATTAGCTCAACCAGTTTTAATCCTAGTAACCGCGATCATCAAAACAATCGTCGGCAAGCGCTTAAATTGCTGGCTCAAATTCAAGACTACTTTGCAACCAATGAGCCGCACAGCCCAGTGACTTTTTTACTCGGTCGGGCGATTGATTGGGCTGATATGCCGCTGGATCAATGGCTCACTCATATCATCAAAAACGAAGATCAATTATCGATGCTGTCTGACATGATTGGTATTCAGCCCAAACGTGATTCCTCTGACGATGATCATTAAATTAAAGTTGGATTGATAGAACTGTTGGTTAAATTGCAATGTTCGCATTATTTTTTACTTGGTAATTTTGATCGCTAAACCTTTAGATAGAGAAGGGCTTGTCATGGTATGGACTCAAACAAAGCGGCATGTGCAACTTAGTAGTGCCCATCCTGATATTGCCACCAGTATTATTCAACAGGCTGACTTGGTTGAGAGCTTGTTAGGTATGCCGTTACCTGACAGCGTTTGGCGTAAGCCCACGCTTATGCCAGCGCCTGATGCCTACCCAAGCCCCTACCATCATGACCAACGTGTTCAAAGCTATACCGACCGTCAGCTCGCGCTTTATACTGGCTACCGTATTAGTATTACGTTACTGCACCCACAAGCAGGACTGGATATACAACAATGGCTAGGGCAAAAACTAGCCATGCACTGGCACACGGGTGACGCCATACTACCAAACCAAACCCGTCACGGTATCATCACCGAAGTCGTTGCCCTTGGTAGCAACAGTGGTATGGCCGCCTACCGTATTATCTGCGAACCTACGGTAAGCCAATTACGCCTTAACAGTCATAATCGCCGTCATCATCATCTAAGTTTAAGCGAGCTTATCAAAGATATTATTAGCCCATATGATATGGATATTGAGATTGACGAGCGCCTCAGTGATGACAGCAGCTATCATATTCAGCATAGCGTCCAATACAACCAAACCGATCTCGCTTATCTCACCCAATACCTTGCCCTCTACGGTATCACTGGCTACTATCGTCACGAAGCCGACAAACATACTTTAGTCCTACTACCACAAGACAGCGAAGTTCTACGTCCAGACCATGACGACATCCATAGCATCTTAAGTCAAAACTCTGCCAATCTCGCTGACAGACAAGACCGCATCACCGCCATTCGCCCCCGTATTGCCCAGCATACTCAGCAAAGCGACCTACATCGTTATGACAGTCGCTTGATGAGTACCTATACCGGCAGTAGCAGTAGCGAGCAACCTATCGACTCATCAAGCAGCACGCATCAGCGCTTTTTGCACAGTCATAGTTATTTAAACGATGATGGACTCACCGCACTTGCCACCCGCTATCAGCAGAACGCACAGCAGCTGGCCAATCTAGGCAGTCTAACCGGCAACATCCGTCATCTGAATTTGCCAAGTAGCCACTATATCAATGGCAACCCTTATTTGATTGATCCGATCAGTCTCGTCTCTATTCATCAGCACATTAACAATCATATATCAGCAGACTGGCTCGGCGCTGCGCCCTTTGATCCCATTACTTTACAGCCCAATACGAACCATGCCAGTCATGAGAGTGATGACGACAATGACAACAACGTCCATCATATCACTGCCTGCTACCTACCGTTTCCACATCACCACCACATTCCCTATGGGGAGCAGTTTGCTACACTTGGACAACCGCATCCCAGTCTGACAGGTCTCATGAGTGCGAGTATTATTGATACAGATAGCAGCGCCATCACCCATGATCGTAACCACCGTGCGCATATCAGATATCACTGGCAGCAAGAAGAAGATGGGCAGGATAACAATAGTGACAGCGGTCATTGGATACCCATTGCTAGTCACCTCGTTGCCGACCACATGGGACAGACCCATCCTCTGCGTCATGGACAGCATGTCCTCATTGACTTCATCGGTGGCGACATCACCCATCCCATCATCATCGGTAGCACTCACAACGGCCAAGGTAATTCTGATGCTCAGCATAATAGTATTGTAAGTGACTCAGGTAGCCTTGACGCCACCAGTCCTGCTTGGTTCATCAATCAAAGCCATACTTATCCCATAGATGGAATTAAGACTCAAAGTATTGATAGCAGTCGCACAGGCGATGCCACCAAAGACAGCATCATCAATGGCTATAACCAGCTCATGTTTGACGCCCATCCTGATAGTCCGCAAATTAACGTCTATAGCAGTAGCTTTCAGTCTAGCTTAACCATTGGACATCTGTATCAGCATAGCGACCACACTCGCGGTCAAGCACGGGGCAAAGGCATCAGCATCGAGACTCAAGCCGCTGCCAACATTCAAGGCAGCACTGGCATTCATATCAGTAGCAGTCAGTCAGACCCCTCATCAAAATCTCACATGAGTCATGACAGCCACGGCAAACTACAAACAGCCGATCAACACCAGCAAGCCTACACCCAGCTGGCTGATACCCATCAGCCAGTGGGATTAGAGGGCAGCAGCAATAACAAGCAAAGCAACAGTAAAGATGCGCAAACGCCATTTGCCCAATTTAGCAAAGATACCAATGACGAAACCTTAAGTGAGTCTGGACAATGGCAACAAGCCAATCTGCTGATCGACTCTCAGCGTCATCTAGCGTTGCTAAGCGGACAACACAGCCAACATACCAGTACCCAAAACACGCACAGCCATGCTACAGATAGCACCCATCATCATAGCCAAACCCAGATGAATCAGTTGGTGGCAGGCGATGTTCATTACTACTCAAACAAAGCCCAAACCCATACGGCAGCGCATGGTGATGTGACGATACAAGCGCATCAAAGTGAAATGCGACTTGACAGTGAGCAAGTACTACGCATCCATAGCCGAGACAGTGTTGAGATTATCGCACCTGATACCTTAACGCTAAAAGCAGCAGGTAGCGGTATCGAGATATCGGGTGGTAATGTGACGTTTATCACGCCAAGTCAAGTGGGGTATAAGGCAAGCAAGGTAGATTGGGGCAGTGGGGGTGGTTTAGGGTTTCCTGCTGTACATTTACCAAAGGCGAAATTACTTGAGAACTTAGACTATTATCTACGCTATATAGTACATGACCAAGATGACAATCCGCTTCCCTTCACTAAATGTATGCTAATTAAACCTGATGGCTCAACAGAAATGCACACGACTGACTTTGAAGGTAAGTTAAAGGTCTTGGTTGATGATGAATCTAAAGACTATGAGTTGCATGCGCTTGTTGATAAAGAAATAGGTGAAACCCAAGTAGAGGAAGATTGAATATGGCAATTAATAAAACAAGATTAACGGTCATAGTAGACAATATAAAGATTATTTCTTCATTAAAATATGATCTTTTGATAACTTATAAACGTCTTAAATCAGGACGATTACCTGAAAAAATTATTACTATAAAACCAGCTATCGATGCAGTCTTCACAGCAAGTAAAAACGGAGCTGTTACTCGTGAACACAAAATAGCAGTAACTAATATAATTAAAGTTGTTTTTTTAATTAAAATAAATAATGAGGCTGTAAAGAATTTCGATGTTACAGATGATGTCCTGAAGGGAAGACCTAGCTCATGGAAACTACCAACTACTCATGCTAGCTCCTTAAAAGATATCAACAATGAGAAAAGAATCAAAATAAAAACAAAAAAATACATAGTCTGGACAGGTACCTATTTTGAAGTATCCACAGGAAGGAAAATTATTGATACAAAGCTATATGAATTTAAATTGACTAGTGAATGTGTTTCTGGAACTAAATATACCGTTGATGTTCGTGCTACTGCCGAGGTGTTTGTAACAGATATAAGCATCTTTGGAGACAGTTCTGTTGGTCAAGGCGAAGTCAAGTTTTATCAGAAAGCTGATACCCCTCTCGATCCTAAAGTTTTTAACGGAGATTTTGCATTAGGTGCGATATCTGGCAGCTTTGGCTATACCGTCATGGGACCGTTAGCTATGGGACAAACACTAGGAGATAATAGTGGTCCTGGTGCAAGTTCAGACCTAATAGCTATTGAAATGGGTAGAGGTACAGCAAAGGTTACAGATTATACGAAGGAGAGTTGTAATTGAATATTAGTGTTAAATATATAATACTTGCTATTATTTCAGTAGACTCGCTTATTTTACTTTTAGTGAAAGAAAACTGTGGATCAATTATATATTCTTTAATGATAGAGTCTCTATCAATGCAAGTGTTCAGTCTGTTATGTTCAATCGACTCGAAATTTAGCCGTGTTATTACTAATATATTTAATATAAACTTGATGAAAATGAAGGTTGGTGCCTTTTTTGTTATATTGATTTCCTTTTACCTAATTTTTTTAGCAAGACAAGGAATAGCTTTTCAAAATCCTATTAGAGGTTGTGCTTAAAATTGAGAGTAATTCATTAGCAAGTGTTTGTGCACCAACGCTAAATCTCTAAAAAATAAAACTATCTTTTAACAAATTTGTATATCAGGAAATAAAAATGATTCTTAAGGAGATATTAAGTAAATTCACTCATAAAAAATTTGTATTAATACTATTTTTAGGTATTTTGTCGTCTTTCATTCTTCTAAAAGTAGTAGAAGCGGATGATAAGAAAACGCAATATGACTCAGTATTTGCTATGCAAAATTATGTTGTTGATAATGATCCTGATAAACAGGTTTTTTTAGGGAATATGTATTATTTTGGTGATGGTATTAGTACAGGTCAAAATTACGATAAAGCTTTTGAGTTGTATGAAAAGGCGGCTCAGCAAGGCAATGCAGAGGCTCAACATAACCTTGGGGTAATGTATTACAGTGGTGATGGTGCTATTCAAAATTATATGCAAGCAAGAAAATGGTTCGAAAAAGCGGCCATTCAAAATTATGCTGATGCTCAGTTTAGTCTTGGAGTTATTAATGAAGATGGTGAAGGTGTGAGTCAAGACATGGCTATTGCTAAAGAGTGGTTCAGTAAATCTTGTGATAATGGCAACAAAGATGGCTGTGAGAGCTATCAATTATTAGATGCAAAATAGACTCTGAAATAAAAAATAAATGAATAACTACATCATCAGACCGCAAGAGATTTACCTACTAGAGCGCTATAGCTCACCCGCTTACTTTAAAGAAATGCGCGATGCCTTTGCTCAAATGTTAGAAGCTGCTGAATACGCGCTGGAGTTGTTTGTTAACGACTTACCCTTTGATTACCGAACGCGTCCTATTAACAGACAACCTGATATTGTCTGGGGCGAGCGGGTATTACCGAATCTGCGTAGTACTTTAGATAGTCTTAATGTTGGCTATCAAGAGCTGTTAAAAGGGGATCTAGCAGCGATAGGATATGGGGGTAATGTTGAGAGTGATTTTCGCGCTATCAATATGGATTACGATATTGACTGGATGCCAGAGCAGCAGCAATATGATTATGATAAGTGGGAGCGACAAGCAAGTCTGTATGCTTTTAATATGAAAATAACCAGTTATTTTGGTTGGCAAATAGGTAGTCTGACTGAACGATACACGACTGAGTCAAGAGGACCGCTCAACCCACCCGAGTCATGGCCTATTTATCGGCTCAACCCAAAATATACTGTTGAGTTAGATGAAGTCGTCCCTGTGGCAGGCATCTATATACCAGATAGAGAAGATGCTAGCGCCCAAGTGCTACTAGATGGCATGTTAGCAAATGAAGCTTACGTCGGCTATGACCCTGAAACTATGCAAGCTGTTGGCATGGCTCCTGTCACTTGGATGCTGGTAGAACGTATCGCCGATACTGGCGGCGGTAGCCATAACGTCGCACCAAAACGCTTACGCTGCGAGTCAGGTAAACCGTGTCCACAGACGGCATCATGGTGGTCACCATCCAGCCAGGATGTTAAACACTTTAAAGCAGGTGACATCATGCCAAAGATGAAGCGGCTTGAATGGAAAACCATTTGGTATTTTAACGAGACCAATCAGGTAGACGATTAAGATAGATAACTTACGCCTTATCAATGACTAATAACAAATGAGCCTTATATATGTTAAATCATTTAATTCCAAAGACCTTATTTAAAATGTGGCTGTGTGTGTCCCTACTATTGATGAACTAATGGAGATTAAAAATGGCAAAAAAAGCATAAAAGATATGGAGTTTAAAGCGGATACAAAAGACGATATCACAGCCATGAAAATAGGCATAGATTTGTTTGAAAATTTTTATCCTGCAACATATCTCACCGAATATCTGATATTGAAAATATTAGATTCAACAGCTGATTCAGACTTGCCATATTCTAAACAGTTCCATGTGTGTTATTTATAGAATCAATAGGAATAATAATGCGTTTAAATAAAAATATAATAATTCCAAATATGCTATTTGCTATAAGTAGCCTATTAGGATGTATGAATGTAAATTCTTCAAACAAGATTTTTTTGAATAATAAAACAAGTTTTACTCTTTATACTTCGAAGTTTGAGACCGAAGATAGTGATACTGAAATTACCTTAGAAGAGATGGAATCGGAAAAACGTATAGTTCTAGATGTCAATGAAAAAGATCTTTATTGTGTTAGTGATTATGCTTTATTAGCGGATTCCCTCGTTAATATTGATATTATGTGGCATGTTACCGATAAGAACAGTGAAGGAAAGCCTTCGTACAAAAATCAGGGAGAGGTCTTTAATGTATCAGATACAGAAAAAGGTTTTTGTAGCTACGAAATCGATATTTATGATACTCATACTGAGGTTAGAGGGCTAGGTGAAGGGTTGTGTGATAAAAAGATAATACTCAATGAAGATTTCTGACAGATTATAGGAGTTATCAAACTTAGTATCTATACGATGATAAGCAGCGTATAGAACAGATCATTGATGCTGAAGGTAATGCTGTTCACTATCATTATGACGATAGTAAACCTTGGCTAAGTACCCTCGTTAAACGAGTCGATTATCCAGATGGCAATAGCATCGAAATGCGCTACGATGATATCGGTCAGCTGACTGATAAATATGATGATACGTTAGGTATTACTACTTCAACTCACTATGATGTTGATGGTCTAGTCATCAAACAAGTAGACGCATCAGGCAATAGTACTGCTTATGCTTATGATGACTATCGTAGTCTAAGCCAGCTCACCAATGAGAATGGTGAACACTGGACCTTTGAGTATGATAAAGGTAATAATCTTGTTGGTGAAACCCGTTTTGATGGTCATCAAAGTCGATATCGCTTTGACGCGCTTGGCAACTTAATAAGCCAAACTGATAATCCGCATCTGCCCTTAAACCAACAGCGCCGTATCAGTTATGAGCGAGACTTGATAGGACAGATAGTGACTCAAATCAGTACAAGCGCAGAGCAGTCTGCACAAGTACAATATCAATATGATAAAGCAGGCAAACTGCTGAGCGCAACCAACCCGCACAGTCGAATCGATTTCGCTTACGATGCCAATGGACAACTCATCAAAGAGCGTCAAACCAGCACCCTTAACATTGCAGGCCTACAACATGAGTATCGCTTAGCGTTACAGCATCAATACGACGAGCTAGGCAATCGTACCGCCACCACCTTACCTGATGGCAAAGTCATCAATCAGTTGTATTACGGCTCAGGTCATCTATACAACCAAAGCCTACATGACCCAAGTACCGATCAGCATATTGACATACGTCACAGTGAGCGTAACAAACTCCATGTTGAAGTCAACCGTCAACAAGGCATTCTTGACAGCGTTTACACCCATGACCCCATGGGACGACTCATCAATCAAAACAGTAGCATTGGCGACCATATCATCGTTGGACGTCAGTACCAGTATGATCCTATTGGACAACTCACTGACATCAACAGTCAAACATCACTTACCGGTAAAGACCACACCGTCCAGCAGCACACTCGCAACCATCACTACCAGTACGATGCGATAGGCCGCCTCACTGAGCATAAACTAGCAGGGTCAAACACCAGCATCATCGAGCAATTCGCCTTTGACCCAGCAGGCAATAGAGTATCGGCTCATAGCAGTAGAGTAGAGGATACTAATAAACAAACTCAAACAGCAATACCTAAACCTCAGGGCCACCCAACTGAAATCATCAGCCAAGGTAAGCACGTGCGCTATACTTATGACAATGATGGTAGAGTCGTTCATAAAACCATAGCAGCCAACATGAACCAGTCAGACAACAACCTAGTACAGTTTAAAAAAGAGCTAACATTCAAATACAATGCTAACAACGAATTAAGCCAAACTGTACTCACGCATCATAAGGGTAGTGACACCATCGTCACCACGACCGATTACTACTACGATGCCTTTGGTAGACGGATTCATAAGCACAGTCAAATCTGAGCTATGCTGAAGAAACCGTAGAGATAAACTTGGTAAACTAATGACTTGATGAGGAGCTTACCATGACCAAGAAAGTATGATCCTGAAATAATAGCTGTTCTAGAAGAGAACAAGCGCCTCAAACGACAGCTTAAAGTTGCCGAGGAGGAGCGCGAAATACTAAAAAAGGCGAAGGCGTACTTCGCCAATGAGGAACGTTAAGAAACAGTCTAGTAGACTGTTTTAGTGACGCAAGACGTAGGGCTATGCCCGCAGTGACAGTTAGTAAAGTACGCCTTTATCAAAGACAATCAGCTGAGCTATGCCGAAGAAACCGTACACCTAAACTTGTGGCCTTCTACTTGTTGATAAACACGCCACCACTGACTGCAGCGGGCCAATCGCATGATCGCGTAACCAGTAACGCCTATCCATGTTAGTCCTTGCTCAAAAAACTGATTGATGTTGGCGGCAAGCATTAATGAGCCAAACATTTGCAACATTACTGAGAGACGGTAATACCAATCATCGGGATCGTACTCTAAGGCAAACCAAGTAAAGCTCGTCCAAGCATTCTACAATATAAAAAATGCCACGATAAAAGTTAAAAATCCAAAAAAGTCATGCTCAAGTAAGCGGTGATGAAGCCCGCTTGCAGCAGCAGAGCAACAGCAATGACATAGACAAGATCAAATCATAACTTAAGCGTACTAGAGGCTCGATGTTGCTCATTAGGGTCTCTAGCATGGATCGTGGGTACACAAATCATTCACTATGCTTCAATAGATATAATTTGAATAATTAAAAAACTAATACCTATCCCAATAAGGATCATCACCGAAACGTTCAGCGATAAGATCAATTAAATAGCGGCAACGCTGAGATAAAAATCGATTTTTTGGATAGACCGCATAGGCATTTAGTGTGGGCAGCTGGTACTGCTGCATGATAGGGACTAGCTCACCACTGGCTAAGGTTTGATAAGTAATAAAGGTTGGCAAAAAGGCAATGCCTTGGCCTTTCACTGCCATCTCACGCAAAAAATCACCGTTGTTGACTTTTATTTTTGAGTTAACCTCTATCTCATGTTTTTTGCCTTGCTCATCTATCAATTCTATCGTGCTAGATTTACTCAGACCATATTGCAAAATTTTATGCGTTGCTAACTCTTCTACCGTTTTTGGTGTGCCCATTTTATCCAGATATTCAGGACTGGCACACAATGCATAACGAATGAGTGCGAGGCGTTTGGCTTGATAGCTAGAATCTTGCATCTCTCTAACACGAATGGCCAGCTCAAATCCTTCTTCGACCAAATCCACATGTCGATCAGAAAAATCTAACTCAAAATTCAGATTAGGGTGTTGATTGGCATATTCATCAATAACGTCATTCAGATGCATCAAGCCAAACGATAATGGTGCGGTCATTTTTAGCGTGCCCTCGATACGAGTCGGAGCACCACTCGTTTCTTCGTTGAGCGCGTCTACTTCACTCAGTATGTTGCCGACCTTTTGGTAATACTGTTCACCAGCCTGCGTTAAGTTTGACTGGCGCGTGGTTCGGCTGATTAACTGACTACCCAAGCGTGTTTCTAACTCTTTAAGACGGCGGCTTACAGCTGATTTAGCAATGTTCAATTGCTCAGCGGCTTTGGTAATGCTCCCTGCTTCGACAATGCGGACAAACATTGCCATATCTTCTAGTTGTCCCATTTGAGCTACTCCTTGACTGTTCTTAAAAAAAGAACTTACATTTATAATTATCACGGTTTATCTATCTATAAGCAACGACTACAATTACTGTGTTTCCTAATCAAATAAAAGCTACTTAAACAAACGTACTCATTACTGGAGCATCACTATGGACAAACTACAACAGCTAAGCACGCCAATTGGTCGTTTATTTTTATCCATGATCTTTATTTTTTCAGGCTTTACCAAAATAACAGGTTACGCTGCTACCCAAGGTTATATGGAATCTATGGGCGTACCTGGGATGCTATTACCTTTGGTTATTGCGCTTGAGTTATTTGGCGGTATCGCCATTCTGCTTGGTTTTAAAGCGCGCCTGATAGCTGTGTTGTTTGTTGGTTTTAACATCGTATCGGCGCTTCTTTTTCATCAATTCTGGATCGATGAATCACAAATGAATCCATTTATGAAAAACATTGCTATCGCTGGCGGCTTCTTAATGATTTTTGCCCATGGTGCAGGTGCGTATTCAATTGATAATAGTAAGACGCATAAAATTTAGTATAGTAAATGCTTCACTCATCAGGTTTTATCCTCATTAAGGAGTTGCTATGAGCGCATCCATCAATATTGCACTGATTATTGGGAGTTTACGCAAAGAGTCCATCAATCGTAAATTTGCAGAATATATTGTGTCGCAGATGCCTGACCGCGTGAATATCAAAGAAGTGGATATCGCAGACTTGCCGCTTTATAACCAAGATTATGATGATACAACGATTGATAGCTACGAGCGTGTACGTCAGCAATTAAAAGACGCTGATGCAGTGTTAATCGTCACTCCAGAGCACAATCGTACAATGCCCGCGGCTTTAAAAAATGTCGTAGATATTGCTTCGCGCCCTTATAAAGAAAGTATTTGGACACATAAGAAAGTTGCGGTAGTGACGGCCTCACCAGGTAGCTTTGGCGGTATCAATAGTGGACTTGATGTCAGAAAAAGTATGCAAATGCTTTCGGCACAAATGATGATTGATCCCGAAATTCATTTAAGTCGAGCAACTGACAGTTTAAATGAAGATGGCAGTGTCACTGAACGCACACAGAAATTCTTACAACGCTTCGTCACTGATTTTGTAGACTTTGCAGAGAAATTAGGTGACTAAATCAATCTCTAACGATCCTGACAATAATACCCATACCATTAACGATGATAAGACAGTGTTAGCACATTCGAAACCGCCAAGTTTTTGGCAACGTTATCAAACGCCCGTACTATTAACAGTAGTCGGTGGTGCTATCGATACTATTGGTTTTATTACCTTGTTTGGTTTTTTTACTGCGCATGTCACCGGTAACTTAGTGATGGCGGGTAGTGGATTGGTCAAAGGTGAGCAAGGTCTGTGGATTAAGCTTGCCGCTTTACCATTGTTTATTCTAACGGTCATGGTGACCAAGATATTTATTGATCATAGTAAAAACAAGCAGCTAACGCTGAGCCGTTTGTTTTTAGCAGAAGCTGTTTTTTTGATAGCCTTTATGATTGCTGGTCTTTACTACCAGCCTTTTGTGGATGCAGGGGACATCACTGTGGCATTAACAGGTGGTCTGGGTCTGATAGCTCTAGCCATTCGTAATACAGCAAGCAAAACAGTGATTAAGCACATGAGTCCGACCGTATTAATGACGGGTAATACCACACAACTGGGTATTAATCTGACCGATTATTTGATCAATCGCACCGCAGATAACGGTAAAAAGTTGACGCACAGCTCAGCATTGGTTTTTAGCTTTCTAGTTGGGGCGTTACTGGGTGCACTTTTATATATTCAGCTAAATTTTTGGGCAGTCGGATTGTTTGTACTACCCGTACTGTATTTGTCAGTAATGGCACGTGATAAAGCGTTCTTGCAAAGTATTGCCTAGTATTTTCTAACGTAACGGAGCCTTGCATTACTATTCAGTAGTGTGGATTTTCAAAACTGATGTCTTGTGTCTTGCTATATCAACCTTTATCTTTCAATAATAAAAATGCCCTATCTTGACGGATAGGGCATTTTTTATGTCATCTACATGGTTGTTACTGATAGATATTATTCAAGGCGTTGCTTTGTGAAATATCGAGTTGTCTTGATATTCTGGATGCTTGTCTATGTAGGCTTTGATATATGGGCAGATAGGTTTGACTCTTAGGTTTTTAGCTGCTGCATCGTCTAGTATTGATTTAGCAAGATAACCTGCAATACCTTGCCCGCTAAGCTCTTCGGGCACCTCGGTATGGGTATAAGCAATGCCATCTTCACCTTGACTGGTGGTAAAAAATTCATAATCTTCAAAGGCGATATGCCCATCAACATGAATTTCAAAACGTTTCTGATCTGTATTATCTATTACATCATAATTCAATAATGGTTTATCTGACATCGTTAGGCTTCCTTATATCGTAAGTGTGATTAGACTTATTCTATATGTACTTTCATTCTATGAAGCGTAGCAGCCATTTATGCTACTGGCTCTGTTTAGAAGATATAGTGTTCTACCACAAATATATTACGCTATATTGATGGTTTTATTGTTCTAATAATAAGAATAGTCATTTGTATTTATCGATATTTATCTCTTCTTAAACAACAATTATAATCGTTCCATTGTTTAGACAAGTTCGTTAATAGTAAATTTTCAGACATGTTTAACTCCCCAATAACTAAGGATAAATTATGAAAACTATCTATCATGCAGCAAACTCTCGTGGCGATGCAAACCATGGCTGGCTGAAAAGTAAACATACCTTTAGCTTTGCGAATTATCACAATCCAGAACGTATGGGATTTGGTGCGCTACGCGTCATTAACGATGATTTTGTTATTGGCGGTCAGGGTTTTGGCAAGCACTCACATCGCGATATGGAAATCATCAGCATTCCACTATCGGGTAAGCTCGGTCATGGCGATAACATTGGTAACAATGGCATTATCGAAACGGGTGAAATCCAAGTTATGTCAGCCGGTACAGGCATCACTCATAGTGAGATGAATGGCGATGACAAAGAGGATGTAAAGTTCTTACAGATTTGGGTCATTCCAAACAAGATGAACGTAGCGCCTCGTTATCAGCAAGTACGCATGGGTGACATCATGCAACCAAACAAGTTCAATCAAGTGTTATCGCCAAACGCTGACGATGCTGGTGTCTGGATTCATCAAAATGCATGGTTCAGTATGGGTGACTTTGAGCAGGGAGTCACTCAAAAATATACGCTAAATGATGCGAACAATGGCGTGTATGTTTTCGTGATTGAAGGTAGTGTGACCATTGATAATAACGTGTTAAATACACGTGATGGTCTAGGCGTCTGGGATACTAAAAGCATGACTATGGACGTTCTAGAAAACTCAAAAGTATTAATTATGGAAGTCCCTATGACTTTTTAATACTTTTTTACGCTCATTATTTGTGACACATAAGATATCAAAAAAGGAGTTAGTTCATGAGTATTCAAACGTTAGAGCCAAGATTGGCTGATGTCGGCGGTATTCCAATTGCGCGTTTACTACCTAACAAAGGTAAGCAACCTATCGGTGCGTGGTGCTTTTTAGATCATGCAGGTCCTGCTGATTTTGGTGAAGATGACGCAGGGATGCAGGTGGGTCGCCATCCGCATACTAACTTGCAGACTTTCAGCTGGATGCTAAATGGCGAAGTGCTACACAAAGACAGTTTAGGCAATGAACAAGTCATTACTAAAAACCAAGTTAATGTCATGACCGCAGGTACGGGGTTGAACCAAGGTATCAGTCATACAGAACAAAGTGTCTTTCCAGATACGGGCGGTTCAGAAAATGCCGCACGTGGTATCAGTATGGTGCAGCTATGGATTGCGCTTCCCACTGACCAGAAGATTGAGCGCAGTTTTCATCATTATCCTGAGCTACCAACGTGGAGCGAGGATAACGTAGAGATGATACTGACAACAGGCAGTTATACCAATACATCAGGTGAGACATTTGAAGCGCCTACTATTCAGTATTCTAAACTGGTCGGTATAGATGTGTACTTCAAGCAAGATGGTGAGGTAACATTGAATTTAGAGCCAGGCTTTGAGTACGGTATCTTGGTTTCAGAAGGGGAAGTAGAGTCCGAAGGCAATATTTGCAAGCAAGATCAATTATTCCGTTTTCATGATAGTGATGTCGCCAATAACAAAAGTATTAAGCTGGCTGCAAAAAAGGGTACGCGTATCATGTTTATCGGCGGCGAACCGCTCAATAACCAAGTGCTACTATGGTGGAACTTCGTAGCTGATAACAAAGCTGAGATTGAACAATCTATTATTGATTGGAATAATGGTCATGAGCGTTTCGGTAATGTTGACTCTGATATGAAGCGTTTGCCAGCGCCTGAGCTACCTGCAGGTTTTAAAGGCTAATTACTATCTGCTTTGATACCTTACATTCAATATTAATTCATACAAAAAAATTGGAGAAAATTATGTCAAATTTACAAGAATTACAGCAAGTGGCAGAAAAACGCCGTTCTATTTATGCACTAAGTAATCAACTACCAGTATCAAATGATGAAGTAGTGAAATTGGTTGAACATGCTATTTTACACACACCATCAGCGTTCAATTCACAGTCAGCTCGTATTGTTGTGTTGTTTGGTGACGATCACAACAAGCTTTGGGATATCACCGAAGAGACACTAAAAGCTATCGTTGGTGATGAAGAGAAATTTAAAGGAACAAAAGATAAAATCGCTGGCTTTAGAGCAGGTGCAGGAACCGTCTTATTTTTTGAAGACAAAGGTGTCGTAAGAAGTATGCAAGAAGCCGCGCCTTTATATGCCGATAAATTCCCAATTTGGGCACATCAAACCAGTGCGATGCATCAGTATGTGATCTGGACAGCATTGGCTAGTTTAGATATTGGTGCAAACTTACAACATTATAATCCAGTCATTGATCAAAAAGTCGCTGAGGAGTGGAGTATTTCTGAAGATTGGGAGCTTAATGCGCAAATGGTGTTTGGTGCGATCGAGCAGCCAGCAGGTGATAAAGCGTTCAAGCCTGTTGAAGAACGTATGAAAGTATTCGGCTAGTAATTTTTAGCGTTAAAAACCATATAACTAATGAAACCGCCATGATATGTTCATAGCGGTTTCATTGGTTTTTTATAATTATAAACTGGATAGGACGTACCATTGAAAATAGCTTAGGATGGTTTTTGACAGGAACGAAGTATTTCTTATCTTCAGGCTTGTGACTGCTAATGCTTAGATCTGAACGGAGCGCTTTTCTATTCATATCCTAGATCTCGGTGTAATGGACATTTTTCATGCTGGCGCAGGGTCTAACGCTATATACTGTCTATATTTGCAAGGAATCAACGCCATGAATCAAAAAACTGCCCTTTTTGTAGTGATAAACACACCAAGAAGAATGGACGTAAGCTTGGCAAACAGCAGTATCAATGTCTAGCTTGCAGGCGGCAGTTTTTAGGTGGCAAAAGACTTAATAACCGAACGCTTTGGACTGAATATACGCAAGGAAAACAGACCTACCAACAACTGGCGGATAAATATCACTGTAGTCTTAAAACCATTCAAAGACGCTTAGATAAAGTCAGTATTGAGTATCCAGTTAAACGTCCTAAGACTGCTAATATCATCATGGACACCACTTACTTTGGTCGCAAGTTTGGTTTAATGGTCTTTATGGACAACACCACTAGAACCGTTCTTAATTATGTGATAGTCAGTCATGAAACCAATAGTGCTTATAAGCAGGGAATTGATCATCTAGTATCGTTAGGCGTTGATATACAAAGCATCACCTGTGATGGTAGACGAGGACTGAGGACGTTATTCACCCGCATCCCTTGCCAGATGTGCCAGTTTCATCAAGTGCAAATAGTGACCCGCTATTTAACACGCCGCCCTAAGAACAGTGCCAGTATTGAGCTTAGACGACTTACTTTAGAAATAAAACAGCTTGATAAAGATGCGTTTGTAAAGTGCTTAGATCACTGGTATTTGACTCATGAAGCCTATCTTAATGAGTCAAATACCAATGAGGATACCGGTAGAACGTGGTACACCCACAAGCGTCTTAGAAGTGCTTATCGTAGCTTAAGAACCAATAGCGATTGGTTGTTTACTTATCAAGAATATGGGCATTTAGACCTACCAAATACCACTAATTCTCTCGAAGGGTTATTCAGTGAGCTTAAGCGACAATTACACAGTCATCATGGGCTAAATGAGTATCGTAAGTTACGGTTTATTAAAGACTTTTTAGGGTCAAAGACACTCAAATAGCATGAATTTTGTCCATTAGCGACTACCTTCTAATCTCTAGCATGAATTTTGTCCATTACACCTAGATCTCCATAAGTACACTCAAAACTCGGTATACTTAAAGTGCATGGATTGGGATAGATAGAGCAGGACAGTATAGAACGCCAGATACAACAAAGCCCCTGATATCAGGGGCTTTAGCTGTTCTATAAGATAGTATAGGACTATGTAATGGTACCCGGAGCCGGACTTGAACCGGCACGCTATTGCTAGCGAGGGATTTTAAATCCCTTGTGTCTACCAATTTCACCACCCGGGCAAAACTTGTTTTATCTTTAACGTAAGCTAGCTGATAGACAATCTAGTTACTAGATAAGTGGTCGCTATTATAATCGGTTGTGATAATAATGCAAGCCAAAATTAACGTAAAGTTAATAAATAATTGGAGGCTGGAGTCGGAATCGAACCGGCGTTAACGGAGTTGCAGTCCGCTGCATGACCACTCTGCCATCCAGCCAATCAAGGTGGCCTATATTAGCAAAAATATAGTAAATTACAAGTCATTTTTTAGTTAAAAGCAGGTTATTTACTATCTTGCCTGCACTTAATCCCAGTTTAGGGGCATTTATGCTGCTAATAGGCTTTGTTAAGTCATTAATAAACGAATATTTAGCGATGATCGTTAAAAATGTAATAGCTAGGGTACGTTAAACAATATCCCTATTGTCACGTTTGGCCTTTTTGATATCGCGATAGGTGGCGGTACAAATCAATACCAGTACCCCAAGAGTAATGGCGGGCCAAATTAAAATATATAAGCCGTAGATAAAAACGTTGTCCATGATATCTCCTTATAATATTTCTAAGTAAATAGCGATTGGTCATATACTGATAACTAATCACTACTTGGATAAAACGATTTTGATTTAAGATTTAGGTGATGAGGGTATTTCAGTTTTTTTATCGTAATTGCCTACGCGCTGCTTAATCAACTCAAAGTCGAAATGCTCATCGCCCATGAGACTGACGATCACACAAACGATAGTACTGGCACCGTAAGCGGTCAGTGAAGCGAGTAAAATCATGTACTGGCGTAGAAACCCAGTGGCAAAGATTAACATCAGCACCAGCGTAATAGCAGCCGCGCCCATGCCGATCTTACGACCTAAGAAACCAAATACCATCAGACCGATGACAACTGCACCACCAACGCTGGCTAAGATTTCAAAGAATAGGGCAGTGATGCCAACGATAGGTATCAACTCAAAACGCGCCACACAGAATAATAGGAGCCCGACAATCACTGCTGAAGTAAAGGCGGCATTAGTGACACGATTCCAGAATACACTGGCGATCACAGGGAAAACAATCGCACCCCATAAGGCACCAACGAATACCAGCATTACTAGAATATCAAGCTTGAAGCTGGCAAAGATAAGTCCCGCTGCCGTCGCGACAATCATCGTGCCACGACCGACGAGCATCATGGTTTTAGGTTTAACCTGACCTTTTTTGGCGATATTTTTACCGTAGACATCGGCCATCATAATGGTTGATAGCGCTGATAAATCCGAGTCAGCTGTGGAAGATAACGAGCCAATGACCAGAATAAAGAATAATGCGATGAAGACGGGATGCAGATAAGTGCTGACCATTTGCGGGATCAGGTTGTTCATATTGCCATCAAGTGGTTCAATACCAATGGTCAAGGCCATCAAGCCAATCATACCAAGCCCAATGACGATACCCGCATAGCCGACTGTGGCGGTAATAAATGTCGCCTTAATCTTGGTTTTATCAATCGCAAATAAGCGCTGAGTAATGGTTTGGTTACCGATAGCATAGGCCAATACCGCGACAAAATACGGTGCACCTTGCTGAAAGAATGCCTCAGAAGAAAAGAAATCCTGCTGCTCTAAGGTCAAGTTCGATAGTCCGCTGACCATCACTGCAGGACCTCCCATGGAGAATAGCACCGCTGGAATGATGATGACACCAATCGCCATCAAAGCGACCAATTGGGCAAAATCAGTAAAGACGGAGGCGCGAAACCCTGAGGTTAAGGTATAGCTCAATACCCCGACACCCGCGATAATTACCCCTGTCTGGAACGATAATGGTGACAATACTGACACCAATGCCCCAGCAGCGGTAAAGTTGACCATCAAGCTAATTAAGCTGCCCATAAGGTTGGATATGGCTAAAATTAATTGGCTTGATGAGCCGTGGCGGGCGTGGATAAGCTCACCTAAAGTGTGACCGTTGGGAGCAAGCTCACGAAAGCGCATGCCAAAAGGGTAGATGAACAAAATCATCAATGCACCCCAAAAGCCGTAATGTATCGGCCCTGATACGCCATATTTATAGCCAGAGGTAGCGGCAGCGTAAAATGAGGCCGCCCAAATCCAGGTCGCGGTCATACTTGCCGCGCCCATTCCAAAGCCCACATTGTGGCCTGCGACCATAAAGCCGGAAGTTGTCTCTTTGTCTTTTTTAATTAATAAAGACAGCAGATATGTACCACCATAAAACGCCACCAATAATAAAATAATGGTGAGCGCCGAAAATTGAAACAATGACTCAGTTTTCAAACTCATACCTCGCAATTGTTTTAAGTAAATAAGGTTTAGTAAAATTATCTATTCCAAACTATTTAGCATACGACATAGTCTAAAAAGCCCTCATACCAAATGTATGTGGCTAATATAAATAGCAAAAATAGCAACTGTAATGTTAAGCAAGTGCTAAGCGTCGTGCCCTAGTTTTGATGCCACACATCGTGTTAAATCAAAATGACAGGGGCTACTCTCGATAGGTGTCAGTTAATGGATAAACCATGACGCTATGAATAGGCATACACAAAGGTAGCTGAGTGCTAAAAAAAGCTCATATGATGAGCGTCTATAGCGGAATTACGAATAAGCACTAAGCCATGATTACATGACCTGAACTCGATTTAGACAGCCTTATCAGCTGTAATAAGCAATAGTTAAGAGATTTTTACTCAATTATTGCATGGATGCATCACCTGTAATTTAAATACCAAATCCAATACTGTGTGCATAATCAGCACAATGAACTTAGCATTAATAAATAAAACTACAGATCTGTTAAGTGTATGTAACATGTTCGTGAGGGTAGGGTAACCTATTACGTCGTTAACCTCAAACTTTATCCATTGGAATGATTTGAATAGTAAGTGACTCTGCTATCACGTAAAAATCCAGCCAATCCTAAGCCATAGCGCTCAGCAACACGCACAGCAGTACTGGTAGGTGCAGACATGCCGATCAGCCAAGGTATGTGACTTCGAATAGACTTTTGTACCAGCTCAATCGATAGGCGCGAGGTCATGACCACGCAATTGATATCTGCCTTGTGTTGCAGCTGCCAACCAATGAGCTT
Source organism: Psychrobacter sp. ASPA161_6 (assembly GCF_051970285.1). Lineage (NCBI taxonomy): Bacteria > Pseudomonadati > Pseudomonadota > Gammaproteobacteria > Moraxellales > Moraxellaceae > Psychrobacter > Psychrobacter sp. ASPA161_6. The sequence continues at coordinate 737,650 of NZ_JBEFNJ010000001.1, forward strand.
GTCGAGGGCATTGTGACGGCCGACATCCTCAAAGAGGTGCAAGTGTCGTCCTTGCATAGTTGCCGCTGCATGGACAGCGCCTGTCAGTTGGTGGGTATGTTGCATAGTATCGACTTTTTGCCGTATTTCTAATAGGTCACCAAGGCTTGGTGTATTTACTTTTACTCTGTTCTTGTCTTGGCGATAGATACTTAAGTCGGGCAGCGCTTGTGTTAAGCCCGTGATACCGCACATGCCGCACCCTGTACGCCCTGCCAGCTGCCGCCGTTGGGCTTGGATGCGCTGATGACTGCGCTGATTTAAGGTCAGCTCCACCACATAAATATCGTAGTCCTGCAACTGTGCTAAGGTTTGCCCAAAGGAACCAGCCGTACCGTCTTCATCTGAGTGTTGAGTAAATCTTTGATAGCTTGCAACATCTGTCAGCTGGGTGACTTCCCAATCTAATAAGTCATGGCTGTGTTGAATCAAACCTTCGCTGAACAAAAAGCCTATCGCTAGATATTCTAACTGATAAGGACTTGCCATCAATACTGCATAATGAATGCCGTTAATGATGATAGAAATCGCTGCTTCTACGACCAAATTTGCCGATTGATCTTCAATATATACTTGCTGGCTACCACTTGATTCCGTAGGCGCATAATAATGTTTTTGCACCAAATGCGCGCGCGATAGTGGTGTCACATCAGATTTTGCCGTCGCTTCAGGCATGTCGATGGCTGAAGCTTGAGTGTTTAATTTAGCCATCATGAATGCTGACAGCCTTTTATCATTATTAACATTACTTACCTTTCGTTTTGCACACGTTTATTAGGCAGAAGCCGCCAGCTCGCCTGTATTGACGCGCTCTAAGACGACGGTAACAGACTTGTAGGCGGGAATGTGAGAGTCTGGCGCATGTGTGTCCAAATCAAACAAGTCATTACATTCAGGATAGTAGGTAGCCACGGCGTTGGCAGCGATATCCATGTCGGTAAGTACCAGAGGCCCCAATGTGCGTTGCTCACCATGGCTGTCTTGACGCGACACCATGATACTGTCGCCTTTTCGCCATCCCAATCGTGTCATTTCATCAGGATGCATAAACAAAACATCACGGCGATTGGTCTGACGATAACGGTCTTGATAGCCAAATATCATGGTATTGAATTGATCATGGCTCCGTACACTGGTTAACTGCCAGACTTTTTGTTCTATGTTTTGACTGTCATTAGTATTTTGGGCGTTTTGGGCATCAATTTTAAACGCGGACGTTTTCTCTGCCATCTGGCTTGCGACATAAGTAATCGGATACTTTGGTACTTCAAACTGCGCTTTGCCGCTATCGGTGTTCCACACGCGATGACGCGCCGCATGATATAAATGAAAGCCGCGCTCAGACTCACGGATACGCACGTTAAAGTTCTCAAAGCCCTCGATAGCTTGGGCGATATAATCACGAATCAAGTTGAAGTCTTCTCCCATCGCTTGCCAAGGAATGGACGAGTCAGAGCCAAACATCTGGGTTGCAATATCGGCGACTATCTGTGCTTCAGATTTCAGAATATCGCTAACGGGTTTGAGCGTGCCCTGAGTGGGTACGATCTGACACATAGAGTCTTCAATAGTGGCAAATTGCTCACCCTTTGTCGTAACGATACGCTCAGTACGGCCCAAGCAGGGCAGAATCAAATTGTTTGCCCCTGGATACAGCATGGTTTCGTTTAGTTTGGTGCCAACAAAGACGTTAAGCTTATTTTTGGTTAATGCCTGTTGGATGTTATTTGAATCAGGCGCTGCAACCGAGTAGTTGCCGCCCATGCTAAAGAAAGCCTTAATATCACCTTGTATCATCGCTTTTGCCCCTGCAACGACATCAAGACCGTTGTCTTGTGGCATTGGGTGCTCGAACACACGTTCTAAGCTATCAAGCAAGCTTTGCTTAGGACGCTCATGGATACCCATGGTGCGATCGCCCTGTACGTTGGAATGACCTCGCACAGGTGATGCACCCGCACCGTCAATACCTATCATGCCCATCAGCAATAGCAAATTGGTAATCATAGCGACATTGTCATCGCCCTGCACATGCTGGGTAATGCCCATGCCCCAAGTGCAAATAGTCGCTGGACTGTCTGCTACGAGCTTAGCAAGATTAATAATCTCTGCTTGAGAAATGCCGCAACCAAGCTGAATATCTGCCCATGATTGCTCGGTCAACCATTGTTTCAATGGCTCAAAACCTGAGGTATGGGTGGTAATAAAGTCGGTATTAATTTTATCATTCTCAATCAGCCATTTAGCCAGACCCGTCAGTAGAGCCGCATCACCACCGATTTGAATTTGAACGACCTCATCGACCATGTCATCGCTCTGTCCTGCTGCCATATGTGTCGGTTTTTGCGGGTTTCTAAATTTACTTAAGCCTTGTTCACGCATAGGATTTATCGAGATGATTCGGCATCCTTGCTCGTGAGAGTGGGCAAGCATCTCAAGCATACGAGGATGATTGGTCGCTGGATTTTGGCCGAACATCAGTATCAATTTGGCTTGCTCAAAATCTTCTAGCTTGACCGTTGCTTTACCGATGCCTAATTGCTTGCCAAGCATGACCGAAGTTGGTTCGTGACACATGTTAGAGCAGTCTGGTAGGTTATTGGTACCGAAACAGCGGACGAATAATTGAAATAAAAATGCAGGCTCATTGGTGACACGGCCTGAGGTATAAAACAATGCTTCATCTGGAGAATCAAGCTGTCCCAACTGCTCAGCGACATGCTCATAAGCGGCCTGCCAAGAAATAGGTAGATAATGATCTTGCACAGCATCGTAGTATAGCGGTTCGGATAATCGACCAATATGTTCTAGCTCATACCCTGACCAACCTTGTAGCTCAGTGACAGTATGGTCTAAAAAGAATTTAGCGTCTGCCTTTGTGGTCATCGTTTCACTTGCCAGTACTTTGATACCATTTTCACAGACATCAAGCATTTTATGCGATTTATGATCAGGCCATGCGCAACCCGGACAATCAAAGCCACCTTGAGGTTGGTTGCTTTTGAATACGCTGACACTGCCACGCAAAAAAGTTTGATAGTCCATCAGTTTACGAGTGGAGGAAATCAGAGCAGGCCAACCAGCAGCAGGGTGAGTATAAACAGGAATTTTGCGCATGACAGACCTCATAGATGAATAATGATAAGTGGGTACTGATATATAACAACTATATAGTGACTAATGAAAAGTTTGTACAAGCATTAACTATAGATAACAAAAAACGCCTGCTATGGAACAGGCGTTTTCTATTTTTCAGCTTAGATTTATTTAACTGAATTCTTTAACTCAAAATCAAGCTGTCATCTTCCACTTTCTCACCGCGCGTTTGCTCAAACATATCGAGCAAATCATGCACCGTCATACCCTGACGCTTATCTCCTGCCACATCTAGCACCACTTGTCCTTGATGTAGCATGACAGTTCTAGTGCCATGTGCCAAGGCTTGCTGCATCGAGTGCGTGACCATCATGGTGGTCAGTTTATTATCCGTGACGATTTTATCGGTCAGCTCTAACACAAAGGCGGCTGTCTTAGGGTCAAGGGCGGCAGTATGCTCATCAAGCAAAAGTATCTTGGATGGCTGTAGTGAGGCCATGAGTAAGCTTACCGCTTGGCGTTGGCCACCAGATAATAGCCCCATACGATCCGTTAGACGATTCTCTAATCCAAGCTTGAGAACAGCCAGCTTTTCTCGAAACAGTTCACGGTTATTTGGGTTTAATGCAAAACTCAAACCGCGTTTACCACCGCGCTTATAGGCCAACGCCATGTTTTCTTCAATGGTCAGTGCTTCACACGTACCAGCCATGGGATCTTGAAAGACACGAGCAACCCAATGGGCGCGTTGGTGTGCGGTCTTTTTAGTAACATCGATGCCATTTAATAAGATTGAACCGCTATCCACACGTGTCGTACCACTTACTGCATTTAAAAAAGTCGATTTCCCCGCGCCATTGGTACCGATAACGGTGACAAATTCACCGTCAGCGATGTTCAAATTAATACCACGCAGGGCAGGGTTTTCGATGGGTGTGCCGGGATTAAAGGTCAACCGCAAATCTGTGGCTTGCATCATAATCGTTATTCCTTATATTTGCTTCAAGCTTGGCGGATGGTTATCGCCTATCATCGCTTTAGTCGTTTGATATTAAGCCCGTACTTTACGGCTCAAAAACTTGGTTTTGGCTTTTGGTAACACCAATGCGAACACCACCAGCAGGGCAGTAATCAAGTTCAAATCTTGCGGGCCAAAGCCAATACTACGCAATGTGTCGCTTGATAGTGCCACTTGAATAAATAGTTTATAAAGGATGGCACCAATGATCACGGCAACGGTAATCAACCAAATACGTTTGGCAGGAATAATCGTTTCACCGATGATGACGGCTGCTAAACCAATAACAATCGTACCAATACCAATAGAGATATCCGCGCCGCCCTGAGTCTGGACGAATAGCGCCCCTGCAAGGGCAATCAAACCATTAGATACGGCCATACCGATGATGGTCATCCATGAAGTATTGATACCTTGTGCTTGTGCCATGCGCAAGTTAGAGCCAGTCGCACGCATGGACAGTCCAGTTTCGGTATTATAAAACCAATCCAGCAACAACTTTGCGGCTATAACGACCACGCCAATAATTAAGCAGCGCATCCAGTAGCCATTACCATCGGTGACTAGCGTACTGAATACGGTAGTTTCACCCAGTAGCGGTAAGTTTGGTGCGCCCATAATACGTAGGTTGACTGAATATAGTGCCACCATGACCAAAATACTGGCCAATAACTGCAATATACCAAGCTTTACATGCAACCATGCAGTGACAATACCAGCGACCGAGCCGGCCAGCATACCAAAGGCACATGCCAGCCAAGGATTGACACCAGCAACGATAGAGATACCAGCGACTGCGCCCCCTAATGGAAAACTACCGTCTGCCGTTAAGTCGGGAAAGTCGAGAGTACGAAATGAGATAAGTACGCCAAGTGCGACGAGGCCGTAAATCAGACCACTTTCAAGTGCACCAAAAAAAGCAATTAAAGACATAAGGTATCAGTAAGTCATAATCAAGCGTTTAGCGATTATTATCATAGATAAACAGGCAAGCAGCAATGAATAGTGCTTTCTATAATCTAGAGTAATCTAAACGGCTAAGCGGTGAATTTAACAGATTAAGCAATCTGCGGTTAGGGTAAACCAAAACATCTTCCTATGAGGAATGAGCATAAAATACCTTGGTTCGAAATTCGGTTTTAATGCTTATATCACATTAAAAATAACCCAGCTCATATACCAGTAGCTGGGTTATTTTTACACTGAAATAATAGCAGTAAACACAAACGACAATCTATCATTAATATCATCGTTTGACTCGATGCTTATATTCAGAGGACGCTATTCTACCACTTCTTTTGCTTTATCAATAACGGCTTGTGGCAATGTAATGCCTTCCGCTTTAGCATTTTTTGGACTGACATATAAATCAAGTGCTTGAGGGGTATAAACAGGGATATCACCTGCTTTTTCGCCATTCAAAATACGCACCACAATTTTACCGGTTTCGCGGCCAAGGGCATAATAGTCAACGCCTAATGCAGCAATAGCACCACGTGCAACAGAGCTGGTGTCTGAGGCAACCAGTGGGATTTTGCTTTCTTTGGCGACTTGGAACAGCGACTCGTAAGCAGAGACCACGTTATTATCGGTTGACGTATAAATCATATCAACCTTGCCAGCCAAGCTACGTGCTGCCATGGCAATATCCGTACTGCGCTGAGCAGGCGCTTCGTGTACGGTGATGCCCATTGGTGTCAGTTTTTCTTTTAGATTTTTTAGGATAATAGTAGAGTTCACTTCACCCGGACTATAAACATAGCCCACATTTTTTAAGCTTGGAATAATTTGGCGCATCAATTCAATTTGTGGCTCATAAGGGAGCGCATCAGAACCGCCAGTCACATTGGTGCCAGAACCATCAAGCTTAGATACCAGTTTGGCTTCTACTGGGTCAGTCACCGCAGAGAATACCAAAGGAATAGTGCTGGTAGCTGCCGCAACCGACTGCGCTGATGGCGTACCAATGGCAACGATAACATCTGAGTTGTCTGCAACAAATTGCTTGGCAATCTGCCCAGCGGTTGCCGTGTTACCCTGTGCGCTTTGGAAATTAACAGTTAAGTTTTCACCTTCTGTAAAGCCTGCTTCAGCAAGCTCTTCAATCACCCCTTTACGCACGTCATCAAGGGCTGGATGCTCAACGATCGCCGTAATGGCAACGGTTTTCATAGCGGTTGCCGCATCGCCAGTGGCCGCGCCATCATTGGCCGTAGTGTCTTCTGCTGACTGGCTACAACCGGTCAAAATAGCGGTACAAACGCCGCCCCATAGTAAGGCTTTAGCAAAACGATTCTGATACAACATGGGTGTTACTCCTAAAAATAATAATGTGTCCATACATAAATAGTTAACGTGCTTATTGAGCGCTTACGGCTTGTACTGCGGGTTACTTGTTATCGGTTTTTGCTTTGGTATCAACGTTGACTGCGTTTTTCATCATCTCTGCTGATAGGCTAACGCCTTGTGCTTTGGCATGCTTCGGACTGACATATAAAGTTAAGTCATTCATGATCTCAGGCTTGATGGTGCTGACAGCCTCGCCATTTAAAATTCTATAAACCATTTTGCCGGTCTTGCGACCAAAGTCATAGTCATTAACGCCTAAAGCAGCAGTCGCCCCGCGCTGAACGCTAAACTCATCAGAGGCCACAATCGGCATTTTTAGCTCATTTGCGGCTTGTGTCATGGCTTCAAAAGCAGACGCTACGTTATTGTCCATTGAGGTATAGATGATATCCGCGCGTCCTTGTAAGCTACGCGTTGCCATACCAATATCGGTTGGACGGTTGGCAGGTATGTCGAGTATAGACAATCCACGCGTTGGCAAGATTTCTTTTAGCCTATCACGCAGTGCTACTGAGTTGGCTTCACCAGGGCTATACACATAACCGATGGTTTTGGCGTTGGGTTTGATTTGTTGTAATAAGTCAATTTGTGGCTCTAATGGCAACTGGCTTGACAGTCCGGTCAAGTTATCTTGAAATGGAGTGCCATCTGCATTGATGAGCTTGGCTGCAAGTGGGTCTGAAACCGCCGTATATACAATTGGCACGCTTGTGGTGGATGCTACGACCGATTGTGCTGACGGGGTAGAGATGGCCACGATAGCATCTGGATTGTCTCCTGCGAACTGTTTGGCAATTTGTCCAGCAGTTGCCGTATTTCCTTGCGCGCTTTGGAAGTTAATAGTCAGATTCTGGCCTTCGATATAACCATTATCTGCTAGTTCATCAATGATGCCGCGGCGCATATCATCTAGCGATGGATGCTCAACAATCTGCGTGATGGCCAGCGTTTTGGCTGGTTTATCTGTCGTTGTCGTGCTATCAGTAGTTGCCGTATCGTCAGCGTTTGAGCAGCCGATTAGGCCGAGCGTACTGAGGGCAATGCTGCATAGGCTTAGGCGTAGAGTAGAAGCAATGGTCATTATTAGTCTGGCTCATAGGTTAGAGAGTGCAGGTCAGCCGAATGACAGCAGTATCAGTTCTGTAATATCAGTTCTGTGATGTCAATTCTGCGATAGTAGGCTAACATTGAGGTGATCGATTCCTTGATCATGATGGCTATATTATGACAGCAATGTAACTTATCGCAATAAAAAATTAATTTGCGTTTGTTATGGTGATAGATAGAATGAAAATCATAACTTTTTTTTGATATTTTAAAGATTGCCATAAGAAAAAGATGCCACTAAGGACATTTTTTTGTTCAATAGAATTACAATTAAAAAGCCTACACGCTAGCAACGCACCTATTACGAACTCACTTTATAATTAACGTAAGCTAATTTTGATACGAGAATTATTGTGAGTCTAAAATTTTTACCATTCCATTATTATGCTGGCGTGGTGAATGTACAGCACACTCTAATATCTCCTTAAGTTTTTTCGAATGAATATTTTAAGGATAATAATATGAACACTGCTAATTTTAAACTATTAACCATTGCCGGTATCACGGCTACTTCATTAATTTGCTTGCCTGCTATGGCAAAAGACAATCATGGAAATGGTAACGGTAATGGGCACGGAAACGCCAAGGGTAACTCTGCTCATATTAGTAAAGATTACAAGCATAGTGGCAACGCCCAACCAAATATCAACGCTTATCGCAATGCTAGCTCGAATGCCTCATTTAAGCGTGATCTCGATAAATATGGTTACAGAGTAGTCGGCAATATTGATAGAAGAGATTATGATCGTTCTGTCGTTTTGGACCGTTATGATGATCGTTACGTCCGTCTTCGCACGCCAGAAAATAACATTGTGACGGTGATTAATGATACGTTGCAGATCATCGATGTTTTAACCAGATAAATATAAGATTCGATTTTTAACCATTGTATAAATCAACCATAAAAAAGATGCCGCTAGGGCATCTTTTTTATTTTTTACTACTAAAAATCACCGTTAAGCAAGCACATCACCAACGACACAAGCATCCGGTAAGGTAACGACCGTTAATCCTGTCTTTGGCTCGCCAGTTGATAGTACCATGCCTTCTGATATGCCAAATTTCATCTTACGCGGGGCAAGGTTGGTCACACAAATGACCTTTTTATCAACCAATTGCTCTGGCTCATAAAACTTACGGATACCACTGAACACATTGCGCGGCTTGTCTTCGCCAACATCTAGCGTGAACTGTAGTAGCTTATCAGCACCTTCTACATGGTTACACTCTAAAACGTGAGCCACTTTCATCTCAACTTTGGCAAAGTCTTCGATACCAATATAGTCAGTTTGTTCAGCATCCGCATCTGTTGCAGGTGTTTTATCCTTTGCGGCAGGCTTGTTACTTTCAGTCGCGGCAGGAGCGTCTGCTCGTGCGAGAGAGGCTTTTGAGTCTTCAACCATCGCAGCAACGTCTTTTTCTTCGATACGCTGCATGAGTGGTTTGAACTTATTGATTTTGTGACCCAGCAACCATTGGTTACGACTGGCAAAACTTAAATCATCAATGTTCAAAAACTCTTTTGCATTGGCAGTCAGTTCAGGCAAGACAGGAGCAAGATAAACCATTAACTGACGGAAGATATTAATGGCCACCGAGCAGACATCTTGAACTTCTTGCTCTTTGCCTTCAATTTTGGCCAGTGACCATGGCTTTTTGTCATCAATGTATTCATTGGCCTTGTCTGCACACTGCATGATCAAGCGCATGGCACGTGAGAACTCACGGTTCTCGTAGGCAGCAGCAATTTCATCACCCGTTTTGGTGATGTCTTCTAATAATGCCGATTCTACGCAAACTTCTGACAGCATGCCGTCATATTTTTTCACCAAAAATCCAGCGCTACGACTGGCGATATTGACGACTTTACCAACTAAGTCAGAATTGACCTTTTGCATAAAGTCATTTAGATCAAAATTAATATCTTCAACTTTGTCAGACAATTTGCTGGCGAAGTAATAACGCAAGTATTCAGGGTGCAAATGCTCTGCGTAAGTTTTGGCATTGATGAAGGTGCCACGTGACTTACTCATCTTTTCGCCATTGACCATCAAGAAACCGTGGGCAAAGACACCGGTTGGCGTGCGTAACTCACTACCAGCTAGCATGGCTGGCCAAAACAAGGCGTGGAAGTAAACGATGTCTTTACCGATGAAATGATAGACCTCAGTTTTGTGCTCGTTTTCTTGTGCCCAGTAATGGTCAAAATCAAGCGCTTGGTCTGTACCTGCACGCTTATCACATAGGTTTTTAAAGCTTGCCATGTAGCCGACTGGCGCATCTAGCCATACATAAAAGTATTTGTCTGGCTCATCGCTTGGCGTATCTGGAATTTGAAAACCAAAATAAGGCGCATCACGAGAGATGTCCCAAGTCGCTAGTCCAGAGTCGAACCATTCTTGCAATTTATTGGCCACTGACGTTTGCAAACGGTTGTCACTGCGCGTCCAATCTTTTAAAAACTGCTCAAACTCTGGCAAATTAAAGAAATAATGCTTAGAGGTTTTGAGTATGGGTGTTGCGCCTGAAATAGTTGAGCGTGGATCTTTTAACTCTACGGCATTATAAGTCGTGCTACAAACCTCACAGTTATCACCATATTGATCTGGTGAATCACACTCTGGGCAAGTACCTTTGACAAAGCGATCGGCCAAAAACAATTGCTTTTCAGGATCAAAAAGCTGCTCGACATCTTTAGTGCTGATATGCCCAGCGCTATTAAGACGACGATAAATCAGTTCAGAGAAATGCTTGTTTTCTTCTGAATGGGTGGTGTGATAATTATCATAATCGATGAGGAATTTTGAAAAGTCTGCTTCGTGTGAGGCTTTTACCGCCGCAATTTGTTCTTCTGGCGTCACGCCATTGGCCTCTGCTTTGAGCATAATACCAGTGCCATGAGCATCGTCCGCGCAGACATAAGTGACTTTATGGCTTTGTGCTTTCATCGCACGCACCCAAATGTCAGTTTGAATATGCTCTAAAAGATGCCCCAAATGGATGTCACCATTGGCGTAGGGCAGCGCACTGGTTACTAGAATCTCACGCACAAAATCACCTATATTTTTATAAAAACGGGTTAGTTATCGAACATCTTAAGCGGTTAGTCACTCGTCGATGCGATGTTATTAATACTAAAAATAATAAAAATTCAAAAAGTGTGCCTATGATACCGTAATTCAGATAAATTTGTGATATTCCTTAGTAATTACTTATCGTTTGTCAGGCATCTGTCAGCCATAAACAATAGGCTTGCGCCATATTTGATAGTTATAGAATGGTTATAGAGCAGCCACAAAAAACCCACCAAGCATTTTGCCAAGTGGGTTTTTATTGAGGTGTTACTTGTGTAGGTATTAATAGTCGATACTGATAAACGACTTATAGGTTAACTCAATTTAGAATGAGCCAAACATGGTACCTAAGGTAATAACAGCGACCACAGCCACTAATGGAATGACCATCGTAACCATGGCTAAGTTTAAGTAAGACTGCTTATGGGTCAGTCCACAAATCGCTAGCAAAGTGATGACAGCACCACTATGCGGAAGCGTATCCAAACCACCCGCTGCCATAACAGCCACACGGTGCATCAGCTCAGGGTCGATACCAGCATTAACGGCCATTCTCAGATAATCTTCACCCAATGTCGACAGCGCAATACTCAAACCACCAGACGATGAGCCTGTGATACCAGCCAGCGTGGTCATTGCGACTGCTTCTGATATCAAAGGGTTGTCAGGAGTTAAGTTTAGAATGCTGTCACGAATGATAAGAAACCCTGCTAATGAGGCGATAACTGCACCGTAACCCACTTCTGATGCGGTATTAAAAATCGGCAACATAGAATCATAAGTACCACGGTTAATGGTTTTCTGTAGATTGTTCCAATGACCAATACGCAGCAAAATTAGCACCACACAAGCCAAGACTAATGAGATGATAATCGACCACAGTCCAAGTGAACCTGCGATATTTAGGTCTGGAAACTGGGCTTGTAGACTACTGAAGTCTATCGAAGGAAAAATTGCATAAGTTAATAAGGCATTCAAGCCGATGACCAATACCAGCGGAATCATAGCAACCGTAAATGAGGTTTGGTGAGTACTTAATACCTCAGCTTCTTTTGCAGTCGCACCAACGCCGCCCACATCTTCATCATCATGCTGACCATAGCCTTCGCCCGCTGCATTGGCTTTTTTGGCACGTGATTGTAACCACAACCAACCGCAAATAAACATGATAGTACCGCCGATAATACCCAAAATAGGCGCGGCAAATACGTTGGTGTTGTAATAAGGAATCGGTATGGCATTTTGAATGGCTGGCGTGCCCGGTAATGCCGTCATCGTAAAGGTAAATGACCCAAGCGCAATGGCTGCTGGAATTAAGCGTTTAGGTATATCAGCGGCTTTAAACAAGTCTTTGGCGATTGGATAAATGGCAAATGCCACGACAAATAACGACACACCGCCATAGGTCAAAATAGCACAAACTAAGATAACGGCTAAAATGGCTTTGCTGGCACCGAGCTTTTGGACGACCGTATTGGCAATGGCTGTTGCCGCGCCAGAGTCAGCCATCAAACGCCCGAACAGTGCACCTAGCAAGAATATAGGGAAGAATTTGAGTAAGAATCCACTTAATGCGCCCATAAAGACATCAGTATATGCAGGGATCGTACTTAAAAAATCTCCTGACAGTAAGACGGCTAATGTCGCCATAATCGGTGCTAAGATCAGCACAGAATAACCGCGATAAGCAAAGAACATGAGTAATAATAGAGTAATGACAATAGCAAGTGTACTAAACATGACGGCCTTCCTTGGCAAAATTAAGGTAGCGAGTATTTAGAGCATATCAATAGGAGTCAATGGTAAAATTCAGCAGTACAGCATGGTAAATGGTTGTTATGTCATGCATATTTGTGCTGATGAAGTGTTGATAGGCGATACACTCAGCGACTGCGCTCTTCCTTACGGTTTCTGTCTTATGGATATCCTCTAGTCGCTATGAGAATAATGTGCTAAGTTAGCATAAGTGTTTTATATATGATATACCGATATATAATGTATTACTTTAAATGATGGTTCTTATGATTTTGAATGTTAAGGGGTGTTCTCATTTTTATCACCATTTTTAAAATGAGGACACGCCCTAGTAAAGCTGCATAAGTAACGCTGCATATAAAATATTAAATAAAAAAGGAGTTTAGTATGAGTCAATCAAAAGTATATAGTAGTGCCGAAGAGGCGCTAAAAGGCATCGTTAGTGATGGACAAACCCTTGCTATCGGCGGCTTTGGTCTGTGTGGTATTCCTGAAGCATTAATCGAAGCTCTGCGTGATAGTGGAGTGAAGGATCTAACTTGTATCAGTAATAACGCAGGTGTCGATGACTTTGGTCTTGGTCTGTTACTACAAACTCGCCAAATCAAAAAAATGATCTCCTCCTATGTGGGTGAAAACAAAGAGTTTGAGCGTCAATACTTGGCAGGTGAGTTAGAAGTTGAGCTGACCCCGCAAGGAACGTTGGCTGAAAAGCTACGTTCGGGCGGCGCAGGTATTCCTGCATTCTACACAGCAACTGGTGTCGGCACACTGGTAGCTGAAGGTAAAGAAACACGTGATTTTGATGGTCGCACTTATGTGCTTGAGCATACATTGCGTGCTGATGTGTCATTAATCAAAGCGCAAAAAGCAGATAAATCGGGCAACTTAATGTTTAACAAAACTGCCCGTAACTTCAATCCAGACTGCGCTATGGCAGGCAAAATTACCATTGTCGAAGTAGAAGAGATTGTAGAGACTGGCACGTTCGATCCTGATGAAGTGCATCTGCCTGGTATCTTTGTGCAGCGTATTGTATTAAATAACAGCCCTGAAAAGCGTATCGAAAAGACGACAATCAAGGCAGCCTAAGGTGCTTAATTGATAGCGTTATCGAAATATTTCTAAAAGATGACATTAATAATAAAATATTGTAATACCATTTCCGAAAATTGGAGTAGCAAGGAAAACGAGTGAAAGTGCTACATTTAGTAGACTAAGCGAGTTTGACACCGCTAATCATATTTTTTGGGGTGGTTATAAAAATAAGGAAATTACCATGGCATGGACAAGAGAGCAGATGGCACAGCGTGCCGCAAAAGAATTAGAAGATGGCTATTACGTAAATTTAGGTATTGGTCTACCAACCCTAGTTGCCAACTATATTCCTGAAGATGTGGATGTCTGGCTACAGTCAGAAAACGGCCTGCTAGGTATCGGCGAGTTTCCAACGGCAGACAATGTCGATGCTGATTTGATTAACGCTGGCAAGCAAACAGTGACCGCAGAACCAGGCGCCAGTTATTTTGGTAGTTCAGAGTCGTTTGCGATGATTCGTGGCGGTCATGTCAACTTGGCAATATTGGGCGCGATGGAAGTCTCAGAAAAAGGGGATTTGGCCAACTGGATGATTCCTAAAAAAATGGTCAAAGGCATGGGCGGTGCAATGGATCTAGTCGCTGGCGTGCAGCGAGTCATTGTGTTGATGGAGCAAGTCAACAAACACGGAGAACCAAAAATCCTTGCCAATTGTGAGCTACCACTAACGGGTAAAGGGGTCGTTGATCGTATCATTACTGAGCTTGCGGTACTCGATGTGACTGACAATGGCTTGAAGTTAGTTGAGCTGGCAGAGGGGGTCAGCTTCGAAGAACTCCAAGAAAAAACGCCAGTGAGTATTGCCCAATAAGTGAGCGTTGCCCAATAATAGTATTCATAAAAGCTATGTAATGAAAGGATATAAAAGATGGCGACTCAATTACAGCATGATTTGACAGGGAAGGTAGCGTTGGTCACTGGCTCTGCAAGTGGTATCGGTCGTGACATTGCTGAAACTTATGCAAAAGCAGGCGCTGCGGTTGGTATTGCAGATATTAATCTTGAAGCAGCGCAGAAAACAGTTGATGCTATCGAAGCGGCTGGTGGGCGCGCATTGGCAATTGCCATGGATGTTACTTCAGAGGATGCGGTAAACGCAGGTGTGCAGCAGCTAGTTGATACCTTTGGTGGGATTGATATTCTCGTCTCCAATGCTGGTATTCAAATCATCGACCCAATCAATAAAATGGCATTTGACGACTGGAAAAAAATGCTCGCTATTCATCTAGACGGGGCATTTTTAACCACCAAAGCCGCTGTACAGCATATGTATAAAGACGATAAAGGCGGTACGGTCATTTATATGGGTTCTGTGCATTCGCATGAAGCATCAATGTTTAAAGCGCCTTATGTGACTGCTAAGCATGGTCTACTTGGACTGTGCCGAGTATTGGCAAAAGAGGGTGCCGAGCACAATGTGCGCGCGCATGTGATTTGTCCTGGATTTGTCAAAACGCCATTGGTCGAAAAACAAATCCCGCAACAAGCGGCTGAAAAAGGCATTAGCGAAGAATCCGTAGTGAATGATATTATGTTGGTCAATACTGTCGACAAAGAATTCACGACGGTCGAAGACATTGCTCAGTTGGCACTATTTTTAGCAGCATTCCCAAGCAATGTATTTACGGGTCAGTCTATCGTTGCCAGTCATGGTTGGTTTATGAATTAATATACAGATATAACTATGTAAACCACAACGTCAGTCCTACTGGCGTTGTGGTTTTTTTATGCGTCCAATTCAGCTACACTGTCATCATAAAAGGTTTGGCTAACATGCTCATGAGCTATATTGTTTACGCTATTTACGACAGTATTCACTGAGTTTTTACCATACCTAACCACTTGTATAGGCAGTAACGGTCACTATGTTTAACTTTATGAAGAAAACCTCCACCAAAAAACCAGAAACACCAGAGCAGCGGGCAGAGCGCGATAGTGCTGTGGACAAGGTACTGCTTGGTTACGAAGTAGGTACCATTAGCATTGCCACCATGGTCACAGGACTTGAGCGCGATGGCGATCAGCTTACCTTAGATTTGCGTCTTCCCGTAAATAGTAACCCTGAAATCATCCAACAAGAGCTCGGGCAGCTGCTACATCCGCACGGTATCAAAGCGATTCACATGAATGTCCGTCTGCCAGCACCAGCGAAAGGGACAGGATCAAGCTTACCGAAGGCAATGCCCAAGACCACCAATGCAATGGACAGTCAAAGTCAGTCATCAGAAACGACTGGTAGTAAGACAACTGATGCCGAACCGCCGATTACCAAAGCCGCACCGACACAAGCATCATTGACAGCGCATCCGCGTATTCGTCATATTATCGTGGTGGCGTCAGGTAAAGGCGGTGTTGGTAAATCAACCACTACCGTCAATATCGCCTTGGCATTACAAAAGCTTGGCAACCGTGTTGGCGTGCTCGATGCCGATATCTACGGCCCTAGTATGCCAACCATGCTGGGCGTCGATAATGTCAGACCTGAGCTAGAAAATGAGCAGTTCGTTCCTATCAATGCGCATGGCATGGCAATGCTATCGATTGGTAGCTTGCTCGACGGTGACAATACACCTGTCGCGTGGCGTGGACCAAAAGCTACTGGTGCCTTGATGCAGCTGTATAACCAAACCAACTGGCCGCAGTTAGATTACCTAGTGATTGATATGCCACCGGGTACGGGTGATATTCAGCTCACGCTAGCTCAGCGTATACCCGTAACGGGTGCCGTGATTGTGACGACGCCGCAGCATATTGCCTTACTTGATGCGCAGAAAGGCGTTGAGATGTTTAACAAAACCAATATACCAGTGCTTGGCGTGGTCGAAAACATGGCGCTGCATACATGTAGCAACTGTAATCATACCGAAGCTATCTTTGGCACAGGTGGCGGCGAAAAAATCGCTGAGCAATATCAAGTGCCGCTATTAGGTCAGTTGCCATTGGCGAGCGGTATTCGTGCACAAGTGGATAAAGGTGAGCCAAGTGTCTTAGCCGATGATGAATTTGCACCTTACTATATGAGTATTGCTAAAAATATCGAAGACAATATTAATAAATTTGCCAAGCCTATCGATGATAAGCGTATTTTTTAATGGCTTCTAGTAATAGTTAAATAGCCTAAGTAAGCGAATTTTGAAAGGCTTGGATTTTTAAAAAGGGAATATTGTGAGCTTATCGATTTATCAACGTCATTTAGACAGTATTCCCAAACAGTATAGGTTATTGAAATTATTCCGCCCACCGATATATGTGATTGAACTCTCAAACAATCAATTGATTGCCGTTTGCTACTATAAAGATGGGAGTAGCAAACGCTATGAAGTCCATGCTGATTTTAGCAATCGTCGAATGGTCATTGCCGATTTTTTTAAAGCATTACAGGCGCTGACTGATCTACTGCTTAAATTTCCCAAACATCCATTTGGCATAAATGGTTTTGCCGTAGTCAATGTGACTGAAGAGCTGGCAGATGGATTGACGTCGATAGAGATTAAAGCGGTGAGAGAGGCAATTTGGGCAGCCTCAAGGCAGGCAAAAAGAAGCGTTATAAGTACCGCAGTCAGCTACCAAGGACAGGTAGTTTCTCAATGAACTATGGCTAGGATGCCTTAATCATGAATCAAAGTCGCAACGACCAAAATCAACAACACTTATCCACCCGCATTAAGCCAGTTGTTCTCAATGAGCTTGTTCAAAACGGTCAGCCTACTTTTGGCATCTTTGCTCACGTCAAAAATATCAATTATTTGGACTATCACAGCCATCTTATCTCACAAAAAACCTTACCAAATTGGCGCAAAGAATTAAAGGCCAACCAATTCTGCTTTATCCAAATCATTCAGCCGCCTTATCGAATCTGTCTAGCATTGGCGACGATTAAGCTGGCAACCAGTGCTTTTGTTTATCTTTACAACGATGAGACGGATGAGTTGGAGGTTTGTGAAGCATTGCAGCCGTTGACTCGTCATACGTTATTGGAAGGTGATTGTCATCAAGGGCAAATGGCGTTTGTCCATGCGAATTTAACCGTGACATTAGATTTTATGCCTTCACAAGTTAAGGTGGCGCTGGACAGTCAATATATCGCATTACATGCGACACTGGCGCGGCAAGCGCAGCCACTGGCTATCTGCACACCAACTGGCAGGCGTGGCTGGACGTTTACGCAAAAAGAGCCATTAACAGCCATATCTGGTCATTTGCTTATTAAAGCCAATTCAAAATTTAACACGGATGCTCAAGCCAAACAAATCCACTTTTCCAAAACGACTATTGCCAATTTAGATTGGACGCTCGGCTATATGCGTCACAAGACCAATTGGTTTTGGACCTGTATTAATCACTATTTGCCCGATGGTCGTCATTTTACGTTGAACTTGTCGATGGGCGTCAATGAAACAGGGGTTAGCGAAAATGCGTGCTGGCTGGATGGGCAGATTTATTATCTACCACCAGTGCTATTTATACGTAAAGATTGGGATACATCCGTGCAAAATACTTGGCGTGTCTATCATCAAAATCTAGGCTGGAGCAACGTGGATATTGACTTGACCTTTACACCGATGACCGTTTATAAGAAGACGGATAACTTTGGTGTGCTTGCCAGTATCTTTGAGCAATGGCTTGGGTTTTATAGTGGTGAGATTCGCATCAAAGATGAGGTGATTAAGCTTGATAAGGTGATGGGCTTAGCAGAAGATCACTTTGCCAAATGGTAGATTGTAAAATATAGGTTGATGATAATTAGGCTATTGGACGTATTAATTTTAAAGTCGCCATTGCTCTATAAATTGAGCCCTCAATTCCGTATAATCGTCGCTATTAAATATTTGCTAAGGAACAACAATGTCTATCAAATCTGACCGCTGGATTCGTAAAATGGCCGAAGAACATGGCATGATTGAGCCATTTGAAGCGGGTCAAGTACGATTTAATGATGCAGGCGAGCGTTTGGTCAGCTACGGTACGTCAAGCTATGGCTATGATGTGCGCTGTGCCCCTGAGTTTAAAGTCTTCACCAACGTGCATTCAGTCGTCGTTGATCCTAAAAACTTCGATGAAAAAAGTTTTATTGATATCGTCGGTGATGAGTGCATCATTCCGCCCAACTCTTTTGCATTGGCACGCACCATGGAATATTTCCGTATTCCACGTGACGTATTAACGATTTGCCTGGGTAAATCAACGTATGCCCGTTGCGGAATTATCGTCAATGTTACGCCGCTTGAGCCTGAGTGGGAAGGGCATGTGACTTTAGAATTTAGTAATACCACCAATTTGCCAGCGCGTATTTATGCGGGTGAAGGCGTGGCGCAGATGCTATTTTTCCAAAGTGATGCTGATGACGTATGTGAGACCAGTTATAAAGATCGCGGTGGTAAATACCAAGGACAGCGTGGTGTGACTTTACCAAGAACCTAAGCATCAAAAACTCCAAGCGCCAAAAACCTAAGCGTTTTAAAAGCCGTTACACTTTTAGACTGACAACAAAAAAGCTGGCCGTATTCAATACGACCAGCTTTTTTATGTAGAAAAACCGACTATTTCAATACTTTTAAGCCTGCTTTATTATCACGTTTCGGCTTAGGTGCTGCTGTTGGGCTGTTCTTAGCAGCAATTGGTGAATCGCCTTCAGGCTGATAATTGTCATATTCATTGGGATCAAAAAACATCCCTTGCGAGTTCTCTTTCGCATAAATACCTAGCACCGCCGTCAGTGGTACCCAAATATCTTGTGACACGCCGCCAAAACGCGCACTGAAATGTATATAGTCATTTTCCATACTCATATTACCAGTGGCACGGCTGGCGATATTCAAGACAATACGACCATCTTGCACGTGTTCGGTTGGAATTTGCACGTTTTCAGCCGTTGCATCGACCATCAGATAGGGAGTCAGGTCATTGTCTTCTATCCACTGGTATAGCGCACGTACCATGTAGGGGCGGGTCGGAGTAATAGAGGTGGTTTCGCTCATCTGATGATTTCCTATACTAATGATATTTTATAATTAAAAGCCAGTTATTTCAGTAATTTATCAGAGGATAAAGGCTACTTAACGTCTGTTTTATTGGTACTTATTCTAGGACAGCTTTTTATACTTGTCTAGTGCGTGTCTTCATTTCAAAAATGGTGATAAAAATGAGATAAATTGCCGTTAAACAAGAAAAATAGCGCAGATAATATCGGGATATTAACCAGCTATTTGACGATGTTTGGCAAGATTTAGCCATTTCTAGCCCATTTAGATGACTATCGAGTAAATTGAAGACACGCACTAATTAACGCACGCTTTTTTGGAAGCTACTGCGCTCAAAGACTCTCGTTTGATAGTCAAACAACGGACGACTAATAGCCCGAGGTAGTTCGATGCCCATCTCCTCAAGTCGCCATAATAAAGGCGCGAGTAGTACATCACACCAACCAAACTCATCCGCCATAAAGTAAGACTTGTGAGCAAACAGCGGTGATAAGGTAATCAATGAATCAGCGAGTTGCTTTTTTGCCAAGGCAGCTTGTGCTTTGTTAAAGCTATCTGGATGCATAAGCAGTCGCTTGCCGAGCACCAACCAATCACGTTGTATACGCCAGGCCAATTGACGAAACTGAGCCCGCTCTTGCGGGGTATCAGGCAGCAGTTTATTGGCATGATAACGTTCCTCAAGATATTCAAAGATGACGTTAATTTCATAGAGCGCAATCTCGCGCTGTTGCAGAACAGGCAAGGTATGATAGGGGTTGAGCTCAGTCAAATCTTCAGGACGCTCAGAATGCAAACGTGATAAATAATAAGCGAGCTTCTTTTCTTCAAGTAATAGGCGTACTACATGACTGTCGTAGCCGTCATCAGCGTATAAAATCAGCTGACTACTGGGAATGTCATTCGCATCAATCATGAAAGCCTAATGTTAATAGTGAAGGTTGTCATCGTAAACAAAGTCGCTGTGTTTATCAAGGTAACTCGCGTAAATGTTGCTGGTGAGCGCTTTATTTGTCTGATGTCTTGAGTTTTCATTAGATATTAAACCATCAAAACATAAAAAAGGCACTACCGAAGTAGTGCCTTATATAATGCTTGGTTTTTTATACTATCTACTTCTATTTATTTTACATCTTTCCAGAACTCTTTGTTGAGCAAGTAGACTGGGATGAGTAAAACCAATAAGAAGATAATGACGAAGAAACCAATTACTTGACGGTCGTGACGAGCAGGCTCACCACGCCATAAAGTTAACCAAATCACCAACCTCAGACTCGAACTCTTCTTGACTCAATTTTTCTTGCATATTGTGCAAGACATGAGGCATTGCAGCGTTTGCAAGCACTAGGTTATTGGCACCCCAAGGACGACTTGGATCTTCATAAAATGATAGTAGGTAAGTATATACCCAATCATCGCCGCGCAGTCTTGTCTCAAGTGACAAATCTGGTGGCGCAGCACCAAACCATGAAGCCTGAACCTCAGGGTCAATCTCAGCATTGATATGATCACCAATCTGATCGGTCGTCACCATCAAGTATTTTTCGACCAGCTCAGGTGGAATCTCTAAATCTTTAGCGATGCGAGAGTGACGAACATACTGTGCTGAGTGACAACCTGCACAGTAATTCATAAAAGTCTTGGCACCGTTTTGTAGCGAGCCTTTATTGGTAAAGTCAATAGGGGCTTCACTACAGAGCAAGTGCTCTTCGACACCCTCAGCATTGGTGAATGTACCACACCCACTGCCCGCTGCCAGTGCAGTACCAGCAGTCAAAGTCAGTGCCGCGCCTAAGCCTAAACCAGCTAGGGATTTAATTAGCGTGCTCATTAGTGACCTCCGGTAACGCGTTCTGGTGGCTGTTTACACTTCTCGATAGAAGTATAAATTGGCATCAGTAAGAAAAACAAGAAATACAAGACAGTGAAGATACGAGCCATCAATGTTGCTGTTGGTGTTGTTGGCGTCGCGCCTAAGTAACCTAAAACTAAGAAACTAATCGCAAACACGGTTAAAGCAATTTTAGATAAAATGCCTTTATAACGTATAGAGCGTACCGGCGATCTATCGAGCCATGGTATCAAGAACAATACGGCAATCGCACCACCCATCGCAATCACACCACCCAGCTTGTCAGGGACTGCACGTAAAATGGCATAGAATGGTGTGTAATACCATACTGGTGCAATATGAGCAGGCGTCTTCAGCGAGTTCGCTGTCTCAAAGTTTGGTGGCTCAAGGAAGAATCCGCCGCCCTCTGGGAAGAAGAATACCACTGCAAAGAACAGGATAAAGAACACCACAATACCAACCATATCATGAACGGTGTAGTACGGATGGAACTCAATACCGTCTAATGGCACGCCGTTCTTATCTTTTAGCTTTTTAATGTCGATGCCATCAGGGTTGTTCGAACCCACATGATGCAGTGCCACTAAATGCATAAAGACCAAACCCACGAGCACTAAAGGAATAGCGACAACGTGTAAGGCAAAGAAGCGGTTTAGGGTGATACCGGAGATAATATAATCACCACGTACCCATTCTGCAAGACCGTCACCAATCACTGGCAACGCGGCAGGTAAGTTCAAGATAACCTGTGCACCCCAGAATGACATGTTGCCCCAAGGTAGCAAGTAACCGAAGAAACCTTCTGCCATCAATGCTAGGTAGATACCCATACCGATGAGCCAAATAAGCTCACGTGGTTTTTGGTACGAACCGTAAAGCAAGGCTCTAAACATATGCAGATAGACCACCACGAAGAACGCCGAGGCGCCAGTGGAATGCATATAGCGAATGAGCCAACCGCCTTTTACATCACGCATGATGTATTCAACAGACGCAAATGCCCCTTCGGCACTTGGGTTGTACATCATCGTTAGCCAGATACCCGTCACCAATTGGTTGACCAGTACGACCATAGATAACACGCCAAAGAAGTACCAAAAGTTAAAGTTTTTTGGTGCGTAGTACTTGGACATGTGATATTCATAGGTTTCGGTCGCCGGAAAGCGCGCGTCCACCCAGTGCATGATTTTTTTACCCATACTCATATTAAGCCTCCCCAACCGTCAAGATGGTACCATCCATATTATACTCTGGGATGGGTAAGTTAAGCGGTGCTGGAACGCCATTAAAGACGCGACCTGCTAAGTCATACTTAGAACCGTGGCAGGGGCAGAAAAATCCGCCATACCAGTCATTACCGCCTAAGTCAGCGGCACCAACGTCAGGGCGATAGTTCGGCGCACAGCCCAAATGCGTACACACGCCTTCAACGACCAACACAGTTGGTTCTAAAGAGCGCGTAGGATTCGTACAGTATTCAGGCTGTAAAGAGGCAAGAGAGTTTGGGTCAGACAGCAATGGTTCGACTGACTCTAATCCTGCAATCATATCTTCGGTACGCTTAACCACATAAATAGGTTTGCCACGATATTTGATGACAATCATTTGTCCATCTTCGATAGAACCGATATCTTGGGTCACTGCAGCTCCTGCAGCTTCAGCTTTTGCGCTTGGCGTCCAAGAGCGGACAAAAGGTGTTGCCAAGGCAGCTACCCCAGCTGCACCAATCGCGGCAGTCGAGGCAATAAGAACTCTACGGCGTTTTACATTAACGCCTTCGGCATGGCTCATTAATACTTCCTCCAGGTGAATGAAATGGGATTATCCCACACTGGGTTTGTGGCTTAGAGAATATTGGCTTAAAAAATATAGATACAATATCAAGCCACTTTAGCTGTGCCTAATTTTGCTAATTGTTGCTATTCTAAGCTATTTTGGTCATAAAATAAATTATTGCGTTAAAAATAAAGCAACCTTGATAGGGCATAGTATGCGGTTGAACAACATTATTTGTCCACGATGGCTTGGATATCGCCGTATCGTTACTGTTTTTATGCCAGCAAGGTTTGTCAGCGCGATGACCTTATAATTAATAAGGGTATTTAGCAATAGCGAATGATACTTGAAATCGAGGGAATGTTCACTAACTTTCAGTCCCTAATCTCTGTGTAAGTGGTCGTAAACGAATAATCACCACACTATTAATAGCGTGATGATTATTTTAGCCTTTAAATATGCCATGGATAGAAACTTAAAATATCAGTTCATGGAATGTGTCTATTTCAAAGGTACTTAAAGGTACGTTTTAGTGACTCATTCTAGCCCTCAAGTGTGCTCCAGCGCTCAAGCTTGCTCATCATTTCATCTTCAATCACTAGTAAACGCTCACTAGCTGCTGTTGCCGCATCGAAGTCTTTATTAAACCATGAGCCGTCAGCCAGTTTTTCTTGCAGCTCATTTTGTTCAGCTTCAAGCACTGCAATTTCTTTTGGCAAATTGTCTAACTCACGCTGTTCATTATAATTGAGCTTTTTGGCTGTGATACTGGGTTTTGCTACGGCTTGCTTATTAGCTGATTTATTTGCTGCATTTGTATTACTTACTGGCGCTCTAGCAGCTTGTGCTGCTAGCTCACGATTTTTTTGTACCAGATACTCTTGATAGCCACCGACGTACTCTTTGACGATCCCTTTGCCATCTTCATCTTCGCCGAATACCCATGTTGAGGTAACGACGTTATCCATGAATGAGCGATCATGGCTAATGAGCAAAATCGTACCACCAAAGCTTGCGACTGATTCCTCTAATAGCTCAAGTGTCGCCATGTCCAAATCGTTGGTTGGCTCATCGAGTACTAGAATGTTGGCAGGCTTCAATAGTTGCTTGGCAAGTAGGACGCGGTTACGTTCACCGCCAGACAATGCCTTAACAGGTGTACGTGCACGCTCTGGAGCAAATAAGAAATCTTGCAAATAGCTCATAATATGTGTCTTACGACCGCCAACTTCGACGAAGTCTGAGCCTTCTGAGACGTTTTGTGCAACACTCGCTTCTAAATCTAACTGATCACGTAACTGATCGAAAAACGCGATTTTTAGATTGGTTCCTAGCTCTACGCTACCTGTCTTCGTGACTTCATCATCAGACATATCGAGTAGAGCTTTAATAAGTGTGGTTTTACCCGCACCATTAGGTCCGACAATACCGATTTTATCACCACGCATGATAGTCGTCGTAAAGTTATCAACCAATACATTGCCATCATACTCAAGATGCAAGTTCTTAACTTTGCAGACGAGCTTGCCGCTTTTTTCGCCTTGACCCATGGTGATGTTTACATTACCCACTTGCTCACGGCGGTCGCCACGCTCTTCACGTAAGGCTTTTAGCTCACGGACACGGCCTTCATTACGGGTACGACGGGCTTTAATTCCTTGACGAATCCAAACCTCTTCTTGCGCCAATTTTTTATCAAAGTTCGCGTTATTTTTTTCTTCAGCCAATAACTGTAGCTCTTTTAATTCTTGATAGCGTGCGTAGCCACCTTCACCTTGGGTTACGTCATAGCTGGTCAACTGACCGCGATCAAGCTCAATGATGCGCGTCGACAGTTTATTCACAAATGCTCTATCATGGGTAACGAACAATAGTGTTAAACCTTGCCAATCCAATAAGAAGCGCTCTAACCATTCGATACTCTCAACGTCCAAATGGTTGGTAGGCTCATCGAGAAGCAGCACATCAGGCTTGGTAACTAGTGAGCGCGCAAGTAGTACACGGCGCTTACGACCACCAGACAGCGACGACAAGTCATCATCTGGATCAAGTCCCATCGTAGTAATAAGGCGAGTGGCATCACGCTCTAAATCCCAGCCATGTACTGCATCGATATCATGCTGTAAGTCGGCCATACGCTCACAGGCATCCATATCGCCATTGGCACACATATCAACTTGCTTATTATAGTTAACCAGCAGATCAGCAGTGCGACGACTACCACCCATGACGATATCCAGTATGCGGCCACTGGTTTCTGGTACGTCTTGCTCAAGCATCGCAACACGTACACTACTATTGATGATGACTTCACCACTATCAGGCTGCAATGAGCCATTGATCAACTTAAACAGAGTGGATTTGCCTTCGCCATTGCGACCAATCAAACACACACGCTCGCCAGCATTGATCGCAAAATCAACGCCATCAAGAACGGGAGCCACGCCAAATGCGAGGTGAATATCTTTTAGATGTATCAGTGCCATAAAATATCTTAAGCTTATATAATAGTGAGGTAGGGGTTGTTGCAAAATTGGCAGCAGTATAACATGCCACCACCTGACTGTAGTGCGAGTAAATGGTTTATCAGTACTATTTTATTGCTATTTGTTGGTAGTCAATATGCTATGCATGTCATCGCTTATGAATTGCTAGCATTTCACGGTCATCAATCAAAAATGAATATTCCAGCAAATTCAGTATATGAATGCTATCACTTAGAGAAAAATATGGATCAATCTGTCCCACCAACGACACCTTTAATCAATCCTCAAGGCAATTCATCTGCTGCCCAAAGCGATCTACAACTTCAAGTGATTGAGTTGCAGATGAACATGGCTCATCTGGAGCTAACGGTAGAGCGACTCGATGAAGTTATCGCTCGGCAAGACAAGCATATTCAGACTGTACAACGTCAATTGCAGCTTATTTACAAGCAAGTTGAAAGCCAAGATACCGAAGGAGGAATTGCTCCATTTGATGTTATTTCTGATAGGCCACCGCATTATTAAAAACCGTTAAAATAAGAGAAGCTGTCTCTATTTAAAATATATTCTTACTTTTGAATATGGTTAATGGTCGATGACTGTCTAGTCATAATTCGGTAATAATGTATTTTTACAGTTGTCTTAAGGTAAAAAAGACATTAGTATCCTTCTCCTTAGCTGCTGCCTACCTAGCAATTTTTGGTACGGCGGTAAAACAATGCGGATGTTTGGAGATACACAATGCGGGCCACCTTTCACCTAAAAACCCTTACAGTAGCGATTGCTGCTTTCTCTGTCGCTAGCGCTGCTAGTGCTGCTGGTCTTGATCGTTCAGGACAAGACGTTACCGCATTTTTGCAAGACGGTACCTACGCTGAAGCGGTTTACACTTATATTGATGCTGACGTAACAGGTAAAGACTCGTCAGGTAATAATATTGGTGATATCGCTGAGTCTTATGACTTTTTCCGTTATGGCGTAAAAGCAGATATCAATGATACATTCAGTGTTGGTATCTTATACGACGAGCCTTTCGGTGCTGCTGCGGATTATAGCGGCGACAACAATTTCATAGATGCAAATGGTGAAGGTACCAATGTAGAAGTGCGTACTGAAAACATTACTGGTATTGTTGGTGCAAAATTTGGCGAAAATAAAAGCTTTCAAGTCTATGGTGGTCCAGTAGCCCAACGTGTAAAAGCTGACGTAAAATTACGTGGTACTGCTTATAGTGCTGCTAACGGTTATACCACTCACATTAGTGCCGATCAGGACTATGGTTATCTTGCAGGTTTTGCTTACAGCAAGCCTGAAATCGCATTGAAAGCCGCCTTAACCTACCGTTCAGAAATCGAACATAATGCACAATCAGCAGAAATTTATCCTGTTGTCGGCTCTGGTCTTATCCCAGCACCTGTTGTAACTGCATTGGGTCTTTCAACAACTAGAGGCGAAAGTATTGAAATCACCACACCTGAATCAGTTAATTTTGATTTCCAAACGGGTATCAATCCTACTACGTTAGCCACTGCAAAAGTACGTTGGGTACCATGGAGTGATTTTGCGATCGTACCGTCACTATAT
Organism: Psychrobacter sp. ASPA161_6; assembly: GCF_051970285.1. Taxonomy (NCBI): domain Bacteria; kingdom Pseudomonadati; phylum Pseudomonadota; class Gammaproteobacteria; order Moraxellales; family Moraxellaceae; genus Psychrobacter; species Psychrobacter sp. ASPA161_6. Next base: position 764,865 of record NZ_JBEFNJ010000001.1, read on the forward strand.
AATGACGTTAGTAAGGTATCGACAAGAGATAACGACGGCTTAGCATTAGTTAGTTATGATGAAGATCAGTGGCAAGTAGAGCTAGGTCTTGCTAAGCGCTTAGCGCCAGCGCTAGCAGTAAGTGGAACTGTTGGATGGGATAGTGGCGCTGGTAATCCAGTGACTTCGTTAGGTCCTATTGAAGGCTATTACAGTGCCGGTCTTGGCGCAAAGTATGATCTCACTGAAAACTGGGCAGTGTCTGCCGGTGGTAAATATCTATGGTTCGGTGATGCTGAAGGTCAAATACCAACAAAAACTATCGTTAGTGACTTTGAAAGTAATGACGGTTTTATTGTTGGCATGAAAGTTTCTTATCAAGCGAAATAGTATCAAACTAAAATATATCTAGTTTGGTTATCTATTTGACGATTTAGCAGCAAAAAAAGCGATCCTAAGCGGGTCGCTTTTTTTTGCTCAAAATAAGGATAGTCAAATATGTACACTCTATTATCAGGGTATGCTTCTTGATGACTGAGCACGAAGAAAAAAGACGATTTTAGTCTAGTAAAAAGTAAATTCAAAAGATAATTTTACTAAAGTAAACAAGTGTTTAGTTTTTAAGTTACATGTAATCTGTACTGTTCAGTCATATTTAGGAAATAAAGTGCTTTAAGTGTTGTTTTAGTGTCAAAAAGCCATTATTATCGAAATCAGGACACTGTTTTTATAATTTAAATTTGCGTGCACCATGGCCAATTTTAGATTTGTAGGACGGTTAAACAACTAGGATGTTTGGAGATACATAATGCGCGCTACCTTTCACTTAAAAACCCTTGCGGTAGCTATTGCTACTATTTCTGTAGCCAGCATGACGCATGCTGCCGGTCTAGATCGTTCAGGTCAGGACGTCACTGCTTTCTTTCAAGATGGGACTTATGCCGAAGCGGTTTATACCTATATTGACGCTGATGTCAGTGGTAAAGACAGTGCTAACAATGTTCCTTCTAGTAATACCTATGTCGAAGGTGGTGACACGGGTGATATCGCTGAAGCTTATGATTTTTTCCGCTATGGCGTAAAAACTGACATCAACGATACGTTCAGTATTGGTATTTTATACGATGAGCCTTTTGGTGCAGCTGCCGAGTACACAGGCGATAGCAATTTTGTATCGAAGGGTGATCAAAACGCGTCTATCCAGCAACTGACTAATGGTCAATTCAATGGTGCAACGCTTGGTCCTACAATAAATGCTTTGAGAGCTCAAGCTGCAGCAGAACCTGATGCAGAAGTAAGAGCAGGCATCGTGCAACAAATTACAAATCTTAGTACTGTAGGCGCAATCGCTCAAGCTGAGGCAGGCAATGCAGGTGAAAACACCAATGTAGAGGTTCGTAGCCAAAGTTTGACAGGTCTACTTGGTATGAAGTTTGGTGCCAATAAGAATTTCCAAGTTTATGGTGGTCCAGTAGCACAGCGTATTCAAGCTGATACGAAATTACGTGGATTGGCTTATGGCCCTGCTACAGGTTACACTTCGACCAGTAACCCTGATATGGACTATGGCTATATCGCTGGTGTGTCTTTCAGTAAGCCTGAAATCGCTTTGAAAGCTGCATTGACTTATCGTTCTGAGATCGATCACGATATACAAATATCTGAGACTTATCCGCTAGCAGGTCTTAGAGCTCTTGGAGCAGGAGCTTCTCCAGCACAAGCGGAAGCAGCAGCAAATAGAAGCAGTGACTACGAGATCACCACTCCTAAATCAGTCAACTTTGACTTCCAAACCGGTATCAATCCAACTACATTAGCCACCGCAAAAGTACGTTGGGTGCCTTGGAGTGATTTTGTCATTACCCCTCCACTATACAATGCAGTTAGTATAAGCAGTGGTCTTTATGGCGATGACGGTTTAGATTTGGTTGAATATGAAGATGATCAGTGGCAAGTCGAGCTGGGTTTGGCTAAACGTGTAGCACCAGCACTTGCCATTAGTGGTACGGTTGGTTGGGATAGCGGTGCTGGTGATCCGACTACTTCATTAGGTCCTGTCGATGGCTATTATAGTGTTGGTCTTGGCGCCAAGTATAACGTCACCAAAAACTGGGCAGTATCAGCTGGTGGCAAATACTTATGGTTTGGTGATGCTCAAGGCGCTCTACCAACTGACAAAATCGTTGCCGATTTCCAAGACAATGATGGCTATATCGCTGGCGTGAAGCTTTCTTATCAAGCGCAGTAATTAGTGAACACTTGTTAATTAGCAGATAATAAAAAAGCGACCTGTAATAGGTCGCTTTTTTATTGGAAAACTCTAAGAAAATGATGGTAACTATCAAAGCCACATGACTACCAAAATGATGTGCCCAAATCTAGCATTATCAGCTATGACCGCAACTCTGTAAACGTTGGTTGGGGTCGTGAGTGGAAGCGAGGTATTTCTACCCTAACGACAGCGGGCTATGCTATAAAAGAGTACGATGATCCAGCGGATGCTTATCCAGCGGGTAGCGGTGCTTTAAATGGTTACTACAATGCTGTCGGTGGTAAAGTTGGCTCGACAAGAGAAGACAAAACGACCTCATTAGGCTTACAAGTCTGGAAGCGTGACTTAACTTTTTATGGTCTGACGCCGCGACTGGTATTTGATTATGATCAGACTTCCAGTAACTTTGATTATTATGATGATCGCGATGAGAAGTCGGCAACCATATTGTTAACCAAGACCTTTTAATACCTTATAGCTAGGGCGTGTATTCATTTCCATTGCTATTCTTAAAATGAGAACACACCCTAATATAATTGCTCATAATAAAAAACCTCGCCAATCATGGCGAGGTTTTTTGATAGTGATAAGATTATTTACTTATTTACTTATTTACTTATTTATTAAGGTTCAGTTCCATTTCTTCAAACTTAGCAGTTACTGAAGGTTTTGGACCGCCAGTCATAATACTAACCGCGAAGATAGCGATGGTACTTAAGATGAAGCCTGGAACGATAGCATATAACCAGCTATTTAATGCCATACCATTTATCTCGAAAGGACCATAGATCCACAGGATAACAGTTAAGGCACCAATTACCATACCAGCGACCGCACCGTTACGGTTCATACCGCGCCAGATTAGGCTGAAGATAACCAAGGGTCCGAATGCTGCACCAAATCCTGCCCAAGCGTTAGAAACTAAGCTCAATACTGAGCTATCGGGATCAGAGGCGAGCAAGATAGATACGAGGGCTACCGCTACAACTGAGATACGACCCACTAGTACTTGGCGTGCTTCAGGAGCATCTTTATCGAAGAATAGCTTGTAGACATCTTTAGTCAGCGAGCTTGATACCACCAATAGCTGCGATGAAATGGTACTCATAATCGCAGCTAAAATAGCGGCTAATAAAAACCCTGAAACCAGCGGTGTGAATAAAAACTGTGTAAAGACTAAGAATATGGTCTCAGGATCATCCAAGGTCATTGCGGTTTTTTGTACATAAGCACGACCAGCAAAACCTGTCATTAAAGAACCAATTAAGCTGACAACCATCCAGCTCATACCGATATTACGGGCCATTGGTACGTCTTTGACCGAACGTATTGCCATAAAACGAACGATGATATGTGGTTGACCAAAGTAGCCAAGCCCCCATGCCATTAATGAGATAATACCAATGATAGTCATGCCACTGGTGACATCTAATAAACTTGGATCAATGTTTCGAACGGCTTCAGTCGTTGCTGATATACCGCCAAGATCTGTAAAGGCAACAACTGGTACGATCACCATTGCAAATAACATGATGACGCCCTGTACAAAGTCAGTCATCGATACCGCTAAGAAACCACCGAATAGGGTATAGGCAACGACGACACCAGCAGTCACCCAAAGACCCGTGCTATATGATAAGTTGAGTGAGCTTTCGAAGAGTTTACCACCACCTACTAGACTTGCAGCGGTATAAACGGTGAAAAATAAGATGATAACGATTGCTGATATGACACGCAGCATGTGCGATTTATCTTCAAAGCGGTTGGCGAAATAGTCAGGCAAGGTAATCGCGTTGTCAGCGACTTCGGTATAAACGCGAAGGCGCGGTGCCACAATGATATAGTTCAATAAGGCACCTAGTGTCAAACCAAGTGCGATCCACATACTTACGACACCATCGGCATACATATAGCCTGGTAGGCCGAGGAGCAACCAACCTGACATGTCCGACGCCCCTGCTGATAATGCAGTGACTGCGGGACCTAAATTACGTCCTCCTAACATGTAGCCTTCAGTATCATTGGCTTGCTTAAAATAAGCGTAAATGCCAATCCCAATCATCACTAAGAAGTAGGCGCCCAACGATATCAGCACGCCACTAGAAATCCCATTCATATAAACTGTCCTTAACCAACGTTGTTGGCTGTAATTATTTTTAACTATATAAAATTAATTCATCACAAGATGATGTTTATAAACAATATTTAAAGACAAAAAAAGCCATTAAGTAGGACATAATGGCTTTTGACTTTTAGTCAGTATTTTCTGTTAGTTTTATATGATTGATACTGTTTTAAAAGTAATATTCATAAAATAGTGATTAGAGGACAACAAGCGTGGCTCAATCGCAATCTTGTCTATCGCCCTTATCTGCTAGTTTTTTACAAATGCTACTCACTTATATAATCAATCATTTAAAACCATTAAACCTACTGTTTACCATCATATATTACTCGAAGTCTTCAAAATATGACTATCAGTGTTATTCTGGTAAATTTATGTTATAAAAAACAAAGCCAAACGCATTATAACGTATGGCTGTTAAAAATGCGAACAACTGAGCTTGGCTTTGTAACGTAAGGTTTTATACAAAGCCAATAAAGGTTTTAAACCATCATTTGCTACTTACTAAAAGCCCTTTAATCAATTGGGGCAAGCAAGTCTAATAAGGCAGTCACGCTACTAGAGCGAGTCAGCTTTGGATTGATAACCACACCGAGGTAACGCTGTAGCTCAATATTATCTGCCATATTGATGCGCTCTAAATCTTGACTGACCAAGGTTTGAGGTAATACAGACCATCCTAGGCCAACAGAAACCAACATCCGAATGGATTCAAGTGGGTTGGTACTCATGGTGGCGTAAGGTTTTAGATTATGCTTGGCAAACTCAGCTAAGGTAATTTGGCTGGTAAAAGTATTGGCAGAGGGCAAAATAGCAGGATAGCGAGCCAATTGCTCTAAAGTGACATTGGCTTTGGTCGCTAAAGGCGATAATGTACCGGTCATAAAGTAGAGTGGATCTGACCAAAGCGTGTGATACGTCAAACGTTTATCGTAGACCGGTGGCAACGTTAGGAATGCTAATGATAAGTCACCATCTAACACCGCCTTGTGCGCCGTTTCAGAGTCGACAAAATGAACTTCTAACTGCACCGCAGGATAGGCTTGAATAAAGTGCTTGAGCACAGGAGCCAAATGATGCAAGCCAATATGGTGGCTGGTGCCAATGACCAATTTACCCGACACGATGTGCTGAGAGTGTTGTAAATTGATTTTGAAGTTCTCATAATCGTCGAGCCAGCGCTTGGCGTGCGGCAGCATTTCACTAGCGGCTTGAGTCGGCACAATACCGCGACCGACCGTATCAAACAACGTAATGTTAAATTCATCTTCTAAATTTTTGATGCGCTTACTGACAGCAGGCTGAGTAATAAAAAGCTTTTCTGCTGCGCCTGAGATGCTGCCTGTGTGCATAACAGTGACGAATGTCGTCAAATTCGTGGTATTCAAACCGATGTCCTTAGCTGCGTAGCGAGCTATAAATAAAAGTTGGCTGACCTAGTCACAATGTATTAGAAATAAAAGTTTGCGACTACGTAAAAATCATCAATTATTATTATAGGATTAGCCTGCTATAATCACAAGGTATCAAGACGTATTTATTCTATTAACTTGGTAATTAGCCGTCCAACGCCTGTATTGATAGCCAATTTTATCAATTTACCTGAAAACTCATCAATTGGTGTTGATATAGATGTGTGATAGACCAATTTAATAAGTATTATCTGTGAAAAATAGTTTTGATAAATAGTAGGGTTTGTTGAACATTCAAATATTAGGACTGCTGATCGCTAAAATCGTATCAAACTAGGCGTAAACTGATGATAATGTCGAGACCTTAGCTAGGTTTACAACAACATTTGGGGTGGTTTTAGCATCAGCCTTTCAGGGCAGGGCTATTTTTTGCCAATACATGGCGAAATTGTCTAACCTAGAATGACTAGGCATCAAAAATTTCACTGCGTATTGTCTAAAAAATAGCCACTGCCAGTACCACATTTGAATGTTCAACAGACCCTAAGTTTATTATGAAAGGCGTCAGTAATATAACGCCACTTTATAAATAAAATGAGTGTCTTTAGATAAAAGTGTCAATTAGATAAAAATTTCAATAATAACCTCGCTTGCTGTTGTGTGAGCAGGTCAATAGATTCAGTGATTAGCAACTAATAAAGGATAGCAACATGGCCGGTCAAACGTTATATGACAAACTTTGGAATGCTCACGAAGTCACCAAGCGTGATGATGGTTCGAGCCTGATTTATATCGACCGCCATCTACTGCATGAAGTAACGAGTCCACAAGCCTTTGAAGGTCTGGATCTGGCCAATAGAGCGCCATGGCGTCTGTCGGCTAATATCGCTAGCCCCGATCACAATGTGCCAACGGTGACCAAGGAGCGTTTAGAAGGCGTCGCAGGTATCAAGGATAAAGTGTCGCGCTTACAAGTACTCACCTTAGATGACAATTGCACTAAGTTTGATATTGCTGAATTTACCATCAATGATGCCCGTCAAGGTATCTTGCATGTCGTTGGTCCTGAGCAAGGTTTGGTTTTACCTGGTATGACCGTGGTTTGTGGTGATTCGCATACTGCAACCCACGGTGCACTTGGCTGTTTGGCGCATGGTATCGGCACATCAGAAGTCGAGCATGTGTTGGCAACGCAGTGTTTGATTCAAAAGAAATCAAAAAACATGCAAATTCGTGTCACGGGTAAGCTTGGCGCTGGCGTGACCTCAAAAGATGTGGTACTTGCTATTATTGCCAAAATTGGTACCGCTGGCGGGACAGGGCATGCCATTGAATTTGCAGGGCAAGTCTTTGAAGACATGAGTATGGAAGGTCGCATGACCGTCTGTAACATGGCAATCGAAGCGGGTGCTCGCGTTGGTATGGTCGCGGTCGATGGCACGACCATTGATTACGTCAAAGGCCGTCCTTATGCGCCAACCACTGAGCAGTGGGAGCAAGCGGAAGCTTACTGGCGTACCTTGTATTCAGATGATGACGCAGTATTTGATACGGTGGTTGAGCTGGATGGTAGTCAAATAGCGCCACAAGTCTCTTGGGGAACCTCTCCTGAAATGGTTGTTGATATCACACAGTCAGTACCGACGCCTGATCAAGCCGCCGATGAAGCGCAAGAAGAAGGTTGGTTACGTGCTTATACCTATATGGGTTTAGATGCTGGCCAAAAAATCACTGACATCCAGCTTGATCGTATCTTTATTGGTTCGTGTACCAATTCGCGTATCGAAGATTTGCGCGATGCCGCCGCCGTGATTAAAGGTCGTAAAGTCGCAGACAATATTAAAGAAGCCATCGTCGTGGCGGGTTCTGGTCAAGTTAAACTACAAGCCGAAGCAGAAGGCTTGGATGCCTTATTTACTGAGGCTGGTTTTGAATGGCGCGAGCCGGGCTGTTCAATGTGCCTTGCCATGAATGCCGATAAGCTTGAGCCACAAGAGCATTGTGCCTCGACCTCTAACCGTAATTTTGAAGGTCGTCAAGGTAATGGTGGTCGTACGCATTTGGTCAGTCCAGCAATGGCAGCAGCAGCAGCATTGGCAGGACACTTTGTGGATGTGCGCACGTTTTAACTTTACATTTCTATAGAGCATAAAAATGAAAAGGCTGTTTGTTTGTTTTATTTTGCTTATTGAGCAGCGCTCAGTTAGCGATGGCTCTTGAATACTGTAATGCAAGGTTTGCCTACTGTGTCGATGTGCCTGACCAATTAAAATGGCTACCCGAGGCAGATAATGGAGATGGACGCCATTTTAAGTTGGCCAACTCCAATTCCGATATTTTGGTCTTTGGCAGTTATACACCAAATGTCTTCTTTTATACAGATAGCGATTATCTGAAAGAGAAGCAACATCGATATAAGACAGATACCACAGTTACTTACGAGCTTTTAAAAGATAACACCTATACAGTAAGCGGCTACAGAGAAAACGGTCAAGTTTTCTATCATGTTATTAAGGTTGATGACGGTAAGGAAGCTGTCCTACACCTGAACTATTCCAAAAATGAAACGGGTAGGATGACTAAGATAGTCAAGCAAATGGCACGCTCTTTTGAGCTGTATTAAGCAGCCAGAAAATTTTACGTTAGTAATCGATATTTTAAGGAAAAACCATGCAAGCTTATAACACCCAAACAGGTATCGTTTGCCCACTCGATCGCGCAAACGTCGATACCGATCAAATCATTGCAAAGCAATTTTTGAAGTCTATTAAACGTACTGGCTTCGGTGTCAATCTATTTGATGATTGGCGCTATCTAGACGAAGGCTATCCGGGTCAAGACAATAGCACGCGAGTGATTAACCCAGACTTTGTATTGAATAAGCCACGTTACCAAGGCGCGACTATCTTACTGGCACGCCGCAACTTTGGTTGTGGTTCTAGTCGTGAGCATGCGCCATGGGCATTGTCAGAATACGGCTTTCGTACGGTGATCGCGCCAAGCTTTGCCGATATTTTTTATAACAACTGTTTTAAAAATGGCATGCTACCAATTGTCTTGGACGAGGCAATTGTAGATACCCTAATGAAAGATACACTTGCTAACGAAGGCTATGAGCTAACCGCAGATCTTGAGCGCCAAGTGGTCATTACTTCAACTGGGGAAGAGTATCCTTTCGAAGTTGATGAATTTCGCAAACATTGCTTGCTAAATGGGTTGGATGATATCGGCTTAACGCTACAGCAAAGTGATGCTATCAAAGACTACGAGCATCAAATGATGCAAAAAACGCCTTGGATATTTAATCAAGTACGCGCGTAGAGAGTAACTCATAGACCAGTGGCTATAAAAAACCGATGAACAATAGTAACGCAGCGTTGAGTTATCGTGATGAACTGGCTAGAATGAAGGGTAACTTATCTTCCATATTAAATAGTAGCCGTCATTATGAATAAACAACGTTATGCTGTCTGGACAAGTATGGCTGTCGCTGTAAGCTTATTGTTAACAGGCTGTCAGTCATTGACGGGCTATAAACAAATAGACAAGGCAGATAGTGCCAAGGTACGAGTGGGGAACATCCAACCCGTCGAGGGTGAGGTGAATATTTCTTGCATAGGCACCTACCACTGCGAAATTGTGCAGATAGATAAAACCTTAGTGATTGCACCGGATACCCACGAGCCGGTCAGTCCTGACATGCTGGTTATCATGCCTATGAATAAAACCGATCAGCGGGCACGAGCACAGATGAACATCGACATGACGCCACTTTCTAATAAAGATGCTGTCAAAATCGTTCCGTTATCTGCTTCTGGTATGCCAGGAATGACCAATTACTACGCGCGGGTGAAACCTGCAAAACGCGAAGTACAGGTAAATTTCTATCCAGAAAACAACGTCGGCTATGTTGAACGTTTTGCGATTATTCATGATTTCGTCGAGCCAGGCACTTATCAGTTACATGCTTATCAAAAAAAATCTAGCGACAACTCAGGGAGCTTATTAGACACGGCATCGCCTGAGCCTTTATGCATTGAGCTGTCGCAAGACAGTAATTTGCAGCGGCGCTTTTGTAAACAGCTGGGCGCTGAGCATCAAGGGGAATTTGTAGAGACCAGCATTATTGAGAAAAAGTCCACTCCATTAAAAGCCGTGGCTTGATACCTAGACTCTCAATTGGATGGCTCTGCAAAACCTAGCTTAATTAAAGACAACAACCTCTTCTGTGATGGCTATCATTATTGATGGTGGTCTATTATCGATAGTGGTGGTCTTATAGAAGACGGTAATACAGCGCTAGCAGTACCTATTATAAAAACTTACTTACCCAAAAGGATCAGTATGGCAACGATTTTAACATTAGCGGGCGATGGTATTGGCCCTGAGATCATGACTCAAGCTGTTGATGTGCTCGAAGCGATTAATAAGAAATTTTCGTTAGGTTTGACCCTTGAATCTGGGTTAATCGGTGGGGTGGCAGTCGATGCAACGGGTGAGCCTTTACCAGATGAGACACTAGCGCGTGCGCGTGCTGCTGATGCCGTATTACTAGGTGCAGTTGGTGGACCTAAATGGGATGGTATCGAGCGTAGCAAACGCCCTGAGCGTGGTCTGCTTAAAATCCGCAGTGAGCTGGGTTTGTTTGCCAACCTACGTGTGGCAAAGCTGTATCCGCAGCTTGTCAATGCCTCTAGTATCAAGCCTGAGATTATCTCAGGTCTCGATTTACTGATTGTCCGTGAATTGACAGGCGGTATTTATTTTGGTGAGCCACGTGGTATCCGCACGTTGGAAAACGGCGAGCAACAAGGCTATAACACCATGGTGTATAGCACCAGTGAGATTCAGCGTATCGGTAAGGTCGCCTTTGAATTGGCGCAAACACGCGCACAGGCAGCAGGTACGCCAGCCAAAGTTTGCTCGGTAGATAAAGCCAATGTCCTAGAAGTCACTGAACTGTGGAAGCAGACAATGATTGATATGCAGCAAGCGGACTATAGCGATGTGGCGTTATCGCACATGTATGCTGACAATGCTTGTATGCAGCTGATCAAAAATCCCAAACAGTTTGATGTCATGGTGACGGGTAACATGTTCGGCGATATCTTGTCTGATGAAGCCGCTATGTTGACAGGCTCTATCGGGATGCTACCGTCTGCCAGTCTTGATGCCGCTGGCAAAGGTATGTATGAGCCATGTCATGGTTCAGCCCCTGATATTGCTGGTCAAGACAAAGCCAATCCATTAGCCACGATTCTTTCTGTCGCGATGATGCTACGCTATACCTTTAAGCAAGAACAAGCTGCCCAAGCGATTGAGCAGGCAGTCAGTGATGTTCTTGATGATGGTTTGCGCACCCTTGATATTTTAGATGCCAGTGAAGCCGCCTTAAAACAAGTAGGCTGCAAAGAAATGGGGCAAGCGGTGTTGGCTAAATTGGTATAAAAAACCACGCTAATAGCTGCTAAGGTTTCCACCATATTTTAGCTGTCCTATTTCGATATCAACTCCCATAAATTGCTTAGCAGTTTATGGGTTTTTTATGCACCAAGGATTTAGCTGGACTTAAAAAAAGTACCGAAAAATACATTAGTAATTTTAGTCAAATGGACGTCGTATTAACACAGACACCGCAGGATAAGGCGCTTAGTAACACAAAGCTGTTATATGCTCACAAGGGAATATGGCAATATAGACGACTTATCAGCAATCAGTAATAACTTTTATTCATGCAAAGACTGCTCATAAAGAATTAAAACGATAGAGATCAATAGTAGATTAGAGCAATAAAACTTGATAAAGAAATTTTGATAAGATAAATAATAATTTTAGGAGCACCACATGTATCAACTGACAAAAATAAGCACTGCGTTATTGGCGATCGGTTTATCAACCACTATTTTCATAGGTCAAAGCGTGGCAGCAACCACTGAAAATATGACAGCGACCGATGAAAGCACGCCATCAAGTAGCGGTAGTAATGTTGTTAACACTAACGATAGCACTAACAGCACTATTGCTAATGAATCTGCTACTAATAAGTCTGCTACCAATACACCTGCCATGGAAGCGACTAGTAGTACAGTGAAAGATAAGTCCACTGACATGAGTCCAGTGACCAATGGCGTTAGTCAAAAGCTGACAGGCAAGAGTAAAACTACCGTATCACTGAATAAATTTTTACCCACGATTAAGTACAGCACAGAAAATTTACCAGAGATTGCTCAAAAAGTGAATAGCGCCAATTGGCAGGCGGGGATGAATATTAATCGCAATACTGGCACCAAGCTGCAAGCATTATTAAATTGGCAGCACAGTGGTGTGGGTTCTGTTGACGGCTATTGGGGCAAAAATACCCGCAAAGCCATGCAAGCATTTCAAAAAGCCAATGGCTTGACGGTCACAGAAACGCTGAATACAGAAACGTGGCAAGCATTAACTAAAAACGACAAGCTGATGGCGCAACCAGTATTGGTGAGCTATCAGCTGACTGAGGCGGATATTAATATTAAAACCACCACTATCCCAGCAGGGGCAAAAGAAAAAGCCAAGCTCGAGGGGATGTATTACGAAAGTGTGACCGAAGGGCTAGCAGAAAAATTTCATATTAGTGAAAAGTATCTAAAATCGCTCAATCCCACTGCCAGTTTTAGCGCAGGCGAAACCATCACCGTCTACAACCCTGGCAACCCTAATACCAAGCCTGTCAGCCGCGTGGTCGCTGATAGAGTGACCGAAACCCTCTATGCTTATGATGCCCAGGACAATTTGGTTGCCAGCTATCCAACCACTGTAGGTAGCACGGCGACACCATCGCCAACAGGCACGCATACCGTAGAAGTAAAAGTGCATGAACCCAATTATACCTATACTGCCGATGACGGCAGTAAAGCGATTATTCCTCCCGGTCCTAATAATCCTGTGGGAATGGTATGGATTGGGCTAAGCAAACCCTCGTATGGTATTCATGGTTCGCCAGATCCTGCTCGTATCAGTCGCCAAGCCTCAGCAGGCTGTGTGCGCTTGACTAACTGGGATGCGTTAGCGCTGTTAGGCGTCATTCAAAATGGCGCGACAGTAGAGTTTAAGTAACGGTTCAGTATTAGGGCGTGTCCTCAATTCAAGCGATTGTATCTAAATGGGCTAAAAATGGCTAAATTTTGCCAAACATCGTCAAATAGCTGATTAATATCCCGATATTATTTGCACTATTTTCCTCGTTTGACGGCAATTTATCTCATTTTTATGACCATTTTTAAAATGAGGACACGCCCTAGCAAATCTTAAAAGCCATAAAAAATACCGCTGTTAAATAGCGGTATTTTTTATGGCAAAACCAGCAACTAGAATATGATAGGCAATAATGAGTAGGTTAGCAGTGTCATTATTATTATCAGTTAAACCACTCAAGAATTTATACTAGCCAAAACCGTTTATTCGTAAATGACAGGTTTCGATACAAACGCTGTTATAACCATTCTAGTTGATAATAATATTAGTTTTTGCCACGATAAGTAATGCGACCTTTGGACAAATCATAAGGCGTCATTTCGACCTTAACTTTATCACCAGTCAAGATACGAATGTAATGCTTACGCATCTTACCTGAGATGTGCGCAATGATCTCGTGTCCGTTTTCTAAACGAACTTTAAACAATGTATTTGGAAGGGTATCAATAACTTCGCCTTCAAATTCAATAATATCGTCTTTTGCCATAATTTGTATCAATCAATTAAAAATAAGCCGACATTATACGTAAGTTTGCTGATTAAAGCAATACAGCCATAGGTTTTTACTTGACAGCTTGTAACCGTTATGTATACCAGCTTATATCAATCTAGTCAGGTAAATTCAACCAAATGGGCGTCAGAGGGGCATCCGGTAATAACTGCTGGAAGCGTTCAGGATAGTAGGCGTTAATGAAATATAAACCATCTCCAGAAGCGGTAGGCGGTGCAATCGTACGGTCTTTTTTGGCTAAAATACGTAAAAAATCTGCCGGTTCTAAGTGGTGCTTGCCGATGGCATATAAGGTGCCCATCAAGTTACGCACCATGTGGTGCAAAAATCCATCTGCTTGGATGTCAAAAACGATAAACTGACCATGAGCAAATAACCTAGCATGACTGACGGTTCGTACTGGCTGATTAGATTGACAAGCGGCCGCGCGGTAGCTGCTAAAATCGTGAATACCAACAATATCGGCAGCAGCTAACTGCATCGCTGCCAAATCAAGTGGCTCATAGATGTGCGTTACTTGATGATTCAAAATAGCGGGGCGCTGTGCTTGATTGAGCGTGATATAACGATAGCGGCGAGCAATGGCGCCAAAGCGCGCATGGAAGTCCGCTGGCATCGGCTGAATCCAGCGCAGGGCGATGTCATCGGGCAGCAGGCTATTGACGCCGCGCAACCAATTTTGCGTAGGTCGATAAGCGCGTGTAGTAAAATGGGCAATCATATTGCTGGCATGCACGCTGGCATCGGTGCGACCAGCAGCGATTACTTCTACCGGTTCATTGGCGACCTTACCGATGGCAGTCTCTAGCGCTTGTTGGACGCCGAGCACTTCTCGTTGACGTTGCCAACCGTGGTAATGAGTACCCAAAAATTCAACCGCAATCGCTAAGGTATAAATGGGTGAATCGTCAGACGCTATATGCTTAATCTCAGTCATGGTATGTTCAGAATGTATACAGTTGAGTAGGAGGTAGTGGTCAGTTAGCGTTTTTTGATGGTCGTACCAGCTTGATTGACATTATTTAACCAGCGCTGTCGACGTCTGGCAGGACTGTCATAACGCAGTAATAGCCACAATAAGCGAGCGTAAATAGCGGGAATCGTTAAGCGCCCACCGGCTATCACATGATAGTCATACTGCCAACTACCCGCAGCATAACTGTCACTCACTCCGCCAAAAGGCGATTGGCTGGCACATATCACCATATGTCCATGCTCATAAGCAAGCTGTAGAGCTGCTGCTAATGCGTCTGAATAAGGAACATTGCCTGCACCAAACCCCAATAGCATAATGCCAGAGGGTGGCTGCGACAATAATGCTTGTAGCTGATTGCTCATCACCTCAGTGTCATTAGGCAAACAGTATAAAGCATGGATGCGTACTTGCTCAGCGCGACTTTGAATAGCATCAATTATATCGTACTGGTCATCCAGCCAATGCTGCCGTCGTGTATCTGGTAACGTTCTGATATAGCTATTGGCCGGATAAGCCGCTCGAGAATGTCCGGTAAATGCCATCAGATCGTGACTGTGTATCTTTTGCACCGTTTGTGCTGGCCATGACTCACCACTAAAGCAGATCTTAACACCAGATTCACCAGCTGCTGCCAGTTTTAAGGCATCCGTCAGATTGTCCCACGCGTCACTGTTCGCATCGATGCTATAGTTATGCAACACCTCACTGTCTAGTAACGGACGCATGCTACCGGTTACGACGACACAAATATCACTGCCAGCAAAAGCTTCCGCTAAAAATGCCCCTAAATAACTTAAAGTGTCAGTACCAGTGATTAATACAAAACGTCTGTCACCTTGTGCATAGGCGTTCATCAGAAGCGTGTAGAAATGTATAAAATCGCTGGGCGTGAGCTGGCTGCTATCTTTAATTAGGGTATTGTCGAGCCATGAAATCTGAGGTAGATTGCCCGAACTATCTTGCTCAACTAGCAGTTGTTGCAATGTGGGTAGAAATATTTCTGCTGATAAAGGTGCTAAGGGTCGTCCGTAGCTACCAAAAGTGCCACCAGCATAAATGAGTTGAATGGGGTCGGATAAGTTTTTTGTCATAGCAGGTGATGGCATAATATTGGCACAGTCAAGGAAGGCAAAAAAAGAGACGAGAGAGCTTGGTAATGATAGGTAATATGATGATAGATAGTATAAAGGCTAAATGCAAAAAAAATCAGCAAGTATTTATTCTAAATGATTAGAGGATACTTGCTGATATTAGAAGAGGTTATTGACTATGCAGTGCGGTCAAGTAGCATTTGAGCTTGTTGCTGTTGCTCGCTATTACCTTGAGTCATGACTTCGTTTAGCAAACGTTTGGCACTGTCATATTCACCCAATTGCAAATATTGACCAGCCAAGTCTAAAGTGACTTGATTGCTATCCAAGGTTTTAACAAAATCAAAGTCTGCGGCAAAACGTAAAGAGAAATCTTCTTTTGTTTCGACTTCATTGTAAGTAACAATCTCACTGTCCACTGTACTTACATCATACTCAGCATCGACTGGAGTCGTCGCCGTTGGTGCATCTGCTAGCGAGTCAAAATCAAAATCATCGTTTGCTAATGTGTCTTCATCAAACGTCAATGGCGCAGTTGGTGCCATGCTTGATGCTTCAATATGAGTATTTTCTAAAGCATTATTATCAAGTGGCTGATCTTTAAGGCTACTGTCTTCAAAGCTACTGTCTTCAAAGTCATTGCTTTCGAAATTATTGTTTTCAAAGCTGTCGTTTTCAAGATCATTACTTTCGAAAATATTGTCTTTAAAGTTGTTCTCTTCAAGGATAAAATCACCTAGATCATTATCTTCTGCAAGAGCAGGCTGTTCACTTTCTAAGACATTGTCTATAGCAACTGATTCATCAATATCGTCTAAAGACAATACAAAGTCGTCGTCACTATTCTGAGTCACATCTGTTGTAGTTTCGCCAGTCGCCTTGGCAGCATTTATATCCACACCAGCCTCTAAGTCTGAAAAATCTAAGACAAAGTCTTCATCTTCTAACATGATGTCTTGAGGCGCACTGTCAGTAGTGGAGCTGACAGAAGGTTCAGTAATATTATCCGTCTGCTCAGGCAAATCAAGGCCAAAATCAAAGTCGCTGATATCGTTGTCTTGAATGATAGGCGTAGTATCGCTAGCATCTAGAGTCAGATTTTCCTCTTCGACGATGTCGACCTGACTGACAGGCATAACGCTAGTAGCGGTTGGCTCGTCGCCATCACTTTCTAGGTCATTAAGTGTCAGATCAAACGTGTCATCGACATTTTCAATGGTAGGATTGACATCATTAAAGTCATCAGACAGTCCTGATTTTTCAGTAGGCTTATCGATTAGAGGTGTAGCGCTATCTTCAGCAGTAACCGTATCTTGAACAGTCGGTGTATTGACGACTTGGCTGGCAGGTAAGTCAAAATCCAAACTTTCAAAGTCAGTATTTTGAGTATCTTTTGCCGCTACCGCATACTGTGCTGCTTGGTTTTGCTCTTCAGTGAGTAATGATTTTAGTTCATCGGCTTGTGCGATGCTTTTTGGGTCACTGTGAGTTTTAATGTCATCATAGACGCGATGAAAGTCATCCGTTTGATTGGTAGTTGCGTATATACCTAAGAGCTTCAGCAATAACTGACTGTCATTGGGTTTTTCTATGAGACCACGACTGAGTGTTTCAATGGCTTTGTCATAGCGCTGTTGATTTATAAAGCGCTGCGCAACCGATAGGTTATCAAATTTGCCCTCGTTATCAGCACTTTGCTGCGTAGGACTGCGCTGCTTGGCTCCAGATGTAGTCGCTGGGTTGCTGGCTGCCAAATTCTTGTCGGCCTGCACAGCCGTAGGTGCTGATGGTTTTTGCGCCTTGTTCTTGCGCATTACCAAGACGGCTATGATTAAAATAAGTACCAGTCCGGCGATGATATATAGCATATTGTCCATAGTTACTCCCACGCCTACGATCACTGTTGCAGCACACTGCGCTGATCAGTCAGGCAATTATTGATTGCGTAATTTTTTGAGACGAGCTTGAAGCTCCGCCAGTTTTTGGTTTTGTAATTGCAATTTACTAGTATAACCGTCAAGCATATTGTTGGTTTTTGACAGGCGCTGTGCCTGTGACGCAGCTCCTTGTCTAGAGGCTTTGAGCGTTGCTAAGGTCTCTGTACTGAGACCATTGCCCGTGGCCGTTGCTGCTTTAGCATTATTGCCATCGGCGTTGCCATTTTTATCAGTATTAGAACTAGGTGCGAGCACAGAAAAACGCGCTTTTGGTAATGTCTGAGTTTTAGTGGCGGCTGGCTTTTCAGGGCTTTCAGTGTTTTGAGCTGCTTGAGTCGTCTCAGACGCTGCCTCAGTTGTCGTTTTAGCCGCTGGTTTTGGGGGCGCTGCTTTCTTGACGGTAGGGGTGTTTGCGCTCAGTCTATACTGTCTTTGAGCATTAATAGCCGCTTCCAAGTTTTGCTGTGATGGCACGACTTCATAATTGGGTAAGCTCAGCTTAGCATCCGCTTTTAGTTGATCTGCATCTTTATTAATAAAAGCATTCGGGTTTTGTGCCTGAATTTGTTTCATGACCGTTTGAACGTCTAGGTTATTTTTTTGGGCAATTTGCTGGGCAATAACCCATAAGCTATCGTTGCGCTGTACTTGATAGTCAACGGACGTGCTAGTAGCGCGATTGGTTGCTGTGTTAATTGTAGCGGCAGTATTGCTATTCACTGTAGTCGACCCTGCGGCAACAGCGCTAGAGGGGATGCTGCTTGGTGCAGTAGTAGTAATAGCGCTATTAGAATCTGATTTTGCCATTGATGCAGTGCTGGCAGCATTGTTATTCGGCATTGGCGATGCAGGAGCGTTGGCCATGATGCCAGTACTGGTCTTATTGCTAGGCTGTATCTGTCTTATGATTTGTATATTTAAAATATCGAACTGTTTGTCAGTGATTCCAGCAATTGTCTTATTATTATTTGCTGTTGTACTGTCAGCCATGCTTTTATTGATCATTACTTTGTTTTCGACAGGGTTGCTAGTTGCCTTGTCAACAGGACTGATATCTACAGCGCTAGCAGCCGTTGTCATGACGTTGTTGCTAGCATTCAAACGCCCATTATCCAAGCGACTTGGGGAATAAATAGGACGATTGCTCTGCGGTGCAGAGGTGGCTATTACTGGCAAGTTTGAGGTAACTGTCGCTGTCGCCGCTCTAGGTGTTGATATCAGTGGCGGCGGCGCACCTTTTCTAACCGTCAATGGTTTGGCATTGGTAGCTGAAATGATAGGCAAATTGGGTTTCTTTGCACCGGTCACGATATTTTTAGAAGGTTTGTTAAATGGCTTAATAGGTATGCTGTCATCAAGAGGCATGAGCAATGTCTTGGGAATGACATTGCGTTGACCACCGTCATTAATGGCTAAGACCACATCGGCAAAAGGCTTAGAAATGGGTTGCGTGGTGTTGATCAAAACTTGCCCGCTGCTCGCTGACGTGGGTCTAAAACTCACCGTCATTGAGTCCGTTGGCGTAAGCCCCATTTGTTGATAAATAATAGGGTTCGCTAAGCTGGCGGAAAATTCAGCGGCTTTAATATCAGTCACGATTATACTGGCTGCTAGGGGCTCGTGCTGCGCAGAGGTTACGACAGTCTTACCAATCGTTGCTGCCTGCGTGCTAGACGATATAGCAATAGAGCCTATTGAATAAAGTAACGCCATCGACACCGCACAATTTACAGTAGTCAAGCGATGAGATAAATGACGAGACATGTGCAGCCCTTAGAGTGTGAGTTACTTGTGCTGTTATAACAAAATACGCTTTAGTTTACCAGTTTATTTCATAGACGTTACTTTTTAGTAGCTACTAAAAAGTAACGTTGACTAATAATGCCCAATAATGTTGCAACTTTAAAGGTATTACCTGATTTTTTTGTCAAGGAGCATTGCATCGCCATAGCTAAAAAAGCGATATTCAGCTCGGATAGCATGTTGATACGCCTGTTCGATAGCGGCCTTGCCTGCAAATGCTGATACAAGCATCAATAGGGTGGACTTGGGTAAGTGAAAGTTAGTCAATAAACGATCTATGACCCCAAATTTAAATCCAGGATAAATAAAGATATCGGTGTCGCCTGACCAGCTAGCCAGTGCTTTGCCATCAGCCGCTGTTTTTTGATACGCTGTTTCGAGTACGCGCGTCACCGTTGTGCCAATAGCGATGACTTGCTTACCATTCGCATGGGTTTGATTGATAAGGTCGGCGGTCGGTTGCGGTAGATGCGCGTATTCGCTGTGCATGGTGTGGTTGAGCAAGTTATCTGTCTTTACAGGGGCAAAAGTACCAGCGCCAACGTGCAAGGTGACAAACGCTGTATTAATCCCTTTTGCCGCAAGTTTGCTTAACACACTCTCATCAAAATGCAGACTGGCTGTGGGTGCGGCAACGCTGGCAAGTTTGGCTGGATCATGAAAGACCGTTTGGTAACGGGTATTGTCCGTGGCATCGGCATGACGCTCAAAGTAGGGCGGAATGGGCAATTCACCATAAAGCTCTAAATGAGGCAAAATAGGCGCGTCAAACGCTAGGATAAATAAATTGTCTTGGCGACCAATCATCACGCAGCCCATGTGACCATCCGCAAGCGCCAGTCGCTGACCAAGCTTGGGGGCTTTACTGGCTTTCACATGGCAAAGCGCGACATATTCTCTCGTAACTGGCTGCTCATCTGTCGCCATTAAATGCAAAGTTGCTATGTCCAAATCCGAGATATTAACCAAACGTTCAATCAATACTTCAACCTTGCCGCCGGTATCTTTTTGACCAAACAAGCGCGCTTTCATGACCTTGGTATCGTTAAATACGATCAAATCGCCTGCATTTAATAGATCAGGTAATTCAGCAAATAAACGATCTTCGGCTTGACTGATCTTATCACCATGATGGTCGGCAGGCAGATATAATAATTTTGAGGCGGAGCGTTCTGACAACGGGTAACGAGCAATCAGAGTATCTGGTAGCTCATAATCGTAATCGTCTACGCTTAAATAGTCTAATATATCAGCGTTTGTATCAGTATGAATGGCGGTATTACTATCGGCAGCTACAGGGCGAGAGTCAGTCATAATCAGTCTTTGAATAGATAGGAATTTTGGCGTAATTGTAGCAGAAATGAGGATATGAAGGGATAGTTTGCGAAAGGATAAACTGGTATAAAAGCTATTTTAATTATTAAAATAGCCTAAGCATTTACTACAAACAATAGACAGCAGCTTACTGCTTTAACACTAGAAATTCATTAGGTTATTCAAAAAGGTTTAACTGTGGCAGTAATTGCGTGGCAGGAGTTAATGAAGAATAAGTAACCCCAACCAACCTAATAGGAAGGTCACGTGGAATGTCTAAAAATAGCTTATCAAGCCAATAATGAGCAGAGTTAGCATTGGAGAATGCCGTCGACAAGGTGTGTGAGCGCGTAATTTGAGTAAAATCGGCGTATTTTATTTTTAGGGTAATGGTATAAGCAATCAGCTGTTTTTTTTGCATTTGTCCAAACGCATCGTCATTTTGCTCGTAGATTTGGGCTTTTAATGCGTCATTATCACTTAAATTGTCTCGGAATGTGGTCTCAGAACCCACAGATTTATGCGTTCGCTCAGATTTGACAGGGCGCTCATCACGACCATGAGCAATATCGTGATAAAACTGGCCGCGTTTGCCAAACTCCTGCACCAATACGGCGGCTGGTATGCGTCGAAGATCAGCACCATTGCTCACGCCCATCGCATGGAGGCGCGTAGCAGTTGCCTTACCAATACCGTGAAAACGCTCAATAGGTAGCGTACTGATAAACGCATCAGCATCGGCTGGGGTGATAATCGCTGTGCCATTCGGTTTGTTGATATCAGAAGCAATTTTTGCCAGCATCTTATTAAACGATACCCCCGCAGAGGCAGTTAATCCGGTTTGTTCTAAGATTTGCGCCCGTAACCAATTGGCCATCAAAGTCGCAGAACCTTGCTGGAATTGCAAGCCAGTGACATCGAGATAAGCTTCATCTAGAGATAAGGGTTCAACATGCGGGGTCAAACGGTGCATGATACTGCGGATATCACTGCTGACAGCACGGTAGACATCAAAGCGTGGCCGCACAAACACCACGTCTGGACAGCGTTTGCGTGCCTCATAACAGGACATTGCAGACCGCACGCCAAATTTGCGCACTTCATAACTCGCCGCTGCCACCACACCGCGACCATTTGGGTCGCCGCCCACTACCAAGGGCTTGCCGCGTAACTCAGGGAAGTCGCGCTGTTCAACACTGGCATAAAAGGCATCCATGTCGATGTGAATAATCTTACGCGGGCTAGGGTTTATAGAAGCGGTCATGACCACTATTTTACCTGATATTATGGTTCTTTTGCTATTGATTGTTAGGTATATGAATGAGTTACAGCGATATTTTTGAACCTATTAATACAAAAGGAATAACGGCAATCAGCGACTTTTATTTGAAGGTTTTGAGCGTTAATGTGCTTTTATTAATGCAGCTGTCTGTATCGACCATATATAAGTAAAGAGCTGCTGCATGAGTTATTGTATAGGCATAAAAAAACCTCCGACTAGGGAGGCTTTTTTATTTTAAAAATGGTACCAGTGGTCGGACTCGAACCGACACGCTTTATAGGCAACGGATTTTGAATCCGTCATGTCTACCAATTCCATCACACTGGCATGTTAGATAACAAAGTTTATAATGCGAACTTTATTGAATTGGGCTACAGGGTTAACTCTGTATAGGCTGCGTATTATAGCAGCCTATTTTTGAGCGTCAAGAATTATTTATAATAATTGTGCTTTTAATCAAATTAATCTTAACCGACAAACGCTCTTTCGACTGCATAGTCGGCTTGAACGCCCATGCGTGGTGACACAGTGAGACCGAAACCATCTAGAATCTCAGAGACTTCCGCATTAAACGGCATGCTACCACATATCATGACACGGTCATCGTCTTTGTTAATTGGTGGTAAACCAATATCTTCAAAGAGTTTGCCTGATCTCATCAAATCGGTAACGCGGCCTTGGTTTCTAAATTCTTCGCGAGTAACCGTTGGGTAATAAATAAACTTCTCACGAAACCATTCCCCAAAGATTTCATCGTTGGGCAGCTCATTTTCGAACATGTCACGATAAGCCAAGTCATCGACATGGCGTACACCATGCACCATGATGACTTTATCAAAGCGTTCATAGACTTCAGGATCACGTGCCAAGGCCAAAAATGGCGCAAGCCCAGTACCAGTCGACAGCATATAAAGGTGTTTGGCTGGTAGTAAATCATCTAAGACGAGCGTGCCCGTGGGCTTTTTGCTGACCAACAGCTCATCGCCGACCTTGATATGCTGTAGACGTGACGTCAAAGGACCATCTGGAACCTTGATAGAGAAGAACTCTAAATGATCTTCGTAGTTAGGGCTAGCAATCGAATAAGCGCGCAAGAGTGGTCTGCCATCGACAACGATACCAATCATCGCAAACTCGCCATTGCGAAAGCGCAAACCATCGTCACGTGTGGTTTTGATGCTAAATAAGGCATCATTCCAATGATGAACCTCTGTGACCGTTTCGGTGCGAAGTTTTGACATAAAGTCCTCGTTAATAAATCACTATTTTTATCGTTAAGTGTAAATGAGTCTTAAATTGAAATTTTCAATGATATGTTTTGGGGGCTAACAATATATAAATGGGTAATCATCAAAATTGCTAATAACGGCTCATACTTTGAAATATCTGTTATCTATAAACCAATAAGGTCATAAATTTATGAATCAATTTATAAGGTATTTTTCCACTTTCATACTAGGAATTGTAGAGTGATAGCGAGGGTTTTTATCCTCATGAGCAATACCGCTGTCGTATGAATGCAAGCCATTCTCAATAAATTTCTCGATCATAATACCAAACTTTAAAATAAAAATCTGTCTAGCGGCCGCTATGTAGCATGATAAAATGGAATATCGTTAGTGAGTAATTTTGTATGATTGGGCCAATTGTCTTAATAAGGACGGTTTGCCATCATTGGAGTGGATATATGTCTGACCATAATGCATCTTTGGATGACCATCATCGAGCACCTATTATTGGATATCATCGTGCGCCGCTTTCACAGAAGTTTGGCGCGCCAAGGCAACCGAATTTGGTGGCCTTGACCAGTGTGATTGAGATGCTAGCGCCGTATGATACGCCAGCGGCATTCATTGGTTTGGAAGCATTTAGTCATATTTGGATCAGTTGGCAGTTTCATCATAATTATGTGGATAAAACCAGTCACGCGACTAAAGATAAACAGGTAAATAAAGCAGACAGCAGCTTTCGTCCGCAAGTTCGACCACCAAGGCTTGGTGGTAATCAGAAAATAGGGGTATTTGCCAGTCGCAGTATGTACCGACCATCCGCTTTGGGATTGTCTGTGGTCAAGTTTGAGCGTATTGAAATAGTACAAGGTCGAGTGTTACTTATTATCAGCGGTGCTGATATGATAGATGGCACGCCCATTATCGATATCAAACCTTATGTGGCTTATAGTGATGCATTAGTGCATGCAAAAAGTGGCTTTGCGCCTTCTGCGCCCATGTCATTGGATGTGATTATAACGGAGTTTGCTTACCATCAATTTACACAAATGGTGGTCAATCAACAGCCTTATAAAGAACCTAGCGAACCATTTACGGTAGCGGCAGTCATTGACAAGGTAAGAACGCAACTCATACGATCTGATATCGATGCTATCAAAGCATTAATTGCACAAGATCCACGTCCTGCGTATCGCCGTGAGGAAGTAAATAAACAGTTTGTTATGCGCTATAAGTCTGTCGATGTCAGTTTTCAGTTAATAGAATCGGGACAGTTGCAGATCACGGACGTTGTAGCAGTGGTTTTGTAGCGTGAGAGTAGCGCGTTCTTTATGTCGTTTTTATTTATACCAATTTATTGACATCATAAAACAGTTGGTTTGCAAAAAATTCTAATAAAAGAAGAAAAATATGTCTGCTCAAAAGTATTCGATCGTGATTGATTTGCGTTGGTGCCTAGATGAATTATTGGCGGATAAGGTGATTGATCAGCGTGGCTACAATTTGGTGATTACCAGTCGTCGTGATAAGGCGCAGCATCCGCTCCTAACGATTAGTGAATTTGGCTTACCCAATGGACATGCTTTGGATAATGAGCAACAACAGAAATTGACATTGCCATGGCTCAATGAATGGCTGGCTGTCAAAGCAGATATGCCGCTCGTGCGTATCGATCCGCTGAAAGTTGATGTGCCAGCCGTCACGCAGTTGATGTCTTTTGAATATGCGCGCTCACAGCATATTTTGCCGATTGAGGTGACGATTGATGAAGTCGTCATCGGCACCGACCAGCCTTTTTATAGTGATTGGCATAGCAATATTGAAAAGCTCATTAAGTCCAAAAGCTTTCGTACGGTATTTATCAATCCTGAACAGATCAACCGCTATCGGCAAGAGTTCTATCAAGTCACACAAGCGATTGCAGGAGCAAATAGCATCCACAAGCGGGCGGCGGCGGATGTCACCAATGTCGAGGCATTATTGCAATTGGGTGACAATACCAACCCTGATGCCAATGACCAACATATTGTCAAAGTTGTCGATTGGTTGTTGCAATACGCCTTTGAGCAGCGCGCCAGTGATATTCATTTAGAGCCTCGCCGTGAGACCGGAAAAGTGCGCTTTCGTATTGATGGCGTACTACATACCGTCTACGAGATGCCGCTGGCGATTATCGTCGCGGTGACGGCGCGGATTAAAATTTTAGGACGACTAAATGTCGCAGAAAAGCGCAAACCTCAAGATGGCCGCTTAAAAACCCGTACACCAAAAGGTCTGGAAACCGAGCTGCGTCTATCGACGATGCCGACCGCCTTTGGCGAAAAGCTGGTCATGCGGGTATTTGACCCAGAAGTGCTGGTGCGCTCCTTTGCTCAGCTTGGTTTGTCAGGTAAGCAACTTGATACTTGGCATGAGCTGACGGCGCATCCAAACGGCATTATCTTGGTCACGGGTCCGACTGGCTCAGGTAAAACCACGACGTTGTACAGTACGCTTAAGCAGCTCGCCACTGAGCAGGTCAACGTCTGTACGATTGAAGATCCGATCGAGATGATTGAGCCAGCCTTTAATCAAATGCAGGTGAATCCAGGGGTTGATCTGCACTTCGCTGATGGTATTCGCTCGTTGATGCGGCAAGATCCAGACATCATTATGGTTGGTGAGATTCGCGATGCTGAGACTGCCAATATGGCGGTGCAAGCATCACTGACTGGGCACTTGGTGCTCTCGACGTTGCATACCAATGATGCGCCAAGTTCACTCACTCGCTTGCATGATTTGGGCATTCAGCCGTTTTTAACCTCAGCGACCATATTAGGCGTCATGGCACAGCGTCTACTACGGACATTATGTCCGCACTGCAAAAAAGCGCTGGATGTGACTGCAGATAGTGAAATTGCAATTCAATGGCAGGAATTGGTTCAGCCTTGGCGCGCGCCCGTGCCAGCACAAATTTATATAGCGCAGGGCTGCGAGCATTGCCGTCATACAGGCTATCAAGGTCGAATCGGTCTGTATGAAATTATGCCGCTATCGAATGAGCTCAAAAAACTGGTCGCCGCTGATGCCAATTTGGACGTGCTAAAGCAGCAAGCGTATCGCGAAGGTGTGCAGCCGTTGCGCTTATCGGGCGCAAAGCGCATCAGTGAAGGCGTGACGACCTTAGAAGAGGTGATGCGAGTGGTGCCATTGCATTGACCTTAAATAGCCAATGTTCGCTGTGGTAAAACGTCGCTTTATGACTTGATTATTTAACGCTCCCAGCGTACATTTTGGCGAATAATTTTGGCTGGTGTACCAGCAATCATGCAATTGGGCGTCTCGACTGGTTTATTGACAAATGCCCCAGCTGCAATGATACAACCGCTGGCGATAGAGACGTTTTTAGAGATGGTCACATTGGCGGCGATCCAGATATGGTCTCCTAAAATGACGTCTGTATGTGCCTTATTCACTCGCGCGTTAGTGTCTATATCATAGACCTTGTGAACGTCAGTCGCTCGAATTTCGATACCACGTGATATCATGCATGACTGACCAATGGTCACACTTTTATCTCGCGCCAAAATATAGCAATCGATGGCGGTGGTATGATTGCCGATATAAATATGCAGATGATTACCGACAACTAATAATTGCCCCGAAAACTTAACGTGCTCTCCAATCGTGACTTGATTATGGTTGCCATTGATGTCAATTTTTAACTGATTAAATTTACCACCCTGACCGATAGTGATTTGATTGTCATCACCTTTGCGAATAGTGATGGTCGAATTACCAATGATGCGTGCGTCTTTAGCAATATTAATATGATTATCGTGCCCTTTATCTTGTAATAAAAACCGCTTTTTGTATAACCGTTTGGGTAACAATGCTTTTATGATCGGAGAAAGGCTGATGGTTTTTTTGTGGTTCATAATAAAAGGCTTATGAGAAGTGAGTAGAAGGCGTAATGTTTTCGCTAGCGCATGGCTTTTATGGTTGGTTAGCTGTCTTTATATCAAGGCTCATGTCAAAACTCATGTCAAGGCTCATGTCGAAACTATAGTCAGTTTTGATACCGTTTCAGACACGGTTAACCATACCTCTAATAGTGTACCGCTAAACTTTACTTGAAAACAGCTGCCTTTGGGACAATAGATACGAGTATCACTAATACGTATATTACTAATACGACTGTCACTTTGAAGACTTATTCCTAATATTTCTTATTTATTCATTTTTATTAACGAGAGTGTTTATGTTTACTGATAGCCATTGCCATCTTAATCGTCTAGATTTAACCAAGTATGATGGTCAATTGTCTGGTGCGATTGACGCAATGAAAGCCGCCAATGTCACTCGGGCAATGGCGATTATGTGTGATTTTGCTGAATATGATGAGATTGCCCATATCGTCAGCACCTATGGCGATGAGACGCTAAATCTTGGTATGAGCGTCGGTATCCATCCTTGTGAAGATATCAGTATTTTGCAATCAGCGACGGTCGAACGTTTAATCGAAAGGGCTGATGCCGACCATGTATGGGCGATTGGGGAAACGGGGCTGGATTATTATTGGTCAACTGAAAATAAAAAAGAGCAGCAAGCCAGCCTTGCCCGTCATATTCATGCCAGCCAAAGTTTAAAAAAGCCACTCGTCATACATATGCGCGATGCCAAAGAAGATACGATCGATATCTTAAAGGCGGAAGGCGCTGAGCACGGCATCATTCATTGCTTTACCGAAGACTGGGAGACAGCCAAGCGGGCGCTAGATTTAGGGTTTTATATCTCGTTTTCAGGTATTGTCAGTTTCAAAAGCGCACAAACCATCAAAGATGCCGCAAAAAACATGCCTAGAGACCGACTGCTTATCGAAACCGACAGTCCTTATCTAGCACCTGTGCCTAAACGTGGTAAACCCAACGAGCCAGCCTATGTACCCTACGTGGCAAGTTGTTTGGCAGATATGTATGGTTGTAGTAGTGATGAGGTTGGGGCATTGACCGCAAAAAACTTTGAAAATTTACTGGCACAGTACCATTAAAATCGTTATGCTATGACCACTCAGTCATTTATTAGATAGTCTTATTACTTTACGCTATTTGTACTTATTATCCCGAGCGTAAGCATATGATTATTAATGACTATTTAGCAAACATAAGCATATCTCCTTTGGTGGTTTTCGAGTAGACTTTGTATGACCTCATACGCTTGTCACCGACGTACTAATCCATTCGAGGGTCATATGTTTAATCTTGTCAGGTTTTAGGAGAGATTATGAGTCGTCAGCATCAGTTCAAGGCACGAGAAGAAAATATCTTAGCGATGGCAGAGCAATTGCTACTTGAGTCAGGCGATGGTGATATCACTTTAGACAGTTTGGCGGATCAGCTGGACTTAGCTAAAGGGACGCTATATAAGCATTTCTCCAGTAAAGATGAGCTCTATTTGCGTATTATTATCCGCTATGAAGAGCAGTTGTTTGAGATTAATCGAATTGATGATTGTCCTTCGGCAGGCGTTGCTCGTATGATTTTTCAGCAACTGTTTAATCCACAAAAAGCCATGCTACTCAATCAAATCGAAGAGCGTTTAGCAGCATCAGTGACAGGTCTCAATCGTTTATTTGGTGAGCTGTATGATATTCGCCGTCAGCGTATGAAGCGTCTGATTGATATCATCAGTGCTTATCTAAGGGATGAGCACAGTAACTTGAGTACGCGTGACTATTTGTCCTCTATTTGGGCAATGGGTCAAGGCGGTGCGGGATTATTAAACTCAAGCTTTTATCAGCGTTATTTGGGTCGCCGTGATACCCTGCGTTATGCTTTTGTCCAGCAAATGCTTGAGTTGCCTAGTCATTATCCTGCCGACGACGAAGAAGTCATGGATGAAGATATGCAAGAGCTGGTAGAGCAAATTGATACTGAGTCAGAAGAACATCGCAATACCAATTACTAGAGCCTGTAGGCGTTTACATAAATTTAAAAGCATCCGTGTTGTAATATTCTTATTGCAACACGCCAAAGTTTCCAAGGTTTGAGTGATGAGAACTTTCAAGAAATTACACTCTGTGTGAGCCTACTATATCTATCACTCTGCTATGTTTACTACTTTATATAACAGACCCTAATCATAGGCCAATAGGTGCAATATGCCGGTCACTGCTAAGACTCAGTCCAGTTCAGTGGTCGCTTGCCATTTAGGCTTAGCAAGTCAACACTTACTATATACTGAAAAGGCTAATAGTTCGGTCGCTCGTACCGGCTGCAATGTCGCTATAGTAAAAACTCCTCCCGTTTTATCCTCTAAAATATCAAAAAACACCCATGCGCAAGCTGGTTTTACCCTCGTTGAAATCGTGGTAGTGGTGGTGATTCTATCTATCTTTGCTGGCATGATGAGCTTGTCAGTTGGTAGTAGTGAGTCCCGAAAAAACCTTGCCTTTTATGAACACCTTACCGATTCATTGAGTTACGTTCGGCTGTTATCAGCTGAGCGTATGCAGCCAATGGGCTTAAGCTTACAAGCGAATAAACAAAGTCAAGTAAATCCGGTCATCGTCACCTTATCGAATCCTTATATTGCCTATCAAACCGCTGATATCGCCTCAGACGGTACGGACAGTCGTCCCAAAAATGCTATGGAATTGTCTACAGATTTATCGGGTACGAAAGGCGAAATACCAACGCCAAGTTGGGAGATTGAACCAGAAGTCACGTTGCCTGAAATGCCTGATGGGGTTAGTTTGAGTGTGCAAAGCTTAGATGCTGGCAACGCTGTAAATGCAGGACAAAATCAGACGCTACAGCCTTGGTTTACCGATCAGACGGTACCTCAAATACTATGGTTTGGCACGGGGCAAGCAACGCCTGTAACGATCGAAGTACGTCATAATTCGCGTTTGGTGGGTGAGGTAATTACCATCATGCCGGACGGTAGTATGTCGTTAGGACAAGGACTGTAGCTGATGGTTAAGTTATCAAAATTGCCTATTAATTCGGCTACTAGGCCTAGCGATAGGCCTAGCGAAGATACCTTTTTAAAGTCGACACGCGAAAGCGGTTTTACCTTGATTGAAGTGATGGTCGCATTAGCGATTTTAGCTGTCGTCGCTGTCGCTGCTAGCCGTGCCAGCAGTGCGTATCTCAGCTCGGTTGATGTGTTGCGTACCCGTACGCTGGCTCATTTCGTTGCCCAAAATGCGGCGGCTGATCTACAGATTCAAGAGACATGGCTGACCGCTAATAGCAGCCAAACGCTTAATGCACAAGGTCGGGATTGGCAAGTAGTGATGACAGTCGGCGATACCATTACCCCAGCGTTGAAACAAGTTACTATCGCTGTCGCGCCGATTATCGATGGACAGACAGGCAATACAGTGACGGATATTAAGGTACTGTTAAGTAATACAGAACAGGATGTGGGTAGTTTGGATTTAGCGAACCCAAATTCAAGTGGAGGTAACCCGTGAGACAGCAGCGCGGCTTTACCTTACTTGAGCTGATGGTCGCTATGGCAATATTTGCGATGTTGGCAGTGGCTGGTTGGCAAGTGTTTGATAGTGTGAACCGCGCCCGTGAGCGCGCACAATTTCATGCTGATAATCTGGCTGTCTTGCAATATGCCTATTTGCAGCTACAGCAAGATATGGGGCAAATTATCCCTTATCAGTCACCCACGACGAAAGATGCTCGTACTCAAGATACCCGTACTCAAGATATTAGTGTCGCAAATAGTAGCAACGAAAGCAGCCAGCACAATGCGATAGAGCCTGAGCCTTTTATGAGCCTAGATGGCGAGCGTGTCAGCTTCGTACGCTTTGCAGATCCTGACCCACGCTACCAAAGCAGTACCAGTATGCAGCACGTCGAATATATTTTTGCCGATGAGCGCTTGATTCGCCGTCAATATACCAGCCTCGCAACGGGGCCTGATAGCGTTAGTTTGGATAGCGTATTGCTGGAAGGGGTGACCGCAGCACGCTGGCAGGCCTATTTACCAGAGATAGCGACAAAGTTCCCTGACGAAAACAGTGGCAATAACAACAATACGAATAGAGCGTCTGGGCAAGCGGCTAATACAGCGAGTAGCCAAGCTGAGGCTAAGTTATTACCAAAAGGTGTTGCTGTCAGCTTCACTTATCAAGATATGCCTATCACTTGGCAATGGGCACTTGCGCCGCAGCCATTCCCTCGTAGTAGTATGCAAAATACACCTAATAGTAAAAGTGATAACAGCAACGATAATGGCAGCAATAACGATAATACTAATGGTAGCAATACTGCTAACGCTGGTGTGGGCAATGCTAATTTATAAGGTATTGAAAATGTGCCCTTGTACCAATCAGAGAGGTCGCTTATGTCAATGACAGCGCATTCTCAGCGCGGGGTAGCGCTGCTGACTATATTGCTACTGGTGGTTAGTATTACGGTGGTCGCAGGGGCGATGCTTGCCAGTCAAAAAATTGCTATCAGGCGTAGTGGCTTATTATTTGATCAGAATCAGTTATTACAAGACATTAACGCCGGTCAGCAGTTGGCAGTCACCTTGATTCGTGCGGATAATAAGCTCAATGATACGGATAGCGAGCAAGATATTTGGGCGCAGCCAATACCGCCTTATGCCTTAGATAATCATAGCATCAGCATCGAACTGCGCGACGAGGCCAGTCGTTTTAATATTAATAACTTATATCAGAATGGTGCGGTTAATATGGCAGCCTTGGCTGTCTTTCAAAGACTCTTAACACAATTGAACCTAGAGCCCGATATTGCCATTGCGGTACTGGATTATCAAGATGCAGATGGTGAGGTCTATCAAGATGGCGGTGATGAGAGCGTGGTATATTCGCAGCAGCGCAATGGGGCAGCAGATAAGACATTACCGAACCAGCCATTTCTTAGCATCGATCAGCTACAAGACGTTCGAGGAGTAGGCGCTGAAGTGCTGGCGGCGCTACGCCCTTACATTACTGCCGTCCCTTATTATGTGGCTATCAATGTCAATACCGCCAGCCCTGAATTGCTGGCGTCTTTGGTGGACGGTGTGACTAGCGAGCAGATGCGTGGGTTGACCGAGATGAGGCGCAAGCAGGTCTTGCCATCTATTGATGAATTGTGGAAATTGCCACAATTGGGAGGCATTAATGCAGAGCAGCGAGCAGCATTAACGCCATTATTAGCCGTTGACAGTCAGGCTTTTACGGCGCTTATCACGGCGACAGATAGTGCCAATACAGGTCAAACAAGGCAACGTTTTGCTACTGTCTTGATTAGCAAAGCTGCCACTGGTGATGGTGAGACCGACAATAGTAGTGCTGCTAATAACAACGATGCTAATAGCAATGATAAAAATGGCAATGATGCCAACAGTACGGGTAATAACGATAAGAGCAAAACAGCGAAGTCAATTAAGGTTGTTACACAGCGTCTATGGGCATTTCGGCCGAGTTTTTAATCAGCACTCAAAGGTTTTGGAGATTGCTTAGTCGTCGCTCAGGCGAGTCTCTTCAGTAGACTTCCAGTTGTATGCGCCATAAAACAACATTTGTGCTTGACGAGTACAGTTATGCAGCATCAGCTGTTTCTTTTTTTCAATTTCAGACAAATCAGCTTCGTCATCATGATCTTCAGTATACGTCAGCTCTAACCAGTCGATAATCCAAGAAAAAAACATATTAACCCCTGCTTCAGCCAGTAAGCGTAAATCATAGGCATCAATATGAGTAAAGGCGGGCTGTAAGGCCAAATCTTCTGCTAAGCTTTGTCCATGCTTTTTGATCAATTCATTAATAGCCTTGCGCACGGCCTCTGAACCACCATAGCGTTCGCTGACCAAAAACTGCCAATAACAAGGCTGCTCGCTGACCATATATAAAAACAGCTGAATACTCTTGGCGATTTGGCGATCAAAGCTGCGCCTACGGCCAATTTGTAAACTGTCGCTTAATATAGCGAGTGTCCCGCCCAATTCTTCAACCACCAGCGCCCGCCCAAGCGATTCCATATCATCGAAATGTCGATAAAATGCCGTTGGCACGACACCAACCTCACGTGTCACCTGCCTGAGACTGATGGAGCTAAAAGACTGCCCTGTCATACAGAGATCGAGCACGGCATTAAAAAAGGCGTGCCGGGTTTGAAGTTTCTTTTGTTCGCGACTGCTCATAATATTTCAAAATTATCCGATAGAGGTTTATCATACTCACTTCAGCGCAGAAATACGACTGAAATACGCAACTTGTGTTAATTTATAGTCAAAGCCATTTATAGTGAGTAGCGGGCAATTAAGCGCAAATATTACACTGAGTACATTGGGTGAGATGAACGCTGTGACCGTTTCTAAAATGAGGACGCGTCCTAGACCATCGTACCCCAATGACCTTGTAGCTCCTGCGCCAATCTATATGCCTCATGATCATTCATCCCAGTAATAAAGTCCAATATATTTAAAATATTGTGATAGATATTATCGGATAGTACCCGTCGATGCTCATCGAGGTGCGGTTGGAGGAGTTTTTGCAGTCGCTGCTGCTCAAATGACATCGGGGCAGTTTTTGAGTTTGTCCAAGCCAATGGTATAAAGGCATCTAAGAGGCGATGCAAGCATTGGTTCGCCATCAATTCCATCCGCACTTTGCTTGGGTGATTGAATATTTGCTCACGCGCCAATTGTTTGGCTTGATTAATACCATTTTGCACATTTGCATCACAATGTGCAAATAGACTGCCTTGCAGTGTACCAGCCAGCAAGGCCTCGCTATTAGCGACAAAAGCGTCGGTGACAGTGTTGACCAAGCGCATCATAGCACGTGCTCGCAGTGATGCTAGGCTTTGCCTGACAGACATATGCGCTGGCAAGCTCACGCTACTAGGACGCTCACCAATCAACTCATAAAATATCGTGGCGACATCGCTATAGGTTAGCATATTCAGATTGATACCATCCTCCAAATCTATCAGCGCGTAGCAGATATCATCTGCAGCCTCCAATAGATAGGCGAGGGGATGGCGCGCAAAACCATCATGTTGCTGCGAGCGTGGTAGGCTCAGACACGCTGCCAATTCTTCTAACTGAGAGGCTTCACTATAAAAGCAGCCAAATTTTTGTACGTTGGTGAGCGAGCTACTTGGAGAAGTGCTTTCAGAAACATGATTGCTATGCGTCGCTAGCCAAGGGTATTTCATAAAGGCACCCAACGTCGCGCAAGTGAGGCGCATACCGCCCTTATCAGGATGATGCTCATTACGGGCGAGTAGCCGAAACCCTTGCGCATTGCCTTCGTATGCCAGTAAGTCCAATTGCTCATTATTACTCAGATTTTGCAAAATAGCCTGACGATCAGGATGCATAAACCAATCGCGAATGGCGTATTCTCCTGCATGACCAAAAGGCGGATTACCAATATCATGAGCGAGGCAGGCTGCTTGAACAATGACCCCGACATCGGCTGGCGAGACGCCTGCTGGTAGACCACTGGCTAATTTGTCATGCAGTTTTTCTGCCGCCATTATCCCTAATGAGCGTCCAATACAAGAGACCTCAAGCGAATGCGTCAAGCGCGTATGAATGCCCAATTGGTTGGTCAACGGATGGACTTGGGTTTTTTGATTGAGCTGCCGAAAAGAGTGCGAAAACACCAGTCGGTCATAATCTTTATGAAAGGATGAGCGCGCGCTGTCTTGCGCTGGAGCTTTTTTGTGGCTGCCCAAGCGCTGCGCACTAAATAGTTGTGCCCAATGTGCACTGCTGTTAAGCGATTGATAAATATGAGCCGTCATAGTTTATAATCCGTTATTTTTATCATTATTTTAATAATTGTTTTCAGCGGATTTGCTGTTTTTGAAGATAACAGACGTTATTATAATAAAAAAAGCCAGCACAAAGGCTGACTTTTGGTTGTTCTCTACTAAGACTGTGTAAACACGCAATTCGCTTTATTAAACCTTGAACGTTAAACGTTAAACGTTAAAGCGGAAATGCATCACGTCGCCATCTTGCACGATGTATGTTTTGCCTTCAAGACGCGATTTACCAGCCGCTGCTGCGCCTTTCTCGCCGTTGTGCTCGATGAAGTCATCATAAGCAATGACTTCGGCACGAATGAAACCGCGCTCAAAATCGGTATGAATTACACCAGCAGCTTGCGGAGCGGTTGCGCCAATAGCGACAGTCCAAGCACGTACTTCTTTGACACCAGCGGTGAAGTAAGTTTGCATATCCAGTAAGTCATAACCACCGCGAATGACTTGATCAAGACCGGCTTCTTCCATATCCATTTCAGCTAGGAAGTCTTTTTTATCGTCTTCATCAAGCTGAGCGATTTCAGATTCGATTTGGTTGCATAGCGCGATGACGATAGAGTCTTCACCAGTGGCATAGTTGCGAACGGCATCTAAGTATGGGTTGTTCTCAAAACCATCCTCAGACACGTTAGCGATATACATGGTTGGCTTTAGGGTAATCAAACCATAGCTTCTGATGAGTTTTTTCTCATCGCTATCAAGGTTTGCCGCGCGAGCGGCTTGACCGTCTGCTAACAATGGTTCGATTTTTTTGAACACATCAAGCATGGCGCTAGCGTCTTTATCGCCGCCTTTGGCTTTTTTAGTTAAGTTAAAAACAGCGCGTTCAACAGCCTCTAAATCTGCCAATGCCAATTCAGTATTGATGGTTTCGATGTCATCAATTGGGCTGACGCGACCATCGACGTGAACGACGTTGTCATCATCAAAACAGCGCACGACATGAGCAATTGCATCAGTCTCACGGATGTTGGCTAGGAACTGGTTACCCATGCCTTCGCCTTTTGAC
This sequence comes from Psychrobacter sp. ASPA161_6, assembly GCF_051970285.1. Classification (NCBI taxonomy): domain Bacteria; kingdom Pseudomonadati; phylum Pseudomonadota; class Gammaproteobacteria; order Moraxellales; family Moraxellaceae; genus Psychrobacter; species Psychrobacter sp. ASPA161_6. Next base: position 800,830 of record NZ_JBEFNJ010000001.1, read on the forward strand.
GCGCCTGCGACTAGACCTGCGATATCCACAAACTCCATGGTCGTCGGTAGGACGCGTTCAGGATTGACGATGTCAGCCAGTTTCTTTAGGCGTAGGTCTGGTACTGGTACAATACCCGTGTTGGGATCTTTGGTACAAAACGGAAAGTTTTCAGCGGCGATACCCGCTTTGGTCAAGGCGTTAAACAAGGTAGATTTACCCACGTTTGGTAGGCCGACGATGCCGCAATTAAAACCCATAACATGCTCTCAATATATGAATAAAATCAGTTGGTACTTAGTCAATATAAGACTTGCTACTTAGTCCCCATAGAACTCAGTAATTAGTCATTATAAAACTTAGTTAAATGGTAAATCAAAATTGGGCATATTGTAGCAAATTTACCGGAATAGGGGTGAGGTTGTTGTGCGGTATACTAAGATTTTGTCCGAGTCTGTCCTAGTCATCGCTGGCAATTTTGCTGTTTTATCAATTATGGTAAGCTGTACTATAAAATAATAATTTGGCTGACAAGCGCATTAAAGGTGAGTACCTATAACTCGCTAAACTTTACTAACAATCTTAATCATTAACAGCAAAAATCATTAACATCAAAATTTCTTAGCTACATCTTTGAACTGCTACGTATTAGATGCTCTATACAGATAAAGGCGGCTAAAATAAAATGAAAGGCAAATTCCTATAATGACACCCACTATTTTTGACACGCACCGCTACCACTATCCGCAGAACTTTATGGAGATTAAGCCTAAGCTTGCGCGTCTTGAAAAAGCGATCAAAAAGCTAGAGGAAAATCTAATCGACGCCGACGATGCTGCAAATGTTGAGCTGCTGAAGCAAAGGTTGAATAGTGATTTAGGCTTAAAAGTAGATTACGCCAGTGAGCTCAATCCGGATCAATTGTTAGCAGCCACTACTATCGATGGCAAGGTATTGGTCATCGCTGGTGCTGGCTCTGGTAAGACCAAAACCTTAACGTATCGTACCAGTTATCTATTAGAGAATGGTGTGCCTCCTAAGCAAATATTGCTACTGACCTTTACTCGAAAAGCCGCCAATGAGATTAAGAGTCGCGCGAAAACCTTGCTCACTAACACCCTATCTGACGAGCAGTTATCCGAGGATGTTTTGCCGACCAGCAAAGCGCTAAACGATATCACCAGTGGCACCTTTCACTCGTTTTGCAATAGGCTGCTGCGTCAATATTCAGGGCTACTGGGTATCAATCCGCGCTTCACGATTCTAGATACGGGGGATGCTGAGGACGCGATTGACTTGATTTATAAAGAAAAAAAGTACCCAGCGCAAACTAAGAAACAAGCATTTCCACGCAAGAAAACCTTACAGAATATCTTTTCAACCTCTAGAAATCGGCGCATTCCTATTCGTAATTTGATCGAAGATAATTATCCTGATATTGCTATTCATATTCCTATCATTGAGCAATTGGCTGTCGACTTTCATGAGTATAAACGCGCCAATCATTTGTATGATTTTGACGATATTATCAGCCAAGTGGTACGTCATCTAAAGTCTAACGACAAATTCCGTCAGCTGCTACAAGAAAACTACCGCTATATCATGGTTGATGAATATCAAGATACCAATATTCCGCAAAAGCAGCTGATTGATCTTATCTGTGCGCCTGCATCAGTATCTCTGATGGTCGTTGGCGATGACAATCAAAGTATTTATGCGTTTCGCGGTGCTAATTACGAGAATATCTTGCTCTTCGGTGAGACATATCCTGAGGCGAGTCTCATTAAGCTTGAGCAAAACTATCGTAGTACGCCTGCTGTCTTAAATTATATCAATGCTTTGTCCGCGCAAATCACGCTAGGGTATCAAAAGCAGCTGTATTCAAACGCGAGCATAACGGGCAACAAACCAACCTTTAGCCGTTTAAGCGATGAAACAAAAGAGGCCAAATATATAGCCGATAAGATTATCGAGCACAAGACAGACTACGATTACAACGATTTTGCAGTACTGTGCCGCACGTCTTTTCAGTCTAATTATGTACAGTTAGAATTTATGGAGCGCCATATTCCATTTATCGTGGTAGGGGGTATTAAGTTCGTTGAGCGCCGCCATATCAAGGATGTCTTAGCTTTTATAAAAATTCTTTATAATCCTAATGACACCATTGCTTGGCATCGAATTTTGACCTTGTTCCAAGGCGTTGGGGCAGTCACCGCGACGCGTTTGACTCAAGCGATTAATGCGGATAATAATTCGTTTGAACCATTGCTACTACCGAAATTTAGCAAAAAAAGTCCGCAGTTAGAATCGCTTCATACGACCTTGACCAAAGCGCAACAAGCGGAGTCGGTTGAGGCTATCATTGAGCTGATTTTAGGTTTTTATATTCCTATCCTAAAGACGATTGAAGAGAATTGGCGTGAGCGCAGCGAGGACTTTCGGGTGCTCAAAAATTTGGCAACAGAGCACAGTAGCCTTGATGATTTCTTAGAAAATTTGGCACTCGATCCGCCCAATGATTCGGTAGCGACAACCAGTCAACCTGATGAAAATGCCAACGATAAAGTCACTATCTCGACTATCCACAGTGCCAAAGGACTGGAGTGGCCAGTGGTGTTTGTCAATTCATTGGTCGACGGTATCACGCCGCACCATCGCTCTTTGGATGACTTTGAGGAGTTAGAAGAGGAACGAAAATTATTTTATGTTGCTTGTAGTCGAGCCAAGACCAGACTGTATCTAACGGCACCTGATTACTTCGCCAGTTATTCAGGGTATTTTGACAAGCCTTCAAGATTTATCGCGGAGCTGTCAGCAGATGAGGTGACAGTAGAGACCGTTAAAAAACTTAGTAGGGAAAGTGACGATCCAGTGTGGTGGTAGGTTAATTATTTTGATAAATAAATATAAAAATACAGGCATAAATAATGCACGTTTGTTGTTAGAATAGATATGGTTTACACGCTCTTTTACAACGACATTGGCACTACTCAGTATGGATTTTATCATCAATGAAAAATTTTATTGCAGATGTGAAGGCACTCTTTAGACAAAAATATGATGCCGACGCTCAAGGCAATAAAACAGCGAAGCCCGTCTTTATAGATTTGCCACCTGATATCAAGCCTGATTATCCTCACAAACCACGTAGAAACAGTCACTCTACTCAAGATGATGAATCAGATCAGTTTGCGTCATTTATTATCTCATCTGCTAAATCCAAAGCTTCGAATACTTCATCCAATAAACAGTTGGGACGTTGGGTTAAAGAAAACGAATCTTTGAATATTAACGGTCGCTCTATTGAGCGCGGTTTTTATTATCTTGGTGGTCAGCTCAAAATGCTAACGGGGTTCGGTACTGAACCTTCGCTAGTCGATGACAGTTTACCTGCCAGCTCGCCAAAGATTATTCATAGTCTCTCGCAAATTTATGTTGATGAATCGCTTGGCTATTGGCCAAGTTTTGAGCGCCTGTCCACTAAGTGCCGAGGAACTTATCTTGATTGGTTAGCCTCAAATCGCGCGCACACGAGTACGCCTATTGGCTATATTTTCATTTATTTTAGCGGTTTTGAGCGTCGTATTATTGAGCACATTAATGATGATGTCGTCTCTGACACTGAGTTTATGGCTATCTATGAAGAAGTGACCCGACTCAATCGTGTCTATGGCAGTCAGTCTGCTTCATTCGACAGTTATTCAGCACATTTCTTAGCATTTATGACCCTTATCCGCTCCTTGTTATTTGAAGATAAAGCGCAAACAGGGCATTTATCGCCACCGCCTTTCACTAGCCAAAACCTAAAATTTAAGATGCATTTAGCAAAGACTGTAGCGTTGCAATTGCCTATTCCTGCGTCATTAGCATGGGAGTGGTTGGTATATTCTAATGAATACAATTTTAAAACTCCCGCCAAGCGCTGTGAAACAGCGTTTAAATCGTTATTCGAAATCCTTTACCAAGATATTTACCAAAATGGTTTCGTAGTTTCTGCCAATAAAACTAGGCTCAAGCTCAGCTATAACGCTGCCAGTCGTTCTATCGTTAGCGTAGAGCTTACGCTTGATGACTTGCCAGACCCAAGTGTCCTGCGAGCGCCTGTCAAAAAACTTATAACTATCGCTGAACAATGCAATGATGCTTTAGATGCTTACAGTCGTTATTTGGGCAAGGAGGATAGCTCGGCTGACGATATTGCCGCTATCATGCTATTACCTAAGACGCTTATTTATCAGCAAGATTATCTAAGTGACAACCCTACTATCAGAAAATTTAAAACATGGGCACAGTCCATTATAGAAAACGATGAAGGGCTGACAACGACTAAAGAGTTATGGGTATATTTGGATGAAACTTTGCCGCAAACATCTAGCAAAGCGCTGAGTAAAAAGCAAAATGAGCTGATTATTAATTTGGTAGAGCTTGCTGGTTTTGGTATTGCTCCAGACCAACGTTATCATCAGACGCGCCTGCAATCGGACGGTTATGCCGTGCTATTTGCTTGCGGTCATGGTGCGCATTGTGAAGGTTTCGAACCGAGCTCGTCGTTCTATCAAATCAGCCTAGCTATGAGATTAGGGGCAATGGTAGCGACTATTAATGGTTATGTTGATAAAAGGGAAGTGGATACACTATTGACGCTGCTCAATCAAGACAGTCAACTGACCACTATTGAAAAAGGCTCTCTGACCGCATATTTGCTATGGCAGTTAAATACCCCAGCAAATATGGCAGGTCTAAAAGCGACATTGGCTGATCTTGACGAGCAATATATTGGCTTTATTAGCCGTTTTATCATTACCGTTGCTTTAGCGAATGGCAATATTGAACCCAGTCAAATTAAACAAATAGAAAAGTTATATCAAGCTTTAGGTCTGGATAAAACGTTAGTGACTAGTGATATTCATCAGCTGACGACGAATAAAAAAGTAAACATGGGCATAAATAATGCACCCGAAACCAAAGACAATAGCGGCAAAAATAGCCGCTCATTTAGTTTTGATGCCGAACTATTGGCGCTACATGAACGTGAGACCGCAGTGGCTAAAGCGATGCTAAGTAAGATCTTTGCTGTAGAAGATGAAGAAAGCGAAGATGATATAAAAGAGAGTGTACTATTAAAGATAAGCAGTAAGACGGTGACTGAGCATCAGAGTAACGCGCCTGTTGACAATCATAGTTGTAATGAGGCGATAATAAACGGACTAGATAGTAGTCACAGTCAACTGTATCAAGAGCTTATTAGTGCCGAGGTATGGCAACGTGAAGCCGTCAACAAATTATGCGAATCGTTAAATCTAATGATAAATGGCGCTATTGAAACTATTAACGACTGGGCATACGATAAAGTTGATGCACCCGTATTAGAAGATGATGATGAAGTGGTCGTTGATTTTGAGATTGTAGACGAGTTAAAAGCGTTGAATTCATAGCACATAAAAGCTAGCACACTAAAAATAGTAGATTAAAAAGGAATAAAGATGAGTGGTAAAAAAATTAGAGCCAAAGAACGCGACGCGATTATCCAGTCGCTCAAGGCTGGTGTTACCCCCAAAGTTGGTATTCAGCATATCCAAGTGGGACGTATTAATGAGCTCAAAGCTTTGATAGATGATATTGAACGTGTGGCTGATGGCGGTTCTGCATTTCGGCTGATTATTGGGGAATATGGGTCGGGGAAGACTTTCTTTTTGAGCGTGGTTCGCGCCATCGCACTTGAGCATAAATTGGTCACGGTGAATGCGGATTTATCGCCTGACAGACGTATTCAAGCATCGTCAGGCCAAGCGAGGAATTTATATTCTGAGCTGATGCGTAACTTATCAACGCGCAATAAGCCTGATGGGAATGGGCTTGCCAGTGTAGTTGAGCGTTTTATTACTGAAGCACGCAAACAAGCGGACAGTAGCGGAGAAGCTATCAGTGACGTTATACAGCAAAATTTAGCTGAATTGACTGAGTTGGTAGGCGGTTATGATTTTGCAAAAGTCATTGAAGCTTATTGGCAAGGACACGAAGAAGGTAATGACGAGTTAAAAGTCAACGCTATTCGTTGGCTACGTGCAGAATACTCTACTAAGACTGATGCCAAAAGAGACTTAGGCGTGCGCACGATTATCTCTGATGCTTCCTTTTATGATTCCCTAAAAATCATGAGTTTATTCGTTCGCCAAGCTGGTTATCAAGGATTACTCGTTAATTTGGACGAGATGGTCAATCTATATAAGCTCAATAGTACGCAAGCGCGTCAAGGTAACTATGAGCAAATCTTGCGTATCTTAAATGATTGTTTGCAAGGTACAGCTGAGCATTTAGGGTTCTTGTTAGGGGGTACGCCTGAGTTTTTACTCGATCCGCGCAAGGGTTTATATAGCTATGATGCTTTGCAAACTCGTTTAGCGGACAACAGCTTTGCCAAGCAGGCAGGGGTTATCGATTACTCATCTCCCGCATTACATTTAGCTAGTCTAACGCCAGAGGAGCTGTATATTTTGCTAAAAAACCTACGTCATGTTTATGCAGGCGGTGATGAGTCTGCATATCTAGTACCTGATGAATCACTACAAGCTTTCTTGCAACACTGTAGCCAAACGATTGGTGATGCTTATTTTAGAACACCACGTAATACCATCAAGGCATTTTTAGATATGCTAGCTGTCATCGACCAAAATCCTACGATCTCATGGGATCATCTCATTCATTCGGTAGCTATCGACCCTGAGACGCCATCCGATATGGACATCGATATGAGCGACCTTAGTGACATGGATGAAGATGATGGACTTGCAGACTTTAGCTTATAAGTTTGATATATAACTTTAGGACGGAAAATTACTTTGAGAGATGCCCATACCGAGCTTGATAAACGTGTGCAACGCTGGATTTTTAACCAAGGCTGGCACGGATTACGCGAAGTACAAGCCAAAGCTATCGCACCTATTTTATCAGGACAAACGGATGTGCTTATCAGTGCGGCAACTGCTGCGGGTAAAACCGAAGCTTTCTTTTTGCCTGCTTGTAGCGCTATCGCCCATCAAGACAAGGGCGTTGGTATTCTTTATATCAGCCCGCTAAAAGCATTAATTAATGACCAGTATCGACGCTTGCAAAGTCTAGCGGAGCTACTCGATATGCAAGTGACTCCTTGGCATGGTGATAGTTTACAGAGTAAAAAGAAGCAACAGAAAAAGTCGCCATCAGGGATTATTCTAATCACTCCTGAGTCGCTTGAATCTTTACTAGTACGAGATGCAGGCTGGGTAAAACAAGCTTTTGGCGAGCTCAAATATATTGTCATTGATGAATTTCATGCCTTCTTGGGTAGCGAGCGTGGGCAGCATCTATTGTCACTCTTGACCCGTCTTGAGCATGTGGCTGGACGGCTAGATGCGCCTATTCCGCGAGTGGCGCTTAGCGCCACTTTGGGCAATTTAGAAACCGTCCCTTTATCGCTACGTCCCAATAACGCTTTACCTTGCGTCATTATTGAGGACGTTGAATCGACCGCAAGTGTCAAAGTACAGCTAAAAGGGTATATACAGCCTAATCAGATGATGTCGACACGCCAAAGCGATGACATTGAGGCCGATTCTGATAGTCATGATGCTGAACAAAAAGGTTTTGCAGGTATTAATATTGAGAGTGTTGATACTGAAGATACTAGCCTAGATGTTCCCTATGATGCCCTAACGCAAATATGCGCGGATTTATATCGCTTCTGTCGTGGTGGTAATCATCTCATCTTTGCCAATAGCCGTGCACGTACCGAACTCATAGCCACGATGCTAAGTGAGAAGTGTGAGCACAATGTTGTCCCTAATGAGTTTTTTCCTCATCACGGCTCATTAGCTAAAGAATGGAGAGAAGATTTAGAGCAACGTTTGCAAAAGGACGATTTACCAACTACCGCCGTCTGTACTATGACTTTGGAGCTAGGTATTGATATTGGTAAAGTCGATTCTGTCGTACAAGTGACCGCACCGCATTCGGTTTCAAGCTTGCGACAACGACTTGGGCGCTCGGGTAGGCGTGGAGGTTCGTCGGTACTGCGCATGCTTATTACCGAACAACAAATCGATGTAGATACCAGCTTGGTGGATAGGCTACGCTTAGAGCTGGTGCAGTCAATGGCCATGATACGATTGCTTATCGCTAGTAGATGGTTTGAGCCTGCTGATACTTCCCTCTATCATTTCTCAACGCTATTGCATCAAGTGCTAGCAACCATCGGTCAATGGGGCGGTATTCGCGCTGACCAGATTTATACCTTGCTATGTCGACAAGGGCCTTTTCAAAAGATAACACCAGCTCATTTTAAATTATTATTATCACAAATGGGCGCGATGCAACTTATTACCCAGCTTGGCAATCAACAATTGGTGTTAGGAATAGTAGGCGAGCGTATCGTTGATCACTATACCTTTTATGCAGTGTTTAAAACGCCAGAGGAATATCGTCTCGTGGCAGGTAGTAAAACACTGGGCACGCTACCTGTTACAACTATGCTAATACCTAAACAGTATATTATTTTTGGGGGTAGACGCTGGCAAGTAGCAGACATAGATATGGATAAAAAAGTCGTCTATGTCATTGCTGCTAAAGGTGGCGGTGTGCCTCCAGCTTTTGACAGCGGCGGTTTGTCGATACATGACCGAGTGCGCCAAGAGATGTATGACATATTAAGTCATGGCGATTATCGTATTTCAGTTGGCGATAAAAAAGTAGATTTCGCTGACAAAACAGCACGTGAGCTGTTCACAGAGAGTCTTGATGCTTTTGATAGGTGTCAACTGCGTCATCGACCGCTTATAGACCAAGACGGCAATACTTATATCTTTATGTGGCGCGGTGATAAAGTCGTCAATACCTTGGTAGCCTTGCTGATACAGCATGATTTCTCCACTGAGGTGTATGCAGGCGTGATATGTGTTAATAAAGTCGATTCGATTCAAGTTATAAGATTCTTAAAAGCTTTAACTCATAAGCCTTTGCCAACTGCGACCGAGCTTGCTGAAAATATACCGAATAAGATGATTGAGAAATTCGATGAATACTTACCTGAATATTTACTAACGCTTGGTTATGGCGCGCAAGCACTTGATATTAATGGTCTCAATGACTGGTTGCAGCGACTCTCTAAACATGAATAATAGAATGTAGTTGTTCTTTAATTATTTAAATTATGTGATTGTCAGATAAATAGCCAATCCAAGCTAACAAAGATGCAATTTCCACTGACTAAACTTTCTATGTAACTTTCTACGTAACTTTCTAAGCAACTTGCTACTCATGACTTTAAAGATGCCTCAATTCATTAGATATGTTTTCGCGTAACCCGTCAATGACCACTTAATTGCCACATTATTCCATTTAAAAATACTTATCTAGCGAACATATAACTAAAAGTATTAGATAACAAAAAAGTCCGTCAGATAAGGGTTTAAAATTTGTCCTAATGCGTTACTATTACCACCTAATTCTGTTAGACCCTTATATTTGATACTCTGTATTAACACCCTAAAAAAAGGATAGGTTATGCGCTATGAAGTGATCGTTATCGGTGCAGGCATGGTTGGCACCTCAGTTGCGTGGCATCTACAAAAAAATAGTTCACAAGTATTGATGCTAGACAAGAAACTGCCAGGTTCAGAGACCTCGTATGGTAATGCTGGATTGATTCAGCGTGAAGCCATTCATACCCATCCTTTTCCTCGTCAATTGACTGAAATGATTAGAGTATTACCGAACCAAGGTACTGACATTCGCTATCGTATCCCAGCGATTCTGCGTTACCATCAAGCGTTATTGCAGTATTGGAAATACTCTGTGCCTGCGACTGTCAAACAAATCGAATCAGAGTGGCAGACGCTGATCGCGCATTGTACCAGTGAGCATCAGACAATGATTTCAGCATCTGGTGCTGACGAGCTAATCACGCGTGATGGCTGGCTACAATTGCATCGTTCTGAAGAGACGTTTAAAGAAGCACAAGCGTCAGCCATTGATGCTCGCAACCAAGGTGTTGAACATAACGTCCTAAACCTTGAAGAACTAAAAGCAATGGAACCTAGCGCCAATTTTGAAGGTTTCGTTGGTGCGATTCATTGGAAAAACTCTTGGCAAGTATCGAACCCAAGCTCGCTAGTCAAAGCGTATGCGAAAAATTTCCAAGAGATGGGCGGTACGATCAAAGAAAGCGATGTCAAAGAAATCGTACAAGATGGCGAAGGTTGGAAAGTTATCACTGATAACGATACGTATTATAGTGATAAATTGGTCATCGCCGCGGGCCCTTGGTCAAACGACTTGATTAAACCACTTGGTTATAATTTACCATTGTTCCCAATGCGTGGCTATCATCAGCATTTCAAAGTGACGGAAAAAAACACTATCAATCACAGCATGTTTGATATGGACAAAGGCTTTGTGATGGGTCCGATGCAGCAAGGTATCCGTATCACAACTGGTGCTGAGATGACCACCATGGATGCGCCAAAGAACTTTGGTCAATTAAAAACGGTTCTGAAGCTGGCTCGCAAAATCTTACCATTAGAAGATGCGGTAGAATCTGAAGCATGGGCAGGATCACGTCCTTGTATGCCTGATATGAAGCCAGTTATTGGTCCTGCAGACAAGCATGACAAATTATGGTTCGCATTTGGTCACAGTCATCAGGGTTTCACTTTAGGGCCTATGACAGGGCGTCTCGTTGAAGAGATGATTCATGACAAGCCGTTATTGGTAGATGTTGCGCCATTTAGCGCCCAGCGTTTTTCGAAAAAATAGTGCATTTGATAGATTTAGCACAGACTTAAATCAATAATTTGAAGGGATATAAAATGATCAAAAAACTACACAGCACTCAGCGCATGAGCAGAATTGTCGTCCACAACCAGACCGTATATTTGTGTGGTCAAGTGGGCAATGCAGAAGACGATATCAAAGCACAAACTTTGACGTGTTTAGAAAAAATCCAAACGCTGCTAGAGGAAGTCGGTAGTGATAAATCAAAACTACTATCAGTGACGGTTTGGATCAAAGATATGGCAGACTTTGCTGCTATGAATGAAGTCTACGACAAATGGTTTGAAGGCATTCAGCCTCCAGCCCGTGCTTGTGGCGAGTCAGCACTAGCACGTCCTGAGCTATTGGTTGAGATGATCGCTATCGCTGCTGAGTAGTAGACTGAACGTAGTATTTATATTAAACGAAAAGGACATGATAGCGATATCATGTCCTTTTTTATGTTGTGCTCAATATATGCACAGGCTTTCATGCTATGGTCGATAACCAGCATCCAAGAATATAGTCAATCCACTATAGTCAGTGAAAAGTAATATCAGCAGTATCGTAGCGTTCTTGGGGTATTTTGACTATATAAAAGAGTGACAGCATTAGCCTCGTTTGAAGTATTACATCTACACTCGGTCGCCTTGTATTTCTTCTAAATTGAATGGACTATAAGCTTAACTACTCAGGGTTAATAAAAAACCCAAGCCTACAATTAGGCTTGGGTTTAATATCTAATGATCTTTAAGCCTGTCATAAAGCATAATTGCTATGTTTTAAGCGTTTAAAAAGACTTATTTAGCGACTTTATCATCTTGATTTAGCTGAACGTATTTATCAAAGTTTTGTGCATAATCGGTTAAGTTGTCGCTTAGCATTTGACGATACTGTTTGACATAGAACTCAACAATATCGTCTTTTTCTTTGGCAAAATCGTCACCTTTTACAAAGCCAATAGACGCAACTGAAGCGCTATAACGTGCCGCAGCATACAACAAAGACGCGCCTACTTGACCTGAATGAGCATCAGAACCCAACTGACTGTTGGCGATACCGATGATGGCATCGGCACGTTGATAAAACGCCTGCATTTCAGGGGTGATTTCAACGCTAGCATCAACATTGCTGTCTTTAATGTTGTTGTCTTGAGGGTTGCTGTCTTGAATATTGTCTTGAGACATAAGCGATTCCTAATAAGTATCGGTAATTTTAGATTTATAGAGACGGTCTGTTTGTAAGAGACTAAGGGACATCAGGTAATATTTTTACAACCCTGCGTCTGCTTTTAAGATTTCAGCTTTGTCTGTTTTTTCCCACGTAAAGGCAGTTTCAGAGCCGGGACGACCGAAATGCCCAAACGTCGCAGTCTGCTGATACATAGGTTGCAATAAGTTCAGCATACGGGTAATGCCATAAGGGCGCAGATCAAAATGGGTGCGAATCAGGCGAATGATCTCATCATGGCTGATGTTGCTGGTACCAAAGGTGTTGACCGAGATAGATGTCGGTTCAGCGACCCCAATGGCATAGCTCACTTGCACTTCACAGCGATCAGCCAGCCCAGCAGCGACGATGTTTTTGGCCACATAACGCACAGCATAAGCAGCGCTGCGATCTACTTTTGAAGGGTCCTTGCCACTAAAGGCACCGCCGCCATGACGTGCCATGCCGCCATAAGTATCAACGATGATTTTACGACCTGTCAATCCAGCATCACCAACCGGCCCACCAATGACAAATTTGCCCGTGGGATTGATGTGGTAGCGTGTGCCAGCATGCAGTAGGTCTGCTGGCAATACTTGCTTAATGATAGATTCCATAATCGCTTCTTGCAAATCTGCTTGCGAGATGCTGGGATCATGCTGGGTCGATAGAACGACAGCATCGATAGCAACGGGACGAGTGCCATCATATTTTAGGGTAACTTGCGCCTTGGCATCGGGACGCAACCATGGCAGATCACCTGCGCGGCGTAGCTCAGACTGACGCTCCATCAAGCGATGAGCATATTCAATAGCGGCTGGCATCAATACTTCAGTCTCGTTGCTGGCGTAGCCAAACATCAAGCCTTGATCGCCTGCACCTTGCTCTTCAGGATCGCTACGATCAACACCCTGGGCAATTTCTGGAGATTGCTTACCCAGCATGTTAATAACCGCACACGTCTCGCCATCAAAACCCAAGTCAGAATGGTGATAACCGATACCGTTGACAGTATCACGCACGATACGTTCGACGTCGATATTTGCCGTTGTGGTCACTTCACCAGCCAATATCACGGCACCGGTTTTAACCAAGGTTTCGCAGGCAACGCGGGCATGGAGATCTTCACGTAAGATGGCATCAAGAATAGCGTCTGAGATTTGGTCAGCCATTTTATCAGGATGGCCTTCGCTCACAGATTCTGAGGTAAATAAGTTGTATTCGCGCATAGTTGGATCGCTTAATGGCAAGGACTGTAATCTATAAACTCAGTCAGGATTAAATGTTAACGGAAAAATAAGGCAAAATTGAATCAAAAAATTATGACATTTTACCGTGAATCGAGTTAAAACTCTAGCGATGGATAGTATTATGAAGTAACTGGGCATGGATTGGATTAACCATGGTAAAAGTCATCAATATCGCTATTTTCTTGCCAGCGATATTCAGTATAGTTAGCGATCTGACGAGCCGTCTCTATGTCATGTCTGTCAGCGATAAAGCCAAGCGCCATATCCATGCCAGCACTAACCCCTGAAGAAGTATAAAACTTGCCATCGATGACCCAGCGCGCTTGCTCTACCCAATGGACTTTATCAGACTGCGTTATTACCCATTGCCATGAGAGCTTATTAGACGTTGCACGCTTGCCATCCAAAACACCAGCTTTAGCCAATAATGCGCTACCCGTACAAACGCTAAGCGCCCAATCAGCGTGTTCAACCAGTGTGGTAAGCGCTTGCAAAAACGGTCTATGATTGATCTGCTGGCGAGTACCCATTCCGCCAACCATCAATACAATATCAGTCTGATACGCCAATTCTGTGACAGCGACCGTCTGCATCGCAACGCCATGTTTACTGTGAATGATACCACCACTCAGCGAGGCAAATTGCAGACGATAATGCTCAGGCAAGCAGCCAAACATCTCGATAGGTCCAAACAGATCCAAGGTCTCAAAATCGTCAAATAGTAGGGCGGTCAGCGTATGCATTGGGCTTCCTCAATTCTAAATAAAGAGTGTTTGTACTTCTGAAAGCTGTAATCCTTAAAACTATAATTCTGAAAGCTGTAATCCTTAAAACTACAGTTCCAAAAACTTGGCTTTGTCCTTAAACATACATTCGTCATAGACAGGGCAAGCACCGCATTTGGGTGTACGTGCTTGACAAGTATAGCGCCCATGTAAGATAAGATAATGATGCGCATCTACGATAAAGTCGTCTGGGATACGTTCGACCAGCTTCTTTTCAACGATTAACACGTTTTTGCCCGTGGCAAGGCCAGTACGATTGCCCACACGAAAGATATGCGTATCGACTGCCATAGTTGGCTGCCCAAAAGCAGTATTTAAGACCACATTGGCGGTTTTGCGTCCAACGCCAGCGAGCGATTCTAAGTCCTTACGATTATCAGGAACGGTACTATCAAACTTCTCAATCAAATCTTGGCAGGTTTTGATAACGTTTTTGGCTTTGGCATTATATAAGCCAATATTTTTTATATAGGATTTTAAACCCTCTTCACCCAATGCCAAGATTGCTTCAGGGGTATTCGCCACTGGATATAATTTCTGGGTGGCAATATTGACACTCACATCTGTCGCTTGCGCAGATAAGATGACTGCGATCAGTAGTTCAAAATTACTTTTATAATGTAATTCCGTCACTGGCTCATCAATCGTCGCTGCCAACTTTTCAAAGAATGAACGGACGTCACGATTGGGCATGCGCCGCGATGGTGGGGTATCGGCAGTTTTGTGTTTGACGGTTTTACTCATGGTATTTTTACCATTAATTAGTCTAGGGTCTGTTGAACATTTTTAACGTGAATCCACTATATAACGCACGTATTTATAAAATGGTCATAGCTGCGCAAGCTCGGCTTGCAATGCGTCAAGATCCATTTGTTTGCTCTCATTTGGACGAGTATTTAATTGTTTTTCTAGCTTTTTGATTTTACTGCGTAGCTTGGCTGCTGCAATGGTGTTTTTTGCTTGTGCTTCACTTATATTTAACGATTGACTGGCGGCATTATTCAGTTTTGCTTCTACCATGCTGACCACAGGTCTACTATTGCTGCTATCAGCAAGCTGCTCGGTGACGCGTCTAAGATGAGTATGATAGCGCTGCCTTAAATCCTCTTGTTCTGCCTCGCGCTCAGAGATAGACAGCTCGCGCTCAATCGTGATCAAATCAATGCAATCAACTGGGCAAGGTGCGATACAAAGCTCACAGCCCGTGCACAAGTCCGTAAAGATAGTGTGCATGTGCTTGCCAGTACCAACGATAGCATCGACGGGGCAGGCGGGTATACATTTAGTACAGCCGATACAGTCATCTTCACGGATGACGGCGCGTACCTCGGTCGGCCGCGTCGATGTGGCGTCTATTGGCCACTGAGATGGTGCGGCTTTGAGGGTTGTTTCATCGCTGTCAAGAGTCACGATTTGCGCAATAGCATCGGTAACTGGTTGACCGCCCGGCACACATTTATTATACGGCTCGTTATCTACTACAATAGCAGTAGCATAAGGCAGGCAACCGTCTGGATGTTCACACAGACCGCACTGCGTCTGCGGCAGACAGGCATCAATAAGGGCAATTTTTGCTTGCATATCAGCAGGCAATATTTCGATATTCAAGGTATCGAACAGTATGGGCAGATTGATTAGGCGAATATTACTACTGCTTTGCATTTAATTAAAAACCTTAACATCGGTCATCAAGACTGGCGTTATTAACATGGATAGAGACATTAAAGTGAGGCGCTTGTATTATAGTAGATATTCAATCTACTATAGTGCGATGCCTTGTTCATGAGCAATCTGGGCGATCAGCTCGTAGGCAATGCTGCCCTTAAACGGTATTTTGGGCAAATTAGAGAGATCAAAAAAATCGGCGTGTGACAGCTCCTCTTCTTGTATTACAATATCGCCAGCCGCATAAGAAGCGCGAAAACCAAGCATTAAATTAGAAGGAAATGGCCATGGCTGACTGCTGACATAGCGAATATCTGATAGGCTGATGTTGACCTCTTCTGCTACTTCTCGCACAACCGCATGCTCTAAACTTTCACCCACTTCTACAAAACCTGCAATCAAGCCGTACATTAGGGGACGCTTTTGTTCTCCATAGCGGTGATGATGGGCGAGCAAAATTTGCATCTCTCCCGTCTGCGGATTGGGTCGAGTGATAGCCGTAATAACACAAGGCTGGACACGGGGATATTGGCGTAATCGGCATACTGGACAGACCATGGCGCGCTCATCTGCTGTGGCATGAACGACTGGGGATGCGCAGCGACTACAAAACTGCGTATCTGTCTGCCAGCGTAACAGCTGTATGGCTTGGCTAATCTGAGCTGATAAGGCGGCAGGTAACTGCGTGATAAGCTGTCGATACGGCACAAAAGCGTTCCCGCTGCTCTCTGCAATCATAGGCAATGCGATATCATGCGCTACTGCATAATCATAGGTAATGGCATTGGCTGCTTGCGCAGTGAAAGTGGCAGCGTCCTCGGTAGTTCCAGAATCAGACTCAGTCGCAACCAAACTCTCTGTACCATTATTGATACTATTATTAGCCTCAGACTGCCAGTGACTTGGTGCTAGGCTTTCGAGTAGCGCTACGTTGCCTATTTGATAGGTAGGCTGTGGCTCTTTGCCACTGTTATTGAACGGTGGTAGTTGGATGTGCAATGGCCACCAGCCGTTGCTCATTTGATGGCAGAGTACAGTATCATCACTAAATACAAAAGCGCGAGTCATAAGCAGGTTTCCAAACGGTCTAAATCAAGTGCGTAGCAAATAAGGTACGAACTTGTTTAAAGTAAAAGTTTTAAATCACTCGTCAGCGCAGATACCGCTAAAATCATTAAGCGGCTAGTAATTGGCTTAAGCTTCGTTGACCAACATTAAGCGCTTGTTTACTCACTGGACGGTTGTGCTCAAAACCATCTAAATGATGATCAACAGCCATAATCACGTCAGCGATATAAGCTAAGGTGCTGTCGTCGATGCGCTTGCCACTTTCGATACGTTGCTGTATGTAGTTGGCCAATTGGCTCAGCATACTGGCTGGTGTTAGCAGTTGTAAAAAGCGTACCGCGCCTGCTACTTGACGTAGCATTTCAGGTATGTTTTGAATGTTGAGCATATCGCGCTCAGGCTCAGATAAGTAATCGTTAATCGCTTGCTCGGCACTGGCAATGGCAGTACGGCTTTCTTGTATTAAAGTATCATAAGCTGTATTGAGCTGATGCAATGAGATATGGGGGTTATTAAGTGGCAAGTAGATCGCCCCTGGGGTATGCATCTCGGCCATGGCGATAGTAGCGTTTTCAGCATGCATCAATGCCAATAGTAGATAATCAAAATCTTCAGGCGAGGGTATACGCCATTTGCTTACTGCGTCTGCTGCTGCATTCAGGCTGGTCGCCGCATTTGACAGTCCCAACAAGCGTAATGATGAGCCCAGTACCGTCAGCTGTTCGATAATTTGTGCTGTCTGCATGTCAGCAGGATTGAGTGAATCACCGCGCGCGTAGCTATCGACATCTTCTTTAATCGTATTGATTTGCGTCTGAATGATAGCATTCAACTTATCTGTCAGCGCACGATTAGGACCGAATAAAAAGCGCTTCATTTGCTCGCGCTGTGGGCCTTCTAATTGATTGGCCGCATATTGTTCACGCAACAGTTTTGCTGCTTCGTTATCGCGCTGACAGGCAAAACTGACCAAATCAGCAAAACGCGTGTCCATGATGGGTAGATAGCTTTGGAACTGCTGCTCTAGATAAATGAGCGTATGCTTTTGGCTGAGGTTAAGTGGCAAAATGGTCGCGAGATCAGTGACCGCAGCAGTAGCGGCTTGCCAGAATAGACTGTTGCTATGAGCGGCTATCAACGCACACGCAGCACTCATGGCATCTAGATTTTGTTGAGCATCTTGGCTCACTACGCCATCTTGATTGAGCAGTGCAATCCCAAGACCACTACGATAGGCATAGGTCAGCAGCTCACTGTCGAGATTAAGCTCGTGTAAGGGCTGAAAGTTCTTTTCAGGGTTGGCAATAATGACACTACTACTACCAAATGTCGCAAAATAGTCTGCTTCGATAGGCGCGAGCTGTCCATGAGCATTAAGCTTATTAATGATAGGTAATAGCAAAGTCGGCTCTACTGACTCAGTCAATAGCACAAATTCCACATAACGATCCAGAGTCATGATGGCTTCTGACAGATCCATAATCAACGCAGTATCGTTATTATCACCACTGTTATAAAGGCGCTGTAGACCGTCGACGATGGCGGTATTCAAGACTTCTGCACCAACCAAAGAAATCAACTCAAAAATACAAGACAGCTGCTTTAGCACAGTAATAGAGTCTAATAATAAAGGAGACTGACTATTGTCATCGTTAAATTCGCTCAGATGAATCTCAGTGTCTTTAAGGGTGACGATAATTTCATCATGCAACAGATGTAGCGATGGCAGATTAAAGTCAGTAACACTAAGCGTTGGGGCAGTTAATTTCATTTGTGCAGACTGGTTCATAGTTATTTTTCCATAACGTACTGATGAAAATAGCGATCATTTAGACGATGATTTAACAGGCGTTTATGAGTAACCGATAACGCTCATGATGATAATCAAAACTATACAGTATCCAAATGTCAGTATAAAAGGTTATTTTAATCACATGCTATATGTTGGCTTTTAATTCAGAATATTCTTCGGCTAACTCGCTATACCAACTCTGATTGGCTGTCTCATCAGTGGGTGATGCTAGTAATAAAGAGGCCAAGTTGGCAAAGTGAGCATGGGCTGTCTGTCCACCGTCTGCTTGAGAGTCTTCTTCGATAGCAAGGGTGACCTGTCCACCAGTCATCGCCAGATAGACTTCGGCTAAAATCTCGGAGTCCAATAACGCCCCATGGAATGTACGGTCTTGTTTACCAACATCTAAGCGGCGCACGAGGGCATCTAGGGTGTTTTTTTGCCCCGGATATTGTTGTTTGGCCATGACTAGCGAGTCAGTCACTTTTACCCGTTGTGCAAAGTCATTCATCCCAACTTTAGCAAACTCCATGTTTAAGAAGTTCATATCAAAGGTGGCATTATGAGCGATGATTTCGGCACCGTCCATAAAGTCGTAAAGCGACTGAGCGACTTGATCAAAGGTGGGTTTGTCGGTTAAAAACGCTTCAGAGATACCATGAATGCGAATCACTTCTTCATCCATACCGCGCTGAGGATTGATATAAACGTGTAGCTTTTCGCCAGTGAATTTGCGCCCGATCATCTCGACAATACCGACTTCAATGACACGATCGCCTTTTTGCGGATCCAGCCCCGTGGTCTCGGTATCCATAATCAGCTGACGATCAGATTGGTGACGGTTTATTGGCTTGGGTAGCAATGGCTTAAAATATGGATTGGCACGGCTGGTGTCACCGTCAAATTTTGGCTCATCAGTCGGCGTATCTGGATTGTCATTATTCATTATGGTGTCAGTCGTCATCGTCTGGGCTTCTGGCATGTCTGTGGTACTCATTGGTTTGCTAGCATTGTCATGGCTTTGTTCGTCTAATAGAGGGTTGTCGAATGGTTCGTCATTGAGAACTTCTTCGTCAAGCACTTCTTCATCAAGCACTTCTTCGTCAAGCTCGTCATCCATATCTAGACCCAACGGATCATATTTCAGCCAGTCATCATTATTAGAGGTGCTTTGATTAGAGGTGCTTTGCGATTTATTAGGCATTATTTGCTCTTTTTTTTTAGCCATTTCTTGCGCATCTCTTGTCGATAAACCTTCACTGCTGGACGTCACGCCTAAGTTTGCCAGCTCGTCCGCTTTTTCATTGCCTGCATGTCCAGCGTGACCCTTCACCCAATGCCAGTCAACGTCGCGCTGTTGGCATAACGCGTCTAATTGTTGCCAAAGATCTTGGTTGGCAACAGGTTTTTTACTGGCTGTTTTCCAGCCTCGTTTTTTCCAGCCTTCAATCCATTCAGTAATGCCTTTTTTGACATAGCTAGAGTCTGTCCAAATCTCAAGATTGTGCTCATGTGGACTATGGGTCAATGCTTGTATCGCACCCATCAATTCCATACGATTATTGGTGGTTTCTTTCGTGCCGCCATATAAATCCTGCGTACGCCCATCACTGAATATCAAATGCGCGCCCCAACCACCAGCGCCCGGGTTGCCTTTGCAGGCGCCATCGGTGTAGGCCACCGTGGTATTTTTTTTGGCGGCCAACGGATCAATCGCGTGGTCCTTATGGCTATGTGGCGTAGAAGTGCGATTGTCTGACATAAAAAATGTATGACCTAATAAGTGATTAACGTAGGATAGACTTAAGCGGTTTTTCGAGCGCCATCAAAACAGTGGTGGCGCATCATTCAAATGCGTTTGAGTATAACAAATCTATCGTTGATATGGGCAATCGTAATGCACAAAATCGCAAAACCACATATCATAATAGTAAGCCTTTCGTTTTCTGTTAAAATAGGCAGAATTGTTGTAAGGAAACGAGCCTCTGACGGCATGAGTATCAGCCTACTCACATTTTAAAGTAGCGTGAATAGTTACTTAAAGGGCAGTTTCAATGGCTGCTTTTTCCTCATAATTTACGAACAGCACTGATTAACGACAGCTTTCTTCCTATCTTCCTAAAAGTTTTAATGCACGAATGCAGGATAACCCTATTATGTCCTTACGCTCAAACGTTTTTTATAAAAGATTAACGCTGTTGATGGTCAGTATCACTGCGAGTAGCGCGTTACTGTTGAGCGCTTGCAATGATACTAGCACCCAAGCCGATACCGACGTAGTTGAAGCGGCAGCAGATCTGTCTGTCTTTGAAGGCTGCTATACGGTCAGTCATGATGAGCCTGCGCAAATAAAAATCAGTCAGCAGGGTGGCACATGGATGATGCAAATGAAAGAGCCGGCAAGTAGCGGGCGCGTCTGGGATGACGCCGAGCCGTTAGAAGTGCTTGAAAATAGCGAGATACCCACGTTTTTCTCTATAGATCCTGATAATGTTGACGCTGTCATTGGCCGTCCCGATAGAGTGCTGGTACTGGCTCATGTGAAGCCTGTCTATGCCAATATCGATCCGCTATTGGACAGTGAGTATTTGTCGTATATTTATCGCGGTGCCAATACTATCTATCGCGTAGAGTGTGATGACGTTAATACTGATATTTTAGCCAATCCGCATGCCAATATTATTATTGATAATGTTGGTACAGGCAGCTAAGCATAGGTCATCGATTATAGACAATTTTTTGTCATAAGCAGTCTTTTCTTATAAGTAGTTAAGTCACTAGAGTCAGGTAATATGAATTTTTTTAGTTATGTGGTGTTGGGTGGGTTTTCTTATGCTGCTGGTTGGGCGATAAGAACCTATGTATTAAACAAAAAACCTGAACCTGAGCAGCCTTACAATCTTAAGCATCCAGCTATCTTGGCGTATTTGGGCGGGTTCTTTATTGTTATGCTGATTGTCTCATGGCTCATCGGTCGCTACGTGCTTGGACATACCGCTATCGATTTCCCGTTCATCATTATAAACAGCCTCGTTGCGACCTTTGTTTATTCATTCGGTCTCAATCCAGAAAAAGCCCGTTATGATGTGCCGGATTGATAAAATTTTGAAAAAGTAAAATAGATAAAAATGTCGTTAATCTAGGGCGTGTCCTCATTTAGATACAATCGCTTGAATTGAGAACGCGCCCTAATACGAAGAAACGGTCAATGAATAGCTCATTGACCGTTTCTTTATTATTAATGTTAATTTAAAAAAGCACTCTGGATATGTAATTAATATCGATTATCAGAAAGCTATCACTACTTTTTGGACTCTTTATTTGTTACTTTTTTTCGGTGTCCTTAGTCTTATCTTCTAGCTTTTTATCGGTCGGCTTTGAGGCAGCGTCTTTACTAGACTCTTCATCTTTAGAGGCTGTTTGTTGATCTTTCCAAGTTTTGTACTTGCGTAAGTCTTTTTCCATGAGCTTGAGACAAAATTTCAGCACCAACGCATCATCGATTTGACCGATAAAGGGAATAAAATCCGGAATAATATCAATAGGATTTAGCACATAGAGCAGACCGACCACTCCCGCAGAAATGGTTTTATAGGGAATGTTGCGATAGTTGCCTTTATAATAATCTTTAACTAAACTCATCAGCAGTAGCAAATCCTTGGCATAACGCTCAAGGCCGCGACCATTTTCAAGTTGGTCATTTATTTTGTCTTCTTTACCCAAGATGATTCTAATACTATCCATTAGGCTTTTATTGTCTTTCTCTTTCTCTTTCTCTTTGTCAGCCATGCTTATGATCCTTTTGTATTAGTAAATATTTATGGTTTATTGCGATTAATCATTCTTTACTATAACAAGAGTAGCGATTTCATCCAAATAAGACGATGGGTGATTCTGTATTGTTTTGTTGACTAGCCTAACAATGGGTTGAGCTACCCTAGACAATCTTAAACCAAATTGCCGTCTCAACTTCCGTTATAATGCAATGTTTCAAAGATAAAGGCTTAGCGCATGTTAAATGAAATCGCGTGCATTTAAACCATCAATGCTAAATAAGTATCCTTGTTAAACAAGCATTAACTGAATAGTACAAAAGGTAAAATAATGACCAAGATATCTTCTGGACTTAATCGTCGCCAATTTTTATGTCAAGTCGGAATCAGCGCAGGGGCAGGGCTGTTAGCGACCCAAAGCATTACTCAAGCGCTGGCTTCTAATACGACTGAGCAAGATAACGGCACGCAACTGACCAAAGATGATCTGCCAACGGCGTTGATGGATGAGAGCCTGCCATCAGGACAAGCACAACAAGCAGCGCCCGAAACATTGCAGGCGCAAACGAGTTGTATCACGCCAAATATTGAGACGCGGCTTTTTGCCAGCTCTAATGTCGGTGGTAGTGACGAGCGTAATGAATTGGCGTTAGATCGCATGGCTTGTGCGGGCTTTAAGGTGGATAATCCTACGATTACAAAGCGCCAGTATTTGCGCTTTGCAGGTACGGATTCGCAGCGCGCGAGTGATTTGCAAAACATCGCTACGGGTGCAATTAAAGCGCCTAAACTGCTACTTGGGGTACGTGGTGGCTATGGTGCCGTGCGTTTATTGCCGATGGTGGATTGGTCGACGCTTGGTCGTATTATGAAGGAGCGTGGCACGATACTGGCGGGCTTTAGCGATGTGACCGCGATTCAGTGTGCGCTACTGGCAAAAGGAGGCATGAGCTCGCTTGCTGCACCGATGCTTTATAGTGAGTTTGGCAAAACCAAACCCGACCAAGTCAGCTGTCGACAATTTGTGGAAGCATTAACCAATCCAAATCTGACTATCAATATACCAGATGCGTCTTTAACCAGCCCAAATTTACCCAGTATTCTGTCAAGTTCTGAGCCAAAAACGATAACGGGCACTATGTGGGGTGGCAATCTGAGCGTGGTGTCAGCGCTGGCAGGCAGTGAGTATTTGCCACGAATTGCTGGCGGTATCGTATTTTTAGAAGATGTCGGCGAGCAAGCCTATCGTATTGAGCGCATGCTGTATGATTTGTATTTAGCAGGCGTATTTAAAGATCAGCAAGCCATCGTGTTTGGCGCGTTATCGGGTAGCGGTGAGGACAGCTATGACAAGCGTTATGATGTCGCCACCGTGATTCGTCAATTGCATAAGCTGACAGAGCTACCGATTTATAGTGGCATGCGCTTTGGTCATATTGGACAAAAACACAGCTTTCCACTTGGCGCGATGTGTCAGATTAGTCCAAATACAGTCGATGGCTATCAGTTAGTATTTAGTGATTATCCCACTATTAAGTCGGACGCCATTCATGTCGAAGGCTTGTGGCAATAAAATTTAGGTCTATAGTCGAATCCAAATAAATCAGTTACATGGCTATCAAGTTGCTCAATGAAAAGTTGTTTTTCTTGCGTGCTGTGCCTACGCCGACAGATGCTGCGCAAAACAACTTTTCATCTCGCTGTATCGTTTTTATATCGAATTAACTACATAAAATTTTTGCTGTGATAAATTTGCTTCAGCAACGTATTACTTTGAAAAAATACACTATAAAGTTAAATCGCCAGTCTCGAAAATTTATCCTGATATTCTTTGGGGGTCAGCTCAGTAGCGCGTTTAAAAAGCCTAGTAAATGATGAGATATCATCGTAGCCAACTTGCTCAGCGAGTGATTTTATCGTCACATCGCCCAATTCCAGTAAGCGCTTGGCCTGCTCAATTCTAACCGCTTGAATATACTCAATCGGACGCATCGCAACGCAAGATTGAAAGCGTCTATTTAACGTGCGTGGGGTAATATTTACCATGGCTGCCAAATTGCTCACCTGCATAGATTGCTTGAAGTTTTCCTCGATAAATTCTTGTACTTGCTTAACCAGCTGATCTGAATGTGGTTTATGCAATGTCACATTGGTATAGCTGTTTTGATTGCCTCTTTTACTGTCAATAATCTGGGTTTTTGCCACTTGGGTAGAAATCTCACGCCCGCAATACCGCTCAATTAATAGCAATCCCAAGTCATAAAAGGCGCTACCACCTGCCGCACAAAATATATTGCCTGATTGGTGTGCTGAATCACTTTTTGGCTGGTTCTTTGATGGGTTCTTTGATTGAGTGACAAATTGATTCTCTTGCAAATCAACCAGTGGAAAATCTGCCTTAAACTTACTGGCATAGCCCCAATGGGTGGTCGCTACTTTGCCATCGAGCAAGCCTGCTTTTGCTAAAAAGAAAGCTCCGCTACAATTACTAGCGATATCCGCCTTGGTATTCGCCAGTCGCTTGATGTGTGGAATTAAATCGCTATTTTGGCTCAATACTTTATCAATTGAATCGCCAATGGTTGGAATTAATAGTAAGTCGCACTCTGTGACTTCCTGAATATCGCAATGCGCTCGCATAATCAAACGGTTGCTGCATCTGATATCCGCGCCACCTAAGCTTGCAATCTGCACGTCAAACCTTGGTTCTACTGCCTCATCCAAAAACCGTTGCCAGCTGACGCCAGTAAATGAAAATAAATCTAGCGCCCCAGCGAGCACACTGCCAAGCACGCCATCGAAGCCAACGATAATCACTTTAAATGGTTTGAAGTAGGGCAAAATTTGGCTTCCTTTGAGTGTATGCAAATTTATAGCTGATATTCACCAGCCGCACGATACGTAATTTGAAATTCACTCACTATAGGTTAGAGAAGATGTCTTATTTGACCATAATTATGTCATAAATGACAATACGGCAAGGCGTTAAATTAGATTAATATCAATGAATCACCAAATTTAATGAGTTAACGAGAATACTATGGCAGCAGATACGCTTATCAATGACTTTGAGTTACCGTTCCAACTATATGATGTATTGGGCACTGAACATTTAACCGAGCATCCGAAGTTTGCAGAACACAGCCGCGAAACCTTCGATGCGGTACTCGACACCGCCAATAAAATCGCGACCAATTTATTCTTGCCCCATAACCATGTGGCAGATAAAAACGAGCCACAGTTCGATGGCAAAAAAGTCAGCATGATAAGTGACGTAAAAGTCGCCTTTGATGCGTTTCGTGAGTCGGGCTTTATAGCGGGTCGTTATAGCTTTGACGATGGCGGCATGCAATTACCCGAAACCGTGATGACCGCAGTGGCAGGCTATTTTATGGCGGCCAACCCATCAACGACGGCTTATCCGTTTTTGACCACGGCGGCGATTAATGTCATTTCACATTTCGCCAGTGATGAGATTAAAAATGCCTTTATGCCGCGTATGCTAACGGGTGAATTTACCGGCACAATGGCATTAACTGAGCCACATGCTGGCTCATCGCTTGCCGATATCAAAACCACGGCAGTAAAACAAGACGACGGCAGCTATCGTGTCAAAGGCAGCAAGATTTATATCTCAGCAGGCGATCATGAATTGTCTGACAATATCGTGCATTTGGTATTAGCTAAAGTGCCGGGCGGTCCTGGTGGCGTCAAAGGTATTTCTTTATTTGCCGTGCCGAAGTATCGTCTGAATGATGATTCATCAGTAGGCGAGCGTAATGACGTGCATTTAACGGGTCTTATTCATAAGCTGGGCTATCGAGGCGCGACTTCTACCGCATTAAGCTTTGGCGATGCAGGCGAGTGCTATGGCTATCTTATCGGCGAAGAGCATTTCGGCTTGCGCTACATGTTTAAGATGATGAATGAAGCACGTATCGCGGTTGGCTTTGGCGCCGCGATGATTGGCTATCGTGGTTATCAATACTCGCTTGATTATGCCAAAGACAGAACGCAGGGCAGAATTGCACCGAATAACAAACCTGAAGATGCAGCAACAGCGATTATCCAGCATGGCGATGTGAAGCGTATGTTGCTTGCGCAAAAAGCCTATAGCGAGGGCGGCATATCACTGTGTTTATATGGCTCAAACCTTATCGACCGTATCAATACTTGTGAAGATGCAACACTAAAAGCTGAGCTATCAGAACTGCT
Source organism: Psychrobacter sp. ASPA161_6 (assembly GCF_051970285.1). Taxonomy (NCBI): domain Bacteria; kingdom Pseudomonadati; phylum Pseudomonadota; class Gammaproteobacteria; order Moraxellales; family Moraxellaceae; genus Psychrobacter; species Psychrobacter sp. ASPA161_6. Next base: position 827,354 of record NZ_JBEFNJ010000001.1, read on the forward strand.
GGATTTACTCACCCCAGTATTAAAAGCATGGCCCTCTGAATATGGTCCCAAAGCCAATGATTTAGGCATTCAAGTATTGGGCGGTGCAGGCTATACGCGCGAGTATCAAGCCGAGCAGTTTTGGCGTGACAATCGTCTTAATCCCATTCATGAAGGCACAAATGGCGTGCAAGCGTTAGATTTGTCATTCCGTAAGTTATGGCAAAACAAGGGTCTTGGTATTCAAATTCTCAAACGTGAAATTACCCAAGACTTAGAGAGCATTACCACGCCAGAAACCGCCAAACTTGCCGGTAAATTGATGCCTTATATGGGTCATCTGCATGAAGTGTTGGTGCATTTAAGCAAAATCCTGCAAACGGAAAAAGCACTTACATTAACGGGTAACGCACAAGCACTAATGAATATTTTTGCCTCTATCGTGGTCAGCTGGATTTGGATTCGCCAAGCTAGCAAAGCGGAACAGTTGTTAAGTGATACAACCGACGTTGAAAAGCAAAACTTCTATCATGGCAAACTACAAGCAGCAAAATACTTTATCGATTGGGAATTGCCGTTAATCAATCGCGACATCGAACTGCTAAATAATGACAATGCGGTATGTACCAATATGCAAGCAGAATGGTTTTAAGTAATTGTTTGGAATGTTTTCAATATAAGAACATGCCTGAACAATACGACTAATGTGATGCTGGGATGAATTTTTCGAAGCCTCTGGAGTGCAAAGCGCACAGCAAGCGAGAAAAATTTATCCCAGAAGAACGCTTTTTAATATATTTGGCTTATTTTGAATAAACTCTTTTTAAGCAAACGATACCAATGGCTTTTTATAAAAATTTAAAGGAATAAATAATGACAACAATGAATAAGCAGTGGCGCTTAAAAGAAAGACCTGTTGGCGCACCGAGTGCGGAGACTTGGGATTATACTGAGTCAGAACTACCGACTATCACAGACGGTCAGTTACTGATAAAAATTGAATATATCTCGATGGATCCAGCGATGCGTGGCTGGTTAAACGATGCCAAATCTTATATCGAGCCGGTACAGATTGGTGATGTCATGCGTGCGGGTACCGTGGGCGAAGTCATTGAAAGTAAGCATGAGAAGTTTGCCGTCGGCGATTATGTCTGTGGTCATAATGGCGTGCAGTCGTATGCGGTCAGTGATGGTACTGGGTTATACAAAGTCGACCCAAACCTTGCACCCTTATCTTATTACTTAGGCGTGCTCGGTATGCCAGGTATGACTGGCTACTTTGGCTTATTAAAAACAGGTGAGCCAAAAGCTGGCGAGACAGTCGTTGTTTCTGGTGCTGCGGGTGCGGTCGGTGGTTTGGTTGGACAGATTGCCAAACTAAAAGGCTGCCGAGTCGTTGGTATCGCGGGCGGTGCTGAGAAATGTAAATTCTTAGTCGATGAGCTAGGTTTTGATGCTGCAGTAGATTATAAAAATGAGGATGTCAAAAAAGGCTTAAAGCAAGCCTGTCCAAACGGTGTCGATGTCTTCTTTGACAACGTAGGCGGCGATATCTTAAATGACGTCCTTACCCAAATTAATCTGCGCGCGCGTATCGTGATTTGCGGTGCGATTAGCCAATATAACAACACCACAGCGGTAAAAGGGCCGTCAAACTATCTATCGTTATTGGTCAATCGTGCCCGTATGGAAGGCATCGTTGTCTTTGATAATATCAAAGAGTATCCAATCGCGATGAAAGAAATTGCTGGCTGGATTCAGTCAGGTGATATGAAAGTAAAAGACCATATCGTTGAAGGTATCGAGACGTTCCCTGATACTTTGATGATGCTCTTTAACGGTGAAAACTTCGGCAAACTGGTACTTAAGGTAGAGGGATAGATCATGACACTGAATACAAACGGAATTGCATCAGATGTAACGGGCAAACGAATTTTGATCACGGGCGGTGCCTCTGGTATTGGCGCAGCAAGCGCGTTATTGCTAGCCAGTCGCGGCGCAAAAGTCGTGATCGGTGATATGGCAGAAGAGATGGGCGCAGCCGTTGCTAAGCAAGGTCAAGACGCTGGCAATAGTATCGTCTTTAAAAAGGTCGATGTGACGAGTGGCGACGAAGTGCGCGCATTATTTGTCTTTGCCATGGAAACGCTGGGTGGTCTTGATGTCGTGGTAAATAATGCGGGCATCGACCATCAGCCTGCACCGATGCATGAGCTAAGCGATGAGGACTTTGACCGTAATATTGCCGTTAATTTAAAAGGCGTTTGGCATTGTATGCGTGCGGCTGTTACTTGTATGGCAGCCAATGGCGGCGGTCATGTGATTAACGTCGCCTCTATCGCAGGGCTGCGTTCTGCACCATTACTGTCAGCGTATAGCGCCGCCAAACATGGCGTGATGGGACTGACGAAGTCTGCTGCTCATGAATATGCGCGCGTCAATATTCGTTTTAACGCCGTCTGTCCAAGCTTTATTGATACCCCTATGGTGCAAAATACCATGGCGAAGATGGGCGAGCGCGCGCAAAAAGCAACAATTAATGCCAGCCCGCTACGCCGTTTAGGGACAGTTGATGAAGTATCCGGCGCGATTGCATGGCTTGCGAGCGATGAAAGCAGCTTTATGAATGGTCATGCGTTTACCCTTGATGGTGGCATGTTGGCTTAATAGTCAAATAACTGCTAAATCATTACGGTGTTAGCCTCGCTCAATGTACTATTCGTACTATCTACGCTCGGCTGCCTTGTAATAGATTTGCAGTTTTTTGACTATAATTTATTAAGTATTTACGATAAAAAATTGAAAGTTGAATAGCTAATTCAAAACATAAGGAATAATAATGAAAGATTTATTTGATTTAACAGGCAAGATTGCTTTAGTTACTGGCGCTAGTCGTGGTATTGGCGAATCTATCGCCCGTCTATTGGCATCAAGAGGCGCACACGTCATTGTCTCTAGCCGTAAGATTGATGCTTGCCAAGCGGTCGCCGATAGCATTATCGCTGATGGTCACAAAGCCAGTGCCTTTGCGTGCCATGTCGGAAATATGGATCAGATTGATGCGATTTTTGAGCACATCAAAAGCGAGTTCGGTCAAATCGATATCTTGGTCAATAATGCCGCAGCTAACCCTTATTATGGTCATATCTTAGATACGGACTTAGCGGCTTTTGATAAGACTGTCGAAGTCAATATTCGTGGTTATTTCTTTATGTCGACGGCAGCAGGCAAGATGATGCGCGAGCAGGGCGGCGGAGTGATTTTAAATACCGCCTCGGTCAATGGCTTGGTCGCGGGTGACAAGCAAGGCATCTACTCAATTACTAAAGCTGCTGTTATTAGCATGACCAAATCTTTTGCCAAAGAATGTGGCCCATTGAATATCCGTGTCAACGCGCTATTGCCAGGTTTAACCGATACTAAGTTTGCCTCTGCTTTGACGACCAATGATAAAGTTTTAAAAATGGCGTTACATGCGATTCCATTAGGACGCGTAGCAGATCCAGATGAAATGGCTGGCACGGTTTTATATCTAGTCTCTGAGGCCTCAAGTTATACAACGGGCGCAACGATTGTTGTCGATGGTGGGATGTTGGCTTAATCCGTTTATCACTATCGCTATATTTTTATAATAAAAAACACGTTACTCAATAACGTGTTTTTTTATGTCTCAACGTTCATTACTTTTAGCTCACTACTTTTAGCTCATTGCTCTAAATTTATCTACTCGCACATTTTGATGTGAGGCGATTTAATCGCTGTAAGCCTTTTTCAATGATATTCGTCGTCCGCTGCATTAATGGACTTAATGGTTTGGGGTGCATATTAATTTTACTCATATCGTTATCATAATGTGCTCTGACACGCTTATTCATAATAGCAAACCACAATGGCGGGATATAGGCAGGCATAATCATCGTGGCATAGCCTATCGGCAGTTGCGGTGCTTCCTCAAAATGTCTGAGCAATTGATAAGCGCGGCTTGGATGCGCGTGGTGATCAGAATGGCGCTGCAATTGATACAAAAACAAATTGGTCACGGTGTGATTGCTGTTCCAGCTGTGCTCCGGTTGCGTACGCTCAAATTGCCCGTTGTCGTCTTGTTCTCTGAGCAGACCGTAGTGCTCTAGATAATTAACTACTTCTAACAGACTAAAGCCATATACTGCCTGCAACCCAATAAAGGGTAGAATCTTTTTGCCAAAAGCCTGATAAAGAGTGGCATAAAGTAACGCCGACATCGCCCAACCTTGCAACAGCTCGTTGTCTTTGTTCCAAAAGCCTTTATGTCGACGGGCGAGCCGCTCAGTTTCAATGTTTACAGCGGAACGTAGACCACCAAACACTGTGCGCGGCAAAAACTGCCAAAAGCTCTCGTTGTACTTGCTACTGGCTGGATCATTTGGGGTCGCCACCCAGCGGTGATGACCGAAATTATGCTCGATGGCGAAATGTCCATAAGCCGCTGGCGCAAGGCTGATGCGCGCCAAAGTACGGTTTAGGTGGTCAGACTTATGGCCAAGTTCATGCGCGGTATTAATCGCAATACCACTGCCGACTCCTGCCGTCAATGCCACTCCTAAACGATTATACCAAGGCAAATCTCGCTGACTATACTGATAGGCCAGCAGACCAAAAGCCATATATTGTAGCGGTATAAAAGCATGAGCAATCCACTTATAATAGGGGTCTTGGGCAAGCGCTTGCATAGCGCTATCAGGTGGGTTGCTATCATCTCGACCGACCAACACATCCGCCAGTGGAATGATACCGTGGATCAAGATAGTGCCTCCCCAAGCCAGCGCTGTATTTTTGAGCTCGAAGCCCTTTTGATCTCGTAATCCTAACGCGAACAAGCAGCCTAATAGAGGCAGTGATGGACTACACAGCCAAAACCGCCTTTTTGGGTCGCGCCATGGTGAGTTATCCATTGCATCTTGAATGATGGCATGTTCTTTAGCGCTTAATGTCTTAGTCATTATACGGTCCTTGTATAGTCAGTCCTCTGTAAATCAGATACGGTCTCAGACTTACCTAGTCTATTATTTATCGTGATTTTACGCGGTGCTTGATAGCCACATTCCTTGATAGCCACCTTTAACGATTTCGTTTATGTATCATCAATCAAGATTCTGATCATTTATTATGACCTTTGATAGCATTTAAAACGGCGTTGATTGACAAAAAAATCTCACTTTGCGTCCAAAAATGCAAATATATTCAGATTTAATTGTCGGACTTCGTTATGTTGGGAGTTTATAAATAGCCTATATATAGTAATTAACGTTGATAACGCTCTTTAAAGTGACTAGCTAGGATTGGGTTAAGACATGGATATTTTAAGTCGATTGTTTGATGAAATGCATTTGCAAAAAGTGCAATATATCACTGTCAAGGCGCGCGGCTCTTGGCAACTGGTACAGAGTAGACAAGATTATTTGACCTTTATCGTGGTTATCAGTGGCGAGGTGCATCTGTGCTATGGCAATGATAATAATGACAGGCAAGTGATCACAGCCAACAATATGATGATGTTGACCACACAAGGCAGCTATGCGTGTCAATCAGCGCCAACGGTGTCTAAGGTTACGGCTAAAACAATCATGCCTGCACACACTGAAGGTCAGATTGGCTTAGAGATTGACAATACAGATAGCGGTCATAAAGTTATTGCTCAAACTAACAATGCTCAAAGTAATCATGCTCAAAGTAATCATGCTCAAAGTAACCATGTGCAAGATAACGAGGCACAATTCATTGTGGTACGCAGTCAGTTTGACGCTGATATGGCCAGACCTTTATTATCCGCTTTGCCTACCAGTCTGCCGCCCGTGACTCAAAAGCACTCGGCCTATAATGATGTGGTGCATATTGGATTGCAATTTTTCTTATTAGAAGTGGGATTAGAACGCCCCGGCAGAACCACGATGCTTGAGCGCTTGGCTGGCATGTTGATGATTGAATGTATACGCGAGTATGTCGAACAGCTAGAAATGGCATCAGGGTCTAAAGACAGCATAAACCACACTACGGATAATACTCTAGACAGGACGCCATCGTGGATTGACCATCCATGGCAAAGAGACAATGATGCTGACCGCAGTGGTGAAAATAATGCCATTAGTAATGGAGATGGAAATGGTAATTGGCTGGCTGCCCTAAAAGATCCTTATCTATCAAACACCCTCTATCTGATGCATCGCTACCCAGAAGACGCTTGGACGCTACAGGGTTTAGCGAAGGCATCAGGGCTGTCGCGATCAGGACTCAATGAGCGCTTTAAACAGTCAGTTGGCATCACGCCGCTGGCATATCTGAGTCATTATCGCTTGCGACTGGCGGCAAGGTTTTTGCGGCAAGAGCAATATTCAATTAGCAAGATTAGCGAACTGGTAGGCTATGCGTCGGATCACTCGTTTAGTGGTGCATTCAAGCGGCGTTACGGGCAGTCACCGAGTCATTACCGCAAAGCCCATAGCAGGAAATCAAAGCCATAGCATAAATTCTCACCCCAAATAGACTGATAACTACGGGCGATTAATCGTGAGGATAACTATAGGGTCTGTTGAACATTCAAATATTAGGACTGCTGATCGCTAAAATCGCATCAAACGTTTTATCAAATCAGGCGTAAACCGATGATAATGTCGAGACCTTAGCTAGGTTTACAACAACATTTGGGGTGATTTTAGCATCAGCCCCAAGTATACAAGCAGGGGCAGGGCTATTTTTTGCCAATACATGGCGAAATTGTCTAACCTAGAACGACGAGGCGTCAAAAATTTCACTGCGTATTGTCTAAAAAATAGCCACTGCCAGTTCCACATTTGAATGTTCAACAGACCCTAAACGCGACAATAAAAACAACAATAAAAGCAACAATAAAAGCAACTATGAGAAATTCTATTAAAGATAAAAGACAGCCTCATCATGATGAAATGGTAAACAATGATATAAACACGAAGATGTGGCTATTTGTCCCAGCGACTCGAATCGATAAAGTAGCAAAAGCCTTTGCGAGCGGTGCAGATGCAGTGTTTAAAATAGTAGGTCAGATAGTCAATGCGCCCGTAATTGAGCGCTGCCGTCAGTTGCTGAGTTCATAAGAGGTTTTTTAATAGAATGTGCCTTAACAGACTAAAACAGCAAAAAAGGCGCGGTACGACTGGCTTTTGATTTTGCGACTTCTGCTGGTGTGCCTTCTGCCACAATAAGACCGCCCTCATCACCAGCGCCCGGTCCAATATCGATAATCCAATCGCTGTTACTAGCGACTTGCATGTCATGCTCAACCATAATCACAGTGTTACCAGCGTCAACGAGTCCGTTCAATTGTGCCATCAATAGCGACACATCCGAAGGGTGCAGGCCAGTTGTAGGTTCATCAAGGATATAAAGCGTGTCTCCTCGTTGTGTCCGTTGCAGTTCGGTGGCAAGCTTAATGCGCTGTGCTTCACCGCCCGAAAGCTCGGTTGCTGGCTGACCAAGCCTGAGATAACCAAGTCCGACTTTTAGCAACGCGTCTAATGCTCGTAGGATAGGTGCTTCTTCTACAAAGAATTCATAAGCAGATTCGACAGTGAGATCAAGGATTTCAGCGATGTTTTTGCCTCGATAAGTAATCTCAAGGGTTTCATCATTGTAGCGTTGCCCATGACACACTTGGCACGGTGAGTAAACGCTTGGTAGAAACAGCAGCTCAACACTCACAAAACCAACACCTTCGCAATTTGGACAGCGGCCTTTTTTAACGTTAAAGGAGAATCGACCGGCATCGTAACGTCGTGCCTTGGCTTCTGGCGTTGCTGCAAATAATTTGCGCACATGATCGAACAGTCCGGTATAAGTGGCAAGGTTTGAGCGCGGCGTACGACCGATGGCTTTTTGATCGACGGTCACCAATCGACTCACGTGTTCCATACCATTAGCAATCTTACCACTGGTCTGAGTTTCTAGCTCTTGCTCTAGTAAATCAGCTTCGCCAGTCGGTGCTTCGATGATTGTCTTCTGCCCTAATTCACTATAAATGAGATCGACCAGCGCTTGACTGACTAGACTTGATTTGCCTGAACCTGATACGCCCGTCACCGTTGTCATCACTCCCAATGGAAACGCAACGTCTAGCCTTTGCAAGTTGTTGCGTTCGATATTAACCAGCTGTAGCGAGGATTTCGCTTTTCTTGGGGTATGCTCAACCGCCCCGTCAGTCTCAAAAAGATACTGTCCTGTGCGTGATTGTGCAACGTCCCGTAAGCCTGCTACAGGGCCACTGTAAATAACTTCGCCGCCATGGGTTCCAGCCTTTGGCCCCACATCGACAATCCAATCGGCGTGCCGAATCACGCTGACGTCATGCTCAACAATAAATAACGAGTTACCAGCCGCGGTCAGCTCATCCAATGCGCCCAATAGCGCTTGAGTATCAGCAGGATGTAATCCAGCAGACGGCTCGTCAAGCACATAGACCACACCAAACAGTTTAGAGCGAATTTGGGTAGCGAGTCTTAGGCGTTGTAATTCACCCGGAGACAAGGTAGGTGTAGTGCGTTCAAGTGAAAGATACCCTAAGCCTAGCGTGGTCAACGCCTCAACTCGAGACAGAATATCACTGGCAATACGTTGAGCAACGATGGCCTTTTCTCGGTTTGGCATGTTGTCAGTCGGTTTAGTCTTGGCAGCATCCTGAAGTTTGAGCGCCATTTCGGTTAGGGTTAATTGGGACAATTCACCAATATCAAGACCCGCGAACTTCACCGATAGCGATTCTTTTTTGAGTTTTTTGCCATGGCATTCTGGACATTCAGAGATTTGCATAAACTGGGAAACGCGCTTTTTGGTGCGCGGACTTTGCGTACTGGCAAAAGAATGCAAGATGAAATTCTTTGCACTGGTAAACGTCCCTTTATAATTGGGCTTTTCACCTTTTTTAATAGCGTCGCGTACTTGTTCAATGTTGTACTCTGGATAGACAGGGACTTCTGGCGTGTCATCGGTAAAGAGAATCCAATCACGAGTTTTTTGGGGTAGGGTATTCCACGGCTTATCGATATCGTAGCCCAGTGTGGTCAGGATGCGGCTTAGGTTTTGACCTTGCCACGCAGGCGGCCAAGCGGCAATCGCACGTTCACGAATGGTTTTGGTATTGTCAGGGACTAGTAATTCTTCTGTCACCTCAAACACGCGGCCAATACCGGAGCAAGTAGGACAAGCGCCATCTGGCGTATTTGGAGAAAACGCGTCAGCGTAGAGTATGCCTTGACCAGTAGGGTATTCCCCCGCTCGCGAGTACAGCATGCGTAAACCATTTGAAATCGTCGTCACGCTACCGACCGATGAGCGTACAGATGGCGTACCTCGTTGTTGTTGCAGGGCAACAGCGGGCGGCAAACCTTCTATCGAATCGACGTCAGGCTGATCCACTTGATCGATTAAGCGTCTAGCATAGGGCGATACTGAGTCAAGATAGCGATGTTGTGACTCAGCAAAAAGAGTACCGAATGCTAACGAAGATTTGCCTGAGCCTGATATACCCGTGAATACCACAAGGGCATTACGCGGCAAATCAACATCGACGTTTTTTAGATTATGAACCCTTGCGCCTCTGACTTGGATGCTGTGAGCAGGGTCGCAAGCGATATTTTTAGTGGCATTGTCATCAACTTTTGCAGTGGGTTTTACTTTTTTATTTTTAGTGGTCATAAAACAGTTATTCCTATCAAATCGTATTTTTAGCTTTATTTTAAAAAAGAAGGGTAAAGTTTTGGCCAAGAAACTGCTTGCTAAATAGTTAGCTAATTAAGCAATGTCTTGGCTTAAGCAGTATTTTGGCAATCTAAAACCATCCTAGCATGTCAATATCGAATCCTTAGATAGGCTTACGCTTTACAGACAGATGACAGACATAGCAATGCCAAACAATAACATTTATGAGGTTTCATCTCTGAATTTCAGCTTGTAAGTCTTGAAAAACTGCTTTTAAGACATGCGGATTTTTGGAGTGGGTGAGCTGGCAAGTGGCGAGGTAGCTGATAATGGTTTATCATTAATCATAACTATCAATTATTTATAAAAGCATCCTATGATTTTTATCAGCAACACCATTAGTCTAAATGACAGTGACGTAGAGATTAGCGCCATACGTGCGCAAGGCGCAGGCGGGCAAAACGTCAATAAAGTATCTTCTGCGATTCATTTGCGTTTTGATATCCATGCTTCAAGCTTAAGCGATGTCATTAAGCAGCGTTTGCTTGATAGTAAAGATAGCCGAATTACCAAAGAAGGCGTGCTCATTATTAAGGCGCAGCAATTTCGTACCCAAGAACGTAATAAAATTGATGCGTTTGAGCGCTTACAAAGCTTTATCACCAAAGCTACTTACGTCAATAAAACACGCAGGCCGACCAAACCAAGCAGAAACGCTAAGCGTAAACGTGTCGATCAAAAAACTCAGCGCGGTAAAACAAAAGTATTACGCGGCAAGGTGGATTTTTAATTAGGCAGCTTGCTTAATGTTTTTAAATAAAAAAATGCCAGCCCATCTAAGTGGCTGGCATTTTCTTGTTCTTGCTTAATGTCAGCAGTGCGTGATGTATCGATATTACTTTTCACTGACTATAATTCTCATTAACCAAGTCTTCTGCTTAACTCAGGAAAGCGCTTTATCATAAATAGCATCAGTAGCAATGCCATAACCGCGATAGCCGCCCCAACATAGCCCACGCTCGATAGTGAAATATGCGTCACTGCATAGCCTCCGAACAGTGCGCCCGTCCCAATGCCTAAATTGATAATCCCTGAAAACATCGACATCAGCATATCCTGCGCGTTGACATCGACCATGATGACCTTGGCTTGCATGGAGATAATCAGCAGCATGAGCGCCGCGCCCCAGAGTAGGGCAATCAGGCTGAGCGCCCATATTGAGGTTACCGCAAACAACAGCATGAGCATAGATAGTAATATCAGTATCGTCGATATCAGCATTAATCTGGTATTGAATTTATCACCCCAACGACTGAATATTACACTACCTGCAATCCCTGCGACACCGAACAATAACAGCACAACCGTTGCGGCGTTTTCACTGATTGAGCCGACTTGGCGCATAAAAGGCTCAATATACGAGTAAGCCGTATAGTGCGCGGTAAAGACCAGTAAAATTAGTAGATATAGGCAGACCAATAAGGGGTTTTTGAGCAATTCTGGAATCTTTCTAAAAGAGCCTTCAAACATACTAGGCAGCGTGGGCAACAGTCTCATTTGCAGAATGAATACGATAAGGGCAAGCCCGCCAATACCACCAAAAGTCGCGCGCCAGCCAAACCATTGACCGACCACGCGTCCTAAAGGCACACCCAACACCATCGCTAATGACGTACCGGTCGCAAGCACACTAAGCGCCAGCGCCTTTTTGCCTTCTGGTGCCACACGTATCGCAATCGCTGCGGTGATTGACCAAAATATCGCATGCGTGAGCGCAATGCCAACTCGGCTGATGAGCAGCACTTCAAAGCTCCACGCAAATACTGACAATACATGACTGGCAATAAACACCGCAAATAACGCCAACAGCAAACGCTTGCGCTCAAAGCGACTGGTCAGCAGCATCAATGGCAATGACATGGCCGCGACAATCCACGCATACAGCGTCAACATCCAGCCCGTCTCTGCCGTGGTGATAGAGAAATCTTGGGCGATGTCGCTTAATAGGGCAACAGGAACGAATTCGGTGGTATTCATAATAAAGGCGCTGACGCCCATTAGGAATACTTGAAAATACTGAGTCCGGCGAGCATTTGCGCTCACCTCAATGTTAGGTTTCATAAGATCCAATACAAGTAAAAAGGCGCTAATAGTGAAAGTTAGCTTAAAGTGATTTATTCGCTTAAAAATAAGGGTAGAAATACATCGCAATGATGAAAAGAAGGCAGGCAAGATAGCAAGTCAGTCGCCGTAGTTAAAGTAATTATTTGATAATGAGCGTCGGTATTCACAAAATGAATAGGATATGACATTAGTTTTTGACATTAGCCTCTAGGAAGCCGACACTGACTGCCGACAACATACCAGCAGTGAAATAATGCTTTTATCAATAGAAGCATGCTCAAGTAGACTGATACAATAATCAAGGCGAATCAGCGCTTAAATAATGATGGCTACCTATTTTCTCATGCTATTTGAGCGTGCACGAATAGGTAGTCATCTCTGTATGAATTATCCCTGTTTTTACATTTTAATAGGGCGTGTCCTCATACCAAAAATAAAAGAAAAACAAACTATGAAAACCGAAACCAATAAGCCGCTTGCTTTTAGAAAGTATCCATCGACGACTGCTCTACAGTGTTTCGAAACGGCTGCACGGCATCTGAGCTTTACCAATGCCGCGCAAGAGATGCATATGACACAAAGCGCCATCAGTAAGCAGGTCGCTCAGCTAGAGGAGATGTTAAAAATCTCACTCTTCTATCGTACACCGCACCGCATTTCATTGACACCAGCTGGCAAGACTTATTACCTTGAGGTGTTGGAAATCCTCAAACATATCGAGGTGGCAACCACCAGTTTGATGTCGCATAGTGACAATGTAGAAGTGCTTAAGATTGCCTCACACCCAACCTTTTGTTCTCGCTGGCTGTTACCTGCGCTCAGTGGCTTTAGCCAAGCCCATCCATTGATTAATTTAGATATAAAAGAGCAAGTTGGGCCATTTTTTACTGAAGACCAAAACGTCGATATTGCCTTTTTATATGGCGATGGCATTTGGGGCGGGATGGAGGCGATTAAGCTGTTTGACGAGTATTGTGTGGCGGTATGCCAACCTGAATACTTGCATGATAAAAATCCTTGTACGAGCAATGTAGATAACTGTACGTTGCTACAGTTGAGCTCGCGCCCAAGTGCTTGGTATGAGTATTTCAAGCAGCAAGGCATTAGTATCGATGGAACGTTTATCGGCCCACGGTTTGATACTTTTCATGCGTGTATTGCCGCTGCATTGCTCGGCTATGGTATCGCACTTGTACCACTGCGTTTGGTCGCCCCTGAACTACAATCAGGAACGCTGGTGACGGCATGGCGCTATGCGGCAAAAGGACGGGGGTCTTATTATATAACTTATCCTTTGTCTTTGGGCAGATCGCATAAGGTGAAAGTTATTTTAGAATGGGTGTCAGCGTATCTTGAAACCTCAAATCAACACGAGCTGATGCTAGGGCATGTCCTCAATTCAATCGATATAGTGGACTTACTTTAAAACAGATACAGTGCGACTGGGATGAATTTTTCGTAGCCTTTGTGATAGCAGCAAGCAATGGTTAAATAATTTTAATTTTTGACACGCCTCAAGATTGTCTTTTGGTTGGCAATGACAAAAAGGAATGCCAGCACAACTATTATTCGTTTGCTGAATCGGTACGGTTTTGCTGAAATGAGCATCACACTCAAGGAAGATGAGAGATGCTCAATGGATACGCACTATAACGTTACAGACGCTTTTACGATGGTGCATCCTGTGACCCTCACCAAAGGCAAAAATGCCAAAGTTTGGGACAGTTATGACCGCAGCTACATCGACTTCGTCGGCGGTATAGGGGTCTTAAATTTTGGTCATTGTCATCCTCATATCGTCTCTGCGATTATCAATCAAGCCCAATCACTTATTCATTACGCCTACAATGCGGCTGCCCATCAGCCGTATCAAACCTTTATGCCACGGCTTTGTGAGCTGATTCCAATCAGTGGCGAGCTATCAGGTATGTTGACTAACTGCGGCGCAGAAGCCACCGAAAATGCCATAAAAATTGCCCGCCTAAAGACAGGTCGTGTGGGTGTCATTGCTTTTGATGGTGGCTTTCATGGGCGCACGCTGGCTGCGGTCAATCTAAATGGTAAAGTCGCGCCTTATAAGCGGGGGCTTGGGCCTTTGGCAGGTGGCGTTTACCACATTCCTTTTCCCAGTCCAGATAATGAAGTGAGCGATCAGCAGGCTATCGATGCGCTTGAACGTCTATTTGCTGTAGAAACAGATGTCGATAATATCGGTGCCATCATTGTAGAACCAGTACAAGGCGAGGGTGGCTTTCAATTAATGTCGCCCACGTTTGCTCAGTATCTGCGCCAGTTTTGTGATGAGCACGGCATTTTGCTCATTATGGATGAGATTCAATCGGGCTACGGTCGTACGGGCACACCATTTGCCTTTACACATTTAGGGATTGAGCCTGACATGATATTGCTAGGCAAAAGCATCGCAGGTGGGTTGCCTTTAGGCGCAGTGATCGGCAAATCCAGCATAATGAATGGCTTGCCTAAAGGTAGTCTAGGCGGCACTTATTCGGGTAATCCGGTCGCGTGTGCCGCCGCCAATGCGACGTTGGATATTATGCAAGACGATGCGGTGTGGGAGTCTGCCAAACATTATGCCCACACCATTGAGCAGACGGTGAACCAATGGCAGCAAGAGGGTGTATCACCTTGGCTGTTTGGCCTCACTGGTATCGGTGCGATGCGCGGTATCGAGCTGCGACATCCTGAACATGATGTCGATCCAAGCGTGATGACGTATGTATTAACGCAAGCGCGCGAGCGTGGTCTGCTATTGATGCCTAGCGGTAAATATCGCCATATTATTCGCCTGCTACCGCCACTAACAATCGAGCCTGAAACCCTGCAAGCCGGTCTTAATGTTTTAAAAGAAGTGTTAAGTACGATTCCTGATAATAGGCTCTGATGAAATGGCAACGACATAATTTAATGGCAACGACATAGTTTTTTGTCGGAGACGCTTAGGGCGTGTCATCAATTAGCACATGAATACATTTAGTGGTCTTAAAATGGCTAAATTTAGCCAAACATCGTCAGAAATCTTGTCAATATGTTCATATTTACGGCAATTTCTTCCTTGTTTGGCTGCAATTTTCCTCATTTTAAGTCTCACAATCTAAATGATGACACGCCCTAGTTAATAAGTTAAGAGTAATAAAAATTTATAAGTTTTTAAGATTTTAACAAGGATATCTATTTGTGAATTATACATTTATCAGCAGCGACGCTATTCGTCACGAGTTCTCTATGGCGATGTCAGCCATGTACCAAACCGAGGTTCCACTATATGGTGACTTGCTAAATTTAGTTGCTGAGGTGAATGCCGAGGTGCTAACCAAACATCCTGATATTAAGGAGCAGTTGGAGCATACCGGAGAGATTGATAGACTCAGTATGGAGCGCCACGGGGCAATTAGATTGGGCACAGCGCACGAGCTTAGTATGATGCGCAGGCTCTTTGCTGTCATGGGTATGCACCCTGTTGGCTATTATGATTTAGCACCCGCTGGCGTGCCCGTGCACTCTACGGCTTTTCGAGCGATTGACGCGCAAGCCTTAAATCAAAGTCCATTTCGAGTCTTCACTTCTTTATTGCGTCTAGACCTAATTGATGATGACGCACTAAAACAAGAAGCATCAAACGCATTAGCCAACCGCAATATCTTTACCGATACGGTCATCAGCCTGATTGAGCGCTTTGAAAAGCAGGGCGGTTTGACCTCAGAGGAAGGTGAGCAGTTTATCAAAGAAGCTTTAGAGACCTTTCGCTGGCATGACAAAACACCAGTCTCAAAAAAGCTATATCAGCGTTTATTAGCGCAGCATGGTCTCATTGCAGATGTCGTCGGCTTTAAAGGCCCACATATCAATCATTTAACCCCTAGAACACTAGATATAGATACCGTACAGCAAGGCATGCAGGCAAAAGGTATACCACCAAAAGCGATTATCGAAGGACCACCAAAACGGGAATGTCCGATTTTATTAAGACAAACGAGCTTTAAGGCATTAGAGGAAGCGGTTAGTTTTAAAAACTCAGAGGGCGAGTACGAGCAAGGATGCCATACTGCACGGTTTGGTGAGATTGAGCAGCGCGGTGTGGCATTAACGCCAAAAGGTAGAGCGCTATATGACAAGCTACTTAGTCAAGTACGCCATCAATTAGGAGCTACTCCAAATGAGGGTAATGCGGCTCAATACAATCGAATTTTAGCCGAGGTATTTACCGCTTTCCCTGATGATTACCAGACGATGCATGACAAGGAGCTTGCTTATTTTTATTATCAACCAGTCGATAGTGGCACAGGTATCAACAATGATATAGCCAACCTAGAAACGGTTAATTCAAGACAAGCAGTAAATGCTCTGATTAACCAAGGCGCTATCCGAATTGAGCCTATCGTCTATGAAGATTTTTTGCCAGTCAGTGCGGCTGGTATTTTTCAGTCCAATCTTCAGCAGGACAAGCAAAGCAATTATGATGGCAATTCAAACCAACAGGAGTTCGAGCAAGCCCTTGGTACCAACGTCCATTACGAGCTTGTTTTGTATGAAGATATACAAAATAGAAGCTTGGAAAAATGCCTAATTTCTTTAGGAAACGGTAGGTAAAAGACAAGAACAGTCATCTTATTTGTTCGCCATTCCAAAATGGAATGAGGGTAAGAAAATTATTATTTTGCAAGTTAAAGTATTGCAAGGTAGCTTAAAGGTCGACCAGAGAGATTATAAATTACTATACAAAGGATTGAATATGATTAAGCAATACATGTCAGCCATGGGTGTCAAAGAAGAACAATATCAACATGGCGATTTTGAAGTCAATACGCCTATCGATGGGACGGTTATCGGCAAGATAACTTTAGATAGCGTTGATGAGGTCAATAAGAAAATCCAAAACGCCCAAACAGCATTTAAGGAATGGCGTGTCGTTCCTGCCCCTAAGCGCGGCGAATTGATTCGTCTGCTGGGCGAAGTGCTGCGTGAGCATAAAGAAGACTTGGGCATGCTCGTATCATTCGAAGCTGGGAAAATCAAACAAGAAGGCCTAGGTGAAGTGCAAGAAATGATCGATATTTGCGACTTCGCTGTCGGCGTTTCACGTCAGCTATATGGCTTGACGATTGCCTCAGAGCGCCCAGGTCATCACATGCGTGAGACGTGGCATCCGCTTGGTGTCATCGGTGTCATCTCCGCTTTTAACTTCCCTGTAGCGGTATGGTCTTGGAATACAGCGCTTGCCATTGTTTGTGGTAACCCTGTCATCTGGAAGCCATCAGAAAAAGCCCCTTTGGTTGCTTTGGCGTGTCAAGCCATGTTCGAAAAAGCCTTGGCAAAGTTCGGTGATGCACCAGATCATTTGTCTCAAGTGATATTGGGTAAGACGGATATCGGTAATGCCTTGGTCGAAAACAAAGACATTGCCTTGGTCAGTGCGACTGGCAGTACACGCATGGGCAGAACTGTCGGGCCTAAAGTCGCTGAGCGTTTTGGTAAATGCTTGCTTGAGCTTGGTGGCAACAACGCGATGATTTTGGCACCGACTGCCGATTTAGACCTTGCGCTACGCGGCATTATATTCTCAGCGGTTGGTACAGCGGGTCAGCGTTGCACCACATTACGCCGTCTCTTCGTCCACGAATCTGTCAAAGACGATATCTTGCCACGCATCAAATCAGCTTATGGAACCGTCAGCATTGGTCATCCTCTCGAAGGCAATTTGGTCGGCCCACTGATTGATGAAGACAGCTTTAATAACATGCAAGCGACCTTGAATAAGGCTCGTGAAGCGGGTGGGATAGTGACAGGCGGGGAACGCGTACTAGCAGATAAATATCCTGATGCCTATTATGTCACGCCTGCCATTGTCGAGTTTGATGAGCAAAATGACGTTGCTCGAAGTGAGACGTTTGCGCCTATTTTATATGTCATGACCTATAAAGACTTTGATGAGGCAATCGAGATGCAAAACGATGTGCCACAAGGATTATCGTCATGTATCTTTACCAATGACTTGCGTGAAGCGGAGACTTTCCTCAGCGATCGCGGTAGTGATTGCGGCATCGCTAACGTCAATATCGGCACTAGTGGCGCTGAAATCGGCGGTGCATTTGGTGGCGAAAAAGAAACCGGCGGTGGACGTGAGTCAGGGTCAGACGCATGGAAAGCCTATATGCGTCGCCAAACCAACACCATCAACTATTCAACAGAGCTACCACTTGCCCAAGGCATTAGTTTTGGTTGATATGAAGATGTATGAACACTCAGGGTGATTGATTGTTCATATATAAATGGTTAAGCACAAATGACTCATCATAAGTGGTCAAAAATAAGGTGTTCAGCGTGAATTGCCAAGCATATTTTATATATGTTTGGCACACCAAAAACTATAAGCAATCAAGGATTGGTTGTAATGACTATTGACGACTACTAAGGAAGGTAGAATTATCATGATCGATGACAAACCGCATGACCCTGCTGATGATGGCTACGGTCCGTCTTCTAGCTTCTTACTTGATATTGCCCCTCTCGTATTGACTGCCATGATTCTTATGGTGCAGTTTTTCATATTCAAAGACTTTACCCCGCACATTCCATTAGCCTGTGGCATTTTAATCACTGGCTTATTTATGAAGATGCGTGGTCGTGACTGGCAGGGTATGGAGGAGCGGTTTTTAAAAGTTATTAAAATCGGCTTACCGGCGATGATTATTCTGATGGGCGTCGGTATGCTCATTGGTTCATGGATTATTGCAGGGACGGTGCCGACCATTCTTTACTATGGATTCAGTATTTTTTCTCCTTCCTCCTTTTTATTTTCAGTTTGTATTATTTGCGCCATTATTTCTGTTGCCACTGGTACCTCATGGGGTACAGTCGGTACGGTAGGGCTGGCGATGATGGGTATCGGTATGGGGCTTGGCATTCCAGCGCATTTTACAGGCGGTGCTATTGTCTCGGGTGCTTTTTTCGGGGACAAAATGTCACCATTGTCAGATACCACTAACCTGACACCTGCGGCAGCGGGCGTGGAGCTTTGGGACCATATCAAAGGTATGCTACCGACCACTGTCCCAGCCATGATTACCGCCTTAGCGCTCTATGCATGGATTGGCATGGGTTATGGCGATGACAGTATTGATTTATCTTCTATCCAAGCCTTACAAACCAATTTGGCTGACAATTACAATTTAAGTGTCATCACTTTATTACCTGCGCTTGTGGTCGTGATTGCCGCTGTGATGAAAATGCCAGCGATACCAACCGTTTTGGGCGGTGTTGTCGTGGCATCAGTTATTGCGTTTTTTATGCAAGGCGTTGGGGTCAGTGATATTTTTAACGTTTTACAAAACGGCTTTGTCAGTGAAACGGGCTTTGAAGTGGTTGATAAATTGCTATCAAAAGGCGGCGTCATGTCAATGACATGGGTCATTACCTTGACCATCTTTGCACTCGCTTTTGTCGGCTCGCTTGAACACTACGGCACCTTAAAAGCCATCATGGCAAAAATAGATAAGGCAGTAAAATCGCGTATCGGCTTGATTTTGACGACTTATGCCAGCGTCCTTGGTGTCGGTACTTTAATCGGTGACGTTTATACGACCTTGGTGCTGCCAGGGCGTTTATTAAAAGACAAATATAAAGAAATGGGCTATAAGCGCACGACACTCACGCGCTCTATTGAAGACAGTGGCACGCTATTATCACCGCTGATTCCTTGGAACATGGGCGGTAGCTTTGTTGCTGCGACCCTTGGTATAGCGACATTGACTTATGCGCCTTTTGCTTTTGCCTGCTGGTTGTCGCCTTTGTTTGGCTTGCTATGGGCGTTCCTTGATAAGTTTATACCGCGTGAAGAGCCTTCGGTAGAAAAGCTCGACACGGCTACCTCAACGTCAATTAGTGACGTGTGACACGAAGGGAGTGTGAGATGTTACAAGAGCAATGTTTATGGAACATGACTGCCCCCAATATTGAGTCCTATAGTCAGATGAGTAGCGACACTCAAGCGACCATTTGTATCATTGGTGGCGGTTATACAGGGCTATCGTCTGCGATTCATTTAGCCGAAAAAGGCGTCAAGGTTATCTTACTTGAGAGCCAAACGATTGGTAGTGGCGGTTCAGGGAAAAGCGTTGGGCTGGTCAATGCAGGGACGTGGGCACGCCCTGATGACTTAAATATTGCGCTAGGTGAAGCTGCTGGCGAGCGGCTCACAGAAGCGCTTGGACAAGCACCAAGCTTAGTATTTGACCTAATCAAACGTTATAATATCGACGCGCAAGCCACCCAAGCCGGTAACATCCATATGGCGCATAACGCCAAAGGTGAAGTCGATGTCGATGTCAGATACGAGCAGTTGAGCCGTCGCGGTGCGAATGTTGAGGTGTTAACTGGCAGCAAATGCCATGAATATTGCGGCACCAAAAGTATCAATAAAGCACTACTAGATCATCGTGCGGGTACTATCAACCCGCTGGCTTATGTCAGAGGACTCGCAAAAGTCGCGACCAGTCTTGGCGTAATCATCTACGAGCATTCCGCTGTCGAGGCGCTGGAGAAAGTAGACGGTCATTGGTACACAAGAACTCCCAAAGCTCGGGTCAAGTCTGAGCGCGTCATCATTGCGACCAATGCCTACACTGAAGGCGAATGGACAGAAATTACTAAGACTTTTTATCTCGTCGCTTATTATCAGATCGCTTCTGAGCCGCTCAGTGGAGCAGTAGCAGATCGTATTTTACCGTACAAAACAGGGGCATGGGATACGCGCTTGGCATTATCGAGCTTTCGCCGTGACAAGGACGATCGCTTGTTATTGGGAACGGTGGGTGGCAGGCAACTTAAACCAAAATCCTTCTATCAGTCATGGGCGAACGCTGTGCGAAAGAGCTATTATCCTGATTTGCCAGCATTTAACTGGCAATATGAATGGTGCGGCAATTTTGGCTTTACGCAAGATCATATCTTCCGTGTTTTGGAACCTGACGAAGGATTATTGACAGCGACTGCCTACAATGGACGTGGCATTACCACTGGTACGCTCATGGGCAAATGCTTTGCGGATTATATCTTGACTGGAGACAGAGCCAGTATTCCATTGCCATTTAAAACCTTGGAAGAGTCAAAGATAGCATTGGGTGCGATGAAATCTGGATTTACTGAAGTAGGGCTGACGCTCTATCATGCAGGGCAATGTCTAAAAATCATTAGATAGTTTTTTGGCTACAGTAGGAAGATATAGGGTGAGTATTGACAACAGTAAGGGTGTAAGAAAAGAGGAACAATATCTGTATTTATCTTTCAGCAGCTGATGTGCTATCATCGCTAGCTGATCTATCGTGGGTTTAACAGCTTTGTATCGTCGTCCGTTATTATAATTAATGGTGGCATACGAACCTTGCAACTTCCAGCACGATATAAAACAATTCTGGTAAAGCGCATGAGCCTGTACTCCGACATCCTCATTTGTGCCTAATTTTATTTGCCTATATGGGCTCGTTTTATACTTTTTCGTCGGAGTTACAGGAGTCTAAGGTGTCCAATTTTACAAGCCACGCTACCAATCAATCCAAATATACCCGTCGTTATCACCCGCGCCACCCTCTCGCGCAATATGCAGTCAATCAAATAGACACGCTTGAGCTGCGTTCGCAAGCTATCATCAAAGCCATGGGGTATCCTCTCAAACACACGATACCTGCCTGTGATCGCTTACGTCATGTATTGTCGAATAAGTATCTGGGGCTTGATGGTAGTTACATGGATAAATACTTTACTGCCGATGAATTCTTAGCAAAGTTGTTTAACATACTTGAGATACCGTACCAGCCATTTGTAGAAGATATCGCTCAGATTAAGCATGACTTAGCGCATTGTCCCAATTCTTTACCCGAATACAGCTTACGAGCCGATGTGAATTTTACGTTTACTGCGGGCGCAAATTGGATGTCTCGTGATGGTGCTTCTCGGTTGGCTCAAGTGCAGCTACCAGAGGGATTTGCCAAACTGAGCGAGCGCGAGCGTGCGTCGATAGTGAAAAAAGGTATCCGTGAGCACTATCAGTATTATGAAGGCAATCTACCTTATGACGGCATCATCCAAGGCTACCGTTTGACGGTTGAGCACAATAATGAAGTGGTTAACAGAATAGCGTATGGATTGCCAAAATCGAGTAGTGTTTGAGAGTCTCGATGACACCATAGGTCTAAAAATCGGCGCAAATAAGCTTTTAAACAGAGCAAAGCCTCACTTGATAGTGAGGCTTTTTCGTTTTTGTAAATTATCTAAGCTTATTTATGCTTCAGGCTTAGATATGGCTCGCCATAAAATGACGAACAGTGCATCAAATTCTTTATTTATCGGGGCATTTGTCTGCCGCATGATGTGCATCAAACCCAAACGGCTGATAAAACCCATAAACACATCGAACAGAATATATAGCGGCACGGTGTTGTTCAATACACCACGTTTCTGACCGTCTTCTAGTACCTCCAAAAATGCCCCAATCAGCTCCTTATTCTCATAGATAGCAATGTGACGAATGCGTGATACCGATACCGATGACAGCACCATAACCGCATCAGGATGCGAGTCTACGAAGTCAAAACATACCCATAGCGTCTTACGCAGGCGATCTTGCACGCTGTCAATGCCTTGCAAATGATCCATGATGCGTGCCGCCAGTCTGCCGAGTACGATATCCATCACCGTGTTGAATAGCGTTTGTTTGTCCCCGAAGTATTTATAGAGGGTTTGCAATGAGACGTTGGCAGACTTCGCAATTTGCACCATCGTCACTTCGTTAGCATCAAAACCTGCAAACACTTTACGAACCGCTTTTTCAATTTTTTCTAAAGTCGCAGGGCGCATATCTGATAAAGGTGCCAGTGCTCGGCTCTCAGTCATGTTAGGCATCTGATTCGTGGATTGCATGCTTTATCATTCCTTTAGGATAGGGGGTTTTAGACAGTTCGATAGCCACTTATTTGGTCGTTTGATACGCTAAAATTTTATTAGGTAATATGAATTACCATTGCTTGTTGGTAGGTTGCGTATTTTCTTTCACTATCTTAGTATGAGTCTTGAATATCAATAAATACAAAGAATTTTTAGATTATACCAAACGGTAATTTATATTACCATAAGTGATATATTTATGCTCAATAGCATTTTATATTAACCGATAGCAACTTCCCATCGTCAAGGATAGACAACATGAGTATTGAAAAATTTACCCCAAACTGGATGACCGAAGAGCACGAAATGGTCTATGACAGTGCGCTTAAAATGTTCAAAGGTTGGGAGCCAAAGGATGAACAGTGGCGCAAAAATGGCATGATAGACCGTGCCGCGTGGGAAGAGGCAGGTGAAAACGGTTTCTTATGTGTCTCTATACCTGAGGAGTATGGCGGCGGCGGCGGCGATTTCGGTCATGAAGCGGCGCTGTTATACGCACAAGCGGAAGCCAATCAATCAGGGTTCGGTGGCATGGTACATTCAGGGATTGTCGCTCCCTATATTTTGAGTCATGGCACAGAAGCGCAAAAACAAGAATGGCTGCCTAAGATGGCGACGGGCGAGTATGTGGCTGCGATTGCCATGACCGAACCTGGTACTGGCTCAGATCTACAAAACATCAAAACCTATGCGGTAAAAGATGGCGATGATTATATTATCAATGGCTCAAAAACCTTTATTACCAACGGTCAGCATGCCAACCTGATTTTGCTCGCGTGCAAAACCGATCGGGAAAAAGGCGCGCAAGGCGTCTCGCTTATCGTGGTAGAAACGGACAAGGTAGAAGGGTTTGAACGTGGTCGTAACCTCGACAAGATTGGTCTGACCTCACAAGATACGTCGGAATTATTCTTTAGTAATGTGCGTGTGCCGCAAAAAAATCTGTTGGGCACTGCCGAAGGCATGGGCTTTATTCAAATGATGCAAGAGCTGCCACGCGAGCGTTTAATCATTGCCTTAACGGGCGTTGGTGCGATGAAGCTGGCGATCAATTTGACGCTAGATTATGTCAAAGGTCGGGAAGCGTTTGGCAAACCGATTTGGAAGTTTCAAAATACGCGCTTTAAAATGGCAGAATGCTACGCCGATTATCTCGCTGCCAGCACTATGTGCGATGCCGCTGTTGATGCCATGTTAGAAGGCAAATTGACAGTACCGCAGGCATCATTGATTAAATACTGGGTGACAGAAAAGCAGTGTGATGTGATCGACGAATGCGTCCAGTTGTTTGGCGGTTATGGTTATATGACAGAGTACCCAATCGCTCGCCTCTATGCCGATGCCCGCGTACAGAAAATCTACGGCGGCACCAATGAAATCATGAAAGAGCTGGCGTCACGCTTTATGTAAGTGGCTGATCTACTTATTTATTCTGATTACTGGTTCTACTTATTGATTTTAACATGGCGATTAGATTGCCATCATTGCTATTTATTTAAAAAAGAAAAAAAGGGATTTTTATGACTGAGACTGCTTACATTTATGATGCTATCCGTACTCCGCGCGGCAAAGGTAAAAAGGATGGCTCCTTATATCAGGCGTCACCAATTTGGCTGACCCGTACTCTATTAAAAGAGATGCAACAGCGGCATCATTTGGACACCAGTTTGGTTGATGATGTGGTGCTTGGTTGTGTGACACCCGTTGGTGAGCAGGGTTCTGATATTGCCCGTATTGCCGTCATTGATGCTGGCTGGGCGCAAAGTGTGGCGGGCGTTACTTTGTCTCGGTTTTGTGCGTCAGGTCTGGAGTCTATCAATCTCGCTGCCGCCAAGGTCATGTCAGGTATGGAAGATATGGTCGTTGCAGGCGGCGTAGAGTCGATGAGCCGCGTACCGATGGGCTCTGACGGCGGTGCATGGTATATGGATCCACGCGTTAACGAAGCGACGCATTTTGTCCCGCAAGGCGTTGGTGCAGATACCATCGCGACGCTGAAAGGCTTTAGTCGTACCGATGTCGATGCCTTTGCTAGCGAATCGCATCGCCGCGCTGCGAATGCGTGGGAGCAGGGCTATTATGATAAATCGGTCGTTCCTGTCACTGATATCAATGGCATGACATTATTGGATAAAGACGAAACCATCCGTCCCAATACCAATGTCGAGACCTTAGCAGGTCTCAATCCTTCCTTTATTATGCCGGGCAAGATGGGCTTTGATAGCGTGATCTTGGACAGGTATACCACTATTGAAAAAGTGAATCACGTGCATCATGCGGGTAACTCGTCAGGCATCGTCGATGGCGCGGCAATTTGCTTAGTCGGTAGCGCTGCTGCTGGTAAAAAAGCCGGTCTCAAACCCCGTGCCAAAATCACGATGGCTTCAGTTGTTGGTTCGGAACCCGCCATTATGCTGACAGGGCCAACTCCTGCTTGCCAAAAAGTGCTCAAAAAAGCGGGTATGCAAGCTTCAGATATAGACCTATGGGAAATCAACGAAGCTTTTGCTGCCGTGCCACTCAATACTGCTGATGACTTCGGCATCTCGCTTGATATCGTCAACGTCAATGGTGGCGCAATCGCTATGGGTCATCCTCTTGGTGCCACGGGCGCGATGCTCATGACTACTGTCCTTAACGAATTAGAACGTCGCGACCTAAAAACGGCCATGATCACACTCTGTGTCGGTGGTGGTATGGGCATTGCGACTATTATTGAGCGCGTATAGCACTAATAGATAATGCTAATAAATAGCGTTAATGGATAGCGTTAATGGACAGGGCTAAGAGATTTTTAGTGATTTATATCGACATAAAATAATATAAGAAGGACTTAACATGAGCATAAACAGCGTAGATGCCATCAATGCATTGAATAACTTTTCTGCCGAATCTGATAATGGCATTATCACCGTCACGATTGACCAAAGCAGTCGCAAAATGAATGTCATTGGCGATGGTTTTACCGATACTTTTGCAGTGATGACAGACAGCTTTATTAACGATGCGTCCGCCAAAGGTTTGATTCTGACCTCTGGTAAAGAAACCTTTGTCGTCGGTGCTGATATTGACCAATTGGCCAGTATTAAAACCGCTGAACAAGCCTTTGAGCTAGCCGAAGACCTGAAAGCTAGCTTACGCAAACTAGAGAAATCAGGTAAACCTGTCGTCGCTGCCATGACTGGAACGGCACTTGGCGGTGGTTTGGAGCTAGCATTGGCGTGTCATTATCGTATCGCGATTGATTCGCCTAAAACCAAACTGGGTCTACCTGAAGTCAAATTGGGCTTGCTACCGGGTGGCGGTGGTACTCAGCGTTTACCGCGATTGGTCGGTATTCAATCAGCTTTAGAGCTGATGACCCAAGGTAAAGAGTTGCGCCCAGATGCTGCTAAAGACATGGGTTTAATCGATGCCACTGCCACTGACAAAGCAGATATGCTCAAGCAGGCGACAGATTGGATAAAGGCCAATCCTACAGCGCAGCAACCGTGGGATAAAAAAGGCTTCAGAATCCCCGGCGGTGACAGTAAACATCCCAAAGTCGTACCCATATTTTCTATCGCGCCTGCCATGGCCAATCAAAAATCACACGGCAACTATCCTGCGATTACCCATATCATGTCTTGCGTGTTCGAAGGCTGTTTAGTGGATATCGATACGGGACTTGAGCTTGAGTCACGCTACTTCGCTGCTTGTGTGCTGTCTGCTGAGTCTAGAAATATGATTAACACGCTATGGACGCAGCTAAACAGCATCAAAAAAGGTCAGTCGCGTCCTGATGGCTTTGAGCGGACACAAACTAAAAAAGTCGGTATCTTAGGTGCTGGCATGATGGGTGCAGGTATCGCTTATGTCTCAGCCAAAGCAGGCATAGAAGTGGTACTTTTAGATACCGAAATGGCAGGCGCTGAAAAAGGCAAAGCCTATTCTGCCACCATTTTGGATAAAGCCATTAGCCGTAAACGCTCCACGGAAGAGAAAAAGCAAGCGTTACTCAATCGCATCAAGCCGACAGTGTCTTATGATGATTTGGCAGACTGCGATCTGATTATCGAAGCCGTCTTTGAAAACCGTGAGATTAAAGCCAAGTGTACTGAGCAGTCTGAGGCAGTTATTCCTAACACTGCTGTCTATGCGTCTAATACGTCAACATTGCCTATCACTGGATTGGCAAAAGCCAGCACGCGTCCCAATCAATTTATCGGTCTGCATTTCTTCTCGCCAGTCGACAAGATGCCGTTGGTTGAGATTATCATGGGCGAGCAAACTGACGACGCCACTTTAGCAAAAGCGTTTGATTATGTCGTTCAAATTGGTAAGACACCCATCGTTGTTAATGACAGTCGCGGTTTTTATACGTCGCGCGTATTTGGTACCTATGTGTCAGAAGGTATTGCAATGTTAGGAGAGGGCGTCCATCCGCGCAGTATTGAGGTCGCTGGCATGAAAACAGGTATGCCCATGCCGCCACTGGCATTGCAAGATGAGGTGTCATTAAGTCTGGCTTTGCACGTGAGTGAACAGCAGCAGCTGGATATGCAAGCTGAAGGCAAGCCTATCACTGTGCGTCCCTCGTACGAGATACTCAAAACGCTGGTCAATGAGCATGACCGAGAAGGAAAAAAGAACGGCAAAGGTTTTTATGACTATAAAGAAAACGGTGACAAAAAACTATGGCCTGAGTTGACCAATCTTTTTCCCACCAAGGATGAGCAGCCAACTCAGCAGGATATGATTGATCGTTTGATGTTTATCCAAGCCAACGAATCTGCTAAATGCTATCAAGAAAACGTCGTGCGCTCTGTCGCTGATACCAATATCGGCTCAATCTTTGGTTGGGGTTTTGCGCCACATCAAGGCGGCACTCTGCAATTTATTAATTCGATGGGTCTAGAGACATTCATTGCACGCAGCCATGAGCTTGCTAGCAAATACGGTGAGCGTTTTGAACCTGCGCAGATTCTTGTGGATATGGCCAAAAAAGGCGAGGAGTTTGTAGATGGCTAATACAATAGCGCATTCTATGGCAGATTGTTTACAGGGGTTGCGAGTGGTCGATTTGACTCGTAACTTGCCGGGGCCTTTTGCTACGCGATTGCTTGCCGATTTGGGCGCAGAAATTATTAAAATTGAGCCCAAAAATGGCGATCCTGCCAGAGCCTTTGGCGAATTGTTTAAAGCATTAAACCATGGTAAAACCACCGAGAAACACGACTTTCGTGATCCCAAAGGTATTGACGCTATCAAAGCGCATCTCAAAGATGCCGATGTGATGTTAGACAGCTTTCGCCCTGACGTGTTAGAGGGCATGGGATTAGATGCCAAAACATTGCATGCGCTTAATCCAAAGCTGGTGATGGTATCGATCACTGGTTATGGCGTGGCGGGTGGCAGTACAGTAGACAAAGCGATCACTCATGACTGGGTCAATAAAGCCGGTCACGATATTAATTTTATGGCGATGAGCGGTGTGCTTGATCAGCTAAAGACTGCCACTGGCGAGCAGGCGATGCCTAACGTGCAATTCGCAGATTTGGCAGGCGGCAGTGATACCGCTGTGATTGCATTGCTCGCTGCTGTGTTCGCCGCCCAGCGTACCGGCAAAGGTCGTCATATTGCCGTCAGTATGACGCACAGCTTGTATCAGCATCTGGTTATGCCAAAGGCAACGGGAGCGCTAGTGAAAAGCTTCTCAGGACAAAAACCAGCACCGCAGCATGATTTTTTGGGTGGTTTATTACCCTGCTATCGATTGTATAAAACAGCAGACAAGCGTCATATGGCCGTTGGTTCGCTAGAGCTAAAATTTTGGCAAGGATTGTGTGAAGTATTGGATTTGCCTGCGCTAAAAAATAGCCATTGGCAACTTGGTATTATGCCTAACACCTCTGAAAGCCAAGCGGCGGCTAAGACGGTAAGCGATAAATTTGCCAGTCAAACACTTGAGCATTGGCAACAAGTTTTTGCGTCAGCAGATGTCTGCGTGACCCCAGTACTGACCCTAGAGGAAGCCCAAGCGCATCCTTTATTTTCACATCAAGATGAGTATAGTGCTACACCCGGCTGGCAGTAAAATAGGATATTAATTTTATAGCCAATAGATAGCGCTCTCCAAAAAATTAATGACCAATGACCAAGGAAGGTTATGATGAAAAAAATTTGGATAGATCACTATCCGAAAGGCGTCGTGTCTGATATCTCAGCGACAAACCAGTCATTACTAGAACTGTTTGAATGCTCTTTTACAAAATTTTCTCAACAGGAATTTATCACCAACATGGGTGTCACTTATACCTATGCACAGGTTGATGAAACCTCTAAAGCTATTGCTGCTTGGATTCAAGGACTTAATCTTGAAAAAGGATCGGTGATAGCCATTATGATGCCGAACGTCAATCAATATCTGCCCATCGTCATCGGTGTACTACGGGCAGGAATGGTCATTACCCTCGTTAATCCTTTGTACACGGCGCGTGAGTTGAGGCATCAACTGAACGACTCTGACTGTAAAGCGATATTTATTTTGACCCCATTTTGTTCAACCCTCGAAAAAATTGTCCATGACACGGATGTAAAAACCATTATCTATAGCGATATCGGGGATATGCTGGGCACTGTCAAAGGCAAAATCGTCGACTTGGCTGCCAAGTATATTAAAAAAGCAGTCCCGCCACACTCACTTAAATCTAATGCTCAGTATCAAGTACAAAGCTATAAGTCTGTCCTAAAAAAGGGTAGAAATATGAGCTATACCCGACCTGACGCGGATACTAAAGACGTGGCGTTGTTAACGTATACAGGTGGCACGACAGGCAAAGCTAAAGGTATTATCGTCAGTCATCACAACATAGAGATTGCAACCTCGCAGTTTGAGGCATGGTTTCAGCCTGTGTATGCTGATGTGGACGATGATAAGCAAATGAATACCATTGTTACTTTGCCGCTTTATCATATCTTTGCTTTTGTGGTTGCTATGCTAGGTTTCAGAGTGGGGCAGCACCTGACGCTCATTACCAATCCGCGTGATATTGATGGTTTTATAAAGACTTTAAACTCGCGGCCATTCCATCTTTTACCAGCAGTAAATACGCTATATCAGGCCTTGATGGCACATCCGCAGTTTAAAACGATTGACTTTTCTGAGTTAAAACTCTCTTTGGCTGGGGGCATGGCAGCGACGCCAGAAACCGCCAAAAAATGGCTCGACTCGACTGGTCATCCTATTTTAGAAGGTTGGGGGATGTCAGAAACCATTGGCGTGGGCACGGCCAATCCCTTTACCAACAAAGCGTTCAACGGCAGCATCGGCATGCCGCTACCTGGTGTAGATATCAATATCCGTGATGAAGATGAGACGGTTTTAGAAGTCGGTGAGATTGGGGAAATATGTATTAAAGGTGATAATGTCATCGCAAGCTACCACAATATCGACAATACTGGGTTCTTCACCACTGACGGCTATCTAAAGACCGGTGACATCGGGTCTATGGATGAGAAGGGCTACGTAAAAATCTATGATCGCAAAAAAGACATGATTATCGTCAGTGGTTTTAATGTCTATCCTAATGAAGTGGAAAACGTGATCGAGCGACATCCTAAAGTAGCTGAATGTTCCGTCGTTGGTATCGATGATGAGTTACAGGGACAGTCGGTCAAAGTCTTTATCGTTAAAGCTAATGCCAGTCTGACAAAGGATGAAATCATGCAGTTCTGTAAAGAAGATCTGACGGGGTACAAACGTCCCAGACAGATCGAATTTATTGATGAATTACCCAAGTCGACAGTCGGTAAGATATTGCGTCATGAGCTGAGAAAATCGGCTAACAAAACATGATTAGCGAATGGCTTATCACATTTGCCAACACTCATCACTGATGCTTTATCCAACACTTTTCCTAAATGTCAGATATTCAGCGCTGATAGCGTCAGCATCTTCGATTTGCGGATAATGTCCCAATGCTGACATTTCTGTGGTATTGGCATTGGGAATCAATTCACGATAACGATGAATCATATGTTGACCTGAGATGGGGTCTTTGGCACCTGCGATCAGTTTGACCGGTACGTTGCTATTGATAATCGCGCCTACCCAGCGTTCACGGTATTGTTGACGTTGAGGGATATAGTCAATCAACTTGTGCATCACTGCTAAACCATTATTGTGCGTTAACAGCTGCCATAATGTGTCGATGACTTCAGGGGTTGGCGGTGTTGCAGGTCCAAATATGTGTTGCAAATTGTCCGCGAATTTTCGCTTGTTAATGAATTTGGATAGCAAAGGCCCTAATGGCGACAACAACAGTTTTTGAATCAGAATGGGTTTGTGAGTTTCAGGAAATAAGCCACCATTCAAAAAACATACACTGGCAATGTGCCTGTCGCTGCTATCACTACTGTCATCAACTTGTCTCGCCAATAATTCTTGTGCAACCGTATCGCCATAATCATGCGCCAAAATATGATAGTCCTTGACACCAAGACGCTGCAAAACAGTCTCAAAAATATCAGCTTGCTCACTGATTAAGTAGCGCACGTTTTTGGGTTTATCAGACAAGCCAAACCCCAACATATCCAGAGTAATCACATAATAATGCTCAGTGAGCTTATCCCACATACCTTCCCAGTCCCAACTGGCGCTAGGGTAGCCATGAATCAACAGTAAGGCTGGCGTGTCTTTGTCTCCGCCCTGACGGGTAAAAATCTGCTGACCATTAATAGATTCAAGCTGTCCCTGCTGTTGCCATTCGCTCAGTGTTATCATCGAAGACTACTCCTCAAATGACGGATCAGTGCGGCGGAGTTTTCTTAATAAGGCGGGCCACGCAATGTCACCATTGGCTTCTTTGGTCACTTGCTTGGATGCCGCTTGGATACCAGCCAATATTTGCGGTGATATCAAGGTCAATGTACTGCCGCCGCTTTGTGCCTTGATTTGAACCTCGCAGGCTTTTTGCATGATATACATATATAAAAAAGCATCCGCCACCGTGCTGGCACAAGTGAGTAAGCCATGATTACGTAAAATCATAAAATTGGCCTCGCCAAGGTCAGCGACTAAACGTACTTTTTCTTCAGGGTTTAAGGCGACACCTTCGTAATCGTGATATGCCAAGTTAGATAATGGAAATAAGGATTGCTGTGAGATAGGCAGTAAGCCCTGCTGCTGAGTAGATACAGCGACACCATCGCTGGTATGCAGATGAATCACGCAGTGGGCATCGTTACGGGCTTCATGGACGGCGCTATGAATGGTAAATCCGGCAGGATTGATATCGAATGCTGATGAAGACACTTTTTCACCAGCTTGATTGACTTTGACCAGATTAGAGGCAGTAATCTCTTCGAACAATAAACCGTAGGGGTTAATTAAAAATTCATCCTCAGTATCTGGTACGCGTGCCGAAATATGAGTAAAAACCAAATCATCCCAACCATACGAGGCAATCAATCGATAACAAGCCGCCAGATTGACTCGCATCTGCCATTCTTGTTCGGTTACATGGTCTTTTACATTCGGCGTTGAATTATTGTTCATTAGGTCATCCTTGACTGTTTTTAAGGCGATGAATACATCATTTTTTTCGTAAAGTTTCCTTGAATCTATATCCTAAAATAAATAAAAGCAATTGAATTCTGTATTCAAGATGCCTGAGACTCGCTGATGACATGTTTAAAACAGATATAGTCAGTGAAAAGTAATATCGATACATCACGCACTGCTGATATTAATTTTTCTTGCTTGCTTGCTTGCTTGCTTGCTTGCTTGCTGTGCCTATGCAGATAGAGGCTACAAAAAATTGATATCAGCCGTATCGTAGCATTTTGGGGTATTTTGACTATATTTGAAGGCAATAGGTTTCATTTGGTTTTTTAGCTTGATAGAGAGATGAAACGTTTGTCTCCTATCATTGAGGATTAGTGTTCGCATTGTTATCATATGCAGGTGAAAGATATTTTTCATACTATTTATCGTGGAAGGCGACAAGTAGTTTATCGTGGAAAGCAATAAGTAGTAAGATAATAGTCTTCAAGTAGTAAGATAATAGTCTTCCAACTCTGAGCACATTGACCTCAATTCAACTGCGAAAAATATCCATGACTTCTTCACTGCATCGCCTATACTCTTTTCGTCGCTGTCCTTATGCCATGCGCGCCCGACTCGGTATTTTATTTGCTGAGTTGCAGGTAGAGCTGCGAGAGATAGCTCTGAAAAATAAACCATCTCAAATGCTGGCTATTAGTCCGAAAGGCACTGTCCCTGTTTTGCAGCTTGCTGATGGTGTGGTGATTGAAGAGAGTCGCGACATAATGGTGTGGGCGCTTGAGCAGACAGATCCGCAGGGGTTACTCAATGCAGCGGTCTTGCATCAAAGTAATACTCTGCTCGATCAAAACGACAATGAATTTAAGCATTGGCTGGATCGCTATAAATATGCTGACCGTCATGTTGAGATGACCCAGACAGAGTATCGACAACGAGGTGAAGTCTTTTTACAAGTTTTAGAGGAGCTGTTGACTAAAAACTCATATTTACTGGGGGATAGCCCGACCATTGCCGATATTGGTATCATACCTTTTGTCCGTCAATTTGCCCATGTGGATCGCGATGTCTTTTATAGCTTACCTTACCCGAATCTGCAGCGATGGCTACAGCACTGGCTAGAGCAGCCACTTTTTTTGCAAGCCATGACCAAGTTTCCCCTTTGGCAAGAAGAGAGTGATATAGTGGTCTTTCCTTCTTGATACCAAGAGCGTGAATCTTCTGGTTTTCTTAACATTAGGACTTTAATAGACTTATCTGAAAAACTTAACATATAGCTTCTTATAGAACTAAATTATAGCAATAAATTTTTAGACGATACCTGTTTATTGACTCTCTCTAATAGATTCACAAAGGCTCTCAATGATTTGTGCAAGAGGTTTCATGACTGGAAGTCTTTGTGGGGCGATACGGCTCTACAAAGACTTTTTCTTTTGAAAAATGATAAAGAAAATGTAAAAAGCTGACACAGAATAATAAAAGCCGATTGTTGCTGAATGAGTAAGAATACAAAGCAATAATGCGGTAACCTTAGGGTTATGGACGACGTTCGAATTTATATACAAAGGGAGTTGTAAAATGAAAGGAATTACACGTTTTTCGAACAGTTTGATGGAGAGGTATTTACCGGATCCGTTTTTGTTTGTGATTATCTTAACTGTCGTCATTTTTGGTATGGGCTTAGGGCTGACTGATTCTTCGCCTGTACAGATGGTGGCATATTGGGGTGAAGGGTTCTGGGCATTACTCGCGTTTTCAATGCAAATGGTGCTGGTGCTCGTCACTGGTTTTGTCTTGGCAAGCAGCCCAATATTTAAACAAGGGCTTGGCAAGCTTGCCGGTTTTGCACGGTCGCCAGGTAGTGCTATTATTTGGGTAACCTTAGTTTCTCTGGCAGCGAGCTGGATCAACTGGGGATTTGGGTTAGTCATCGGTGCGTTATTCGCCAAAGAGTTGGCAAAGCGTGTTGAACATGTTGATTACCGTTTATTGATTGCCAGTGCTTATTCAGGATTTATCATTTGGCATGCTGGATTCTCTGGCTCGATTCCTCTATCGATTGCCACAGAAGGCCATCCTTTCGTTGACAAAATTGGTATTATTCCGACGACTGCGACTATCTTTGCGGGTTATAACTTAATTATCGTTGCTGCGCTGGTCATTATTGTCCCGTTATTAAACCGTTTAATGATGCCAAAAAGAGAAGATACCGTTACCGTAAATCCAAAGGTTTTGGCTGATCCCGTCATTGAAAAGCTTCCGGCAAAATCGGACATGACACCAGCAGAACGTTTAGAAAACAGTTGGATTTTATCGATGGTCATAGGCGCATTGGGGCTTGCCTTTATCGTCTATTATTTTGTACAAAATGGCTTTGCGTTAACGCTAGACTTGGTCAACTTTATGTTCTTGTTCCTTGGCATCATATTCCATGGAACGCCTCGCAAGTATTTGATTGCCGTTCAAGAAGCGGTCAAAGGCGCAGGCGCTATCATCGTTCAGTTTCCGTTTTATGCAGGTATTATGGGCATGATGACGGCATCTGGTTTGGCAGCCGTTATGTCAGAAGCTTTCGTTAGCGTTTCGACAGCAGACACATTGCCACTTTTTGCATTCTTAAGTGCAGGACTTGTCAACTTTTTCGTCCCTTCGGGTGGTGGACAATGGGCAGTGCAAGCGCCAATTATGCTGGAAGCTGCGGAAATGCTTGGCAGTGACCCCGCGAAAGTTGCCATGGCCGTCGCATGGGGCGATGCTTGGACAAACATGATTCAGCCATTTTGGGCGTTGCCTGCACTGGCAATCGCTGGACTAAAAGCCAAAGACATCATGGGCTTTTGTGTCATTGTTTTGGTCGTCAGTGGCGTTGTGATTGGGTTAGGGTTATTGTTTTTATAATTAAAAAATAGCCTTAGCGTGACAGCTTAACGTTTAGACCTTGCCTGATTGATGGGCAAGGTCTTTTTTTATGAAAATAATTCAAGTGGTATATCTATCGCTGCCTATCTAAAATTGTCCAAATAAGCGACAATACCCGCATACATTCTAAGCATATATTGAGAGGTTTATATGTCCTTAGAAGCGCATATAGAAACACATATCGAAACGCATATTTTTTTAATAGTAGACATCTATTACTGCTAACCCAAATAAAAAGGCA
Source organism: Psychrobacter sp. ASPA161_6 (assembly GCF_051970285.1). Taxonomy (NCBI): domain Bacteria; kingdom Pseudomonadati; phylum Pseudomonadota; class Gammaproteobacteria; order Moraxellales; family Moraxellaceae; genus Psychrobacter; species Psychrobacter sp. ASPA161_6. The sequence continues at coordinate 862,819 of NZ_JBEFNJ010000001.1, forward strand.
ATCCTAAATGACCAATAGTAACCCGTATGATTTTGCACCTTTACAGCCCACAGGTAGAAACGAGACTGATACTGCCAATACCTATGCGCCTGAAGATATGATTAAAATATACGAGCAGCAGTTTTTGATCCCAGTACCTGAAGACAAGCTAACTGAGTTTTTACCCGCACTAAAGAGATTTTATGACATCGATAATAATACGTTGGATGTCAGTGCTATTATTTTCGATGCAATCGCAGAATCCTCTATCATTTATAATCATAAAATTAAAGTAGGCGACTATCAAATACTGGGCGGATTGGTAGAGGAAGCGATCGAATATGATGAAGACAATAAAAATGATGAAAGCGTTGAAGACAAAGAAATCCAAGCCTATACTTTAGAGTGTCAGCGTACTTTTTTTATTAATGATATAGAGATACTTTATCATTTTAATTTATTTATTTATGGCGATGGTTATTCTACTTTAACCAAAAAAGACACTGTGCTAGAAAAAATGTATTGGTTTGTTAGAGGTAGATTCGAAGAGGATTTATTGGATGACTCTGAAGACAATGACAGTTTAGACTCTATTAATAAGCAGCTAGCCAGCTTAGGTATTCGGGAAATGGATTTGACGACCATAGATGAGATCGTAAGCTATGTAGAAGACAGCATCATAGATGATGCCATGGTAGACGAGCTTAATAAATTATTGGATGATGCGGAATAGCCTAAAAGATAAGTCTGGTACTTCCGATCAAGTTGGTTATGATTTGTACCAAGACAGTGGTAATCTGGCAAAGTTATATATTCAGAATCATCAATAAGGCACATCGCTATGGAACAAGCACAAAACGCTGTAGAACACAGACCCGTATTCATGCCCAAAGTCAACAGTGACAATTTGGTAAAAACGGATATGGTTAGGTTTGAGCGGCATGTGGGATTTGCAACTAGACAAAAGAAAAAGTCCATCAATGACCTGCAACAAGTCATTCGTAAAAAATATGGATTTAAGCAAGTGTTAGAGCTGTCGAGCAAATCTGGCAATAAGTTGAGTTTTCCACTAAGCCCGTTCAGCTTAAAGATCACTGATGAGCATGATGGCAATCAATACAGTGTCGAAAATGCCTTTCAAGCCAGCATGGTTTTTGAGGACGGTGGGCCTTACCTTGACTTGCTGACAGTACCGCCAAGACAAGCCAAAAAGGACGAGCGATTAACCACCTCAGGAGAACTCACTGGCTATAATTATTTTGGTATGGAGTGGGGTGTAGAGCCGTTAACCGTGTTTTATGATTGGCTGTATGTAAATGCCCTAAAGCAAAATACTCAGCTGCACGAGGAAGTGATGCAATATCAGGCTTTTACTGATATCACCTTTAATCCCAAAAAATCCATCCATTGCGCGGCTTATGCATTGGCTCTGTTTGTGGCGCTCAATAAACGAGAGTTGCTCGATAATATTGAAGACCCAATAGCGTTTTATAATTTATGTGATGAGTTCAAAGTCAGTAATACTGAGCAGCTTTTGGAAGAGGGTTGGGTCTAATGGCCAAACAGAATATGCTTTAGTACATATAGTCAAAACACCCTAAAAACGCTACGGCACTGCCGATATCAATTTTTCTTGCTTGCTGTGCCTGCGCAGACAGAGGCTACAAAAAATTGATATTAGCCGTGCATGATGTATCGATATTATTTTTCACTGACTATATATAGTTCAAATGTTTAAACACCACTCCCAATCCGCTCAGCCAATGCCTGCAACTTTGGCACAATCATCGCCGCATAGTCGGCGCTTTCCCAGTTGGCGCTTGGCACACTGGCATTGAGCGAATAAGCGTATTGTCCTGTCGCGACATCATACACCCCAACAGCGACTGCTAATATATCGGTAGAAAACTCCCCATCTGACACGGTATAGCCATGCGCCACATAATGCTCTGCCGCGTCGGCTAGGGCAGTTTGCGCGTGGTTATAATCCTCTATAGACAAATTTTCTTTTAAATTACTAATGATGACAGCCTGTCTCGCTTGCGTACTTGCCGCATAAAAAGCACGTCCAATGGCAGTGCGTGCGACGGGTACGGCTGAGCCAACTTGTAAATTGACCGATAAGCGTGCAGGGCTACGACAGCAGGCGTGATAGCGCATTTCACCTTCGACTTCGGTTGCCAAATTCACCGATACTTCATTGCTGCTGGCGAATTGCCGTAATAGTGGCTCAGCATACGAGACCATATCATGGCGACTCCACGCGGTGGCGCTTAGCCGTACAGCACTACTGCCCAATTGATACTGTCCGTATTCATTTGTACGTAAAAACCCAAGCGTGGTCAACGTATGGATAAGGCGAGTAACGGTCGCTTTTGGCAGATTTGTCATCTGACACAATTGCTGATGGGTGAGTCGTTCATGATGCTCAAAAGCGGTCAGCAATATCAATCCGCGACCCAGTGCCATCACAAATTGTCGGTCATTATCCTCCTTACTCTGGCTCATGATTCCATGTATGCGTTCGAGTAGCGGAGTAGCTGTTGATAAGGGTTTCGTCATTTTATACTCATCTTTTTTTTATAAAGGTTTACAGCGTGGCTAAATTTTGCTTAAATGGTTTTAAATTATGAAACTAAGTTTCGCACAGCGGAATAACGAAGTCAATGACTTGTTAGACCAAACGATGTATCAATCACTACTCGTCAGTCAGGATGACTGATACCAAGGAGATCCACATGGCAACATCTACTAGCCCACGCTTTGATTGGGAAGATCCTTTTTTATTACGCGACCAGCTCACTGAAGAAGAGCGCATGGTCACGGACAGCGCCCGTCAGTTTTTTCAAAAAGAGCTGATGCCGGGCATCGTTGAGGCCAATCGTAATGAAAATTTCGATCGTAATATCATGCGTCAAATGGGTGAAATGGGCTTACTTGGCGTGACTATCGAAGGTTACGGCTGTGCTGGTTTATCCAGTGTCGCCTATGGTCTGATTGCCAAGGAAGTGGAAGCCGTTGACTCCGGATACCGCTCTGCGATGAGCGTGCAGTCAAGCCTAGTGATGCATCCTATTTGGGCATATGGCACCGAAGAACAAAGAGAGCGTTATTTGCCTAAGCTTGCTTCAGGCGAATATGTCGGTTGCTTCGGTCTGACTGAGCCAGATTCGGGTTCTGATCCGTCATCGATGTCGACGCGTGCACGTACAGTCGATGGTGGTTACGAGTTGACGGGCAATAAAATGTGGATTACCAACAGTCCTATCGCCGATGTATTTGTCGTTTGGGCAAAAGATGATGCAGGCGAGATTCGCGGTTTTGTTTTAGACAAAGGTATGAAAGGATTATCTGCACCCAAAATTGAAGGCAAATTCTCATTACGTGCCTCAGTCACGGGCGAGATTGTCATGGACAAAGTATTCGTCCCTGAAGCCAATGCTTTCCCAGATATCCGTGGTTTAAAAGGGCCATTTGGCTGCTTAAATAAAGCCCGTTATGGTATCGCTTGGGGTTCAATGGGTGCGGCTGAGTTCTGCTGGAAAGCGGCTCGTCAGTACACGCTAGATCGTAAGCAGTTTGGTCGTCCGCTAGCGGCAACGCAGCTGGTACAGTTGAAGCTTGCCAATATGCAGACTGAAATCACCTTAGGTCTACAAGCTGCGCTACGTGTTGGCCGTTTGATGGATGAAGACAACGCAGCGCCTGAGATGATTTCACTCATTAAGCGTAATAATTGTGGTAAAGCATTGGATATCGCTCGTATCGCGCGTGATATGCATGGCGGTAACGGTATCTCTGATGAGTTCCATATCATTCGTCATGTGATGAACTTGGAAGCTGTCAACACTTATGAGGGCACGCATGACATCCATGCGCTTATCCTAGGCCGTGCACAGACAGGCATTCAAGCGTTCTTCTAAGAGTTTTTAGCTAATAATTTTTGGTACAACTGTATTTTATGACGTACGTTACTGCTTGGCTTTTTATCAAAAGAGCATTAACAGTAGCGTACGTTTTTCAGTTGTTCTTCATGATTTAACTGCTTTGTAATTACATCCTGAAGAACAATTTTATAATTAGAAAATCAAAAAATACGCGACAGAGTAAGGGAATCTCATGACAGATATGACAGATATGACTGATATGGCTAATATGCCAGAGGGCGCATTGCATGGTATCAAGGTGCTCGATTTATCGAGAGTACTGGCAGGGCCTTCTTGTACGCAAGTGTTAGCTGATCTTGGTGCCGAAGTCATTAAAGTTGAGCGTCCACATATCGGTGATGAAACGCGTCATTGGGCACCGCCAACATTCAGTGATGACACCTCCGCTTATTACGCCACTATTAACCGCAATAAAAAATCACTGACGGTAGATATCACTACGCCAGCAGGGCAGACCATTATCAAGCAGCTGATCGCTGACAGTGATATTTTGGTCGAAAACTTCAAAGTCGGTGGTCTGAAAAAATATGGCTTGGATTACGACAGTCTCAAACAAGATCATCCACGTCTGGTTTATGCGTCATTGACGGGTTTTGGTCAGACAGGTCCCGATGCTGCGCGGCCTGGTTATGACTATATTATCCAAGGGTTGTCAGGGCTGATGAGTATCACGGGTCCAAGCGATGGCGAACCGCACAAAGTTGGCGTGGCAGTGGTCGATTTGTTTGCAGGCTTGCAGCTGACGATTGGTATTCAAGCAGCACTATTGGCGCGTCAAAACACTGGTGTTGGTCAACACGTTGATGTAGCACTGCTTGACAGTGCGCTGGCGATGTTAGCTAATGTCGGTATGAATCATTTGGCCTCCGATAAGATACCACCGAGATTGGGTAATCAGCATCCCAATATCGTGCCTTATCAAGTGTTTGCAGGTCGGGGCGAGCAGCATTTCATTTTAGCTTGCGGCAATGACAGCCAGTTTGCCAAATTGTGTGAGGTGCTAGGTGTCGATTGGCATACCGACGAGCGTTTTGCGACCAATCCCCAACGTGTTGCCAATCGTACGCTGCTATGTGATGAGCTGGTTAATAAGTTTGCTGAGCAACCACGCAACTATTGGTTAGAGGTTTTAGATCAAGCAGGCATTCCATGCGGTGCGATTCATAACGTGGCTGAAGCTTTGGCCATGCCGCAAGCACTGGCACGTGAAATGATAGTTGATTTCACCGCGCAAGGCAGTCCTGTGCGCGCACTGGGCAATCCTATCAAACTATCCGCATCGCCGGTCACTTATCGTACGCCACCACCACAATTGAGCGAGCATACCGATAGTACGCTTGCTGATTTGGGCTATGACAGTGAGATGATTGCTAAGCTAAAAGCGGATGGGATTGTTTAGGGCATATCCTCAATTTAAACGGCATCGATCAAATGCCAAGTTAGCTTTTTGATTTTTTGCTCAAAAAGCTAAGCCAAATTCTCCGCCTTAAAACCCAAACGCTGTTCAATTTGTTCAGCCAATTCAATCAGCACAGCACTCACCTCAGCATACTTAGACTCGTATTCTGCCTGCAAAAAGCTAACCGCCATACCTGCAACGGCATTGCCTGAAGCATTGCGGATATAAGTTCCCAAACAGTACATACCTTCGCGTAATTGCCCGTCATCGAGTGAAATACGACTGTCATGAATGGCGCTTAACTCAGCAGATAAGCTTACAAAGTTATCGACACCATTTGGTGTGAGCGGCTGAGGAAAGATACCTTCATACAAAGATTCGATGGTTTGCATTGAGAGCGTAGATAACAGCGCTTTACCAGTCGCTGAAAATACTGCCGGTACGCGCACACCAGCACGGAAGGTAAAACCAAGCGGGGCAGGCGTTTCGTGACAAGCTAAAAAAACAACTTCGCCCAAGTCCAATTTAGACAAGGTTACAGTATGTTGTAGCAAAACAGGATGTTGGACGATGAGGTCTTTAAATAACTGTATGACACCTTGCTGCTGCTCATACTTGCCAGCCCAATACATCAAATAGGAGCCTAAGTGAAAGCGGCTGTCACTATCTTTATAGATGACATGCTTGCCCAATAAGCTTTGCAATATATTGTGGGTTGAGCTACGCGGCAGTTTTAATTGCTTAGCGATATGAGCGGCAGTCAAGGGTTGTTGACTTGCCGTAATTAAATCTAAGATTTGAAAAGTTTTGTCCAATGCTGGAACGGCTGTTGTGCTCATAAGTTGCCTATCAGAAAGTAAAAATAGAAATAGTGAAGATAATATTCAAAATAATCTTAATAAAGGTTGCAAAGAGTGGCGCATCATTCTTATAATGATGTCTCATATATAGAATTAACGTTCAGTATATTGAACAAATTACAGATGAGCAATAATTATTACTGACTGACCGTTTTGATTTTATTCTCCTGTAATGAGCTGCTTAACAATGGATGGTGTTGCCGTATTTTTAAAATGGCATCGTTTTTAGTTTTCACTTTGAATCGCCACATTGTTCAATAGCTTACTCATAATAAATGCGCAAATCACGACCAACATGGAGTGTTACGATGCCAAAAAATACGCTAACCCTATCAAATCCAGATTTACTCAAACAATCTTGCTTCATTAAAGACGGCTGGCATGCTGCTAGTGATGACGCTGTGCTTGATGTAAACAATCCTTTTAACGGCGACCTCATCGGTACCGTACCAAGTCTCACCACAGAAGATGTCAACGAAGCCGTTGCTTATGCTCATGACGTCCAAGCGGATTGGGCAGCAAAAACAGCCAAAGAGCGTGCAGAGTTATTGCAAAAGTGGGCTGATCTAATCGATGCCAATAAAGAAGATTTGGCCATCATTATGACCGCTGAGCAAGGCAAGCCGCTGACTGAGTCACGCGGTGAAGTGGGTTATGCCAACAGCTTTATCCGCTGGTTTGCCGAAGAAGGCAAACGTGTCTATGGCGATGTGATTCCTGCCAATAGCACACAGCTACGTCACGTCGTCCTTAAGCAGCCAGTCGGTGTTTGTGCCGCTATCACGCCTTGGAACTTCCCAGCGGCGATGATCACGCGCAAAGTTGCTCCTGCACTAGCAGCAGGCTGTACGATTATCGTCAAACCTGCTACTGAGACACCATATTCTGCATTGGCGCTAGGCGTATTGGCTGAGCAAGCGGGTATTCCAGCTGGCGTCATTCAAGTAGTGACTGGCAAATCTTCGGTCATTGGTGAGATCTTAACGGGTGATGCCCGCATTCATAAATTGTCATTTACAGGCTCTACAGAAGTAGGCCGTACGCTGATGGCACAATGTGCACCGACTATCAAAAAGCTATCGTTAGAGTTAGGTGGCAACGCGCCATTTATCGTCTTTGATGATGCCGATCTCGAAAAAGCTGCTACCGGCTTAATCGCTTCTAAATATCGTAATGCTGGTCAGACCTGTGTCTGCGCCAACCGCGTATACGTGCAAGACAGCATCAAAGATAAATTTTTAGACGTCTTTGTCAAAAAAGTCGCTGAGTTGAAGGTCGGTAACGGTTTAGAAGAAGGCGTCGATATCGGCCCTCTTATCAACAAAAAAGCGTTAGATAAAGTACAAGCCTTGCTCAAAGATGCGCTGGATAAAGGGGCAAAACTGGTCACTGGCGGTAGTGTCAACGCCGCTTCAGAACTGACTTATAACCCAACGGTTATTACAGATATCAGTAGTGATATGGATATCGCCTCTGAAGAAATCTTTGGACCGATTGCGACCATCTTTACGTTCAAGGATGAAGCAGAAGTTATTCGTGCTGCTAACGATACTATTTATGGCTTGGCCGCTTACTTCTACAGTAGCGACTATGCACGCTCATGGCGCGTTACCGAAGGTCTGGAGTATGGCATCATCGGTCACAATACTGGTTTGATTTCTACCGAAGTTGCCCCATTTGGCGGCGTCAAGCAGTCTGGATTTGGCCGCGAAGGTTCAAAATACGGTATCGAAGACTATGTCACGACCAAATACTGGTGTTCTGATATCAGCTAATAACATTGGGATGTTTTTGGTGCTTTGAGAGAAGTGCTCTTTGATATCCCTCGCATATTTATTAAATCGCCCATTATTACAAACCGCCAATCCCTAAATGGCACTTATGTTACGAACAAAGAAAAGGACATTTCTATGACGACTACCAATCAATCATTACTTGAGCGCCGCAAAGCTGTTTTACCAACAGGGTTGGGTGTTGCCTTTCCTATCTTTGCAGAAAGAGCAAAGAACTCAGAAGTTTGGGACGTGGAAGGCAATCGTTATATCGATTTTGTTGGTGGTATTTCAGTATTGAACACCGGTCACAGCCATCCAAAAATCACCCAGCGTGTCCATGAGCAGCTCGACAAATTTACCCATACTGCTGCACAAATGATTAACTATGAATGCTATGTTGATTTGGCTGAAAAGCTGTGTGAAAAATCCCCTATTAGCGGTGATACCAAAGCTTTCTTTTTAACCACTGGCGCAGAAGCGGTAGAAAACTGTATCAAGATTGCTCGTGCTAAAACCCGTCGTCCAGGCATCATCTCTTTCGTTGGTGGTTGGCATGGTCGCACCATGATGTGTATGAGCTTGACTGGTAAAGTCTTGCCATACAAAAAGAATTTTGGCCCGATGCCAGGTCCTGTGTTTCATGCGTTGTTTCCAGCAGAAGAGTTGAACGTCACCGAAGCACAAGCGCTACATAGTCTTGAGATGATTTTTCAAGCAGATATCGATCCTAGTGAAGTGGCTGCGATGATTATCGAGCCAGTACAAGGTGAGGGTGGTTTCCATCAAGTGACACCATCATTTGCCAAGTCTTTACGTGATATCTGTGACGAGCATGGCATCGTCTTGATTTTTGATGAAGTACAGTGTGGTTTTGCCCGTACGGGTACGTTGTTTGCCACTGAGCAATTAGGCGTTGAGCCTGATTTGATGACTGCTGCCAAGAGCTTGGCAGGTGGTTATCCTATCTCTGCGGTCATCGGCCGTGCTGACATCATGGATGCTCCGCAAGTAGGCGGCTTGGGCGGTACTTATTCTGGCAATCCACTTGCTTGTGTAGCAGCGCTTGCGGTCATGGAAGTCATCGAAGAAGAAAACTTGCTTGAGCGAAGCATTGAGATTGGTGACAAAATCGAAGCTTTCTTAAAGGATTTAAACTTAAGCAGTATCGGTCATATTCGTCATAAAGGTGCAATGCTAGCATTTGAATTGATCGATAGTGAAGGCAAGCCTGATGCCGCAGCCGCAAACAATCTGAAAGCAAAATCATTTGAGCAAGGTTTGCTACTAGCGTCTTGTGGTATGTATGGTAATGCCATTCGTGTGATGGTGCCATTGACGGTTGAAGATGAAGTATTGCAAGAAGGCCTTGATATCATTGGCGGTATATTAACGGCTTAATAAGTATTGAGCCAATAGTTGATAGAGCAGCAAGATTGCCCCTATGGCACTCGCTTTGAGTACATTTTTTACAACGGCGCCTTGCAAGTCAAGACGCCGTTGCTGTCTCTGCTATTTGAATATCGAACAAATAGTGTAGTCAAGGAATTTTAGAATCGCTACAAGGCGACCGACCGCAGATAGTACACTGAGTACATCTAGGGCGGGTAACACCGTAGCGGTTTAAAAGTGCTCTGACTATACGTAACAGCTTGGATCAAAAGGTATATATGATAATTATGATGGGTGCTATCCCACTAAACAAAACATAGTGTGGCCGTAAAGGGTTAACACGGATGACACACAGACAAGGAGCAAGTTATGTCTGAATTAAAAAAAACGTTAGGGACGCTAGATATTATCGCCTTAGCATTTGGTGCTATGGTTGGCTGGGGCTGGGTGGTTTTAGCTGGCGGCTGGATTTTATCTGCCGGTACGTGGGGCGCAATGCTGGCGTTCTTTATCGGTGGTTTGGCAGTGATACTGATTGGTGTGACTTATGCTGAGCTGGCGGCCTCCATGCCGATTACGGGCGGTGAGCATACTTATACCCATCGAGCGCTTGGGGTAAATGTGTCCTTTATTTGCTCATGGAGTATTCTATTTGGGTATTTCTCAGTGGTCGCCTTTGAGGCGGTTGCCTTGCCGACAGTCGTAGAGTATTTTATCCCCAACTATAACCAAGGCTATCTCTGGACGATTGCAGGTTGGGATGTCTATGCTACTTGGGTAGGCGTCGGGATGTTGGGTTCAATCATTGTAACTTGGCTCAATATTCGTGGTATGGAAGTCAGTGCGTGGTTCCAAAAAACGGCGGTATTGGGCATTTTATTCGTTGGTACGTTACTGTTCATCGGTGCCGTCTTATTCAATCCTGAGAGTTCAAATTCGATACAAGCGCCAGCCTTTATTGGCGGTGCCGCAGGGGTCATGGCTGTTATCGTGATGGTACCCTTTATGTTTGTGGGCTTTGACGTCATTCCACAAGCAGCAGAAGAGATTGATTTGACTCGTCCTAATATTGGCAAGTTTTTGATTCTCTCTATCGTTGTTGCAGTGATGTGGTATGTGGGTATCGCTTGGAGTGTGGGCACGACTTTACCACTTGTACAAGCAGAAAACTCAACCCTCGCTACTGCTGATGCGATGACCAATGCATGGCAAGGAAAATGGGCAGGTATCTTGTTGGTTATTGGCGGTGTACTGGGTATCTTGTCAAGCTGGAATGCTTTCTTGATCGGTGGTAGTCGTCTGCTTTATGCCATGTCAAAAGCACGTATGTTGCCAGCCTTCTTAAGCAAGCTGCATCCAAAATATAATACGCCATCAAATGCAATCTTATTAATCGGTGGTTTGGCGACACTAGCGCCATTGTTCGGTCGTAAAATGCTGGTGTGGATCGTAGATGCAGGTGGTTTTGGTATCGTTATTGCTTATACCTGTGTGGCGATATCATTCTTAGTTCTACGCTACCGCGAGCCTGATATGGTACGTCCATTCAAAATACCCGCAGGCAAGCTTGTCGGTATGGTCACGATTGCGCTCAGCATTGGTATGTTGATGTTGTATATGCCAGGTATGCCATCGGCACTAACCGCTATTGAGTGGTGGATTTTCTTTGGTTGGACTGTTTTAGGTATTGCATTATATGGCTATGCAAGAGTGAAATATCCAGGCATTAGTGAGTCGATTATGGCAGAAGAGCTGCGTGAATTAAAAATTGTCAATCAATTGTGGTTAAAAGACAATCCACCTAAGCGCTAAGTTTTTCGATAAGATGTTTTTTCATCAATGATCACTTAACAAAAAGCCTAACATTAAATGTTAGGCTTTTTTATGCTGTCCCATCCTAGAATGAGTTGATATATTTAGGACAGTATAAATTAGCTTAAAGTCGTTTTCTCTTCTTTATTAATTAGATAGTAGTCTTAGTTATTTTTTTGTAAATAATGAGCTATAGCCAATGAAAAGCAATATCGATACATCATGCACTGCTGATATCAATTTTTCTTGCTTGCTGTGCCTGCGCAGACAGAGGCTACGAAAAATTGATATCAGCAGTGCCGTAGCGTTTTTAGGGTGTTTTGACTATAGCGTAATATTCGTATATTGACATCTAATGATAAATAAGTAAAATAGCTTACTCTTGTTTACTTTTATCATTGTCATGGAGGTTAACTATATGATCAGAAGTGGAGATAAACTAAAATGTACCTGTGGTAACGATTTTTTTGTAGAAGGTTCGGTTTATACTGTCGGTAATATTATAAGCGATAGGTTTTTCCAAATAAATATTGGTGCGAATGATGAGCATTGGTATGCAACAAAAGACAGTGAAGGGATATACGTTCGCTTTAATGAAGAAGGCCATCTAGTAAATGATGCTTTTTTCGCTTTAGAAAAATATCAGTACTAGCTTTTTATTGGGAAAGCTATGAGATTCAAGCGTCAGACGATTGATCGAAGTATTGCTACTGGCTGACACCATAACTAATGAGCAACAAGACATTTTTCTAGTTTTTGGCAGTGTGCTCGACATCGCATCATCTAGCTATGTAGAGACAATTTAGCATAGAAATAATGAATAAAAGTTTTCCAACAAAAAAGGCCTAATATCGAATATTAGGCCTTTTTTTGGAATAAATTACTCTGTCGATTAAGACTTATCACGAATCAACTTATAGTTTAAAAATTCAGTGATACCAAGGGTACCAAGCTCGCGACCAAATCCAGAGCGTTTAACGCCGCCGAATGGGGTATTGGCCTCACTACCAGAAGGCGCGTTGATAGTCACCATACCGACATCTAATTGCTCAGCAATCTCTGCTGCCAATGCTGCGTCCTGAGTTTGAATGGAAGCACCTAGACCAAATGGTACGTCATTGGCAATTTTGATAGCATGCGCAATGTCATTCGCTTTGTAGATAACGGCGACAGGACCGAATAGTTCCTGACGATAGACATCCATTGAGTCATCAACATCTGCCAATACCGCAGGGGCAAACCAAGCACCTGGCTTGTCTTTAACGATGCCACCCTCGACTAATACCGTTGCGCCGGCTTTGACAGCACTGTCTAACTGCTCTTGCAAATTGTTTGCTGCCGCCTTCGAAGACATCGGGCCAATGAAAGTATCTTCATTTTGTGGATCAGCTAGGGTCATGCCACGTACGGCGTCGGTAAAGCCTTTAACAAACTGGTCGTACACGCTTTCGACGATGATTAAGCGTTTAGCAGCATTACAAGCCTGTCCAGTGTTACCAAAACGACCTACGATTGCACCTTGTACGGCCTGCTCGATGTCAGCATCCGCCGCAACGATAAAGGCATCAGAGCCACCAAGCTCTAAAACGACCTTTTTGAGGGCGCCACCAGCTACTTTTGCAACCGCTTGTCCTGCACGTTCAGAACCTGTCAACGAGACGCCTTGCACTCTGGTGTCTTCAATAATAGTCGCTGCTTGATCGTTGGTAGCGAAGACATTGTTATACACGCCATTAGGTAAGCCGGCGTCTTTTAGAATATCAACGATAACTTCTGCGGTGTTAGGGCACTGCGGCGCATGTTTTAGGATAATGGTGTTACCTGCCATCACGTTTGGTGCCACAAAACGAGCTACCTGATAATGCGGGTAGTTCCATGGCATGATGCCAAGTAAAACGCCAACTGGGAGCTTTTCTACTGAGGCTGAACCGTCTGCAACATCAATTGTATTTGGTGCTAATAGTTGCTCACCGTTATCCGCATAATAGCGATAAATTTCAGCAACCAGTTGGAGCTCACCCTTTGCTTGTGCGAGAGGCTTGCCCATTTCGTTGGCAACGATACGTGCTAGCTCATCTTGGCGCTCAATATAGATGTCAGCTATTTTATTCAATAGTGCACTACGTTCGCTAAGCGAGGTCTTTTGCCAGTCTTGATAAGCATTATTTGCTTGCTCAATAGCGTTTTGGATATCTTGTTCAGTGGCGGTAGGGTAAGTGGCTTCTACTTCACCAGTGGCTGGGTTATTGACTTGATAATCGCTCATAGTTATGTCCTTTTTTAAAATATTATTGGGTTCAAAATCCATTTGGGTCTATATTTTTATGCGAGTGCTTTTGGTTAATACTTTTAGTTGCTACTTCTAATTGATGGTTTTGGTTGCTGCTGCGTAATGCAATGAATATTGCCGCCACCAAAAACAATCTCTTTCGTTCGTACTCCCACTACCTGATGTTGAGGAAAGACTTTTTCAAGCTGCTCGATGGCGAGTGCATCATTTATATCATCATATTGCGGTACGATGACAGCGTCATTACAAATTAAAAAATTGGCATATGAGGCAATACAGACGTCACCCGTTAAGCGTGGTTTGGCATCATCAGATTGTTCAATATCATAATGTTCAGGCAAGGTGACAGAGTTCTTGGTACAGCATAGCTTATGGATTTTTAAACGTCTGCTTTTTGCATCAGTCATATTAGATAGCTGCTCATAGGCCTTTTGCGTGGCTTCATAAAACGGATGCTTAGGGTCGTCAGTAAACAAGCAAACCACTTCACCAGGGCGCGCAAAGCAAGCGATATCGTCAATGTGACCTGTAGTCTCATCAGGATCAATACCGTCATCAATCCACAGCACTTTTTGTATATTAAGATAAGCTTTTAGCTTATCTTCAATTTGAGCTTCGGTTAGGTGCGGGTTACGCCCTGGGCTTAGCAGACACATGCGCGTAGTCAGAACGGTGCCTTCACCATCGACGTGAAATGCGCCGCCTTCCATGACAAAGTCATCCGTTCGATAGCGTTTGATATCTAGATGGTCACATAAGCGTTCAGCCAGCTTATCATCGTCATCCCACGGCGAGTATAGTCCATCATAGTCGCCGCCCCATGCATTAAATGTCCAATCACAAGCGCGTAGCTCACCTGCTTCATTGATTAAAAATGTCGGGACAGTATCACGCGCCCAAGCATCATTGCTGGGTATGGATATGACGTCGATATCAGCAGGTAGACTATCGCGGCATGATTGATAATCATCAGGATTGACCAATATGCCAACCTCACAAAATCTGTTGATTGCCAGTGCAACATCAGCATAAGCTTTCTGAGCAGGAATGGCTTGCTGTCGCCAGTTATCAGCACGGTAAGGCCACACCATCCATATTTTTTGTATCGGCTCAAATTCTGCTGGCATGTAAAAGCCGTCTTGTTGTGGTGTTGAGCCAGTGATTAATCGGTTCGGTAATAATGACATATAGAGCACCTTATTTGACGATAGCGCGAGTGAGCTTGCTTGTTAACAAACCTTATCCATGAGTCAACAACGTGCCATACATCGATGGACGACGATCACGAAAAACGCCCCATTGCTGACGTTCGATAGCCAGTTGATCTAAGTCAAAAGTTGTACTAAGCATCTCTTCTTTATCTTTAGATGCTTCTTGTATAATCTCGCCACGACCGTCGGTAATAAATGAGCTACCGTAGAACGCCATGACGCTATCGTTTCCGTTATCGTTTCCATTTTGAGTAATCGTCTCAGTGCCAATACGATTGGCTGCTACGACTGGCATGAGGTTAGCGGCAGCATGACCTTGCATACAGCGCTGCCAATGACCTTTTGAGTCGATGTCCAATGTTGGCTCATCACCAATCGCAGTCGGATAAAACAGTATTTCTGCACCCATCAATGCCATGCTACGAGCGCATTCAGGGAACCATTGATCCCAGCAAATACCGACACCGATTTTGGCATACTTGGTTTGCCAAACCTTAAATCCTGTATCGCCGGGGGTAAAGTAAAATTTTTCGGCATAAGGAATGCCATCTGGTATATGCGTTTTACGATAAGTGCCAAGTATCTCGCCATCGGCATCAATCACGGTCACGCTATTAAAAAAGGTATTGCCTGATTTTTCATAGAAGCTAATCGGTAATACCACTTCTAATTCTTTAGCCAACTGTTTGAAGTGATTGATGGCCGCATTATCCGCAACTGAAGTCGCCAGCTTAAAGTAATCAAAGTCATGAATTTGGCAGAAGTAGGGCGTCTCAAATAACTCTTGTAGCAAGATGATATTGGCACCCGCTTTGGCGGCTTTAGTGACCAACTCAGTTGCAGTGGCGATATTTTGTTGTATATCCCAACCACATGCCATTTGAGTCGTAGCAACGGTAACATTTCGCATGATCTAAATCCTTATCGTATTTATTAATGAGTACCATATAAAAGGCTTGTTTTGACTGATTAACGAACCATCTCTCATTGCCCGCTAATCAATGATTACAATAATAGTGCTAAGGTTGGCTTAAGCCATCATATAACCCAAGCCTAAGAAGGTGACGACGGATAAGCCCGCACCGAGCATGGCATAGGGGAACTGGGTAAAAGCGTGCTGCATGGGGGAGCAGCCAGCCCCTTGCGCGGCAAGTAGCGATGAATCACTAAAGAAACAAGCATGACTACCAAATGAAGAAGCAGATAACAATGCGCCAATCATAAGTGGGGTGCTAACGCCTAGAGCGAGCGATATTGGAAAGACAATGGGCATAGCAAGGACATATAAACCCCAGCTTGATGACGTGGCAAAAGTTAAGAAAGCCATGACGGCAAAGATGACGGCAGGGAAAATAATAATCGTCATATAAGGCGTGATAGCCTCAATCACATATGAAGTCATACCAAGCTCATCATTGATGGCTTTTAAGAAAAAACCACCGATGACAGTTGAGAGTGGATAAAGCATGACTTTGAAGCCTTTGAAAATGGCTTCAACTTGCGTCTCAAAACTTAAAATTCCTTGCATCCAATAGACAACGACGGTCACAAAACAGGTCAGTAATGCACCGCGTAATAGATCGACTTCGAAGTAGACCGTAGAGACAATCAGTAAGATCATTGGGAAAGCAAAGTTTGCGATATTGGCTTTGAACGATAGCTTACGTTTGGCTTGGACGTTTGAGATCAGTTGCTCTTCGACAAAAGCTTCAGGAACAGGATTACCGGCTTTGGCACGTGCCTCGGCTTTTTTCATCGGACCCCAGTCACCCAAAATGCCATACGCCACCAAGAATACAATCAAAAGTGCAAACCAAGCATACGCCATATAAGGAATCGCGCTGATATAAAGCCCGATACCTTCACCATCGCCAGCCACGCCGTTTTCTTCTAAAAGACCTGCAAAGTAGACTGCCCAAGTAGAAATAGGCACGATAATACACATCGGTGCGGCGGTTGAATCGACGATATAAGCAAGCTTTTCACGAGAAACGTTATAGACGTCAGTGAGTTTTTTGACGGAGGTAGATACTGCTAAGCAATTCAAATAGTCATCGATAAAAACCACCACGCCCAAAGCAAAGGTGGCCAATAATGACTGACGGCGCGACTTAATGATTTTTTGTAGCCATTCACTAAAGCCATCTAGACACCCACTAATCTCCAGCAGTTGAATAAGACCACCCATCAGACCACAGACGAGAACAATCCAAATAATGGTCTCATTACCCAGCACCATCGACATGTTGTCTGCAAAAGGGGAGACCAAATCAAAAGGATTGAGCATTACGAGGCCCGCGACACAGCCTGCGATCATGGATTCAAATGGTCGCCTAGAGACAATAGCAGTGACTAATACCAATAAGGTTGGTAGTAAAGATAAGGCACCCCAAGATTGGTCTGGGGCACGGCTGGTAGATAGCCAAGCAAAAGCCAGATAGATAACGACGGCTACTATGACGGTGAGAAATACTCGCTTATTATGATACTGTCCTTCGACCGCATCATTGAGCTTCATGTTCATATTTACGCTCCCTGTAAAACCTCATTGTTTTTTAAACAAGCTCTATTCTATGGTTGACGTGCGACAGACAGTAACGAATCAACTTTCTATCGCGCCCCATCACAACAATCCGTTGCTATGATAGGTCAATGTAACGACCGCTTTTAAAATAAAAACACTCTGTTCAATGTTTATCATTCAAGGCTTTTATGCGTTTACATGCCAGTGGTATCTTTTAGCGCATACCACCATGAGCCCATAACCGAGTAAGGGACTCGCAGCGCTCGACCACCTGGGAACGGAATCCAAGGAATTTGGGCAAAAGCATCGAACTCTTTGGTTTTACCATTGATGGCATCAGCCAAGATTTGGCCAAATAAGTGCGAGCCTGTCACGCCATGACCACTATAACCATGGGCGAAATATACTCGCTCATGTAGTTTGCCCATTTGTGGTACGCGAGAAAAAGACAAAGCAAAGTTCCCACTCCACGCATAGTCGATTTTGACATCGCGTAACTCTGGAAAAATCTTATTCATGTTTGGTCTGATTTTAGCTGTGATATCAGCGGGGTCTTGACCACCGTATACCGTACCGCCGCCAAATAACATGCGCTTGTCTACTGAGAGACGATAGTAATCAAGAATATAGCGAACATCTTCGACACAAACATCAGTTGGGAGTAGCTGGTCTGCTAAATTACCCAGCGGCTCGGTGGCGATAATCTGAGTCGATACAGGCATGACACGGTCAGTCAGTTTAGGGATAACTTTATTGAGATAGGCATTGCCGCATAGCACCGCTTGCTTACAAGTCACGGTGCCAAACTCGGTAATGACTTTGATAGCATCGTCAGCATACTCAATATCGACCACTAAGGTGTTCTCATAAATGGTGCCGCCGCCTTGCTCAATGGCCGCCGCTTCACCCAATGCAAGGTTTAGTGGATGAAAGTGTCCACCGGAGTGATCGATTACGCCGCCTACATAAGCATCTGATTTTATATGCTCTTGGATACCATGCTTATCGAGCATTTCCCGATCATGCATACCGTGGCTTTCCCACAGTGCATGCGTCTCTTGCAAGTCTTTTAGCTGTCCATTATTTAATGCCGCAAAAATATTTTTTTCTTTGAGATCGCAGCTGATATCGTAGTCGCGGACAAAACGGCGAATGATTTTGCCACCACGGGTCACGAGCTGACCGACGAAGTTTGCATTTTCTTGACCATAAGATTTTTTGATCTTTTGCAGGCTAGCATTTAGACCGTTGACGATTTGCCCGCCATTGCGACCTGATGCGCCCCAACCAATCTGCGCACCTTCAAGGACAACGACTTCGTGGTCGGTTTCAATGAGATGCAGAGCAGTTGATAGGCCACTGTAGCCGCCACCCACCACACAGATTTCTACTTGAATGTCATTTTTTAGCGTCGGTCTATCAGGCTTTGGATTACGACTGGCAGCATAATAGCTATCAGGATATTGCCCTTTGTCTGAATAATGCGGGATGTTGCGTGTGTTATTAGAAGGTGGGTTTTGGTTCGTTGCCATGTTGCTATTTGGGTTGCTATTCGAGCTGCTATTTGACATATCAAACATCCTGTAAATAGGTGAGGTATTCAAGGTTGGTCACTTGCTGAGCAAAGCGTTTGGCTTCTTGCTTTTTGACCGCGATCAACAGCTCAATCATCTCGCTTGGGAACAGCGAATCAATGATATCACTGCTTTCAAACTGACGGATGGCTGAGAGCCAGTCTAGTGGCAAGGTCTTAAGTTCTGCTGCATTGTAAGTGATGCTATTAATGGGCTCAGGCGCTTCCAGCTTGTTTTCGATGCCATACAGCATGCCTGCCAGTACCGCGCTACAGACCAGATAAGGATTGGCATCTGCCCCAGAGACACGGTGCTCGATACGTCGCGCTTTTGAGTCACCACCAGGGATACGCACGGCTGCGGTGCGGTTTTCATAACCCCACGACACATTGTTTGGCGCTAGCGTACCGGGTGTAAAGCGGCGATAAGAATTCACATGTGGGGCAAATAATAGAGTGCAATCTGACATGGTCTTTAGCAGACCAGCGACCGCGTGACGCAACATATCTGAGCCTTCCTCTGATCCATCATCGAAGACATTATTGCCATCTTTGTCTAATAAGCTGCAATGCACATGAAAGCCATTACCAGACTGTAGACCAAAAGGTTTCGCCATGAATGTCGCGGTGAGCTTGTGACGAGCTGCCACGGCCTTGACCACTTGTTTAAATAAAATCGCATCGTCAGCAGCTTTTAATGGGTCGTCCACATGTAATAAATTGATTTCAAATTGACCACAACCATTTTCGGCCAGTGCTGCATCAGCAGGAATATCGAGTTTATTGCATTGCTCATAGACTTCATCTAAGAATTCATCAAATTGCAATAAGTCATTGATACTTAAAATAGAAGTTTTATTCAGTCTTAATCCACTTTTGGGGCGAATGGGGGGCTTAGGTGTCTCTCCCTCGGTATAGTCAACCAAATAAAATTCTAGTTCGGTTGCCATCACTGGCGTCAGTCCCAATGCTTTGAATTTTTTGCTGATATAGTCCAAAACATGGCGGGCATCACCGTAGTAAGGCTCATTGTCTTCGGTATATAACCAAATAGGTAGCAGCGATGAGGGTGCACTGGTATTGAGAAGCGGATAGGCAGCACGGCCAGTTGGACGGGCAATGGCATCGATATCACCATTACATTGGGAAGACTCGATAACATCCGCACCCCATATATCGACACCCAAGATTGACAGAGGTAATCGGATTGCCCCGTTTTCTGCTTTTTCCATTTGATCAAAAGGGATGCGCTTACCACGAAGCAAGCCATTGATATCGCCTGCTGCAACATAGACGTATTCTGTGTTGTGTGCAGATTTGACCATTCCATTGGTTGTCATCATGTCTATTCTTCCTATGAATTTTTAGAATTGCTGGGTTTGTTGCTGCTACATCTTTGCTATTAGGTCTGAATGCGCTGTTAGTGATATTTATAACGAATACTTAATAAATAAGCGTTTGATAAATGGTCAGCTGAATATGATACGTTTTCACCAAAGCCGACATTTTTTATCAATGGTATTAGCCACTTAGAGATAATTTTTTTAATAGTATTATTAAAACTAAAAGTTAATCTCTGTTTAGCAATATCGGTAATGACTTCCAATATATGGATGAAAACTATAGTTGTCAATTTTTATTTAAAATTATCTTAAAATAACCCAAAAATGCCTTTTTAATACTAATATCGATATTAATGAAGTTTATAGTTTACATTTCGTGAGGCATTGTGTTAAATTTTAGCTAAATAAGGGATATAAATAATATGGATGGATTAAGTCTATTCATTATAACTAGGGAAGATAATATGAAAAATTCCAGACCTATCATTGCTATTGTGTCCTGTCACAAGATGGTTGATGGACAGCCAGCACAGGCGGTATATCAAAAATACATCGATGCAGTAAACTTCTACGGTGGCAATCCCATACTGCTGCCGAACACAGCTGCCGACAGCGAAAACTTTGATGCACTGCTCGAAATGGTAGACGGGATTTTATTGACGGGCAGTTACAGCAATGTCGCGCCAACTCGTTATGGCGCGACGCACGTCGAGGCAAAACAAGACTTAGGCCGTGATGAGTTGAGTTTCAAATTGTTGGCTTATGCAGATGAAAGAAACATGCCTCTGTTGGCAGTTTGCCGAGGTTTGCAAGAGATGAATGTTCATTTTAATGGCACGCTGCATCCTGACTGGCGTGAAGTCGATGGGTTTTATGAGCCGCATTTAGAGGACAATACTCAGCCACTTGAAGTGCAGTATCAGCCAGTTCATGACGTGATTATTCAACCAAATGGCAGGCTTGCCGCCTTTGGTGAAAAATGGCACGTTAACTCGCTACATAAACAAGCAATCAATAAAGTAGGCGCGCGTTTATTGGTTGAGGCGTCAGCGCCTGATGGCTTGGTTGAAGCGATCAGCTTATTGCAACATCCATTTATGATTGGTGTACAATGGCATCCTGAGTTAAATTATGTGCAAGATAACTTGTCCAAATTTCTATTCACGGAATTTATTCACCATGCCAGAGAACCACAAACTGAATAGCACGACTAAAAGTAAGGCAGAAACTGCCGTCACTGATATTGATAATATTGAGAACGATGTTAATAGTATCGATGACAAAGATATAGTTGATATCGAAATAGATGATATCGATAGCGATGATGAACTGATGGATGCTGACACGGCGTCATCTTCTGAAACAGATGAGTCGTTGAAGGAAGACATTGGCAAAAAGATTAACCAGCTGCGTCTAGCGAAAGGTTACTCGCAACGTAAATTGGCCAAAATGTCTGGATTGACGAACACGTCTATTAGCTCTATTGAACGCAATAAGGTCAGTCCAGCGGTCAATACTCTAAAGGCTATCTTGACAGTACTAGGTTCTGATCTGACCACGTTTTTTAGCGACGAGTGGAAGGAGCCTAGGGCTAGAGTCATTGTGACGCCAAAGGATTTATTAGAGCTCAATGAACCCAATAGCAGAGTGTCGTTAAAACAAGTATATAACTGCAGTACGACAAGAAACCTAGGGTTTTTGATTGAGACCTATCAACCCAATAGCTCAACCGAAGAAAAAATTGCTCACGAAGGGGAGGAGATTGGTACGGTTATCGAAGGTAAGATTATTATCCGTATCGAAGAAAGTACTTATTTGTTAAATCAGGGCGACAGCTACGTGATTGATACCACTCAGCCGCATACCTTTATCAATCCCACCGATAGCGTGACCCGCATTGTCAGCGCACATACACCAACGACGTATTAAACCCATGCTATAGTCAGAGAACGGCTAAACGGCTACGGCGTTACCCTCCTTAGATGTACTAATTGTACAATCTGCAGTCGGCTGCCTTGTACCCGTTTTAGACTTCTTTGACTAGGGCCTGTTGAACATTCAACTATTAGGGCTGCTGATTGCTAAAATTGCACCAAATATTTTATCAAATCAGGAGTAAACCTATGATAATGTTGAGGTTGGTTCAGAGCAGATTGATAAGGCTACTTCTATTTTTGAAGTAGCCTTTTTTTAATTAAAATGTACTGTCAAAAAGTGCATATCCACTTTTACACGTATTGAATGATACATGGCGTCTATGGCTCTTGATGGTCTTCGGCTATCTCTGCTGTATCCACTATTTTAGACGTTTCTTTGCTCAGTTTGACTGTTGCATTTTTATTGACGGGTTCGACGTTTTTGACGGCGACACTAAGAATAGGCTTAGCAGGTTTTTTGAGACTTTTTTTGATTCGTCGTACTGCGATAGCATCGGCTTTCGCTTGTTCTTCTGCAAGTGCATCATCATACAGACCTTGATATACCGCCAGCGTTTCTTCGATCATCTCGCGCATGGTAAATTTGTTGGTCATCTCTGGACGCGTTACACTTTCTAGCTGGTTCCTAACGGCTTTGCATAGGGCATTGGCATTGTATTTTTTTACCAAGCCTTGCGGGTAGAGCGGCTGTAGAATTTCACTAAATGCTGCCTGATCCCAGCCAATAACGGGCGTGCCTAAGTGGATGGCTTGGAGGGCATTAATACCAATAGATTCAGGCTCATTTGCAAGCGCCATGACGATGTTGGCCGCCGATAGCCATTCCCGCATATCATTACGCTTACTACCCACATAAGTAATGCGCTCAGCCAGCTCCAACGTATTGCTACGTTGGCGAAAATCTTCATGCGCGACATCACCATCTCTAAAATCATCGTCCATAATGATGGCATGAATATTAGGAAACTGTTCCTGCAGATTGCCCAATATGTCGATGAGCCATTCTTGACCGTATTCGTTACCAATCACTGTCGGAAACACCAGCCACTTTTTATGCTCAAGCTCAGGATATTCAGCGAAAGTGTGCCGTAGCCAATAGACAGATGGATTGTGCCGATAAGGATAGCGACGGGTGTCGATACCGCGGTAGATGCGCTTAATGATCGTAGGATCGACATCTTCGCGGCGCAGTCCCTTTTTTAGATAATTGGTGACACTATCAGACACCGTAATAATCGTGTCGACATCGAGCAACGCTTGTGAGTATTTATTAATAGGATAAAAACCATACATGGTCGATACCAATTTTGGCAAACGCCTGACTCGTGCGCGGCGCAGTGCCAAATGTAATATCCATGCAGGTGTACGCGAATGTACATGAATCACATCAGGCTCGTACTTTTCAATCAGATGTCGAAGCGATGAGACTTGCAGCAACGACAGCCAAGATTTTTTATTCATGTGTAGCTGATGGTATATATTGCCATCACGTTTGAGACGCCTAACCAAATCATTGTCTTCATCAGCGCTTGAGACAATGATAGACGTGTGCTCATTTTTGACCAATGCACGCCCAAGATGAAAAATGCCGCGCTCGGATTCATCATGCTTCAAAGACGACAGTAAGCGCATAACTTTCATAATAGCGTGGGTCACCGGTTAGTAATATCAATTTGCTATTGTCAGTTAAAAGCGCTAAAAACTCAACCATCAAGATAAAAAGATGATGACAGACAGCTGGTTTTTAAAATATATAAGTATAAATGCTGGGATTAAAATCCTATAAGAGCCATTAGCGTCGTTTTTGCAGGTGCTCAGCATCGGGCAGTACTTGCTTTTCGCTTAGGTATTTCCAATAGCGCTGCGGTAGATACTGTTTATGCAACTTAGGGTTTTTGCGCTCTTTGATATTGACGTTGGTAAAGTAACCTTGCCAAAATCTTTGATAGCGCTGCTCGTCAGGACTATGGATACTGGCAGGATTGCGCAGTACCGCATCATCAAGGTCAGTGATCGTTTGCAGGGCAGCGGGGCGTTTGGGCGTACTATTACTTTTATCATAATAGATGCCATAGTTACGAGTCAGATCGTAAATAGCCCAATGCTGGTCTTGATAACGCTGACGAAAATGCTCTCCGATTAGAGGCAACACATTAAAGTCAGGCTCAACACGGGCAAAATAAATATCATCGGTCGTATGCTCAAAACGCACAAACGCTTCCATGCGATGCTTCTCACGACCGACGGATTTGACGGTTTGTACTAACTCCAAAACACTCAGGTTACCGAGGTCTTCCATAATATGGCGGCTAGGGTAGTCAATAGCGTATTTAATCACCTGAAACAATGTCGTACCGATATTGTCTTTTTCTGATAAAAATCCCCACAGAATATTTCGCATACCTGAACGCCCCAATAGCTTATGTAGCTTGGTTAATACGCGTTCAGCATGGTCTTCATCTGTAGCAACACTGCTCGCTTCAGAGATCAATGAGGGCACATAAGAATCTTGAGCAATTAACTGTAGGGATTCATCTTCTTGTAACCGATTGGCATAGACATAAAAAACGGCACTGAGCCAACCCTCAAAACTTGGCTCATAAAGCACAATACTGGGCGTTAAGTGACCGATAATATAGTCGTGACTTTGCATCAGCTGTGACATTTATGTTCCTATTTAGAATAGTGGCAATCAAAACCGTACTCATTAAAACAGCGCCAACTGACCGCTGCGCTGATCTTTATACTTAGTTTGCGTTTGCGCCAGTACGTACTGACGGAAGTTATCGCGGGTTAAGTGGGCGAGATGTTCATTTTTACCGGTGGTGGCGATAAAATATTTGGCACGGTTGACCGCCGCGCCCATCTTTTTTAAATGATATAGCGTCAATTGATTAAACTTGCGTGCTTTCACTATCTTTTTAGCCGTCTTAGTACCGATACCGGGAATGCGTACAATCATCTCATAAGTCGCGGTTTGAATATTAACCGGAAAATGCTCGCGATGGCGAATCGCCCAAGCCAATTTTGGATCGCAATCTAAATCCAAAAATGGTGAGTCTGGTTCGACGATTTCATGCGCGCCAAAACCATAGAAACGCATCAGCCAATCGGCTTGATAGAGACGATTCTCTCGCACCATCGGCACAGGCGTTCCAATCGCTGGCAAACGGCTGTCAGACAGCATCGGTACATAGCCGGAATAATAAACACGCTTGAGATCATATTGCTTATAAAAATGACTCGATAGCTGAATCACCTGCAAATCGGTTTCATTACTCGCACCAACAATCATTTGACTGGTTTGACCTGCGGGCACAAATTTCGGTGCTTTTTTATGCGTTTTACGGCTCTCACGGATGGTAATTATTTCTTCTTTGACCGTCTCCATCGGTGCTTTTAATTCATCATGCGACTTCTCTGGAGCGAGTAAAGCTAAGCCCGATTTGGTCGGAATTTCGATATTGACGCTCAAACGATCAGCATAAAGCCCTGCTTCTAACAGCAATTCTTTTGACGCGCCCGGAATGGTTTTTAGATGGATATAGCCGTTAAAACGCTCACGAGTACGTAATATCTTGGCGACCTCGACCAAGCGCTCCATCGTATAATCGCCGCTTTTAAAGATGCCTGAGCTAAGAAACAACCCTTCGATATAGTTACGACGATAAAACTGCATGGTTAAATCAACGACTTCCTCAACACTAAAAGCTGCGCGTGGGGTGTCATTACTTTTGCGCGAGGTGCAATAAGCGCAGTCGTAAATGCAATGATTGGTCAGCAGAATTTTGAGTAAACTAACGCAGCGCCCATCTTCGGTATAGCTATGGCAAATACCAGTTGCTGAGGCGTCACCGAGGCCACCGCCTTGGTTTTTACGGGTACCAGCAGAGGAGGAACAAGAAACGTCATACTTAGCAGCGTCCGCTAAAATATTAAGCTTGCCTTGCAGTCGTTCGTAATTGATGGTTGCCATAAGCGCTATTTACCAATGCAGTAATGAAAGACTATTTTATCAAAACTAAAGGTAAGTCACTGTAATAATGAGAGAAATGTCGATTTTATACGACAACTGTTGTCGTGCTGTTCATGAGATTTTTAATTAGAGGAGCAGAGATTAGGCAACGTTTGAACCACTTCCTCTGAGAAGTTTTTTTTAACAATCAGATGTCCTTTTTTATCAAATTCAACATCGTACTTGGGATAAATCGCAGATTCACTATTGCCATGAGTTGAAGGTAAAGCTACTTCTTTATCGGAGAAAAAATGACGGGCAACCCATAGATTCTTGTCATTATCATATTCAACAGTACATCTGCTTTTTGCATCGATATCAAAATACAAATCGAAGTATTGTTCCTCACCGCCACGACCAAATAGCATATTAGCACCGCACGGATTGCCGCAGCCAACATAAACATGATAAGTATCTTTATCGATTTTTTTAAGTGAAGTATGATTCCAACCGTAGCCACCCATTCCATCCATAAGCATCGTTTCTTTTACTTGACCGTCTTCAGAGGTTTCGCTTTTAAGGATATAACCATCATCGCAATATTCATGACCATCTTTACTCATATATGCAGTACAAATTTTCGACATATAAAAGCTAGTGTCAAATTTTGGTTCGGTAGCTTCAGCCCAAGATGTAGCGCTTACAATACAGCTGCAAATGATAAAAACCAGTGAGAAGAGGAAGAGAGAGGTGAGCTGATACATGCAAATAATGACCGGATATTTGTTTTGATTTAAGGCAGTATAGCAAAAGACTGGTTGTTAAAGAAAAATGTACACGCATAAAAAAGGTCTTGTAGACTAGATGACTAGTCGACAAGACCTTTTATAAAATTTAGAATTTATTAAGTTCTATTACTGTATTTACTGAACCTTCGCACGTATAACGACAGTTTGGGCTGCATTAGAACCAAGGTTGACCAAGTTCCATTTAAGTCCAGAGTAGTTTTCTTTGATAACGACAGTATTGCCCACTTGTTGAATGGTTTGATAGCTGTCGCCACCCGTTGTCGCAAGCGTTGGTAGTGAGCTGTTTAATGACACCAGCTGCACGCCATTTGGTAATGACACCATCGCATTGATGTCATTGACTGGCTGCGCGGTGGTGTTGGTATAAGTAGTGTGGTATTCGATGACGTCACCGGGGGCGATATGATTGGCAGGCACAGCCATTTCATGACCGTCTTTATTCTTTAGTATTTTCATGACTTTGGTTTGTGCATTAACGACATCTGGTGTACTAAACGTTGGTGTCAGCTGTAAAGTATCTAAAGTAGTCGTTGTTATTCGATTGCTTACCGGTTGATTGGTGATAACTGTCGTCGCTGGTGCATTAAGAACAGGCAACTGAGTAGCAGTTGCAACAGGTAATACTTGGGTCACGGTACTGATGGGCGTAGTGATAACGTCGACATTGGAGACGGTATTGGTCGCTCGATTGGTCACAGGTACGCTAGTGACGGTTGTGCTGCCCTGAGTAATGACCGTATTGTTCATACCATTACTAACACCTTGGCGAACCACATAGCGTGGTACAGTCGTTACTTGAGTCACCGCATAAGGCATGCCATCTTGCATCGTGATACCGTTCGGTGTGGCAGTGATAGTGGCTGTTTTGCCATCAGAGTATTGCTCGACCACAGTGGTGCTGCCGCCAGCAGATGAGCTAATAGCGATTTCAGGTGCGGCATGCGCTGAAGATGCAGCAAGTACTATACCTGCTAATAGTGCCGATACAGTATGGGTTATTGCTGTTGGTGTACAAGATTTCATGGTCATAATAGACTCCTCAAAAATAACAGTAAGTATAGTCACTTCACTATAAAAGTATTACTGCGTTAACCTCGCTTGAAGCATTAAATATACCTCGACACTCGGCTGCCTTGTACGACTTTTAAATTGAATCAACTACAAGACAACAATAAATCACATCTAAATAAAAAACCCCCGTTAAATGACACCATAAAGTATGCCAAATAACGAGGGTATCAGTACTGACGATAGCCAATATTAACTATCAATCCATCATTATTTTCAGAAAAAGTGCAGCAAAAATGTGCCACACTGCAAACTCAAACAATTATGCGCTAAAACAAATAGACTAGAAAAGCGGCATTGTGTAACCGGCATTGTATGAGTCGTATTGTTTTTGGCGAGTCGATGGATCTATTCAGTTGGTGATTATTTGAATGATTATTTCAGTGGTTATAAAAAGAGCTGCTGTCTAAAAGTGACGGTTAATAAAGGTAGCAATAGACTTTTATCCTTATTTTTAAAATGAGGACACGCGCTAGTCGTAGATAACTTTCATCAATTCGTACTCGACCACACCTTTTGGCGTTTCGATACGTACTTCATCGCCTTCAAACTTACCGATCAGACCACGAGCAATCGGTGAGTTGACCGAAATCTTGCCCGCTTTAAAGTCGGCTTCATCATCACCAACGATTTTGTATTGCTTTTCTTCTTCGGTGTCCATGTTTTCAATGACCACGGTCACACCGAACACCACACGACCTTCTTGCGTTAACGTCGCTGGGTCGATGACTTGAGCACCGCCAAGCTTGGCTTCGATATCACGAATGCGGGCTTCACAAAATCCTTGCTGCTCGCGAGCGGCGTGATATTCAGCATTTTCTTTGAGATCGCCGTGTTCGCGTGCTTCAGCAATCGATGCTGTGATGCGTGGACGGTCGATGCTTTTTAACTGTTTCAATTCGGCTTCTAAAGCCGCGTGTCCTTGCGGAGTCATGGGATAACGTTGCATGTTTTTTCCTTAAACCAATAACACCACACCACCTCCTACTCCTAGTGAATAGTGAGATGGTGTTGGGATCATTGCAATGGGTATAAAATATAAAAGGGTGATGTTGAGCGTGTTTGACAAATACATTATCTGTCAATTATAAGTCATTAATTTCAATACCATACGCACTTAAGCTTACGTAATAAAAAGCATAGTCGCAGTTTAGCCACTATGCTTTTGGGTCTATCATGTTGCTTTTTGGTTCTACCATGTCAAAGGTATCGTCTTTAAGCACTGTTGTCATGTTAAAACGATTAATCAGTCTCGAATAAGCGATTGAGTAAGCCTAACGGTTATGCTTAATCTACTGAAATTATTCAGCCACGTCAATAGTCTTTGCTTGCTCATGCAAATCTTGCAGTTTGTAAACTTCAAATGGCAAGTCAATCGTATAAGATTTACAAACCGCATCTGCCGCACCCAAGGTGGTGACATAGAATACTTTGCCTTGTAGCGCGCTACGGCGAATAGAGAATGAATCCTCTTGTGCCTGCTTACCTTCAGTCGTGTTGATGATAAGGTCGATCTTGCCATTTTTCAAGGCGTCAACGATATGTGGGCGGCCTTCAGTGACTTTGTTAATTTGCTTGCACTCAATACCGGCGTCGCTCAATATCTTTTGCGTACCCGTGGTTGAGACGATGTTAAAACCAAAGCCTGCGAGCTGACGAGCGATTGGAGCGATTTGCGCTTTGTCGCTATCACGCACCGAGATAAAGACGGTTTTGGTTTCGCCTTCAGTCGGCAAGCCTGGCAGACGCTCATTACTACCGATGACCGCTTTGTAGAATGCTTCCCCAAAGGTTTTGCCCACGCCCATGACTTCACCGGTTGATTTCATCTCAGGGCTTAAGATTGGATCGACACCAGGGAATTTAGCAAACGGGAATACCGCTTCTTTGACCGCAAAGAATGCCGGAACAATCTCAGTGGTAAATCCTTGGTCTTTTAGCGAGGTGCCAGCCATACAGCGAGCCGCGATTTGCGCTAACGACGTACCGATACATTTAGAGACAAACGGTACGGTACGGGCGGCACGTGGGTTTACTTCTAAGATATAAACCGTTTCGCCTTTTACCGCAAACTGTACGTTCATCAGACCGATGACGCCAAGCTCTTTCGCCATGGCAACGGTTTGCGCGCGCATGACATCGCATAACTCTTTAGATAACGAGTAAGGCGGCAATGAACAGGCTGAGTCACCAGAGTGAACACCGGCTTGTTCGATATGCTGCATGATACCGCCAATCACCACATCGGTGCCGTCGCTGACACAGTCAACATCGACTTCGATGGCATCGTCTAAGAAGCGATCGAGCAATACAGGGGCTTCGTTAGAGGCTTGTACAGCCGTGCGCAGATAATGTCTTAGCTCATCTTCGTTATAAACGATTTCCATCGCGCGGCCACCAAGTACATACGATGGGCGTACAACCAATGGATAGCCAACGTCTTTTGCCTTGACCAAACCATCTTCTAAGCTCGTCGCTAAGGCATTGGTTGGTTGAATAAGATTTAATTGCTGAATCATATGTTGGAAGCGTTCGCGATCTTCTGCACGGTCAATCGCATCAGGACTCGTACCAATGATTTTGACGCCAGCAGCTTCAAGAGCACGGGCCAGTTTCAAAGGTGTTTGACCACCAAACTGTACGATAACACCATCAGGATTTTCGATACGGACGATTTCTAGCACGTCCTCTAATGTGATTGGCTCAAAGTAGAGACGGTCAGAGGTGTCATAATCGGTTGAAACCGTTTCAGGGTTACAGTTGACCATGATGGTCTCGTAGCCGTCTTCGCGCATGGCAAGGGCTGCGTGCACACAGCAATAGTCAAACTCGATGCCTTGACCGATACGGTTAGGACCGCCACCGATGACCATGATTTTTTTGTTATTGGTTGGGTTGGCTTCACATTCGCTGTCGTACGTTGAGTACATATAAGCGGTGCTGGTGGCAAACTCTGCCGCACAGGTATCGACACGCTTATAGACTGGATAAACGTTTAAATCCCAACGCTTTTTGCGTAGCTGCTTTTGTGAGATACCCAGCAATTTAGCCAAACGTAAATCTGACAAACCTTTACGCTTAAAGCTGCGTAGGTTTTTCTCATTTAAGCCGCCAAAACCTAACGCTTTAACTTGCGCTTCGGTCTTCACGATGTCTTCGATTTGTACCAAGAACCATGGGTCGATTTTGGTTAAGTTAAAGACCTCATCGACGCTCATACCGATACGGAAAGCATCCGCAATATAATAAATGCGTTCAGGCGTTGGAATGGTTAAGCGATTATGAATCTCGCTACGAGCTTTGTCAGTACTAAGGCTACCGTCTTTGATAGCGGCAAAGTCAATTTGCTCATCAAAACCATCATTGCCGGTTTCCATACCACGTAATGCTTTTTGCATCGATTCTTGGAAGTTACGACCAATCGCCATGACTTCACCAACCGACTTCATCTGCGTTGATAACACGCTATCGGCTTGTGGAAATTTCTCGAAGTTAAAACGTGGGATTTTGGTGACGACATAATCAAGCGCAGGCTCAAAGCTGGCTGGCGTTTTGCCACCGGTAATGTCGTTTTGCAATTCATCTAGCGTATAACCAACGGCCAATTTAGCCGCGATTTTCGCAATCGGGAAACCAGTGGCTTTTGAGGCTAGGGCAGATGAGCGTGATACGCGTGGGTTCATTTCGATGACGACCATGCGACCCGTATCAGGGTTGATACCGAACTGGACGTTTGAGCCGCCTGTTTCCACACCAATCTCACGCAGTACGGCTAATGACGCATTACGCATGATTTGGTATTCTTTGTCTGTCAATGTTTGTGCTGGTGCAACCGTGATAGAGTCGCCTGTATGCACACCCATTGGGTCAAAGTTCTCAATCGCACAGATGATGATGCAGTTGTCGTTTTTGTCACGAACCACTTCCATCTCGTACTCTTTCCAACCGATGAGTGACTCATCGATAAGCAATTGATGGTTTGGTGATAAGTCAAAACCGCGCTCGCAAATCTCGATAAACTCATCGCGGTTATAGGCGATACCGCCACCTGAACCGCCCATGGTGAATGACGGACGAATGATGCATGGATAGCCCATTTTCTCTTGGGTCGCAAAGGCTTCTTCCATGGTTTCAGCGGTTTCAGCGCGTGGACACTCAAGACCAATACGCTTCATGGCTTTATCAAATAAGTTGCGATCTTCTGCCATCTCGATTGAGTCTTTGGTTGCGCCAATCAACTCGCAGTTGTACTTGGTCAATACGCCATGCTTGTCCAACTCTAGTGCACAGTTTAGTGCTGTTTGTCCGCCCATGGTTGGCAGGATAGCATCAGGACGTTCTTTGGCGATGATTTGCTCAACCGTTTGCCAAGTAATCGGCTCGATATAGGTGGCATCCGCCATGGCAGGGTCAGTCATGATGGTCGCAGGGTTTGAGTTGACCAGGATGACGCGGTAACCTTCTTCTTTTAGTGCTTTACACGCCTGCGCGCCTGAGTAGTCAAACTCACATGCTTGGCCGATGACGATAGGGCCTGCGCCAATGATAAGAATGCTTTTTATGTCGGTACGTTTTGGCATAATTAGGGCTACCTTCGTTTAAGTGATGTTTTAATGGAGGTGTACATAATGGTTTTATATACTGCCGCTTGAACCATTATTAACGATCCAAGCTTTCAGGCAGCTTGCTTATCTTTTTTTCAGTAATGGCTTAAGCTTTAGCAGTTGCCATCATATCTGCAAACTTATCAAACAATGGCGCGCAATCATGTGGGCCAGGACTGGCTTCTGGGTGACCTTGGAAACTAAAGACTGGCTTGTTGGTCAGCTCGATACCTTGGTTGGTACCATCGAATAATGAGCGATGGGTAGATTTAACGTTGTCTGGTAGCGTGTCTTCATCAACCGCGAAACCATGGTTTTGACTGGTAATCATAACCGTGCCAGTTGCTAAGTCTTGTACTGGATGGTTAGCGCCATGATGTCCTGTTTTCATCTTGATGGTGTTTGCACCGCTGGCAAGACCGACCAGCTGATGACCTAAACAGATACCAAAGGTTGGCACGTCAGTTTGCTCAATGATGTGACGCACCGCATCGATGGCATAATCACAAGCAGCAGGGTCACCAGGACCGTTTGATAAGAAGATACCGTCTGGATTCATCGCTAGCACGTCTGCGATAGGCGTTTGTGCTGGTACAACGGTCACATGGCAGCCGCGATCAACCAGCATACGTAGGATATTGGTTTTGGTACCAAAGTCATAAGCGACTACATTGAATTTGTGCTCAACGTGCGTGTTTAATTGCTTAAAGAAACCACCTGTACCACTATCGTGGCTGCCAACAGCATCACGGTTGAGTAGGGTATCTGATAAGTCCCATGAACCCGCTGTCCATTCGAAGTTCTCTTTAGTGCAGCATTCTTTTGCCAAGTCCATGCCTTCGATACCAGCAAACGCTTGCGCCAGTTTAATGGCTTGCTGCTCGTCATCTGTGCTGATAGTCTCGCCGTTAGAGGCGGTCATGATACAGCCGTTTTGAGCGCCTTTATCACGTAGTAGGCGAGTCAATTGACGCGTATCAATTTCAGCGATAGCGACGGTATTATGACTCTGCAAATAGTCGCTTAATGACTCTGAGTTACGAAAATTTGAAGTAACCATGGTGGCATCACGGATAATAAGACCATCTGCCCAAACTTTGTGACCATTGCCAGACTCTGTGTCCTCGCTATTAGTACCAGTATTGCCAATGTGCGGATAGGTGAGGGTGACTAGCTGACGCGCATAACTTGGGTCAGTTAGGATTTCTTGATACCCTGTCATGGCTGTATTAAAAACCACCTCACCGACACGATGACCGAGACTGCCGATACTGATACCACGAAAAATCGTACCGTCTGCTAATGCCAAAATTGCTTGTATTTCTGCCGATGAATTCAAGGGTTGCCTCCGCTATTATTGGTGAGTGCCATCATGTTTTGCTGGTCGAAATATTGCTCCGTATCCCTTTATTTACGGTATCTGACTATTGCCACATAAAGATAATAAAAGGGCGATACACAAAATTTTTCCACAAAAAAGCGAGAAGACATTATTGATGAAAACTACAAAACCCACTAGATAGTGAATAGGTAACTTGCATCATGTCCGCTCGCTTAGGCACAGATTTTGCGTATTATATACAAAATAGGGTGCTATGGCTAGCCGATTCCTTGGATTAATAGTCATTACATAGACAATAACAATAAATCAGAAAATAGCCTAAGTAGCCATAAGTTATTTCTTCTTTTATCAAATTCGAAATCAAGCGTCCATTAATAGCGCTGGATTTTAGCAGTGGGCTTTGCCACAATGGACAGCGCAGCGATAAACCCAATTTTTATAACTATAATGAAGATGACAAGGAATCGTTATGATTTATCAATATTTAGACAAAACCCCTAAGTTTGCAGTGCCATTCAACGGTTGGGTGGCAGACTCAGCACAAGTGATCGGTGATGTATATTTAGGGCATAAAGCCAGTGTGTGGTTTGGTGCGGTGATACGCGGTGACGTTGGTCACATTCATATTGGTGATTATAGCAATGTGCAAGAAAACAGCGTTATTCATACTGATTTAGGTATCGCAGCCAACATTGGCGATTATGTCACTGTTGGTCACCTAGCCATGCTACATGGTTGCGAGATTGGTGATAACAGTTTGATTGGCATTGGTGCTGTGGTACTTAATAATGCCAAAATCGGCAAAAACTGTCTCATTGGAGCCAAAGCCTTGATCACTGAAGGTCAGATTATTCCAGATAATTCACTGGTGATGGGCGCGCCTGCAAAAGTCGTCAAGACGCTGACTGATGAACAAGCCGCCATGCTAAAAATGTCAGCATACCACTATTCTGAACTCTGTGAGACTTATAAGGAAGGTCTGACTGAAATAGCGATGCCAGATTAACGGGATAGGATGGTTCTGGTTCGATTTAAGCCGTGATTTAATTGACGTTTTTATTAGGGCGTGGCCTAAACTATTTATATTTTTTCTTCAGTTCTTGGTATTTTTTAGCAAACAACGATAAGGTCTCACCATGCAGGAAAATCCAGCACAAAACCAACCAAATCCACAAAAACAACTGGCACTATTTGATTTAGATCACACACTACTCGATGTCGACAGCGACTATCTATGGGGTGAGTATATCGTCAATAATGGGCTGGTAGATGAGGCGCAATATCGCACGGCTAACCAAGCATTTTATGAACAGTATATCGAAGGTACGCTAGATGCCACAGAATACAATGAATTTGTCGCGCAATTTTTGACCACATTGCCATTAGCACGGTTGCATGAGCTGCGTGAAGACTATATCAAAAGCGAAATCGAGCCGCATATTCGCCCAAAAGCGATGGAAGTACTGTGTCAGCATGTTGAGCAAGGGCACGATGTGGTTATTATTTCTGCGACCAATGATTTTGTGGTCTCTGCCATTGCCAAACGTTTCGGTATTGAAGGCGCCAATGTGTTATCAACACCGCTCGAGATAAAAGATAATCGCTATACAGGTAAGTTAGCGGACAAGCCCAATTTTAAAGAAGGTAAGATATATCATCTAGACAAATGGGTGAATAAGCAGCAGTTAGCTGGGGTTACCTTTGATAAAACCTATGCCTACTCAGACTCCAAAAACGACATTCCGTTGCTCGAATGGGCAGATGTGGCGATTTGTGTGTCACCTGATGATGCCCTACATGCACATGCGTTAGCGCATCGCTGGGCAGTGGAAGACTGGTCAATTTAGGCAACCTAAAGCGCGTTAACGTAGAGGCAACCATAATTAGCCAAGCGTTTAGCATCAATCTCATTTAAAATAGCGGCAGATTCGTTAGACACTTATTTAAAAAAACAGGAATATTTATGGAAATCAATCCGTATCAAGAACAAATTAAAGATTTATCAGAGCGTGGGCAGGATTTGCGGAGGTATCTTTGACTTCGATGGCAAGCAAGAACGCTTAGAAGAGGTCAATTTAGAATTAGAAAACCCCGATATTTGGAACGATCCAGAGCGTGCGACCAAAATTAATAAAGAAAAAAGTCATCTTGATGGAGTCATCGATGTCGTCGTTTCGCTTGAGACCACATTAGAAGATGCGTCTGCGATGCTAGAGCTGGCGGTAGAAGCAGAAGATGAGTCGTTGCTTGCTGACGTGCAAAGCGAGCTGGATAATGCTGAAAAACGCGTTGCTGATTTAGAGTTCCGCCGGATGTTCAGCGGTGAGATGGATCCGAATAACTGCTACCTAGATATCCAGTCAGGCAGTGGCGGTACCGAAGCACAAGATTGGGCAGAGATGCTGCTGCGCATGTATACGCGCTGGGCTGAAGCGCATGGCTTCAAGGTTGACGTTATAGAAGTATCATCAGGTAGCGTCGCTGGTATCAAGTCGGCCACGATTGAGATTAAAGGTGACTATGCCTTTGGTTGGTTACGTACCGAAATTGGCGTGCATCGCTTGGTACGTAAGTCACCATTTGATAGTAACAATGGTCGTCATACTTCATTTGCTGCCGTTTTTGTCTCGCCTGAAATTGATGATAATATCGAGATTGATATCAATCCAGCAGATTTGCGTATCGATACTTATCGCTCATCGGGGGCTGGGGGTCAGCACGTAAACACGACAGATTCTGCGGTACGTATCACCCACGAGCCAAGTGGCGTGGTGGTCACTTGTCAGAACGAGCGTAGCCAACATGGTAACAAAGCCACCGCGATGAAAATGCTACGTGCTAAGCTCTATGAGCTAGAGATGCAAAAGCGTATGGAGTCACAGCAAGCGGTCGAAGACGGTAAGTCAGACGTTGGCTGGGGTAGTCAAATACGCTCGTACGTGCTCGATGACTCCCGTATCAAAGACTTGCGTACCGGTGTTGAGACCTTTAATACCGGTGCAGTGCTCGATGGCGACCTCGATCAATTTATCGAAGCAAGCCTAAAAGCGGGTCTATAAAGCTGGACTGTAAAAATAGAGTATAAAGAAAGATTTAAAATATCAACCAACACTTAATTAAGGAAAATTATGCCAAGCGTTAATAATTATTTTGAAAACAAAGTGACTTCTATCGCCTTTCAAACCGCAACTAAGCCTGCTACTGTCGGTGTAATGGAAATTGGTGAATACGAATTTGGCACCAGCGAATTTGAAACCATGTCAGTTGTTAGCGGTGCCTTGACGGTCAAGCTGCCAGAGAGTGATGAGTGGCAAACCTTTAATGCTGGTGAGCAATTTACCGTTGAAGCCGATAAAAAGTTCAATGTTAAAGTAGAAGTCGAAACCGCTTATTTATGTGTGTATGGTAAATAATAGTCTCTAAGTTTTAGTCTTATCAGAACAATCAACGCCAAGTATTTTATGCTTGGCGTTTTTTTGTGAGTATTTTTTGAGAGAAATTTAGTTATCTTTAGCCCATTTAGGTGACTATCGAGTGAATTGAAGACACGTCCTAATCAAGGTTATAAGTTTTTACGGTATTGCACCATATCCGTTTGGGTGGCGATTGCGTCATAGAGTTTACGCGCT
Organism: Psychrobacter sp. ASPA161_6; assembly: GCF_051970285.1. Lineage (NCBI taxonomy): Bacteria > Pseudomonadati > Pseudomonadota > Gammaproteobacteria > Moraxellales > Moraxellaceae > Psychrobacter > Psychrobacter sp. ASPA161_6. The sequence goes on from NZ_JBEFNJ010000001.1 coordinate 900,265, forward strand.
GCGATGTTGCCTTCTTGAGTGGTCCAATAGACACGGTTACAGTTTTTCTGGCGTGCAAAGTCATAGACCTGTTCAATCAATGCGCGTCCTACGCCTTGCCCACGTACAGATTCATTAACGTACAAGTCCTCCAAGTAGCAACATTCGGTACTATTCCAAGTATTGGGGTGCAGCACCACATGGGTAATACCTACCAGCGTATCATCCTGCCATGCTCCAAATCCATAAATATCTACATTGCTATCTAGCAAATTGCGCCATGTTGTATCAGTCGTGCTCATTGGCAAATGGGTTTCATAAAATGTTAGATAGCGTTGCCACAACACTAACCAAAGGTCGTAATCTGCATTAGATAATGGCATGATTTTTATAGAAGGATTTTCCATAGGTTTTTACTCGGTTTTATTGATAGACATATGTTTAATTATAACTCAGTAAATCATAATTGATAAGCATTTTATGGTGCATTTTTTACACAGCATTACACTTTGTCTGTGTCAAATAAACAGCAAAAATAATCGCAGTTAATTATGCTAAAACAATTACTTTTCAAAGGTGTAGGACTCTATGACTAAGGCAGGCGAGCAGACAATGATAAGAGATGTGCGCCATGATTATGAGTATCTTGCCAGCCGCGCTAATCTGCGTTATGTGAGTGACGATGAGCCAGGTTATGCGCGTAGACGTTGGGGTCGTGGTTTTACTTACCGTGATGCAACGGGCGCAACGGTCAAAGATAAAGCGTTGCGCCAGCGATTTGATGCGTTGGTGATACCGCCAATGTGGTCAGAGGTTTGGATCTGCCAAGATGAAAAAGGCCATCTACAATCGACAGGACGAGATGAAAAATCCCGTAAGCAGTATTTGTATCATCCGTCATGGAATAACATTCGTGATCAAGCCAAATTCGATGCGATGATAGGCTTCGCAGAGGCGCTACCCAATCTACGAGCACAGGTCGAAAAAGACTTAGAGGCAGAATCATTGTCACGTACCAATGTGCTCGCCGCAGTGGTTAAGTTACTTGAGACAACCTTGATTCGTATCGGTAATAGTCGCTATGCCAAGCAGAATAAAAGCTATGGGCTGAGCACACTACGTAGCAAACACGTGAGCGAAACAGACAATGGACTGGCGTTTGATTTTGTCGGAAAAAGCGCAAAGGAGCATCATATTGAGCTGCAAGACGAGCGTTTGATAGATATTGTGCAGGCATGTTCTGAGTTGCCGGGTTATCAGATATTCAAATACTTAGATGACGATGGACATAAGCAAGTCGTCGACAGTTCCGATATCAATGATTATTTGCGAATGCATACTAGCGGTATGGACTGCGAAAGCAAGCTATATAGTGCAAAGGATTTTCGCACATGGATGGCAAGTGTGCTCGCAGCAAGCTATCTACATGACGAGCTACAAACGATAGCAGGCGCTAGCATACTTGCCAGTGCACCAGAAAGCGCTGAGCGTCAACAGCTGGTCACTGATATGGTAAAAAGCGTGGCAGCAGAGCTGGGTAATACACCGACCGTATGTCGTGCCTCGTATATTCATCCCATTGTCATTGAGCGTTTTTTGGCAGGGCAGTTTTTTGAGACTTACAAACAAGCGCGCCGTGGAAGGACGAAAAAATATCAAAGTTGTGAAGAAAAGGCCTTGATTGGATTTTTAAGCACACTAAATTAAATTAATAATCTATACATAAAAATAAAAATGATACGTTATGTATTGAAATAAGTGCAGAAATGCGTTACTAATAGAGTCTGATAAATACGAACATATTAAACGGTCTATAGGATGTGGCCGTTTTACAATCATAAACACCATTTTACCCGTTACCTGCTATTGCTAAAGGATTAGCTTATGAACACCGCCTCTCAAACCGCTACGATCGCTGATACAGACGCTTCAGTTACGCCAAAAAACTATACCGATTATTATAATAACTTCGACATGAATACACTGCTGTCAGAAATCTTTGGCGAGCATGTAGATGATCGTTTAAATGCCTATATGGCTTGCTGTGGTCGTCATGTACGTGATGGTCGTGCTGACAATGCCGCGCTAGTACACGAAGATACTGCAGGCAATATAACGCGCATGAGCTTTGGTGAGCTTGATAAAGCGAGCGCTCAAATTGCTAACTTACTACAGTCGTATGGCGTAAAAGCGGGTGATAAGGTAGCGACTATGCTACCACGTACGCCTGAGCTGCTCACTGTGGTATTGGCAACATGGCGCATCGGAGCGGTATATCAGCCGCTATTTACCGCTTTTGGCTATGATTCAATCAAGTATCGGATGGATAAGGCCGACACCAAGGTTGTATTTACCAATCTAGATAACCGTAGCAAATTTGAAGATTTGGCGGAGCAAACCAAAATGGTACTGGTCGGTAGCGTAGAAGACGCCCAGACATGGGGTGATGATCACTATAACCAGTCTATGGCAGCACAATCGCAAACGATGGAGCCAGTATCGCTCGATACCGATGCGCCATTTTTGCAGATGTTTACCTCAGGCACGGTTGGTAAATCAAAAGGCGTGAGCGTCCCGTTAGCAGCGTTACCTGCCTTTTACTTGTATATGCGTTATGCCATTGACCTACGTGAAGATGATCATTATTGGAACATGGCGGATCCCGGCTGGGCGTACGGTCTATACTACGCAATCACAGGGCCTTTATTGCTTGGCGTTACTACGTATTTTAATGAAGCGGGCTTTGATGCTGCCAATACACGTGATTTTATGGTGCGCCATCAGATCAACAATTTGGCCTCTTCACCAACCGCCTTCCGAATGATGAAATCTAGCGGCATTTTCGACAATGTTGATGAAGACGCTCATAAGGATACCAATGCCAAGTTATCTCTACGCTGTGCCAACTCAGCAGGGGAAACGCTCAATACCGAAGTCGTCAGCTGGGTAGAAACCTATCTGACGTGTCAAGTGAAAGACCAATATGGGCAAACAGAGACAGGCATGACGTGCTGCGCTCATCATGCACTGGCGCATGAGTGTCCAGTTGGCTCTATGGGTATGGCACTGCCAGGGCATACGCTCGTCGTATTAGATGATGATATGAATGTACTGCCGGATGGTGAGCAAGGGCAGCTAGCCGTTGTGGTCAGTCAGTCACCCGCGTTTTATTTTCAAGGGTACAGCTGGAATGAGAAGCAAGCCTTTGCAGATGATTATTACTTAACAGGCGATGTGGTTGAGCGTCATAATGACGGTAGCTATTGGTTCTCAGGACGTGATGATGACATCATTATCACCGCAGGTTATCGTGTAGGGCCTACCGATGTCGAAAATACCGTATTAGAGCATGAAGCGGTTGCAGAGTCAGCAGCAGTTGGCGTGCCAGATGAAGTGCGTGGACATACAATCAAGTCTTATGTGGTGTTAAAAGATGGCATCGAAGGCTCTGAAGAAATCGCTCAGCAAATTAAAGATTTGGTACGCAAGCGTCTATCGACTCATGCTTATCCGCGTGAGGTCGAGTTCGTGAGCGAACTACCAAAAACCCCAAGTGGTAAGATTCAACGCTTTTTGCTGCGCAGTCTATCTGCCGGATAAGGACGTTTTGCAATATATAGTATTAGGGCGCGTCATCAATTAGCACATGAATACATTTAGTGGTCTTAAAATGGCTAAATTTAGCCAAACATCGTCAGAAATCTTGTCAATATGTTCATATTTACGGCAATTTATTCCTTGTTTGGCTGCAATTTTCCTCAGTTTAAGCCTCACAATCTAAATGATGACACGCCCTAGATAGTATTTCGTTAAAATAGAGATTCTTTATGATGAGGCTATTTAACATAAGCTGATTAACATAGACTGACAATGAAAATATCAAATAATAAATAGTTAAGGAACATTCATGCAAATTCAAAAAAACAGCTTTTTGGTCACAGGTGGTGCATCAGGATTGGGTGAAGCAGTGGTTCGTGCGCTAGTCGCTCAAGGTGGCAACGTTATCATTGCTGACTTGAATGAATCAGCTGGGCAAGCACTGGTCAACGAGCTGGGAGATAACGCACGTTTTGTACGTTGTGATGTCACCAGTGGCGATGAGGTGCAAGCGGCTGTTGCTGTTGCTGAAGAAGCGTTCGGCGGTCTCCACGGCTCGATCAATTGCGCAGGTATCGCTGTCGTACAAAAGCTGCTAGATCGTGAAAACAATCCAGCAGATCTTGAGGCTTTTAGCCGCGGGGTTAATATTAATCTGGTCGGTTCATTTAACGTAGCGCGCTTAGTCGCGTCTAGTATTGCCAAGAGAGTGGCTAATGCCAATAACGTAGAAAAAAGCAACAAAGAAAAGAACATAGATCAAGGTATTATTATTAATACTGCGTCTATTGCGGCCTTTGACGGGCAAATGGGGCAGGCAAGTTATGCATCGTCCAAAGCTGGCGTCGTCGGTATGATGTTGCCACTGGCTCGTGAGCTGGCACGTCACGGCATTCGAGTGATGACTATTGCACCCGGTATTTTTGCCACACCAATGATGGATTCGATTCCCGAAAAGGCGCGTGAGCAATTAGAGTCTGGCGTGCCTTATCCCAAACGTTTGGGTGATCCTAATGAATTTGCCAAATTGGTCACCCATATTATTGATAATGCTTACTTAAATGGTGAAGTCATTCGTCTTGATGGTGCCATTCGTATGGTCTAATGATATTAGTTTCTTATAAAGAATAAGATTTTCGTGATGTGATTCACGAAGTTTTCACAAAAATTGGCATGGTGCTTTGATATATTATGACTCACTGTTATTGAGCGTTGGTTATAAGGATTAAAGCCTATGTCATTTTTTCTTCCACATGCTAGCAAGCGTGCAAATTGGTTACTGATTGCAATAGGAATTAGTCTTGCTGCTATTATTAGCACTAGTGCCATTGCTGCGGTTAAGCATATTGTAGAAAAAAAGCAACCCATTGCTGATAACGTTATTATCGATAAAGTCTTTGTCGATAAATCTGAACGCCGTTTGCAATTATTGAGCGGCGATGATGTAATTCGTACTTATCATATTGCATTGGGCGACAGTCCGATAGGACACAAGCAGCAACAAGGCGATGAACGTACACCCATAGGCGACTATACTTTAGATTATAAAAATGAAAACTCTATTGCCCATCGCTCCATTCATATTAGTTATCCAAATGCGGCTGATAAAGCGCAAGCCAAATCACTTGGTGTCAATCCGGGCGGTGATATTATGATTCATGGTCAGATGAATGGCTTTGGTCATTTAGCATGGCTCAATCAAAAACGCGACTGGACAGATGGTTGTATTGCCGTGACCGATGATGAGATGGATGAAATCATGGCTGCAGTCAAGGTAGGTACCACGATTGAAATCGTAGAGTAGAGTGATTGAATTTTCGATGACACGGTTTAATTCTATATCAATCAGATAGGGTGTCAGACTCGCTTATTTTATTCTTTGTCGTACTTTTACTTGCCTTCTGCTCGCTTTTTTATAGCAATGCTTTCCTCTTCATACCTTTTAATTCCTCTTAAAAATACACTTAAATGATATTAATCAATAGTCAATGCTAAATATCATTGCTTATAGTAAGGTTTTATTCGATAATTGGCTTGAAATAAGAACATATATACCTTATATAAATGACAGATAACAGTAGTCGCTAGACTATAAAGCATCTGCTGTAAATACTAATTATAAAAGGATGTGAATATGAGATTTGAGAAATTTACCCAAAAACTGCAATCCGCTATCCAAGAAGCACAAAGCCTAGCCCTAGGTCGCGATCATACAGGTATCGATCCTGTGCATCTGCTTGCCATATTGCTACAAGATGAATCTAATTTGTCTATCTGCCAACAAGCAGGTGCGTCTATTCCAGCGTTAAAGAACGGTGTCGCAAAGGCATTGGACAATCAAGCGACCATTTCGGAGCCGACAGGTGACGTTAACTTAAACCCAAATGCAGTCAAAATCTTGAACTTGGCCGATCGCCAAGCGCAAAAAGAAGGCGATGATTTCATCGCCACTGAATGGGTGATGTTGGCACTCGCTGAGCAGGGCGAAACCAAGAAAATATTCGAAAGCGCTGGCGTAACAGCAAACAAATTAAAAGTCGTGATTGAGCAGCTACGCGGTGATGATACGGTGAATAACCAAAACGCAGAAGATCAGCGTGATGCGCTGAATAAATATACGATTAATCTGACTGAACAAGCAGAGCTTGGCAAGCTAGATCCAGTGATTGGTCGTGATGAAGAGATTCGCCGTACCATTCAGGTGCTGTCACGCCGTACCAAAAATAACCCTGTGCTCATTGGTGAGCCGGGTGTTGGTAAGACGGCTATCGTCGAAGGCTTAGCGCAAAAAATTATCAATGGTGATGTACCAGAAGGTCTACGCCGTAAAGAAGTATTGTCGTTAGACTTGGGCGCTTTGATTGCAGGGGCAAAATTCCGCGGTGAGTTCGAAGAGCGACTCAAAAGCGTGTTGAGCGATTTGGCCAAGCAAGAAGGCAACGTCATCTTATTTATCGATGAGCTGCATACCATGGTCGGTGCGGGTAAGTCTGAAGGTGCGATGGATGCTGGCAACATGCTCAAACCAGCATTGGCACGCGGTGAGCTACATTGTGTCGGAGCGACGACACTGGACGAGTATCGCAAGTACATCGAAAAAGATGCGGCACTTGAGCGTCGGTTCCAAAAAGTGTTGGTCGATGAGCCAACGGTCGAAGACACCATTGCGATTTTGCGAGGTCTTAAAGAGCGTTACGAGCTGCATCATGGGGTTGATATTCAAGACAGCGCCATTATTGCTGCTGCGCGGATGAGTCACCGTTATATCACTGATCGCAAGTTGCCAGACAAGGCGATTGACTTAATCGACGAAGCCGCGAGTCGCTTGCGGATGGAGATGGACAGCAAGCCTGAATCGTTAGGTAAGCTTGATAGCCGTTTGATTCAGCTAAAAATGCAGCGTGAAGTGCTCAAAAACGAAGAAGATGCAGGTGCGCAAGCAGAGCGTAAAGCACTCAATGCGCAAATTGAAGAGCTAGAAAAAGAATACGCTGATCTCAATGAAATTTGGCAAGCAGAAAAAGCATTGGTCAAAGGTAGTCAGCAGCTAAAAGATGAATTGGACAAAGCCCGTATTGCGTATGACAAGGCCAGTCGTGAAGGCGATTATGAGACCATGAGCAAGCTGCAATACGAAACCATTCCGCAGCTAGAGCGCCGTATCACTGAGTCTGATCTGGCAGAACAAAAAGAGCAGACAGGTGAAGGTAGTGGGGTAAAACTGCTACGTAATAAAGTGACAGACAACGAGATTGCGGAAGTGGTTGCGGCTGCGACGGGTATCCCAGTCAACAAAATGATGCAGGGCGAGCGTGAAAAAATGCTGGCAATGGAAGAAAAACTTCATGAGCGCGTCATCGGTCAAGATGAAGCAGTTGAAGCAGTAGCAAATGCAGTACGCCGTAGCCGAGCTGGCTTGTCTGATCCGAATCGTCCTTCAGGCTCGTTCTTATTCCTTGGACCTACGGGTGTCGGTAAGACTGAGCTGACCAAATCATTGGCAAACTTCTTGTTTGATAGTGAAGATTCGATAGTCCGTATCGACATGAGTGAATACATGGAGAAACACAGTGTCAGTCGATTGGTTGGTGCGCCTCCAGGCTATGTGGGTTATGAGGAAGGCGGTGCGTTGACTGAAGCTGTTCGCCGTAAACCTTATAGTGTGATTTTGTTCGATGAAGTAGAAAAGGCGCATCCTGATGTGTTCAATATCTTATTGCAAGTATTGGACGATGGGCGTTTGACGGATTCACAAGGTCGTGTGGTGGATTTCAAAAATACCGTGATTATCATGACCAGCAACTTGGGTTCGCATAAAATCCAAGAAATGGTTGGTGAAAGCTACGAGGATATCAAAGCTGAAGTCATGGATTCTGTTGGTCAGCATTTCCGCCCAGAGTTCGTCAACCGTATCGATGAGATTGTGGTCTTCCATCCGCTTGGTATGTCACAAATGGCAGGTATTGCTACTATCCAACTGGATCGTTTGCGTCAGCGCTTGCATGAGCGTGAGATGAATATCGAGCTATCAGCGGATGCGATGAATAAGTTGGTAGCCGTGGGTTATGATCCTGTGTATGGTGCGCGTCCGCTCAAACGTGCCATTCAGCAAGAGATTGAAAATCCATTGTCATTGAAGCTATTATCGGGTGACTTTGTCGCTGGTGATATCATCAAAGTCGATGTTGGCGCAGACGATAGATTGTCTTTTAATAAGCTAAGAATGAGCTAATCAATCTAGCATTGAAGTTTTTATGAGCTAACTATACTCTCAAACTCAACCCCTTATCTGCGAGCGTAGATAAGGGGTTTTTACGTTTAGGGGCGCGTTTTGCGCTACTATTCTTTTACTATTTAAATATCTCTTAAATATCAGGACTATGCTATAAATAAATGACTAGGGTCTGTTGAACATTCAAATATTAGGACTGCTGATCGCTAAAATTGCCCCAAACCTTTTATCAAATCAGGTGTAAACCGACGATAATGTCGAGACCTTAGCTAGGTTTGCAACAACATTTGGGGTGATTTTAGCATCAGCCCCAAGTATACAAGCAGGGGCAGGACTATTTTTTGCCAATACATGGCGAAATTGTCTAACCTAGAACGACTAGGCATCAAAAATTTCACTGCGTATTGTCTAAAAAATAGCCACTGCCAGTTCCATGTTTGAATGTTCAACAGACCCTAATAATATAAGTGCAAATTGGATAAAGAGGAAAAATGATGACAACCAATATTGAACGTCTAGGCAAACCTTTGACATCGCCGTTAATCATCGCGGCTCTATTGTTCAGCACCTCGGCTTGCTCCAATCCTTCATCGGTAAATACCAGCCCCGATGCGGCAGAATCCAAAGAGACGCAAACCTCTGAAGCCGATGTAAAAGTTAGTGATGCTCAAGTCAGCGTAGAAAAGCCTGACTTTTCTATGGCAGAGATTGCAACCTTTGATGAGCCTTGGGCTATGGCTGCATTACCAAGTACAGATAGCAAATCTCCTAGATTGCTGGTGACACAAAAAACAGGCGAGCTGTTCATTGTAGATACCGCGACGGGTGCCAAAACGAGGGTCGAGGGTGTTCCCGAAGTCGCTTATGGTGGCCAAGGTGGATTGGGAGACATCATAGTAGCACCAGATTTCGCTACTTCTAATACAGTGTATCTCAGCTATGTGGAAGCAGACACGGGAGTTGACAGCAATACATTTGGTGCTAAAGTCATCAAGGCAACGCTCTCAGGACTAGAGACAGATACGCCAACTTTACAAGCCATTGCGCCAATCTGGGAGCAATCTCCAAAAGTAAAAGGGCAAGGACACTATAGCCATCGATTGCTGTTTTCACCTGATGGACGCTATCTATATATCAGCTCAGGCGAGCGCCAAGAAAAAACCCCAGCACAAGATATGAGTGTCAACTTGGGTAAAATTATACGCCTAAATGCTGACGGCGCTATCCCAGCAGACAATCCATTTTTGGACAATACGAATGACATCGCCAAGCAGTTTTGGACGATAGGTCATCGTAATGTGCTTGGCATGGCATTTGATGACAGTGGACAGCTTTGGGCACATGAAATGGGGCCAAGAGGCGGCGATGAATTCAATCTCATCGAAAAAGGTAATAATTATGGCTGGCCAGTTGTGTCCAATGGACGCAATTACTCAGGTCTTGATATCCCTGATCATGACACCAAGCCTGAGTTTGCTGCACCCAAAATCACTTGGACGCCAGTCATATCTCCATCTTCCATTAGCATATACGCGGCGGGTAGTCATAATGACTTTCCTAGTTGGCAAGGCAATGCGCTGATTAGTGGCTTATCTTCTAAGGCACTTATCGTAGTCGGCTTCGATGAAGGCAATACCGCTACTGAACACTATCGCTACGATATGGGCGAACGTATCCGCAGTGTGCTGGCAGTAGATGGGCAAGTGTGGGCATTGGAAGATGGTAATGGGGGGCAATTACTTAGACTACTGCCTAAGTAATATCGTAATAAAACCAATTTTGATTTTATATTTATGTAGTTATTCTAAAAAAAATTGTTAAGTCTTTTAGAGTAAATTAAAGGTTTTATCAAGTTTTATTTTGTAATTGATTGATAGTTAAGGCCTATTTTGTTAAGGTAATGTTCCTTGAATTTTGAGACTTGCACATGGAAGAAGTAAAAGTAGGCAGATTAGGACCTTTTCCACGGGTGAGTAAACCTGTGTTTATAACATCGACGTTGTTAATTGTCGGATTTATTATTTTTGGCGCTTTGTTTACGGAAACGGCAGGGGCGCTTTTTAGTTTTTTACAAAATTTTATTACTGACAAGTTCGGTTGGCTATTTATTATCCTAGTCAATACAGCGCTTGCCCTCTGTATTTACTTAGCAATGAGTCGCTATGGTGATATTCGGCTAGGCAATCAAACAGAGCGACCACAATACAATCTGTTTTCGTGGATTGGTATGTTGTTTTCTGCAGGTATTGGTATTGGTCTGGTCTACTGGGGTACAGCGGAGCCGTTGTATCACTTTATGGCACCACCAATGGGCGAGGCCGAAACGGTAGCAGCTGCAAAGCAAGCGATGAATATCTCATTTATGCATTGGGGATTACACGCTTGGGCCATTTATACGATTGTGGCGCTGTCTTTAGCCTATTTCCATTTCCGTCGTGGCTTGCCATTATCGATTCGATCAACCTTGTATCCTTTGCTCGGCAAAAGAATTTACGGCCGATGGGGACATACTGTCGATATCTTAGCCGTGTTTGGTACGATGTTTGGTGTGGTCACCTCGCTCGGGCTTGGGGTGATGCAGATCAATTCTGGACTCGAAAAGCTGTTTGGTACGCCTAACAGTCTTACGGTTCAGTTTGGCTTGATCGCTTTCATTACAGCGCTTGCAGCGGCTTCGGTCTTGATGGGTCTAGATAAAGGTATTAAGCGACTTAGTGATATCAATATTGGTTTCACCATCGTCTTATTGGCGTTTATGGTTATTTTAGGGCCGACACTTTTCATCTTTGATAGCTTTATTGAAAACATCGGCAACTATCTGACAGTGATTGTTCCTTTAGGTACGTGGGGCGAGTCTTATAGTGGAACAGATTGGCAGAGTGGTTGGACGATATTTTATTGGGCATGGTGGGTTAGTTGGGCACCATTTGTTGGTATCTTTATTGCCCGTATCTCTCGTGGTCGTACGATTAGAGAGTTTGTACTTGGTGTACTACTCATTCCTATGATGATTTTGTTTTTCTGGTTTACGACCTTTGGCGGCGTTGCTGTTCACATGGAGCTTGCCTCTGCTGTGTCCGGTATCAGTCCAGGATTGGTTGAAGCGGTACAAGCGGATACTGGTAGTGCAATCTTTAAATTGGTTGAGTACTATCCATTAGCAAAACCAATTACGCTACTGATTGTAGTGATGATTATGCTGTGGTTCGTAACCTCATCAGACTCAGCCAGTTTTGTCATTGACATGTTGACTGCTGGTGGCGATACCAATCCACCAAAAATACAGCGCTTGTTTTGGGCAACCACAGAAGGCGTTATCGCAGCTATCTTGCTGGCGGCTGGTGGACTGTCTGCCTTACAAGCGGCGGCTATCGTAGCAGGACTACCATTTGCCTTAGTGATATTCGTCATGATGTATGCATTGTTACGTGGTCTTAGTCGCGATCGCTTGATTCTATATCGAGCGCAGCAGCAATTCATCACGGATGAATCAGCAGACCATAATTCAGCTAACGAATTCGTTGATGAGCATTTGCTAAAAGGACCACCCAAGATAGTGAAAGGTGACTAATAAGTAAAATAGTCATGTGAGCTGTTTCAATAGGAGCCCTAATTTATTCGTAAATTGGGGCTTCTTTATTGGATAAAGATATTTAAATTTATTCAGTATAAATTCGAATTGTTGAAAATTATTACCGAAGTGTTACTACCATTTCTATACATTTGGCAGTGTTTACAAAGCGTTATATTTGATAATTCGTTCATACCTTGGTATGGTTACGCACTTTTTTTGGGGATATACTTATGGATCATGTAAAAGTTGGCCGATTAGGCCCTTTTCCGCGGGTAAGTAAACCTGTATTTTTGACTTCAGCGATTTTGATACTTGCCTTCATTATCTTTGGGGTATTATTCAACGAACAAGCAGAAGTGGTATTTAACCAAGCAAAAGCATTTGTCTCTTTACGCTTTGGCTGGTTCTTTATTGTGGTGGTCAATTTAACGTTGGTCATGAGTATTTATATGATATTTAGCCGCTATGGCGATATCAGGCTTGGTCATCAGAATGAGAGACCAGAGTACAATCTGGTTTCTTGGATTGGTATGCTGTTTTCAGCAGGTATCGGTATTGGACTGCTGTATTGGGGCACAGCCGAGCCGCTGTATCATTTCATGGCTCCACCATTAGGAGAGGCGGAAACAGTCGCCGCTGCTAAGCAGGCGATGAACATCTCGTTCCTGCATTATGGTCTACATGTATGGGCGCTCTATGGCATGGTCGCGCTATCCTTGGCTTATTTTCATTATCGAGTAGGGTTACCATTGGCTATCCGCTCCACCTTGTATCCAATATTGGGTAAAAAAATCTACGGTGGTTGGGGTCATACGGTCGATACGCTTGCCGTATTTGGTACGATGTTTGGGGTAGTGACCACGTTAGGTCTTGGTGTTTTACAGATTAACTCTGGTCTTGAGACACTGTTTGGTGTGCCCAATAATATTACGGTGCAGATTATTTTGATCGGCTTTATCACTATGCTAGCAGGGTTATCCTTGTTCATGGGACTAGATAAAGGCATTAAGCGTCTTAGTGATACCAATATATTCTTCACGGTGATATTGCTCAGTTTTGTGATTATCTTTGGGCCTACTCAGTTTATCTTTAATAGCTTTGTAGAAAATATCGGCAACTATTTGCATGAAATTGTGCCATTAGGTCTGTGGACAGAGTCTTATAGTGGAGAGGAAAACTGGCAATCCTCATGGACGATTTTTTATTGGGCATGGTGGATTAGTTGGTCACCATTCGTTGGAGTGTTTGTTGCCCGTATCTCTCGAGGTCGCACCATCCGTGAGTTCATATTAGGGGTTTTATTAATTCCTATCACGATTCTATTCTTGTGGTTTACCGCCTTTGGTGGTTCTGCGGTGAACATGGAGCTGATGGCAGCGGCAGATCCTAACCTTGTCAGTCCGGGTCTTATCGAAGCCGTTAAAGCAGATACCGGTAGTGCTATCTTTAAGTTAATGGAGTCTTATCCACTAACAGAGGCGGTCAACCTACTCATTGTAGTCATGATTGTACTGTGGTTTGTGACCTCATCAGATTCAGCCAGTTTTGTCATCGACATGCTGACCTCAGGTGGCGATACCAATCCACCAAAGATTCAACGTTTGTTTTGGGCAGGTGCTGAAGGTGTTATCGCCGCTGTATTATTGGCAGCAGGTGGTTTAAGTGCACTGCAAGCGGCCTCCATTGTTTCGGGCTTTCCTTTTGCTATTGTGATCGTCGTGATGATGTATTCATTGCTACGTGGATTGAGCCGAGATCGTTTGATACTGTATCGTAATCAGCAATGGTTCACCACTGAGGAGTCAGCAGAGCACAATTCTGCTAATGAATTCCGTGATGAAGACCTACTTACAGGTCCACCAAAAATCGTAGACTCTAATGATTAAAACGCTTTAGATATTTGCTAAAAATCCCAGCCTTGTGCTGGGATTTTTTATGCCGATATATTTTTATATTTTCAATAAGTGGAAAGCCATCGTCTGCATTCATTTTTTGCGTAAACGATTGCTTCAGTGCTACACAGTTAAAGTATAGTCAGTGAAAAGTAATATCGATACATCAGCAGTATCGTAGTGTTTTTGAGGTATTTTGACTATAGTTTAAAGTGAGTACAAGGCAACTGAGCACAAGTAGATTACTGATAGACAACACACGCAAATAAAAATAGCGCACTCAGGTCATGAGTACGCTATTGGTTTTTCAGTCAGATTTAAGCTAAAACCATACTGAGCTGTATTTATCTTGAGATTAGTATGCGCCTTCGCTGTAGATAAGCTCATAGCTATGGCTGTATATCTCGACGATGTTGCCGAACGGGTCTTCCATATAGATCATACGATATGGCTTTTCACCCGGGTAGTAGTAGCGTGGTTTTTCCATACGCTTTTTGCCACCTGCTGCAACCATACGCTCAGCCAGCTCTTCAACATTTGGATCTTGGACACAGAAGTGAAAGATACCTGTTTTCCAGTATTCAAAGTTGTTTTCAGGATCTTCTTGATTTTTAAATTCAAAAATCTCAACACCGATACGGTCACCAGTCGATAGGTGCGCAATACGGAAGCTACCCCAACCAGAACCGAATACTTCAGTACACATTTCACCAATCGGACTGTCATCTTCAACAATCTCAGTTGGCTCCATGATGGTGTACCAACCCATCACTTCAGTATAGAATTTTACGGCAGCGTCCAAATCAGGGACTGACAGACCGATGTGCGAAAAGCTTCTTGGATAAACGTTGTTCATAGCTTGTGCTCCTGTTTGCTGTACTCTTGTTTAACGTGAGGCCAGTATACAAACGCACTGTCATTATGTAAAATTATCAAATATTATATAAATAAGTATGAAACGTAATGATGAATATCACATGGTTGCGTACTTTCTGTACGCTCGCGGAAGTTGGTCACTTTACGCGTACGGCTGAACGTCTATATATGACGCAGTCTGGTGTGAGCCAGCACATACGTAAGTTAGAGGAGCAGTTGGATACGGACTTATTGATTCGTCAAGGAAAGCAGTTCTCATTGACCAATGCAGGTGAGCAGCTCTATAAGGAGGCAGGGGATATATTGCAGCGCTTATCCAATCTGGAGCAGCGAATTGGCGAGGACCCACCTTATGAAGGATTGGTGCGGTTGATGTCACCGGGAAGTGTTGGACTTAAGCTATACCCAAAGCTGTTGACGCTACAGCAGCAGCATCCAAAATTGGTGATTGATTATCGCTTTGCACCCAATTCTGATATCGAGCGGGCGCTTGCCAATCACGAGATCGATATTGGTTTTATGACGGATATCTCAGATGATGAGACAGTCAGTTGCCAGCCTATGGCGCAAGAAGCGTTGATACTGGTGACGCCAGCGAGCATGGTAGAGCCGAGCTGGGAGCAGCTCACTGAGCTTGGCTTTATCGATCATCCAGACGGTGCCCATCATGCAGGCATGCTACTGACTGCCAATTATGAGCAATTCCAGCATATCAATGATTTTGAGAAAAAAGGTTTTTCTAATCAAATTGGTCTAATTTTAGAGCCGGTCAGTAAGGGAATTGGCTTTACTGTTTTGCCAGCGCATGCAGTGGCAGCTTATCCAAAGCCTGAGCTTATCAACAGTCATTATCTGCCAGTTGCCGTTAGCGAGACGCTATACCTTGCGTTAAGACGGCAGCATGCGCTCTCTAACAGAGTGAATACAGTCATTGAGGAAGTAAAAAAATGGCTATAAAGGCATGACAGGCGTATACAAATTTTCTTAGGCAAAATATATAAATGCGGGAATAAGGATTTTACTAAGCTATTTTATCAAACCAAGCCTTGCTGCTTTGAGCAGTCATAGAGTCGAAGCTTACATAAATCCCTTGGTCACCTAAAGTGGCATACCAATGATCATCGTTGCTACCGGTTAGCAACTGGAAGTACTTATTGTTAACGATTCTATAGTCAATCCCACCTAAAAGTGTTATAAACTAACTATCAAATTCAATTGTTATTATAAAGACCATGACTTACTCGCTAGATTTTCGCAAACAAGTACTAAAAAGCTTAGACGAGGGTATGACCTTTGCCGAGGCAGCTGAGTTTTATAATCTGAGCCCAACCACCATACAAAACTGGAAGCGGCGTGTTCATAGTAAAACAACCAGGCAAACCAAACCCTATAAAATACCAGATGATGTGCTACTTAATGATGTCAAAGAACATCCCGACGATTACCAGTATGAGCGAGCACGTCGTCTAAACTGTAGTAAAACAGGCATTCATCATGCCCTAAAGCGTCTAGGCATCAGTCAAAAAAAAGACTTTAGAACATCCAAAAGCCTGTCCGATCAAAAGAGCGATATATCAGAATAAGCTTGAGCACTTTAAGCAGCAAGGCTACCCCATTGTATATATGGACGAAAGCGGCTTTGAGCACGAGACCATTCGCTCTCATGGCTATGCACCGATTGGTGAGCCTTGTATCGATAGCTACAACTGGCAAGGTAAAAGGCGAACCAACGTTATCGGTGCTCTATATGAAAAGATGCTGTTTGCCCTAGATTACTTTAAGCACAACATCAACAGCATCGTCTTCTATCACTGGTGCAAACACAAGCTAATCCCAAGTCTTAAAACCAAATGCGTGATTGTGATGGATAATGCCAGATTTCATAAGAGTAAGCGTATTCAAAAGCTACTGAATAGGCATGGTCATCGCATTTTATGGCTGCCACCCTACAGCCCTGATTTGAACCCTATTGAGAAGAAATGGGCTCAGGTGAAGTTTCTACGCCAAGGCTGGATGGAAAACGACTTATCCAAATTGTTTTATGATGTTTGTCCTAACCATAACAATTTTATTTTGAGCTGACTATACCTACAGTATAGACTTCGCCTTCTAAATAAAAGTCATTACCTTGTGTGCAGATTAATTTATCGTCAGTGCTTATCATATAGTTCTATCTCATTCATGAAAAGATAAAATGATAATAGCAACTTAACTAGTAATAATAAAGAGGCTTTGATAAGGAGTATCTTATTGTTAAGTATATGTTTTTTAGCTTATTTGTTGCTGAAACATATCATTATAAAAGTGGGTGCAATAGTAAGCGATTGAGCATACAATCCTAAATATATAAGTGCTTCTATGTTATCTGATTTTTAATAGTGAACGATTGATTTTCATAAATAAAAGTTATCTACATCGCAAATTTTTTCGCGCCAAGCACACAAGCTAATGCTCCCAATGTACTTATTACCATGCCAAGACTAACGGTCTCATGTAGTAATCCTGCCGCTAGCATAAGACCCATAAAAGGCTGTAGCAACTGTAATTGCCCAACAGCAGCAATACCCCCTAATGCCAATCCACGATACCAAAACAAAAATCCGATAAACCTACTGAACAAAGACACATAGAATAATCCTGCCCAAGCGGTAATATTGATGTCTGTGAATGTCTTTGGCCACGTTAGCCACGTGACGGGAAGTAGCATTGGTAATGATAAAACCAAAGCCCAACTAATCACCTGCCAGCTGCCAAGAGTGCGTGATAACCGTGCGCCTTCTGCATAACCTAGAGCACAAGCGATGACAGCGCCTAGCATTAGTAAGCCTCCCAACAAAGGCGTATGACTACTGCTCATAGCCGCGTAACCAGCGACAAAGGTGCTACCTAACAGGGCAAATAACCAAAATAAAGCGGGTGGGCGTTCATCACCGCGCCAAACGGCAAATATAGCAGTGAATAGCGGTAATATTCCTAAAAATACAATGGCGTGTGCCGAGGTGACATGCTGTAAAGCCAGTGCGCTTAATAAAGGAAAACCAATGACCACACCTAGAGCGACAACACTTAGAGCGGGTAGGTCAGCCTTGGTGGGTGGATGCTGTTTGAATATTATTAAGACGACGATAGCGAGCAACGCGGCTAACGTCGCACGCGTTCCAGTCAAAAATAGAGGGTCAAAACCCATTACTGTTAAGCGGGTAGCTGGTAAAGAGCCTGCAAAGATAACGACGCCGATAAACCCATTCATCCAACCTTGAGTTGTGTTTTTCATAAACCTACCACTGTATTTTTGATACGTTGATTAAAGCAAATGTTTGGTAGGTTATCTACGTACAATACAGTACAATTATACCGAACTGTTTGGTGTCAATGGCCCATACAGTATGAAGCGTATTTACTAAAGGTAGGCTGGTATCACTATGTTTGATCATTGAAACCAGATAAATGCTATTTTAAATCTATCTGACTTTGAGCCAACTCATGGTAGCCAAGCATAATAACTTTTTCGGCGAAGCATGACTTGGTAAAGCATAAATAATGGCATGGTAAGGAATAGAGAATTATGAAAATTGGATCGACTCGTATTGAGATGGTAATAGCGGATGTAAAAGCAAAGATTGCTACTGTCATCTACATGCCCGGTACACGTTTACCCTCAGTACGCGCCGCTGCTAAAAATCACAGTTTTTCACCGTCGACAGTCGTAGAAGCTTATGAGCGGCTGCAAGCTGATGGGATTATATACTCGCGTCCAGGTGCTGGCTTTTACGTTGCCGAGTCTACGCCACCACTATCCTTGGCAGATATTGCTCCAAAGCTTGATCGAGCCGTAGATCCGTTATGGGTATCGAGGCAATCGCTTGAAACTTCTGATAATGCTTTGAAGCCAGGATGTGGCTGGTTACCGCCTGACTGGCTATATGAAGAAGGTATGCGTCGCGGATTGCGTAGTGTGGCAAAGGGCAGTGCGAGTGTGATGAGCGAGTATGCCACGCCATTGGGATTATTAGAATTGCGCCAACTACTTACTAGGCGTATGGTAGGTTTGGGGATAAACGCGGAACCGTCGCAGGTCATGTTGACTGAGTCTGGTACGCAGGCCATAGATTTGATTTGTCGTTTTTTATTGACACCAGGTGATACCGTAGTCGTAGATGATCCTTGTTACTTTAATTTTCATGCGTTATTAAAAGCACATCGGGTAAAGGTGGTAGGAGTACCTTACACCTCTACTGGGCCGGATGTTGATGTATTCGCTGCAGTATTAGATGAGCATAAGCCGCGCCTTTATATAACCAATGCCGCGATACATAACCCTACGGGCGCCACATTGTCACCAGCCACAGCCTATAAAGTGTTGCAACTGGCACAATCCGCTGGGTTATATATCATTGAAGATGACATTTTTGCGGACTTTGAGGTTACTCCAGCAACTAGGTTGGCAGCATTAGATGGTTTATCGCAAGTATTCTATATCGGTAGCTTTTCTAAAACCTTATCTGCATCATTGCGCTGCGGTTATATTGCGGCACCAACTGCTTGGGTAGAGAGTCTATTAGACTTAAAAATAGCCACAGGTTTTGGTGGTGGGCAGCTGGCGGCAGCAGTGGTTTTATCTGCATTGACAGATAGTGGTTACCGCAAACATATGAATGCTATGCATCTACGCTTGGCAAAAGCACGCTCGCAAACGTTACCACGCTTGGCTAAATTGGGTATAGCGCCCTGTCTATTACCACAAGCTGGCATGTTTCTTTGGTGTCAGCTACCTGATGGCAACAACGCGGCTGAATTAGCAAACGCTTGCTTAGCAAAGGGCGTGTTATTGGCTCCGGGTAATGTCTTTAGTCAAGCTCAGAACGCTGAGAATTTTATGCGTTTCAATGTCGCACAAGCATCAGACGCTAGGATCTATGAAGTGTTGGCTGAGTCATTGGATTAAGAGATTGAGCCGATGTGTGCGCTGAATGAATTGACATAAAAAAAGCCAGCAACACAAGGTTGCTGGCTTTTTATAGACTGAGTCTAACTATTTCAAAGATTACTCTTCAGAATAATCGTCATTCTCGTCTGTAGCTTCTTCAGCTGTATCTTGGTCATCGCCATCTTCAGATAGGATAGTGACTAAGATGCTAGCAGTAACGTCATGATGTAGTTGAATATCAACATTATATTCGCCCACTTGACGTAGTGTGCCTTCAGGTAGCTTGATTTCAGCACGGTCTACTTCTAGACCTGAGTTAGTCAATGCTTCAGCGATATCACGAGTACCGATAGAGCCGAATAGCTTGCCTTCGTCACCTGATTTAGCACGCATGATAACATTAACGTCAGTCAATGCATCAGCACGTTCTTGAGCAACAGCTACTTCTTTCGCTTCTTCAGCTTCAAGTTCGGCACGACGTGTTTCGAACTTTTCAATGTTAGCTTTATTAGCAGGTAGAGCTTTGCCCAATGGGATAAGAAAGTTACGTCCGTAACCTGGTTTTACATCGACAGTTTCACCGAGTTTACCAAGGTTGACGATACGCTGTAACAAAATAATTTGCATGAGTCATTCCTAGTTAACGGTTAACCCTGATGGTTATCAGTGTATGGAAGTAGCGATAAGTAACGAGCTTGCTTGATAGCAGTAGCTAGTTGACGCTGATATTTAGTAGATGTACCGGTAATGCGGCTTGGTACGATTTTACCATTATCACTGATATACTGTTTTAGCAATTCAACATCTTTATAATCGATGTGAGTGATGCCTTCAGCAGTGAAACGGCAGAATTTGCGACGGCGATAGAAACGTGCCATGAGTATTCTCCTTTAATTAGTCTTCACTGTTGTCGTTGTCGTCATTATCGTTTTCACGACTGTCTGGACGACGAGTAGTTGCTTTGCGTGCGCGTTTTTCATCGGCATTCTTGGCTAACTGCGACTCTTCAGTGACAGCGTCGTCACGGCGCATAACTAGACTACGAATGATCGCGTCGTTATAACGGAATAATTCTTCAAGCTCAGCCAAAGTCTCACCGTCAGTTTCAATGTTGAAAAGAACGTAATGAGCTTTGTGAATCTTGTTGATTGGGTAAGCCAGTTGACGACGGCCCCAATCTTCTAAACGATGGATAACACCGTTGTTGTCTTGAACTAACTTGATATAGCGTTCAACCATGCCGACCACTTGGTCGCTTTGGTCTGGGTGTACAATTAACACCAGTTCGTAATGTCGCATTATGACTCCTTACGGATTAGTAGCTATTAACCCTATGTTAATAGCAAGGAGATTTATAAGGTAAGCTGTATTCCCATCAAATATAACAAAATATAATAGGAAAAAAGCTTAGTTTATAAAGCGCCGTATTATAACAGTACGCAACGATTAACACAAAGGTTAATCGTTGCGTAGCTGCCAATAAAAACATGAAAACAGTAAATTTCTTTGTATCAATGATCTGTATCAATAAAAAGCTACGATGAAACGCTACTTTTTGACATCATCTAAGACTTAGTTTTGATAAAACGCTCAAAACGTTGCTATTTTACTTTGGGCTGTTTTACCAATTGACTGCTATCTGCTTTTACCACCAATGTTTTGGCAAGCTTGTCATGCCAGCCGATATTTTGCGGGCTTTTTGAGGCCATATAATAATGAATGGCGACAATCACAAAACCTAAAAAGCTGGTGAATGAAAACAGTAAATTGTAAATAATGAACAATAGCAAAGTACGTGTGCCGATAAGCTTGATAAAAGAAGGCAGACGATGCGTGGTTTGATCCACGACGCGAATACCTGTAATCAGCTTGCCCAGTGATTGACCACGCATGGTGATAAATACTAACTGCAGGGCAAACAAGCCAAAAACCATGACTTGCGATATCATCAATGTGCTACTTGGAAGGCTCTCCATCAGCGTCATTGAATATTGATAAGCGGCATCCATGTCTTGGATATTTTGAAACTTGCTATAGTCCACATCCATTTTGGTTAATGCTAATCCAAGTGGAAAGATGGCTAGCAAGTACAATAAGCCATTGAGCGCAGTTGCCAATATGCGCGACATGATCGGGGCTAGTACTACATCGCCAACGACTTTATCTTTGGCTGTGATATTCTTATTAGCAGCCGTTTTATTTAATGACACATTATTATGCGGTGTGTGATGACGGTTGCTGGTCATATCTGCTTTGGCATTGTCTTTTGGACGTTCAGGCTTACCATATAGTCTGTCTAACGACACGCTTTTTCCGTCTTTAGTGCTACTGGTTTCAGTGTCTTCGGGAAATACGGTGACATTATTGACGATAGAGTCATTAACCTCAGGGCTGCTGATGCTAGTAGGTCGATAAACCCCTTGATTGTTCGTCAAGTTACCAACTCGCTGCCATTGGTCTAAGCCGTCGTGCCAGATCAAATCATCCAGTAAAACCTCACCAGACGTCAGCATAATATTGAGCTGATCCAAATTATATGGACCGGCTTGTACGTTATTTCGAGCTAAGAAAATCTGCATAATTGCCTGCATAGTTAGTCATATATTAAGTCGCTACTGTAAGACATAGTATTAGGGTCTATTCAAGATTTTTCAAATAGACCCTAATGGTTGTATCTTCAATGACTGTGTGAATTACCGCTGTGACTTAAATTACGGCTTACTTTGCTTCTTCACCAGCTAAGAAGAACCAAGTATCTAGTACTGAATCAGGGTTCAATGACACTGAGCTGATACCTTGCTCCATGAGCCAGAACGCAAGATCTGGATGGTCTGATGGACCTTGACCACAGATACCGACATACTTACCCGCTTTGCGGCAAGCATCAATCGCCATAGACAGTAACTTCTTAACAGCAGGGTCACGCTCATCAAATAGATGCGAGACGATACCTGAGTCACGGTCAAGACCAAGCGTTAGCTGAGTCAAATCGTTAGAGCCGATAGAGAAGCCATCGAAGTGTTCTAAGAACTCTTCTGCTAATAACGCGTTGGTTGGTAGCTCACACATCATAATGATGCGTAGGCCGTTCTCACCACGTTTTAGACCGTTTTTCTCGAGTAACTCAATAACTTGGGCGGCTTCGTCAACGGTACGGACAAATGGAATCATAATTTCGACGTTGGTCAGACCCATCTCATCACGTACGCGCTTTAGGGCTTTACACTCAAGCTCAAAGCAATCACGGAAGTTATCAGAGACATAACGACTGGCACCACGGAAGCCCAACATTGGGTTTTCTTCTGACGGCTCGTATAACTTACCACCAAGCAAGTTAGCGTATTCGTTTGATTTAAAATCTGACATGCGAACGATAACTGGCTGATCCATAAAGGCAACCGCTAGTGTTGAGATGCCTTCGACCAATTTATCAACATAAAAGTCAACAGGTGAAGCATAACCAGCGATACGCTCTTGGATTGCTTGTGATATCTCACGTGGCAAGCTGTTCATGTTTAGCAAAGCTTTTGGATGCACACCAATCATACGGTTGATGATGAATTCAAGACGCGCAAGACCAATACCTTCGTTCGGCATTTGGGTGAAAGAGAAGGCGCGATCTGGATTACCAACGTTCATCATAATCTTAAAGGCAAGATCTGGCATAGATTCAACAGAGTTGGTCTGTATTTCAAAGTCAATTTGGCTTTCATAAATGAAACCAGTATCACCTTCGGCACAAGAAACAGTGACATCTTGACCATCAACCAATAGCTCAGTGGCATTACCACAACCGACGATAGCCGGTACACCAAGCTCACGGGCGATAATAGCTGCATGACAGGTACGACCACCACGGTTAGTGATGATGGCAGAGGCACGCTTCATGACTGGTTCCCAATCTGGATCGGTCATGTCTGATACGAGGACGTCGCCGTCTTGTACTTTGTCCATCTCGTTTAGGTTGCTAACGATACGTACTTTACCCGCACCAATGCGTTGACCAATTGAGCGGCCTTCGCACAAGATTTTTGCATCAGTTGTATTGATGATATAACGTTCCATGACATTGCTGTCTTGGCGGCTTTTTACGGTTTCTGGACGGGCTTGAACGATAAAGATTTCATTGGTATCGCCATCTTTTGCCCATTCGATATCCATCGCTTGACCGTAATGCTTTTCAATGGTCATCGCTTGCTTGGCAAGTGAGGTCAGCTCTTCGGTAGATAGCGAGAACTGCATGCGATCTTGTTTTTCAACATCAACGGTTTTGACAGACTTAGTCGTACTGCCTTCATCACCGTAGATCATTTTCTTATGCTTGCTGCCTAGGTTACGGCGAATAACCGAAGGTTTGCCATTGGCTAGCAATTGCTTAGAGATATAGAATTCATCTGGGTTAACCGCACCCTGTACGACCATTTCACCTAGGCCATAGCTTGAGGTGATAAAGACCACTTGATCAAAACCACTCTCTGTATCTAGCGTGAACATCACACCAGCAGCACCCGTCTCTGAGCGTACCATGCGCTGTACAGCAGCAGACAATGCAACGCCTTCGTGCTCAAAACCTTTGTGTACACGATAAGAGATTGCGCGGTCGTTATAAAGAGACGCAAATACTTCTTTAATCGCAATCAGAACGTTATCAATACCGCGAATGTTTAGGAAAGTCTCTTGCTGACCGGCAAATGAGGCATCTGGCAAATCTTCGGCAGTCGCAGAAGAACGGACAGCAACCGCGATGTCATCGCCGCCACTCATGGTTTCAAATGACTGACGCACTTCTTGCTCTAGATCGCTTGGCAGCTCTTGCTCAATAATCCACGTACGAATTTTTTTACCCGTTTCTGCAAGTTTTTTTACATCATTAACATCTAATGTTTTTAGCTCGCTGTTGATTTTGTCAAGCAAGCCAGTTTCGTTCAAAAAACGGTTAAATGCATTTGAAGTGGTGGCAAATCCGCCTGGAACACTAACACCCAAATCAGACAAATGGCTGATCATTTCACCTAATGAGGCGTTCTTACCGCCGACCATCTCAATGTCGTCTTTTCCTAGCTGATCAAGATTGATTACAAGTGCTGTAGATTGCGCTGCCATGATAACTCCAGAAAATAAGGTTATTTAGTAAAGATTATAACGGTCAATTATACCCCTATATTTGGATAATTTCGAGACCTAGAACCAAAAAATTCGTCAAAAAGATACAAATTGTCGGGTTTGCTACATAATTTACGTCAGCTGCCTGACGGTTTTACTTTTAAGACCGAGCCAAAATGTCAATGCTACCGAAATAATAGGGTGCCATAATTGTCATCAAAACCCCTAAATATGAGTAAAATCTGTCCAAAAATACTCCTAGGATTTTTACTACTATATATAGAACATAATATTGGGACTTATATTGGGGACTTATTATGGGTACTTATATAGTCAATAAAACGAAATTGTGCAGGACAATATCGAGAGAAATAGCGGGGTGTTTGTCGTCGCTTGTCGACAACATTGATTTCTATTGAGCTTCTATTATGCGTATAATGAAAAGTGAAACGCCCTGCGCGAATAATTGAATCAATCATTAAAATATGATGACTGATCAAAAGACAGTCAAAAAAATAAGCCAGTTACAGGCCAATATTAGGGTTTCAACCGAGGTATCAAAGTTATGTACTCAAGCAATCTATCTGAACAAAATAAGCCGACGATACAAAATCATGATGCGTTAAACTTAGACAATTCGCAAACCATAAGAAGTGCATTTTTTATCTCTGATGGTACGGCTATTACGGCTGAGACTCTTGGACGTGCTATTTTAAGTCAGTTTGCTTCCGTTCCTTTTGAGACGCGTGTACTGCCTTATGTCGATAGTTTAGAGCGCGCCGAAGACGCTGTTGAGCAAATTAACATGGCTTATCAACGCGATGGTGTGTTGCCTTTGGTATTCGATACCATTGTTAACTCTGAAATTCGCGAAAAAATCAACTCAGCGACCAGCTGTAACTTAGATATGTACGAGGGTTTGATTGGTCGTGTTGCCGAAGAGACTGGGGTGGAGCCAGACGGACACTCAGGTCATGCACACGATGATGTCGATTCTGAAACCTACAAGGAACGTATCGACGCGGTTCATTTTGCCTTGGACAATGACGATGGCGCACGCACACGTCATTATGACGCGGCCGATATCATTCTGGTTGGAGTCTCACGCTCAGGCAAAACCCCAACGTCATTATATCTAGCCTTACAATTCGGTATCCGTGCGGCCAACTATCCTTTGACCGAAGATGATTTGTACGACAATCAATTACCAAAAGCGTTGCGTGAGCACAAAGACAAATTGTTCGGTCTGCTCATTGATACCGATCGCTTGGTCAAAATTCGTCAAGAACGCCGTGCAGGCAGTCGTTATTCAAGCTATCAGCAGTGCCAGCAAGAGCAGCGGGCGATACAAGGTATTTATATCACTCATGGTATTCCTAGCTTAGACGTATCAGAGATGTCGGTTGAAGAAATTGCCACACGTATCTTGCAGATGACGGGTCTTAAACGCCGTATTGGTTAATGCTAGTGGCTAATAAGACATTAGCGTTAACAAAAATAATTTGTACCATTTTGTATAAAACAGTCTCATTTAAAATAATTTCACTTAAAACAATGCCTTTACCATATAGAGAATATTATGAGTTCATCTTATAAGTCTAGAAAGACACCTTTATTACTTACTAGCCTGTTATTAAGCGCGGCGACTTTGCTTAGTGCTTGTCAGACCTCGCCATTTGCACGTGAGCCGGTACCTGAGCCCCGTTATGTTCCAACGATTGTGTTGGGTGAAGCGCAAACGCTTACTGTCATGCCAAATCGTGTGGCGTGCGCTTCAGCGTTACCGATGCAGTGCTTGTTGGCCAAATCGAGCAAAGATGGCAGCGTGTTTCAGATTCCTTATGATTGGATCGATGATTTTAAACCGAGCCTTGGCACCGAGTATATAATTAGTGCACGTCCACAAATAGATGAAGGCAAACAAAGCTTGACAGGGCATTGGACATTGCAAAACGTCCTATCACAACGTATGGTGGGCACTCCTTAGCAGCATGACCCTGACGCATCTTTGCATTGATTCATTCATAGCCTAAAGACAGACAAACAAAGAAATAAAGAGGACACAATGGGAAGCAAAAATACTAGCGATGCTACCAATGACACTGGTGAAGACATTCATACCGAAGTATCTAATAAAAAAAGCGGCGCCGCGCCAAATCCTGAACATACGGAAGACAAAAATAAAAAAGAAAAAATCGAACAAACACATGAGCAAGTCACCGACGACATCATGCACCACCCTGACTTGGTCAATCCGCTAGATGATACACGTATTGATGTAAAGTCAGGATTTACTAGAGACTCTGAGCGTATCAAGGGTGACAAGCATCAGTTTGAATATGATGCGGTGGTGTTGGGTGCGGGTCCCGCTGGTGAAGCGGCCGCCATGAAGCTTGCTAAATCAGGCAAAAAAGTCGTGGTTATCGATCCGCGTGAGCAAGTCGGGGGCAACTCTACTCATGTCGGTACGATTCCGAGTAAAGCGTTACGCCAATCAGTATTTAACTTGATTAACTTTCGCCGTGATCCTATGTTTACCAAGGCGATGGAGTATCACCAAGTACCACTAAACAAGGTGCTTGCGAACGCTCGTAAAGTGATACGCAATCAAGTTAGCACCCATACTCGCTTTTATGAGCGCAATCAGATTGAAGTGATTCATGGCTGGGCAAGCTTTACCGATGCGCATACCATTCGTGTTGAGCTTGATGAAAATGTCTTTGAAACCGTTACCTTTAACAAAGCCATCATTACCGTTGGTAGCCGCCCTTATCGTCCTGAGATTTTAGATTTCAATCATCCGCGCGTTTTTGATTCGGATAAAATCCTGCAAATGGATTATGTGGTCAAAAAAATCATCATTTATGGTGCTGGGGTGATCGGCTGTGAGTACGCCTCTATCTTTACCGGTCTGGGCTATAAAGTCGACTTGATCAACAATCAGGGTAAGCTGCTCAGCTACTTAGATAGTGAAATCAGTGATGCGCTAGCACATGACTTTAGACAATTTGGCGTCCTTATCCGCAATAACGAAGAGATTGATCATCTTGAGACTCACGATGACTGTGTGATTTTGCATTTAAAAAGTGGTAAAAAAATCAAGTCTGATGCGATTCTTTGGTCTAATGGTCGCTCAGGTAATACGGAAGGCTTAAACTTGGAGGCCATCGGCTTAGAGGCCAATAGTCGTGGTCAACTGAAAGTGGATGATACCTACCGTACTGATATCGAAAATATCTATGCAGCTGGTGATGTGATTGGCTGGCCATCTCTGGCTTCTGCTGCTTATGACCAAGGTCGCTGTGCAGCAGCCTTTATGGTTGGTGATAGCGACGCAGAGCCAGTATCGAGCGTTCCTACTGGTATTTATACCATTCCAGAAATCTCCAGTATCGGTAAGACCGAGCAGGAGCTAACGGATGAACAAGTACCTTATGAAGTCGGACAAGCCTTCTTTAAGCATCTCGCTCGCGCCCAGATCATCGGTGAGCGTACAGGGGTATTAAAGATATTATTCCACCGTGAGACCCTTGAGATATTGGGGATTCATTGCTACGGCAACCACGCCTCAGAGATTATCCATATTGGACAAGCGGTCATGAAGTGTAACAATACGCTTGAGTACTTCGTAAATACGACCTTTAATTATCCAACGATGGCAGAAGCCTATCGCGTCGCGGCGCTAAATGGTCTTAACCGCGTATTTTAAACGGTTGTAAAGATTGAAATAACAATAAAAAAGCGCCTAACGATATCGCTAGGCGCTTTTTTTATTGTGTATTCCATCCTAAAATAAATTCACCAAAAAGTTTTTTTAACTCTATCTTAGAACGAGACTCACACAATAAGGCTGACAAAATGAGACTAAAACAATCACTTAGAAAACAATCACTTAAACAGTCTGAGTTTTAATAGTCTCAAGATAGCTTCTGATGTTGCTAACGTAGTGCATTGCTTGCCCATAACGGCTGTTGGACGCTCTGTTTTCAGCAAGGTAAGCATAGATATTTGCCCAGCTTTTGTCATCAATACCTTGAGCTCTCAGTTTACGTTGAATGCTTTTTACCGCATTCGGCCCCATATTATAGCCAGCAAGGGCAAACCAAATACGGTCAGTTTTGGGTACATCAGCAAAGTCTGACTTCATTTGCTCTAAGTAACGTGCGCCACCACCGATGCTTTGATAAGGGTCGACGCGATCTGAGACGCCCATGGCTTTTGCTGTATTGTTGGTCAGCATCATTAGCCCGCGTACACCTGTTGGCGATACTGCATTGGCGTCTAAATGTGACTCTTGATAACCCATGGCCACCAGCAATTCCCAGTCGTGATTGTAGTTGCGCGCTTGCTCTTCAAACGAGGATTGATAATCAGGCAGTTTTTCCGTAAGCGTT
The DNA here is from genome assembly GCF_051970285.1 of Psychrobacter sp. ASPA161_6. Taxonomy (NCBI): domain Bacteria; kingdom Pseudomonadati; phylum Pseudomonadota; class Gammaproteobacteria; order Moraxellales; family Moraxellaceae; genus Psychrobacter; species Psychrobacter sp. ASPA161_6. The sequence continues at coordinate 929,339 of NZ_JBEFNJ010000001.1, forward strand.
CTTTGGAAGTGATCCTGACTATAAGCATCTTTTAGCAAGTTCTGATTATAAAAAGCCGCTAGCTTTTGGGTGTTTTCAAGCTTGATACTGTCGCACAAGAAGTAACTGGCTTTTTGCGATAGCGGATCATTGGCTGAATTGAAAGTCCAGCTGACCTTGGGATGTAGACCATTTTTGGTCAAGCTGGCATCATAACCGCAGCTGACATTGACGGAAGACAAATTTAGCTGGCTTTTGAGTTGGGTGCTGGCTGTCGTCAACGCCATATCAGCATTACCTGATTTCACCGCTCTGAGAGCAGCTTTTTCACTGGCATAGGCTTTTAGATTGACGTCTACGCCCAGCTCATCAGCGTAGGTACGTACCAGATCATAACCGAAGCCGTGCTGAAAACCGTCCGTCGCAAAATAAGTGCTATCTCCAGGGACAGCGGCGATGGTCAAGGTATTCTCCAGCATGACATGATCATAAGTTGGCACTTGTGAATCCATGGTAGTAAAACTCTCAGCTGGTAAAGAGAGCAGGGCAATACTAGAAACTTGTGCCAGTTTTTTGGTTCTGGCAAAACGACTTGAAGTAACAGGGTTAACGGATGTAACGAGGTTACTTTTAGTGTTCAGTAGGCGTTTAGATGGACGCAGTAAATATGAGATACGGCGTTTGGCCCCTTGCGCAGATACTTTTACACGATAAGTAATACGCTGCATGGATGTCTCCTAGTTTTAGCCATCCTTCTTACCGCAAGAACACGTACAAATATATGACCATAATATTGACATATATCGATATCGCATCTTAAATAAAGTCGCACCTTTTAATAGGAAAAATGCCACTCTATCTTGTTTGACTATAGCGCCACTAGCGTACTCTCTCTAAGAGTTAGTGGGGTAGTTTGTCGTCAGCCAGCTATCGGTGCGTTATCAAAGCGTTCTAAAATAATGTTTTTATATTAATTTTAAAAACTGGACGCACAACGACGCGAAGGATATAAATCAGATGATTCCTTCATCGATAACTAAATATGGCTAGTGGCCAAACAACTATATGTCAAACACAGGTAAGGTCATGATTAAGTCATTGAGACAAAGACATCGTGCAAAATCTTGATGTAATCATTTGCTAATTAAGCAAATACATTCATCTGTTTTTACGATGCTAACTTTAATGGCTGGCTATACCTTGACTCACTAGTAATAGGATAGCTGGCTGCTAAAGTTTTTTGTCCAGCAATAAGGGTAAGTAAAATAACCAAGCTTGATAGTTTGTGTCGCTTTTTATCAAACAGGTGATTTAATACCATCATCGCGACACTAAAAATAAAAAAATACCATGTTGCTAAAATATATAGTGCAAACATAGTATTTCAATGGATAGCAGTCTAAAGCCTTATCACTTATGTAGCATGATAAAGTTTCAAGTGACTACCAGCATTATTTTAGTGCCATAACCGGAAGCTGTAATAAATGGGAAGTTTCATGACAAAACGTTCTTTCTTCAAGTACTAATATGCGGTTATATAGTGGATTATTCAAGTTAAGTTAAGAAAAGAGCGATAAAACTTAACAATTGGACTATAGACGGTAAGAAATGCCCTCATTATTGCTACATTGGTTAAAACTTGATTAACCTACTTAATATTATGGGCCTTCTTACACTATATGTTTCAGTTACTACTGAGGTGGTTTTATAACGGCTGAATTTAATGACTAACTCTAATTGCTAAGCTGGGTTATCGATGTCGATAAAAGTCACGGGCAAACCAAATTTCTGGGCAACTATCTCACCTAGCGCTTGAATGCCGCCACGTTCGGTTGCGTGATGACCACAGGCAAAGTAATCAATACCAAGCTCGCGCGCGATATGCGTGGTACGTTCTGATATCTCACCAGAGATAAACGCATCGCAGCCCATCGTGGCAGCTTGCTCAATCATATCTTGCGCGCCGCCCGTACAAATACCGACACGTTTGATAAGCCTTTTATTCTCTGCCTCTTTACTAGAATTATACTCGGCGGCGATATGTAGCGGTGCACGCCCTAGTGCTTGCGTAATTGTTGCAATGAGACTATCCGCGCTTTGCGGTGTGCAAGTGGCGATGTTGCCAACAGGATGTGACTCAGCAGGATAGAGCGCACCAGTAATCGTCATATCCAACATGTCAGCGAGTATTACATTGTTACCAGTGATCGGATGCGCATCAAGCGGCAAATGATAGCCAATCATAGAGATGCCATGCTGCATCAATTTGCGAACGCGTCGACCTTTCATACCAGTGAGAGGGGCAGGTTCGCCTTTCCAAAAATAACCATGATGCACCATGATGGCATCGGCATTGTCAGCGATGGCAGCGTCAATCAAGGCCTCACAAGCCGTTACACCGGTTACGATACGCTGGATCGGACGTCCACCATCGACTTGTAGGCCATTGGGCGCATAGTCTTTAAACGTGCTGGCGGATAAGTAGTCGTCACAGAACTGTGTCAACGTCTGAGCGCTGATGCTTTGATTATTCGATTCAGCTGTCGTATGATTTGCAGTCATTAGGTTTTCCTATCGTCAATGAAATATATGCAGTAAAGTGCAGTCGATCAAGCGAGCAAAAATTATGAGTTATTTGTAAGGGCTGTTTTTAGTTTAATCCTTTATCAGAGTTATTTTAACATGCTGGTGTAAGCAAACAGATAAGCTGGATAACTGAAATGGTACACGATACGTTACTATTTAATAGTATTGCGGTTATAATTTATACATGTGAGTCTGCCTAGCTGATGGAGCAATTGATCACACGATTAATGGGTCAATAGCAGCCCAGTAGTTACCATTGGCTCACTTCGTTTTTCACTGTCTGTGTGCATTAAATTTATAGAGGTTTTATATGTCGTCATCCCGGAACACCAATAACAAGGCGTCTTTATTAAAATGGTTACCTTGGGTCTTATTGCTGCTAGTTTTGGCAGCGTTTATCTGGTTGTTCACGAGTATGAAGTCGACGTCGGAGGCCACGTGGGAGCCACCAAGAACCCCGCCTGCGGAGCAGCAAGCGTCAGAACCAGTTGCAGATACGCCAGCGCCTATTTCTTCTTATCATAATGCGGTTGCCCGTGCCTCGCAGTCCGTGGTCAATATCTATACCACCCAGACGATGGCAGAGCATCCGTATATGGATGACCCTATACTGCGTCGGTTCTTTGAAGATCATAGTGGGCCTTCCCAAGATCAAGGGTCAACCAACTTAGGTTCAGGCGTGATCGTATCAGAAGATGGTTATATCGTGACCAATGCTCATGTGATCGAAAAGGCAGATGAGATTACAGTCGCATTTAACGATGGTCGTAAGAGCCGTGCCAGAGTCATCGGTACCGACCCTGATAGCGATTTGGCAGTGATCAAGGTCGATATGACAGGATTGACCCCACTTGGCTTCCGCGAAAATCCTATTCGCGTGGGTGATTTGGCACTGGCAATTGGTAACCCGTTTGGTGTCGGTCAGACCGTGACCCAAGGTATTATCTCAGCGACTGGACGTACGGGGCTGGGTGTCAATAAGTTCGAAGACTTTATCCAAACCGATGCCGCGATTAACCCAGGTAATTCAGGTGGTGCGCTGGTCGATGCTCGCGGCGAGTTGGTCGGTATCAATACGGTTATATTCTCGCGCTCTGGTGGCTCGATGGGCATTGGTTTTGCCATTCCAACAGCGCTGGTTGAGCAAGTAATGAATGCCTTGATTAAAGATGGCAAGGTCAGTCGCGGCTGGCTAGGTATCGAGATTCAATCGCAGCTACGTGATCCAACGCAGCTTGAGACCTCAACAGGCGTAGAAGTGCTAAACGTCATCGATCAAAGTCCAGCGGCGAAGAGTGGTCTACGTGTCGGCGATATCGTCCTGACCATCGACGGTGTGGAAATGACAGATGCCAATACTTTGATTCAGTACGTTGCTCGCAAAGCGCCAGATACTGAGCTTGATGCACAGATACTACGCCAAGGTAAGAATGCGCAAGTAAAAATAATGCTAGAAGAGCGCCCAGCACAAGAGCTTGTCGAACGTCCTGTCGTTCTACAAGAGGGAAGCATAGGCGGAATGGAAGAGGGCGAGATGCCCGAGCGAAGCATTCAGAATGATGAAGAAGCGCCCATGATGTCAAAGGCTGAGCGTGATCGTATGCGTGAAGAGCTAATGAAACTGTTTGAACAAGACACCGCAGCACAGTAATTTGTCATAACGATGTGCTGATTCATAATGTGTTTATGAGACAGCACATGCATTTAGCTAATAGCATAAAAAAGCGCGCTATCTTATATAGATAGCGCGCTTTTTTATGTTTGCTTTGCTCTATTTCTCAATCGGGTCATGATTGATATAGATGACGCCTTGCACACGGCAGCAGCAGGGCAGGATTTCATCGTCCTCAATCATGGCAAGTGGTTCAAATGGATAGTCAATGACGTGTGAGCTGGCGATACGTTTTATCCGGCAGCTGCCACAGTAGCCTTCCTTACATTGATAATTGACTGCATGTCCAGTGCGCAGCAGTCCATCGAGCAGACTTTCATCATCATGCAAGTAGAATTGCTTTTTACTCGTCATTACCCAAGTCATAGTTTTATCCTATCTTTTTATAATATGGTCAATCCTAAATAAAATAAGTACAATTATTATAACGTGCTACTGGAATAAATTTTACTTGCTTGCTGTGCCTACGCAGACAGAGGCTGCGCAAAACTTATCCCAGCAGCACTACACTTATTCTATGATGAATCGACTATATTAAAAGCTCAATCTTGAAAAACTATCTTCTACAACTCAAAGTCATCAAAATCGCTGTCTGATAAATCAGAATCAATCTGACCAACCAAGTACGAGCTAATCTCAGTCTCTTGCGGTGCTACTTGCACATTGTCAGACGACAACCAAGTATTGATCCATGGAATAGGGTTTGATTTAGAGTTCGGGAATACTGATGGCAAGCCAACGGCTTCCATACGCAAGTTAGTGATGAATTCGATATATTGGCAAAGAATGTCTTTATTTAGACCAATCATTGAGCCATCTTTGAACAAATAACCTGCCCATTCTTTTTCTTGCTCGGCAGCCTTGCGGAAGATCTCGATGCTTTCTTCGTAGCACTCTGCGGCAATTTCGACCATCTCAGGATCGTCACGACCATTGCGCATGAGGTTGAGCATGTGCTGCGTACCAGTCAAATGCAGCGCTTCATCACGAGCAATCAGCTTGATGATTTTAGCATTACCTTCCATTAATTTACGTTCAGCAAACGCAAACGAGCAAGCAAACGATACATAGAAGCGAATGGCTTCTAGGACGTTAACAGCGACGATACACAGATACATCTGCTTTTTCAGTGATCTCAAATCGACAGTCACTTCCTCGCCATTGACGTTGTGCGTACCAGCACCGTATAGGCTATATAGCTGCGAGTTGCGGTACAGATCATCGTAATATTGGGCAATGTCAGAGGCACGCTCTAAGATGTGCTCGTTTTGCATGATGTCATCAAAGATGATGTTTGGATCATTGACGATATTACGAATGATATGGGTATAGCTGCGCGAGTGAATGGTCTCAGAGAATGACCATGTCTCAATCCACGTCTCAAGCTCAGGGATAGACACGAGCGGCAATAGCACGACGTTCGGGCTACGACCTTGGATAGAGTCGAGTAGGGTCTGGTATTTGAGATTACTCAAAAATATATGCTGCTCATGCGAGGACAGGTTGCCAAAGTCCATACGATCTTTTGACACATCAACTTCTTCTGGACGCCAAAAGAACGACAGCTGCTTTTCTATCAATTGCTCAAAGATTGGGTGCTTTTGTTGGTCATAGCGTGCTACGTTGACCGGATTACCAAAAAACATCGGCTCTTTTAGCGCATTGTTTGGCGTTTGAGAAAAAATCGAGTAAGTCATGGGACTGCCTTTATAATTGATACGGTTATTAATTTATATGAATCTGACTGGGTTTAATCGGATTATATTACAAGTGCTCTAGCGATATCTGTTCTGGCGTCTGTCCATCATTCATATACGCTTTAAGTATCTCGCTCAGCTCCACATCATCCAATGCTTCCAATTCATCGATAGCACTCTTACGCAGCGCACTCAAACCCTCATCATCTGATAGTTGATGTATTTCTTTCTGTACGTCTTTTTTAGCCGCTCTCTTTACTGGTTTTTTCAATACTTTTGTGGCGACTTTTTTTAATGCTTCTGGTTTTACTGCTATGCCTTCGCCTAATTGCTCACGGACGTCTGCGATGTCGACTTCCACTTGTACGATATGCGAGCCACCATCGTTAAGGTCTGAAAATACGTTTGGGATAAACAAACCACCGTCTTTGATGATTGCGGTATATTGCACATGACCTCCGTCGTTTTTATTGTTTGTGTGTTTTAATTATAACAGTAGCCAATCCCGCCTACCGCTTGTATCTGCCTTGCCGCTGGCGTGCAGTCTATCGTGTCTGACCGCATTCCTGTTGTCTCGATACTACGCTCAGTCACAGACTGCATCGCCATCGTCGTCAGCAGGATACCGCTATAGTCGGGGCTAAACGACCGTGTTAGGGCGTCTTTCTTTGTCCTTAACGACTCTTCTGATTGGGCGCACCCTACAACTTTCTATGCTTTAAAGTAGGTTGGTGTCGAGGTACGAGACCCAACAAAGACTCAAACCGTTGGGTTTCCTTCGTCAACCCAACCTACGCGCTTTATACACAATTTGCATATCATCGGTGCGCTGGGCGCACCCTACAACTCTTAGCCACGATTTTTAGGGTTTAAAGTTTCAGGAAATAAATCACCAATAGAACCTTTCTTTGGGTAAGCCTTATTTACAGAATACATAAATTCTTCCCAGTTATCAGATGCTCTCATTAAACCAATCACAGCGTGTAAGTGCATTTCAAGCGCCTTTCTTCCTTGGTTTTCTGATAAATGTTGATGATCTCTATGTTTGGCAAGACCTTTTTCATCTCTTGGATTGAGTGCTTTTAGTTCATTAACTAAACCAACTGCCATTCGATCGTAAACTATATCGTTAGTATAGGTTCCAACAACACCAGGTCTATTAAATGTGCTCCACTTCCAATCCTTTAATCTAAATATTTGTTCATAAAATTCATCAGGAAATGTCTTAGTCCATGCAAGAAGATCTTTAGTAATATAAAAATTGAGAATTTCTTGTAAAGCTTCAGCTTTGCGGATATTTTGATATCCAGTGGCCTCATCTACTAATGCAACGATACCAACTTTAGCTAAAGATCTTATGATAATTGAGGCTTGCATAACAGTGTCTTTCTGGTTTTTGTATGTCACTGCACCTGCTTCATCAGCTAATATATATAGCTCACAAACTAATGGAATGATTATGGCATCAAAGCCTTGAAAGCTTTTACCATTTTCATCCTGATATAGTATCTTTTCTTTTACTTCATTAAGTTCATCAGAAATAAATGGTTGTAAGTTTTTAGCATCCATAAAAGAAGGGGTATCAGGTAAACGTGCATTACCTCTTACTTCTCTACCCAAAGCTTTAAAAACATCTGAATGCTTAATTATTCTTCGACCATCGCTAAGAACAGCACATTCTAATTCTGCATCAGCAATTTTCATTGTGCCTGTATATTCTGAAACGAGCATAAAAAATCCTTTTTATATTAGCTGATATAGCGGAAAACAACGGGCTTAACCTAAGAGCCAAACCCGCCGCCTATCAATCGCTTAAATCTTACATGCACCGCCAGCACAATCATCTTCCATATCCGCTTGGGCATCGTTCGCACCATCACGAGTGTTATGGTAGTACAACGTCTTCACACCCATTTTATAAGCGTTTAGCAAGTCTTTTAGCAATATCTTCATCGGCACACGGCCACCTGCATAACGAACTGGATCGTAGTTGGTATTGGCAGAGATGCTTTGATCGACGAACTTCTGCATGACAGCGACCAGCTTTAGGTAACCGTCATTGTTTGGCATTTGCCATAGTAGCTCGTACTGATCTTTTAGCGTCGTAATCTCAGGCACGACTTGTTTTAAGATACCATCTTTTGACGCTTTGATAGAGACCAGACCACGTGGTGGCTCGATACCGTTGGTCGCATTGGCGATCTGACTAGATGTCTCAGACGGCATCAAGGCGGTTAGGGTAGAGTTGCGTAGACCGTGCTCAGTGATCTCGCCGCGTAGCGTTTCCCAATCTAGATATAGCGGCTCTTGGCAGATTTTGTCCAAGTCAGCTTTGTACGTATCAATCGGCAAGATACCTTGTGAGTACGTGGTCTCATTGAACGCAGGGCACGCGCCTTGCTCTTTTGCCAATTTGTTTGACGCTTTTAAGAGATAGAATTGCAATGCTTCAAACGTTTGATGGGTCAGACCAAGCGCGCTGTCGTCTGAATAGCGTACGCCATTCTTTGCCAAGTAATAAGCGTAGTTAATCACGCCCACACCGAGCGTACGACGACGCATGCTGCCGTTTTGAGCGGCTTTCACTGGATAGTCTTGATAATCGAGCAGGGCGTCAAGCGCACGGACGATTAGCTCGGCTGGCTCTTCGATATCGCTGACGTTTTCGACTTTACCTAAGTTGACCGCTGATAGCGTACAAAGGGCGATTTCGCCTTCTTCGTCATTGATGTTATCAAGTGGCTTGGTCGGTAGGGCGATTTCCATACATAGGTTTGACTGGCGAATCGGTGCAACCGTCGCGTCAAATGGGCTATGCGTGTTGCAATGATCGACGTTTTGGATATAGATACGACCCGTACTGGCACGCTCTTGCATCATTAGGCTGAACAAGTCTGCTGCTGGGATTTGACGGCTACGAATAGCAGGGTCATTCTCATACTTGGTGTATAGCTCTTCGAACTTGTCTTGATCTTCAAAGAACGCATCGTACAAGCCAGGAGTATCACCCGGTGAAAATAGCGAGATGTCTTGACCTTTGATGAGGCGCGTGTACATCGTTTTGTTTAACTGTACGCCGTAGTCCATATGACGGACACGGTTGTCTTCAACGCCGCGGTTGTTTTTGAGTACCAGTAATGACTCAACTTCTAGATGCCATAGTGGGTAAAATAGAGTCGCTGCACCGCCACGCACGCCACCTTGTGAGCAGCATTTAACAGCCGTTTGAAACAATTTATAGAATGGGATACAGCCAGTGTGCTGTGCTTCGCCGCCACGTATAGGGCTACCAAGGGCACGGATGCGACCCGCGTTGATGCCGATGCCAGCACGCTGTGACACATAGCGTACGATGGCACTGGTGGTCGCGTTGATAGAGTCTAGGCTATCACCACATTCGATCAATACGCACGAGCTAAACTGACGTGATGGCGTACGTACACCAGACATGATAGGCGTTGGTAGTGAGATTTTGAATTGTGAGGTCGCATCATAGAAGCGCTTCACATAGTTCATACGCTCTGATTTTTCGTAACGGCTGAACAAGCACATACCAACCAGCATGTACAAGAACTGCGGGCTCTCGAAAACAGTTTTGCTCACGCGATCTTGGACGAGGTATTTGCCTGCCATTTGCTCAACAGCAGCATAAGCCAAGTTCATATCGCGCCAGTGATCGAGATATTCTTCTAATTCATCAAACTCAGCACGGCTATAGTCAGCTAGGATATGCTCATCATATTTACCAGCATTGGTCAGCGTTGTAACGTGATCGAATAGATGTGGCGGCGTGAATCTATTGTAAGCAATCTTACGCAGATGGAAAATAGCCAAACGTGCCGCTAGATACTGATAATCAGGCGTCGTTTCAGAGATAAGGTCAGCAGCAGACTTGATGATGGTCTCGTGAATGTCACGAGTCTTAATACCTTCATAAAACTGGATGTGCGACTTTAGCTCAACTTGCGACACAGACACGTTGTCCAAGCCGTGAGCGGCCCACGCTATCACCTTGTGAATTTTGTCTAAATCAATAGGCTCTAAACGTCCATCACGTTTGGTTACTTGGATTTTGTCAATATGTGTCATGCTGGCCTCTATTTTGATTGCTTATTGTGATGCTGCGCGCTGAATCAGCGGCAGACATTCTTTATAACGCTACGATGCTGGGTTGCGATAGCCAGTTTTTTTTGGCAAAAAACTACCGCTACTCATAATGATGATTAAAATCACTGAGTACTACATATAGCGTGTTTGTTAATTGGTAGGCACAATATAGCGGGAAAATTTTGAAAATACTATATTGATTTTAGACTAAAACTATGTTGCTGCGAGGTTGTGAGCTGTCCAGATTTAGGCAAAGGACGATGGGATAAGGGTTAGACGCAAATGCACTCATCATAAATTTTTTGTAAAAATATCGTGACGATTTGATTTTTATTTTATCGGTTATTGTCGACTGATAATAGTGATCAGAGCGGCAATAATGCGGGCGCAGATTGTACACCAAACCATAAAAAATCGCCACCCGTATGTTATCAATAGTGAGTGACGATTTGGACGGAAAAGGGGTTGTTTTTTTCTAAACACCCATTACCTGTTTATACGACCATACGAACCGTTTTTGCATCATCAAGTGACGCATAAAGCGTATTCACTTGATCGGCTGCTGTGAGGTATAAATTGACACGCGCTGAATGAAAGCGACCCGTTTTCGACGGTTTGACTTCTATCGAGGCCAAATCAAAGTCAGGGAACTGGCTACCGAGGATCAGCTTCACTTCATTAAGTAAGCTTTCATGCTCACCTTCATGACCAATGATACTCAAAGGGTAGTTCATTGGAAAATCCCACAGCTCTGGATTTTGAATGTCGGTTTTTTTGCCTTTTAATACACCTTCATTGGGTGTCAGATCCGTCATGGTGACGTCTTTGGTGTTTTGGTTGCTGCTTTGATTAGTGTTTTGATTATCAGTATCTTTTGAATCATCACTCATGATATTTGCCTCGTTTTTTTAAATATGAGCTATAGTTGAATTCAAATAATTTCGATACAAGGAAACCGAGCGCAAGTTATACACTAGTATGCTTAGCGAGGATGACGATGTAGCGGATTTATATGGATTTGACTATATTTGGATAAGAGCTTTATTACCCATTTATAGTGGCACTAAGCCTATTATTCAAGTCCTGTGATAGCGACGACAGTACATTAGGGTATGTCGAACCTTCGGCTACGGTACGGACAGGGTATGGAAAGTGACCGCTTATCTTTTATAACCACAAATCGCCACATAGTCCCCACGGTCATAACCTTCGATGACCTCTTGTACCTTATCATTGGCATACATTGGATGGGTCAATAAGGTCTGCGCATACTCAAAATCGACGAAACCATTGGCTTGCATCAGCGCGATTTTTTCATCTGAAGTGCGCCAATTGGCTGACTTTACCAGTTCAATAGGATAAGGGTCAGCAGGGGAGATGTGCGCAAGTAGCGGATGCTCCCAAGTGCCTAACGAGCTGGCCAAATTGTATAAGCTGGCAAAGCCACTCTCTTTTGGTACATCGATCAGAATCAATTTGCCGCCAGACTTTAATGCGTCAAAGGCCTTTTTAATACAGACATCCAAATCACTGATATAGCTGACACTGCCGTTGAACATAATAATGTCAAACTTATTGGGCTCAATCTCGCAAGTTTCAGCAGGGCTGATATCTACTTGCAATCCGCGCTTTTCGGCGACGGCGGCCATGTCTTTAGAAGGCTCAATGCCATATTTGATATGAATACCATAATCTTTTGCTAGTAGTGATTCAAATAATCCGCTACCACAACCGATAGACAATATCTCACTGTCTTTATCTAAAAAATGGGCGACCAGTTCTAGCTCACTGGTCAGTAAGTTTTGATTGTCAAAAAACCAGCTGTCGTACGCGCTTGCGTGTTCATCAAATGCGGCCATGATATCTCTCCTTGAGTATTTTTGTTGTATCGTTAATCCACTATAAAAGAGTGACAGTGTTAACCTCGCTTAAAGTATTACTCATACATCTGCACTCGGTTGGCTTGTCACTCTTTTAAATTGAATCAACTATATTGAATAGTACGTGAAGTTAAATTTGCTATAAAAATACAGGCTATGACAGATCTAATGCTTGCTGCCAAAAATTCACTTCCATCCGTGAGGCGGTATTAAATAACTGTTGGAACTTGTCTGCTTGAGCGGGGCTAGCGTGTGCCAGTAGTTCATTGATCTGCGCTTCGTTCTGCGCAGTAATCGCTTGAAATGCATCACTAGAAAATACATCAATCCATGGCTGATAGGGATTGCCCGTGATAAACCCTTCGGCTTTGATGCGTTTGCCAATTTCGCCGTAACCCATCAAGCAAGGGGCAATAGCAGCATACAGCTCAGCCAGTGAGCCTGACAGGGCAGCGTCTAATATATAGCGGCTATAGGCGATGGTTACAGTAGATTCAGGCGCATTCTCGACGGTTTCAAGCGCTATGCCCCATTGGTGGCAGAAGTCCAAATACATGCCAATTTCCATATCGAGCATGGCATTGATACCCGCTTGACCGACGCGCATTTGCGCCAGCGTGTCGCTTTTATACACGCTCAATGCCATCACGCGGGTATAGTGAATCAGATATAAATAGTCTTGGACGAGGTAGTGGCGGAAGCTGTCAGGGGCAAGCGTACCTGCTGCTAGCTGCTTGACAAAGTCGTGCTGAATATAATCATCCCAAGTTGGACAATGGTGACGTAGCGTTTGGTAATTCATAGTGTTCACTTACTTTTATCAATGTGAGTAAGCAGATGGTAGACGAACTCATACATTATTAGCAAGGGATGTACCAAGTATAGTGGCATCATACATTTGGACAGCTAGGTTTTCAATTGCTGATGCGACTTACGGTAAGTAGCCATTGATAGGCGCGATATCAGGTGGGATATCCGTGTCTCCTAATGCTTCTCGCAGATTGATTTCGATTGTGCGTGACAAGGCAGTCAGGGGTAGTTGGTTAGCTGCCAAGCCAAAAGGTTCTTCTAGCTCTTCGCTAAGGGCATCAAAACCAAAGAAGGTATAAGCGATCACAGCAGAAATCAACGGAGTGGCCCAACCGAGTGAGGCCACCAAGCCAAAAGGCAACAGGATGCAATATAAATAGGTCGTGCGATGTACCAACAGCATATAAGCAAATGGCAGCGGCGTATTATGAATGCGCTCGCAAGCCGCCAATACAATCGTCATAGAGGTCAGGCGCTCGTCCATGTTTTGGATGACTTGCTCAGACACCAGTCCTTGCCGCCGAATGTCACCGAGCTGCTTACCCATGAGGCGCATTATATAATCAGGTACGTTTTTCGCTTGGCGCATATTGTCATGATGCGTTAACGCTACAAATGGCTCGATATCTTCCCAAGGTGACGTACCACGCAATCGATGGCGCACAGCATGAGCAAAAGCGATCGCCAAGTGAATCATCGCTCGTTGAGTATCACGCCCAGCATCGGTGTCATCATCTATAAAAGACAGCACTTGACGCGTTAAGCTGCGGGAATCATATACCAGCTGACCCCACAGTCCCCGAGCTTCCCACCAGCGTTGATAACTGGCATTGTTCCGAAACCCAAGAAATAACGATAACGCGATTCCGAGCAAGGTAAACATCGCCATACCATAATAAGGAAAAGAGTCAGGAAGCCAGTGCTGAATAATCGTTATGAGTGTACTAAGAATAGTAATCAGCAAAATTTGCCGATAGACTTTTGGAATGATGGAGCCGCGCAGGGTAAAAAATATCTTGAGGGCATTGGGGGTTTGGCGGACAATCATGTCAGCTTCCTAGCGATGGGGTATGCTGTTAAGTATTGAAGCCGTGTATTATACAATAGCGTTATTAAAATTTGAGTATTTTTGTTTTTGATTGCCCATCGAACACTGTGCAAAAAAAGTGAAACATAGCGTGCAAACTATATGGCTAAACGACTTAACAGCTCCTTGCATTTTTCTCTTAAGGTATCTCTGAGCAGTCTGACCGCAGGGGTTATCGATTGCCTACTTGGGCAGATGAGCCAAAGCTCGCTTGGCTTTGCTTGATAGTCGGTCATGATATGAATCAGCTTGCCTTCTGATATGTCACTCGAAACATCCAAGCAGGATTTTACAGCAAGTCCTTTTCCTTCGACACACCAGCGCCTGACCAGATCACCATCGTTAGAGGCTCGATTGCCACTCATTTTTATTTTATAAACTTGCTTGTTCTTGGTGAATTCCCACACATCGTGAGTGATATCGTACAGCTGATAAAACAACCCATTGTGCGTCGGTAGCTCATGCGGATGCTGAGGTATACCGTGACGTGTTATATACGCTGGCGATGCACAAAGCAACCCTGGGACATCACAAATCTTAAAGCCGTAAAGACTGGCATCTTTTGGCGAACCATAGCGTAATGCCATGTCTACAGAGTCACGATAAAAGTCTATATGACTATCGCTTAGATCGGTTCTCAAGCTCATGTTTGGGTGATGATCTAATAGCTCATCAAGCCATGGTGTAACGATGTTACGGCCCAAATCAGAAGGCAGTGCAATGCGCAGCTCACCATCGACGATATCGAGATCTTCTTTGATATTTTGCCTAGCTTGCTCAAGCAATAAGAGTGCTTTTTCACATTCTGGAATGTAGCGCTCTCCGGCACTCGATAGACGTAATTGACGCGTGGTACGAATGAATATTTCAGCGCCCAATGTTTTTTCTACCCGTTTGAGCGCAGCACTGGCAGTTGCCACACGCATGTCTAGATGTGCAGCCGCTGCCGTGATATTGCGATGTTCAGCGATTTTTAGAATAACTTCGAGATCAGATAACAGCATATTCTCAATTCTTATTTGATAATGTATCAAATATTACCCTGTTTATCTTGCCATAAGCCAGCGTTATGATGGCAGCCACTTAACGAACCGGAGCAGCATGATGAAAGCCATTGGATTTATACAGTCTTTACCCATTACTCACACGGACTCATTGCAAGATATCGAATTGCCACAGCCTATCGCAGAAGGCTTTGATTTATTGGTCAAAATCAGCTCTATCGCGGTCAATCCTGTCGATTATAAAGTCCGCCAAAACATGCCATCCGAGGACGGTAGCCACAAAGTCATTGGTTGGGACGCAGTCGGTGAAGTGGTCGCCATCGGTGAGAAGGCGACACGCTTTGCAGTTGGTGATAGGGTTTACTATGCAGGCGAGCTCGATCGCCAAGGCAGTAATGCAGAGTATCAGTTGGTGGATGAGCGTATCGTTGGTATGAAACCAAAAAGTCTGTCGAATAATGAAGCGGCAGCATTGCCGTTGACCACTATCACGGCATGGGAGATATTATTTGAGCATTTAACCATTAAACAGCAGCCAATCACTGATAATAGCAAGTCTAACGAGGTTATCTTAGTCGTGGGCGCTGCAGGTGGGGTGGGCTCTATTTTGCTACAACTGGCAGCGACATTAACGGGCGCTACCATTATTGCGACAGCCTCACGTGAGCGCTCAAAGCAGTGGGTGCAGACACTGGGGGCGGATTATGTGATTGATCATAGCCAGCCACTAGCGGCACAAATCGAAGCGTTGGGCATTGGCCCTGTGACCCATGTCGCAGGCCTTCAGAGTACTGAAAGCTACTTCGATACTTATATAGATATCTTGACGCCTTTTGGGAAAATAGTGATAATCGATGATCCTGAGCAGTTAGACATCACTAAAATTAAGTTTAAAAGCCTATCATTTCATTGGGAGTTTATGTTTGCCCGCTCACTATTCAAAGCCACAGACATGGCAGCACAAGGTCAGTTATTAAACCGTGTCGCTGATTTGATTGATCAGGGTTATATCCAGACCACGGTTGGCGAAAATATGGGTGTCATCAATGCGACTAATCTACGAGTGGCTCATCAAGCGCTAGAGTCTGGCACAACGATTGGTAAAATAGTATTGGAAGGTTTTTAATGTTTTAATATTCAACAGACCCTAATAAAGCATGTCCTCGTTTTTATCACTATTTTTAAAATGAGGACATAGCCCAATCAAAAATAAGAGACAGATATGCAACTAGAAATCAATGTTATCGATGCTTTTACTGATACTGTTTTTAAAGGTAATTCAGCAGCCGTTATTATCACCGATAGCTGGCTCGCTGATGATCTAATGCAATCGATTGCTTTTGAAAACAATTTGTCTGAGACGGCATTTTTGGTTTTAGATGAGAGTGATGGTAAAGATATCTATCATATCCGCTGGTTTTCACCGCTTACTGAGATTGCCTTTTGCGGTCATGCAACGCTAGCATCTGCTTTTGTGCTATTTAAGAAAAATCCTAATTTAGCCTTTATTAAATTTTCAGCCGACGCCGTTGGGATATTGACCATCGTGCAAACAGACGCTGGCAAAATACAAATGGACTTTCCCAATACTAAACCTGAAAAAGTCGAAAATATCCCTGATAGTTTGCTGGCAGGATTGTCTATTGCACCAGTTGAAGTCTATAAAAACACCCAAGCCTATTTCGTGATTTATAATTCTGAAAGCGATGTATTAAACGTAGAGCGTGATAACGAGCAGCTAAAACAGCTCGCACCTTTAGATGTGGTGGTGACATGCCAAGCTAAGTCTGCTGATTATAAAGACTACGATTTTGTGTCACGTTATTTTTGGCCAGCCAATGGCGGTGATGAAGACCCAGTGACTGGATCAGCGCACACAGGACTTGCGCCATTATGGGCTGAGCGTTTGGGTAAAAATGAATTGGTCGCTTATCAGGCATCAAATAGAGGCGGGATACTAGACTGTGTTGTCGCAAAAGATAGGGTGCTTGTTTCCGGCAATGCCGTGCAGTATTTGACAGGATTTATCACAGTCGAGGAGTAGCAGGTTTTGACAGAATTAAAGACACTAGCGCTTTTTGCACTAACTGCATTAGCAGAGATTATTGGTTGTTACCTGCCTTATTTATGGCTGCGAGAAGGTAAGTCTATCTGGCTTCTTGTTCCCAGTGTGCTGAGTCTGGCAGCCTTTGTTTGGTTACTGACATTACATCCAACCGCTGTAGGCAGAGTCTATGCAGCTTACGGTGGGGTGTATGTTGCGATGGCGATTTTATGGTTGTGGACGGTGAACGGTATCAGGCCGACCACATGGGATATCGTAGGGTCTGCGGTTGCATTGTTAGGCATGGCAATTATTATGTTTGCACCGCGCAGTGGCTAGGGCGTGTCCTCAATTCAACCGATAGCGATCTAAATGGGCTAAAAGTGGTTAAATCTTGCCAAACATCGTCAATTAGCTAGGTAATATATCGATATTATCTGCGCTATTTTCCTTGTTTGACTGCCATTTACCTCACTTTTATCCTCATTTTTAAAATGAGGACACGCCCTAATATCAATGCAGCGCCTAACACAAAAAATGCCAATCAAACCGTGAGGTTCGATTGGCATAGATTTAATTGGCATAGCTTTAATCAGCATAGTGATGCATGCAATATTAATGTTTACCTAAGATACTGCCACTGTCATCTTTCTTAGATTGCTTGGCGGCTTTCTTTTCTTTTGCCGTCAATAGCGGTTTCTTTTTCACATTTTTCTTACTATCTTGACCTTTACTCATGATTTTTTCCTCTTTAGGTAGCTTATACAGCCATAAGCCAGATTGGCTGACTAGCGGGCGGAATCACTACAATTGACGCAGATGCTGCGTACTAGATTGAGTATAGCTCTAAGCCTGTGCAATAGATAGCGATAGCACAATTTCCCTACGCTTCAATGCGGTCATTCTATTTGGCTAAATATTATTCAACGCCTCTTTTATATTGAAATTTAGAATATCTCAGTCAGATTTTCGGCTGATGATATGTTCAAACGATGCGTTTAATCAATACCAGTATCAATATTAGTATTCGTAAGTGATTACTTACGGAGTCATCACGATTTGCTATAATAAGCCACAAGCCGATGAGTCGTCGCGGCAAACTTTTATAATATTCCTATTTAGCACAAAGATGCTTACTGTTTTGGTTGATTGTTATGCGTATCCGTAAACTTTTTAAATTTGAAAATGCACATATTGTGCGTAATTGTAGCTCTGAGCGCTGCAAACACTCTATCCATGGTCATAGCTATCAGATTGAACTGATTCTTGAGGCTAAGCGCTTGGATCATGGGCAAATGGTCTATGATTTTGGACTATTAAAGTCGTCTATCAAGGATATTATCGACAGCTTTGATCATGCGATTTGCTTTTGGAATAAAGACGACCCTGAATATATCGCTGCTTGCAAAAAATTCAGCGCGCGCTGGATAAGCTTGCCGGTATCGCCATCAGCAGAGCAGTTCTCTAGAGTCATCTTCTTTTGGGCGCAAGAAATTCTCAAGCAAACCCAAATGCAAAACGGTGAGTCTGATGTCAGCGTCTACTCGGTGATTGCGCACGAAACCGCAACGGGTTATGCCCAGTGTTTTGCTGATGATGTGGCTAATGAGCAAATGGGTCAGCTTAATTTAGAAGCGTTTGAGTTTAGCGACCAAGTCAGTGCCGAATGGCATGACACCGATCTGTATGCCAAATTGATTCGCGGTGAAAGCTTTACTAATCCAACGGTAACTATGCAGGTACAGACGCAAGTACAGGCAGGTAAGCCTGATGCCTAATAGTACAACAGAAGACAAAAACGTCAAAACATTGACACTGCACTCTGAAGACGATACTCAGCGTTTGGCTGCGCAATTAGCAGCGTTGCCATTGACGGGTAGTGTATGGTTGGCGGGTGATTTGGGCGCGGGTAAAACTACTTTGACTCGTTATTGGTTACAGGCGCTAGGGCATACAGGTGCCGTCAAAAGCCCGACTTATACCTTGGTCGAGCCTTATAGCATCGACCAAAACAGCATCGCGCAAAAAGACGGCTCAATCAAGCCAGTTTATCATGCGGATTTGTATCGTCTGCAAGACCCAGAAGAGTTGTCCTTTATAGGCTTCGATGAGTATTTGGATGAGCCAAATGCGCTGGTCATTATTGAATGGGCAAGCCGTGCGGACAGCTATTTACCACCGCCGATTTTGTTTATCGATATGACGCAGGCTAATAGCGGTGATAAAAATCAAGAGTCTCGTCACGTTGAGCTGCGACTATCGAAGGCAGGACAAGCGCAAGGTTTGGATCTATCATCCTTTAAGATTTAGTTATACCTTCAATATAAGTCATCAATATTCGCCAGCATTACTCATCACTACGCAAAATAAAGATACCTCTTAATGCCGCAAATGCCAGACAATCATTTTAATACCCGCATCAAAAAACTATCGCCGCTGCTCATCAATCAATTAGCAGCTGGTGAGGTTGTGACACGCCCAGCCGCGGTGGTTAAAGAGCTGCTTGAAAACGCGATTGACGCTGATGCCACCAATATTGAGATACATATTACCCAAGGCGGCATGGGTATGATTGAGGTGATCGACAATGGCGTTGGTATTCATCCTGATGATATGGTCATGGCGATTACCCGTCATGCGACCAGCAAAGTCGCGGATGTGGCTAATTTGCATGGTATTACGACGTTGGGTTTTCGCGGGGAAGCATTGGCTGCAACAGCAGCAGTTTCTCGGCTGACGCTAACCAGTAGCCATGATGACAGTGGTATCGGTCGCCAGTTGCAGGTCGCGGGTGTGTTAGATGACATACCAAAAATGATACCAGTTGTGCATCATCGTGGCACGACCATTACGGTTAAGGATTTATACTTTAACGTACCAGCCCGTCGCGGCAATTTGAAATCTATTGCGACCGAGTTTGGTCATATTGAAACGATCGTGCGCGAAGTGGCTTTGGCGCGAGCAGATGTAGCGCTTAGTCTCTTTCATGACAATAAAAAACGGCTGTCACTGTCTTCAAATGCACGTGTGCTATTGGCAAATTCGATGCCTACAAGCGATGGATCTATCAGTGCCAATCCTTTACCATTGTCACGGCTAGAGCAAGCCACGAGTGCAGAGCTCACAGTGAACGCACTTGAGATAATGATTGATTTGTCCAGTTTGTGGCAGCCGTCTACAGAATACACGGATAGTACAAGCTCTAGTAGTCAGGCAGGTATCTATGGTTGGTTGTGGCCTATTAATAAGCAGGCGCAACAGCAGGACAGCTTACCAAAGCTACTGTACATCAATGGTCGCTTGGTCAAAGAGCTGATCATCAGCAATCAGCTTCGTCAACTCGCGCAGAGTGCTCATTTAAATGGCATCGGTTATGCCCTTTATTTTGATTTGCCGACTCAATGGCTTAATATCAATGTCCATCCGTCCAAACAGCGTATTAAGATCAGTCCATTAAATAATGTTATGGCACATTTAAGCCATGCCATTCATGCAAAACTGAAAACCATTACTACGATGGATACGGTCACATCCACCAGTTATAATAGACAGGCGCTAGACTATAACAATTCTCCAAGCCAGTCTTTTACTACGATACCGCGCAACACATCGCCTACGACCCATTCAAGACAAAGCCAGCAAGTACAAACGCCTAAACAGTTATACCAACTGTCGGTAAGTGCTCCTATTCTAAGCAATCCTTTTTTGCAACGCTCAAAACAGTCCTATTCAGAAATGTCTTATCGTGATGAATCGTCAGCACAGAGTATTAACGCGCTAAGTGAAGTTTTAACCAAGAGTGGCCAGACCAATAGTGCCGATATTTCAAGTAGCTCATCAATAGTAAGTAAGCCTTTGCCCGTCTGCTTAGATATTATTACCCACTTAAATGACATAGCAACCGAATCTGCTAACGCCAAGGACATCGATAGTAAATCGCTGCCTTGGTTACTATTTTACCACCAAGCACAATGTCTGCTGATTAGTGCAGCAGATTGGCAGTCAAAGCTAAGTGTATTATTTGAGTCGCAGGTACTGAGTAATAACGTATCCAAAAAAGACGAGTTGCTAAAGAGCCCAGCATATATCAACCAACAACTCGCTACCGTAAGCTCGCAAATGTCTGCGCAAGACTTGATCGTTTTCATAGAAGATATTGATTCTTTAATCACTGACAATGCAATCAAAATCATAGACAGTCATCAATTAGTAGCGTCAATGTTCTCACCTTTGAACAAACAATAGCGCCAAATTATATTTTTGTCACCCACCATCTCATTAGTAGAGGCAATCCTATGCGACATTCGTCTGACAGCTTATCTTATAGCTTGAGTCCCAATTTAGCGGATAATAGCGTGGTTTGCTTGATGGCGCCAACCGCGAGTGGTAAGACAGCACTGGCCTATGAGCTATACGATACAGGTCGTTATGAGCTTATCTCAGTAGACTCGGCGCTGATATATCGTGATATGAATATCGGTACGGCAAAGCCTACGTCTGATGAGCTGGCGCGTTATCCTCATCACTTAGTGGATATGATTGACCCTATGCAGAGCTATAGCGTCGCTGAGTTCGTCAGCGATGTCGCCCGTTTGATTGATAGCTGTCATCGGAACGGTAAGATACCGTTGCTAGTAGGCGGTACCATGATGTATTACATGGCGTTACTGGATGGACTATCCCCTGTACCTGATAGCGATGACGGCATTCGCGCGCAAGTAGAGCAATGGCGACAGGATGAGGGTATTAGCGCGCTATATGAGTATTTGGGTAAGGTTGATCCGATAAGTCACCAGCGTCTTAATGCCACTGATACTCAGCGTATTACTCGCGCTATTGAGGTATATCTACAAACGGATATTTCTATAAGTGAGTGGCAACGCAAACCCAAACAAGCATTAGCAAATAACCCCAATCAGAATTGGCATGTATTGGCAGTGATGCCTGATCGTCCGTGGTTGCATGGGCGTATCGCCCAGCGTTTAGACATCATGTGGAGTGAGGGTCTGGTGGCTGAAGTAATCGGACTGCTTGAGGAGTATCCATTGACACCGAACTTACCTTCTATGCGCTGCGTTGGTTATCGGCAAGTATTAGAGTACCTTGTACATACCAATCACCCAATATTTGAGCAACCGCATTTAGATAAAGCGCTTTTCTATGAGGCTTTTGGTGCATTAGATGAGTCAATAAATCAAAAAACAAAGCAGGACAAAATGTCTCAGCCTCTGATTGCATCAAGTTTGTCCGATAGCCAAACCGAGGTGCTTGCTTGTCAGCAAATGCAAAATAAGGCATTATATGCGACAAGGCAGTTGGCAAAGCGCCAATACACTTGGCTGCGTAAAGTAATACAATTGCCTGATAATGCAATAGACACGGCAACAAAATCTGACTCATTTAACGATGCGAATGACCCTATAAACCATGCATTAGAGATGAAGATATTCACAACGATGGCACAGGCAAGAGACTTTTTGTTTTAGCCTATATAGATGACCATCGATTGAATTGAGGATGGGGTCTAGTAAATTTATTGGCTTGTTTTTACACTATCTTCTTAGAAACACAACACAGTAGTAACGCTTCATAAGTACATGAGAAAGTAATGACAATTAGTTTCAAAGTATAACGTGAATAACTGCTATAATTTAATACCAGAAATATGGTGAATTTTGTAGGATCACCATGACTTTGCCAATAACTATTGTCTAACGTTTGTTGGTAAAAACAGTTTATGAAACAAGTGGTTACTTAATTTTTTTACAATAATAATGTATTCGCGATAAAGTGGAATCACTTAAGAAGAACCGATGTTTATTTAGATACGTTTTATAAAGAAAAATTATTATTGTATCTACTCTTTGCCATTATAATTCAAGCAACACTTAAAATAATTGGCGCTTAAAACATAATTATATAATATTTAGGAGAGATTTCATGTCAAAAGGACAAACTTTACAAGATCCGTTCTTGAACTCGCTGCGCAAAGATCGCATTCCTGTCTCTATTTTTTTAGTCAATGGTATCAAGTTGCAAGGTCAGATCGAGTCATTCGATCAGTATGTCGTATTGCTCAAAAATACAGTGAGTCAAATGGTATACAAACATGCCATCTCGACGGTTGTACCAGCACGTAATCCACGTAGCAGCACAACGACAACGACCAGTGCCCAGCCTCAAAGTGCAGCGCCAGCCGCTTATCAAGGTGGAGGTTTTGAACGTGGTAGCAACCCTGCTAGCACCGGTGGTTTTGAAGAGCGTGGTTTTGCCTCTAACCGTAGTGGCTTTAACCGTGGCGGCTTTAGCCAAGGTCAAGATCGTGGCTTTGAGCGTGGTAGCTTTGGACAGGGTCAAGAGCGCGGGTTTGAGCGTGGCGGATTTGGTCAAGACCGTGGATTTGAGCCACCAGCAGAGAATGCGAACTTTGAAAATAAGCCAAGTGACGAATCTGATGATAACAACTAAGTTGATAATAAATAACCAATCATAGATAAATGGACAAGAAGTATTTTGCCTATTTACCTATAGATAGGTGCGTTATCTCGACTTGATATATTTAATTAAAACCTGCTGCTATAGTGGGTTTTTTTTGTATAAATAGACGTATAATAACTAGGGTCTGTTGAACATTCAAATGTGGAACTGGCAGTATCTATTTTTTAGACAATACGCAGTGAAATTTTTGACGCCTAGTCATTCTAGGTTAGACAATTTTGCCATGTATTGGCAAAAAATAGTCCTGCCCTGAAAGGCTGATGCTAAAATCACCTCAAACGTTGTTGCAAACCTAGCTAAGGTCTCGACATTATCGTCGGTTTACGCCTAGTTTGTGGTAATTTTAGCAATCAGCAGTCCTAATATTTGGATGTTCAACAGACCCTACTTAGCATTGATATCGATTTGACGTTAGTGCTAGGTTTTGCAGGGCATTACTAATATTGCTCAGAGTATAGTAAAATATCTTATTGATTCATTATAAACATAGAGCTGATGCATGAGTAATAGCCAAAGCAATCTGACCCATGAGCAATATATTAGTACCGCTATCGAAGCGATCAATACTGAGATATCGGCGTTAGCACTACTGACAGAGCAGATAGACGACAGATTTGCGCAGGCTTGCGATATTATCTTGGCTTGTAAGGGTCGAGTAGTGGTCACTGGTATGGGTAAGTCAGGATTGATAGGGCGCAAAATCGCCGCGACCTTTGCTTCTACTGGCACGCCCGCTTTCTTTATGCATCCTGGTGAGGCTGGGCATGGCGACTTGGGCATGCTGGTGAAAGGCGATGTGTTGCTTGCCATCTCTAACTCTGGTGAGTCCGATGAGATTAAAATGCTGCTGCCAGTGGTTAAGCACTTAAATATTCCGTTGATTAGTATCAGTCGTGATAAGCGTGGCATGTTACCGCGTGCAGCTGATATTGTATTGACCCTAGGCAAATCGCAAGAGGCGTGTCCGCTGAACCTTGCACCTACCTCCAGCACCACGGCTACATTGGCGCTAGGTGATGCGTTAGCAGTGGCTTTAGTACATGCGCGTAATTTCACTTCAGAAGATTTTGCTCTATCGCATCCAGCAGGGGCGTTGGGTCGTCAACTGCTCACTCGCGTCGAAGATTTAATGCATACCAAGTCAGAAGATTTGCCACTTATCAATCAACAAGCCCCATTGCAAGAGGCGCTCTTTACTATGTCTGCTGGGCGCTTAGGGATGACAGTGGTCACTGACGGTAATGATAAGGTTGTTGGGGTATTTACAGACGGTGACTTACGCCGCGGTTTAGAAAAAGGCATCGATCTACAAACCCCGATGCGCGATGTGATGGTTAACGATCCACGCCGAATCAGCAAAACCATGCGGGCATCAGACGCTCTGAGTGTCATGAATGAGAATGGTATCAGTCAGCTGTTGATTATCGATGAGAAAGATCGATTAGAAGCGATTATTACGGTTCATGATTTACTACAAGCGGGTGTTAAGTAAGCACTATCTATAGTCAGGTCAATATAAAAAAGACACAGCGTGCCTGATATAAATTTTTTGTAGCCTCTGTCTGCGTAGGCACAGCAAGCAAGAAAAATTTGTACCAGTCACGCATTATAGAGCCAAAAAGTCTTTAAGAAAGGATAACTCATGCAAGACTTAATAAAAAAAGCCGGACAAGTTAAGCTATTGGTATTAGATGTTGATGGTATTTTGTCAAATGGTCAAATCATCTATGACGCCAATGGTGTTGAGACCAAAGAGTTTTCAGTGCACGATGGTGTTGGCATTAAGTCGTTAGCACGTTATGGCATTTTGACTGCTATTATTACGGGTCGTAGCAGCCCCATGGTGGATAAGCGCGCCATCGAAATAGGTGTGGATTATGTGGTGCAAGGTCGTGATGACAAGCTGATTGCCTTAAATGAGCTGCTATCTACCCTTGATCCTGCGCTCAATATCACAGCGGCTGATTGTGCTTATATGGGCGATGACTTACCAGATATTAAGGCAATGCAAACTGTGGGATTTGCGGCAACAGTGCCCAATGCCCATGCCGAAGTAATTAAGCGCAGCGATATGGTGACTACACGTGCAGGCGGTACTGGCGCCGTACGTGAAATATGTGATCTTATCTTAAAAGGTCATGGCCATTATAAAGACTTTATCGCGCATTATACGCTTGATGAGGCACCAACTCAGGATACCTTATCGTGAATACTCGTGTTTTAATCGTTTTAGCGTTGATTATTGCTGGTATTGCTGGCTGGTTTTTTCAGCAGCAAGGAGACATATCACCGCCAGTTAGCATGGAAGCGACTGATGTTGATTATGAAGCGACTGATATTAAGGCGGTGCAAACCAATGAGCAAGGCGACACTGAATATGAGCTTACTGCTGAATCATTGACGCACAATCCGGCAACTAATGAAGATGAGATGTCAGGCATCACGATGAATTGGGAGCCCTCAGATGAGCAGCGCTATCGTATTGAAGCGGGTAGCGCTGCCATCAGTCAGCAGACTGGTGAATTGAGCTTGTCTGGTGGTTTTACCTTAGTTAGTGAAGACAAAGCCGATGGGACATCAGATATTGAACCCATTAAAGTGACGGGCAGCACGCTCAAAGGTAACACCAAGTCAGGCCAAGTATATAGTGATGAAATGGTCAAGATTGAGCAAGGGATGAATCGATTTGAAGCATCGAGCATGAAAGCCAATCTGGAGACTGGTGAGTATGAGTTCGGTCAAGTGGCGGTTAATTTTTCTCCTGCTGACCGTAAAGACAAGGCATTATTCTAATTGAAATGATCTTTGCCCAAAGAGATATTCAAAATCATATAGTCAGTGAAAGTTAGTCTGACGCCCTATGGGATCGACTATAGCTAGCATGAAGTTTGCAAATCCTACTACTAATAATAAAACGAGTAATGTTTATGAAATCTAAGTTTTTGCCTACTCTGCGCTCATTATCGACTCGCTCGATGCAAGTCTCTTCTAGCCTGCGCACGCTACCAGTCGTCATGTTGCTAGCGTTACCACTATACAGTCATGCGCTGCCATCAGACGCCAATCAGCAGATTAAACTGTTGGCAGATAAAGCGACTTATAGTGAGCGTACCGGTGTCACCAGTTATTCTGGTGGTGTGGTTATTACTCAAGGTACGTTTAAGATGACCGCTGATAATATCACGGTCAATCTATCACAGGGTCGTAGTATCAATTCTGCAGTAGCGACTGGGCGACCAGCCACCATGCAACAAGTGGTCACGCAAGAGAAAGGTCTGGCAAAAGGTCAGGCCAATAAGATCGACTACAATGCGATTACTGGTATTATTACTTTGACGGGTAATGCAAAGCTGGTACAAAATGGCGCCAGTTTTGCGGGCAATGTCATTCGTTATAGCTTAAAGGCAGGTGATGTAGAAGCGACTGCTGGTGGCAATCAACGCGTGGAGCTAGTTTTCCCACCCAGCAGCAATAACAGCCAGAGCGGTGTACGCTAAGAGATAGCAGTAATTGCGTAGCAGCAACTAAATTTCGACAACACTATGCGTAAATTATGAGTAAATTATGAGTGATAACCAAAGTTTTGACGCTTTAGCCCCCACTAACAATGCTAAGCCTGTCGAGCGCTTGAGTATGAAAAACTTAGGTAAGCGTTATGGCAAACGTTGGGTCGTCAAAGATGTCTCATTTTCTGTTGATCAAGGTCAAGTGGTTGGCTTGTTAGGACCAAACGGTGCGGGTAAAACCACCAGTTTTTATATGGTAGTAGGTCTGGTCAACATGGACAGAGGCAGCGTCAGCTTAGGCAACATGGATTTATCCAAATACGCGATGCATGAACGCGCTCGTGCTGGCATTGGCTATTTACCGCAAGAAGCCTCAATCTTTCGTAAACTATCTATCGAAGACAATATCTTGGCTATTTTGCAAACTCGTACAGAATTGACTGCTAGTGAGCAGCGCCAAGAGCTTGAAAAATTGATTGGTGAATTCAATTTAGGACACGTGCGCAAATCTTTAGGGATGAGTGTGTCAGGCGGTGAGCGTCGCCGTTGCGAGATTGCCCGTGCCTTGGCCGCTGACCCGAAGTTTATCTTGCTAGATGAGCCTTTTGCGGGCGTTGACCCTATCTCTGTTGGTGACATTAAAGACGTGATATTAACGCTAAAAAATCGTGGTATTGGCGTGTTAATCACGGATCATAATGTTCGCGACACGCTCGCTATTTGTGAAAAAGCTTATATCGTCTCAGAAGGCGCTATTATTGCTGAAGGCACAGCGTCTGAAGTCTTAGATAATGAGTTGGTAAAATCTGTTTATTTAGGTAAAGATTTTCAGGTATAAACCGGTCAGTTAATCGCTGTTTTCGTTCGTTTATACTATTCATAGGTTGGCATAAAGTTTCTGCTATTTTTTATGCCAACGACCACGATTTATATCGTATTCATTATCATTTCTGCTACACAGCCTATAGTCAGGTCAATATAAAAAAGAGACAGCGTGACTGGTATAAATTTTTTGTCGCCTCTGTCTGCGCCGGCACAGCAAGCAAGAAAAATTTGTACCCGTCACGCATGATAATGTCTTGTATCCATTTTATTTAGTATCGACTATATCATCTAAGCGGCTTCTTCCTTATAAAACTATTCTTATATAAACACTTATACAAAAGCATTCTGATATTTTATTATTGATTGATTGTCTGAATAAGGCTCATACATTATGGCAAAAAATAAAAGCAGCTATGTCTGTCAACATTGCGGTGCGCATTTTGGCAAATGGGCAGGACAGTGTACGGATTGCGGGGAATGGAACAGTTTGGTCGAAGCGCCTAATGTCAGTATGCCGCATCATAATAAAAGTACTGCTAAGCCTAATGCTGGTCGTGCAGCGCCTCGTAACACAGGCAGCAGTGGCACACCTACAGGGAACTATTCTGGTACCCATAGTGCGGTCATGCCCCTTAATGCTGTCAGCGTCGGCCTAGATACACGCTTGCCCACTGGCATTAGTGAGTTTGATCGTGTGCTCGGCGGTGGATTGGTTGCCGGATCTGTTGTACTGATAGGCGGCGACCCCGGTATTGGTAAATCCACTATTTTATTACAAACAGCGACCAATATGGCTCGTGCTGATTCGCTGGCAGGTAGTGCGCTTTACGTGACCGGTGAGGAGTCACTGGCTCAGGTTGCTATGCGCGCCAAACGTTTAGATTTGCCAGCGGACAGGCTGCGGGTATTGGCCGAAACCAATGTCGAGACTATTTGTGCGGCTTTAACTCAAGAGCAGCCAGCCATCGCTATTATCGACTCTATTCAGACTATTTATACGGATGCTATCAATTCTGCGCCGGGCGGCGTCAGTCAAATTCGAGAATCTGCTGCTATTTTGACACGCTACGCTAAGCAAACGGGCACTGCGCTATTTTTAGTGGGGCATGTGACCAAGGAAGGTACGTTAGCAGGGCCACGCGTGCTTGAGCATATGGTCGATACGGTATTGTATTTTGAGGGACAGTCGGACTCCCGCTTTCGGATGATTCGCGCGGTTAAAAACCGTTTTGGTGCGGTTAATGAGCTGGGTATTTTTGGTATGACTGATATGGGACTCAAAGAAGTCGCCAATCCGTCAGCGATATTTTTGAGCCGTTATGATAAGCCCGTGGCTGGATCGGTCGTTATGGTCAGTCGTGAAGGTACGAGACCGCTACTGGTCGAGGTACAGGCGTTGGTTGATGATTCGCAAGGGCAGCCCAGACGCATGGCATTAGGCCTTGATTTTCAACGCTTATCCATGCTGCTGGCTGTCATGCATCGACACGGTGGCATTCATACCAGTGGACAAGACGTGTATGTCAACGTAGTTGGCGGCGTCAAGGTCATAGAGACAGGGTCTGATTTGGCTGTATTATTGGCTTGCGCTTCTAGTATTAAAGAAAAGCCTTTACCTTCATCATTGGCCGTGTTTGGTGAAGTGGGCTTGTCTGGGGAAATACGCCCTGTCCCTAATGGTCAAGAGCGATTGAAAGAAGCGATGAAGCATGGTTTCAAGCACGCCATTATTCCTAAGGGCAATGCGCCTGCAAAGGATGCTCCTCAGTTTAAAGGCATCAATGTGATTGCCGTTGAACGTCTCGATGATGCTATCGAAAGCGCGTTTGAGTTATAACCGATAGGCTTATAGCTTTGTATTAGAAAGGATTAATGTCAGACATAAAAAAACGCCTAACTCATCATGGTTAGGCGTTTTTTTATTCTAATTAAGAAGCCTGTTGTTTTAGAACTAAGGTCCTGAAACACGCTCAATCGAGACGTTACCAACCCCTTTGCTCGTGATACCTAATTGCTTGGCAGCACCATAAGACAAATCCATTACCCGATTACCGTGGAATGGACCGCGATCATTAACTTTTACAACGACGCTTTTGCCATTGGTTTTATTGGTGACTTTCACATAGCAATTTAATGGTAGTGAACGATGCGCCGCTGTTAGGGCATTCATATCAAAAGTATCACCACTGGCCGTTTTGCGACCATGAAACTTACGGCCGTACCAAGATGCCAAACCGGTTTGCTTAAATTTGCTTACTGAGTTAGACGCGACTGCTGTTAAGCGTTCTAACACATCTTCGTCATTGCTTACTTGGGCGGTATCGCTCGCTAAGAGTGAGCTGCTAAGTGCTAATGAGGTAGGCTGACGGGCAGACTTAACCAAGCTTGAAGCACCATCATGTTGACGACTAAGTTCACCGAGTACACGGTCGATATGGGAGGCGTTATCTTGCGAAATCATTGCAAGGGTGGTTTTTGCTTCTACCGCATTGGCATTAGATGCGACTGCAGAGCCAGCAAATAGACATACTGACATTGTAAGTAAACCAGATAAACGCTTATTCATAAATACCTCTATAACTTATACATTAAAACCTAACTCTAAAAATCTTAGATCGAGTGTGACAGACTTAGACCAATCTAATCGTGTCGCAAGCTCTAAAGCCTATGTATCAATCGGTCATTCTAATCAGGATTGATGCAAAAGACGGCTTTTATAGGGTCTAACATATGATAATTTTCATTTTGTTATCATAAATGCGTTGCAGTAGTAAATGACCGAAACGCTTATGATGTGCTCAAATGATAGTTAACAATATTAATTAAGTACCGACTTCAATAGTTAAACAACTAAAGTTTAAATCGTCAGTACCAACATTTATCATATCCGATAAACAAACTTCCATGTATTGCTAAATTAATAAACGTTTTGAAGTGTATTACGTATTACTTTGTTATTAAAGCGTTAATTAAGTAGTCGATTTGAAAGCCTGAAATCTCGGATTTGCTAACTATACGGATGAGCTATAACTAAAATATAATTAAATGCTAAGTTTGTTAGTAGCTCTGTATGGGTTATGTAGCAAAACACAGTAAAACGAGGTTAACGCAATTATTTGTAAAAAACAAGGATTAAAACCTATCAGTGTAGATTGACAATAAGCACGCTTTTGACGAAGGAAGACAGTGGTTTTATTTTTAATAATTCAATGATATCAAAAACTTGCGATGGTTCGCTGCTTTAGAGGAAAATGGATAATATCAAGAATATCTGTAGTATTGATTACAAATAAAGCCAGTTTTTGGTCATTAAAACTGACTCGCATTCTATTTTTTCATTTTTACCGTCAGAGTTATTAGATGATGGCGGTTAGTTAGATTTATGAGTATGAATGGACATCAGCAGCCCAAATCCCGCCATTAAAGTGACGATTGCGGTGCCACCATAGCTAATGAAAGGCAGGGGTACGCCAACGACAGGTAAAATGCCGCCGACCATACCGACATTGACGAACACATAAACAAAAAATGACATGGCGACCGCGCCTGCTAATAACCTGCTATACACATCGGGATGGGTGAAAGCGATATATAAGGCACGGGTGAGTAAACAGGCATAAACGAACATCAACAACATCACGCCCAACAGACCAAATTCCTCAGAGAAAGCCGCGATGATAAAGTCGGTATGGCCTTCCGGTAAGAAGTGTAGATGCGACTGCGTGCCCTCTAAATAGCCTTTGCCCGTCAGTCCACCTGCGCCAATGGCTGTTTTGGACTGAATGATGTTCCAGCCAGCTCCTTGTACATCTGCTTCAGGATTGAGTAATGTCAATACTCGGGTACGCTGATAGTCGTGTAACAAAAAATTCCAAGCGACGGCGATGAGGGGTATCGCTAAGACGGCCGCGCCCGAAATCACTCGCCATGACAGACCTGCTAAAAAAAGCACGAAGATGCCACTGGCCGCAACTAACAGTGAAGTACCTAGATCAGGTTCTTTGGCAATCAATAGCACTGGAACGATGATCAAGGCTAAAGTGATGGCGATACTTGATGCTGATGGAGGTAGATCGCGCTTAGACAAAAACCAGGCACACATCATCGGCATACCAAGTTTCATAAACTCTGAAGGCTGCACGCTGCCAAATCCTGGCAGGTTAATCCAGCGCTGTGCCCCCATGCGCACCTCACCAATGATGTCTACCAATACCAATAGTACGAGTCCAAGTACATAAAAAACAGGCGTAAAGGTACGATAAATACTTGGCGGTATTTGTGCCATGGTAAACATCACGGCAAATGCCACGCCATAGCTGACCATTTGGCGTATGACCATGCTATTGTCTTGGGTCGAGGCGCTATATAGAATCGTTAAACCAATGCAGCAAACTGTTAATAGAAGCAGGGTCAACCATGGATCGATATGGATACGTTGCCATAGCGTCGGCGCATGACCTTGACCGAAATGGTGGCTCTGACGTGAAAAACGATATTGCGGATTAGAAGACATAGGCAAAGTGTGACTGGCAATTGGCGTAAAAGAGATGTCGAATTTGACATAAATGTGTGATCAATCAGTGATTACAAGAGGTTCATTCCAATAGATGCCAGCAGATAAAGTAACACATCAGTAATAAAGTCACGTAACTATGAAAATTATGAGGATAAGTGTTAATTACGAATAGGTGGCTATGAATTAGAAGCGATAGTTTAGCCTGCTTGCCAAAAATTTGATAGTATCGATAAAACGTTTTTAGCGGTAGCTTCTTGCAATGATCAATAAAAAAAACCATGTCTATCGGCAGATTCATAAGCCTATTATCGCCCTATTGGTTTGTGCCAGTAGTATTAGCGTTCATGCGGCTATCGTGAGCGATAATAGTGAGCGTCGTATCGAAGTCCGTCAAGGAGGCAGTAGTGGCAATAGCAGCAGTAATGCTTATATCAGGCCTTCCACGAACGCGACAAGCTATAACTCAGGCGTTACTATGTTAAGTGGGGCAACAAGGTTAAGTGGAGCAAATGCGATAGCGGGCGATAGCATGCAAGGGCTAATTCAGCAAAAGCAACGCGATTTCGATTTTGACGCCAGCTTATCCATCGAAGAAAACAAACGCGTCAATATCAATAGACGTACGCCTAGCTATAATACAACTTATCCTTCCACTTACAGCACCAGTAATAATACTTATAACAATTTTACCAGTATCGACTTTAACGGCTGGCTAAACAGCAATAGCTACCGTGCTAGCCAAGTCGCTAATTATCAACGCTATTTGAACGCACGAGTGGGTGCGCATAATGTACCACCATTGTCTCAGCTGCTTACGACGGCACGTAGTTGGGATAAATGTGGCTATGAGCCTTATCAGCTGCCACCGCAAGAATTATGGGCCAATATAGTTCCCACACTACGACTGTATAGTGAGCTAAAGAATCAAGGTATCTTACCTGCCAGTAGTGAGATACGCTCAGTTTACCGTAGTCCTGGACTCAATGACTGTGCTGGCGGGGCAGATAGCAGCAAACATATGACTGCGGGTGCTATAGATATTTGGGTGCCGGAGTACGAAGATAATTCATGGCTGCTTAGTACCATGCAAGATGGCCTATGTCAGTTTTGGCAATATCAGGGTCAGTCTCATAACTTTGGGCTAGGACTGTACTCCACGGGTGCTATTCATTTGGATACTGAGGGTTATCGCAAGTGGGGCTTTAATCATGCTAGCAGCAGTTCATCATGTCGTTATTGATAATTTTATCCGCATGGTCAAAACGACTATAGTTATCCTATTATACTTATACAAATCACTTTTTATCTCAGTAAACTATGCTGTATTATGTCAAAAAAATATAGCCTAGTTTATAGTAAGTGGAATCTATGAAAAAGTGGTACTTAAGAGTAGAAGGATCGAAGCAATCAGAAAAACCAAAAAAAAGTACTTTGCGCTCAACTCAGATGTATACAGGGTTATGTTGCTCGGTGATTTTGTCTCTTCTGTTTATTAGCGCCTGTAGCCCGAACACTGCTTCTGAAAATAGTTTGCCTAACGTAAATGCCTCGGATGCAAAAGACATCGAAGAAAACATTAAAAACTCTTATGCACGTCTCGCTGCCAAACGTCCTGATGTATGCCCAAAACTACTACAAAAAAACGTCGACGATGACACTATTGTCCGTACTGCGGAGGTCATGATATCGAATTATTGCGATTATTACTTATACCCAGAAAGGGGTCAAAGCATAAACATCGATATCAATACCGATCAAATCGAGACATTGCTAATTGTGCCAACCATGCATAACTTTGCCAATGGTTCCTATCAAGTCGAATCTTATGATAAGCATGTGATTCGTTTAAATTATGTCGGGGTGACTCATAAACCCGAGCGCTTAAGCTATGACGTAAACATCACTATCACTAGCTAACTTGACTGAAGCCAATTACTTTACATAGTAGTTAGTACTTGTAACGTCGTCCTTTATTTTTCTATTGTTTATTCTTCTTCTATTTCATATAGCTGCTTTCAATAATTAATATTAATAGTTTGCCTAGAAGCACTTTTATAAGTGCTTTTTTTGATTCTCATTATTATTGATAAGCATTATTTATTAGTCTTCCAAGGATCCTCTTGTCCAACAGTGACAATCAAAAAATCATCCGGTTTGAGCGTATCGCGCATGGTTTTATTAACCTCTGGTAATTGTACTTGGTCAATACGACTCACATAATTGGTCAGATAATTTTTTGGCAATTGATAAAAATTCATCATTCCCAACAAGCTATTGATACCGGCATTGCTGGCAAAACCCATCGGAAAACTGTTCTTTAAATTGTCAGTCGTCAAGCGCATCTCAGTGCTAGTAATACCATTGTCCAATGTATCATTAATGACGTCTAAGCTGGCGTCAATAGCAGCGCGCGCTTTATCATTACGGGTCGAAAACCCAATCTGATAAGGACCTCGCGCCAGCATCGGACTCATTGAGCCTGAAATACCATAGGTATAGCCAAGGTTTTGTCTGATTTCGGTCATCAGCCGCGCATTGAAATCACCGCCTGCTAGCACTTCGTTACCCACGGCAAAGTTGGTTTGCTTCTGTTGTGCGATAGCATCGGTGGCGCGCTTATCGCCCAGTTGCCCCATAAGTACGGTCGTTTGGGTGCTCGGAAAAGGAATGTGAATATGCTGCGCTTTTGTCAGTGGTTTGGGCTCAGGTAGCGTTGTCGCTGCTTGACCGACTGGCAAATCAGCCGTGATATCGTCAGCAAGTTTTTTGGCTTGGGTTAAAGTCAAATTACCCGTCATCGCGATAGAAGCATTTGCCGCCACCAAATAGCGATTTTTGAAGTCGAGCAATTCTTTTCTTTCAATACTCGGTACACTGTCGAGCGTACCAACGGAAGGGTGCGCGTAAGGATGGTCGCCATATAAGGCTTCGTTAAAAGCAATGCTCGCAAGACTATTGGGGTCTTGTTTTTGCTGCTGCAAACCGACTAAGAGTCGCGCTTTGTTACGTGCTAGGATATCTGCATCAAACGCCGGTTCATTTAGCATTTGAGTCATCAAGTCGACGGCAGGCAGTAGATGTTTGTCATCGGACAAGCTGCGTAGCGAGACGATAAACATATCTTTATAGGCGCTACTGCTCAAATTCACTCCCAAGGTTTCAACAGCGCGGGTGAACTCATTTTCATTTAAGCTTTTAGAGCCTTGTTCCAACATAGTAGCAGTCATATTGGCGATGCCAAAACCGGCTTTGCGTATGCTGCCATCTCGGGCACTACCTGCATTAAAGCGTAAATCAATATCAACAATGGGCAGGGCAGTGGTGCGTACAAAAAGCACAGGGATGCCAGCTTTGGTTTCGAACTGTTGAATGGTTGGCACTGTGACTTTTAATGGCTTGGCATCAGCGACACTTGTAAGCTTTGATAGTGCGACTATTGGTGCATTTATATCAACGGCAGCTGATGGCGTACGAAAGTCTTCGCTACCAGTGGTATCTGCCTGAGCGGTGGTCGTCAATATCGTCAAACCTAACAATATACCTAGGCTCAAGTAGGAACGCTGCTTAAACCTAAGTTCGAAAAGAGGGTCGAAATGAGGTTCGAAATGAAGTTTAAATTTGCGCTTTACTAACGGCAATAAAGGGCTTTTTTTTGTATTCATGAGAAAAGTAATCTGAGTCATGGCTTTCTTCTTATTAATAAGGTCTTTAGCATTGGCTTATCAGTGAAAAATATTGACAGCACGTTGTTATTATTTGTTTTTGCTTACCGTTTTTTGACTTGCTTGCTTTGTAGATGCTTTTTCTTTAGACGCTTGCTCAGTAGGCGGTATCACATGCATGACGGTCAAATTATCTTTGACCAAGTACTTTTTACTGGCTGCTTGAATATCAGAGATTTTGACGCCATCAAGCTTGGCTGGTAATTCGGCAAGCAGCCTGTCATCGAGACCGATAGACTGTAGCGAGCCAATCATGCGTGCCTGACCCTCCATACTGTCTTGCGCATAGATCAATCCAGTGACCGTATTGGTTTTGGCACGACTGATTTCGTCAGCAGCAATAGGATCGGTTTTGAGCTTTTCTATTTCAGAGAGTATGGCTTGCTGCGCTTGTTCTAAGCTAACACCTTCACGCGGTGTCGCTTGAATTAAAAACAGTCCATCGCCGCGATCAAGCAAGTCATAAGAGGTGCCAACTGTGGTGAGCAGGCCTTGTTCGCGTATCAGTCGGCTCTCTAAGCGAGCAGACAGACCACCATCCAATACGTCTTGTGCCAGCGATAACGCGTAAGCTTGTTTTTCATTGGCTGTGCCGGCAGTGACGAGACTGGGCACGTTATAGCCCATCAGCAAAACCGGTACTTGTACTGCTTGTTCAGACTCAACTTGCTGATAACCACGAAAGCCTTTTTGACTGACAGCAGGGCGTTTGGGCAGATTGCTTGGTTTGAGATCACCGAAGTAGCGTTTGACTTGCGCCAATACTTCTGTTGGGTCGACATCACCGACAATCACCAAGGTCGCATTGTTGGGTGCGTACCAAGTCTTGTACCATTCTTTTAGCTCTGGGAGCGTAATGGATTCAAGCTCACTCATAGGGCCAATGACAGATTCGCCTTTTGGGCTATCAGGCAGCGCCAACAATCGGAATGATTCATAAGCTTTGGCAAGTGGGTTGTCATCTGTACGTTGGCGTCGCTCCTCCATGACCACTTGATGCTCTTTGGTAAATTCTTTGTCATCGAAGATTAAGTTTTTCATTCGATCGGCTTCGAGCTCTAGCGCTAGCGGCATGCGGTTGGCTGGGAATAGCTCGTAGTAACCCGTATAGTCATAACTGGTAAAGGCATTGTTAACGCCCCCAAATTTGGCGATCAAACGTTCATAATCGTCACTCGATACATTAGAGGTGCCTTTGAACATCATATGCTCTAGCAAATGCGAGAGTCCGCCTTTATCAAGCGGCTCGTCTGTCGACCCCACTCGATACCAAATCTGGGTCATAGCGACGGGTGCGCGGTGGTCTTCTTTTACCACGATCTTTAGACCGTTTTCTAACTGATACTCATGCCGACCTGACATATCCATGGACAACGCTGACGACTGCTGATCGTCCTTACTGTCTGGATTTTGATTTACCTTGCTCTGCGCCGCACCTTGCATGGCTGGATTTTTGACAAGCGCGTTTCCATCCGCTGACGAAGGAGTACCAACAGTATTGGTTTGACAAGCCGCAAGAGTAGTTGCTATAGCCAAAGCGCCAGCAACGCGTAAAACGTGTAGTGGTAAAGTCGAGGACATGGTATGTTCTGCTTATATAAAAAGATGACTGAATGTGTGCCTGCTAACTATAATAATCACCAGCGTTATAGCGATTTGTGTGCGCCAACCATTACGCTAGCCGTCGGTTTGAACTCTGATGTTGTGTTACAGCCAGTCGCTGACAATGCGATGGTAGCTATTAGCAGAGCTGCGCTGATAGAGGTTATTTTTTTTATAGCAATTTAGTGACGATAGCATAGGTGGTTCCTAGTAGAAAGTTATTGAATAAAGTTCGCTAAGAGTAGGCGAAGTTGCGCCTGCTAAGGGTCAGATTTTTGTGTCCAAACCTTAAGCTAAACTTTCTCAACCGTTTGGCCTGTCTGATCACTTCTTACTATTTAGCGTTGGTCTGGTAGGGTAAAGGCTGAGCGCAACTTGAATTATGCTAAACTAGGCTAAAAATAATCTACCATTCAAATGGTAGAAAACTGACAATATACCGATCAATTTTAAAATAAACATCTTACTAATAATGATAACTTTTAGGGCAAGCTTATGAATAACCCAAATAATAGCAATCGTGTAGTCATTAACCTTGACGGTGGTCTCGATGACTTAGATGACGATGATATTACCTTACCCAGTCTACCGGTGCAATCTATGCCCATCGTTGATGAGGATAGCGTACCTACTAAACCGTTAGACGATGCTAGGGTGACTGATAAGCATCATGACAATGCGGCAAATAATGACAATGTGAAAAATAATGACGATACGACAAATCAGGAGACGACGACAAACAAAGACGTCTCAAGCGCCCATGCTGCTGAAAGTATCGCTTTAGCCACGCCGATTGTCATGACAGAAGAGCATAACGTACCTAAAAGTTCCTCTGAAAGCTTTTCGCGTGCCAAAGAAACAGAAGCTAGCAGCAAGACCAATACGGCTTCAACGATTCCAACCATGCCATTACAGGAGCAATTGGGAGATAGTCCGAGTGTGACCCCCGTTGTTAATAGCGATGGGCAAGTTGCCATGCCAAAAGAGCCAGTAGCAGAGACTCAAGAAAGTCAGAAAAAAGGCAGCTGGTTTAATCGGATGAAAACAGGGCTGAGTAAATCACGTAAAAATCTAGCTGAAGGTATGGTCAGTATCCTGATCGGTGGCAAAGAAATCGATGATGAGTTGTTAGAAGAAGTTGAAGATCAGCTACTGGTTGCTGATATTGGTGTCAGCGCGACCAACCGTATTATCAAAAGCTTGACTGAGCAGACAGCTCGTGGGGATTTGATTTATGCACATTCATTGTATAAAGCATTGCAAACGGAACTGGTTGATATCTTAACGCCAAAAGTAGCGCCGTTGGTGGTTGATACCAGCAAAAAACCTTTTGTGATTTTAGTCGTGGGCGTCAATGGGGTCGGTAAAACCACCACCATCGGTAAACTTGCCAAGCGTCTACAAGGCGAGGGTAAATCTGTCATGCTGGCTGCTGGTGATACGTTCCGAGCTGCGGCGACTGAACAGCTGCAAATCTGGGGTGAGCGCAATAAAATTCCAGTCGTGGCGCAAGGTCATGGTTCTGATAGTGCCTCTGTTATTTTTGATGCCATGCAGTCTGCCAAAGCAAAAAACATTGATGTGCTGATAGCAGATACCGCTGGGCGCTTGCAAAATAAAACGCATCTTATGGCTGAGCTAGAAAAAGTCGTACGCGTCATGCGTAAAGCTGATCCAAGCGCACCGCATGAAGGTATGATTGTCCTCGATGCTGGCACGGGTCAAAATGCCATTAACCAAGTAGAACTCTTTAACAAAGTCGTACCATTAACGGGTATTACGATTACTAAGTTAGACGGTACTGCCAAAGGTGGTGTGGTCTTTAATATTGCCGAAACCACAGACGTACCTATCCGTTATATTGGTGTTGGCGAGTCAATTGATGATTTACGCGCCTTTAGTCCAAAACAATTTGTCGCTGCCTTGTTCGAAACCGATGATAAAGAGTAGCACTCGATAGGTCGTTTTAGCCAACAAACGAGTCTTGGGAACATAATCATTTGAAAGGAATAGTCATGATAGTCACTACAGCAGCTTTTGGATCACATCAATTGACGTTGATTGCGAGTGTCAATGAGCATAGCAGCCCTAAACTGGTTGAAGTCAATTGGCTGCTGGCAGGTAACTCTTGGCACCGCTCAAAATCTATTCCCAAACTTAAAAAGCACTACGGCCTTGTCGATCAGAGTTTTACATTCATTAATAACGATAGCCTAAGCGAAAGTGAGCCTGCCCAAGCATTACTCATAAATGCTATCGAACAGTTAAAGGCCTATTTTAAAGGGGATCGTCAGAATTTCGATTTGCCTATAGATGCAAGCTTAGGAACCCATTTTCAGCAACGAGTTTGGCAAGCATTACAAGATATTGGTTATGGCGAGACAATCAGCTATGCAACGCTGGCGCAAAATGTGGATAATCCCAAAGGCTTTCGCGCGGTGGCCAATGCCAATAGTAAAAATCCTTTTAGTATTATCGTTCCTTGTCATCGCGTCATTGCTAGCGATGGTAAGCTTGGTGGCTATACGGGCGGGCTAGATAAGAAAGAATATTTGCTAGCGCTTGAAGGCGTCACTTGCAAGACTTAGTTTAAAGCAAATGCCTATCATACAAATAAACCCAAAAAAGGCCAAACATTTTAAGTGTTTGGCCTTTTTTATGAATATATCCCGTCCTGAAATAAGTCTAAGAAAAACGAATTTATTTATGGATGGGAAAATTGACAATCGCCTGATTTGTTATATTTTTATCGAAATTTTATGAGGCAATTGTTTTTGTGAGGTACGCCAGCGAAACAGCAGCAGTAACGCAAAGTAAAATGCCCACAAGCCTGCGAGTGCATAAAAGCCCATAGCGACTTGAGCGACACTGGCCCCCATTTGATTTAGCTGCACAGAGGTATTGATAGCAGGGGTAGTCGGCACCAGCCAACGTACCAACTGTAGTATCTCAGGGAGTTGGTCGGCAGGCCAAGGATAGCCACTGATAAAAAATAACGGTAACGAGCTAAAGATTAAAATTTGCATACTGCGCTCACGTTGCCGGAACCACAGTCCCAGCAAGCAACCAAGGGTAGCGACGGTCGGACAAAATAGCAGCAAGAATAACAAACTGCCAGCCATATTTTGTCCACGTGGATAATGATGGAGCTCAAACGCCCAGCCATAATAAAAGCAGCCGATGATAAAGCTCAACATGCTGAGTGCACCAATACGTCCTAGCCAGCCGCGTATCGTAGTCATGTGGCGGCGCTGCTCATACCAAGTACCGATCAGCATTGCGGTGGCCATGAGTAACGTCTGCTGTAAGATAATAATGGATACCGCTGGTACCACGTAGGCACCATAACCTTCAGTTTGGTTGTATAAAGGAATAATTTGCAGTGGGACGGCTTGGGTGCTTTTGGCAGCGGTAGGCGAATATGCGCCTTGTGCCACGCTTTTTTTCACTTCAATGCCAGCCGATACCGTACTGACCGCTTTTAAAAAGCCCAGCTGTACGTTTTTGTTCAAGATAAAATAGCCGCCATTACCGAGCACACTCACGCTAGCCGCTTTACCAGACAACACTTGCTGCTCAAGGCCACTTGGGATGATCATATAGCCAGCGATTTGATCCGACCACATGGCCTCGATGGCATCTTGCTCATTAACAAATCGCTGTGTGTTCAGCTGCGGGCTGGCACTCGCATAACGGACAATGGTACGGGATAAGTTGCTATTGTCTTTATCGATAATGCCAACGGGTACGTGATTGACGACTTCAGTAGAATACGGCCATGGATAAAAGAAACCATAAATGATAGGAGCCATAATTAAAAGCAAAACCACGCCTTTATCGGTAAAGATATCTTTGAGAGTCTGTAAAAAACTGCCTAAGAAGCTCTGTGACGATGACGAAGTGGTTGATTGCTTAGGTTTTTTTTGTGGCTTGTTTTTTGATAATGGTGACATTAGCGTGCTCCCCAACGTTCAGGACGCGCCAATGCGCGCTTGCTTAGGACGGCAGTCAAGCCCATAGCAAGCAAGGTCGCTAGCGTCAGGCCATAAATGATCGGCAACGATATGGCAACGGGTGCGTGCATCTGTAATTGCGCGATATGTAGTTTTAGATAATGGGTAAGCGGTAGGATGTTCGACCAATGCTGCGCGCTATCACTAATAGCGATATAAGGAAAAGTGACACCTGCAAAAGCGTAAGAAGGTGCGGAAATAAAACCGGTAGCGGATAAGCCCATACGCAATGAAAATGAATTTAAAGTAAAGATGGCTCCCAGCCAAAATGACAGCATCATCAGTAGTATCAGCCCGATGTAAGTGACAACCATTGAGGCGAGAGCGACCGTTTGTTGCGGTGTGGCAAGCCATAGTGCCAATGCAGACCATATACTATAGGCAAGCATTGGCCAAAAATATTTACCCAATAAGCCAAAGATTAAGACGGCAATACTTACTTGCTGATTTTTTTTGAGACTTTCCGATATTTCAGGGTCATCGCTACGTGTTTGCTTATTGTCGAGCGTAGACAGTGCTTCACTATTTATGAGTGCCGTTAAATCGGGACGACCAGTATCAATAAAAGCGTACCAGTGACCAATTTGTTTATCCCGCAACTCACGTCCAATCGTCGTTGCCCCAATGACCATTGCCAAAATATGCAGCAGTGCAGGAATAACAGTTGAGGCCAAAAACTGCTGATAGTCGGTTGCCGCATTAAACAAACTGATGCGCTGAATACTGATCGGTGAGTAAGCAATCGCTGCTTGTGATGGTGCCATGCCTTGCTTGACCAAACGCTGTATCTCAACGCCTGCGGATAAGGTGGCAGCGACGGACTGGACGCTTTTTTGGATAATCCCAGAGTGCGTACCGTACTGAGCATTTACTTGTAAAATCAGTGGCGCTGGTTTACTGGATAAAATATTACGCGAAAAATCCTCAGGGATAATCACGACTGCATAAATAT
This sequence comes from Psychrobacter sp. ASPA161_6, assembly GCF_051970285.1. Lineage (NCBI taxonomy): Bacteria > Pseudomonadati > Pseudomonadota > Gammaproteobacteria > Moraxellales > Moraxellaceae > Psychrobacter > Psychrobacter sp. ASPA161_6. The sequence goes on from NZ_JBEFNJ010000001.1 coordinate 971,839, forward strand.
CTCGTTGCAGGATTGCCGCTTCAGCAGCGGCTGGCGAGTGATAAAGCTGTCTGACGGTAATATCAGGACTGGCCTCTAGATAGCGCACGGCGGTATTGGCAACAGGGCTATTGTCTTGATCGATCACCCCAATAGGCAAATTGGTAATTTGCGTTTGCGAAAAAATCCACCAAATCAACAGTACTGTCGCCAAGGGTATCCAAACCACCATGGCAAAATCCCAAGAATTTTTGGCCAAAAAACGCCGCTCATAGGCGGCACTACGTATAAAAGCTTCGCTAAGCTGAGTTAGGCGCATGGCTTATTCTTGGCTCTGATTAGCAAGGGTTGGATTGATACGGACGATGACACTCATCCCCGAGCGAATCCGCGCATCAGGTTTACTTGGTCGCGCCTTGACTTCAAAGGTACGCACATCAAAGCCATCATCATTATTGGTGGGTCGCCACGTCGCAAAGTCAGACAATGTAGAGGTTGCGTAGACAGTAAACTGCTTGCTATAGGGTTTGTCTGCTGATGATAACGCCGGAATAGTACCAGTAAACTGCTGACCAATGGCAAACTGGTTCAAATAGGTTTCGGTGACATTCAGTACTACCCATTGATCATTGGTATTAACCAAGGTTAATAGCGGCACACCTTGACCGATGACTTCACCAGCACTGACTATTACATTATCTACGATACCAGCAATAGGACTTTTTAAGTTGGCTTCTTCTTTTGCAGCCAATGCCTCATCTAGCTGAGCATCGACTTGAGCCACTTGTGCGGTAGCTGCGGATTTGTCTTCACTACGCGTGCCTTCCATTGCCAAGTCATATTGCAAGCGTGCCGCTTCGGTTTGATCTTGGGTCGCAAGATACTGCGCATAGGCTTCATCGCGTTTTTGCCGTGCCATGAGACCTTCTTCATAGAGTCGATTGACACGCTGATAGGTGTTTTCTGCCAGATCAGAGGCCGCTTTGTTGGCTTGCCATGCAGCCTTTGCTTGGGCAATCTCTTGCGGACGAGCACCATTTTCGGCTTTATCAAGCTGACTTTGAGCCATTTGCTTGCCAGCCTGCGCTTGATTAATCTTTGCGTTAATCTCAGGTGAATCCATCTCAATCAATTGCTGACCAGCCGTCACCTCATCCCCTTCAGTGACCATAATCTGAGCAATACGCCCTGGTACTTTTGCAGCGATAGAGGTTTGCTGCATCTGCATTTGCCCTTGCAGAGTAATGACTTCAGGCTCGCTGCTTTGGTTGCTTGTATACAAACCATAAGCGATAACGCTCAAGGCAATCAGCACGAATAAGACAAGCAGCGCCTTTTTTATCATGGCAGACTTGTCAGATTTAGGATCATCACGATAAGTAGGTGTTGCCTGTTCTGGTTCCACGTCAGGTATGTCTTCTACAGAATCGACTGACGGCTGATTATTATGAGACAGCGTTGACTCATCAGTCGAATCAGTTGATTTGCGTGAGTCGTCTGATTCGTTTGGAAATTCAGTCATGACAGTGAGATTCCTAAAGCAATAAAGTTGAGAGTGAAAGGCTTATAGTACAAGTGCTTTAACCAGTAATATCATTATCCGTTTATTAGTACACTCGAATAGCATAAGGTTTAGAGTTTTCTAAAGTTTCAAAATTAAAAATAGCACCAAAAGCGACAATAAATGCTGAGTAATAAAGCCACAGCATAATGACTACCGCTGCTGAAAGCGCACCAAACTCAGCGCTATAGTTATTAAAGTTTTGCACATAAATCGAAAATAGCACGGACAATAGAATCCAGAGAACGGTAGCTAAGGCCGCGCCTGGCACCAGTTTTTTTAGCGCTACGGCGTCACGGTTTGGCGCAAAACGATATAGGCTTAAGAAGCTTAAGAATATAATGCCAGCCAATATCGGCCATCTACTCCAAAGCGCAATGGTCTTAGCGATTTGCGGAAAAGGAAAATAAGCCGCCGCCAAAGGAATAATAGCGATAGAGGAGATGGCTATAATCAAGACCACAACGGCAGCAAAAGTTAAACTAAGTGCTCGAATGGTGCCTTGTATAAAGCTGCGCTCTTGGGTGATATGAAAGGCAAGATTAACCAGGATAATTAAGGATTTTATGCCTTTAGAACCAGCATAAAGAGCTAGTAGCGTTGATATAATCAAACCAAAAGTCAGTTTGGATGCAGTGTTAGAAGCCAGCTCGCTTAAGCGTGAATTAAGAACCTCATATACAGACTCAGGGATAAACGAACGTAAAAGTGAAATCTGCTCTTGCATTTCAACAGGTGAAAAAGCGAGACCATAAATCAGTACAAACACAGCCATTGCTGGAAAAATAGATAAAAAACCAAAAAAGCCTACGCTTGCGCAATGTGCCCAAACATTAGGGCTATTTGCTATACGCCATGTCTGAAGCAGGTGCGGCAGCCAATGGGTTACTTTAGAAGTTAATTTTTTCATAAAACACTTATTCGCAGTAGAGCTAGGGTTAGTAGTATCGTAAGGTCAGTAATAATATAGCCATTAGCCATTTAATTATCATCAAGATAAGCGCTTATCAACACGCTCTATTACTCTTCACACGAGATCATCATTCACTATACAAGATAGGTAGCCGAATATCTGCCGCATTAAGATAGGTATTAAAAGCCAGTGGCGTCCCGCAACTTTGCATGAGGGCGGCAAGCGCTTGCACATAGCTGTTGGCTGCCTGCGCTTGTTCAGTTCGTGCTTTGAGAGACTGCGTTTGGGCTTGAACCACGTCGACCGTCGTATTTACGCCTTCTTGGAGACCCAACTGGCGCAAGCGCAATACTTCTGCTGCCAAGTCAACATTACTCTGTAATGCTTGATAACGTGACTGGGCATTATTGATATCGTGCCAATTTTTTTCGACCAATAACAATAGATTGTCACTGACTTCAATTTCAGAGAGATCCGCTTGGCGTATTTGCGCGTTGCTTGATGCCAGTGATGCTGTTTTATCGAGTCCACCCCATAGCTTCCAAGTGGCAGAGATACCAGCGACCCAACTGGGGTCTTTTTGGACTTGTCCGTAGCCGTACAGCATAACGGTAGGCTTGTAACCGGTATCCGATAACGCATGGAGTTGCTGAGCCTGCGCGCGTTTGGCGGCGACTTTCTGTAACCCTGGATGATTGGCAAGTGCCAAGTCTTGGAAATAGCTCACATCAGGTAGCGGGCGACTGGAGACAAACAAAGGCGTGGTTGGTTTGATACGATAATCGGTACGTAATAGCCGCTGCAAAGCAATCATCGCAAGGCGTGCATCGTTATTTGCATTGACCGATTCGCTTTTAGCATCTGCTAAGGCAGACTGTGCTTCTAGTCTGTCGACGCGTGAAATAAAGCCTTCTTCGAACAGACGCTCCGCCATATGATCGGTCTGCTGCAAGGTATCATAAGCGTCTTCACGCAAATAGGCAGCGATAATGGCCAGCTGCGCCTTAAAATAGCGCTCAATTAGGGTGTTATAAAGCTCGTTTTTGTCTAATAGGCTGTCCGCGACCGCTTCTTGGGTACGGGCATCGGACGCGCCTGTTAACGCTGTTGTCCGCCCAGCAGTGTAAATAGGCCAAACAACGCCAATACCTGCGCCCGTCGTTGAGCCTGAACGATTAAAATCATAAGACTCTGGGAGACGCTCACCGACCAATTCACCAAAATTTGGCAAATCTGTGGTTGGTGGAATAGGAGGGATAACCTCATCTACGCTATTATTGATCTCATTAACGATGCCGTTTTTGAGCGATGATAAATCAATGTCTTCTTCCACATGATAGGCACTGGCCGATACGCGGGCGAACACCAGCGGATTGTCTATGGTTTTTAGGGCATCGGTCTGATATTGACTGGCGGCAATGGCGGCTTCATTGGCCGCAAGCTTTGGCGAGACTTGCAATAAGATATTTTGCGCCTGCTCAAGACTCAAAAAGCTAGAGACTTCTAAGGGATAGCTATTATCAACCGCTTTGTGCGTGATAGGGTCGATAAGCGTGGCTAGGCGGCTCTGTTGCTCAACGCCTTGGCTATACATGGTGGTGGATGCAGGGTCATTGATGGCAGTATTATCGCCCACTGACAACGTTGTATCCGTCTGAACAGCCGTCGCAGCGCCAGTTTGTCGTTCATCATCAGCGTCAACGATCTGGGTTACCGTTACTGGTGGCACGTCATTCTGTGACTCAACGTTATCCATGTTAGCGTTTGCTGAGGTAGCGACGGACAGCCCCATGAGCATAACCGTCATCACAGCAGTAGACAGAGTTGATAATGCAAATTTCATAAGTCACATAAGCCATTAATTAGAATGCAAGATTTTTTAAAACAACGCGCGATACTCATCACTTTAGCCGACCACATATTAGCGTCGTTATGCTCTTATTATAGTCAGTTCTATAAAAGCAGGATGTTTTGTCTTACTTTCTCTCGCTTTGCAAATATAAGGGAAAACAAAATACAAAAAACATAACTAAAGTTTTGTCATGCATAATTCGGGTACACTCTAGACACACAACCGTGACGGGTCAAGCCTCAATATCTTGTCGTTGTCTATTGTATAGTCAATCTTGATGTGGTAAAGAAATGGTTTTGGCTTTTATAATAGCATTATTATTGATTAAGCTATCAGAACATAACCGTGATCATATCATGAATTTTCATCTATTAACCAATTGATAATTAAATGATTTTTTTGTATTTCATTACTTTGGTTTTACTGCTAATTATTAATAATGAAGGTTATGTTTCGACTATTAATATTATGAAGGGGTGGTTATTTAAGTAGGTTAATTTATTTATGAAAACCGCTGAATATAAAAATATGAGAATGATATAAACTATCAATCATAGAATAAATAAGACCAGTAAAGGATATGAGTAATGGCAGGATATATTTTGGCTTTAGATCAAGGCACTACTTCGAGTCGCGCGATATTATACGATGATCATGCGCGTCCGATCAAAATGGTGCAACAGCCAACCACATTACAGACACCCAAAGCGGGCTTTGTGGAGCAAGATGCCCAGCAGATTTGGCAAACTCAGATTAGTTGTGCGCATGACGTCATTAATCAAGCAGGGCTGCTCGCTACCGATGTCACTAGTATCGCCATCACCAATCAGCGTGAGTCTATTGTCATGTGGGACAAGCAAACGGGCAAACCCTTGGCACCTGCGATTATTTGGCAAGACCGCCGTACTGCAAGCTATTGCAAAACGCTTGCCGCTGAAAACGCGGGTGGTGGGGCTCATAGCGGTAACACGAATGAAGACGATGACATGGCACACGAAGTGCAGCGAATCACCGGTTTACGCTTAGATCCGTATTTTAGTGCCAGTAAAATCGCTTGGCTGCTCGAAAATGACCCCAAGCTTAGCGTACGAGCACACAAAGGCGAGGTGGCAGTCGGCACCATTGATAGTTGGCTTATCTATAAATTGACAGGTGGTGAACATGTTATTGATGTGACCAATGCTTCACGGACGCTGTTGTATGATATTCATAAACTGGCATGGTCGGAGAAGTTGTGTACGCGCTTTGCTATTCCCATGAATATTTTACCCAAAGTCCTGCCATCCGATGGTGATTTTGGCAAAACAAAAAAAGGCTTATTTGCCAAGCAAATCCCTATTCAGGCAGTATTAGGCGATCAGCAAGCAGCACTTTTTGGCCAAGGCTGCCTCGATGCTGGCATGGCCAAAAACACCTATGGGACGGGCTGTTTTATGCTGATGAATATCGGTCAACAGCCAAAGTTGAGCGAGCATAAGCTATTGACGACGATAGCGTGGCAACGAAAGACGACAACGCTGCGCCCTGACAATTTATCCTTTGATCAAATTGTGCAGTCTGGCAAGCGTATGCTACAGCCGCCCAAAAAAGAAGTCACCTACGCGCTAGAAGGCAGTGTGTTTATGGCAGGGGCAATCGTCCAGTGGCTACGTGATAATCTGGGGATGATTCAGCAAAGTGGTGAGGTCGAAAACTTAGCGCGGCAGGTCAATAGTAGTGAAGATGTGGTGCTGCTCCCTGCATTCACAGGGCTTGGCGCACCTTATTGGCGCTCGGACATTAGTGCCAGTATTACAGGTATGAGCCGCGGCACGACCAAAGCGCATATTGCCCGTGCCGCGTTGGAGGCAGTTGCTTACCAAACGTATGACGTGTTAATCGCTATGCAAAAAGACAGCCCGCACCCTTTAACCGAACTGAGAGTCGATGGCGGTGCCGCCAATAATGATTTGCTCATGCAGTTTCAGGCGGACTTATTAGACGTCCCCGTACTGCGTCCCAGAGACACGGAAATTACTGCCAAAGGTGCAGCGCTCCTTGCTGGTCTAAAGACGGGATTGTACGATGAAGCAACGATGCAATCCTCATGGCAAGTCGATCGAGTGTTTGAGCCGAGTATGTCTGCTGATGAACGCGAGCAGCACCTCTATAAATGGCAACGAGCCATCGCAAGGTCGTTAATGCAGATGTAGACAGGGTTTTTTGCTGAAATTAGCGGCATCATGTGTTTGTGATTACTCAAAGCATAAATCCATCGTACAAAACCTTGAGAAAGATACAGGCTGTAACGCAACACAATCGTAATATGGACACAGTTTACATAATCTATCTATCTGTTCTTGTACATAAATTTCTATACTTTAGATGAATCAAATAAAAAATGACTCAAGCAACATCGCTAATTTTTAGCACTTAATAACTCTAAAATATAACAAATAATTTAAGGATAATATTATGAGTAACCATGACGAAATTGATCGCAGTGAAGTAAAACATATGTCAAAAGAAGCCAAGCAAGACTTGAATGCTGACATTATCACAGGTGAGCCAGGCTCACATCCAGTAGGCACTGGTATTGGTGGTGTAGGTGGGGCAGCTGCAGGTGCGGCAATCGGTACGATGGCAGGACCACTTGGTACGTTAATCGGCGGTGCTATTGGCGCTATCGTTGGTGGCGGTGCAGGTCATGCAGCAGCTGAAGCAATTGATCCAACCCATGAAGAAGCTTACTGGCGTGCCGAACATGCAAACGCTGACTATTATACAGAAGAGCATGACTTTGACCGTGATTTACACCCAGCTTATGCGGTAGGGTATGCTAACCGCGCTCGCTATCCTGCGGACGCTCGCTTTGAAGATCATGAAGCAGATTTGGAGCGTTCATGGCATGAAGTGAAAGGTGAGTCACGCATGGAGTGGAATGAGGCACGTAGAGCATCACAGGATGCATGGAATCGTGTGTCGTAACATTAGCAAATAGAAAACCTCGGCATTTCCGTATTTTTATAGCTGAGTTTTTACTTTTGGCAATTGTAGTTATATTAAAGCCTCTAGAGCATGCTCTAGAGGCTTTTTTGCATGTTGAAACCTTGGTAGTTGTGGTAATCTTAATGATGTCTTAACAACCCATAGAGCTACTATGACTGACTCTTCTTCTGAAACGTGTGAGCTTGCCCCTGATATCGCCAGATTTTATCAAGGTAAGTCTTTACAAGGTCAGCCACCCAGTCTTTGGACGCTGGTGTTGTCTCAAGTCACTACTTGGATATTTGCACGGTCGCTCATGAATGCGGCCGTTTTGGGGTTTTTCTATGGTATCGCTGGTACTTTGGCTTATGGGATGTATTATTTTAGTTTTATCACTGGCGCGCATATTGTCGATAGCTTACGATTCAAACATGGTTTCAATAACATACAGACATTCATGCAAGTCAAGTTTGGGGCAACTGGTGAGCATCTTTATAATGCAGTGATTGGTTTTCGATTAGTGAGTGAAGTGTTCAGTAACTTACTGGTATTTGGATTTATCACCACCTTGTTCGTGGGCTTTAATGAGAATTATCTAATACTGATTATAGCGGTTGCCACCTTAATTTATTCTTCAATTGGTGGGCTGCACACGGCGTTAAAGACAGATGTTGCCCAAGCGTTATTGACGATCGTCGCCATTGCTGTTCTGTCGGTTGCTATGTTTGCACATCCCTTGTTTTCCTTCGATGACATTATCAGCTCCTCCAATACCGCTGACAACAAGGGATGGATATTATTGATAGTTGCATTTATCCAAATATGGAGTTATCCAGCTCATGATCCTGTTATGACTGACAGAGGATTTTTAGCAGATAGGGCCACTACCAAAAAGTCATTTTACTATGCCGCTCCTATTTCGATGGCTTGTATCCTTCTGTTTGGTTTGCTAGGTGTATTCGCACAGCTGAACAATGCAGGCGGTGCCACTGAAGTGACGCAAACGCTCAATACGCTATTCTCGCCAGCGGTAATGATGTTGTTTAGTTTCGCCTTAATTATTTCAGCCATATCAACATTAGATTCTACGTATGCCAGTGCCGCAAAATTGATAGCCATTGATATGAAACTGGTAAAGCCAACTGTTAGAAATGGCAGACTAATCATGCTAGGATTTTTGCTGGCAGGCTTGGCCTTCATTGCAACTGGTAGCAAAGACCTGTTTGATGCGGTGGCTATTAGTGGTACGGCTTCCTTGTTTTTAGCACCTGTCGTGTTTTTTAGTATTTGGTCAAGTTGGGAAGTCAAACCTTGGGCCATTATAGTGAGCTTTGTATCAGCGCTCATGGCAGGTATTATTTACATGCTAGAAAACGGTGGCTATATCACAGTGATGGCACCAGTGTTTGGCGCAGAGCACAAATACGTGCAGCTGTTGATATTATGTGTCATGGCTTCTATGATTGGTAGTATCGCCTTTGTATTGGCTCGCAAACGAGTGTGATTAGCCACTCTGTTAAACAGCTAACTACGTACACATGTAACATGCATATAAATATTTAGTGTTATGACTTTGATGGAGCAAGTATTCGCTACATTATCAGTTGATCGATTTTTTGAGTTTTAAGTAGCAGGATAAAGCAATACGAAACACTACAGATTTAGTACGGGCGGTCTATTATCATGAACAAGTTGCGTTGTTTATTCATAATAATGCATACTATTCAAATAGCATTAGGATTTTTATGACTTACTCTGCCCATAAAGGTATTGATAAACAATTTTATATCGCCACTGCTAATTTACTAAATTTTGCCAATCCCAATCGTACTTACTATGAAAATGCTGAGCCATATAGCAATAAAGCGTATGAAAATAAACTGCGTGGTATCAGCGATTTATTAGCGAAAGCCCATGCCGACATCATTGCCGTACAAGAAGTATGGGACAGTGAGGCGTTAGAAGCGCTGGCGGTATCGTTAGGATTTAAGCCTGAACATGTGGTTATACCGCTGGCAAGCAACGATAGTGCGAGCCCTTATACTCAAGGTAGAGGGGCGCAAAATACGCCTGCAGTGGGAATTATTAGTCGCTTTGAGCAGCTAGAGACAACTTTATTAGAAGAGGTGGCACCAAAGGCGGTGATTGATATTCCTGATATCGGTCCTTATAAACGCTTTAATCGCCCACCGTTGGTATTGCGAGTCGATGCATTCGGGCAACCGATTACTATTATTACGGCTCATCTTAAAAGCAAGCGCGCTTTTTTCTTACGTGATGAAGCTGGCAATTTGCTAGAAGATATGGATGACCCTAATATTCGTATTCGTGCCAAACTTCGTAGCTTATGTATGCGGGCAGCAGAAGCGGCCTCCATTCGTATGTTTATTATCGAACGCTTAAAGCATACTCGCGAGCCCTTAATCTTACTCGGTGATATGAACGATGTCACGGGTAGTGTGACCACGCAATTGATGACTGAAACTGGCGAAGTGAATTACGACAAAAGCATGCGTGATGTTGCCTTGTTTGATGCCGCTCGTGTCCAAGCGCGTTATGGCTGGATGAAAGATGTAGCGTATACCCATATCTATCAAGGTATGCCAGAAGTGATTGATCAGTTGTTTGTTTCAGAAGAATTCTTGCCTGATAGCAAGTTTGCGCTTGGTCAAGTTGAACGAGTTGACTATTTTAATGACCATTTAAAGTGGGATTATGCCGATAGAGTCATCGATCATGGTATTATAAGGGCGAAAATAAAACTTCATGATTAACCCTATTATGTTGTTAATTGATACATTCTTTTTTAACCCATGCATGTCCCTTGCTTGATAGTGTACAAGCGTTTATGATGCCTCTTCATTGAGTATAGAGCGGTAATATTAGCCCGTATTACCAACTAACGAACAGTCTTTCTTAGATTTAGAATGAATACTGTCCAATGAAGACCATATTTATAAAGATAGGGCACAACATTAAGAGATTTATAATGAGCGAAAACAAAGACGAAAAGATTGAAGATGTGTTGGTAGACTCGGAACTGGCAAAAAAACTGGTACCGAATAAATTCAAGTTCACCAGTCAGCAAGGCCGTGCACGCCGTCAGAAACTTTTGGCTGGGGCCAAAAAGTTAAGCGAAACACAAGCTATTAATGACATTACTTTGGCTGCTGTATGTGAAGAAGCCGGCATTCCAAGAGCCTCTGCTTATCATTTCTTCCCTAATATCGAAGCAATATTTTTAGCATTACGCTTTTTGAATGCAATCGAAATATTAGAAATAGTAGAAACGGTCGATATCGGTAATTATGACAGATGGCAGGGTTATTTGACGGCACTTATCGATAAGTGTGTGACGATATTCCATAACGATAAAACCAAAGCCAAGCTTGTTTATGACACCAATACACCTGATTTTGAAGGCGATAGTTTTGGTGAAGATATCGATCATCAAATCGTTGATTTGGTTTATAAGCGTTTGTCAGAGCGTTATGAGATGCCGAGTTTCCACGACATTCAAGACACGCTATTGATCGCCTATAGTATTGTAAATGCTATCTTTACCTTATCTTATCGCCGTCATCAAAGCATTACCAATGAGTATATTCAAGAAGCGAACACCGCATTTATTGCTTACTTGCGTTGCTACCTACCAGAAAAACTACCACGTAAGAATCGCTAGTCTTTCTGCAAGTTAGCCATTTTGATGACACGCCCTAAGTAAATAAAAAAATCCGACATCATATGTCGGATTTTTTGTGTCTACTGTCTTTGCTCATTGTGGTTATGATAGGTCTAACGGATCGGCGTTAATACTTGCCCACGGCAAATATCAGTACTCGTATCTAAAGGCGCATATTGCTCATAATAGCTGACGATTAGATTCTGCAAAGCAACGTTGGTTTGCGAATCATTGGCATTCACATAGGCTTCACGCGCTTGCTCTAGCCAACGGTCTGCCATGCGAAAGTGGCTGCCTGACTCGCGCCAGCCTCGCTCGCATTGATTGGTCGCTGCCCAGATGAGAGAAACCTCACTGAACGCCAGTTCACGTGGTGCTGAAGTAATACCGTCACTATCTTTTAGGGCGCTTAGGGTTGCCCACAGATCGGGTCGCATCAAGGCTGAGTTGGAGGGAATGTTTTGATGCAGGCTGATGTCTTGTATCGTATCATTCTTTAGCGCGTGTAGTATGGTTTCTGCAAACTGTGCTGCTTGTAGCCCAGCAGTTGAGCGACTATTCATGCTGTCTTGATGGATGGCATAGGTCAGCCAAGCTTGCGCTTTATAAGCAAAGTATTGCTGACGTGCGCTCATACTTTTTTGCTGATACTCTTTCAATTGTGTCAGCATACACTGCATAGCACGTTGATGCGTGCTTTGATATTTATAAGCAGGCGTTTTGCTTTGCAATTCACTATCACAATAGTCATTGGCTTGTAGAGTGGTAGCTTGAGTATTGCTGTCTGCTGCCACTGCTGATGACGCAGTTGCCAGTAGTAATACTGCTGAGAGCGCAGTATAGATAGGCTGTTTGTAAGTTATTGCTTTAATCGCAGAGTACAACATAATACTGACCTTATATTAAGGTAATAAGTGTGGATATTTACTCTTATTAAGACTGACTTTATGAGTGACTAACCGATGAATAATAGCAAAGTAACATTGTAACATTTAAATTATAACGTAGAATTACTGGTCAGACGTTTGTTTTTGCGTGGGTCTTCACGTTTGAATAAGTCTTCATCGAACTTAAAGCGCAGTCTAAAGTAAGCACCTTCTTGAGTGCTATCATCATAAGCGATGTCTTCATCTTCAAAACCCATAAAGTTGTAGCCAAGTGATAACCAAAGGTTGGTCATTGGGCTATAGCCCACTTCAGCACCCAGCATATAAGACATATCATCCGCTTGTTTATTCCAATAAGTACCTGCTTGTAAGCCAATATCCCAGCGCTCGCTAATGTCATATAAGCCGCGTGCATAGACAGCATGAGCTGTGTTATCGCTTACGATATCGTCAGCATCATATTCTGTATACTTACCTGCGTAACGACCTGATAGCGTTAATGGGCGAGTCGGATGGTAATTGCCGCTCCATGACCAAACAATCGCATCCTTTTGATAAGGATCGTCACCAGTCGCGTTGTCATCTAGACGATACTCAAGCTTGGCAAGCATATCGAGCTGATTGCTATCATAATCACGATAAGCAGCGCCAAGCTGGAAACGGTTGATGGTGCGATGACCATCGTTGTAATCTACTTTTGAGTAGATGTCTTTTGCTAATAAAGTAATATCATCGGTGTAACGATAAGCGATGCCCGCGCTGCCGAGAAGGGTATCACTGGTGTCGCCCCAACGTTTTTCTAAACGCCCTGAAGCTTTGTAGTTTTCTTTGGCTAGGTACTCAACACCGACACCCGCTGCGGTTGCCGTGCTATCTTCGTCACCTTCTAAAGACTCGACGCGCTCAAATAGTGTGCTTAAGGTCAGACCTTCTTGGACATACCATTTGTTTTTTAGACCGATAGCTGCTTCTGCTTCGCGTGCACTGATTGCATCACGCATACGGTATTCGCTGTAAACCTTACCGTCTTTCATATAAGTGGCATCGAATCCCACGACCGTACGCTGACGCTCATCAGAATCATCTAGACCGTAGCTACCTGACAAACTATTAATCAAGTCATGGCGGGCGTATAAGCGACCTAAGCTACCCAGTGGCGTCTCGCCGCCGATAGAGGTGGCATTACGTTCGCTATTGTCAATATCTTGCTCATATTCGGCAAACACTAACGAGTTGTTCAGCTTCGGCAAACGTGCTGTCAGACGGGCGCGGGCAGTCGTCCCTTCGATATCTTTGTCAGCGTTACTGACGCCATTGAGTGCTGATTGATTGATGATGTCATCGTTGAATATTGTGTCATCGGTGACATCTAGCACGTCAGTGGCTGCTTGGGTATTACGTGAGGCGGCAGTCGCATCTTGCTTGTAGTAGCGCACCCCAATCTCGCCAACGATATTCTGACTTAGACGCTGTTCAATGCTTGCTTCTACACCTTCGCGATTGGCTTCGGTTGTATGATCTTCAGTACGTACGCCCTCAAATTTAAGTGCCGTTTGCTTGTTGTTTAATGTATGAGTAACTTCAACACCAGATTCAGTACGACCAGCTGTCTGCGGCGAGGCGCCAGTGACAAAGCCTTCGTCTGTATCGTTATAATAAGCTTTTGCACGGGTGTTTTTCTTGTTATCAAAGTCAAGCTCGATACGTAGTGCGTCGCCTTCGACATCGTTACCTTCTAAAAGATCGGCATTAATCTGATTACTTGGCTGAAAGTTTGGGTTTTCAGCTTTGTTCATTGCATATTCGGCAACCAACTTTAGCTTATCGCTAAATTTGATAACGCTGTTGACACTGGCCAGCTCTTCTTTATTAAGTGGATCGTCACTGTTGACATAGCTACCACCGATAGCCACTTTAGCATTCAGTTGTTGCTTGGCAGCGATACCGCCGACCAAGTATTCTTCACCGCCTTCGTCTACTTCTACAGTGACTCGTAGATAAATAGGGTTGCCATCGATATCTTGGCTAGCGATAGGGGCTTTTAAGAATAGGCTGCGGCTAATAGGATCAATTTCATAATCTGCAAAGCGGGTAAGGGTTTCACGGTTGACGATTAAACCTGGGTTATTCGCATCGCGAGTAATGACCTCGATCGTTTCTGAGTTCTCTAATACGGCGTCAAAGTTTTCAGCCAATGGATAAGGACCTGAGATACCCAAACCACGAGTTTCATTAACGCGCTGACTGGTGCTGGTCTCGGCTATGAAGGCAGTAACACGAGTGTTGTTGTCTTCATACTGTGCTTTTATACCCGTCAACGTACGGTTGTACTGACCAAGTTTGATGCCTTCATCGTTATCAATTTGAGTTTTCAAATCACCATACATGGCAAATGAGCGGCCTTTATCTACTCGAACATAAAGCTTACTGGTAGATTGGGCGTCAAAACCTTTGGCTGATGAATCGCCATAGACGGGATAGTACTCGCCAGGCTCGATATCACGGAATAGGCGCTCGCCTTTTTTATCACTATCATAAGCGAGAGTTAGCAGATAGTCGCCGCGTACTTTGCCTTTGAGGAACATCGCAGCACGACCAGATGCCGTATAGTCATCGTTACCAGCAAAATCATTAAGCTCTTGCTCAAATGCACCTTGAGCATCAGTAACACTGCCGCCATCGAAATCTTTGAGTGAAATAGCGCCTTCTACGATACCAACAGCAATGAGAGGGCGTAGCTTAGCAGTGAACTGTAGCGGAATGATTTGTTTGCTACTACCAACATCGATGACCAGCTCCCCTCTACCCGGTATGCTTGGTGCGGTCACAGGGATTAGTAGCTCACCGCCAGAGACGATCACTTGGGTACCAGCTTGATCTTTACTGCTGTCGCTAAGATTGATACGACCAATATTGGTATCGATAGTGATCGGCGTCGAAGCGATATAAGGACGACCATCACGGTCTTTTAGACTAATAACGACCTGATAGTCGCTAACGCCATCTGCTGGTACTAGCTGTGCTTGAGTACGATAGTCGATCGCTTGCAAACTATCAGGCGTCAATACTTTGATGGTTTGCTCAGAGATGACTTTGCCATTTACGTCAGTAGCAACACCGCGCAGGGTATTGTTTCCGCGTTGTAAGTCAACAGCATAGTAATCAAAAGCGGTCACATTCTGCTTTTCTTGCTCAGCCGTTTTGCCGATTTGCTGCTCTGAGACCGCTTTACCATTGGCATAAAGGGTAAAAATAGAGCCTAAAGGCGCTTGGACCTGTACCATTTGCTTATAAGTACTGAGCTGCTGACCTTCGCTTAGGTTGATAAAGGCGACATCATTATTAGCCACTTCTTTCAAGTATTCTTCTAGCTCTTTTTCTACTGGTGGCGCTATCGTGGTGACGGCCATATCGACATGACTGTCTGCTGGATTGACCATTTCATTGACGATAGCGGAGTCACAGTGATTACCAAGGTCTAGATCGCCATTGACGTTACAGCCACTGGCTTCTACATTGTCATCGTAGTCACGATTGTAATCAGGGTCTAGGGTTAGTTCGGTTTTTACGGCTTGCTCAAGGGTGTCATTCTTAGCGCTCACAGATTTGCTACGAGCAATAAGCTCTGCGTTCAAGCGTTCCGTGCTATCGCCCATACCACCAACGATAGCAAAATCGGCACGATGTAATTCGCCATATTTTAAGTCAACGAAACGGCTACCCGCATCACCCGCATTACGATTGCTTTGGGTAACCAGTTCGGTTTCTCTAGGTATGGTCGTGCGATCAACTTTTAGCACGTGAGTCTTGGCACTAACGCCATAAAAATTATATTTACCTTCAGGATCGGTCACGATAAAGTTACCGTTTTCCATATAAATGCGCACACCTGCGACGCCAAGCTCGCCATCTTCTTTTTGTTGGATACCATCACGGTTGATGTCGTGATAGACCTTACCGATGATGATGCCATCCGTATTCATGACACCGCGCTCAACCTCAATTTTCCACTGCGCTTCTCTTGAGACTAAGCTTTGACCTTGTTCGTTGCTAGCAACAGCAGTCGCACGGTTGATACCGTCACCACCTAAAGATGAAGCACCGACTAATACGCGATAAGTAATTTTTTTACTTTCGCCAACCGCCATGTTACCTAAACTTAAAACCTGATATTTACCATCAGCTTTAAACTCAGTAGTTTGCGTTTGACTGATATTAGTATCAGCAGTTTTACCAACACGCACACTACCATCGACGTAATCAAAACCACGTGGTAAGGCATCTTTTAGTTGTACGTCATAAGCAGTAGAGTTACCGCTGTTTGTAATATCAATCGTGTAGCTAACATAGTCACCAAGCTCAGCGCTCTTTACTTCACTCTCTTTGGTGACGACTAAGCTTGGGTTATCATCAACGATACTGATTTGTGTATTTAGGTCATCGATACGTACTGTGAAATCGCCTTCGCTTGGCAGTTGCTCAGTACCAGTACCGACAGAAGGCGCGATACAAGCGTCTAGGCTAGCAGTCAAGGTGTCATTTGCCAACGTTTGGATGATCTTGTCATTAATAGGATTAGCGTTATTTTGAGTTGGTGCTGATAATTGATATTTGCCTGTGCTTTTGCCAGTCTCAATGCCTTTTAGAGAATACTTATCACCCGTTAGCACAGAAGTGATCGTGACCCATACTTGATCGGGCTTGTCTAGCTGAACATTACATTGGGCATAGCTGGCATTGATATAGACGGTTTCATCGATTTGAGAGATGGTTTTATTTTCATCAAACTTAGGCGTAGTAAATTTTATCTCAGGCTCAACGATAACGAGCTTGTCAGTAACGTTAGCAGTTATTGAGGGATCTTCTAGAACGATAGCGCCAATCTGAATCTCGGCAGTATCATCAGTTTTACCGTTAGGATCTGACAAAGCCTGCACGATAAGCTGAATGCTTTCATTGTGCCCAAGCATGATCTGAGTGCTCAAGTTGTCAAAGATAACTTCTCTGTCAGTACTATCTACGATGCCGTTTTTATTTAAATCTTGATAAACTTTTAAATTAGAAAGGGTTGGCGATATATTTAATGTCAGCTCAACCGTTTGATTGCTGTAGCTGGTATTGCTTAAGACATTGACCCAATTGACCAAAGTATTGGGTATGACTGTCTGTACTGCCTGCTTCGTTAGATCAATACCAAATTCAGGAAGTGCAGAAGCTTTGACTTGTACTTGGTTAGAGGTGCTACTCAGTCCTACGCTGCTACCGCCATTAATGTTATAGCTAGCATTTGCAATATTATTGATAATTTGCAGGTTAGGATTTGAGGCATCAGCTGCCATCGCGATATTCGATTGCATAAGCAACATTGCCAATGACAGCGCAGAGATCTTCGCTGTACACAATGCGGTACGATTAGACGGTGTCATAACAGATAGAGTCATAAGTCGCTTATCCAATAGAACATAAAGGGGCTGGGGTGGTAACTCTCTAGCTTGGCTAATTAAAATTGATTAGGTCAAGCTAGAGCGTTGATCTATAAGCCTCTTACAAGGCTTATAGATTATAAAAATTAACGAGCGTTTTTAATTTTCACTTTAAAACTCAAAGTAGCAACGTTTTGAGGTGCTAAAGTAGAAGCCGTAGCCGCTACAGAGGTACCTAGAACTATAACTGGGTCAGCAATAGTAGAGTTAATCGTAGAAACACTAGAGGTAGGAACAGAATTAGTGGTAGTCGAGTTTATAAAATCTGCACCGGCTGCAAAATTAGAAAATAAATCCTTAATTTCTAAGGCAGTAATATCAAAGCCAGAGACTGCTGTTATATCAGTTGTTTGTTTATCAGAAGAAGTGTTCTTAGCATTGATACGATAAATAATACACTGATCAGGCTTTGCCTCAGTTATTGGATCTTTACTGAAGACAGCTGCAGCAAAAGTGCCTGTACATGTTGTATCTATTGCTTGAAACTTCTCTAAAGTCAAACCCTTAACAGTAGTAGTATCAGTAATAGTTGGATTCACAGTAGGTTTACCTTCACCAACGGGGATTAACGTAACTACCGTATCTTCTTCAGTGGAAGTAGCGCTATTTGCTGGAGTAAACAAGGGAGCTTGATTCGATGATACGTTATAGCTAATAGTCACCTTGCCACCAGCTGCTATGCCAGCAGGCAGCGCTGTGAAGATATCATATACACCAGAACCATTAGGAGAAATTACAATTGCTGTTCCTGCAGTAGTACTATTAGGCGGAGTATAAGAGATTTTTACAGTACCAGGTACTACGTTTATAGTGTCCGGAGTTGCACCATCATTATCAGTGATAGTAAACGTCAACTCATTAGCAGTGTCACCTTCGGTATCCTGACCATCGTTCGTGATGATAGTCTGATGTGTAACTTGACCTGCAATAGCTGTGGAGGTTGTACCAGTAGTAGGCGCGATTTCTCTATCCGTTACTTGAGTAAGTTTCAAATTACGCTTGATGGTTACTAGTGGTTGAGTATAGTCAGTACCTTTTATAATCTCAGCATTGACAGGTGGTGTACCGCCAACTTGATCGGTATCATCAGCAGGATAAAAGTTGACTACGTTCTCAACAGTACTATCAGTACTATCAATTAAGATGTTGTCGGTAGTGGCAGCATTATCATCTAAATCATCTGTAACTTTAACATGGTTAAGCGCCCCAACTGCTGGAGCAACGTTAGGATCTCTTTTAACATTTAAAACAATAGTAATAGTACCATCAACAGCAAGTTTTGCATCGGTGAGCGTAAAACCATTAGTAGTTCTTGCAATAGTGCCTACTTCAGAGCCATTACTTGCCACAAACGTTGATGCTGGTGTTGCAACAATGAGACCTGCGGGCAGTATATCTTCAATCAATATATTGGTCGCTTCTGCAGAGTAAGCAGTAGCTGGATTTTTTACAATAATCTGATAAGTCGCTATATCGTTAATATCATTAAGATCTAAAGCATTGGTAATAGTCTTAACAAGACTAAAGGTTGGTAAAGTAGTAGTAGATATATCCTTATTGGTAAGCGTTTTACCTGGAACAGCAGCATTAGTAGTAGTGGCAGGAATAACTGCACTAACAGCTGTAATCTGAAGGTTCTGTTTATTACCACCTTTGTTTGCGTTGGTTTTTGCATTAATATCGATAATTGCAAACTGACCTTTAGCTAGAGTAATAGTTCCACCAGCAGCATTATTGGCAGGAATAGTACCAGTACCAGCATTATTACTACCAGTGGCATTAGGAGTCACACCTGAGTTATATATTTTATAAGCTATGGTAGTTTTAGTGAGATCATATTGTGTATCATCATCTGTCAAATTCTGCAACGATACGGTGTAAATATCACTACGGTTACCGGTATTGGTTAAAGTATGTTGAAAACCAACAAAACCGTTAGGAGCGACTGTTTTAGTATTATCTGCAACTAATGAGAACGAAACCTGCTCTGAAACTGTTACTTTTACTTCATTTGAAGTAACAGGAGGCTGTGAAACAGTACCGACACTATAGCTTGCAGTTGCAACGTTCTTGATCTCTACACTAGTAGTTGTCGAACTACTATCAACAGCCATCGCACTAGTAGAGATACCCATCACAGCGGCGACACCAACGGCAAGCAAGCTATAATTAAAAGTATTTGATTTCATGTACTACTCCAGAGGTAAGATAAAAAACTAGGTTAAGAGGATAAACAGCTAAATTAACTTAATTAACAGTGGTATTCAGAGCAACGGCTGCTGATTTCTGTGCTGGCAATAGCTTGATATTCCAGCGCAGAGTACGATATTCAGAAAATGGTATTTTGACCATTTTGCCATCGACTTTGCGCATCAGTGGCATATCGGCATAGTTCTTGCCATCGATACTGGCTTGCGCGCTTGAAGGAATGGCATCCCCTGTAAAAGCCATATTGGCAGGGATAGGTAATACAACAGCCAGATCTTGGATGTCTTTATTAATGGTATTGCTGTAAGTCGCTTTGTACTGAATGACCGTGCCCGCTGGAGCATTACGGACAGGTAAATATGAGATTTTACCTTCAGCATTTTTGACGACTTGATTGGCTGTTAAATCCATTTTTAAGGCGTCATTAGCATGAGCTGTACTAAGTAAGCCTAAAGAGACTGTGGTAATTAACAGAGTGGCACGTAAAGAATTGAAGAATTTCATGTAATATCCTTGCGGTAATCATTATTATCAGTGTGCTATTAATCTCACTAAGTACAGTCCACTTGGTTGCTGTTAGACATGAAAAAATATTGCTGACAGAGGAATGACGTTAGATTAAAAGTATTGTTACAATTTTTAGACAAAGAGTCATCATAAAGGTGACAAATGGCATTTTGACGTATATAAACGGTTAAAGCCCTGTCTGGATAGACAGGGCTTTAAGTATTGGAAGTTCCGTATTGGTAAGTTACTAAAACTAAAAGGAAAAGTAACTACTGACTGTTCGTAGTTGTACCGTATTTGGTGTTGAAATACAGAGTCACCTTGGTAGGAGTTGTTCCAGTGGGCGGCTTAACTAAACTAAAGGTATTTGAAATAATTGCGTCTACTGGTAACGCAGTACTGTTGTTATTGACAGCAATAGGATTACCTAAAGGAAAAGGCGAAACAAATACAGATTTGACTGGGGTGGTCTGTAATTTATCAGTAATTTGAATGTTTGTTAAATCAACATGACCTCGGTTATAAGCTTCAATTTTATAAGCGATGCATTTTCCGGGCTCTATATTGTTTATTGGATCAATACTAAATACAGGTGTCTGAGAAGGCGTACCACTCGTACCGTTATAGCTAGAATTGATGTTACAGCTATGGACATACTGCGACTTGATCAAAACTAGAGAAGTGTTATCGGCTTTTACTTCACCAAAGTCTAAATTTCGAGAGCCATTACTTTCAGTTTTGTAATCAAGAAGCCCATTAACTAAAGTTATTTCACGAGTGTTTGGTGTAGTATCGACGCTATATTCCCAAGTAGATGGTTCTACTTGCACGATACAAACCTTTTGAGGTGATAACGTAGCGATAGCACTTGCTGGTACTGTGAATTTGTATTGACCTAAAAGCAGACCTGAAGGAGCTGATTCTGATATGTTCTCTGCAGTAATGCCGGTAATGTTAGTACCCCCATTGTCGCCAATACAGTCTGTCAGGCGTACTTGAAGACCGCTAGCGCCAATGCCTAACTCTTTATTGCTACCGCTGCTGTCAAAGATACCGTTAAAATAGTTAGCGTTGCCAGTGAAGGTGCTAGTAATATCTTGCCTAGTATTTTCATTAGAAGGAATTCCACCATTGTCATTGAATACGAAGCCAGTGAAGGTATACACTGATGGAGTGTTGGTAATCGTACAAGTGATTTCATCACCGTAATCTAAATTTGAGAGGGTAAATGAAGCACCATCACTTTTAGGCATGACTGTCGTACTATTAGTTGTCGCATTAGCACACTCGTAGCTTGCTTTATAGTTGTTGATATTACCTTCGTTCGTTCCAGTTAATACGCGCTCAGTGATGGTGTATTGCGTAGCTGGTTGTAGCGTTAAAACACTACCAGTGGCATTGCCAACATCATTGCCATTTCCGGTGGTTATGAAAGATGCTGGAGACCCTGCAGTGTCTGGAGTCAAAGCACCACCAGAGACTTTGATATTAAACTGATCAGTATCATTTACGCGATTACCAGTCAACACTTTTTTGACTACAACTTTTGGCGGTGCAAGACAGAAATAGAAGTCTGAATAGCCTACAGCATGATAACTGTCGTATTGAGTAAATATATTTTTATGCTCTAATCTGAGAGGAATGTTGGCAGGAGTATAGTCCCAAGTAGCATCAATAGTGCAATCGTTGGCACCATTATTCACACCACAGTTTAGTCCTTTGATAGCGGTTACTACATCTCTATTAGAGTTGATCGTATGAAATATATCGTTAAATGTGAGTTGTCCTCTACTAGTAGAGACATCAATTTCTTCAACATAAGGGACTTGGTCACTATTATTACTAGTTGAATCAATGTCTTGTATTTTATATCCTATTTTACTAACGGGGCGGTTTACACTGATATCTAAAGTATGATTGGTTTTTACACCAACAGAGTTATGTTGCAAGTTAATTGCATTAACGCTTACACCAGTCACTGATCCATAATAGGGTGAAGTACTTCCTCCAGTACTATTTTTGTCTAATATTGAAGGAAATTCAATCTTAAATGTCTTATTACCTGAAGGCTCATTATTGTTGAAGTTAAATGTCTGTGAAGTACTGCCACTGGTAGCCCAACTTAGGTCTTGAGGTTTAACAAAGCTAGTTTCCGTCCTGCTAGATCCCAAGTAATACATCTTATGACCAGCTGGGCAAGTGGCTGGTGCTGAAGTGCCACCTAAATTATTTGAGAACGTAACAGAGTTAGTATCAGAAGCGCTTTTAGTAGCAATAGTCTGGTGACTAATAGTTGCTGTATTAGTAATGTTTGAATTGGAGATAGCCGTCACTCTCGTCGGAACTTTTATACTAAAGCTTTGGCCCACTGGTAGGCTTGCTATATTGAATCCACTAGCACTTTCTAACTGCTCTTTAGTTGGTGCTGTCGTACAAACGCTATTGGTATCACTGGCATCACAAGTGATACCATTGGTACCAGCAATCTTGCTGAGACCATTAACTACCGGATCTTTTAAAGTAATATTGGATATTGTTGTATTACCAAGATTGGTAACCTTAATAATATAGTCAGTAATACTGTTAGTATTGACGCTATTAACTCCATCACTTTTAGTAATTTTATAATCAGCAGGTACGTAGCAATAACTATCTAAACGGAACTCAAATCTTCGACTACTAATAGTTCTATTACTCTTCAAGTCTGTATATACCAGTGTTACTGACTTCACAGGCTCATCAAAAACCACAGAACCTTGACAATTTGATTGAAGAGCACTCGTACAATTATCATCGTCTGGAGTGCTAGGTAATCTTAATCCAGATGAACTTCCGATAACTCTAGAGTTGGGTATGTTTTGAAACGTACCTGTAATCGGAGCACCACTTTGGGTGATGCCCGTTATTTTTACATTGTCGTCCCAAGAACCACTATTTACAGATTTATCGATATCAAAAGCGCTCATTGCGACTTTATCTAAAAAGACAGTCTGATTGTTTGAGCTATTTTGGAACTCTAGCGTTATCGCAGTACTAGGTGTTCGATTAATAGAACTTCCAATAAAGCTTATCGCTTGAGGAGAACTTCCATATAGAGTAGGACCATCAGTCGAGCTTTCACCAGAACTGATAACGCTCATCTTAATTTTTAGAGGTATAGCAACCGTTGTCCCACCTGATGCTGTACTTTGACTGACTACAGTTTGATAGTTATTATTTGTAAAACTAGTGACAAGGCTGCTATAGCTGCCATTACTCAAAAAACCTTTGGTCGAGTTTGCAGGACAGATAAGACTTGAACCTGGATTAGCTTCTATAGCAAAAGCAGACCCACTACCTAAAGAAAAGAGCAAAACTCCCACTACAGCCAATATTTGTTGTAAGTATCTGCGATATGAATAAATATCGGTAGCTTCTGGAATTTCTTGAGACTGATGCATATAGTCACCTTTTATGTATTTATTCATTCGAGAATTTTTATGTATGTAATACAAACATAACTGATTTATTATCTAGATAACGGTTACAAATGGTGGTTCAGTTTAATAGATAGAAAAATATGGTTTATCCAGTGAGCAGTAATAACGAAATGACAAAATACAATATTAGGCATCTGATGTGTAATTTGTAGGATCTATTGCTTACCAGTTCAACAGATGAATGTATAAATCATGTAACTTCTTATCTTATAGAATAATTGTAAAAAATGTCTTAAAGAGTCGATAGGTGGCAGGTTTTTTGTGACCAGATGCCAAATTTCTGACTTGTAGTATAATTATTTATATTTTGTACTTCTTATTTTCTGTACATCTTATATTTACACATCGCGATTATCTCAAATTATTTGAATTTTTCCTTGTCATTCAAATTGTTACATTCTGCATATTCTCTTAAAAAGCCATCAAATATTTACTTAATAACTAATCGTTATTTATTTAAAAAATACTTGTCATTTCGCCATTTCTTTACAGCCATAAACAACCCATCAATAAACGCCTATAATATAGAGTGATTATCGTTTAATAATTAGATATATAGCACGAGTTTTGATTTTGTTATGCTTCTTTTTCTTCAAGATGCTAAAGGGTCGTTGCGTTATATTGTCACCTGAGCTTTATATGACTGCAACACATGATGGAGCGGCGGCCTGTCGCCTGCTACCTGTAACAAGGAAGTCATTCAGCAAAGCGTTAGCACATTACTATATTAAATAACACGTTGATTTAACAACACCCTGTCATAGTACAGGGCTGACTGATAAAAAAGGATGAGTAAAGATGAGTTATTATAAGGATGCTGATAGCACCGAAACCCAAGAATGGCTGGACGCCTTTGAGTCTGTCATCAAACATGCGGACAAGGATCGCGCGCAATTTTTGCTAAAAGCCTTATACAACATGGCGGTACAAGAGGGACTGCCATTTAATAGACTAGATACTGCCTATGTTAATAGTATTGCGGTCGAAGATGAGCCAATGTACCCAGGTGATTTGGGTATGGAGCGTAAAATTCGTGCCTTGATTCGCTATAACGCTTTAGCAATGGTCATGCGCGCCAATAAGAACGATGATGACTTAGGTGGTCACTTAGCGACATTCGCGTCTAGTGCCACACTATATGAAACTGGCTTTAACCACTTTTTCCGTGCGGCAAGTGATCACTTTGGTGGTGATATGATCTACTATCAAGGTCACTCTGCTCCAGGTATTTATGCTCGCTCATTTCTAGAAGGTCGTTTGACGGAAGATCAGCTCGATAATTTCCGCCGTGAAGTCGGTGGTAAAGGCTTATCAAGCTATCCGCATCCTTATCTAATGCCGGACTACTGGCAGTTCCCAACGGTTTCGATGGGCTTAGGTCCTATCATGTCGATCTATCATGCTCACGTGCATCGTTATATGGAAAACCGTGGCTTGCTCGAAAAAGAAGGTCGTAAGATTTGGACGTTCTTGGGTGATGGCGAAACGGACGAGCCAGAAAGCTTGGGTGCGATTTCTCTTGCTGGTCGTGAGAAGCTGGATAACCTGATATGGGTGGTCAACTGTAACTTACAGCGCCTGGACGGTCCAGTCCGTGGTAACGGTAAAATCATTCAAGAGCTAGAGTCGGTGTTCCGCGGCGCAGGTTGGCGCGTGATTAAAGTTATTTGGGGTGGTAACTGGGACAGTCTACTGGCCAATGACAAAACGGGTGTGCTAAAGCATCGTATGGAAGAAGTGGTCGATGGTGAATACCAGTTATATGAGGCCCGTACAGCTGAGTTTACTCGTAAAGAATTCTTTGGTAAATACCCAGAGCTAGAAGAGATGGCAGATGCCTTGACGGATGATGATATCGCACGTTTGAACCGTGGTGGTCATGATCCAGTGAAGGTATATGCAGCCTTTAGTGAAGCCATGAAAACCAAAGGTCAGCCAACGGTTATTTTGGTCAAAACCGTCAAAGGTTACGGCTTATCTGCTCAAACACAAGCGGTCAATAAATCGCATCAGGTGAAAAAGCTTGATCAAGACGCACTGGTCTATTTCCGTGATCGTTTTGACTTGCCATTTACCGATGAGCAGCTAGAGACTCTACCGTTTTACCGTCCTGAAGAAGGGTCGGCAGAGATGAAATATCTCAAAGGTCGTCGTGAGGCATTGGGTGGTCATTTACCAAACCGCCGCAGTGGACATATTCCATTGAATATTCCTGAATTGTCTATTTTTGACCGAGTGCTAAAAGGCAGCAATGGTAAAGAGCAGTCGACGACGATGGTATTCGTACGCCTGTTGTCAGCTATGTTAAAAAACAAAGACATCCAAGATCGTGTGGTACCAATCGTACCAGATGAAGCACGTACTTTCGGTCTAGAAGGTATGTTCCGTCAACTGGGTATTTACTCTGCAGTTGGTCAAAAATATACGCCAGAAGATAGCGAAGCATTAATGGGTTATAAAGAAGCTATTGATGGTCACATGTTAGAAGAGGGTATCAACGAAGCAGGTGCAATGAGTACGTGGATTGCGCTCGCGACCAGTTACTCTGTGAACGCGTTACCGATGATTCCAATGTATATCTACTACTCAATGTTTGGTTTCCAACGTGTGGGTGATTTGGCTTGGGCGGCAGGCGATTGTCAGGCGCAGGGCTTCTTGTTGGGTGCTACCGCTGGTCGTACTACGCTTAATGGTGAAGGTTTGCAGCATCAAGATGGACATTCGCAGATATTGTTCAACGTAGTACCAAACTGCGTCAGCTATGATCCTTGCTTTGGTTATGAGCTAGCAGTTGTGATGCATGATGGCCTGCGCCGTATGTATGGTGAAGGCGAGCGTGTTTATTACTACCTAACGCTAATGAATGAAAACTACGAGCAACCTGCCATGCCAGAAGGTAGTGAGGAAGGTATCAAGCGCGGTATGTACTTGCTTGAAGACAATGGCTCAGCACAAGTACAACTATTGGGTTCAGGCGTGATTTTACGTGAAGTACAAAAAGCGGCACAGATTCTAAAAGATGAGTTTAATATTACCTCTAACGTCTGGAGTGTCACCAGCTTTAACGAGTTGACGCGTGATGGCATGGAGTGTGATGACTACAATCGCTTGCATCCAATGGATGAAGAAAAAGTGCCTTGGGTTACTGAGCAATTGGCACCGCACGAAGGTATCGTAGTTGCTGCAACTGACTATATGCGTAACTATTCAGAGCAGATTCGCGCTTGGTTACCAGACAATCGTCCTTATACGACGCTAGGCACTGATGGCTATGGTCGCTCTGATACTCGTGAAAACCTACGCAGTTTCTTCAATGTTGATGCTGCTCACATCGTCGTTGCCACGCTTAAGCGTCTGGCAGATGAAGGTGAAGTTGAGATGCGTCTGGTAAAAGATGCGATTTCAAGCTTAGGTATCGATGTCGATCAGCCACCTGCATGGCAACAGCAGTCTTATTCGGATCATTCTCCAGATGCGCCAGCACCAGGTAACGTCAATCCAAATCCTGTGCCTGAGTTCGTTGCTGAAGACGATGACGAAATCAGTAATGAGGGTCGTTCTGAAGATCAAGCAGATTCGACTTTACTCAATGACGGCGATGTCAAAGAATAATAACCATAAGACAAGGAGATAAATCATGGACATTAAAGCCCCCGATTTGGGTGTTGATAGCGCCGAAGTTAGCGAAATTATGGTAGAAGTTGGCGACGTCATCGAAAAAGACGACAATATCATTTTATTAGAATCTGACAAAGCCTCGGTCGAAGTGCCTAGCTCTGCTGCTGGTAAAGTGACCAAAATCAGCGTTGCGGTTGGTGATCAGGTCAGTGAAGGTATGGTACTGATTGAGCTTGAAAGTGAAGCGGACAGCGCAGAAGAGAGTAGCGATAGCGCATCTGATGCCGATCAAAAAGCTGATGACGAAAAAGATACTAATGTTGCACCAGAGACAGAATCTGTCGCTGAAGCCAAACCTGCGGCAACGGAGTCTAGTGCAAAGCCTGCGTCTAACGCTGGCAAAGCCACGACTCATGCATTACCTGATCTAGGTGTCGATGAGGCGCAAGTCTCTGAGATTATGGTGAGCGTTGGTGATATCGTCAGTGCTGAGCAATCAATCCTATTAATCGAATCTGATAAGGCGTCGGTAGAAGTGCCTGCACCAGTCGCTGGTAAGGTTGAGAAAATACTGGTCGAAGCCGGTGATATGGTTGCCAATGGTCAGGATTTCATCGTCATTGTCAGTGATGCAGACGCTTCTGATTCACAAGACTCAGCACCAGCTAAGTCAGACGACAATGTAAGTAAAGATAACGTTAGCAAAAATAGTGCTGATAAAGACGATAGCGCTGCTGAGCCAAAAACCACTGGTGAGCCGAAGCAAGCTGCCAAACCTGCCCAGACTGATACAGCCGCTAGCAAAACAGATAGTAAGTTGACCGAAACTCAGGTAAATGAGAAGTTGGTCGATGTTTATGCCGGTCCCGCAGTGCGTAAGCTGGCACGGCAGCTGGGTGTCGATATTAGCCAAGTGACGGGTTCTGCAGTCAATAAACGTATCTTAAAAGAAGACTTGTTTGCTCACGTCAAAGAAAGTTTGACCACACAGAAAGCAGCACCTGCAAGTAGTGGTACTATCAGTTCAGGACTGCCAAAACTGCCAGATATGAGCAATACTGAGATTTGGGGTGAGACAGACACACAAGACCTTAGCCGTCTGCAGAAAGTCTCGATACCGCAGCTTAACTATAATACCTTACTGCCACAAGTCACACAGTTTGATCTGTCTGATATTACTGAGACAGAAAAGCTACGCGGTGAGCTAAAAGGTGGCATGAAAGCGGAAGGTATTGGTTTCACTATTTTGGCCTTTGTGGTTAAAGCAACGGCCTACGCCTTGACCCAGCATCCACGTTTTAACAGTCACTTAAGCGACGATAATACTCAAGTTATCTTGCGTAAAAGCGTGAATATGGGTATCGCAGTGGCGACTGATGATGGCTTAATCGTTCCTGTCATCAAAAATGTGCAAGATAAAGGTCTTAAGCAAATCGCCATTGAGATTGGCGAGCTAGCAGTTAAAGCACGTGATAAGAAGCTGAGCACCAAAGATTTACAAGGTGCAAGCTTTACGATATCAAGCCAAGGTAATTTAGGAGGCACTGCCTTTACGCCGTTGGTAAATTGGCCACAAGTGGGTATCTTAGGTGTGTCTGAGGCAAGTATGCAGCCACGTTGGGATGCTAAAACCCAAAGCTTTGAGCCGCGTTTGGTGTTGCCGTTGTCACTGTCTTATGATCACCGTGTGATCAATGGGGCAGATGCCGCAGTGTTTACCCGCTATATCGCCACGTTACTGGCTGATCCGCGCCGTATCCTGATCTAGAATTGATCAGCAATTAAGAAAGAGACTGCCTATGGGTGGTCTTTTTTTATGTGTCATGATTTGTTTTTATAAGTCGTTATCTGCTTTTATAAATAAATGCTCAGTAGTTAGGGTAGACAGTAATGATCGTAATAAATAGGCACAAAAAAGCCAGCATAATCGCTGGCTTTTTGTATACATACTATTTTTGCTATCTTAGAACTGTTTAACGAATGCTACGCCATATACCCAAGGGCTGATATCGACTTCGCCAATGTCATTGCCATTTAGGCTAGCATCTGTCTTGATATCCATATAGCGTGCATCGATACGGAAGGCTTCAGTCGGGGCAAAAGGTATGTCAAGACCGACATGACCGGCTACGCCGACGCTATCATCAAGCTCTAAGTCGTTGCCATTACCAAGATAGATTCTTTCTTTAAAGAAAGTTGTATAATTGATCCCCACACCAACAAATGGTTTGACGTTCATTGGTAGGTCATAGCCATCGAAGTGATACTGTAGAGATAGCGTAGGTGGGAGATGCTGAGTTTTTGCATCAATTTTATTACCATCGGCATCGGTTAGAGTGATGTCGTGATGGAACGGAATCGCCGCTAGCAGTTCGACACCGACGTTGTCAGCAAAAAAGTACTCACCGCTGATAGTCGGACGGATATCATCATCAACTTCTACGGAAAGTGTGCCATCTGCAAGTGTGCCGTTATCACTTTTAGGGTTGACCATATGAGCGCCAGCAGCCACAGACCATGTACCCGCAGGTACGGCAAAAGCAGTCGTCATGGTAAATGCGGCAGCCACTAAAACTAGGGATTGTAGTTTCATCGTTTGGTTCCTTGGTGCAAAAATAGATTATCGATAAGCACTTAATGAGGGATGACATTAAATACTGATATACAATGTTGGCTCTGTTGATTGCTCTGTAACATTGTTACGCTATTTTAACACTAAAACCATTTTGTTAGTAAGGTTTTAATTGAAAAACCTTACTATTTTTAAGGGAATGACAATGTAGAACAGAAACTTAATGTCCGTAAAAACATATTTGTTAAACAGTTCTCATTGTTGTAAGTTAGTAGTCAGGTTTATGTTCAGGACATAAACCGCGCCAAATGAATAACGAATAATAAATAACAAGGTAAAGGTATATTATGCTGGGTTACTGTAGTAATTCGCCATTGCGTTGTCAGAAAGCACGTTCGATGATCCTGTTAAATCAAGTGGATACTTATTGCCCAGAATGTGGTTTGTTTCTACTACCTGCTCAAAATCTCAGTCGGCAATTACGTGCCGACGAGCGATTTTTACAGTACACTTTTCTTATAACAGGACTGGTGTTGCTGGCTTGTGTCTACCTTTATTATCTAAATTTTGCCTAATTATGATTTATAGTGAAACCTCTTGTGTTAATAAGTAGGCTATTCTCACCACTACTGGCTTAGAGGGCTGTTAATAAAAGTCTCTTTCTAAGAGCTTCTATCCAACATACGGTAATAAATGCTTGAAAATCAGGATAAGTAAAAGATTGGTTACTGACATAGAGTGCTCTTTGTACTGTTGTTGAGCGCGATAGTCAGGCTTTAATACTTTTACTTCATTATCACAAGATCGGTGTTACACCGTATAGGGACCGCATGCAATTCCAACATATACGGCGTTTGCGTATTTTCGTTTATAATATTTTGCAAAATGATGAGCATGACACGCTCTTTAGCCGCTATGTCGATTATTTTCTGATATTTCTAATCATGACTAACGTAGCAGCTGTGATTGCGGAGTCTGTCGATCGGTGGTATTACCCTTACCAAAATTATTTTACGTGGTTTGAAAACTTCTCTATTGTGGTGTTCTCTATCGAATACTTGCTACGCTTATGGAGCGTCGCCGAAGCGAAGCCGGACAATACGACTTGGCGTCAGCGTTGGCAGTGGTTAAAAAGCCCTTCTGCATTGATTGATTTAGTCGCCATTGTGCCTGCGTTCTTGAACTTTTTTGTCACGATTGATTTACGCTTCTTACGTATTTTGCGGCTTTTCCGTATTCTTAAACTGACGCGCTATTTTGCGTCGATGCGTATTTTATTGGTGGTAATCAGTAAAGAAAAAGGCTCATTTCAAGCCGTTATCTTCATTCTAATTATCATGATTGTGACCGCCTCTAGTGGTATTTATCTGGTGGAGAACCATGCACAGCCAGAAGAGTTTGAATCTATACCCAAAGCGATGTGGTGGGCTGTGGTGACACTGACGACAGTGGGTTATGGTGATGTGATACCCATTACCAACGCTGGTAAAATATTGGGTGCAATCATTACGATACTGGGTGTGGGTCTAGCAGCCTTGCCTGCAGGTATTCTCGCCACGGGTTTGGCAAACGAGCTAAACCAACGCCGTGAAGAACTAGAGCAGCACTTTCGTGAACAGCTGGTCGATAGCGATTTTGATTTGGTACAGAATCAGATGATGGTGGAAAAAATACGCCGTGAGCTTGGGCTAGATAAGGAACAGGCGCAAAACATCGTACTACAGGTATTGCGAGAGCAAGAGCTTGAACGTCGAGAAAGAGAGGTAGAGACAAGACAAAAGAATTTCTGTCCACATTGCGGTGAGGCATTGTAAGTAATGCTCGCAGCGATACCTTCGCGTTTTTAGGATATTTTGACTACATTTGGAATTTGCAAAAATTAGAGTTTACAAAAAGGGTGCGACGTTATTAATACGTCGCACCCTTTTTTTTGTAGGGATAGATTGCTAAGTTGCTGACATTAAATCCCTTGCGGAATAGGGAGTGCGCGTGCCAATTCATGGGCGACTTGCTGCGCTGCAATGGCCAAATCTTCGGCTGGAAGCGGTAAATTTTGCAGCGTGAGATGCCAATCATCTACTTCTCGGCGCAAATGTGCCACCCAAAGTGTGGTGCAATCACGGGGCAATTGTTTTAGATTGACTTCAAAACAATGATTGCCCTCGTCATCGCTCAGATGAATTTCGCCTTTTTTGACTCTCGAAAACGGATGACCATGGTAAGAGTTGGCAATCATAGCAATATGGGTGATATGTGCTGGAATCTTATCCAAATAGAGTCTGATTTGTTCTTGGTCAAGGGGTGCCAAATACATGGCTTGATCGCCGCGATCTTTTCCATTGAGACTGTCACCTTGATGTTTTACTGATTCAGCTTTATCACGCAGCTTCTTGAACCAGACAATGTCGCTAATAGTGCAATGCTCGTCGTATAGTACACAAGCTAAATCAATATCAATCGCGCCTTCATTTTTTTTAAAACGCTTTAGCATACCTTTTGGTTCAGTCTTGGTAAACTCGTAATTGAGCGCAAAAAATAACGTTCCCGCATCCAACCCTAATCCTTTTAAGCTGTCCGATAGTAATGGTGACGGGGAAGTGGTCGACATAGTATTCCTTGTTACTTTTGATGTTTTAAGTGACTTTATTTTAATTGCATATCGTTTGAGTTAAGCATTGTACTCAATCATCACGATTGATTATTCAGTGTTTCATCCAAGACGGTTTTATCCAAGACGGCTTGATGCAGCAGCTCAGGCTTGGCATTTAAGAGACCGCTGCCAAAACCGCGCAACCACCAGACCAGCTGCGAGGTCAAATTCACTGTTGCTTGAACGGTCAGCGTGTCACCGTCATTTAACGTGACCGTTTGATCATCGCTAAGCTTGCTTTCAGTGAGGCTCTTGCCTGCTTGTTTGGTGAATTGTAGCTCAATAGGCGTATTTTTGCCATGATCGGCTAGCTCACGAAATAATGGATGGCTAAAGCCCATGCCACCAGCATCTAGATAGGTGTCTAGTTGGAATTCGTCGGGCGTTTTCGCCGAACTCTCAAGAATATCGACGCTGGCAAATCGATGCAAGGCAAAGGTGCGAATGACAGTCTCTGGATCATCCGTGCGAGTTGCCAGTAAGTAGATGATGACGCCGCGTTGAATGATAGCGATGGGATTTAGGATGTATTCACCGGCTTGCGATTTATTGCTACGGGTATAACAGGCTTTGATTTGTAATTGATAAAAGAGCGCATGGTAGATATTGTCTTTGCTATCCAAGTCAATATGTGGCGCGATTAGTGGCTGGGTGGCAGGCTCGATGCGCACTCTGTCTATCCATGAATGAGTGACTTTACTGTTTTTTAGCTGCCGCCGTGCTAGGTCAAACCACGGAAATAATTCATCTAAAATAACAGGCGGTAATAGCTGGGTTAGGTTGGCTTCAACCATATTAAAGGCAACCGCTTGCGACAAATTCATATGCGGTAAGCTTTGTAGTGGGGCATCATCGCACCAACGCCAGCCTTGCGGATTGGCATTGTTTT
Source organism: Psychrobacter sp. ASPA161_6 (assembly GCF_051970285.1). Lineage (NCBI taxonomy): Bacteria > Pseudomonadati > Pseudomonadota > Gammaproteobacteria > Moraxellales > Moraxellaceae > Psychrobacter > Psychrobacter sp. ASPA161_6. The sequence goes on from NZ_JBEFNJ010000001.1 coordinate 1,005,086, forward strand.
TTTCAATGGGAAAGCGTTTGGCGAGCGCATTTAAGTCGCGCTGAACAGTGCGTAGGCTGATGTCAAAGCCCGCCATCATCAGCTGCTCGTAGATGTGGGTTGTGCCCACCCAACGATTGCGCTGTAGCTGTGATAGCACTTGCCATTGGCGTGCAGTTGTCGCTGCACCGTGGCGATTATCACTGCTATTTCCTGAAACATTATTGTCCGTAGCCGCTACGGTATTGGCAGTCTCAATAGAGTCTGTTTGATCTTGGAGAAGGCCGGTGTCAGTAGAATGTACAGTCATTAAGCGATAACCTTTATGAAGTCACGAATCAGTTTTTAGATATTTTTATCGAGTCACTAGCCGTTTATCATCGCAGAAAAGTATCGTAGCGTCTAGGGCGTCTCATCATTTAGCCTATTGAGTCATTAAGTGGTTTTAAACGGCTAAATTTTTCTATCAATCAGCTTGTACGGTATTGATGGACATTTTAGTATCATTATTATTGACCTCTTAATCGATGCCTTGATTGATGCTTTGGTTAACACCTTGATCGTCATTTATCGCGATTTCGTTCTCTTCTTTCTTGTCTTTACGTTTCTCTTTTTTTCTCTTATCTTGTTTTTTCTGACGTTTTGCTTTCTGCTTTTTTTTATCTTTCTTTTTGGACTTCTTATCATCAATATCATCGTCATTGTTATCTTGGTTCTCATCCCATAGCATCAAACGGCTTAAGACTTTGCCAAACAATGTCTCTTTACGATAGCGACCTTTTTTGTTCATGGTATCGATAGGTAGACCAGTCATCAGTGTCAATGCTTCACTTAGGGTATGAACCCCATAAATATGAAATTCGCCTGCTTTGACAGCGGCAATGATATCGTCGCGTAGCATGAGCTGTTTGACATTAGCCATTGGAATGACTACGCCTTGCTGACCCGTTAGCTCTTGCTCACGGCATGCATCAAAGAATCCGGCGATTTTGGAGTTGATACCACCGACCGCTTGCACTTCGCCCAACTGGTTCATAGAGCCGGTAATGGCGAATGATTGATCAATCGGCACGTTTGCTAAAGCGGACAATAGCGCACAGCCTTCGCTGACGGTAGCACTATCGCCATCGATATGGGCGTAGCTTTGCTCAAAAGCGAGCGAAGCACTGAAGTTGAGCGCATGATGTTGGCTAAATAATGCGCGCAAATAGCTGGTCATAATCAGCATGCCCTTAGCGTGCAAGCTACCACCCAAGTCTACGTCGCGCTCGATATCGAGAATCTCACCCGTACCGATATTCGGTTGAATGACCGCAGTCAGGCGGGCTGGCATGCCAAACTCACTATCGGCATAGCTGACCACGGTGAGGGCGTTTACTTGTCCAACGGCACTGCCTGTGGTTTGGATAAGCTGCTGACCGTTTTTGAGCTCGTCCCAATAGAGATCACGCAGGTATCCTGAGCGCTCGTCCATATCTTCGATGGCTTGGACCACATACTTTGCACTGACCACTTCCTGTCCGCCTAAACGCGCATGACGGTTAGACTCATGCAACAGCTTAATCAATAAATCGCTGTGCAAACTTAGTCGATCTTGGTCTTCAGCTTGTAAGCTTAAATGCTCTAGTAGGGCGGCTTGTGCACTACGATCAAACGGGTAGAGGTTGGCATAATCAATGATGTCAGCCATTTTTGCGACCAGTGCCAATTCGTGCTCACTGCTGCGAACCACATCATCATGGAAATCAGCGCGTACTTTAAACACCGCATCAAACTCAGGCTCAAGCTCTAATAGCTCATAATACAAATCTGCTTCGCCAAGCAAAATCACCTTAATATCAAGGTCAATGGGCGCAGGTGCTAGCGATAAACTGCCTGTTAAGGTCAGCATTTGCTCAAGGCTCGAGAGTTTGATTTTGCGCGATTGTAGTGCGCGCTTAAGACCCTGCCATGCATAAGGATGCTCAAGTAAATGACTGGCTTCTAACAGTAGATAACCACCATTGGCACGATGTAACGCACCGGCTCGAATCATACTGACATCGGTGGTCACCGTACCTAATTGGGTGATTTGCTCAACATGACCCAATAAGTTCAGATGCGTCGGCAAATCTTCAAAGACAACAGGGGCGCCGCTGTCTGGCGTGTGACTGACAATGACATTGACCGCATAGCGGCTTGGAGTCGTCGCCAGAACTGCGGTCACAAACTCTTCATCATCGCCATTGACGATGCGCTCGACGTGCGTAACCATGTCGGCAAATACGGCTTTGAGATAATCAACGATTAGCGGATGACTGGAAAACTGCTCATAAATAGGGGTAAACAAAGGCTGTAGGGCACGACGTGCAATATTGCGATGCAGTGCTTCTATAGCGTCATTGGCTTCATCTTCTAATTGCTCTAAGGCGATGGTCAGCTGACTCAAGCGTTTTTGCATATGGTTCTTTTGCACAAAGTTACTTAGCTCAGCTTCATATTCACTATTGCCATATTCGTTATCGTCAGCAGCATCTTTGCTAGAAGTGGTGGTTTTCTTACTTTCTCCTATTACTGATGGGTTTTGACTGTTAATAGAGGTTTTGTCATCTTTATTATCAGTATTATTACTTTCAGTCGCGGTTTGATCGGTTTCTGTTGCCAATTTGCTTGGATGGACAAACACCGCTTTGTTATCAAAGGAGCGAAACGTCAACGCCAAGTCATATTGCTTACCTTCCGCATTGAGCACCTCGTAGGCCTGACTTTCTTTTTGATGCGTGTCGTTTTTGATGGCCTCGATTTTGCTTTGATACTGGTCGCTACGGAAGCGTTGGCTCAGTCGTTTTTTTGCTTGCTGCCATAAGTGATTGACTTGCTGCTGCAACAGTGAGGCTTGACCAGCAGGTAGGCGCAAGGCTAATGGGGTGCGTGGATCGGTAAAGTTATGCACATAGACCCAGTCGTCAGGCGTGGGTGCATCTGCGGCGATACGCGTTAGCAAACGACTAATGATGGTACGCTTGCCCAAACCATTTTCACCAGCCGCAAAAACATGATAGCCACTGGCTTTGATATCTAAAGCCGTCTGCAAGGCTTTTAGCGCGCGCTGCTGACCAAAGCCAACGTCCAAGTCTGGTGCCGTGCGTGTGTCCGTCGGCAGCTCATTTGGTTCGCTATACCGCTTTAGTTGCTCAGCGCTGACAAGGCAGCGCTGCTTAACCTCAGTAAAGAGTGGGTGCGGCGTATCCGGTGTTGCTTGCTTGCCGTCTTTCGGCGCGTCAGTCAATTCAGCAATAGGTGTTACCATATTAGTCGTGTCTTTTTTATTAGCGTCATTTGATATTTTAGACGTGGGGGCATGTTTTTGTTCGGTCATAGGCGTATGGTGTGTCGTCTTAAAAAAGTGGATTGTTTTTAGAGGGTAGCGTGGTTATTTTTTTACACAATGTCTTTATGCTTAATTTTGTCTTTATGCTTAATTTTTTATTATTAATTAAAGACATCTTACAAGATATAGCGGTGTTTTAAATAAGTCATTAAACGCAGTTTTGTATCATAATTGGATGCGTCACTGAAAATAATGAATAAAAGAGCAGCAGATGGATGGTCAGTTTAATGCCATCAAAGCAGAATAACGCCTCAATAGCAGCGCAGATAGTATAAGATGTCTCACATTGGCGCAATCTGCAACTATTCAATAGGCAGGCTGCATGATAAAATAGTCGGTTCACATGTCAAAACTGGATAACTCGTTGTATGTCAGCTTCCGCTAAAACCACGTCATCGTCTGCTCGTACGGGAAATATTCCTATTGATCCTACGGGCTTTGTTAAGCTTGGTGCGCAATTGCCAGCGTTGGCCAATATATTGGCACAAGCGATAAACGAGCTAAGTCTACCCTTAAGTGAGACGCAGCAGCGCACGTTATTATTGTACTTAGACCAGCTTTTATTGTGGAATAAAGCGTATAATCTGACCGCCATCACCGATCCAGAAGAAGCCTTGATCAAGCATGTGATTGATTGTTTGTCTATTATAACGCATTTACCGTCAGGCTCGCTGCTGGATATCGGCACAGGGGCTGGCTTGCCCGCCGTTATTATTGCGATTTGTCAGCCTGAGCGGCAGTGTACGGCGCTTGATAGTAATCAAAAAAAGATTCGCTTTATTAAGCAAATCAGCAGCGAGCTTGGCTTGAGCAATATGCAGCCTATCGCCTCTCGTATTGAAGCGCATGAGGCCAGCTATGACGTGGTTACTTCTAGAGCATTTGCCAGCCTCATAGATTTTGTCGAAGTCGCGCAGCCAAGACTGGCGGATAATGGTTATTTATGTGCGATGAAGGGTAAAGCGCCAAGTGATGAAGAGCTACAAGCGCTAGATAACGACTGGCATATTAAGACGATTAAGCTTAAAGTGCCACGTCTGCATGACAGTCGGCATTTAATTGAAATGTCTGCTAAAAATGTCTAAGCTATGAGCACCTTGTAGTCGTGAAACATCGTTTACCTTGGTATTTAAATAGCATAATATCTAAAAAATCTGGATGCAAAGCGAGTTATTTATATTGTAAGTATCATTTGTATTATAGTGATAAGAAGCTGAACGCCAAGCATTGCGGTTGCTAAAATATCTATTAATAACAGGCAATCAGTAGCTGGCGGTCACAGATATGCAGTACAGCCAGTCGGTAAAATACAGTAAGTAAAGACCCTAATTAAATTGAGTGAGTGTATGGAAATCATAGCAATTGCGAATCAAAAAGGCGGCGTGGGTAAAACCACGACGGCGGTAAATTTGACCGCCAGCTTGGCTGCTAAGCGCAAGCACGTACTGCTGATTGACCTAGACCCACAAGGCAATGCGACCAGTGGTACTGGTGTGGACAAAAACGCATTAGAGTTGACCATCGCTGATGTGTTGCTGGATGGCGTCTCGTTGTCTGATACCATTGTTGCCAGTCCAGCAGGGTTTGATGTGATCGGTGCCAATCGTGATTTGGCTGGTATGGATATCACCTTGATGAGTAAAACCAACAGTCATGAGCTCTTTAAGACAGCGATGGCAGCGTTGGTCAATGATCAGATCGCGGCTAACAAACCTGCTTATGATTATGTGATTATAGACTGTGCCCCTAGTCTGAACTTGCTAACGATTAATGCCTTGGTTGCTACTGACGGGGTGATTATTCCTATGCAGTGTGAGTATTACGCACTAGAAGGTTTAGCGGACTTGTCACAAACGATTGAGCGTTTGACTGAGCTCAATCCAAAGCTCTATATTCGCGGTGTCGTCAGAACATTATTCGATTCACGTAACACACTAGCTCGCGATGTCTCTGCTGAATTAGAAGCGCACTTTGGCGATATCATGTACAAGACGCACATTCCAAGAAATATCCGCTTGGCAGAAGCGCCAGCGCATGGCCTGCCAGTTATCGCCTACGAGCGCTGGTCAAAAGGTGCGCGTGCTTATCAAAAGCTGGCTGCTGAAGTGATGAAACAGTGATCAAAAAGCCGCTAGTTTTTTGTGTCTAAGCGCAAAAACTGACCATAATGGAAAATGACCAAACAGAAAAATAGTATTAAACATCGTATTTATTATAGTCAATCTAAAATAATATCAATACAAGCAAACCAAGTGCTAGCGATACATTAGTATGGTCAGCGAGGTTGACGACGTAATGATTTTATAGTGGGCAGGCTATAGTAATGAGTAAGCCGCATTTACAATTATTTGGCTTTTATTTTAGCGTTAGAGGATAGGTAATCATGGCGAAGAAAAGAGGGTTGGCTGCTAATCGAGGCTTGGACGCCTTGTTAGGGTCAATCAAAAAAGAAAAGCAAATTACCGCCTCTGCCTTGCAAGACGATATGGCTGCGCGTGACAACACTTTGCCAGCTGAAACATCAGATACTGAAATACTCAACACCAGTGTGCCCGCCAAAACTGTAGGCACAAAAGCCAATGAAAAACCGATGGCAAATACTACAGGGTCTGGCACGACTAACCGTAATCGTACAGCGCGGTCACCGCGGATGGCTAGTAAAACAGCTGCCAATAAATCCCGTACTGCTGGCACAGATAATAATGGAACAGAAGACCAAATTAGCTTGGTACAAATTGATGTCACGCGTCTACAAGCGGGTAAATACCAGCCGCGCCGTGACATGAGTGAAACTGCGCTGATGGAATTGGCGTCCTCTATTGAACAGCATGGCGTGATGCAGCCCATCGTTATTCGTCCATTACTGGCTAACGAAGACAAAAGCGAAGCATTCGTTACCCATGAAATCATCGCTGGTGAGCGCCGCTGGCGTGCCGCAAAAATGGCAGGTAAAGCCGTGATACCGGCGATTGAGCGTGCATTGTCAGATGAGCTGGCTATTGCACTGGCATTGATTGAAAATATCCAGCGTGAAGACCTGTCAGTGATTGACCAAGCCGCCGCATTGCAGCGTTTTCATACAGAGTTTGGTATGAGTCATGCGATGATTGCTGAAGTTGTTGGCAAGGCGCGTACCACTGTATCGAACCTACTACGTTTGAACCAATTACATGACACAGTAAAAGACCATTTAGCAAACAGCGCCCTAGATATGGGTCATGCACGCACGCTTTTGGCATTGTCCTCTGAGCAGCAACCTATCATTGCGCAAAAAATCATTGATGGCGGCATGACGGTGCGAGAAGCTGAAAAGCTGGTTAAGTCAATTTTGCAGCCCGCCCCCAAAACCAACCGTACGGAAAAAGCACAGTCTCGTGACGCTGAACGTCTAACGCAAAGGCTGACCGACATGCTTGGTGCTGAAGTTAAGCTTAAGCATAAAAAAGACGGGCAAGGCAGTGTCGAGATATTCTTCCACAGCCAAGATCAGCTAGCCGCTTTGATTAAACATATAGAAGCGCAGGTTTGATAGTTTCCGTCAGGTTATAACAACGGTTCAAACCATCTTTATAAAACATATTTTTTCAAAATATAAAAGAGAGTCAGTATGTGGGAGTTGGTAAAGGCGGGTGGATGGTTGATGACGCCGATTGTGGTGTGTTCAATATTGGCGTTGGTCATCATTATTGAGCGTAGCCATACCTTGCAATTTAATAAAGTTGCCCCGAGTAGATTACGCGAACAGCTCATTACCCGTTTACGTGAAAATGGCGATATCGGGCGTACCCAGTTGATGAATGTCAAAGAAAAGACCGCTCTTGGTGACATTTTAGCGACAGGGCTGCTTTATCGTCAGTATGGACTAGAGTCGATGACGATGCATATGCAAAACCGTGCAAGTGTGCAAGTGCATCAATTAGAAAAAAACATCAATATGCTTGGCACTATAGGTGCGATTGCACCGTTGCTCGGACTATTAGGGACGGTATTGGGGATTATCTCGTCGTTCTTAGCGATTACTGATGGCGCGATGCAAGATCCAACGATGCTTGCTGCTGGCGTGTCACAAGCTTTGATTACGACGGCTGCTGGTATGATTGTGGCTATCCCAGCACTGGTTGCCTATCGCTATTTTCAGCGCCGTATCATTGATATCAATGCCCAGTTTGAGACCCAAGCAGGACTAATGATTCAAGAGCTGTATGATTATCAACTGTTTGAAAATACTTACAACCCTAGTTCAAAAACCTCAGCACATCGTGCATCATCGGATGAGACCGTAGGTAGTGAACATTCAACCAGTGTTTTAAGCTCAGATAATGGTATTGCAATGACGTCGTAGTATGAATAATTTTATTGGTACTACGCATCATGATATGAATAGTCATTTATCGAAAAACTGAGTATTAAGCATTTAAAGAGGGTGATATGCGCTTTAGAAAACCAACCGTCGAGCCGCTTGAAATCAATTTAACGCCAATGATCGATTGTCTATTATTTTTAATTGTATTCTTGCTGCTGGCAACGTCGTTTAATCATTTTAGTCGCTTAAATATCATTCTGCCTGAAGCGGAAGGCGTGGCACTGACCGAACAGAAAAACAGCATCGAAGTCGCCGTACAAGAAGATGGCAGTTATTTAGTCAATGGCATTACGCTTGCCAGTAGTAATGAGGCTGAGTTGACCAGTATGTTACAGCAAGAAGCGGGCAGTAATCGTGATATGCTATTCGTTATTGCAGCAGATGCCAACGCCACCCATCAATCGGTGGTAAGAGTCATGGATATCGCTGGCAAACTAGGGTTTTTGAACTTAAATATTAGTACTGTTGTACCACTTGGTCAGCCTTTACCACAATAATATTTTGATCCTGTTTGTGCTGTGATTTTTAATTGTACTATTTAAACGCTTAAGCGCTGTATTATCACATCAATACCACTATAAAACTGTGCTACTAGCACAGTCCATTCATGTCATGACACTCAAATTGAGGCTTTTATGAGCCAAGCTTATCAACCGGACTCTGCAAAAACTTCTATTAAGAAAGTATCAGTGTCTTCAGAAAGTCCGCCTAAGCATAAAACATTACTGCGTCTACTCAGCTACCTAAAGCCATATTGGTGGGCATTGCTATTGACGGTTGTGGGCTTTGCCATCAATGCTACGACAGAGATATGGGTTGCCAAACTTCTACAGTACATTACTGACGCTATTACTCAAGGAGATCAAAGCAAGAAAGCCTTATTTCCCCTATTGATCATCGGACTGTTCTTTGTACGCGGTGTGGGTAGCTTTTTGGGTAATTACTACTCTGCTTTGGTCTCGCGCAACTTGGTCTATGAGTTGCGAGTAGAGGTGTTCAATAAACTGCTGCGTTTGCCAAGCTCATTTTATTTGGCCAATCCTGCGGGGACTATTTCATCGAAATTGATATTTGATGTTGAACAAGTCACCGCCGCGAGTACAGACTCGATGAAGACGTTGCTGCGTGATGGTTTGACTGTCGTGGCGTTGATAGGTTTTTTGCTGTATAGCAATTGGCGTTTGACCTTAATTTTATTTGTCGTACTACCACCCATACTATGGCTCATTCGCATCGCCTCCAAGCGTTATCTCAAGCTCTCTAAAGGCATTCAAAAGACGATGGGCAATGTCAGCCATATCACCAATGAAGTCATCGGTGGCTATCAAGTCGTAAAAAACTACGGCGGGCAAGCGTACGAAGCTGAACGCTTTGATAAAACATCAAAAAAGAACTTGCGCCAAGGCATGAAAGTTGTCGTTACCAACAGCATCAATACGCCTGCGGTACAGCTATTGATGGCGATGGCGATGTCAGTTGTGGTGTGGCTCGCATTGAGACCTGCGGTAATAGATAACATTTCAGCTGGTGAGTTTATCTCATACATTGCAGCAGCAGGCTTGCTGAGCAAACCAGTCAGGTCGCTCACCGATATCAATCAAAAATTGCAAAAAGGCATTGCCGCTGGTGAGTCTATTTTTGCGCTACTTGATGAGCCAGAAGAAGAAGACACAGGTACAATAAACAAAGCACTGTCAGGTGAGATGTCGTTAGAGAATATCAGTTTGATTTATCCTGATTCGACGGTCGCCCTGCATGACTTTACATTGAATATAAAAGCAGGTGAGACGGTTGCACTCGTGGGACGAAGCGGTGCAGGTAAGTCATCGTTAGTTAATTTATTGACGCGCACTCTAGAAGCCTCTTCAGGGCAGATTACGTTAGATGGTATGCCCATTGAAAGTATTAAGTTAGAGAGTTTGCGCGCCCAAATTGCCATGGTGAATCAGCAAGTAGTCCTGTTTAATACCACAGTTTTCAACAATATTGCTTATGGCAGCTTAGCTCATAAGACCCAAGCTGAAGTGGAACGTGCCGCAAAAGATGCCTTTGCTCATGATTTTATTATGAAGATGCCAAACGGTTATCAAAGTGAGGTCGGTGCTGAAGGCTTGCAACTGTCTGGTGGTCAACGTCAACGCTTATCGATTGCTCGCGCCTTATTAAAAGACGCCCCGATTCTAATCTTAGATGAGGCGACCAGTGCGCTTGATAATGAGTCAGAATATTACATTCAGCAAGCGCTTGATAACGTAATGAAAGATCGTACTACACTGGTTATTGCACATCGATTAACCACGATTGAGTCAGCCGATCGTATCGCTGTACTAGATGGCGGTCAGATCGTTGAGCTAGGGACGCATGACGAGTTGATGCAGATGCAAGGTCACTACGCGCAAATGTATGAGCGCGATTTTGAGTAAGATTATGAACGATTTTACTAAGGTTTGAACGATAAAGTGTGAACGAGCACTAGGCTAATAAAAAAGTGACCAATACGAATGAGCATTGAGACGACAGTTACGCGTGCTTGGCAACGTCAAGCCGCTTGGTTGTGGCTATTATTGCCGATTAGCTGGTTGTATGGGCTCATTACCATGCTGCGTCGTCAAGCTTATACGATTGGCTTACTATCCAGTTACCACGCCCCAGTTCCTGTGATGGTGATTGGTAATATCAGCGTGGGTGGCAGTGGCAAGACGCCATTGATTATTGCCTTGGTTGATTATCTACAAGAGCAAGGCGTAAAAGTAGGTGTTATCAGTCGCGGTTACGGTGGCGATAGCAGTCAAATGCCAGCTTTGGTCGATGCCGCCAGTTTACCCAATGTGGTAGGGGATGAGCCTTGTTTGATTGTCAATATGACAGATGCGCCCATGGCGGTATGCCCCAATCGTAAGCAAGCAATTACTACTTTATTGGATGCTCATCCATACCTGCAATTAATCATTGCTGATGATGGTTTGCAACATTATGCGTTGCAACGTGATATTGAATGGATTGTGGTCGATTCAGCACGGGGCTTTGGTAATAAGCAATTACTCCCAACTGGATTTTTACGTGAGCCCATGTCGAGGTTAGAAGGTGCTACTGTTATTTATCATGAAGGGCCAAATAATAGTGCAGCGCCTCATAATAAAAACACCAAGCAGCAGTCACAAGCTGATCATCTGTCCATGCACCTGCAAGCGGACGACATGAAATTATTATGGCAACCTGTATTAGCTGACGCTCAAATTAATGCACCTAAAAAAGGCAGTAGAGTCCATGCGGTGAGCGGTATTGGCTATCCGCAGCGGTTTTTTGATACTTTACACTCGCTTGGCTTTGAGGTTACAGGTCACCCTTATCCTGACCACTATGAGTTTAGCTTGGCTGACTTGTTGCAATATCGCGAATATCCAATCGTGGTGACCACTAAAGATGCGGTAAAAATACGAGCTTTGCTATTGAAAGCAACTGCGGCGCAAACGTTGAGCAATGACCATAAAGAGCTTGTAAGTAGACTCTGGATATTGCCAGTAACAGCAGTGTTATCGGATAGTTGTTATGACAATTTACAGCAGCAGTTAACCGTATTAAATATTGATATGTCTAATAGTGAAAAGCTGTAAATCTTAGAATTTAAATGATTTTGTAGGAATAAACTATGTCGCCCATCATTACGCCCGCCAAAACGCATATTGTCGTTCCTGCTCGCTTTAAGAGTACGCGATTACCCGGTAAGCCTTTGTTAAATATCCATGGCAAGCCAATGATCCTTTGGGTCGCCGAAAAGGCGCAGGCAGCACACTTTGCTGATGATATGTGTATTGCGACCGATGATGAGCGTATTGCAAAAGTGTGTATGGATGCAGGTTTTGATGTGGTGATGACCAGCGCAGAGCACGCTTCAGGGACTGACCGTTTGGCGGAAGTCGCTGCCATTAAAGGCTGGGCCGAGCATGATATTGTGGTCAATATGCAAGGTGATGAACCGTTGGTACCGCCGCTATTATTAGAGCAGGTAAAGGCGCTTTTGGTAGCAGACAATGACAGCGTGATGGCTACCTTATGTGAACCTATTGATGATCACGAGACTTTTATACGTCCATCAGTGGTAAAAGTTGTCAGTCAGCACGCTAATGATTTGCAACGGGCGCTATATTTCAGCCGAGCACCGATTCCTTGCGATCGAGATGTCGTATTGGCTGATGAGAGCCATAAGCAGCCACCCAAAAACGCTTATCGTCATTTAGGATTATATGCTTATCGCGTTAGCCTATTGCAGCAGTTTGTACATTGGCCGCAGACACCGCTTGAGATACTTGAAAGCTTAGAGCAATTACGTGTTTTAGAGAATGGTGGTCATATTGCTATTGCCACAGCCGCTTGCCAGCTGCCAGCAGGTGTCGATACTCAAGAAGATTTAGAGCGTTTAAATAGCATGAGCTTGGCGGATTTTCAAAACCCTCTCTCTCTAAATAGCCTAAGTGAAAACACACTTCCTGCTAAGTGACACTATTACACTACCTAATCGCACTACCTACTAATTTATCAGGCACATTTATCAAGCATAATAGTCGTCAAGTACAGTCATCAAGCAAAGCTATAGAGCAAAATTTATGAGTGACCTCACAGAAAGTACAGGTGCATTAGATACGTCAGATGGCATTTATTTTGCACCGTTACTGCCGTGGCAGAAAACTCTGTGGTCGCAGTTGACCAAGCGGGTGTCAACGTCGCAACAGTCTTTGCCTCATGCAATGCTCGCAGCAGGGATGCAAGGTATGGGCAAGCGTGCTTTTGTATGGCGTTTGGTCGCTTGGTTGTTGTGTCGTCAGCGTGATACTCATCCATTTGGCGCTTGCGCCGAGTGTGAAAGCTGCCAGTGGCTCAGATCCGGTACGCACCCAAGCTTACAAGTGCTTCCTATTGTCAGTATGCCGGTCAGTGTGGAAAACGCAAATAATAAAGAAGCTGCCAGTAGTAGTGTTAAAGACAAAAAATCTGCTAAAGCCGCTAGCAATAGTGCTCTTAAAATAAAAGTTGATGATATTCGTGCGTTGCAGCCTTTTATTTACCAAGGTGGGCAAGGGATGCGCATCTGCGTACTAGATCATGCCGAAAAAATGACGGTTGCTGCTGCCAACGCGCTGCTTAAGACTTTGGAAGAGCCGCAAGCGCAAGTTCATTTATTTTTACTCAGCGATACGCCAGCGCAGCTTTTACCGACCATTAAAAGTCGGGTTCAACAGCTGCCACTTCAGACCATTGAGCCTGCTACTGCCGTTGAATATGTGACGCAGGCGCTTGGATCTACGGTCAATCGTGAAGCGGTCGGTACAGCGGCAATTGAGCAACTTATCCAACTGGCAAATGGTGCGCCTTTAGCGGCGATAGCGCTGGCGCAGGCACCTTGGTATAGTAAGCGTGCATTGTGGCTGACAACATGGCAAGCACTACGTAGTGGCAAACGAAGTAGCATAGCAGCCAGCGATTATTGGCAAACCCAGCTTAGTATCATAGAGTTTATCCAGCTGTCTGAGCTGATGCTGCTTGATATGCGCCGTGTTTGCTTGGGGCTGAGCGAACTGCAAAAAGATATCAGTCTCTCAGTAGCATTAGACACTTATCAGCCTACTGACAGTGGTTTAGAAGGCTTTGCGACTAGCCTACAGCAGACCAAAATTGCCCTACAACAAAATGTGCAAGAAAAATTCGCCTATGATAAGCTAATGCAAGAATTGGCCTATCTATAGTCAATCCACTGTAGAAATTAAGTGCAGCAGGACTAAGAAGATTAAGACCAAGATTAAGATGCTCACTTATTATTTAGTGATTTATTAATGCGTTGGTCTAGCTATGATTTATCATTTATAAAATACCTCAAAACTCATTTATAAAGGAAGCTGACTATGGCAATGCCAGGGCGTGGCGGGATTTTAACCTGCCATATGGAAGATATCGAAACGTTATACGCCAGCTATTTATCCTTTGTAAATAATGGTGCCTTGTTTATTTCCTCTGATCGCGTGCAAAAGCTGGGCGATGAGGTGTTTATTGCGGTGACTTTACCCAACTCTAGCGAGCGCTTACCGATGAATGGTAAGGTGGTATGGATTAGTTCTAAAGTTCAAAGCGGTCGTCCTGCAGGTTTTGCGGTGCAGATTGGCACTGATATCGCAGGGCAAAGAATCAAAAATGAAGTCGAGCGCTTATTGGCTGGTAAAATAGACAGTTTGCAGTCTACTTATACCATGTAGCGTGTCTGTCTATTCGTGCGCTTATCTACTGAAATAACGATGGGTTTCAAGATAGATAGTCAGATAAAAAACACCACCTTATATATGTATAAGGTGGTGTTTTTTTAAGTAAAATATGACTGGGTTGAGTGAGGCTAAACAAAGCAGGAGTGTGTTTTAGTAACGCGGCGGCACATACATATCGTCTGGAATCGGCTCACGATAGTACTCATCATCACGCTTGCGCTCGGGTAGTTCTACCTCATCGCGCGGCACTTCTTTATAAGGAATTTGCTCCAGTAGATGCGCAACACAATTTAGCCTCGCGCGCTTCTTATTATTACCTTCGACCACCCACCACGGCGCTTCAGGGATATGAGTACGCTCAAACATGGTCTCTTTTGCCTTGGTATAGTCCTCCCAACGCCGCCGTGATTGCAGATCCATCGCTGAAAGCTTCCACTGTTTAAGAGGATCATGAATGCGGCTCATAAAGCGCGAATGTTGCTCATCATCAGTAATCGAAAACCAGTATTTGACTAAGCGAATACCAGAGCGTACTAGCATGCGCTCAAATTCGGGCACCGACTGAAAAAACTCTTCATACTGCGCATCCGTACAAAACCCCATGACGCGCTCGACACCCACACGGTTATACCAACTACGATCAAAAAGTACAATCTCACCAGCGGCTGGCAAGTGCGCCACATAACGCTGAAAATACCATTGTGATTGCTCACGTTCCGTTGGTGCAGGCAGGGCAGCGACTCTACAAACGCGCGGGTTTAATCGCTGAGTGATACGCTTGATAGCACCACCTTTGCCTGCAGAATCACGACCCTCAAATATCACCACAATACGCTCACCGCGAGCCACCACCCAATCTTGTAACTTGATAAGTTCTCGCTGTAGTCGCACTAACTCTTGAAAGTACATACGGCGATCTAATCTTTCTTGCTCGCTCATTTCCCGACCATCAAACCGAAAGTCTCGCATGTAATCATCGATTTCGTTCTCAAGCTCTTCGTCATAGGTATCAATCAAGTCTTGATGCATCTTACGGCGCAGCTCATCATCAAAGACTTCCTTATCCATGCGACCAATAAAATTGGCCTGCTCAGATGAGGTGAGCTCATTACGCTCTTGCGCGGTCAATGAATTGGGTTCAATCGCTGAGGGTATTTTGCTCATATCAAGCTCCAGATAAATGATGTCATGGTTATTATTGATTATTCTTACTTTATCATATCTGCTAGCAGTGCTATGCGTTGGCTACGTTTCATTATTGTGTTGTCTGACGGTTTCTGACCGAATTTACAATTATTGATGGAGAGAAGATAGGCATAAAAAAACACCCTCTAATCCATTGATTAAAGGGTGTTTTAAAACTTTCAGCTATTTATTGCCGAGTTACATCAGCTAGAAATTTACTTCTCTAGGATGCAAGTCACGCCTTGACCACCTGCGGCGCAGATAGAGATAAGTACACGTCCTGAGCCTTTTTGATCCAGTAGTTTCGCAGCGGTTGCTAAGATACGACCACCAGTGGCAGCGAACGGATGCCCTGCCGCAAGTGATGAACCATTCACATTGAGCTTGCTACGGTCGATAGAGCCTAGTGGCGCGTCAAGACCTAGACGCTCTTCACAGAACTTCTCATCTTCCCAAGCAGTTAATGTTGATAACACTTGTGAAGCAAAAGCTTCATGAATTTCGTAAAAATCAAAATCTTGCAACGTTAGACCAGCACGCTCAAGCATACGCGGTACGGCATATGCAGGTGCCATTAATAAGCCTTCTGTCGTGCCAGATTTGCCGATGAAATCCACAGCAGCTGTTTCTTGATGGACGATATAAGCCAATGGCTTCAGACCATGCTCTTTTGCCCACTCATCCGTACCCAGTAGTACACAAGAAGCACCATCAGTTAGCGGCGTAGAGTTAGCAGCCGTCATCGTCGGGTTAGCATTCTTTCTGCCAAATACTGGCTTTAGTTTACCCAGTTTTTCTAAAGTGGTATCCGGACGCAAGTTATTGTCGCGCGTTAGACCTTTATATGGAGTGATTAGGTCATCAAAGAAACCTTCATCATAAGCGCGCGCTAGGTTTTGATGGCTATTAAAAGCAAGCTCATCTTGTGCTTCACGGCTGATATTCCATTCAAGTGCAGTGATGGCTTGATGATCACCCATCGATAAACCAGTACGTGGCTCACCATTTTTTGGTGCATCGAGTAAGTCTTTTGGATTTAAGCCCATTAATGCTTTTAGACGTTGTTTGTTGTCTTTAGCAGCACCCAATTTGATAAGGACTTTACGTAGGCCATCGCCAACTGCGATAGGGGCATCAGATGTAGTATCTACGCCACCAGTAATGGCTGAATCGATAAGACCAAGGGCGATTTTGTTAGCAGAAGCAAAGGTCGCTTGCAAGCCAGTACCGCAAGCTTGTGAGATGTCATAAGTTGGGGTATGTGGGTTCAGATCGGTGTTCAGTGTGGCTTCACGAGTTAGATTGATATCGCGGCTTAATTTCATAACGGCACCAGCGACGACTTCACCGATTTTTTCGTCTTGCAAATTAAAGCGCTCAACCAAGCCATTCAATGCAGCGGTTAACATATCTGTGTTGCTGACGTCTGCATATGAGCCATTTGAGCGTGCAAATGGGATACGGTTGCCACCTAAAATTGCGACGCGGTTTAGACCAGAAGCAAGCTTCGTAGCGCTTGATTTTTTAGCAGAGGTAGCGGTCTTTTTGGCAGCAGGAGTATCGACTTTATCATCAGCGGCTTTTTTGCTGGTAGTGTCTTTAGCGGCACTTGCTTTAGTGTCGGTGCTGCTGGTTTTCTTAGCCGTCGCTTCTTTCTTGTTGCTCTCTGGCTTAGCACCATCTGTTGGCTTAGTGCTATCTGATTTGGTACTGCTTGATTTGTTATCGGTAGACTTTACGACAGTGCTTTCAACAACAGGACTCTCAGGGTGATTATTTTTATTACTCATAATATTATCCTTAAAATATTGGCAGAAAAAAGAAGGTAGCCCTTAAAAAGGGTGGCTAATTAAAATGTACTGCTTAAGTTGCTTGCAGGTATTACTTAATGATTTAATGCAATGAGCAAATGTTATCATTTATGATGCCGTCTAGCTGTGTATCATAAGACGTTTTTGCTGCCTTACTGTATGTCTTTAGCAAACTATGTGACACTTATTTAAGCTCAGTAATCTCTCAGTCCACTGATAGCTATAAAAGCAGCTATGATATTTCTTAGAATGATGACTTTCGTAGACTGGCTAGTATTGATTATTAGCATTGCATAACGGCACGTTTGATAATATATTGTTATCGATAAATGCATTTGCCATAACTTATAGGTCTGATTTTAGCATAACATGGCGATTTTTAAATCTAAAAAAAGAGACTGTCTTGTATACTGGCTTGTCTACAGATTGTTATAGACATTGTTGGCTTTTGGACTTGTTTACCATGTGAGTGTATAGTTAAGGCAGTTTTGTACCCATTTACTAAATATAAATAATTATGATGCTGATGAGTCTTTATACTTGTTGGTGTTTGTATGAGTGATTATAAAAGACAAATTTCATTTTTCATTTACTCTTATCTTAACCTTTCGTTATAGGAATTATATTATGTCAGACCGTTATGGTGATTTTGTTCAATCTTCTATTGGTAAAAAAGTCGCAAAAAACTTAGGCTTGCCTATGCCAGTAGAGCTTGACCGTTTTGATAGTGGCCAGCCTTTGGTACGCGGTAGCGTCTTGGTTGGTCGTGCTAGTGGCGATGATAAAAGTGTAAGTGCTTCTGTTGCACGTATCTTGTCAGATGTACATGCTGATGTGTATGTAAACAGCAGTGATGACATCAAAGATGCGCTTTCTGATGCGGGTGTTGAAGCTAAATCCAATACGGGCGGCGATGATAAGTTTAAAGTATTGCTTTTTGATGCCAGTAATATCAGCAACGCCGATCAGCTCAAAGAAGTTTATGAGTTTTTCCATACGGTTGCTCGCCGCGTAGAACAATCAGGTCGAGTAATCATCGTTGGCCGTACGCCAGAAAACTTGACTGACATTGAAGCAGCATTGGCACAACGTGCGCTTGAAGGCTTTGTAAAGTCGGTTGGTAAAGAGTTTAAGCGCGGCGTTACCGCACAACTTATCTACGTTGAAGAAGGCGCAGAGCAAAACTTAGACTCAACCTTGCGCTTTTTCACGTCAGCTCGCTCAGCTTATGTGTCGGGACAAGTGGTACGTGTCAGCACAGGCGATAACGTTGATGTCGATTGGACACAGCCTCTAGGCGGCAAGACCATGCTAGTCACTGGTGCAAGCCGCGGTATTGGCGAAGCCATCGCGCGTGTATTGGCTCGTGAAGGCGCTCATGTTATTTGTCTTGATGTCCCGCAGCAGCAAGCTGACTTGCAAAAAGTCGCCAGCGAAATCAGTGGTTCTGTATTGACCGTTGACATCACCAGTGCTGATGCAGGCAAAGAAATCGCAGAAGCGGCGCAAAATCGTGGCGGTCTAGATTCAATCATCCATAATGCTGGCGTGACGCGCGATAAGACCTTGGCAAAAATGGATGAGAAAAAGTGGGACATGGTCATCAATATCAACTTAGGCAGTATCGCTAAGCTGAACCGCTATTTACTTGATAATGATGTCCTAAAAGACAATGCGCGCATCGTTTGCGTCTCATCAATTTCAGGTATCGCTGGTAACATGGGTCAGACCAACTACGCGACTTCGAAAGCGGGTGTGATTGGTTTGGTTGATGCCACTGCTAAGCAACTAGAAGACAATGCCAAAGGCATGACTATCAACGCTGTTGCCCCAGGATTTATCGAAACTCAAATGACAGAAGCCATCCCATTTGCTATTCGTGAAGCGGGTCGCCGTATGAACTCAATGAGCCAAGGCGGCTTACCAGTTGACGTTGCTGAAACCATCGCATGGTTTGCATCTCCTGCTTCTGGCGGTCTAAATGGCAACATTGTACGTGTTTGTGGTCAAAGCTTGCTGGGTGCATAGCCTTGAGTGCCTAGCCCTAGTTTATTTGTGGGTATAAGTGATGAGGTTGCTCATAGTAAATATATGACATAACCTATTATTTTTTATTTACCTCACATATGCTTACGAAAAAATTGCTGATAAATTGTAATAAAGCTGCCCAAGGGTGGCTTTTTTATGATAAAAACACAGGAACCATAAGCCAAATTGTTTTTCGTAGTGATAAGTGCCTATACTGTTCATGAGAATAGCTATGAGACTGGCTATCAATGTATCAATGTGCTAATTGATGACAGGCTCCAGTACTTATAACTCCAGTACTTATAAAAAACATCGTTCAATAATAGGCTTAATCAACGACTTCATAGCATTTTAATATGCATTAAAAAATCAGCTTGAGCCACACTTAGGATTTATTATGTCAGACAAACATTATGATGCGTTGCCAAAAGCGCATACGACTTACGCCAATATTGTGAAAAGCCTATTGCCTATTGGCAATAGTGACAAAATCAGTAAAGATCAACTGCCGCAAGCGACCTATTATGTGGATGACCTGCACATTGATCAGGGCAATCTAAACGATTATCGTAAGATTTGCGGTTTTGCCGATAATGGTAAAGTGCCCATTACTTATTTTTCAGTGCTGTCACAGTCGCTGCAAATGAACATGATGGTCAAAGAGCCATTTCCGTTTGCTATGCTAGGTCTGGTCCACGTGGATAATAGCGTGACTCAATATCGTCCTATTGGTGAGCGTGAGACGGTCGCTATGTCGGTCGCCTTTGATAACTTGCGTGACCATGCACAAGGTCAACAGTTTGACTTCGTGACGACGATCAAGTCAGAGGACGAAGTCATTTGGGAAGGGACGTCAACGTATCTGTCCCGTAGTAAAAAATCAGACAGCAGCAAAGATAAAAAAAGCACCCCGCGTCCAGTAACGGTGAAGCCAGAAGTGAACGCAGACGGTGTGCACAGCATCTTTGAAGTGCCAGAAGATATCGGTCGTCGTTATGCCTTTGTTTCAGGGGACTTTAATCTTATCCATTTGCATCCGCTATCCGCGCGCGCGTTTGGCTTTCCTAAAGCGATCGCTCATGGTATGTGGTCAAAGGCCAAGTGCCTTGCCATGATGGACGAGCTACCTGATGCTTGTACGGTTGACGTATCATTTAAATTGCCTATATTTTTACCCGCTGAAGTAGAGCTTATCGCTGAGCCAGTAGCGCAGCTTGACAATGCAGACGATACTTGTGAATTTGGTTTATATAGCTCTAAAAATGACAAGCCACATTTGGCTGGTGTCGTTAAATTGCACAATAACCATTAATGAGCCGTTGGTAAAATGACCATCAGTGACCCAAACAGCTTTTATCTCAATAGCCCAATCTAACGAACAAATTTATAATTATGACTTCACATACAGCAGCAATAAATGCAGATCAACCTAATAGCCCAGCAGTTACTGACAATAACGTTCTAGATAATGGTGTCGATCTCGCCACTATTTTTGACCCTTACTTCCGTCCTGATGCAAACACCATTGTGTGCGGTGCGCTCGATGAGAAAAAAGTAGCGGCTTTGGCCGAAGCTGGGGTTGAGCTGGTCATTAACTTACAGCCCGACGACGAGTTGAGCTTTGATGAAGCAGCAGCAGTCGCGCAAGCTGGCATGCATTATGAGCATCTGCCTATCAATGGCGTTGCAGACTTAAAGCAGCTTAAAATATTGGCATTTGATAATATCTTACGCCAACATCATGGCAAAAAAATAGCCATGCATTGTGGCTCTGGTAATCGAGTAGGGGCCGCCATTGCTCTGCGTGCAGGATGGCTTCGTGGTCGTAAGATGGACACTGCCATGGAGCGTGGTCGCAGCCATGGCTTGACGAAGCTTGAAGACGAAGTTTATAAGCGTTTGCTAGTACCGCGCTAAGACATAAAGATGATAAAGTGTTATTGAGCAGCACTGAGTAACAAAAAGGCGACCAATAGGTGGCCTTTTTTATGAGCAAATAGATGCTCAATATTAAGGCACTGAGGGATTTTTAAGACTTTGGCGTTTTTTTGACACTTAGCAATTATAAAAAATGGAGCAGGAAAACCATGACTGACAACAATAAAAAAACCAATCAGAATCTTGATCAGCAAATCGATGACGAGTTTCAGAAACGCATGCAGCAATTATTGACTGATTTACAGCTTGACGACGCGCCCGCTGGCGGTGCTGTGGTTGTCTATCAGGACGGTAAATGTATCGCTCAGGCGAGCGTGGGCATGGCTCGTCCAGACATGTCATGGCAGCCTGATACCTTGGCGATTAACTTTTCTACTGGTAAAGGCGTATTGGCAACGCTAGTGCATGTGTTGGTTTCGCAGCAGCTGCTTGCTTATGATGAGCCGATTGCCAGCTATTGGCCAGCCTTTGCTGCCCAGCATAAAAGTGCTGTTACGCTACGCAATGTTCTGTCGCATCAAGCCAATTTGTTTTCTATTCAGAGTGTTGACGCGGACAGCGAAGCGTTGCTCGATTGGCAATTGATGCTCAGCAAAATTGCCGCAATGTCAGTCACTGCACCTGAAGATGCCGAGTTATATGACAGCGCTTACAGTGCTTTAGTTTATGGTTGGGTATTAGGCGGCGTCATAGAAGCCGTCACTGAAATGTCATTGGCTGAGGCGCTGCGTCATTATCTGACTGAACCATTGGGTATAGCCGACAGTTGTTATTTCGGCGTGCCTGCTAGCAAAGTCGATCAAGTGGCGATGCTGGCCAAAAACTTTGCTGGGTCAAATGAGGACAGCTCACAGCTAGGTAATAGACGTCATAAACCTACGATAAAAGCAGACTCACCAGAGACGATACAAACTTATGCAAATCTGCCCAGTTATGGGTGTTGGCAGCAGCAAACATTAGCAAATAAAGAAACGGCAAATACAATGCAGGATGATGAGAAAAATAACTTACCTACATTAGACACCGCTCGTATTAATGGTTTGTACTTCAATACGAGCAAGCTTAATCTAAGAAATTATAAATCGGCACTCATACCCGCCAATAAACAACCTATCGACTATTACCAGCGCCAGACACTACAGGCAGCCATTCCAGCAGCCAATGGTGTTGCATCAGCGCAGGCACTGGCCACCATCTATGCGATGTTGGCTAATGGAGGAAAATGGCAGGGACGCACGCTTATTGATAGTGCTACTTTTGAGCAATTATCGACGCCGCAAGTCACAGGACTAGATGCTGTCATGCCAGCGAATATGGATTGGCGCTTGGGTTACCATCGACTATTTAACATTTACCAAAATGTAGAAAATGAGATGCTAAAGACAAACCAGCAAGGATTTGGGCATATGGGTTATAACGGTTCAGTGGCTTGGTGTGACCCTGCACAGCAATTATCCTTTGCTTTTATTCATAACTTCGATACCACGATGCTCAATGATGTGCGTCAGTTTGCCCTAACGGAAGCCGTGCTTAGCTTAGTCGATTCGAAGCTTTCAAAGCGCTAGACAGACCCTAAGGTTAATGTAATTTATTGGGCGCTATTTTGAGAAGTCTTGTTGCGCTAAGACCATGGATAAAAATTGAAGCCAAAATCACAATCGAACAGACGACCCATAATTTGAGCGCATCTTCCTCGCCGAAAAAACCTTGATTGAGCGCGTAAGACAAATAATATAGCGTGCCAATACCGCGAATGCCCAATGCAGAAATGGCATACTTTTCGGCGTGTGGGAGGTTCAGACCTGACAACGCAATAAACCCACCGATGGGTCGTATCAATAATAAAAAAGTGAAGCTAACAATGTAAACGCGCCATGTCAGCTCAACACCTGACTGCAATCCTTGACCAAGAAACATACCGAAAGCAACCAGCACTAACGACATGAGCAAACCTTCTGACTGTTCTGCAAAATCATGGAGCTTGTGGTGATAACTGTGTTTATGCTCTGAACGCCGGAAGGCAAAAGCCGCGACAAATACAGCAATAAAACCATAACTATGTATAAATTCTGCTGACCCATATGCCACTAGTGTTAGAGCGATAACCACATAACCTTGAGAAATGGTCGTTTCGTGGCTGTGCTTTGAAAACACCAATTTTGCCAATAGTTTACCGACAACAATACCCACCACCAAGCCTGCGCCAATTTTCCACAGCACATCATGAGTAAACCACGACCAGAGCATCTCACCTGTAAAACGCTGACCTTCGCTAAAAGCCTCTGCTATCTTGATGGCCAAATAAACGAATGGAAATGCTAATCCATCATTCAATCCGGCCTCTGAGGTCAAGGTAAAGCGCGGCGTATCTTCACCGCCCGTATTTGGAGGTCCCACTTGAATACTAGAGGCCAGCACGGGATCGGTCGGTGCCAATACAGCGCCTAGCAAGATTGCCGCGCCCATACTTAGACCAAATGCATAATACCCCAACACTGCCATAGCAAAGATGCCAATCGGCATGGTGATAAGTAACAAGCGTACGGTAGGGCGCCATAGTTTCCAAGACAGCTCAGTATCAATCTTAATACCGGCACCAACCAGAGAAACCAATATCACAATTTCAGTTAATTTTTCGACGATTAAACCATTATCAAGTGGATTCAAAAATGACAATGTCGTCCACGAATACCCCATGAGCAAGCCAAAGCTGACCTGTAGCATAGGTAAGGAGATGGGTGTCCGCTTAAAAATAATAGGAAACAACGCTCCTAATAAAAAGGCGATGCCGCAGACCAATAAAAATAAGTTATAGTGTTCAATCATAACGTTCAATACGTCCCAATTATCTTGATCTAAAACAACCTGTATGAATAATAAACAGAGTCGCCATCACCAAGCCTTATCATGACGTTAAAATTTTTTTATTACCGCAAAAAAACGTTATTGAAACGTCTGCTACGTTGTTTTTTGGTGAAAAAAAAGCCTGCATCGCGCAGGCTTAGGATAATGCTAATAAATATGTCTTAAAAACGGGCCACTAAGATTTTTGGCTTAGCGCTCAACTTGACTCACATCACGTACCGCGCCAGTATCGGCACTGGTGGTCATGGCTGCATAAGCACGTAGGGCAGGAGAAACATGGCGCTCACGACTGACGGGTTTCCATGCATCGCGGCCACGAGCTTCCATGATTTCGCGGCGAGCGGTCAATTCTGCATCGCTTACCTGCATATTGATAGTACGGTTAGGGATGTCAATATGGATAGTATCGCCTTCTTCAACCAGACCAATTGCACCGCCTTCAGCTGCTTCAGGGCTGGCATGACCGATCGAGAGGCCTGATGTTCCACCAGAGAAACGACCGTCAGTCAGTAGCGCACACTCTTTACCCAAGCCTTTAGACTTAAGATAAGTCGTTGGATAGAGCATTTCTTGCATACCAGGGCCACCTTTTGGACCTTCGTATCGAATGATGACCACATCGCCTGCAACGATATCGTCAGCCAATACCGCAGCGACGGCATCATCTTGTGACTCAAAGAGTCGCGCGCGACCAGTAAATACTAAGATGCTTTCGTCAACGCCAGCGGTTTTGACCACACAGCCACGCTCAGCGATATTACCGTACAGTACCGCAAGGCCGCCATCTGCTGAGTAGGCATGTTGGGCACTGCGGATGCAGCCTGACTCGCGGTTGACGTCAAGGTTTGACCATTCTTTTGACTGTGAGAAAGCTTCAGTGGTGCGTACGCCACCAGGTGCTGCTATATAGCGTGCGCGTGCCTCAAGATTGTCAGGATTCATGATATCCCATTTATCAATCGCTTCTTTCATCGTCGCACTATGGATGGTCGGCAAGTCAGTTTTCAGTAACCCTGCACGATCAAGCTCGGCCAACAAGGCAAAGACGCCGCCAGCACGATGCACGTCTTCCATATGGTATTTTTGTGAGGCAGGCGCGACTTTTGCAAGACAAGGAACACCGCGGCTTAAGCGGTCAATATCATGCATTTTAAAGTCGATTTCTGCCTCATTAGCAGCAGCCAACAGATGCAAAATAGTATTGGTCGAACCGCCCATGGCGATATCCAAGGTCATCGCATTTTCGAAAGCGGCTTTGCTGGCGATTGAGCGCGGCAATACGGAATCATCATCTTGCTCATAACGGCGCTTGGCAAGCGAGACAATGGTGCGACCCGCTTCTAAGAATAGCTCGCGACGTAATGAGTGAGTCGCCAATAGCGAGCCATTACCAGGTAGTGCCAAGCCTAGAGCTTCGGTCAAGCAGTTCATCGAGTTTGCAGTGAACATACCAGAGCACGAGCCACAAGTGGGGCAAGCTGAGGCTTCAATCGCGGCGACATCTTCATCACTAATGCTGTCATCAGCGGCATCCATCATCGCATCGACAAGATCAAGCTTACGAACCGCACTGCCGTTACTGTCTTCATTATTGTGACTTTTACCAACCGTACTGGCTAGAATTTTGCCCGCTTCCATCGGGCCACCTGAAATAAATACCACTGGAATATTAAGGCGCATGGCAGCCATCAACATACCCGGAGTGATCTTGTCGCAGTTAGAGATACATACCAAGGCATCTGCGCAGTGAGCATTGACCATGTATTCAACAGAATCCGCAATCAAGTCGCGACTCGGCAATGAATACAACATACCGCTATGACCCATCGCAATACCGTCATCAACGGCAATAGTATTGAACTCTTTTGCCACGCCGCCTGCTTGCTCAATCTCGCGAGCGACCATTTGCCCCAAGTCTTTTAGATGCACATGACCAGGTACAAACTGGGTGAAGGAGTTGGCAATGGCAATAATTGGCTTGCCAAAATCGCCATCAGTCATACCTGTTGCACGCCATAGGGCACGTGCACCTGCCATATTACGACCACCAGTAGAGGTTTTTGAGCGATAATCCATGTGATATTCCTTACAAATAAGCGAGATTTATTAACGTGTGCAGCATCAGCTTTGATGCGGATAGTGTGCTTTTTATGCAGAGTGAGTACTAGTGAATAATACTAATTCGTTACCATACCATTAGCTATGAATAACTGAAAATAATGCATAGACAATCATAAAGGAGTTGTGGTTAAAACACTACTCAAGGCGTTCTAAAATTGCCGTGTCAAACCATGGTAGCTCGGCTTTATCCGCTTCTAATTTGGCAATGACAGTTAATGCATGAGAGGATAGTAGTTGTTGATAGTCAGCACTAGCCTCAATAGTTAGTAATGGCTCTTCAGTGTTGCCTTGCTCATCGATACTCATTAAAGTTTGCTTGTCGTTTTTATATAGAACATCAACGCGACCAAAAAACTGCCAGTCTTTAAAAGCGGCTGTCATCGCGTCTTCTGCATCTTTGGTATATATTTGCTGCGTCTCTTTGCCCGTATTGGTCCAATGTAGACGTACGGCTAATTGCAGTGCCTCACTAAAGACCACCAACGAGCCAATCACTTTGACATGCCAAGGACTAGACAATAAATCATTAGAAATATCTAAGAGAGTCGCGGCCTCAGCAGCAGTCATGGGTGTGTTAAATTGAGCGAGTAAGGTAGGTGTCAGCGGATGCGTCTGTTTAATAGCGTCATCCAAGCTATCATAATGATATAAGAACGGCAATGGCAAGTCTTGCGTGACCGTCTTTTTGCTAATTTTGCAATTATGAATACGCCAGCTAATGGTGGTATCTGTTAAAGCCTCTGCCAAGACAATCGTATTTGGATTTATCTTTAGGAGATTATTATTTTGAGTGTCACTTTGATCGCTACTGACAACAGCAACTTGTTCATCGCTTGCAGATGTAGGCGCATCTGTGTTGTCGTTGAGGTCATGGGCTAATAGCGTATCTGTGTCATGCGATGTGGTGGTATTGTCTGATAATTGAGTCGGCAAGGCAGTCAAATTCATAACTCCAGCGTTAGCAAAATAGGGGGTTAATATAACATTTAATAGAGGATACTCGCCAATAAATTAGCGTGTTTGAATGGTCTGTCAGTACAAAGATAAATTTGATTTTTTCACTTATAGTCAGTGAAAAGTAATATCGATACATCACGCACTGCTGATATTAATTTTTCTTGCTTGCTGTGCCTGTGCAGACAGAGGCTACAAAAAATTAATATTAGCAGTATCGTCGCGTTTTTGGGGTATTTTGACTCTATCTGCTGCTTGTACTTAACCCACATTTCGTCCACTATGTTGCAGATGGCATATTCACTACTCAAAATCATAAAATAACCAAAAGGAATGATAATGACTGAAGTTAAACAACAAGCTGATTATGACGATAACAACATTTTTGCCAAAATGCTAAACGGTGATATCCCGTATCACAAGGTTTATGAAGATGATAAAACCCTCGCTTTTATGGATATCATGCCGCAAGCAGAAGGGCATGTATTGGTCATCCCTAAGCAAAAAGCCGTTGATTTGGCAGGTCTTCAACCTGATTATGCCGCTGCAATACTAATGACATCCAAAAAGGTCATGCAAGCGCAGCGCCAAGTGTTTGAGCGTGAGGGCGTTATTCAGATGCAGTTGAATGGATCACAAGCAGGTCAAACGGTGTTTCATTATCATGTGCACCTGATTCCATCGAGCATTCATGAGTTGGGTCGCCATGCAGTGACGCAAGCAGATCATGAAAAACTGGCGGAAATTGCCAAGCAACTTGCGGCAGTGATTGCTGCTCAATAATATATGTCTTTAACGAAGAATTTTTGAGAGTTCCAAAATAGATAAAAAGGTCGCTAGCAAGCGGCCTTTTTTGTTGCTTGGTAATAGTCATGTAATAATCGTTAAAGTAATGTTACAAGATAAGAGCTTATCTGGGGTTCAGGCAAAGAGTGTGATACAAATTATATTTTGTTAGGCATATCTGTTTCATATTGCTTCTACGAATAACCTTTTCATAAAATAAAGCTGTATTAATTTGAGGATATCACTTTTTATGAGTAAATTACCTCGCTCTACTATCTTATTGCCAGTGTTTGTACCTGCTGCTGTCATCATGATTTTATTGGTGGTTGGCACTGCTGCAAATCCTGAAGCGGCGGGCGCACTATTTAGTACTGTTTTGACATTCACCACCAATACCTTTGGTTGGTTTTATATGTTGGCAGTCGCGCTGTTTTTAATGTTTATTATCGCGCTGGCATTTTCATCTTATGGCACTATCAAGCTTGGGCCTGATCATGCTGAGGCTGAATATAAATTCCTTGAATGGTTTGCCATGCTGTTTTCGGCAGGTTACGGCATTGCCTTATTGTTCTTTGGTGTGGCCGAGCCAGTCATGCATTTTGCCAGCCCGCCATTGTCTGATCCGCAGACTATTGAGGCGGCAAAAGAAGCGATGCAGATTGCTTATTTTCATTGGGGTTTTCATATTTGGGCGATTTATGGGGTGGTAGGGCTATCGCTGGCGTATTTCTCTTTTCGCCATGGTCTACCATTGTCGATGCGCTCCACGTTATATCCTTTAATTGGTGACAAGATTTACGGGCCTATTGGTCATACTGTCGATGTGTTTGCAATTGTGGGTACACTGTTTGGTATCGCCACCAGCTTAGGGTTGTCAGTATCGCAAATTAACGCTGGCCTCAACTATCTGTTACCGGACCTCATTCCAGTCAATACTACCGTACAGGTTATTGCTATTGCATTGATTACCGCTGCTGCACTGGTCTCAGTGCTGGCAGGTATGGATAAAGGCGTCAAGCGGCTGTCTATATTGAATATGGTACTAGCGACTGCGCTGATGATTTTTGTGTTTGTTGTAGGGCCAACGGTCTTTATTCTAAATGCCTTTATGGAAAATACGGGCAGTTATTTGGGTAATATTGTCGAGCGCACCTTTAGCTTGCAAGCGTATGAAAACAGCGATTGGATCGGTAGTTGGACATTGTTTATTTTTGCTTGGACAATCGCATGGGCGCCTTTTGTTGGTTTGTTTATTGCCAAAATTAGCCGTGGTCGTACCATTCGTGAGTTTGTACTTGGTGTCATGCTAGTGCCAACGTTCTTCACTTTCTTTTGGTTTGCCGTATTTGGTGATACTGCATTGCATATGATTATGGTAGATGGTTATACCTCGTTAATTACTGAGGTACAAAACAACCAAGCGATTGCCTTGTTTAAACTGCTAGAAAACCTGCCTTTCACTGAGTTTGTGTCTTCATTAACCATACTATTAATCATTACCTTTTTTGTGACGTCGTCAGATTCAGGTTCATTGGTGATTGATTCGTTAGCAGCAGGCGGTCGAAGTGATACGCCATGGTGGCAGCGTACGTTTTGGGTAGTGACCGAAGGGGCGGTCGCAGCTGCGTTATTGCTTGCCGGTGGCCTAACAGCACTCCAAACGGCTTCTATCGTTAGTGCCTTACCTTTCGCGATTATTATATTGATATCGATGTTTGGCATGTGGCGTGCGCTACGTATCGAAGGACATCGTAACCAGAGCTTGGGTAATGACA
This sequence comes from Psychrobacter sp. ASPA161_6, assembly GCF_051970285.1. Classification (NCBI taxonomy): domain Bacteria; kingdom Pseudomonadati; phylum Pseudomonadota; class Gammaproteobacteria; order Moraxellales; family Moraxellaceae; genus Psychrobacter; species Psychrobacter sp. ASPA161_6. The sequence continues at coordinate 1,034,512 of NZ_JBEFNJ010000001.1, forward strand.
GCAAACTACCGCCGCACTTGCTTAAGCCATCAGCATGGCGTGATCGTATCGATTACATCACTGATCAACCAACCCGTGACAAGGTTTTAAACTATATCAAAGAGGTGATTATGCCCTCAATGGTAGAGGTATCAGCCAAATTTGCAGAGACAGGCTGGACGACTGATGTCAATTATGATGCGGTCAATAATCGCGCTGTGCTTGAGCTGCATCGCGGTGATGATGTCGAGTTTTGGTATGAAGTGCGCCTATCTGAACATGATGCGCCGGATTACCATACCGAAAGTACAGCAGGTGAGTTGCCACAAGAGCATCATCATCGTGCTGAGGTTTATCTGCGCCGTGGTGGTCAAACCTATGATTTGTACGGCTATGAGACAGAGTCCGTCATCAACGATATCATTGATCAGTTCGAGAAATATTTGCACTTCCTGAATGTGTCACCGGACAGTTTGCCGTGGCGTATGCAAGAGCATGATGATGACATTACGTTGGAGCAGGGCAGTGTGTTTGATAAATAGTTGGTTTGGCGCTTAAAAACTGATGTTTATGGGTGCAAGTTATTCGAGTGAATCGCTTGCAATATGCGTATGAACCCTTAGAATAACGGCTTGATTTCATTGACCTGTTTTTATTAATAAGTAAGCCGTTATTTATGTCTATAGATATTTCAGTCTCTGAGACTCCGCAAACGCAGATTGCAAGCGATCATCCCTTATTGCAGCCGTTGAATATCGGCGGCTTGACGATTGAAAACCGTCTGATAGTCGCACCAATGGCAGGAGTCACAGATAACCCCTTTCGCCGTTTGTGTAAGTCATTTGGCGCAGGTCATGCCGTCAGTGAGATGATTATCGCTGATACCGCGCTTTATGCACGCAAAAAATCATTATACCGTGCCAATTTCGATAATGAGATCGCCCCTATTTCTGCACAGATAGCGGGGGCGGAGCCAAACAAATTGGCAGAAGCGGCTCGCTATCAGATCGATAATGGCGCACAAATCATCGATATTAATATGGGCTGTCCCGCCAAAAAAGTCTGCCGAAAGCTGGCGGGTTCTGCCTTGCTTCAAGACGAAGATTTGGTGGCACGTTTGCTGGATGCTGCGGTAAATGCCGTCGATGCGCCTGTCACCTTAAAAACACGATTGGGCTATGAGAATGGGCGTGAAAACATTTTGCGCGTTGCCAAGCGAGCAGAGCAAGCAGGTATTGCCGCCATTGCCATTCATGGGCGTACGCGTGAGGATATGTATACGGGTGAAGCGCGTTATGAGCTGATACGGGAAGTCAAAGAAAGCATTAGCATTCCGGTCATTGCCAATGGTGATATCGATAGTGCGCAAAAAGCGCAGCGTGTTTATGAATTGACGGGTTGTGATGCCGTAATGATTGGACGAGCGGCACAAGGTCAGCCGTGGATATTTCGTGATATTGAGCATTTTTTGCGTACTGGTGAGCGTCTTGATGCACCAAATGTTGGCGAAATCAAAAAAATTGTACTGGCGCATTTACAAGAGCTATATGACTTTTATGGTGAATACTCTGGCTGCCGAATCGCCCGTAAGCATATTGCTTGGTATACCACTGGCATTCCAAACTCTAATGCCTTTCGCCAAGCCATGTATGGTGAAGAGAGCACCGCTGGGCAGTTTCGTGTGGTCGAGGCTTTTTTACAGGCTCATGAGTAAGGCATAAATAGCTATTGGCTATGAATCACTGATTACAACTCATCAGCATGCTCAGTCTTTGATGTCTTTTCAGGCACAGACTTGGGGTGTTGCCAAGGAAAGCGACCTTCTAGCTCGACTTGTAAAGATAAGCTTAAAAAAGTTCGAATGAGCACAATAAACCCCAATACCAAAACACTACGCAGCGTAGGCTCTGTAACGACAGTAGCCATAATGTCAGCAGCAATGAGCACTTCAAGCCCTAACAAAATGGACTTGCCAACCGTCTGTCTGATCTCGACATAGGTGTCATGGGTGAAACGACCTGTTGAACGAACGCCTCTATAAAAAGCATAAAGCAGTCCAAAGAACATAATAAGGACACCAATGACTTCAACGATTTTGGCAATGAAATCAATATAATGAGCCAGTATTTCTACCAAGGTGTGTTCTCCTTATGATGCGTAAATTGCAAAAACAATTATAGCCAAAAAGCTGGAAAAATGGGATGGTATATTTGCCGCCCTTTTACTGGGGCGTGTACTCAATCTGAACGAAAACGCCTAAATGGGTTAAAAATAGCTAAATCCTGCCAAACATCGTCAAACATCGTCAAACATAGTCAAAGTATCCTAAAAACGCGTCGGTATTGCTGATATCAATTTTTTGTAGCCTCTGTCTGCGCAGGCACAGCAAGCAAGAAAAATTGATGTCAGCAGTACGTGATGTATCGATATTAATTTTCACTGACTATAGCTGATGGATATCTCGATATTATCTACGCTAATTTCCTTGTTTGGCTGCCATTTACCTCATTTTTATCACTATTTTCAAAATGAGGACACACCCTAGTGGTTCGCAAAATTATTTTTATCAAATTTTACTGGTACTTTTTCGAGTAATTACAATGTAATTTTGGTATTCTAGAGCTGCACACTATTGGGAATATAATAAACAAAAAGGATTTTTTATGGCTACTCCCTCAAAAAAGGCAATTAGCAAAGCGGTTAAAGACAAATATATCATCATTACTGGTGCTTCAAGCGGTATCGGTGAACGTACAGCCTTTTTGCTTAGTGAATGCGGCGCTCATGTCATTTTATTAGCACGTACCGAAGAGAAGTTAAAAATAGTAAAAGAAAATATTGAGGAACTTGGCGGTAAGGCCAGTTATTATCCTTGTGACTTGACCAATATGGATGAGATTGAAAAAGTCAGCGAGCAAATTTTGGCTGATTTTGGTCATGTTGATGTATTGGTCAATAACGCTGGTCGTTCAATTCGACGTTCGGTGCACGAATCTATTGATCGTTTCCATGATTTTGAGCGTACCATGGATATCAATTACTTTGGCGCTGTCAAAATAGTTCTCGGATTTTTGCCGACGATGATTGAACGCCAAGCCGGTCAAATTGTTAATATCTCATCTATTGGCGTACTGGCAAACAGTCCGCGTTTTGCCGCCTATGTCGCCTCAAAATCGGCACTGGATGCCTTTAGTCGCTGCTTGGCTGCTGAAGTGAAAGGCGATAATGTCACGATTACCAATATCTTTATGCCATTGGTACGCACACCGATGATTGAGCCAACCAAGCTATATCGTTACATGCCTGCGCTGATGCCGGATGAAGCGGCGATGATGGTCGCAAAAGCGATTGTTCATAAACCAAATAGTATTGCCAGCAACATGGGTAAATTTGCGTCGGCGACTTATTCGTTAGCACCAGCAATCAACGTTGGTATTCAATCGATGGGTTATCGTATTTTCCCAAGTACCCGTGCAGGACTGACTACCGATAAAAAACCAAACCTTGCTCAGCGTGCCTTTGCCAGAATTCTTCCTGGTGAGCATCACTAGAATAGAACTTTTATTAGCTCTGAATAATATGAAAAGGATGCTGCGGTATCCTTTTTTAATGTCTTGAAAATAATAGTAGACAAAGTAAGTGTATTTTTTAGCAACTCTATGTTGATACTTCCTACTATTAAGGAGAGATCAAATCATTATTTGTTGCCACCTGCTTTTTATTACAGCTTATGGTGCTTTAAATTAAGTATATTTATTTCTTTACGCTAGTCAATCTAGATCGCTTCTACACATACATCAAGTCACGTTTTAGATACTCGTAGTTGATATATTTAAGTGATTTGATTTGCACTCCATAGGCTTAACTTTTTATTGAGTAAGCCATCAAAACCTCCGCTATCCAAATCTATTTCATGCTCCTAGAATTATAAACATGAATATTATTCATGTTATATTTAAATAGTATCGTTTTTATTCATGTAATGTTTTAGGTATGATTCATCCCATACAGAAATTTGGTTTTATCTCAGTTAATGAGATTAGGGTAGGGGATTACCATGAATAAACAATTTACATATTCCATCTCAAGCATTCGTTTTGATGAAAACTATCAACCTGCAGACAGCACACGTCTGACGACGAACTTTGCAAATTTGGCGCGTGGCGAGAGTCGTCAAGAGAACTTGCGCAAGACATTAACAATGATAAACAATCGTTTCAACGATCTAGCGCATTGGGACAATCCGACCGCAGACCGTTATTCTGTTGAAGTTGATATCATTTCTGCCGACTTGGATATCGCAGGCAATGGTCATACCTTCCCAGTCATTGAGACCTTAAAAACAACGATTGTGGATCATAAGGAAAACAAGCGTATTGACGGTATGATTGGCAATAGCTTCTCCTCTTATGTGCGTGATTATGACTTTAGCATCGTGTTGCCAGAACACTTTGAAAACCATCCAAAATCCGCGCCGCCAGAAGCGTTTGGCGATTTACATGGCAAACTGTTTCAACATTTATTGAACTCAGAGGCCTACCAAGCCAACTTTGATAAACAACCAGTGATTTGTCTGAGTGTGTCAAGCAGTAAAGTCTATCAGCGTACGGGCAATCAGCATCCTGTATTGGGAGCCGAATACAGACAAGATGGCGGCTCTTTGAACAAGGGGTCATTAACTGATGAGTACTTTTCCAAAATGGGCTTAGCAGTGCGCTATTTTATGCCTGCTGGTAGTGTGGCGCCTTTAGCATTTTACTTCGCGGGTGATTTGCTAAGTGATTACACCGACCTTGAGCTAATCAGCGCCATCAGTACTATGGAGACTTTTCAAAAGATTTATCGGCCTGAAATTTACAATGCCAACTCGACCGCCGCTCAAGTGTATCAACCAAGCTTAAAGTACCAAGATTACTCACTGACGCAAATTATCTATGACCGCGAAGAGCGCAGTCAGATGGCAGTGACGCAAGGTAAGTTTACGGAAGATGAGTTCATCACACCGTATCAAGCTGTCCTTGATGAGTGGGCGGCAAACTATGTGATGACAAGCGAGACTTTTCAAAAAGAAGCGGTGCAAAAACGCGCTGATGATAAACAAGCTGCCTAGGGCGTGTCCTCAATTCAACCGATAGCGATCTAAATGGGCTAAAAGTGGTTAAATCTTGCCAAACATCGTCAACTAGCTAGGTAATATCTCGATATTATCTGCGCTATTTTCCTTGTTTGGCTGCCATTTACCTCACTTTTATCCTCATTTTTAAAATGAGGACACGCCCTAGCATAACCTCACTGGACACCAAAATAAAAAAATAAACATTATAGAAGATTAAAAATTATGACACTATTATTACCGACATCGACAGCTGGTAGCTTACCAAAACCATCTTGGCTCGCTGAACCTGAGAAAATTTGGTCACCTTGGGCATTAGAAGGGGAGCAACTGCTTGAAGCCAAACAAGATGCCTTACGTTTGACATTGCAAGAACAGCAGCATGCTGGGATTGATATCGTCAGTGATGGTGAGCAGACCCGTCAGCATTTTGTGACTACCTTCATTGAGCATCTAGATGGCGTCGATTTTGAGAATCGTAAAACCGTCAAAATCCGTGACCGCTATGAGGCCAGTGTGCCGTCAGTCGTTGGGGCGGTGAGCCGTCAAAAGCCAGTGTTTGTAGACGACGCTAAATTTTTGCGGGCGCAAACCGATCAGCCAATTAAATGGGCGCTGCCAGGGCCTATGACGATGATTGATACACTGTATGATGGTCATTATAAAAGCCGTGAAAAATTGGCTTGGGAGTTTGCCAAAATTCTGAATCAAGAGGCGAGAGAATTAGAGGCAGCTGGCGTGGATATTATCCAGTTTGATGAGCCTGCGTTTAATGTGTTCTTTGATGACGTCAATGACTGGGGTATTGCCACTTTAGAGCGCGCTATCGAAGGTCTAAAGTGCGAAACAGCGGTGCATATTTGCTACGGCTATGGCATTAAGGCCAATAACGATTGGAAAAAGACACTGGGTTCAGAGTGGCGTCAATACGAGCAAGCGTTTCCAAAATTGCAGCAGTCAAGCATTGATATCGTCTCGCTTGAGTGCCAAAACTCGCACGTGCCGATGGATTTGATTGAATTGATTCGCGGTAAAAAAGTGATGGTCGGTGCTATCGATGTGGCAACTAATACTATTGAAACCCCTGAAGAAGTGGCAGATACCCTACGCAAAGTTCTACAATTCGTCGATGCAGACAAGCTCTATCCTTCGACCAACTGCGGCATGGCACCTTTGCCTCGCGAGGTAGCACGCGGCAAGTTAAAAGCGTTGAGCGAGGGCGCGGCAATCATTCGTCAAGAGCTGAGCGCTTAGTTACTGGCTCGCACTTATCAATAGGTGGGATAGGTCTAATCAAGTTTGTTTATTCGGTTTGATTGAAATACTGTGGGTAGGCCATCAAGTAGTCTTAATGCCATTTAGAAATAAGTCATAGCCAAATTTAGGAGTTCAGCGATGAGTAAAGATATGATTGAAACCACCGACTTTAGAGATGCCATGTCGCTATTGACGACTGCCGTTAATGTGGTTACCACAAAAGGTAGCTCTGGTATTCATGGGTTTACGGCATCTGCGGTATGTAGCGTCACAGACACACCGCCTACCTTGCTGGTCTGTATGAATCAGACCTCTCGCTCACATGGCTACTTTCTTGAAAACAAAACGTTGAGTGTCAATGTATTAGGTGCACATCATGAGCCAATATCTAATGCCTTTGCCTCCAAATTAGGTTCGGAAGAACGATTTAAACAGGGCGTTTGGACGCAATTAGCGACAGGTGCACCTGTTTTAGAGGATGCGCTGGTCAGTTTTGATTGTGAGATTGAGGATATTCAAGAAGTCGGCACGCACAGTGTCTTTATGTGCCGTGTGGTTGCCATTAAGCACGCCGTATCACAAGGTGGCGCTGATGAAAGTTTGGTGTATTTTAATCGTGCCTATCATCAAGTGGGTCAAACAGAAATTGCTTAAGCTGACTTTCTGATATTGATTATTTAATGGTCATCTAACTATAGTCAGCTCAATATAAAGAAAATACAGTAAAACTGGAATGAATTTTTTGTAGCCTCTGTCGGCGTAGGCACAGCAAGCTAGAAAAATTTGTATCAATTTTACATTATCAGATAACGTATCCATTTTATTTAGCATCGACTATAAAACTATCCTTTAACCGAGAAGTAACTATCCCGTGGAAATACTCATTTTTTTAATAATTGGTGCGCTAGCAGGGTTTGCTGCAGGGCTATTTGGCGTGGGCGGTGGCACCATCATCGTACCACTATTATTTATCGTCTTTACCCAAATGGGCTACAGTCCTGACAATATCATGCATTTGGCGTTAGGGACATCACTAGCGACCATTATTGTCACCTCTATTAGCTCGCTCATGGCGCATAATAAAAAGGGCGCGGTCATGTGGCCTGTCTTTAAAAATCTCGCACCAGGTCTAGCGATTGGTTGCTTTTTGGGTGCGGGGATTGCAGGGCAAATATCTGGGCTATATCTCCAGCTTATCGTTGGTGTATTTCTGCTTTGGGTCGCCTATAAGATGTTTTTTGGTGGTAAAAAGCAGGTCGCTAGTCATTCTAATGATGTTAATCCAGAACTGCCGTCTAAGCCTAAGCAATTAGCAGCAGGCGGGGTTATCGGTGTCGCTTCTGCCATTTTTGGTATCGGTGGTGGCAGCTTAACCGTCCCTTATCTCACGCGTTATGGCGTGGTCATGCAAAAAGCTGTCGGCACTTCAGCAGCATGTGGTTTACCGATTGCCATTGCTGGTGCGTTAGGCTTTATGGTTTTTGGCATGCAGCAGCAAGTTGATGTGCCTAACACTATTGGCTTTGTCCATATTTATGCTTTTTTAGGCATTAGTATCATGAGCTTTTTTACCGCAAAAGTAGGCGCGAAAGTCGCGCATATACTATCACCAGCATTACTAAAAAAATGTTTTGCGATATTATTAACTGTGGTAGGGTTTTATTTCCTTTATAAAGGCTTGCTCTAAGTGCCGCTTATAAAGAAAAATAGTTAAGCAGCTGCCATGCATTAATACAAAATTCTATGGAAAATATGACAATCCAATATTTTTTATTTAGCCAAATACTTGCCACAATATCCAGAACAATCCTGTCATGATGAAGATAATGATTAGCAACCGCTTTGCCCAATACGGTAAAAGCGGTTTTTTATAGCCCAAATCATTCAACTGGCTGTCGACACCTCGCTGTAGGCTTTTGAATCCTTGATCTGTTTGAGTGGTTTTCACACGGTTTTTTATTAAACGATCTGGTTCTTCCTCTGCTTGCTCTCTATCAAAACTGATCGCTTGATTAGGAATACCTTGCTTATTGGCAATAGTATTTAATTTCTGCTGTTGTTTTACCTTTAGTGCCGTCTCATAAGCATCGATTCTACTCTTTGCTTCATCCATACTGATATTTTCATCGGCTGCCAATGTTTTGATCGCCATCACCAAATTGTTTTTTTCAATCATCATGATGATCGCTTTCGGCAACTTTGTATTGACTGGTTTTGCGCTAGGATCAGGATTAAACATGATTGTCCTTATTACAACATGAGAGTGTGAATAGGTCGTACGGTGGTTCATTATAACCATTTTCTATCAGCAAGATTCAAGCAAAAAAATACCGCAATCATAATAATGACTGCGGTATTTTAATAGTTATCTTTATCAGCATTTCTGCCAATCTTTGATAAATTATAGATCTTTCCAGCGTTGGATAGACTTTTTGATCACTTCTTTAGCTTCTGCAACATCATCCCAAGATTCAACCACTGTGCTACCTGGTTTTTTCAGGTCTTTGTAATGGCTGAAGTGGTACTCTAACTGGTTGATTAGCTGCTTTGGCAGATCAGCTAGGCTGTTGTAAGCATTGCCTGTGTCACGGTCGTCAGCAGGTACGACAACGATTTTGTCATCCACTTCGCCATCATCAACGAACTTCATGACGCCGATTACTTTGGCTTTTAAGAAAATACCTGTTGGTAATGGCTGCTCAGTAAGCAATAACACATCTAGCTCATCACCATCTTCGTCTAGCGTTTGTGGGATAAAACCATAGTTGCAAGGTTTGGCAAAAATCTGTGGATCAATACGATCAAGCTCAAATACGGCCAATTCGCGATTCCACTCAATTTTATGGCTGCTACCAGCAGGGATTTCTACTACTACGTTGATAATGCCGCCATCTACGTCGCCGGCGTCCAAAATTTTGTTAAAATCTGCCATAAAATGCTCCAATTTTCTTTTGTTTTAAGTGTTTGAATAATCAATGATAGTCAAAGGATTGAGCTGGACAAGCAGTAAGATTATTACTGTGCCCGATTTGTGCTGCATGCAATTATAGCAAGTTTGGTCTGAATTTTCTCATAATGCTTAAGTCTAAGCGGGCAAGATATTATGCAAAAAAAGATTATGCAAAATGGCCTCAGAAAATCACTTGGGTGCAATTGCTCGTAGCTCAATCAGTCCAGCATGACGTTTGGCAATATTATCAATAAGCTTTTGAGTTACTTGCTCATAGCTCAAAGAATTATGTATGTGCTGAGCTGTTTGCACCTCTGGCTCTTTTTGTATGGTCAAAAAATCAGCCAAGCGTAGCATTTGCATGCCAGCGTAGCCGCAAGGATTGATGGCATTAAAAGCTGATAAGTCACAATTGATATTGAGTGCAATGCCATGATAGCTAAAACCATGCTTAATCTTAAAACCCAATGAGGCTATTTTGCCAAGCATGATTTTGTCATCCAAAGAAGTGTTCTGGGCTTGCGCATCAGTATCAGTATCTGCATATAAATAAACACCGGGTGCATCACGGCGAGCGTGGGCGCTGATATTATCACTGATAGATGACGATGAGTTCTGTAGACAGTTATTTACCACGTCCTCGATCGCTTGCTCTGCATGCGATACCAGATTGCGTACACTCCAGCCTATACTGTCCAGATCAAATAGCCAGTATACAACCAGCTGTCCATGACCATGCCATGTCACCTGTCCACCGCGATCCGTCTTGATAATCGGGGTGTCAGTTCGTTGCAGGATATGTTCTTCTTTACCTGCTTGCCCAAGCGTGTAAACGTCATTATGATCGACAATCCATAGCTCATCAGGCGTGCGTAAGCCTTGCTCTTTTTTGAGTGCGATACGCTCCAAGGTACGCGCTAGCATAGCATCATGGGTAGAGACATAATCGGCGGCCGACAGCGATTTTGTAAGAAGGGTGTCGTAAGGAGAGGTATTGTGAGTCTGCTGCGTGACATTTTGCATAAGCGTGACTGTCTTATTGTTGTCTGGTGTAAAGTATTGGCGAATTTTGACTGGTGGCGAAAGCTCAACACCCCCCAATGCTGAGTGTAGCAGTTTTTGTGATTGCCGCCCAAATTTTAATAGATACCTACAATTTTAATCGATACCTACTATAAAGCCTAAATATTAAAGAGACTATAATTAAAGAGACTATAAGAGACGATATATCCTTTAAATGATGATTCAGTGCAGCTATTGTCTCTGTGACCGACACGTATTTTATACAAACCCAGCAGTCAATCAAAGACACTGTTCATTGCTTAGTCAATGCGCTACATTAAACAGCAACGAATGGAATCTTGTTAGTTCTTATAATGATATGCGCGCGTGCGGCTCTTTCCGCTAGCGCTTAAAGACAAATATAGAGTTATCAATCAAATACAGCGTACTGACTCTAACGCTTATGACAAGGAAGATATATGACAGACAATAATCAGAACACCACTAATCAGGCGCATACCAGTACCGATAAAGCGCTTAGTATTATGACTACTATCGATGAGATGCAAGCGCAGTTCTCTAGATTGCAAGCATTGAGCCGTGCTCAGCCAATAAATGATTGGGCGACGCGGGAGACTCAACTAGACAACTTAGAGATGATGCTTAGCGATAACCAACATAACCTTGCTCAAGCGATTAGCGCAGATTTTGGCTATCGCAGTGAGTCTGAAACCCAATTTGCGGAGCTTGTTCCCAGTTTTACGGGTATCAGCCATGCCAAAAAGCATGGCAAAAAATGGATGAAAACACGTCGCGCTTCTATTTCAGCATTATACATGCCAGCTCATAACGAGATTCAGCCGCAGCCATTAGGTGTGGTTGGTATCATGGTGCCGTGGAACTATCCATTGTTCTTAGCCGTCGGGCCAATCATCGATGCGCTCACAGCAGGCAATCGAATCATGGTTAAGATGAGTGAGTCAGCACCGCAGTTCGCGCAAGTGTTTGCAGATCTCATCGCTCACTACTTTTCGCCAGATATGGTTTGTGTTGTATTGGGCGAAGTAGAGATCGCTGCCGCTTTTAGTAAGCTGCCTTTCGATCATCTATTGTATACCGGCTCTACTGAAGTAGGCAAAAAGGTCATGGCTGCTGCTGCGCCTAATTTGACCCCGGTTACGTTGGAGCTTGGTGGTAAGTCACCCGTTATCGTATTGGACGGTGCCAATCTAGAAGCGGCTGTCAATCGCGTGATGATGGGTAAAACGCTGAATGCCGGTCAAACTTGTATTGCCCCTGACTATGTCCTAATCCAGCGCAAAGATCACGAAGCGTTCATTGGCTTAGCAAAAGAGTGGATGCAAAATCATTATCCGAACATCAGCGAAAACCCAGATTACTCGCGTATTATCAATGGTGAGCAGTTTAAGCGTATCAAAGGTTATCTAGATGGCGTCTCTAGCGAAAACATTCACAAGATAACTGATGCAGACTATGATATCGAAACGCGGTTGATGCCACCAGTTATTATCAGTGAGCCTGCACCCGATAGTGATGTGATGCAAAACGAGCTGTTTGCACCGATTCTGCCGTTGATGCACTATGATACGCTCGATGATGCGATCGATTTCGTCAATGCTCGTCCGCGTCCATTAGCGCTTTATGTGTTTGGTGAGCGTCACAGCGACATAGAAAAAGTACGTGACAATACGGTATCAGGTGGCTTAGCTATTAATGAAGTGATCCTGCATGTGGTGCAGCACGACTTGCCGTTCGGCGGAGTTGGGCACTCAGGCACTGGCGCGTACCATGGCAAAGCTGGTTTTGAGCGTTTAAGTCACATGAAGCCTGTGTTTGTACAAAATAAGCTCAACGGCATGAATTTCCTATTACCACCTTATGGCGGATTATTTAACAAAGCTATGGCATTTATGATGAAGTAAATGCTATGAGATTGTCCGTTTAATAACAATGGCATCTACGCAAGTAGGTGCTGTTTTTTTGTCGAAAAAACAAAATTTTGATGATTATAGTATTTATTTTGAATGGCTTTATAATATTTTTTATATATAAAAGAAAAGCTGAACCTAGCCAATAGTTATCTATAATCATTCTCATATGTCGCTACATTTCTTAATATTACTAGACGGTAGTTATGGTAAGTTTATATTTCTAATGAGAAATAAAGATTAAGTCCACATTTGCTATCAGCCAAGTGGTTCATAACTTAATATTGATACCTGACTTTGACATCGAAATAACTCATTTTAATAACGACATATAGGACATCCCATGCGCCAATGGATTGCGTTAAGTTTACTGTGTATGAGCGTGTTGTTAATGCCGGTCTCAGCGTCAGCCGCTTGCGCATCACCGATCAAATTTGGCGCGCTGACTTGGGAGAGTGGTCAGTTTACGACTGGGATACTCAAATATATTGCTGAGAGTGGTTACGACTGCACGATCGAAGAAGTACCTGGGGCAGGACCTGCACTCGAGACCGCATTGTCGCAAAACGATATTCAAATCATCGGCGAACAATGGATTGGGCGCTCACCAATTATGGAGCAGGCCATCAATGACAACAAAGTTGCGGTCATTGGCGATACGCTGCAGGGCGGTGCTACTCAAGGTTGGTACGTGCCTCAATATATCATGGATGACAATCCGGGACTGCGTCGTTATCAGGATTTGCCTAAGTATGCAGAGTTGTTTAAAGATCCAGAAGATCCTAGTAAATCACGGTTTATGAACTGTCCGTCGGGCTGGGCATGTGAGATTTTTAACACCCGACTGCTCAAAAATACTGGCTTAGATGCTGTTTTTAATAATGCCCATCCAGGTACTGGTGCAGCACTCGATGCTGAGATTGCCTCCGCCTTTGAACAAAAAAAACCGCTACTATTTTACTATTGGCAGCCAACGGGGCTCATCGCCAAATACGATTTTGCACCGCTAGCGTTCCCTGCCCATAAAGATGAGTGCTGGCAAGACTTGTTACTGGCTGATGGTACCTTGGATTGTGTCTCTGGCTTTCCTGTCTCCCCGCTTAAGATTGCTGCATCGACGCCTTTTATCAATGACAATCCTGAATTGGCAAGTGCCTTTGAAAAAATTCAGTTCACGCCAGACCAACTAAACAGTGCAATTTTAGAGATGAGTGAAAGCAAGCGCAGTGGTGATGAACAGGCGCTTGAGTTTTTACGTGCCAATCCTAATGTTTGGCAAGCATGGTTACCCAAAGAAGTCGCTGAAAATCTTGCTGCCAATTTAGGTATTAATCTAACGAACGATGGCACAGGCAATACCAGTGTCAATGCACCGTTGAATGACGCCACCTCAAGTAACGCCTTCCTAGCACTAACCTCCAGCTTTCCGTCATGGTCCCTTGAGACGCCACTTAATAAAGCCTTAGCGACTGTGGTTAGAGATTATGGTGATGTGTTTCGGAGTATCAGTAGCGTCACTTTGACCTATTTGTTGTTGCCTATTGAGCGCCTATTAACGGTAATTCCAGCATGGTTAATTATTGGTCTGGTGACCGTATTGGCATGGTTCGGGGTGCGCAAAGTATGGTTTGCCATTGCTTGCGGGGCAGGACTGTTTTTAATCGGTGCGTTTGGACTGTGGGGCGCTTTAATCGATACCTTAGCGTTATTGATCGTCTCCGTTTTGGTGACGGTGGTGATCGGTATTCCCATTGGTATTGCTATGTCGGGCAGCAGTCTGCTCCGAAAAATTGTCACGCCGATATTGGATGTGATGCAAACCATGCCAAGCTTTGTCTATTTAATCCCCGTGCTCATGCTATTCGGTATTGGTAAAGTGCCAGCATTATTTGCCACGATTATTTATGCTTTGCCGCCGCTTATTCGTTTGACGACGTTGGGCATCACGCAGGTCAATCATGAAATGATCGAAGCAGGGCGCTCGTTCGGTAGTACCCATTTTCAGCTACTCATTTGGATCAAGTTACCACAAGCGTTGCCCAGTATTATGGCTGGGATCAATCAGGCAGTGATGATGTCGCTTGCCATGGTCGTACTGGCGTCTATGATTGGTGCGCCGGGTCTGGGAGAAGACGTCTTACAATCTATTCAGACGCTCAATATCGGTCAAGGACTACAGGCGGGTACAGCCATTGTCATTGTGGCGATTATCATTGACCGTATTAGCCAAGCTTTTGGTCAAGGAAAACGCGCGCGGCAAAAGACCATTGAAGCTGGCAAACGTCCTATCGGTTAAACAATAATGAGAATAGCTATGAATCATATCCAGTTAGAGAATATCAGCAAAATTTATAATGCTAATGAGTCGCAAGCACAATCAGTGTTGAAACTACTAGCAGATGGTATGGATAGTGTCGCTGTCAAAAAGCAGACTGGCTATTCAGTCGGGCTTTACGATGTTAATTTGGCGATTAAAGCGGGGGAGCTGCATTGCATCATGGGACTCTCAGGCTCAGGTAAATCGACCTTGATACGTCATCTTAACCGTTTGATTGATCCAACCAGCGGCAAGATATGGGTCGACACCACTATTAACTCTAAAACCCTGTCATCAAAAGCACAAGGCATAGCAAAAGAAAAGGCATCGACTGCTGCTGCACCAGTAACCGCTAATACAGACGGGATAAACAATACCAACTCAAGCGACTCTATTAATATTCTAAAATTGGATGATAAGGCGTTACAGCAATATCGTCAGAATACCGTCAGCATGGTGTTCCAGCATTTTGGCTTGATGCCGCATATGACCGTCATACAAAATGTGGCTTATGGCTTACGTGTCCGTAAGATGAGCGTGGAAGCACGTCATGAAGTTGCGCGTCATTGGCTTAATGAGGTAGGGCTTCCCAATCTAGAGCACAGCTACCCTGATGAACTGTCGGGCGGTATGCAGCAGCGCGTAGGGCTGGCGCGAGCCTTAGCGACTGACAATCCGATTTTGCTGATGGATGAAGCGTTCTCTGCACTTGATCCGCTTATTCGTGCCCAACTACAGGATCAGCTGCTTGAGCTACAAGACCGTCTCAATAAGACCATTGTCTTTATTACTCATGATATCGATGAAGCGGTCAAAGTGGGTCAGCGTATTAGTATTTTAAATGGTGGTCGCTTGGTGCAAACGGGCACGCCTAGTGAATTAAGAGACAATCCTGCCGATGACTATGTCGCTCAATTTATGCGTGCTAAAGCCTAATAATGGATTTATTCACGTTGAGGTCACTCCAAACGTCTTTGTTATACCAATCTAAGCAGCAGTTTTTATAGACGTTTTTGATTATCGTATGATTTTTGCTGCTAGGGGTAGTCACGCCTGCAAAAAACAACAAATATCGTTATACTGAACGGTCTTTTAAAGGCTCATGAGCATTTATTATTAGAAGCCCTAAGATATCATTTAGTCAGTATCGCTTAGCTATTGAGCAATATGGATTTTTTACTTTTGCGTTTAAGGTTGTAACATGACGGTCACTTCTGCACCTATTATTACCTCGTTACTTGATAACGATTTGTACAAATTTACCATGCTACAAGCTATGTTACACCAGTTCCCGCAGACCCACGGTGTCTATCGGTTTCGCTGCCGTAATAATAGTGAGGCGGTTTATCCACTGGCCGATATTAAAGAGTCGTTAGAGCAGCAATTAGATATGCTATGTGAATTGCGCTTCTTAGAAGATGAACTGGAATATTTGCGTGGGTTACGCTTTATCCGTTCTGATTTTGTCGATTATTTAGAGTTGTTTAAACTTAAGCGCCGTTTTATTACCGTCAGTACGGACAGTAAAGGGCGCTTGTTGATCGATATCGAAGGGCCAATGATTCAGGCGATGTTCTTTGAAGTATTTGTGTTGGCCATTGTCAACGAGCTTTATTTCAATGCCTTATCGAGCCCTAGCGTGATAGAAGAAGGACAAAGGCGCTTGGATGACAAGGTTGCGCTGTTGCATCAGTATGCAAAGCAACAAAGTACAGATAAGCCACCGTTCATCGTTGCAGACTTTGGCACACGTCGACGCTTTAGCAAAAGCTGGCAAGCGCATGTGGTAGAAACCCTGCACAAAGCTGAGCCAAAAATTGTTAGCGGCACCTCTAACGTGTATTTGGCAAAGCAGCTTGGGATGACACCAATAGGGACGATGGCGCATGAGTTTATGCAAGCTTTTCAGGCATTAGATGTACGCTTGCGTGACTCACAAAAAGCAGCACTCGAATCTTGGGTGCATGAATATCGTGGGGATTTGGGTATTGCGTTGACCGATGTCGTTGGCATGGACGCATTCCTGCGTGATTTTGATTTGTATTTTGCCAAGCTTTTCGACGGTCTGCGCCATGACAGCGGCGATCCGTATATCTGGGGTGATAAAGCCATTGCTCATTATCAAAAGCTAAAGATAGACCCTAAGACAAAGATTCTAACCTTTAGTGATGGTTTGACGCTTGAAAAGGCGTGGGAGTTGCATCAGTACTTCAAAGAGCGTATCAGAACCAGCTTTGGTATTGGCACCAATCTCACCAATGACATGGGCATCACGCCGATTAACATCGTACTAAAATTGGTGGAGTGCAATGGACAACCTGTGGCTAAACTGTCTGATAGCCCAGGCAAGACCATGATTAACAATGATACTTATCTTGCCTATCTGCGCCAAGTTTTCGAGGTTGATGAACCTGAGTAGATGCCATTTAGCTATTTAGCTATCTAATTCCTCAGTTTTTACCTCTTCAGCAAAAGCTGCATCTAATGCTTGTTGTACGGCATTGATGCGTGTCTCGCAAACGCGGTAAGCAGCAATTGATTCTTCCACCGTAGTCATCAAATTGTCGATATCAGGCTCGTCTTGTTGCTGTAATTCAGCCGCATTGGTTTTTAGAATATCGTAAGCCGCTTTAAAGGTTTTTGGAGCGGCTTTTTTGCGCTTGCGAGTAGGAGTCGTCATGGGTTTTCCTAATTTTTAAAGTAAAAGTAAGTAGATAAGTAATCTTTAGATATTATTATATGGTTCAGTTGGTGTCTCTGAGATTTCTGTCGCTTTTTTCTCAATATTAACATCAATAATCTGAGCTTTAGCCTTGCCATCTTTTAAGACGATATGAATAGTTTGCTCAGGATAAAGCTGTGTACTGCTGGTGAGTATCTGTTTTTCTTTATCATCAGTCAGCATGGTATAGCCTTGCTTGAGCACACGAGACGGTCGGTGCAAAAGTACGATATCACGCAGATGGGCGCTATCACGCTGTGCCTGTATCAGCTGCTGCTGAGCGCTCTGCATGATGGTTTTTTGATAGATGCTACTATAGTTATGGGCGCTGGCTAATTGCTGATACGCAAGGGTTTGCGTCTGTGTGTGTAACTCAGTTGTCAGTCTCGCCGCTTGCTTTACTTGCCGCTGCGCACTCTGCTGAATACTACGCCACGCATAGTCGCTGTCTTTTTGCAGCGCGGTTAGCTGACCGATGGTACGCGACTGCATTTGGCTCAATTGTCGCGCCGTTTGTTGCTCCGCGATATTGAGTTGACGCTGGGCGGCTTGTTTGATTTGCGCTTGATAATGTAAAGTCTGCGTGACCAGTTGTGCTAAATGGCTACTAATGGCCGCTATCACTTTGGATGGCGTGTCAAAGCTGCTGTGCGCCACTTCATCTAAAATCACTTTATCGCGCTCGTGACCAATACCAACCCAAACGGGAACAGGCTGTTCAGCGACCAGTGCGGCAAGCTCGTAATCATTGAGGTAAGCCAAATCTCCCACCGCGCCGCCGCCACGAATAATCACTAATAAGTCAGGCAGGCGCTGATAAGTATCTTGGAATTGTTGCTGAGCACTGACGATGGCTTGGCGAATCTCGCTTGGGGCATGATTACCTTGAAAGGTCGCGTGATGGTAGTGAAATTGACAAGCGCCTGTACTCGCTAAGCGATCTGCATCGGCTTGAAAATCACCTAAACCTGCTGCCTTTTCGGGAGCAATCACTAGGACGTGCTCGATATCAAAGGGTACAGGCAACTGCTGATTGAGCTGCAATAAGCCTTCACCAGTCAAGCGATCGACCATTTCGGCATATTGCCGTGCCAAATCCCCTAAGGTATAGCTAGGATCAATGTCTTCAATGGTAATAGAGAAGCCATATTGTGCATGAAAACCTGCGGATACTTTGAGTAATACAGTCAAATCGCGCTCAAGAGGCATGCCAGTCGCCCGCTCAAATTTTGCCAATACGCGTGCAGCTTTAAAGCGCCAAAGGTTGCCACGGCAGCTGGCGACTACTTTGCCTTCCTCATCTTTTTCAGCCAACTCAAAGTAATAATGCCCACCTTTGCTAGACAGATTACGAATTTCAGCCTTCACCCATACGCGGTGGTCAAAGGTTTGTTTGATGACCATCTCAACCGCTGATAAATAGTCACTCAAACGCAAGACCGTATCTTCTAAATGATCTTCTTGTTCCGCCAGTTCGGCCTCCAGCGTCGCTAAATCTTTGGCAGGCGCTAACACTTTTGCTGGTTTGGTATTTGAAAGATTGGGTTTGCGCATAATAGTAGACCAAGGGTTTTGAAAACAAAGATTCTAAAAATAAGGACTCTAAAAATAAGGATTCTAAAAATAAGGATTCTAAAAACAAGCATTCTAAAAACAAGGGTTCTAAAAACAAGGGTTCTAAAAATAAGGATTCTAAAAATAAGGATTCTAAAAACAAGGATTCTGAAAACTAAGAAACTGAGTAGGGGGCGTAGAAGATTAGACAGGGTAGTTTACCCCAAAATCGCAGCTACAAAAAGTAAAGCCAGTAAGTCAGCGATCAATATATTATTTTCATCGCTGATTTACTGGCCAAACCCTATTATATTTTACACCAAATACCGTTATTTTTATTGAGCACAAGGCAAAGCTAGGGCTACTTACGTATTTATCAACTCATTCATTTAGCTTCAAAGTTTAGTAGAATGCTTTAACTTTGTCAGTTGATAATGGTTCTTTTATTGGCAACGGAAGTTGATCTTATACTCATAATCATCATCGCGTGACAAATTGGGTGAGCCCGTGCCAAAGATAGAACCGATAACCGCACTCGCTTGTCCGACCATACGACCCGTGCGCTCATCTAAAATACCATTATAAGCAACTTTGTCATCAACGATAATCACTTGTTTGCTGCGACAAGTATCCTTCGCGCTATCAAGCGCATTTTGCTGAGCTTTTACTTTGCTGTCCGCTATCCCAGTAGTCTCGTAAATAGAGTTGGCACGTTGAATGACTGGTGAGGAAGGCGTGCTCTGGCAGGCACTCAAAACAAGCGCAGTCGCTAAAGTAGCAGTAATGGTGGCAGTTTTATTAACAGTATTCATAAATTATTCCTCTTTTCTATAAATTAATCATAAAAACTAAAGACAAGTAGGGCAAGTATTTTGTTTATTAAAAGACAGATTAAATCTAACCTATTGCAGTCTGGGGTGTCTAGGCAGTTATTGTGTTCGGTATTGCGCTTGTATTACATGCTAACGTTGCAGCCAAGCAAATTATCCTAATTTTACTAGGGCGTGTCATCATTTAGATTTTAAGACCACTAAATGTATCCATGTGCTAATTGATGACACGCCCTAAGTGTTCCAAGCTATTATTTATGACAAAACCATGTACACCTGCCACAAACCTGAGGCGTACACAGCAAATCACTTGAAATAAAAATCATATCTAGGATAATTGAGGTATTCATTTTTAATTAGTAAGTAATTTTATGCCATTAATTCCTGCTCCTGCTGGCGTGCTCGAAGTTGACGCGCTATGGCAACAAGACAATCCTAACGATCCGAATACCGACACGGTGGCGCTGCTTTGTCATCCCAACCCGCTGTTTGATGGCACGATGAACAATAAAGTGGTCACCACAATGTACCGCTTTGCGCGTGATAACGGTATGCACGTGGTCCGTTTTAACTTTCGCGGTGTTGGTCAGTCGACTGGCGAGCATGATTATGCGGAAGGTGAGGTGGTGGATGCAATGACCGTGCTACAATGGATTGCAGAACAAACCAATGCGCGCAAGCTATGGCTTGGCGGCTTTTCTTTCGGTGGTTACGTGATTGCGCGTGCGGCTGAGCAGGTGCTCGAAGCCTCTCATGTTTGGGGGTTAAGTGATTTTGAGATTACTAAAATTGCTCTTATCGCTCCGTCTGTTGAAAAAAACGACAGCGAAGATTTAAGCTTGCCAGCTGACAGAACCTTTGAGATATATGGCAATGCTGATGAAGTGATTGATCCTGATAATATGCAGAAATTTGCAGAACGTTTAGGTCTAGCAGTCAGTGTCGTGGACGGCGCTGGACATTTTTTTCACGGTCGCTTATCTGAGTTAAAAAAACTGTTGCAACAGCATAGTTTTGATGAGCATTGAAGATCAAGTCACCTCATAAGTTTCACCACCTTCTTTGTTGAAAATAGGCGCTTAGAAATATTGCCTTACTGTCTCTAACGTCGAATCGCCTGAAAAATAGTCAGTGTCATGATCGAAGGATCAAACACGCCCTAATATTTATCTTTTTAAATGATGAGTCGTATTATGAGTTTATCTCCATTGCAACGTTACGAGCAAGCCGTCAGTACCGATGAGTTTACTCGAGATGAGCAGCAATATCAGGCCATGAGCTATCTTGATGAGCTACATCACCAGCTCACCAGTCGCGTGGAACAAAAAAAAGGCATTTTTAGTTTTTTAAAATCTAAGCCGGCTGCCCCAAAAGGTTTGTATATGTGGGGCGGTGTTGGCCGTGGTAAGACATGGATGATGGACATGTTTTATGATTCTTTGACGATTGATCGCAAGATGCGGCTTCATTTCCATCATTTTATGCAGCGCGTTCATCGTGAGCTAAACGCCATACAAGGCGAAAGTAACCCACTGGAGAAAGTGGCTGACATCATTTACAAAGAAGCAGTCATTATTTGCTTTGATGAATTCTTTGTCTCTAACGTCTCTGATGCGATGATTTTGGGCGATCTCTTTACCATGCTATTCAATCGTGGTATTACATTGGTCGCTACCTCAAATATTGAGCCAGCAGGACTCTATAAAGACGGTTTACACCGCGATCGCTTTATGCCCGCTATCGCTGAAGTTGAGCACCATACCGCCGTGATGAATATTGACTCCGGTATCGATTATCGTTTGCGCGTGTTACAGCAAGCAGAGCTGTATGAATCTCCCATGACCAAAGCCAACCACCATTGGTTGGCCAACCGTTTTGCGAGTTTATCTAATAATCAAAAAATCAGTAATGAGCCTATTACTATTAATGGTCGTCAAATTAAGATTAATGCTCGCACCGAAGATGTTTTATTTTGCGACTTCCGTCATTTATGTATGGAGCCACGTTCGGCTGCTGATTTTATTGAGCTTGCGAAACAATTTAGTACGGTCTTAGTCGATTCAGTACCATCATTGGATGATGACCTGCGTGATCCGACGCGGCGTTTTGTCTATCTGGTCGATGAGTTTTACGATCGCCGCGTAAAATTACTGATTCGAGCAGAGCAATCAATTCTTGAGCTGTATCAAGGCGAAAAACTGGCGTTTGAGATTGAACGGACGCGTTCGCGCTTGCTTGAGATGCAGTCAGAAGATTATTTAAAAATGGAGCACCGTGTTGAAAATGCAGATGTGGCTTGATGGTATGATCACTATTTAAAGTGAGAGGGTAAAGGCTGCTTGGTTTTTCGTTTACGGTTTTACGATTGTCTAATCATATTTATAACGGGATAATCTGCTGATATAAACAGTAGCAGTCAATATCAATAATAAATAAGGGTGAATAATGAATAAGTCTGACGAAACTAATTCTACAACAGACAATCAAGTAAAGAAAAATGAAAAAATATCGATTAAAGCACTAACGACTGAGAGTACGCCATTTACTAGCGACGAGCTGATTCACTGGATCAATTCAAGACGTAGCGTGGGTAACTTAGATCTTCCTGCACCAACGCGCGCTCAGATTGAAGAAGCGATTGGGTGTGCTGCGACCGCGCCTGATCACAAAAAACTGCGTCCATGGCGTTTTATCGTGACTGCGGGCGATGCTCGTCATGATTTAGGGCGTGCCCTTGTCGAAGCAGCAAAAGCAAAGGCGACAGAAGAGGGCGAGGTGCTCTCTGAGAAAACAGTGCAAAAAACGCAGACGATGCCGCTGCGTGCACCAGTTGTGATTACCGTGGTTACTCAGATGCAAGAACACAAAAAAGTACCGCATTTCGAGCAAATGTTAAGTGCAGGCGCTGCGGTTCAAAATCTTATTCTGGCTTTAAAAGCGCAAGGCTTTAGCACAGTATGGCGCACAGGCTTACTGTGTAACGAACCTGCTATAAAAGCATATTTTGGCGTAAGTGCAGATGATTATGTCACGGCTTTTGTTTATACTGGCACCAGCCCTAAAGACGAACCCACACGCAAAGCTATTGATATCGAGCCGCTGGTCCGCTTTGAGCCATAAACATACTTGAGTGCTACCGAGCTAAGATTGGTTACTTATTAAACATAACTGGTCTCAGTAGCTGTGCACTAAAGATATTATTAATAATAAGTCAGTCAATACGGATAAATGCATATGACAAGCGCTAATGACAGCAATACCAATGCCAACAAAGATACCAATGAAAATAGTAGCAACGAGAGTAATAAAGCAGCTGACAAACAAAACAGTCTGTTGTCGGGTATCATTGGACGAGCTAGTAAATCTGGTATTGGCCGTAAGAAGCTAGATCCTAGTGCGGTAGAGTCTGCGGTGGCAAAAAACATGGCAGAGATTCATAGTAATCCTACCAAGCTGCGTTTGGCATTTTTGGGCGGTGGTAGTTTTGGTACAGCGATGGCGAACCTAGCCGCGCGTAATGGTTGTGATACCACGCTGTGGGTTCGTAACAAGCGTACCGTCAAGGCGATGCAAAAAACGCAGATGAACAAGAAATACCTGCCCGGTCACAAGCTTGATGACCGCCTGAAGTACAGTCATGATCTAGCGTCAGCAGTCAAAGATACCGACATTATCTTTATTGCAGTGCCAGGCTTGGCCTTTCGTGAAACGCTGAAAAACATCGCGCCCTTTATCAGTGGGCAGTCTATTGTGTCGCTAACGAAAGGCATGGAAAAAGACACTTTTGCCATGATGAGTGATATTATCAAAGAGGTGTTGCCTGAAGTGAATTTTGGCGTTATGTCAGGGCCCAATCTTGCTATAGAAATTATGAAAAATATGCCGTCTGCGACAGTGATTGCGAGTGAGTCTGAACCACTACGTCATGCTGTACAAGCAGCACTGCATAGTGCCTTCTTTAGAGTGTTCGCCAGCGATGATATTCGCGGTGTTGAGCTGGGCGGGGCGCTCAAAAACATCTATGCTATTGCGATGGGTATGGCGGCTGCCTACGAAGTGGGTGAGAACACCAAAGCTATGATATTAACTCGCGCGCTGGCAGAGATGAGTCGTTTTGGTGTCGAAGCCGGTGCCAATCCACTGACGTTTTTAGGGTTATCAGGTGTTGGTGATTTATACGCAACCTGCAGCTCAGAATTAAGCCGTAACTACCGCATCGGTAATATGCTTGGTCGTGGCATGAGTATCGATGCCGCCGTCAAAAAGCTGGGTCAGACTGCTGAAGGCGTTAATACTATTCAGCAAGTTCACGAAAAAGCGACTAAAGACGGTATTTATATGCCGATTACCCATGCACTTTATGCGGTCATTTATGAAGATAAAGCAGCACTAGGTGTGGCGCTTCATTTGATGGAAGCGGGATTTCGTAGTGACGTCGAGTTTGTGATGGCTCATGACCATAGCAATGCTGCCCTTACTGCGCAAATGAAAGCTGCCAATAGTACCTCTAAAAACGAGAGTAGCGATAAAGACAGCGACTCTAAGTAAAATGATTGCTAGAAATGTGTATTGCTGAAAATGTGTAAGGTCAGGCAGTGGCAAAGCAGGTTATAGAAAGGCAGCTGATAAAAAGGCAAGCTATAGACAAGGAAAGTTATGAAAATTATACTAGTGCGTCACGGTCAAGCAGAAGACGAAACGCGTCCAGATAGCGCTCGTCAGCTGACCAAGTTTGGGCAGCAGCAAGCCGCGCAAACTGCAGAATATATCACGACCAATTATAGGCCCGATCGTTTTATCGTGAGTCCTTATGATAGGGCGCAGCAAACGTTAGCAGAGCTGCAAGCGCATGCGCCTACAATACCAGCAACGGTACAAGATAATATAACGCCTTCTGACGATGCTCATAGTGCGTTGACCGATATAGCAAAGATTGAGGCGCAGTGTCTCGTGGTGGTGTGTCATATGTCTATCGTCGCCAATCTCGCCGGCTTATTAACGGGTGATTATCCGGAGTCGTTTTCTTTGGCAGAAGCACGAGTATTTGAGATGGATTTCATCATGTCTGGAATGGCAACCGAGGTCGATCGCTTTGTACCTGAGCAACCGTATTGATATCGCTCTTTCATTGGCTATAGTCGATCCTAAATAAAATGGATACGCTATTTCATAATGCGAAACTGGTATAAATTTTTCTGGCTTGCTGTGCCTACACCGACAGAGGCTGCAAAAAATTCATCCCAGTCCCGCTGTATCTTTTTCATATTGGAATGACTATATTTAGTAGTAGTAATATTATTCATCATGACCCTGTTTAAAAATATTAAGATGTTTTAAACATAAACATGGTCATGGGCGCTTACAGAACGTATAAGTTTGCTATTTTACAGCTTTGATATAATTAAGGACACACTTAGTGTTACATGTTTGGTTAAGAGCGCAGCACAGTCCGCTAGCTGTCTGGCATGAAGACGTACAACAATGGCAGTCAGTTGCTGGCTGGCAACAGTTGCATGACATTTATAACAGCTATAAATCCAATAGCCATAAAAAAGTATGCTTGTACTTTCCGTCAAGCCACGTATTACAAGTGGATACCGAGCTTAATGGTGCTCAGCTGAAGCAATTGGGCAATACCGGTAAGCAGTATCTATTTGAAGAGACGTCCTTGACCCCTGTTGAGCAATTGGCAATACGGCAAACCAGCCTTGCTGATAGCCAGTATTTATATGCGCTCGCGCAGGGTGATATTGAGGCATGGCAGCAAAGTGCCAAACTTGTCGGTATGAGTATCGCGGCATTACTGCCTGATTTTTTATTGTTACCAGTTCCAGAAGAAGGCGCGGGGCAGCAAATCACTCTATATCAAGATGACCAGACGATGCTGCTACGCCAATCATTATATCAAGGGATGGCGGTCAGCTATTTACCGTTGATTTTTGAGCGCTTTCCGCAGTTGAGTGAAGTGATGGTGGTGCCAAGCATTGAAGCTTTTGGTAATATCAATTTTTCAGACCTTGATGCTACAAAATCTGATCCTAGTATCGATTTGCAAAACCCAGTAACGACCACCGATTTTTCGGCACAAACAGCCGCGCTTATCGCAGATCATCAGCTGCTATTGACTATGTTAACCAGTACGCCAAAGCCGATTGATAGCCCTGAACGTCATGCGCTTAATTTCTTTATCAAATCAACCGATTCGCAATTATCGCCTTACCTACGTGTAGCAATGATGGTGGCGCTGTCAGCCCTAGTGCTGCAAATAGCGACAGATGGGGTGCAGTTTTATCAATATAATCAAGCGACGGCTGCAACAAAAACAGCGATTACTAATCAATATCAGTCTTGGTTTCCTGATGAACGTCTAAACCCACGCACCAATTTGACCACGCAAATGGCGCCAAAACTGGGTACCAATGGTCAAGCATCCCCACATATAGCCGTGCTATCACGCATATCACCGCTGATTAAGCAATCCTCCTTAAAGGCACAGTCTCTAGTTATGCAACCGTCCGCGCTCAGTTTTACCTTGATTGCGCCTGACCGAGATAGCCTTGATAAATTTGCCAATACCCTGTTCACACAAGGATTAACGGCCAAGTTAGAACGGGTAAATAGCAATGAGCAAGGGCAGTTTAGTGGGCAAATTACTGTGAGTATAAATGAAGAAGGTATTACGCCAGAAAGCGTTGGTGCAGATAAGGTAGCAGCATCTTAAGCTCGCTGAGAATTTCAACTTCTTATGACTGATATATTTTTGATGACAATAAGTATTATAGTAGTCACTTGATCGCAAACTATTGGCAATAAAGGTTAGAGAATGAAACGATTACAGCGCCGTGCCAAACGTAGCACCACCGCGCCTAAAGCAAGCGCTTTTTCAGAGCGGGTGAATAGTTATCAAAATGTCCTATCATCACGCTGGCAGGCATTGTCTCCACGCGATCAATTAGCATTGGCCATATTGTCTGCTTTTCTGCTGTTGTTTGTGGGTGGCTACGGCGGTTATACGGTTCATCAAGCTGCAAGCGATAGCAAAAGTGAGTATCAAGAGCAGGTTGCCGACTATTTTTGGCTGCGCGCGCAAGCGGGTAATATTGATAGTAATACGGTTAATACTGTAGATGGGGCAGCCGCTATGCCACCTGCCAGTACTGTCAGCGCGCTGTTAAATACTTCGGGTATTACAGATGCACAAGTAGTCGCGGCTGGCGATGCAATTCAACTGAGCTTTACCAATGCCAGTCAGGCGGTTGTGAGTGCGGCACTTGGTAAACTTAAACAGCAAGGTTGGCAATTTACTCAGCTCTCGATGCAACAGGACGCAACCACCAAAGCCATTGAGGTACAAGCGACTGTCACTTCTTAGAATCATAGTCAATTCTATATAAATCAGACTTCCTTATATCCAAATTATATTGAACCGATGATACGCTTAGGATTTTCTGCATAAGAAAAGTCACAGCGTAAACCGTGTTTTATTAACATTACTTTCACCCGCTGTTATTGCTTCATATTTTGAATTGAACTTCATTGAAAAACATCCTATCCGACACAATTAAAGTTTTATGGCACGCTTTAGTGATAGGTATTTTCTATAAATTATTTTCTATAAAATGTTTTCCTGAGCTTGAATGGATAAGCATCTGCGTCAACAGACTAATGTGAACATTAAGACGTCTGATTATAATATGACCTGTTAAGGATCAAGACACATGATAAACGATAATATAAGCGGCAACATGAGTGACAGTAAACGCCGTTCTTTGACCACTTATAATCACATCACCTATCTATTGTATGTGATCAGTTATTTTACGGCTGGTCTATTGTGGGTTGTGCCGATTATCATGAATTATGCTAAGCGCCACGATGCGGACGGCTCATGGCTCGCTACACATTTTGATTGGCAAATCAAGACGTTTTGGTACAGTATCGTCTGGTTTATCATAGGCATTCTTATCATCACGTTTGCTTTAGGCGGTTTTGGTGTCAGCATGCTTGCTGATAGCAGCAATATAGCCATCGGTTCGTTTTTATTGGTCAGTGTTGGTTTTATTATTATGGGCCTTACCTTTATTTGGCACCTTTATCGTATTATACGAGGTTGGATCGCCTTAACAGATGGGCGACCTGTGCCATAATATGGGCAATCTCATATCATTTTGATACGGTGTTTAGCAGCGCTTATTGACTTTTTGGAATAGAAATTTGCTGTATGAAACTTTGGTCTTATTTCTGTTAAGCTGATATAATCGCTGCGCTTAACCTCTTTCGTTTTTCTCATTCATCATTGCTTTTCGAGCAGGGTCTGTCGTTACTATGTCTTATGCCTTACTTCGCCCTTTTTTATTTAAGATGGATCCCGAACACGCCCATGAGATGACTTTATCTTTATTAGATAAAGCTCATAAAGCGCGTGCTTTAGGTTTGGTATATGGTCAGTCGATGCAACCCACAGACTGTATGGGGTTACAATTCGATAATCCAGTCGGTCTTGCCGCAGGGTTGGATAAAAACGGCGATTATATCGACGCACTTGCCGAGCTTGGCTTTGGCTTTATAGAAGTGGGTACGGTCACGCCAAGACCACAAATTGGTAATGATAAGCCACGACTATTTAGAATCAAGCAAGCCGATGCTATTATCAATCGTATGGGTTTTAATAATCAGGGCGTTGATTATCTGATTGAAAACGTCAAAGGCTGTAAATATAAAGGTAATATCGGCATCAATATCGGTAAAAATGCCAGTACGCCAGTGGAACAAGCCGCTGATGATTACGTCTATTGCTTAGAGCGGGTTTATCCACACGCTTCTTATATTACCGTCAATATCTCATCACCAAATACCAAAAACTTACGTGATTTGCAGAGTGGTGAAGCGTTAACGCAGCTACTTGATACGATTAAAAACCGTCATAATCAATTGGCAACAGAGTATGGTTTTTATGTGCCATTGGTCTTAAAAGTAGCCCCTGATTTAGAGCCGCTACAAGTGGATTATATTGCACAGCAGTTGTTAGATTTTGAGATTGATGGTTTGATAGCTACCAACACCACATTGAGCCGCGTCGGTGTCGAAGACTTGCAAGATGGTGACCAAGCCGGTGGCTTATCTGGTCGTCCAGTGAGCCACATTAGCACCCAAATTTTACAACAATTCTCTGATCAGCTGGATGGTAAAGTGGCTTTGATTGGCGTGGGTGGTATTGATAGCGGTGCCAAAGCGGTTAAAAAGATTGAAGCAGGTGCCGATATGGTACAGCTTTATACTGGGCTGATTTATCGAGGTCCTGGGCTGGTACAGTCTTGCCTTCAAGCGATTGGTGGCTATTACGATGCCATGGAAGGTTAGACAACCACTAAAAATGAGGCGTTATATATGAGTGGTCTAGACATCGTGATTGCTATTGTGGTCTTGATTGGCCTATGGCGTGGCTTTCAGGTAGGACTCATTAAGACGGCAGTAGGTCTGGTAGGCTGGTTTATTGCTCTCATTGCTGCCACACGCTTGGCAGGCTCAGTTGCTCCGCAGTTATCAGGTGTTGTACAAGCTCCTGTCTTACAAATGGCAATGGCCTTTTTAATCGTTGTGATTGTTATATTAGCGATTATGCATCTAGTGGCTTTTGTATTTTCAGGCGTGCTAAAAACCTTGCGTTTGGGCGTAGTGGACAAAATGGCAGGTGGTGTCCTTGGGGCAGCCAAAAATGTATTGATGGTGTTGGTTGTGCTTAGTGTTAGCGCACCACTATTGGTACAAATGCCGCAATGGCAAACCTCGGTGCTCGCGCCTGAACTACTGCCTTATGCACCGATGGGCAAAGCCTTGGTCTCAGATGTGCTCGGTATGGCTTGGGATCAAGTCAACCAGTCTTAATGCTTAGAACTTGCCTTAGACTTATTCTTTGTTCCTAAGGCCTGCGTTTCTAACATGCCAAACTTACATATATTTTGATATTACCAATTAAAACTCCAAAGACTGTCATTTTAAAGCTTGTGTTTTTAGAGCATTATTTTTTAAACAATGTGATGCTAAAAATCATGACTGAGTCTTTGTAATTCATCCTTGATAAAAAGTTATTTGATAGCATTTAGGGTTCATAAATTCCGATTTATGAATGATTGATGACTTTGCCGACTATACCTCAGCAAGGAAGTTGTCATCAAGATTTTAAGCTTAAGCAACATCATCAGGTCAGCGGCAAGGGTTAGATAGCTGTTTTTTATAGAACACTGTCAAGATTATGCCGTTATTGTTTTACTAATGTGTGGTTCAAAATAGGATATAACTATGTGTGGAGTCATTGGAGTTGCAGCTCATGAGCCAGTTAATCAGATTCTTTATGATGGCTTAACAATGCTACAGCATCGTGGGCAAGACGCGGCAGGTATCGTGACTTTGCAAGATGGTCGGCTTTATTTGCGTAAAGAAAACGGCATGGTACGTGACGTTTTTATGAATCGCCACATGATGAAGCTAGTTGGTAAATTTGGTATCGGTCATGTGCGCTATCCGACGGCAGGCAGCTCAAGCAGTGCAGAAGCTCAGCCGTTTTATGTCAACTCACCCTATGGTATTACGCTGGCACATAATGGTAATTTAACCAATGCTGAAAGCTTGGCTAAAGCCTTATACAAAGAAGACCGTCGTCATCTGAATACGGACTCAGATTCGGAAGTATTGTTAAACGTACTTGCGCATGAGATGCAGAATTTGGGCAAAACACACCCAACGGCTGATGATATTTTTGAAGCGGTAAAAGCGGTCTACAGCCGCTGCGAAGGCGCTTATGGTGTCGTTGCCTTGATTACTGGTCATGGCTTGCTTGCTTTCCGTGATCCAAACGGTATTCGTCCGCTCATCTTTGGTGAGCGTTTGGCAGCCAATGGCGGTACAGAATATATGGTTGCCTCAGAATCAGTTGCATTGACTGGCTCTGGTTTTACCATCATTCGTGATGTCAAACCCGGTGAAGCGATTTTTATTGATTTAGACCATCAGCTGCATACATATCAGTGCGTTGAGCAGCAAGAGTATACGCCTTGTATCTTTGAATATGTCTATTTCGCTCGTCCAGATTCTATTATGGACAATATCTCAGTCTATAAATCGCGTCTGCGTATGGGTGAGAAGCTTGGTGATAAAATTCTTGCAGAATGGGGTGAAGATCACGATATCGATGTGGTCATTCCTATTCCGGATACTTCGCGTACCTCAGCGATGGAGCTGGCGCTCAAGATGAATATCAAGTACCGTGAAGGGTTTATGAAAAACCGTTATATCGGTCGTACCTTTATTATGCCAGGCCAGCAGCAACGCAAAAAATCAGTGCGTCAAAAGCTTAGCGCTGTACCGTTAGAGTTTAAAGGTAAAAACGTTTTACTGGTCGATGATTCAATCGTTCGCGGCACTACTTGCCATGAAATCATCCAAATGGCGCGTGATGCAGGTGCACGTAAAGTATTCTTTGCCAGTGCAGCGCCACCCGTAAAATATCCAAACGTCTATGGCATCGATATGCCAGTGCGTAGTGAGCTTATTGCTTCAGGACATAGCGTTGAAGAAGTACGTAAAATCATTGGTGCTGACCGCTTGATTTTCCAAGACTTAGACGATTTGATCGAAGCGGTAAAAGATACCAAACACAGCAAAGTCGAAGGGTTTGACTGTGCGGTATTTAATGGTTGCTATATTACTGGGCAAATCAATGAAGCCTATCTTGAGCATCTGCAAGAGCAGCGCAGTGATACCGCTAAGACCGGTAAAAAAGGCGTACAAATAGTGGCTGATACCCCCGTAGATATGATGGGTGTAGAAGAGCTTTAAGCCTCTAAATACTTAAAGTCCTGAATACAAAAAGGCTGGATTCTTGATAGAATCCAGCCTTTTTTATTGCTTAAAATAAGAGATATCCTTTGAAAACCGCTATTTATGGTAAGAGGTGATCTTGGGAATATATATAGCGCTTTATTGGTAGGATTACCACATTAGATCATCTGGAATCACATAGGCGGCATAAGGATCGTCATCCGCTAACGCATTGTCTGAGGTATCGTTAGACACCACCATAAAGCCTTCCAATTTTGTATCTATACGATCGGCTAAAGGGCGAGGAAGCAGGGCATAGCTTTCTTCCAAGCGTGCAATGACCACATGACCGGCCACGATTTGATCATATAATTTTTGCGTAATAGAGATTTTTTTGACTTTAGTGTCATCAACGAATTGATAATTGACCTCACCTTGTGTATCGGTGATTTGATGCTGTCTAATCATTTGGACGATATTGGCCTTTAGCATTTTCTCTTCTAAAAGCTGCTGTTTTTCTTGATTCAGCTTCTGATCTTTCTCCAGCTTTTTCGCTTGGGCTGCTGCCAACGCTTTTTTAGCTTCCACATTGGACACATCACCAGTGCGCTTGGCATGTTCAGATTGCTTACTTATCTTTTTGGCTTTTTTGCTATCAACCAATCCCGCTTTTAAAAGTTGAGCTTGTAGGGCATTCTTGGCCATAATTATATTACCTAGATGATAAAAATAAAAACTAAATAGTAGCAAATTTTGCGGCAGTGTGCCGTTAATTCATTGCAGACAGTAAAAGTGCGCATTGTTGTATGAAACATAACATAGTCGATACTAAGTAAAATAGGTACACGACATTATGATGCGTGACTGGCACAAATTTTTCTTGCTTGCTGTGCCTATGCAGGCAGAGGCTGCAAAAAATTTATGTCAGTCACGCTGTCTCTTTTTTATATTGACCTAACTATAAATAGTTATTAGCGATTAAGCCAGTTGAGTAAATAGCCAAAGCAAACCATTAATCGCAGCAATGCCGACAACCATGCTGACCAATAATTGACGGCTCAAATGATAGACCAATAATACCAGAAGTAAAGCACCGATTTGTGCCATTAGTAAATGCAGCTCTGCACTTTGCAGGCCAGTGCGCGCTGATAAATCTTGGTAAGAGAGGCTGGTCAAAACAAGCAGTACCATCACGGATAACGGCAAGCTTTCATTTAGGCGATGTAACCATGGTGTATCCAGCAGATTTTTGGGTATCAAGGCGGGAAGGGCGCGAGTGATAAAAGTGACAGCAGCCATGGCAAAGGTAGCAAAAATTAGATAACTACTGGTCATGACTTCCTCCTGTTAAGCTGCGTTTGGTCCAGAACCCGCGTGCCAAAATCATTAGCATACAAATGCTAATCGCGACCAATAACAGCCAGTTGCTAGTAAATAAGGAGGCAACGGCTAAAGCAATTACGGCAATACCGATAGGGAAATAGCGCTTGATGCTCTGAAATTGCTCATAAGCTAAAATTACAAATAGACATACTAAGGCAAAATCCAAATGTGGTATTAAGTCACTGAGCGTGCTACCTATCATCACACCAAGCGTACTCGCTAGCACCCACCAGCTTTGATTAAACAAACTAATAGGTAAGATCAGAGCTTGTCTCGACTCATTGGGTAAACTGGTCATGACTGAAAAAGTCTCATCAGTCAGGGCAAATAAGCAGTATGTTTTAGCAAGTTTTTGTTTCGGTAAATACTGTAGCAATGGCATGCCATAAAATACGTGACGCAAGTTAATAGCAGCAATATTTGTCGCAATATTACCAATCGGTAGACCGGCACTTAGCATGGGCAAACAGGCGTATTGCGCCGCGCCCGCATACAAGATAATACTGAGCATAATCGTCGCCCACACAGGGATGCCAGCAACTTGCGCCAGCACACCAAAGGCGATGCCCGCAGGCAGATAGCCCATCGCGACTGGCAGGCTCTTCTTAAAGCCTTCTGTCCAATCATAGTGAGCCGCTTGTTGATGATTTAGTTCATTTGAATGAGTAGTCACATGACATCCTGATTTTTCTGACTGTATTTTTATAATTGATGGTCGGTCTTTATTTGATAAGACTAAGAAAGTCCTGTTTTTTTAGGTAAATAAACCTTTAGGCAATCGATGCTAAACATTGGGCTGTAATTTTTCATAGCTACCGGTTTGACATGCACGGTATAAAAATCCACCGAGAATAATAAGTCTTAGCAGCAACAAACACCAGACGCTAAGCCAGATACCAGTCATATCCCACTGCTGATAGAGTAGCCAACTCAGTGGGAAAAACACCACTGCCAATATAAGGGCGGCGTTACGAATGACATTACCCGCCGTTAAGCCAAAGAATATGCCGTCTAACCAATAAGCGCCAACACCGACCAGCGGTAATAGCACTGCATAAAGATGGTAGTCATAGGCAAGGGCAAAGACCGGTTCAATATTGGTCATAAGCTGCAAATAAGTTGGCATGGCAAGCCACCATAGGGCACTTAGCACGATGGCAAGCCCATAGCTGACTACGCCAGTGCGTTTGACGATAATACGAAACCGTGGCCAATCGCGTCGTCCTGCTGCTTGACCGCTCAAGGTCTCAGCGGATACTGCTACGCCATCGAGGGCGAAGGCTGAAATGCTCAATACTTGCAATAAAATAGCGTTGGCAGCCAAAATTACATCACCACTTTGCGCAGATAGACGAGTGATCCAAGCAAAGCTTAACGTTAAGATCAGCGTACGAATAAAGATATCTTTATTAAGCGAAAATAGCCTAAGCATTTTTTCTTTCGCAAAATGCTTAGGATCAGCTGTAAACAGCGCCGTCCAAGATATCTGCAGATGTTGGCGGCTCAACCATAAGGCCAGTAACACGCCAGACCAAAAGGCTATAGTAGTACCTAGTGCCACACCGACCAACCCCATTTGCAGTCCGTAGACAAAGAATAGAGTGAGAATAATATTAAGTAGGGCGATAAAGCCTTGTTGGTAGAGCATGTAACGTGTCTTACCTTGACCCGCAAACCAGCCTATAAATGCAAAATTCATTAGCTCAGCGATGACGCCCCAAAAACGTACGTCCAAATAAGTTTTGGCAGCAAGGCCACTGTTAGGGTTGGCAGATAAGGCTCTTAAGCCAAAATCAATCAACCATGGCTTTGCCAGCAGTAATAGTGTGCCGATGATGAATGCTAACAATAAAGCACGTTGCAAAATAGACAGCAGTGGTGAAGCAAGCAGACTTGACTGTTCTGTCGTCGTGTTTTTAGCACTGTCAGCATGGCTGACTGATTGTCCCAACGCTTGAGCTGATAGTCCAGATGAAGCGTACTGTAAGAAGTTAAAACTGACGAGTAACAAAGACAATAACTGTATGGCCAACCCCATACCAGCAAGCTTAGCAGTGTCATTCATATTACCGACAATGGCGGTATCAATCACGCTTTGTAGCGGCATCGCCAAGTTAGCCAACAATACCGGTAATGCGATGGCGATAATACGCGTATAACGAGTATCAATCGGCGGTATGGAGCGTGATGGCGTGACAGTTGGCATTGGTGGCTCGTTTATACTTAATGGCTATGGTTGTAGCAGTATATAAAGATAAAAGCACCCAACACTCATTAGTTATGAGTCAGGTGCTTTTATTTGTAGCTTACTTCCGTACAGTGAAAAACGGATTATAAGCTTGTTTGAATACTCTTTTATTTAAAGATTAACTTAGGGTCTATTGAACATTCAAATATTAGGACTGCTGATCGCTAAAATCGCATCAAACGTTTTATCAAATCAGGCGTAAACCGACGATAATGTCGAGACCTTAGCTAGGTTTACAACAACGTTTGGGGTGATTTTAGTATCAGCCTTTCAGGGCAGGGCTATTTTTTGCCAATACATGGCGAAATTGTCTAACCTAGAACGACTAGGCGTCAAAAATTTCACTGCGTATTGTCTAAAAAATAGCCACTGCCAGTTCCACATTTGAATACTCAACAGACCCTAACTAAGTTGCTTTAAATATTGTCTTGTTCAAACATTTTTGGGTCATTAAAGGTGACGATTTCTTCTTCAAATTCAGGCTTAACCTTGACCACGAAATCATCACGAGATAGCCCCATACGTAGTGGAATCGAGCTTGCGATATAGGTTGACGAATAAGTACCAGCCAACAAACCAATGAATAGTGCAACCGAGAACCAATAGAGACCATCACCGCCCAAGAATAGCATGGCTAAAACAACCAGTAACACAGTTGAAATAGTCATAATGGTACGGCGTAACGTTTCTGTTAATGACAAATCAATCGTTTGACGCGGTGTAATACCACGGACGCGGCGGAAGTTTTCACGAATACGGTCATAGACAACGATCGTATCGTTCAATGAATAACCGATTAAGGCTAAGATAGCCGCCAAAACAGTTAAGTCAAACGGAAAGCCAAATAGGGCAAAGACACCAATGGTCACGATAGCATCGTGGAAGAGGGACAGCACCGCACCCAGAGACAGCTTGAACTGGAAACGTAGTGCGACATAGCCAAGCATACAGATCAAGGCTAGAACCAGTGACATAACAGAGTTCAAATAGACTTCATTACCTACTTGGCTACCAATGATATTCACATTACTGATTTCAACCGTGTTATTAGGCAATGCTAACGCGGCACTAAGACTGGCATTGAGTCCGTCAATATTGTCAGACTGAGGTGGCAAACGTACCAGTAACTCTTGACGTGTGCCAAGATATTGTACGACAGCATCATCAAAGCCATTATCAGCCAAGGCTTTGACCACTTCTACTTGTTCAGCAGGCTGCTCATAACGTACATCTGCTGAAACACCACCGGTAAAGTCTAAACCTAGATTTAGACCATTAACGGCAATCGCGATAATACTACCAATCACCATGAGTAACGATAAAATAGCCATCGGCTTTTCTATCTTCATAAAGGGAATGATACGTTGATTACCAACGGCTTTGATACCGCCTTCAGCTTGTGCAGCAGCGTCCTCAGCGGCATCACTCATTAATTGAGTCTGGTCGACAGGTGTACTTGTCTGTGTGGTCAATGCTTGAGCACTTTGACCGCCACGACGCGTTTTGCTTTTGTCTGATTTCGCCGTCGTAGGATTGTTGGTTTTAGTATTACTACCTTTACCATCACGACGCGGTTTGTTACGGCGGCGCGTACTGTTACTGTTTGAATCGCCGTTTGAGCCATTTCGATCTGGATTATTTTGCTGTTCTAGAGGATTATTCTTATCGATCGCCATATGTTTCTCCTAACCGATGCTCAGACGTTTGATAGATTTACGTTTACCGTAAGCAATTTGTACCAGCGCACGCGTTACCAAAATCGCGGTAAATAGCGAGCTGACAATACCAATCGCTAAGGTGATCGCAAAGCCTTTAATCGGACCTGTACCAATCGCAAATAAGATAAAAGCGACCAATAAGGTAGTGATGTTGGCATCGAAGATACTACTAAAAGCGCGATCAAAACCCGCCACAATGGCAGATTTTGGCCGGACGCCATTTGCCAGCTCCTCACGTATCCGCTCAAAAATCAGCACGTTGGCATCGACCGCCATACCAATGGTTAAGACGATACCGGCAATACCGGGCAGGGTCAGTGATGAGCCTAAAATTGACATAATAGCAATGATGATAATGACGTTAATCGCTAGCGCCACGTTGGCAATGACCCCAAACAGACGATAGAAAATAATCATGAA
Organism: Psychrobacter sp. ASPA161_6; assembly: GCF_051970285.1. Taxonomy (NCBI): domain Bacteria; kingdom Pseudomonadati; phylum Pseudomonadota; class Gammaproteobacteria; order Moraxellales; family Moraxellaceae; genus Psychrobacter; species Psychrobacter sp. ASPA161_6. Next base: position 1,071,771 of record NZ_JBEFNJ010000001.1, read on the forward strand.
CGCAAAGACTAACAAGTAACCAACTTGCGTAGAGAAGAGACCTTTATCGATATTTTCTTGACCCAGTGAAGGACCAATGGTGCGTTCTTCTACAAAGTACATCGGTGCGGCTAATGCGCCTGAACGTAGGAGTAGTGCAAGTTCTGCTGCTTCTGCACTACTATCAAGACCAGTAATGCGGAAAGAGGAGCCTAGTACGGCTTGGATATTGGCGCGATTGATGACTTTGGTTTCAGCATAAGGCGTACGTACTTCGACCGTTTCGCCAGTCGCTGGGTCTTCTTCGTAAGTGATTCTTTGCTTATTTTCAATGAATAGGACGGCCATTTGCTTGCCAACAGCAGTACGTGTGGCGTTTTGCATCAGCTTACCGCCAGCACTATCCAGCGTAATACTTACTTCAGGTGAGCCGCTCTCATCAATACCCGTCTGTGCATTAGTGACTTTATCACCTGTGACGATAGATTGACGCTCTAGCAATACCGGTGGACCATCAAGCGTCTCAAACGGGAATGCTTCGGTACCAGCAGGAGGAATGCCACCGGTGTAGTTTTCACTGTCCTCAGCCACCATACGGAACTCAAGGTTCGCTGTGCGTCCAAGGACTCGTTTTGCTTCTGCGGTATCTTGTACACCAGGTAATTCAACGACGATACGACTCGCGCCTTGTGATTGTACCAAAGCTTCGGTGACTCCAAGTTCAGCAATACGATTGCGTAGGGTTGTTAAGTTTTGATTGACCGCATAGCTATTGATTTCGTCTAGCGTTGCATCGTTGTATACCAAAATCAGGGCAGGGCCTTGGTCATCAATAGAAGACTGTAAACTAAAAGTATTGCTCATCGAGCCTTGCAAGACATTTTGTGCACGATTACGTGTGTCTGTATCGGCGAAATGTAGCACGATGCCTTGGTTTTCAGTTTTGATGCCTTTGATCGCAATACGTTCAGCCCGCAGGTCACGGCGTACATCACGGCTGGCACTGGTCAGGCGTTGATCGAGAGCCTTATCCATGTCAACTTCTAGCACAAAACGCACACCACCACGTAAATCAAGACCGAGCTTCATCGGTCTAGCACCGATATCACGTAGCCATTGCGGGGTTGTCTGCGCTAAGTTGAGCGCGACCACATAGTCCTCGCCCAAGTTCTGACGCAGTACTTCCTGTGCTTTGAGCTGATCGACTGGGTTATCAAGACGTACCAGCGCGCTGTTGCCCTCAAAGGTGCCGTCATGATTGTTCAAACCAGCATCTTCGAGTAAGCTTTGAGACTGGGTCAAGATACCATCAGACAGCTGCGTACCTGCTGCTGCACTAGTAATCTGTACCGCAGGTTCATCAGGATAGAGGTTAGGAGCAGCATACAGACCGGCAATGATTAGCACGACGGTAATAAGTAAGTATTTCCAAGCGGGATATTGCATAATCACTTCTTTAAGTTGATAAACTATTGGCGACGCAGGCCACAAGTTAGCAGATGGGAAGTTAGTGAGAGCAATGGTTGAGTGCTTATTTAGCAGCCGTCATGATGCACCATTGCGATCATCCGCGATGATAATAAAACGTAAAAAGGTAAAGCGAAAAGTGACCGTAAATCAGATACGGTCACTTTTATAGCGGTTGCTTTTATAGCTATGACAACTATTCATTAATTATTATCAAAGCTATTGACAATAATTAGACGCTTTCGATAGTGCCAGCTGGCAATACTGAAATAACAGAAGCACGCTGTACTTTGATATCTGTATTATTGTTCAAGCTAACGACTGCATAATCGCCTTCTAATGCTTTGATACGGCCCATTAGTCCACCAGCAAAGATGATTTCACTACCGACTGTCAACGCATTGACCATAGCACGGTGTTCTTTCGTGCGCTTAGATTGAGGACGGATCACTAAGAAGTAAAAAATTGCAAAAAAAGCAACAGGTAATAAGATTTGACCAAATAGTGATGCAGCACCGGCAGTTTCGGCAGCATGGGCCGCTTGGATAAATAACAACATAATCTCTCTCAGTGAGTCATAGATAATAATAAATTAAACGCATAGTAACAAAAAATCCTAGACTTGGTAACTGTTAATCATAGGCTGAGGATGTTTTTCTTAACGTACTGGCATACTAGCAGTCAATATTTATCACTACAATCTCTTTGGTGTATAAAATAGGGTATCGTGGAGTGGAGACTGACTTGGAATATCTAAGGGTTAAGTTCATGCAAACTATGCCTAAACAACATCAGAATTATGCAATATGATCAGTATGGTCAAGACAATACTATTAAAAACATCCATTTTGAGCACCCAGTTACATTAAAACAATCCGCTTAAAAACAAATAGTGACTTATTGTGCATTCACATCATCAGTGCTACTATCAAAAGACAATAATTGCCTGTATTTAGTGCGCGCTGCTATTAGGCTATAATTATATCTAATAGAAGGTATGACAGCAGCATTACTGGAACATTTAGCACGATCCAGTTTTTTATAATAGATGGTTTGCTGTTTGATGTAGTCTGCTAATTATCTTTTTCGATTCCTTTTTTCTCTTTTATGTTTAGGTTACCTAACTTGTCCACCACTTTTATGTTTATACCTCGTTTGTGTCGTCCGCGCGCTTTTAAAGAAGCGTCTGCTAAACCTCCTCCGACACCACGCTATTTACAGCGTCTTAGTCTTACTAAATCAGTCTCTAGGCTGTCGGCACTACTAGCAATGCTGATGTTCTTATTGCCTCATTCCGCTTTTGCAGCGGGGGGCGTAGTAACAGAAAGTCTAGTAGCAGAGCCGACTGCTATGAGTGTATTATTGTTGATATTTTTTGTGGTTATTGCCATCGGTATCTCATTTGTGTGCTCTTTATCAGAGGCTGCATTACTGAGCATGACACCATCCTATATTGCGGATGTTCAAGAACGCAATCCAAAAAAAGCAAATATGCTAAGACGATTAAAGGTCGATAATATCGATCAGTCGTTGGCCGCTATTTTGACCTTGAATACAGTGGCTCATACGTTAGGTTCTATCGGAGCGGGTGCTCAGGCTACGATCGTGTTTGGTAGTGCTTGGTTTGGGCTATTTTCTGCCATTATGACGTTGGCTATTTTGTTTTTATCTGAAATTATCCCAAAGACACTTGGAACGGTATATTGGCGTCAGTTAAGTGGCATGGTCGCTTACTTTGTGCGCGGTATCATTTTACTGCTTTATCCGCTTATTTGGATTTCGGAGCGGCTAACGAAACTGCTGGTACGTGGCAAAGAACCACAAGCATTTAGCCGTCGTGAGTTTGCTGCGCTTGCTAGTATTGGTGAAGAGTCTGGACAGATCGACCCACTAGAATCTCGAATTATTCGCAATTTACTCGCATTTGGTGCTATTAAAGTCGAAGATATCATGACGCCGCGCTCGGTGATGTTGGCGTTTGAAGAAAACAAAACCGTGGCTGAATTGCTGGTTGATCGTCCTAAACTGACTTTTTCACGACTGCCGATTTATGATGGCGACTTGGACAATATTACGGGTTTTGTCTTAAAAACAGATATGTTGTTGGCGAAAGTCAATCATGCGATGCATAAGCCGTTGACTCAGTTCAAACGTGATATCACCTTTGTATTTTCAAAGATGAAGTTATTTGATTTATTGGAGCTCATGCTAAAAAATCGTATTCATATCGCTATTACCGTGGGTGAGTACGGTGAAGTAAAAGGCTTGGTCACCTTAGAAGACGTGTTTGAAACGTTATTGGGTCTTGAAATTGTGGATGAGATAGACCGCGTTGAAGACATGCAGGCGTTAGCACGGCAAATGATGGACAGACGCGTAGAGCGTTTGGGCATGAAACTGAGCGATGATGAGCAGTATGAAGACAGTAATACAGAGAGTAAGTTATAGCGTTATCATTGATGCGCCAGACATTGGGCTTCTGAGTCATGACAGTGCAGTTGACGTATGGCCAGTGCTTTAGAGCAATAAGTGCTGTAGGGTAATAAAGCTGTAAGGCGTTCATAGTAAAGTGATATTCGCAATAATTACACAGGGTGTCACATGGCTGTGAGAATTGAGTGATAGGCTAAAATCACTAACAAAGTATGCTGTTAAAAGTTTTAAGCAAACGCGTTAATAAAAGGTTAGCGTCCAGCGGGGCGTTATATTTGTCATATCTTTTTATATTGAACTGACTATAGCCATCTATAATTAAATAGTAAATAGGTGCTAAACGTCAATTAATGCCAACGACAACAACGAAAACGGTATCGTTAAGGATTATCATGAAACGACTATGGGGAAAAGGGCTGTTGGCTCTATTGCTAAAAAGTGCTGGCGCAACAGCAGCGGTTGCTGTGGCAAGCACCGTAAGCATCACTGCGCAAGCCGCGACCATGACCGAAGATTTGGTACAAAGCTATGCAGCAGCCATGAAGTCATCAGCGAATAATAAAAGCATCAATCAAGTCGCCGGTCTTGTCTCTGACGATGCGCTGATTTCATTATCAAGAAAAGGTAAGTCTACCAGCTTAGATAAAGATGCCTACTTAAAGTTACTGCAAAACAGTTGGAATGACACGTCCAATTATCGCTACGATATTTCTGTAGATAACGTTGTCATCACTGGTAATCAGGCCAAGGCTAATGTTACGACCAATGAAAGCTGGGTAAAAGACGGTCGCAATGTGTCTTTTGTCACGACCTCGCGAGTGACTTTGACGTTGTCTACTGGCAATGCAGTTCTGCTACGCGCTGTATCACAAGTGGCTATTAATTAAGAATTCAGTACTTATAGTTAGTACTTATAACCAGTAGTTATGGCTTAGCGTGCATGTTCAGCGCTGAGCTATAAAAAAGATGATGATTATTCAAAGCTATATTAGTTACCAGTTCGAACGTGCAATTTTTATGCATGTCGTCGTAACTTCTAGAGTATCGGCTGATTATTATCTTTTATATTAGGCTAGTGTTTGCTTAACATTGCATACTATACTAGCCATCAATATTACCTTATCAATTCTTGTCGTTAGGAAACTTCCAATACCATGTCTAATGTGCTCTCAAACTCTCGCTCATTTATTGCCTTACCATTGACGCTTGCGGTAACGACTTTACTTATCAGTGCTTGTAGTAATACGTCAGCGGTAAAAAATAAGGGCATGACCAACAGCTCAGCTGTGGTTACCAAACGTCCTGCCAATCAAGTCGCTAACCCAAGCACTAATGCTGATTATTCAACGGCATTTTTGGATGCTGAAAGCTTAGATGAGCTTGCGGATTTGCTAGAAGCGACTGACATGACGATGGTTGAAGGCAATAAGCTTGCTATTCAACAATACGGGGACTTATGGAATCGCCTACGTGCGGGCTATCGCATGAATGGTGGTCAGCCTGTTTATAATCAGCGTATCGAAGGGCAGAAGGGTTGGTTTACCAGCAGACAGGACTATCTAAATCGCTTAACGGCGCGTGCCAGTCGCTATTTATACCATACCGTACGAGAAGCTGAGCGTCGTAATATTCCCACTGAGCTTGCGTTACTGCCCGTGATTGAGAGCTCCTATGATCCAAGTGGTACCAGTAGTGCTGCTGCCGCAGGTCTATGGCAGTTCATTCCGAGTACGGGTCGTATTTATGGTCTCAACCAAAGCAGTAGTTATGATGGCCGCCGTGATGTCATCGAATCAACGCGCGCTGCTTATGACTTTTTGACAGCTCTACATAATCAATTTGGTAGTTGGGAGCTGGCATTAGCCGCTTACAATGCTGGCCCTGGTCGTGTGCAAAAAGCAATCGATGCTAACGCAGCTCGCGGTTTACCAACTGACTATTGGTCACTCAGATTACCGACTGAGACCATGAACTATGTACCGCGCTTTTTGGCAGTGGCTGAAATTGTGGCCAAACCTGAGCAATATGGCGTTTATCTGCCCGCTATCGCCAACCGCCAGCATTTCCGTAGTGTGCCAGTGAACTATGGCGTTAGCTTAGCCGAAGTGTCACAAGTGACAGGCGTTAGTTATGATGAACTAGAAAGGCTGAATACTGCCCTGACATCAGCCCGTGTGGATTCCTCAGGCCCGCAGCGTATTATCATTCCGAATGATGTGAGTCTCAATACTGATGCAAAATTAAGCTCGTTAAGAGGCAACGGTAGTAGCAATGTTATCGCTACCAGCAACACGAATCCTAATGCACCAACGACACCAAGCTACAATAGCAAGCCCTATACCGGCACGTCATTGCCTTCTACAGGCAGTGCGCTTGCGGATTATGCGGCGAGTGCCAGTGTGCCTCAGCAAACGACCAGCTATATTTCACCATCAGTCACGCCGACGAGCAGCTCTGTCTATAGCAACAATGCTGTGCGTACTGAGCCGCCTTTGACTACAGCAGAAACCAACAAAATCAATGCAGAGCTCAAAAGCAGCAACAGTTTACCGACTACTTCTGCACAGATCACCCAAAACAACACTATCGTCCAAGAGCCACCGCTAAGCAAAGAAGAGCGCGACTTTATTGCCAATCAAATTCGAAGCAATACTGCTGAGACCAACGTCATCAATGCGGATGGTAATATCAATCTTTCCGCAGTACAGACACAGCAGTCTATTTTAGAAGCACGCGGTGAAGAGAAAAAGCTGAGTTTTCCAAAGACATCAGTCAGTAAGCCAAAACCACAAGGCACACGTACCACTTATACCGTAAAACGTGGCGATACTTTATCAAATATCGCCAGTCGTGCTGATGTTAGCTGGCGTGATATCGCTGAATGGAACCAAATAGATGCCAGTGCTAAGCTATTGTCTGGCAGTACGTTATACTTGTATAGTGCCAAAACTATTGAGCCATTAAGCAGCAGTAGCGCCACCGTAGCAAGCCAGCCTGAGAGTTATGTGGTACAAGGTGGCGACACCCTAATTGGTACGGCCAACCGCTTTGGTTTGTCTGTGACACAGTTAGCAAGTTACAACAACCTAAGCAGCCGTGCTGACTTACTTAGAGGTCAAAAGCTGTGGTTGATACCAGGTAAAGTGACCGCTCCAGCAAGCACACCTGCTGCGCCATCGACTAAACCAAGTAAGTCGTCGACTGCGACCAAAAACTATAAAGTAAAAGCAGGTGATGGGCTAATTGCCCTAGCACGCCAATTTAACATCTCAACTGAAACCTTGGCGAGCCTTAATAACATTGGTACGACTGATTCATTGTATGTGGGTCAGACAATGAAAGTACCGGCCAGCGTTGACTTTAATTCTACTAGTAACAGCACTAGTGCCAGTAGTTCGACTAGCCGTGCAAGCTCTTCAGTATCAACGACCAACTATAAAGTAAAATCAGGTGATACCTTGATTGGCATTGCGAACAGTGTGGGGGTCAGTGCGGCAGAGTTGGCTGCGGTCAATAGCAGTTTTGATGCTAAGGCACGTCTACAACGCGGTCAAACGATTAAAGTCCCAGCGTCTAAAGAGTTGGTTGATCGTCAGTTGAATGATAAGTCGGTCAGTTATAAAGTGAAATCAGGAGATACCTTAACGGGTGTCGCTCAGCGTTACAATATCGGTTTGGGTGATTTGGCAGCAGCCAATAATTTAAAAACCAACTCCAATTTGATATTGGGTCGCACCATTACCATTCCTGCTAGCGGTAGTGCTCCTGCTACTTCTACTAGCAGCAATCAAAGCAGCAGTTCTGCTAGTACTACGGCTAGTACAGCAAGCAGTAATGGTAAAAAACTGGGCGACACTGAGAGTTATAAAGTGAAATCAGGTGATGGTTTAATCGCGCTGGCGCGTCAGTTTGGCGTTTCAGTCGAAGATTTGGCGGCGACCAATGATCTTGCGACCAATGCTCAGCTACAACGTGGACAAACCATCAAAGTGCCTAAAGTAACGGTAAGCTATACGGTTGGTTCAGGGGATAGTTTGATTGGTTTGGCTCGTAAATATGGCGTATCAACGCAAGAGCTGGCTGATATGAATAAAATAAAAGCCGACACCATGCTACAGCGCGGTCAGCGTTTGACCGTCCCCAACCGTTGATTTTAAAGAAGCTCTAACCAAAAAAGCTGCTCTATATAAGAGCAGCTTTTTTTTGTCTATTTTAGGATGGGACAATGAACATAAATAGTTCAGGGATAAAATTATTGCTCAAGTTGTGCCATGACGTCAGCAGAGAAATTCACATTGCTATAAACTTCTTGTACGTCATCGATGTCTTCTAGCATATCAATCATTTTCATAACTTTTTCGGCATCATCCACATTGTCTATCTCAGCAGTGGTTGAGGGCGACATGGTCACTTCCGCATTGTCAGAGATGAGACCTGCAGCATTAAGTGCATCTTTGACTTGACCGAAAGTTTCCCATTCGGTGATGACCAGCAAGCTGTCGCCATCATTTTCGATATCAAGCGCACCAGCATCTAGGGCGACCAACATCACTTCGTCTTCTAAGCTTGTATCATTAAAAGTGATTTCACCGCGTTTAGTAAACAGATAGGCCACTGAGCCTGAGGTGCCAAGATTACCCTCATGTTTGGTAAACGCGTGGCGTACTTCGCTGACGGTACGGTTGAGGTTGTCAGTCATGGTTTCGACCAGCACCGCCACACCGCCAACGCCATAGCCTTCGTAGCTGACTTCTTCCATGTTTTCGTTATCACCGCCGCCCGTACCGCGATCGACAGCACGGTTGATCGTGTCGCGGGTCATATTGACTGATAATGCTTTTTCAATAACGGCACGCAAGCGTGGGTTTTTGTCAGGGTCGGGGTCACCTTGCTTGGCAGCAGAAACAATTTCACGAATAATCTTGGTAAATACTTTACCTTTTACCGCATCTTGACGGGCTTTACGGTGTTTAATATTTGCCCATTTTGAATGGCCTGCCATATGACATCCTTAAATTTTTACGTGGTATTTATGGTGTGAATAAAAAGAGTATGAATGATGATTTTTGACACTTAACGAGCTATTTTTATTATATGATTGACCTGTTTTTCTAAGGTGATTGGCTTACTTACAAGTTAACAATTTGTATGTCGTTCGCAGTGCTTTTTTGCTACACTATTATTCTTTGTATTATGGCTACCTATATAACTATCTATCAAACTATCTATCAAACCTGATAATAGCTATTGGTACTCATAAGCTGTCGCGTATTATAAACCACTTTTGCGCATTTTGACCAATCTTAGCTTGTTCCTGCTAGCCTAAATCGTTCGGTTTTTTAAAACCATTGATCTTGTGACTCTATTGACTCTATGAAGCAACCAAATAACGAAGCTATTACTCACTTGCGTAACCGCATTCATATCATTGTCGAAGGCACAGATACCCGTATGGGTAAGCTTTTCGATGTCGTATTATTGATAGCGATTTTGACCAGTGTTGGTGTTGTGATGCTGGATAGTGTGTTATATATGCGTTTGCAATATGGTACGCTGTTTTTTTATGCGGAATGGTTTTTTACCATTTTATTTACTATTGAGTATGCTTTGCGCTGGTTTTCAGCACCCAATCGTTTTCGTTATGCCTTTAGTTTTTTTGGGATAGTAGATTTATTATCCGTTTTACCCAGTTATTTAAGTCTATTGTTCGTGGGCGTACAGTACTTATTGGTCATACGTATTTTACGTATTTTGCGCATATTTCGCGTACTTAAGCTCAAAGCCTATATGCAACAAGCGGGCTTCTTGGCCTCGGCACTTAGAACCAGTCAGCAAAAAATCACCGTGTTTTTCTTATCACTGGTTCTATTGGTAACGATTTTTGGATCGATTATTTATGTAGTAGAAGGTCCCGAAAACGGCTTTACCAGTATTCCGCTTTCTATCTATTGGGCGGTCGTTACCATGACTACGGTCGGTTACGGTGATATGTCACCTAAAACACCGCTAGGTCAAGCGATTGCGAGCATGGTCATGATTACAGGTTATTCGATTATTGCGGTACCAACAGGTATTTTTACCTCTGAGCTGGCTCGGAATATGCGCCCACAACTCAATCCGATCACTTGTCCGAATTGCGGAAAATTTGGGCATGCAGTCAGTGCCACTTTTTGTGATCGCTGCGGCCATGCATTGCACGTGTAATGCATACTCGTCTTTCTAATCAGGTTAACTAGTTGGTTATATACTGAGCAACCAGCGGTGACAGATCGATCTCGACACCCAAATTGACCAAGTTCCAATATTGTCCTGATACGGTGCGATCCAGCATCATTGTCGTGGCTGAAGGTTGAAATTGCCCAAAGTATTTTAATGAGGTGCGCATTTGGCTGATTGCTTCGTGATGAACTTGGCTGCTGCCAAAATCAAAAGCCCCTTCTTGATAAGGTGCAATGGAGAGCGGCTTCATCCCAATAGCCAGCCACTTTTCATAGAATTCACCTGGCACATTTTTATCATCCTCACGGCGAATATCAAGAGCGATTAAGTCTTGCTCGAGTGCGGTGACATCGCCTTTGACGGCGTGTTGCGCAAAGCGGCGAAACAATTGAACCTCACTATGGCTATAGCTGCGAATGCCACCAAAGTCGTAAGCCACGACACTGCCGTCATGACGAAACGCAAAGTTACCGGGGTGGGGGTCACAGTGCATGCGATATAAGCCAAACAGTTGGCCGGCAGTGAAATGAAATAGACGTTCGGCGATTTTCTGTTTAATCTCATTATCCCACGTTGCGGCGACTGTCAACGTTTCACCCATCTCTTCCGTCAACGTTAAAATTCGCCTAGTGGAATGGCTATTAATGACTTTAGGGATAATAAGCCCTTCGTCCTCAGCATGAAAAGCACCAAAGACCTGTAGGTTGTGGGCTTCTTTGACGTAGTCCAATTCATCGTGCAAGCTTTGGCGAATCTCGTTAAAGAGTTGCTCTTGTAATTGCTTGCTCATGTTTAGAACGCCAGCGATTTTCAGTGCCATGCGGACTTGCTTGAGATCACTATCACAGTTTTCATCCACGTCGGGGTACTGTACTTTGACGACGACTTTTTGCCCAGAAGGTAAAATAGCCTTGTGCACTTGTCCAATGGAAGCGGCGGCAAATGGTGTTTCTTCAAACACGGTAAATAGCTGATCGACAGGGGCTTTGAGCTCACGTTCGATTTGTGCCCGTATTTGCGCATAAGGCATGGGCGGCGCATCTTTTTGCAACTTCTCTAAAGCGGTCGCCACTTCAGGGGGAAACACGTCTTTATATTGTGAGGCAATTTGTCCCACTTTCATCACCGCGCCTTTCATCTCACCAAGCGTTTCGGCTATTTGAATACCCACATCTTGCATCAATTCTGAGCGTGCCTGCAGACGTTTTTCTTCGTCACTTGAGAGGTGCCTTAATGAGTTTTTAGCTGCTTTTCCAGCAATACTGGCTGTCATACCAGCCAGTTTCATAAAGCGTTTTCCGGACGATTTTGCCATTCATATCACCATGCAGGGGTTTATTTATCAAACCATAATTTTATTATTTTGAGTAAGCAATTGCTGTTTGACTCGTGTGCTAAAGATAAGGTTGTCTTGCGTGAATGAGTTTTTTCTTTCTGTATGACTTGCTCAATATATTTGAGCAACTTTACTATAAATATCCACTATAAAGCATTAATCGGTCAGGTTTATCGCATACATATTAGTCAGCCAATAATCCAATGCCATCTGATAGCCCCTATGTCCTAAGCCACAAATGACGCCTGTTGCAATATCGCTTAAATAAGAATGCTGCCGAAAGGCTTCACGGGCGTGCACATTAGACAGATGCACCTCGATAAAAGATTTTTGTGTGGCCAATAAGGCATCGCGTAGGGCAACCGAGGTGTGAGTGAATGCAGCAGGATTGATAATGATGGCGTCTACTTGTGCGGCTCTATCTGCCAGCAATCCGTGATGCTGAATATCATCAACGAGCTTACCTTCGTGATTTGATTGTATGCAAATCAGCTTAACACCATAATTGGCCGCGCGGTCAATTAAGTGCTGCTCAATATCAGCCAGCGTCGTATGACCATAAATATCTGGCTCACGTTTGCCCAGTAAATTGAGATTGACCCCATTAACCAATAATAATTTATGGGTTAACACTATTTCTGTTGATTGACCAGCAGGTTCTAATGTCGCTGCTGACTGAGAAGAGGTCGTCATAATGCTCTCTATCGCTATTGGATGGTATGGATAATTGATAACTTAATAATCAGTAGTAGGATTCAAAAATCAAGAAATGACGCGCTAAAACCAATCTTATTTCATTATGATAACAGCTTGCCAGTAAGGTTATAAAAAAATTACATGAAAAATCAATCTAAGTTTTAAAAACCATACTAAAAGTCTTTATGTTGCTAAAAACCCGTGCTATGATATTTTTTAAGCAATCTATATTACGAATTTGTTACTAGTGCTCTAATATCATCAACGCGAGCTTTATATAAGCTTTCTAACGTAAGTTATAGTGAATATAAAAGCTATTTTGGTATTAGTAAAAGGTAATGGCGAAACACTGCAATCTACAGGGTTCAGCTAAGTATATATTCAGACGATAGTGTTTAACGTAGTAAGGTTTAATTCTGATTTCACAATCTTAGACCCCGTTTATATGCAATGTTGCAAAGGAATTTGGGGCTAAGCGACTTTTTTAGGAAGTAAATTATGTCAGCTCGTGAGCAAGGTATCGTAAAGTGGTTTAATGACTCAAAAGGCTTTGGTTTCATTCAACGTGATAGCGGAGAAGATATTTTTGTCCATTTTCGTGCGATCCAAGGTGATGGTTATCGCTCTCTAAAAGATGGCGAAAAAGTTGAATTCAGCGTTGTCGAAGGTGATAAAGGTCTTCAAGCTGAAGAAGTCAGAAAAACAGAAGAGTAGTCGAGATAGTCATTAGCGCAGTTTAGTTGCAATGTCTGGATAAACTACTGATATACTACTGAGTCAAGCCCGTCTTATCTTACCTATGTTGATTTTAATTCATCATTATGGGTGAGGGTAGGCATCGGGTTTGGCTTTTTTATGCTTACCAATGCATGATTTTTATCGTTATTGGTAGCGATATACAGCGAGGCTAAGGCTTAGCATAAGCTTGTCACTGATTGAAAAATACAAGCAATTCATACAAAAGGATGATTTTTTGAGTAACTTCACAACGTTTACTGATTTACCACTCTCTGCACCGACCTTACGCGCGGTAAGTGATTTAGGTTTTACTGAATTGACCCCTATTCAAGCGCAGATATTACCGCACACCTTGGCAAATCAAGATGCTATCGGACAGGCGCAAACTGGTACTGGTAAGACGGCAACGTTTTTGTTAACTATTATGGAAGCATTACTCAAGCGTCCTTTTACCAATGATGAAGAGCGCTATTTAGGTGAACCACGTGCAGTGATCATGGCACCGACCCGTGAGCTTGCACAGCAGATATTTGACGATTGTATTGCTCTGACCAAATATACTTCGCTACACAGTGTTTGTATTATGGGTGGCACAAATTATGAAACCCAGCAGCACGAGCTTGACCGTCAATATGTTGATATTTTAGTGGCGACACCTGGTCGTCTGATTGATCTGGCCAATAAAGGCATGGTCTATTTGGATCGAGTAGAAGTGCTGGTATTAGACGAAGCAGATCGCATGCTGGATATGGGTTTTATTCCAGATATCAAGCGCTTGGTCGGTCGGATGCCTTCTAACACCGATCGCCAAAGTTTATTATTCTCTGCCACTTTCAACCAAGATGTGATGAACTTGGCGTATCGTTGGTTACATGAGCCGCAATTTGTTGAAATTGAGCCTGAGCATAAAACCAGTGAATTGGTCGATCAACACTTTTATCTATTAACAGAAGATCAAAAATTAGAAGCTTTGCAGCGTATTATCAGTGATGCCGCTGTCGATAAAGTCATTGTCTTTGCCAATCGCAAAGACCAAGTGAAGCGTCTCTATCACAAGTTGCGTCAAGGACACAAAATCGTGATGTTGTCAGGCGATGTCATTCAGCAAAAACGCGAAAAATACTTGCAGCGTTTTAAAGATGGTCATGCTTCTATCTTGGTCGCCACCGATGTCGCAGGGCGTGGTATTCATGTGGATGATATTAGCCACGTGGTCAATTATACCTTACCTGATCAGCCAGATGACTACGTACACCGCATTGGTCGTACGGGCCGTGCTGGACAGACTGGTATCAGTATTAGCTTCGTTAGCGAAGATGATGCTTTTAATCTGCCTGCGTTAGAGAAGCACTTAGATACCAAGTTTACGCTTGAGCAATGGCAGGAGTAATTGACCTAACTTAGGCTTTATCTTGCTAGCTTTGTATGAATAAAAAAGCCCTTAACGTCATGATTGATGTTAAGGGCTTTTTTTAATTATGACTTTTGATTCTTTATTCAGCAGATTCTATCATCGCTTCATGATGATTTTGCATGTCTGCTTCGCTGGTCATACTGTCCATATCGTGCATGCTATGATTCATGGTGTCATCCATAGCGGGTGTCATGTCATGATTCATTTGACTCATATCATGATGGGCATTGGTATCTGCATTGGTATCTGTATCAGTCGTCGTCGCAGAATGGCTGCCATGATTCATCGATCCATCCATGGGCATGTTCATCATTTGTGAATCATTCATCTGCATATGATCGCCATGCATATTGGACATATCATGCCCACCATGCATATTTGCCATAACTAAGGGCACGACAATGACGGCCATACCTGACATTACCATCAGTGCTCCATTCATCTGGCGTAGACGAAAGCGTCCAATTTTGTCGCGTAGCCAGCCAACAGTTTCGTGTGTCGCAACCAGCATTGGTACTGTACCCAGACCAAAGACGAACATCAATGCTGCACCGCTTAATGGGTCATGGGCAACTACTGCAATCAGTAGAGCGCCGTAAACCAAACCGCAAGGCAAAAACCCCCACAACAGACCAGCGGCTAATGCTCGTGGAAAGGTGTTTAAAGGAAACACTTTTTGACGCAGTGGACTGAGATACTGCCAAAAACGCATACCATAGCGCTCAAGTTTGGTCAAAAATGGCGCGCCAAGCATGGTCACACCAACAAAAACCAGCACAAGACCTAATAAGATACGCGGCATATTATTGCCTCGCATCAATGGCTCTAGTACGGTCGTACCAATCAGACCTGCGACTAAACCCAATAGCGCGTAGCTGCTAAGACGCCCTAAATGATAAGTGGCTACAAGAGCGCGGCGTTTGGCGGGGCTAACGTCTTTCATAGACAGACCAAAAGCCGTCACCAAACCGCCGCACATACCTAAACAATGCGGTGAACCAAAAAATCCCATTAGTAATGCCGCAACGAGTAAAGCTGTGGTCATGGGGTACTTCTCCTAAAAATGGCGAAAGGTGAGCCTACTTTTATAGTTGGTCACTGAGAAAAAAATGAACAGCAAGGTGTGCAAAGGCAAAATGTTTTTAAAGCTATGTTTTGGGTGTGCTATCAATATCAGCAGGCGCAATCGCCGTGATATCAGTATGAGCTGATTGGTCATTGACAGCATCATCCACCGGGATGGTACTGTCAATTTGCGTACTTGGTGCTGATTGCTCATGAGCTTGCATGGTTTGTCGACGTTCTTGACGATCATCTAATATAATGCGTTGTGAAGCATTGTCTAAGTCTTCAAATTGGTTTGATTTGACCGCATAACGCACTGCCCAGATGGCGACCACAAACAGCATTAAACTTAGTGGAATTAATAAAAATATACTGAGCATGGCAAACCTCTTGAATAGCAGTTTCTGACATTATAATACACTTGTCATTAGTGTAATGGATGACTTGTAGAGGTAAAAGTGATGGAGCGAATCATTGGAAAATATAAGGCACGGCAATCAACCATGGCATGCACCAATTATTGACGTTATTGCACAGGCGTTTTTGCGGCATTACCTCTGGGTGTCAATAGCTGTTCGGACGTCACGTCATTCGCATGGCGACAGTCTATCTGTGGACGTATCACATCTCGCAAGTAGGCCGCGATTTCGTAAACGGCACGCCGTGAGTGACTCAGGTTTTGTGCTGGTTTCATCCAATCACGCCTGACGGGTAATGGTGCCTCGATTGGCGTGCTATTGATACCATTTAGAGCAAATTGTCTGCGGGCACGTGCCATATGGTAGCCATCAGTAATGAGATAAACATGATGTAGCGGAATGCGCTTAGCCGTAAAGCGGGCATTTTCGCACGTATTCATACTGGCGTTTTCGCTTATCAGACCATCGATGCCATGCTCGATGAGCCATTGACCGAGCCAAGGTGCTTCGGCACCACTGAGAACAATAGGCAAGGGTAAATCATGATAAGCAGTGGCAGCGGTACGAGCACGATTGAGACTGTAATTATTGAGGATAATTTGGTTATCGTGATCGTTGGTTAGACCACCACCCAAAACCACGTAAGCGGTAGGTGGAGAACTCTTTGCGACCGATGGCATGCTGGGCAATGGCAAAAGCATAAATACATAAACGACCGCTTGCGAAAATAGCGGGGTGAATAAGCTAATGAGCACTAAAATGACAGAAGTTGAGCCGAGCAAAAAGGTGACGTTAATGATGCGAAACAGCTTCACCATACGCTCGGCTGATCGCAAATAGTATCGCCACAATCGCTTAGATAATAGCCGCTTAGACCACATGCTCATCATACCCAATGGAGCCGTCTGCATTTATCCAAACAGGCTCACGCGATAACTGAATGGCAAATTTTTCATATACGGTAGCAGCGATATAGCGCTGAGCTGTCGCCACATCATCTTGGGTTGCTCGATAAGGGGTGTGATTGGTCAGCACCAGTGCTTGCTGCTGATGGGTGACAATAGGGGCGATACCGCCACCTTTTAAACCAGCCTGTTCAATCAACCAACCAGCAGCAACCTTTACCATTGCCTCGGGCATAGGGTAGCCAACGATAGCAGGATAAGTCTGTTGTAGGGCAGTAAACTGTGCTTGAGGAATAATAGGATTCTGAAAAAAACTGCCACAATTAGGCAGCTGCTTAGGATCAGGGAGTTTTTGCTGACGAATATCGATGATCGCTTGCATGACGTCGGCGGGAGTGGGTTGCTCACGATGTTGCTGTTTAGCATAGCGCTGCGCCACTGTGTGTACATCGCCATAATTAGCTAGGATTCTACTGGCATCGGTATGCAATCTAAAGCCAACGCGGCTGATCAACCATGTATTAGGCGTGCGCTTAAAAATACTATCGCGATAGCCAAACTGGCAGTCTGTTAGCGATAGACGATGCCACGTTTGAGTTGGTAAATGATAAGCACGGACGTATTGTAAACAGTCCTCTAGTTGGACACCGTAAGCGCCGATGTTTTGTACTGGTGCAGCACCCGTTAGACCAGGTATCAGTGCCAGATTTTCTAATCCATACCAGCCTTGCTCAACGGTATGAACCACTAAATCATGCCAGTTCTCACCCGCCATCACTTCAATATCGACGTAGCTATCTGTCTCTGCCACTAGGCTAATACCGCGCATCTGTGGCTGTAATACCGTCGCCGTTAACTGCGCGGGCAATAACACGTTGCTACCGCCAGATAAGACGAATAACGATGGCTTATGCCCAGAATTATTGATATAGCTTGTCATAAAACTGTCTAGCTGCGCCTCATCTGTCAAGGTCACGACAGCATCAGCGACACAGGCCAACGCCATAGTATTATCATGCGACAAATCGACCGCCTGAGCACTGAATGAGTCAATCGGTAACTCAGTTGATACAGGGTGTTGGTCGCGGGATTCAAGATGCACAGCTGAGGTCATAACATAGCCTATGGGGCAAATAAACAAAAAATGATGCGGTGTTTATTATAAAGGATACAGTCTATAAAAGTAGCATAAATATGGACGGTATCGCTAGCAAGTCTTCCAACTTTCGATCCAAGCCTGTGCGCTTGACTCAATCCGTTCAATCACTTCTTCAAAGGCATCGCTATCGCCTTTATAAGGATCTGGCACGTCATCGCCGCCATAAGTAGGGTCTTCTTCACTGAATAACGCCAACTTTGCTAAATTGTCATCTGGATCCGAGAGACTGTCTTTAATGGCTTGTAGGTCGGCTAAATTTTGCGTGTCCATTGCCAGTATTAACTCAAAATTACGAAAGTCATCAGCACTTACTTGGCGGGCAACCAGTTTGTTGATTTTGTAACCGTATGCTTTTGCATGGCGCTGTGCACGCTCATCTGGCGCATGGCCAATATGCCAGTCGCCAGTGCCTGCTGAATCTACCTTGATCGATAAGCCTGCAATCGCCGCTTGCTGACGAAAAACTTCCTCAGCAGTTGGTGACCGGCAAATATTCCCTAAACAAACCAATAATACGGACGATGGGGTACAAGTTTTCATCAGCATAATATGACCTTTTCTTACAACAAAAAAAACATGCCATAAAAAACCGGCATTGATGATGCGGTTTATGAGCATGCTATCTAGTAGATAAATAAGTAATCAGCGTAACGCTTAATACCTTGAATGGCAAGGGTAGAAGCTAAACAATAGGGTCACGCAAGTGATTATCTCTAAAAGCAGCTCAGCTTTTAGAGATAGAATGATTTATTAACGTTAGTATAGTCGGTTCAATTTGAAAGTGGTACAAGGCAACCGAGTGTAGAGGTATAGGTCACACTTCAAGCGGGGTTAACGCTGTCACACTTTTATAGTGGATTTGACTATAGCTGTTAGTCTTGTTTGTTCTTAAAGCGTTGTATATCGCGGCGCTCTTTCTTATTGGGTTTGTTATCAGGGCGGGCAAGGTTGGCAAGTTTGCGCTGCTCAGCATGATAAGCACGGCGCTCTTCGCTCTCCTCAGTCTCTGAATACAATACTTGCGCGGCAATTGCATTACCACGTTGCGCTGTTAGCGATTCGACAATGACGGTTTTTTCAGTCATGGCAGTGGCCGAGCCTTGGCGAATACTCAATTCATCTCCAACGGCAATCTCTTTGCTGGTCTTTACACGACTACCTGCATAATGTACCCGTCCGCTCTCGATGGCTTCTTTGGCAAGGGTACGGGTGCGATAAAAACGCGCTGACCATAACCATTTATCAAGACGCATACGCACAGCATCAGGTTGGCTATGGCTGGGTTGATTGTGGTTTTTATTGTGTTTACTCATCAAAACCTCATAGATATCAATAAAGTAAGATAATAATGGTGCTTTTTTTGCCAATTGAAAGAGCAGAAAGCTATTAAAATATGTAAAAGTAGATTTTCATCGCCAATAGTGCTGAGCATGGAAGCTTCGACTTAGCCATTGAAGGAACATGCATAGCAGTCTCTCAATTTATGCTGTGTATAAAATCATTTACACCATTGTTTCTCACAGGGTATGCCATCATGGTTGCCATCCATTTTTGTGTTGGGACAGTGGTTGGAGAAGTAAGTCGCTTCTGCACAGGATGTCATCTGGGAACAATGTTTTCTACCGTCACACGAAAAGCTTGCTACGGCTGTTTGTGGCGCTAATACTGGATTTACCACTGAAACTGATGATGAAGGTGCCTCTAAATCGACATAGGTTGGTGGTATATCATCGAAGTCAGTAGATGTGAAAGCACCATTAGCAGAACGGTCAGCCATAATTTCAGTGGTAGGAGTGTTCGTGGCGTCTTTAGGTTGAAGCATCCTATAACCCACAAGTGCTAAAACGAGCAATATAACGGTTATTAATATCTTCTTAATCATCGTTCAGTACCTGTTTATAATCGCTACATTACTTTATAACCGCTACATTATAATCACTACAAGTGAATGATTTCTACAAACGAACAACCTCTACGAATGCATTAATGGCCATTTTTTAATCCATTAAAAAACGGCCATGTTAGAGAATGGCTTATCGCTATTCTGTTTATTTCAAAAACAGTTGATAGCCGATATTGTCGGTAATAGTCGTACAGTCATAGCCGATATCAAGTAGGGCGTCTTGTAATAAACGTGAATTACTTTCAGAGGCTTGTAGACCAACCAACACACGGCCTTCAGCAGCACCATGATTGCGGTAATGGAACAAGGTAATATTAAAATCATCGCCCAGCTTTTCTAAGAAAGTAAGCAACGCCCCGGGACGTTCAGGAAAGGCAATCTTTAACAGCTGCTCATTTTCGACATGTGCGTGACCACCAATCAAATGACGGATATGTGATTTGGCGATATCATCATCGGTTAGGTCATGCGCGGTATAACCATCGTCTGCCAACTGATTGCTGATGGTTTTGCGCTCTTTATCCCCCTCTTTTAGGGCGATACCGACGAATATCGCCGCCGGTTCCATCGAGTCTGGGGATTTTTTGCTATCGGCACGGTAGTTAAATTCAGTGATATTACGTCCATGTAGGCTACGGCAGAAGTTTAAGAACGCCCCAGTTTGCTCAGGAATCGTTACGGCAAAAATAGCTTCTTTTTTCTCACCAATTTCAGTACGCTCAGCGATATAACGCAGGCGATCAAAATTCATATTGGCGCCGCAAATAATACCGACGCAGTTTTTACCTTGTAGATTATGAGCTTCAATGTATTTTTTCATGCCAGCAACAGACAGTGCACCGGCGGGTTCAACGATACTACGGTTTTCTTCAAAAATGTCTTTGACGGCAGCACAGACTTCATCATTACTACAAGTAACGACCTCAGGTTCGACCACAGGACCCGAGTTATCGCTTTTTTGAGTACGTACTACCTCAAAAGGCAACTCGCCAATTTGGGCAACGGCCACACCATCGACGAAGAGTCCTACTTGCTCAAGTTTCACGCGTTCATTCGCTTGGAGTGCCGCTTTTAAGCAGGCTGATTGTTCCGCTTCTACGGCGATGACTTTGACATGCGGCGCCACTTCTCCTAAGAATGCGGCGACACCTGAGATGAGACCACCACCGCCAACTGCGACGAAGACGTAATCCATATTACGCCATTGTTGGGTCAGCTCAAGTCCAATGGTGCCTTGTCCGGCGATGACCAGCTCATCATCGTAAGGTGGAATAAAGGTTAGGCCCTCACGCTCAGCACGATCAATCGCATAGCGGTTGGCTTGGTCAAAGCTATCACCATGTAAATCGACATTCCCACCAAGCGCTCTCACCGCATCCACTTTGATATCGGGTGTGGTGGTCGGCATGACAATGATGTTGTTAAGCGATAATTTGCGCGCAGAGTAGGCAACCCCTTGTGCATGATTGCCCGCTGAAGCACAAATGACGCCGCGCGCTTTTTGCTCATCGCTCAATTGGCTGATGCGGTTATAAGCACCGCGCAATTTAAAGGATTTGACCGGTTGTAAATCTTCGCGTTTAAAACGAATATCATTAGCAAAACGTTGGGTCAGCTTGGGTGCCGCTTCTAGTGGCGTTTGAATAGCAACGTCATAAACGGTGGCTTGCAAGATGGCTCGTACCCAGTGTGACAGCATAATGATTCCTAAAAAAGTGAATATAAAAACGAAATAGATTAGCCTATGCTGATTTTAACTATCTTGCAAGACACAATTGCAGTTTTTGCATGATTTAAAAATTTGATGAAAGATGAGGTTGGTTGTCTATAAATATTTTATTAAAAAACATTGAATTATTTCCATATGTCTATATTATTGGACATATGGAAATAACCAATGCTATCGCAAGCTTTGCTGCGCTCTCTCAAGATACTCGTCTTAAGGCTTTTAGGTTGCTTGTTAGTCAAGAGCCTGAAGGTCTGCCTGCGGGTGAAATAGCCCGTCAATTGTCAGTGCCACATAACACCATGTCAGCGCATCTATCGGTGCTGGCACGAGCGGGGTGGGTGGTCTCTCAACGGCACAGCCGGCAGATAATCTATCGTGCCTCATTGTCGCATATGGAAGCTGTTGTGCAGTTTTTATTACAAGATTGTTGTGCAGGACATCCAGAATTATGCGCATCACTTATGAGCAGTTTAAACGGATGTGAAAGTGATATATCTGACAATAAAGATAGGCCCTAATACCAAGCCAAACCCATTTAATAAATTACATTGATAAAATAGGTGAAATTGCTATGACATCCTTAATTTTTCACAATCCAAAATGCGGTACTTCTCGTAATACGTTAGCCATCATGAAGGCATCTGGTGAGCATCCAGAAGTCGTGGAATACCTAAAAACCCCACCAGCCCGTGAATACTTAGTAGAGCTGTTGGCAAAGATGAACATCTCCCCAAGAGAGTTATTACGAAGTAAGGAAGCCATTAGTGATGAATTGGGATTAGATAATCCTGAGCTATCTGATGATCAGATTATCGATGCCATGATTACGCATCCTATTTTAATCAACCGTCCTATTGTGCTCACCAATAAGGGCGCAGCGCTATGCCGACCATCCGAGCGGGTATTTGAATTATTAGAGAATCCAGTCAGTAGCTTTACTAAAGAAGATGGAGAGGTTCTACATCATGGTTAAGGTTAATACAGGGCAACCTGACGTAGATGACTTGTCTAATCTAAGTGACTTGCCCAATATTGATTCACTCAATATACAACCTATTGATATTGAGTCATTAGTTAGTACAAACGACCCACGACACCCACCCAAGATATTGGTGCTATATGGTTCGTTACGTGAGCGCTCTTTCTCTAGACTGGCGGCCGAAGAGGCTAGCCGTCTACTGCGTTGGTATGGCTGCGAGGTGCGGATTTTTAATCCATCGGGTTTGCCGTTGCCTGACGATGCTGATAGCGACCATCCAAAGGTACAAGAGTTACGCGAGCTGGCGCAGTGGTCAGAAGGCATGCTGTGGGTCAGTCCAGAGCGTCATGGCAGCATTACTAGTATTATGAAAGCACAAATCGATTGGATTCCATTGTCACTGGGTGGCGTACGTCCGACCCAAGGTAAGACCTTAGCCGTGATGCAAGTCAGCGGTGGCAGCCAAAGCTTTAATACAGTCAATCAATTGCGTATTCTTGGGCGTTGGATGCGGATGATTACTATCCCGAATCAATCATCTATTCCTAAAGCCTTTTTAGAATTTAACGACGATAATCGTATGGATAAGTCGTCCTTATACCTGCGTCTTGTGGATGTCTGCGAAGAGTTGGTGAAGTTCACTTGGCTCACTCGTGGGCGTTCAGCCTATCTGACTGATCGCTATTCAGAACGGGTTGAAAACGCTGAAGCAGTGTCGCAACGTGTCAATCAAAAATCGATCTAATCTCTTATATAGTCAAAACACCCTAAAAACGCTACGGCACTGCTGATATTAATTTTTTGTAGCCTCTGTCTGCTCAGGCACAGCAAGCAAGAAAAATTGATATCAGCAGTGCATGATGTATCGATATTGCTTTTCACTGACTATATAATAAATACGCTGTAAATAAGGTTGCTCCATGCTCGCACTCATTATTTTTATCGTGACTTTGGTTTTGGTGATATGGCAGCCTAAAGGATTGGGCATTGGTTGGAGCGCAATGGGCGGTGCCTTGATCGCCTTGACTTTCGGCGTGGTGCAGTTATCCGATGTCGGTGTGGTATGGGACATCGTTTGGGATGCGACCTTTACTTTTGTGGCGCTTATTATTATCTCGCTTATCTTAGATAAAGCAGGATTTTTTGGTTGGGCGGCTCTACATGTGGCCAGACTTGGTAAGGGGCAAGGGCGGTTGTTGTTTCCCATGATTGTGATATTGGGCGCGTTTATTTCAGCCTTCTTTGCCAATGATGGTGCAGCACTACTCCTGACACCGATTGTCATTGCTATCTTGCTACGGCTTAAGTTCTCACCGCCATCCGCTTTGGCTTTTATCATCGCGACCGGCTTCATTGCTGATACCGCCAGCCTGCCTTTAATTACGTCTAATTTGGTCAATATCGTCAGCGCCAATTATTTTGATATTGGCTTTGGACGTTATGCGGCGGTCATGGTGCCGGTAAACATCGTCTCTGTCATCGCGACATTAGCAGTGCTATGGGTGGTATATGCTCGTCAAATCCCAAAACACTATGCCATTGCCAATCTTAGCGCGCCAATGTCTGCTATCGAAGATCCGTTAGTTTTTAGAGCGGCTTTTCCGCTATTGGCATTTTTACTGGTTGCTTATTTTGCAACGGAGTCCTTGGGATTGCCTATTTCACTCGTCACCGGAGTCGCCGCGCTACTACTGATGGCAATCGCAGGTCGCTGGTGGCAAGGTGGTCGAGGTGCTGTCATTTCTGTGTCTGACATTGTACGTAAAGCGCCTTGGCAGATCGTGTTGTTTTCAATCGGTATGTATTTGGTGGTTTATGGTTTGGGTAATGCAGGGTTAACCGCTTATGGTGCTCACGTTTTAACTTGGTTAGGGCAGCAAGGCAATCTCATAGCAACATTAGGGACTGGGTTTCTTTCCGCCATTGTGGCTTCAGTCATGAACAATATGCCATCTACTCTCGTAGGCGCATTAGCGATTGATAGCGCGCAAGTACCTGCCTCTACTCGTGAGTTGATGATTTATGCCAATGTGATTGGCAATGACTTGGGTCCAAAATTTACGCCTATTGGAAGTCTGGCAACCTTATTGTGGCTGCATGTATTGGCAGAGAAAGACTATAAAATCAGCTGGGGGCAGTATATGAAGATCGGGCTAATTATTACACCGCCAGTATTATTAGCCACGCTGCTAGCCTTGGTATTTTGGTTGCCACATTTATCTCGATTGTAAAAGATTGACGTGATATCTTGCTATCAGAACCGGCTATACGCTGACATCCATTAAAGTCATCGGTTATAATAGCCGCGCATTTTACCTCTTTTGCCATTTACTTTTTTGAAACGATACGTTTATTTTACCAAGGATTTATGATGAGTGATCAGCAAG
This sequence comes from Psychrobacter sp. ASPA161_6, assembly GCF_051970285.1. NCBI lineage: Bacteria > Pseudomonadati > Pseudomonadota > Gammaproteobacteria > Moraxellales > Moraxellaceae > Psychrobacter > Psychrobacter sp. ASPA161_6. Next base: position 1,096,599 of record NZ_JBEFNJ010000001.1, read on the forward strand.
CACAGAAGCAAGCCGCCGCCAAAGCAGCGCTAAGCTATATCGAAGACGGTATGATACTTGGGGTAGGCACAGGCAGTACGGTCAACTGTTTGATTGAGCTCTTGCCGCAGTTAAAGCTTGCTGGCGCGGTTGCCAGCTCACAAGTGACTGAAGATAAGCTTCGTGCGCTTGGCATTGAAATAGTCGATTTGAACTTTGCTGGTACGCTAGATGTTTATATTGATGGTGCTGATGAAGTCAATGAACACTTGCAATTGATCAAAGGTGGCGGCGGGGCACTCACGCGTGAAAAAATCGTCGCGGCGGCATCTAATAAATTTATATGTATGGTCGATGAGAGTAAGAGTGTCGAAATACTAGGCCGCGCGTTCCCAGTACCGATCGAAGTATTACCACAAGCACGCTCGTATGTGGCGCGGCAGCTAGCTCGTCTGGGCGGCGATCCTGTTTACCGTGATGATTTTGTCACCGATTATGGCAATGTCATTTTAGATACGTATGACTTAGATGTGAGCAATCCAATAGTGCTTGAGAAAGAGTTGAATAATATCGTTGGTGTGGTCTGTAATGGTATCTTTGCCGCCAACCAAGCGGATATTTTACTAAAAGCGGGTAGTGATGGGGTAATCACACTTACTCGTTAAAATTTCTTGATCATAATGTACCGAATTGATAGCAAAAAACAAAAAGGCAAATCACTGTAGATGTGATTTGCCTTTTTGTTTTTTGCTCGTTGATAAATAGCTTATCGCTATATTTCTTAGATTTTGATCTTATCTTTTAGCAAAAATTCCATCAATGCTTTTTGGGCATGTAAGCGGTTTTCGGCTTCGTCCCAAACGACAGAGCGGGGATCATTTAGCATATCATGGGAAATTTCTTCGCCACGATGGGCTGGCAAGCAGTGCATAAACACCACTTCAGGATCAGCTTTGTCCAATAGAGAAGGTGTTACTTGATAAGGCGCGAAACGACGCGCGCGCGTGTTTTGCTCTGACTCTTGCCCCATACTTGCCCACACGTCGGTGACGATTAAATTGGCGTCTTTTGCCGCATCTTGCACGTTTTCTACTAGACTGACGCAATGTGAGAAGCGCTCCATGAGCTTTGGATCAGGCTCAAATCCATAAGGCGCAGCCACACGTAATTCAAAGCCAAACTGATTGGCAGCTTGCATAAATGATGAGCACATATTGTTGCCATCACCGACCCATGTCACGATTTTGTTTTCAATGCTACCGCGATGTTCATAATAGGTCTGCATATCAGCAAGCAATTGACAAGGATGATAATCATCGGTCAACGCATTGATAATAGGTACACTTGAGTATTCAGCAAAAGTCTCAACTTTTTCGTGCCCAAAGGTACGAATCATGATGATATCAACCATGCTAGAGATCACGCGGGCTGAGTCTTCTAATGGCTCACCGCGACCGAGCTGCGTGTCGTTCGGTGATAAAAATATAGCATTGCCACCAAATTGACCCATGCCTGTCTCAAACGAGATACGGGTACGAGTCGATGACTTTTCAAATATCATGCCAAGCGTACGACCCACAAAAGGCTGATAGATCTCGCCTGCGTGTTGCATCTTACGCAGCTCGCTTGCACGTTTGATTAGGTTTTCTAGTTCTTGTTTGGTTAAATCAGATAAGGTCAAAAAATGGCGCAAACTCATAGTAATCCTAGCAGTCGATCGCAGTCAGTGAAACGTCATCAGTGTTCAATAGCATCGCGTCAATGTGTGTTCAGTGCGTATGCGGGGTTGACAACAAACTTTTAGTATAGCGTATTTACTTTCAATGTAAACGGGCAATTTTATCAAGAGTAAATGGCTCACTAAATACGTCAAACAGAGTAGTCAGCTATCAAATCCTGATAGGTTTCGATGACTACGCCAGTACACGGTTTGGACGTATGCTTAGGCGGCACAGTAGCTCGTAGCTAATCGTACCCGCATGCCCTGCGATTTCATCGACGCGCGGCGCATCGCCCCAAAGAACCACTTTGCTATCTATGGCTAGACTCTCGGGTGCGCTACTGATATCAACGACTATCATATCCATTGCCACACGCCCAATCACAGGACAGCGGTAGCTTTGATTGCTGCTAGCATCAATGACCGTGACATAAGCGTCGTCACTGATCACACGCGGATAGCCGTCTCCATAACCAACGCTAACCAATGCAGTTCTGGTATCTTGCTGAGCTTGCCAGCGACTACCGTAGCCGATAGCATCATTGGCACTGACATTCTGTAGCGCAATGATTTGAGCACTAAAATCCATCGCTGCTTGCAAGTTTAATTCCTGTGCGCTTTGGTCAGTAACAGGTGAGCTACCATATAAGATGATGCCTGGACGTACCCAATCATAATGGTGCTCTGGAAAATTAACGATACCAGCAGAATTGCATAATGAGCCTTTGATATCTGGGCTAATAGTACTTTGTAAAGTCGATAATACGTCTGAGAAACGCTGAATTTGCATCGCATTTAACTGGTGGTCGTGGTCATCAGCATTGGCAAAATGCGTGGTTAATATCAGCTGATATCCCGCTTCATGCAGACGCTTAGCCGCCAACAGCACGCCCTCGGCATTAAAGCCCAAGCGGTTCATACCCGTATTGTATTTAAGCCAAACCACTCTAGTCGCACTATTGGCTGGAGGAATGTTTTGTAGTGCCCATTCCAATTGTGGCCCGTGGTGAATCACGCAGCTGATATCTTGCTCAATGGCCTGCTGCCACTCATCGGCGGTAAACGCACCTTCTACCAATCCTATGGTTTTATTCCACCCCAATTTTCTGGCTTCTAGCGCTTCAGTTAAGGTGGCGACACCAATGCCATCTGCTTGCTGTAATGCTGGCAGGACTGCTGCAACGCCGTGTCCGTAAGCGTTAGATTTGACCATCGCCAACACTTTAGACTGGGGAGCACGTTGTTTTACTTGATTGAGGTTATGGGTAATGGCTTTTGGTTTTATAGTAATGGTGCGCATAATCGCCTTCTTTATGAGTAGAATTATGAAGTTATAAAGCCAGTACGGCATCAATTGGCTAATGCAGCACTGGCTATTTTCTAAAAAATTATTTATTAATTGATGATCAAACCTCTACGTCTTTATCAAACTTAAACTTTATAAGATTGGTTATTCATCATTTTCAAAGCTGGCGTTTTGATAGTACTCGGGCGTTAAGTTGATAAAGCGGGTAAATTGACCTTCAAAGCCTAACCGTAGCGTACCAATAGGGCCGTTACGTTGTTTACCGATGATAATTTCAGCCACACCTTTGTGGTCTGAGTTTTCATTATAGACCTCATCACGATAGATAAACATAATCAAATCGGCATCCTGCTCAATCGCACCCGATTCACGCAAATCCGACATGATAGGACGCTTGTTAGGGCGGTTCTCTAGACTGCGGTTAAGCTGCGATAACGCAATGACGGGACATTCAAGCTCACGTGCCAGTGCTTTTAGACTACGAGAAATCTCAGAAATCTCGCCCACACGGTTGCCATCGAGATTGGGTACTTTCATCAACTGCAGGTAATCGACCACGATAGCACCAAGCTTGCCATCATGGTTTTTGGCGATACGGCGACAGCGTGAGCGCATCTCAGATGGTGGCAGGGCAGTACTGTCATCGATATACAAGTGTTTTGATTGGAGGTGTTGAATGGCATTCATCATTTTTGCCCATTCATCTTCATTCATTTGTCCTGAACGCAAGTGCGTCTGATTGATTGCGCCCCACGATGACAGCAAGCGCATGACAATAGACTCTGCGGGCATCTCCATCGAAAACACCACAACCGGTAAATCTTCGTTAAATAAAATCCCTTCTGCCAAGTTCATGGCAAAGGTGGTTTTACCCATAGAAGGACGGGCAGCGACAATGATCAAATCGCCTGCTTGCAGCCCCTGCGTTTTATTGTTCAATTCAGCGAATGGCGTCTGCAACCCAATCATGCCGTCGGGATTGGATTTAAGCTCTTGAATTTTATCGATGACATTGGTCAGCACAGAGGTGATGCCTACAGGGCCACGTTGTTCGGCACGTTTATTGTGCTGCTCATTGATACTAAATATTTTGCCCTCGACACTGTCCAAAATATCACTAACACTTTGGCTTTTAGGATTATAGGCAAGCGCTAGCATCTCATTGCCAGTAGTGATCAGTTGGCGTAGAGTAGATAGCTCACGTACACGCTGAGCGTAAGCGGTGAGGTTAAATAAAGTGGCGGGACTTTGGCTCAAAATATCTGCTAAGTAACTGTCACCACCTGCACCTTTGAGTAATTTCTGCGCTTCTAGCCAGTCGTGTACCATGACCGTATCATAAGGTTCATTGACGGCTGCCAAATGGGCAATGGCATCAAAAATATATTGATGTCGTCCAGCGTAGAAGTCATCTTTTGTGACGATATCGGCAATCTTGTCGTACGCCTCTTCGATACTCATCAAAGACGCAAGCAAAGCCTTTTCAATATCGATATTGTGCGGCGGAGTTTGATTGAGTAAGTCGTCGGTTTTTTCAGTATCTGCCATGAGTGCCTAATGAGTTAAAAATCGGTATAAGAATGTGAGTTGGTCATGTAGCAAAACAAGTCAGGCATACTCTATGGTAAAAATCCCAGAATATAAGAAGTTCTAAAACGCAAAAAGTAATAAAAGGCGGTCTTGCGCTTGCTTGTAAATGCTACAATCAGAGGCGAAAGTTTAACACATTATGTGCTTTTTTTAGACGAGATAAATAACTAAATCCGTAGTTATAGAAATCCCTAGACTGTGAAATAGAATATAACGCCCAGATATAGAATATGATAATTTTAATTATAAATACAATAAAATCAATTACTTAATTTAAAATAAGGTCATTGTTATGACGAATAAAAGACTGCCGCTGCTTATTACCACAGGTGAGCCTGCTGGCATTGGTATGGACGTCGTACTGCTATTAGCGGCTGAAGGCAAGTTGCAAGATTTTGAACGTCCCATTTGGGTTACGGCAGATAGCACCGCTATGCAAAAGCGTGCAGATACACTTGTAATGGCAGGCGTACTCGAAAGCTGTCCAGCTTGGCAAACGATGGATGCAAATATAGAAGCTGATGATTTTTTAAGTCAATTATCACAGCAAACTGTGAACAGCGATAGTGCTTTTATTCTGCTGAATACGCCTTGTGCTGCGCCAGTCGTTTGCGGAAAAATTAATATCAGTAATTCAGCGATGGTCGCCAAGCAATTAGCAGTTGCCCATCAGTTGGCAACCAACAAAACAGTTGCTGCTATCGTCACAGGACCATTGCAAAAATCTGCCTTGATAGATGCTGGTATAAAATTGCTCGATGGCACGATGTTTAGCGGTCATACTGAGTTTTTTATGCAGCAAAGTGGCTGTGAGAAAGTCGTCATGATGCTTGCTAATCAAGCCATGAAAGTGGCGCTCGTCACCACGCATCTGGCACTAAAAGACATTCCTGCCGCCATCACTGCTGACAATGTCCGCCAAACAGTACAAATCGTCATCGATGATATGCGAGAGAAGTTTGGCTTAATGCAGCCACGCATTTTGGTTTGTGGTCTTAATCCTCATGCAGGCGAGGGTGGGCATTTGGGCATCGAGGAAATTGAGATTATCAATCCGGTATTACAAGCGTTTATTGATGCAGGCGTCAATATATCAACGGCGATGCCAGCAGATACTTTGTTTACGCCTAGACATTTAGCAAACTGTGATGCAGTGATTGCTATGTATCATGACCAAGGGTTGCCGGTGCTAAAATCGCATGGCTTTGGTGATACGGTCAACCTAACTTTGGGATTGCCTTATATTCGTACCTCGGTCGATCATGGTACGGCGCTTGATTTAGCGGGACGTGGTGGTGCAAGTGCTACCAGCTTATACCAAGCATTATTGATGGCAAATGAGATGGCCGATAAATCGCTTATTAATAGACCTCTTGTATAAAACTGGTGCCTGAGCGAGAGTTGTCACGCAGTATTGGCTCACTTTAGTGTCAGCAATGTCTACTTATACATCATCAAACATGCCCTAATATAGGTGGTTCCATTCTAGTGGTCTGTTAATAGGTTTGGAGGTCTGTTTGACTGGTTCCCTTGGGGTATACCCAAAACAGAGCCTAGTCTGCTACTTAAAAAACATCCTAATTCTCTCAACAATGAATAACCTAAGTTAGGAACGCTCCTGAATGGGTACAATTACATATTCCTATTGCACCTTTTTCTCATAAGGTGCATGGATACTTATTGCTTTAAATTCTTGTTTTTTAATTGAGTTGCCAATAAAGAGGGTGACCATAAACTTTGGCAAAATAATCAATTAATGTTCTAACATTTAGAGAGACATGACGAGTATGAGGGTAAATAGCTGCGACATGTTGAGGTGTGGTTTTAATGGCTGCATTATAATCAGGCAGTAGCTTTATGAGCTCACCACTCTTTAAATGCTCACCGATGAGCCAATCTGGAAAAAGCACAATCCCCATACCTTTGAGTGCAGATACCAATAAAGATTCTGCATTATTGGACATCAATAAAGCGGGTGCTAAAAATGGCGTCCAATCCTCACTTTCTGTTCTAAAAAGCCAACGATTGGGTCCTGTTGAGCCTTTATACAGTAGACATTTATGATGTGTCAGATCTGCTGGCACTTGCAATTTACCATGCGTGCTCATGTACGATGGAGAGGCGGCAAGATGATAGGTTTGCTCGCCAAAAATACGCGCATGAAAGGCGGAGTCATGTAACGTGCCAATTCTAAAAATAACGTCTGTTGCATAGTGATGCGGATCAATAAAGTCATCCGTTAAACTCAAATCTATCTGTAATTTAGGATACTGAGCACTAAGCTGTGGCAGCCAAGGTGCGATATGTCGTTGTCCAAAAAATACGGGAGCGTTGATTCTAATTAAACCACCCGGTTCTAATGTCCTGTCTTGAAGCTCCTGCTGTGCTGCACTCATGCTCTCGGTCATGGATTTTGCATAGCGCATAAATACGCGACCTGCCTCAGTCGGAATGACGGCGCGTGTATTACGGTAAAAAAGCTGCTGTCCCAGAGAGTCCTCTAACTGCTTGATAATACGTGACACTTTAGAAGCCGAGACGCCTTCTTTTCGAGCCACTACAGAAAAACTCTGAGCGTCAAAAACCTCTATAAAAAATAATAGTGTTTGTATGTTGATGGTATCTACCGGATTCATTTGTGCAACTTATGCAAAGGTCATTTTCGTATTATAGCGTTTTTTAATGGGTATACATTGCTGTAAGCTGCAGCGTATTGCTCATTAAGGATTTTTTCATGCAAATTTTATTGATACTCATTGTTGTGTTAGGCGGCATGGGGTTGTCTGTTGAAGCAGGATTACTTGGGCCTTTAGGGAGTCAGGTAGGCGAGCTGTGGGCAACATTGAGCATTTTTGGTGTTGGCGCTGCTCTGACATTCTTTTTGATGCTGTTTTTTAGTCCGCGAGACAGCCCTTCCTTTTTCTCACAGCCGCCTTTACTACTGGTTGGTGGTATTTTAGGGCCTGTTTATGTGGTGGTATTAACCGTGGTGACGCCTGTTATTGGCATTGCGCTGACGATGATTGGGATATTGGCTGGGCAAGTATTTCAGAGTTTAATCATAGATCATTATGGCTTATTCGAAACCATGGAACGAAAAATAGACAGCAAACGAATTATCGCTTTATTTTTCATTATTGCCGCACTTGTTTTTATGGCAAAAGGATAACCTAAATGATGCTTATTTTAATGATTTTATTAGCAATAATTGGCGGTGCGGCTTTAAGTGTTCAGGCAGCATTAAATGGTCGCCTTGGCGGCAATGTTGGCGTATTTAAAAGTGCCTTTTTAACCTTTTCTGTGGGTGCGGTTGTGACCGCTTTGCTTATTTTCTTTTTTGAGCCAAATCATACCGTTACTTTGATGGATGTCCCTAAGTGGCAACTACTTGGCGCTTTGTGTGGTGTTCCTTACATTGTCATTATGGTGGTTGCGGTCCAGCGTATTGGGACTGCTGTGGCAACGGTAGCGGTTATTTTTGGTCAGCTGAGTATGAGTGTATTAATTGATAATTTTGGTTGGTTGGGTAATGAGGCGATTAGCCTTTCAGGTAGTCGAATAGGTGCTTTGGTTTGTTTGGCAATTGCGCTTTATTTTATTTATGCTAGCAGCAAGTCTGAACCTAAAGAGGCTCAGTAATGAGCTATGCTGAAGAAATTGTAGAAACTAACATGGGAGGTTTTAATCAGACAGCTCGATCATAATGACCCATGCTGTTGATTTTATAGTCATTAAGTTCATATCTAACACTAGCAGTTCGATGCTTGTATAGCGCACCGAACATATACTGATAACTTATTGAGTGAATACACCACTTTGAAAATGGGTTTAGAGACTGAATAGGGATCAGTCCTAAAAAGGCAGCAGTCTGAGACGCTTTAGTAAAGTTTTTATCGTGCATGAGGGACAGCATCTGTCTTGGGACAATAACACCGACGCTGTTACTTGTTTGTAGCAGATCTTGGTCTTACTTATTCTTGGATATGCAACATGGCATGCCTACCGTGTCCTTGATCCGCTGAACGAAGACCTTAATCCGCAGGGTGAAGAGCGCGCAACCGCTTGAGCGAGACCACTGCCGCCTCCTGTTATGGCAGCGGTCAGTGTCTCAAACGCAGGCCTACATACCTAGGGTGAGGATCCTAAGCTTGTCTGGTCACGGATACTGATTGGTTGACAAATTCTATGGAGCCGAACGCAGTTAAGAACGCGACGCCAGACGCATCGGATCCAACACCGATGCGGGCCATCGTGTTGGCATCTGCCATGCCGGTCGGATCAATGAGGTGCCAGCTTCCCCCGAGATAGACCTCGGCCACGGCATGAAAGTCCTGTGGCGTCACATCGGGCGCATAAACGCTCGCGAACCTAGCAGGTATCGACGACGCGCGCGCTAGTGTCACGAGAACATGCGCGAAGTCGCGGCAGACGCCCTGACGTTGAACAAAACTGTCGAGCGCGGTGGTTTGTGCGTGGCTAGATCCGGGCACATAGCTAAACGCCGACTCGATCCAATCACGCATCGCGGCAATCCGTGCGCCGCCAGCGAGATCGCCAAACTCGGCGTCCACGAAGGCTTGGAACTCGTCTGACGGGCAATAGCGAGACGGCATCAAATGTTTGATCGTCTCTCCGGGCAAAAGGTGGAGTGGCGTTTGGGACAGTGCCGATATGTCCAAGATAGGACGGTCAACGGCAATTTCCGCGATGTAAGTGCAGCTAAAATCCCCTTCGGTGCGGATCCAAATCCGCTCTCCTATGCCATCATCGGCGGTAACCCGTGAAAAATGCGCAACGTCTGATGTCCAAATCTCGGCCGAACGCACCCGCTGATCCGTAAGATCGGCGGCTTCAATCTGAAGTAAAAGGTCCATCGGCGCGGAGAGTCGATAATGGAGTTTGACGTTAAGTTTCAGGATCATGTTTGAACTCTCTAAGGGTATTGATCTGGCAGGCTATATCAGAGACTGGTTTACTTAAGTCAATCAGCAATGCCTGACAGGGCTAAATTATCATAATACCGCTTTTCAAACTCAAAAGGCGAGACATAATCAACTGCACTATGCAGTCGAGCTTTATTAAACCTGAGAAGCGTTAAAAATAGATTAGTTATCGATTTAGCTTTGCAAGATGAGAGCTGTGCTCAAAGTGCCACCCATTGAATGAAGGGTTGCCAGCTCAACATCTTTCACCCCGTGCCACTGCTATTTTAGGTACTTAATCACCTCAGATTTATATAGCCCGTTGACGGTTTCAGCCAAGGAATTATTGTATGAATCGCCTGTTGTGCCAACGGAAGCAATCACGCTGCAATCAGTCATACTAGAAGTATAGCGAATGGATAGATACTGAACGTCGCGATCGCTATAATGAGTCACATCTTTAGGCTTGTTTCTGTCTGCTAGTGCTTGATTTAACGCTGCCATTGTTACTCTGACGGGTCTTGTCTTATGTTAAATGAAAATTGGCAAAAAAATTGGCAAAAAGAAGTCACTGTATCAGTTGCGCCAAGGTATGAGTAACTTATCGATAAAACGTCTCAAAAATACAGCCAAATTATGAGCTGTGGTATAATTTGTTATTATAATACCAGCATATTGCTGCCATAGCCCATTTCTCTTTTATACATTAAGACTCTTTTATGTCCAAAATTTCGTTTGATGCCCAAACCATTTCTAATAGCCTACGGGCTGCCAAACACCAACCGCGTAAACGCTTTGGTCAAAACTTCTTACATGACCGCAGTGTTATCTGTGAGATTGTTGAGAGCATTCGCTTAGAGCGCGATGACAATTTAATCGAGATTGGCCCAGGGATGGGTGCGCTGACTGAGCCACTATTGGCAGAAGTGGATGCGATGACCGTCGTAGAGCTGGATCGTGATTTGGCGGATAGCTTACGTATTCGTATCGGTGCCAATAGCCATCCAAATTTTGAAATTATTAAAGACAATGCTATGCATGTCGATTATCGTGAGTTGTATAGCGAGGAGCGCGGTAAGCTACGCGTGGTGGGTAACTTGCCATATAATATTTCTACACCGATACTTTTTCATTTGCTCAGTTATGCCGATGTGATTCAAGACATGCACTTTATGTTGCAAAAAGAAGTCGTTGAACGCATCACTGCTGACGTTGGCAGCAAGACGTATGGTCGCTTGTCGGTCATTATGCAATACCACTGTGATACGGATTATTTATTAACTGTGCCACGTGGCGCATTCAATCCGCCACCAAAAGTCACCAGCGCTGTCTTTCGCCTGACGCCGCACATTAATAAACCGGTTGTAGCAGAAGACGAAGAGTATTTCGCGATTGTGGTACGCGAAACCTTCAATCATCGTCGCAAGACCTTACGGGCTATTTTTAAAAAATCAACCTTGTTGCCGACGTTGAGTGAAGAAGATTTTGCTGCCTGCGCTATTGATCCACAAGCACGCCCTGAAGTATTGAGTGTGAAAGATTTTGTCAGTTTGAGCAATCATGCATGCAAAGTAGCAGATTAATTCATCATCCAAAAATAGTTATCTAGATATGAATAAAAATCATCGTATAAAAGTCATCACATAAAAGATAGAGGATTTATGAGTTTTCGCCACCAGTACGTCATCGGTGATCTGCAAGGTTGTTATGCGGCGTATCTGCATCTACTCGAAACATTGGATTTTGACCCTACTCAAGATAAATTGTGGTTTGCAGGTGACTTAGTGGCACGCGGCGAAGACTCACTAAATACGTTGCGCGATGTCAAGGCGCTCTGTGAGCAAGGCGCGGCGGCTACGGTGTTGGGTAATCATGATATTAACTTAATCGCTGTTTGGCGCGGTGCTGCTAAAATTAAGAAAAAAGACAAGACCGCACCAATTTTTGCTGCCGATGATTGTGATGAGCTATTACATTGGTTACGTCAGCAGCCGATACTGGCTTATCCTGATGCCAATACCGTACTGGTACATGCTGGCATCCCGCCGCATTGGACTATTGAAGCAGCAGCGGACTATGCCCAGCAGTTAGAGGCGCAATTACGAGGCAGCTTAAAGCAGCTTGATCGGTTGTTGCCACACTTATATAGCAAGACGGCCGATGATTGGCATACAGGTATCAACGGCTTTACCAAAATGCGCGCGATTGCCAATTACTTCACTCGTATGCGTTTATGCAAGCAGGATGGCACGCTCGAATTTAGCTTTACGGCAAGCTTAGATGATTCGATGCCAAAGGATTTTTTGCCGTGGTTTGAGTGGCAAGTGCCGCGCAAGCGTAAGATACTATTTGGTCATTGGGCAGCGTTAAAAGGTGAGGTTGATCTGCCACATGCGCGCGCTTTGGATGGCGGCTGTGTTTGGGGAAATCATTTATTAGCCTATCGATTGGGTGATGAAGCGGTAATAACGTCAAGTGCGCATTGTCATCCGCCATAATTATGGCAGCTCATTAAATGAAGCGTGTCATCAAAACCACCAAAACTGCCCATTTAACTGGGCAGATTGGGTGGTTTTTTCGGTTTTGGCAGTGGGGTTTTGGCATCGCCAGCACCTTTGCTATCAGAGTCAGTATTGTCTGCCTCATCACGGCTTATTTCATTACTACTAGTCGCAAAGCTATCAAGCGCCTTAGTGCTTCTATCATATTGAATATCATCGGTGTACGGCACACTATTGAGGTTGTCATCCATCAGACCATCATCGAGATCGATCACTTGTTTGGCCATGGTTGAATGGACGGTGCTATACGCTTCACGACTAGTCATCTCAGGATCAAAACTACTGTCTGATGTTTGATTATCATACTGTATGTCAGTCACTGCTGGATCATTTTTCATATTGCCTTGCATGGATTTGGGCAATATTTTTACGTCCGATAAGCGGCGAACAACGTAATTAGCAGGTATAGGCTTGCCGCCTTTTTGCCCTGAAGTGTCATCAAATATCATACGGCCTTGGCTATCGATGCGCGCATATTTCATCGGTTTGTCGCGTGGCCAAAAAAAGTCAGATGGGTGACTGATGATATGACCAAAAACCAATTTGGTCAGACGTCCCCATTCAAAGAAGCGCACTTCTTTTGAGCGTAGCGCCACGAACAAGGCGAGGGAAAAGCTGACCATCAAGTTGACGATACCGATAAGAGCAACACCAAGAATGGACAGTAAGATGACGTTCCAGCTTATATCATCAGCGGACATGTTAAACAGTCCATGCGCCAAGTTGGCTGAGGCAAAAGCAATGTGGCGAATATCAATTGGTAAGCCGAAGATAAAGCCGATAGTGGCAGTGCTGCCTAAAAACACCCCGAATAAAAAGTTGCCCATGATGGCACCCAAGTTCGCTTCTACAAAGCCACCAAAGCGCTGTAGCCATGATTTAGGCAAAAGGATTTTGAGTAACTTATGCCGCTGTATACGTGCGCCCACATGGTTATAAACCGCTAAGTTGTCATAATAACCAGCGATCAGACCCGATAAAAATAAATAGACACCAGCAATGGCAGCGTGGGGAAGGGCGAGCGAGCGAAAAGGATCAAGATCATGTAAGAGATGCCCAGCCTTCTCAGTATCAATCATCGGCGTGCCTGTATATTGCAGCCAAGCAAAAGAGATAATAAGAGCGACCGGTACCGCTAGCATTACATTACCCATGATAGCGACAAACTGGGTACGTAAAATATCGACTACCAATTCTGACAGCTTGGTTAGCTGATGAGACTTCTTGCCAGAGCCATCCGATATAGTGGAGGCAATAGCCGCCGCCGTCATGGCGGGCTGCTTGGTAGCAACGGTACCGCGAATGACATGGATAAAGACAAAACCCAAGCCATAAATCATGCTGTTGATAAATGCCCGACCCATTGGTGCGAGGGCTAAATGATAAGCCAATATCTTGGTGGTCGCCATAAAAGCAATGATAAAGCCACCGATAGAGGCTTTTTTAAACATTTTCTGATAGCCGGATTTATCAGTACTAATATAATGCTCACCGACACGGCTCGCGTTTTCAGTCACTTTGCGCGAGAGCAGTTTGGTATTATTATCAATCAAATAGCCGATACTATAGCGACGATTGGCAGTGGTAATCAGCGTTTGTATCAGTTCAATGACGGCCAGATCACGCTTGTTATAATCATCAGTCACCAGTTCAGTCAAGATACGCATACGCTGCAAGCTTTGGTCGAGGCGCAGCATCATATTGGTCAGTCGAATAGAAATACCCGTCTTATAAATACGTTTGCGAACCGTGGCAACGATATCTTCGCATTGCTCAATCATGACAAGTAACGGTGCTGGATCGACGGCTTTTTCGGGGGTGATATCAGTCAAAGTATCAAGCTCATGCGCCTGCCTATATTGATTGACGAATAAAACGGCTTCTTGGTTTTGGGCCACAAAAGAGGCTGAGTAGTTCAGCATTTGCGGGTAAGAATCCATCAAGTCAGGATGCAAGCCAAGACCGCTGATGCGATAAGATAAAATGATAATCGCGTTTAAAATACTGTTTTTCGCCGTGGCGACTAGATCTAAGTGTTCTTCTTTGACTCTCAGTAATTCAACCAGCTCATCCCATTTTTCTTTGTCGATATTGGCCAACCAACGCTCATCAGAACGCTTGTTAAATAGGTAACCAACCAACTCAACCACGGAGTCCTCTTGCGGTAGTATTGGCAAAAGTCGATGGCCAACTAAACGGCGCAAACTATTAAAAAATCCCTGATCCGACATAATGCCAGTATCGGTATAGAGTGCAATTTGCCGGTATTGGATAATGAGTTTTAGTACAAAACTGGCAAGGCCGTCACCATATTCTGGATGCTGACGAAGGATTTCAATGAGGTTCTGAATGTTATCATTGGCCAAGACCGGCTCTTTTTCAGTAACCCGTAGCTCATCTATTAAGCGTTTTAGTACCGCGGGATCGGGTACATCACTTAGCGCCGTAATCTGTTGTAAAATGCGTTTTAGTTCTGGCACGTCGCATCCTCTATCATGGTGGTTTCAACCGTTTTTATTGTTAGATTTTGAATATTATTATCTGGCGTACAACATAGGTTATGACTACAAGCTTGGTAATACTATGAAGTAACTTAAGCGATAGTTTGCTTTGCGTTATTCTAATCGGAACGATGCATCGATAGTTAATTATTTTGTTAGCAGTTATTTAAAAAATATTTTTGGCAAAAAAAGGGACAGTAGCGAGACTGTCCCTTTTGTCATGATATTTTAATTATTAAACATTAAACATTAAACATCGCTGATTAGTTAGCAGGTACATCAAAGTAGTCAAGATCAAAGTTCATCATAGGATCGCTACCTGCTTGCACCATTTGCGCATGCGCATCGATACGTGGCAATACACGACCAACGAAGTAGTCAGCAAGCTTGGCTTTGTTCGTGTAGAACTCGCCTTCTTGGCCGTCAGCAGCTTCAACCATTAACGCAAACATATACGAGTAGCACAGGTAGCCAAAGGCATGCATGTAGTCAACGGCACAGCCATTGATTTCGTTTTTACGTTCGCCAATGTTGCTCAGCACAGTTTTAGTCAACGCTTCAATCGTATCAGCGGCATCTAGTGTGGCTTGTTTGATGCCGTGATTGGCTTGCATATTATTGACAAAATCACGAATTTCACCTAAGAAATGAGTGACGTATTTGCCGTTATTGCGCGCCACTTTGCGGCCTAGTAAGTCAAGGGCTTGAATGCCATTGGTGCCTTCATAAATCTGGGCAATACGCGTATCACGAACGATTTGTTCCATACCCCATTCGCGGATATAGCCGTGACCACCAAATACTTGCTGACAATCAATAGTGGCTTCTAATGCTTTGTCCGTCAAAAATGCTTTGGCAACTGGAGTCAGTAGGGCAACGCGAGCGGAAGCCGCTTTGGCTGCTTCTGGATCGGTACTAAACTTTTCTTCATCAAGGTTCTTGGCAACATACATGGCAAAGCAACGTGACGCTTCAGTATTGGTCTTAGCATTTAACAACATGCGGCGTACATCGGCATGATGGATAATCGCATCCGCAGGTTTTTCTGGGCTTTGCAACTGGGTATCACTACGACCTTGACCACGGTCATTGGCATAAAGTGCCGCATTTTGATAAGCAAGCTCAGCACCACCAAGGCCTTGCAGACCCATAGTGACACGCTCATAGTTCATCATAATGAACATAGAGGACAGGCCTGTGTTTTCGGCACCAACCATCCAGCCTTTGGCACTATCAAAGTTCATCACACAAGTGGCAGATGCTTTGATACCCATTTTGTGTTCGATAGAACCGACTGCCAATGTATTGCGTTCACCCAAGCTGCCATCTTCATTGACCAAGAATTTTGGTACAACAAATAGCGAAATGCCTTTTGAGCCTTCTGGTGCATTAGGTGTTTTTGCCAATACTAAATGAATAATATTTTCAGTTAGATCGTGCTCACCGCCCGTGATAAAAATCTTAGTACCAGAGATGTCATAGCTGCCATCATCGTTAGGTACGGCTTTGGTCTTGATGATGCCTAAGTCAGTACCCGCATGTGGCTCTGTTAAGCACATAGTGCCAGCCCATTCGCCGTTGTACATTTTTTCTAGATAGGTTTGCTTTTGCTCTTCAGAGGCCGCTGCATTTAGGCAAAGCGTTGCGCCTACAGTTAGGTTAGGGTAAAGGGCAAACGATTGGTTAGCGGTAAAAACCATCTCTTCGGTGAGCATGGTCACCATTTTAGGAAAGCCTTGACCACCGTATTCAGAGTTACCGCTTAAGCCAACCCAGCCTGACTCAGCATATTGCTTGTATGCTTCTTTAAAGCCTGTTGGGGTAGTGACAACGCCATCACCCTGAAAAGTAGCGCCTTCTTCATCGCCACTACGGTTGATGGGCAGCAGAACGTTTTTGGTCAGTTTTGCCATTTCTTCTAAAATCATATCGACAGTGTCTATGTCAACATGAGCCAAATTGTCGTTGTTTTGCCAAAATGCATTCGCATTAAAAACATCATTTAAGATGAAGCGCATGTCATTAAGAGGGGCATTATAAACAGCCATCAGCAGTCCTTTGGTTCAAATGAATAAAAATTAAATACATTAAGATTATCAGTTGTTCTTTTTGAGTTAACCTTAATGGCTAGTAGCTAAAGTTTAGCAAATTAGAGGCTTAGCTTGTGTATTTCTTCGTGAATTATGCGTACACCAAAAACATTTATCATGCGAAATAATTGCTTTAATAGGCTTAAAAGGAATGGATAATACGCAAATCGGCAACATACTTTGGTATGTTGCCGATCGAAATTACGATAGTGATACTAATTCAACAAATCTTTGATAAATTGATGGCTTACTTAAAAGGCAAATTGATCAACATCCATCGACATGTACGGCTCAACACCAGTGCTGATGCGCTCTACGTGTGTGGTGGTACGTGGAAGCAATTTGGCAAAATAGAACTGTGCCGTCTTGATTTTAGCATCATAGAACGCAGGCTCGCTGCTGCCATCAGCAATAGCAGTTTGTGCCACAAGTGCCATACGTGCCCATAAATAAGCCAGAGTCACGTAACCACTGAAGTACATGTAATCAACCGCTGCACCGCCTACTGCTTCAGGGCTTTCAGTGGCTTGCATGCCAATGCGCGCTGTTAAGTCGCCCCATTCTTTTAGATGCTTGACCAGTGGACGGATAAATTGACCCATCTCATCATTTTCTTTGTTTTCATCACAGAAGTCTTGGATGACTTTGACAAAGTTTGCAAGCAGCTTGCCTTGTGAACCCAATACTTTACGGCCCAATAGATCAAGTGCTTGGATTTCAGTCGTACCTTCGTATAGACAAGCGATACGGGTATCACGGACGTTTTGCTCCATACCCCATTCACTGACAAAACCGTGACCACCATAAACTTGTATACCATGGTTTGCCGCTTCTAGACCAGTCTCGGTCAAGAAGGCTTTAGCAATTGGTGTCAACAATGACAGCATTTGATCAGCAAATTTAAGCGCTTCGCCTTCACCTTTTGCGACAGTATCTGCGAAATGTGAGAGATAATAGACCAATGCACGGCCGCCTTCAGCAAAGGCTTTTTCGGTCAATAGCATGTTGCGAACCGCTGGATGTACAATGATCGGGTCAGCTACTTTTTCTGGTGCTTTGGTACCTGATAAAGAGCGCATGGCCAAACGATCTTTGGCATAAGTCAATGAGCCTTGGAATGCGTACTCTGCTGCAGTCAAGCCCTGAACAGCAGTACCGATACGGGCAACGTTCATAAAGGTGAACATGCACTGTAGACCGCGGTTTTCTGGGCCAATTAGGTAACCTGTTGCGCCATCGAAGTTGATGACACAAGTGGCAGAGGCTTTAATGCCCATTTTATGCTCGATAGAGCCACAAACGACATTGTTACTATCGCCAACGCTGCCATCTTCTTGAACCGTCATTTTAGGAACGATAAACAATGAGATGCCTTTTGTGCCAGCAGGTGCGCCTGGTAAACGCGCCAATACAATGTGAATAATATTGTCGGTTAAATCATGCTCACCAGCTGAGATGAAGATTTTTTGACCAGTAATGCTATAGCTACCATCTTCTTTTGGCTCAGCTTTGGTACGGATAATACCCAAGTCAGAACCGGCGTGTGCTTCAGTCAGACACATCGTACCTGACCATTCACCGCTGATCATTTTTTCTAAATAGATGTTTTTCTGCTCATCAGTACCATGATGCTCGATGGTTTGGATCGCACCATGTGATAGGCCTGGGTACATAGAGAATGACCAGTTAGCCGTACCAACCATCTCATTGATGACCGTTGATAATGAAAACGGCATGTTTTGACCACCGAATTCTTCTTCAGCAGACAACGCAGGGAAACCAAGCTCACAATACGCTTTATAGGCTTCTTTAAAGCCCTTTGGTGTCGTTACTTTGCCGTTATCAAACTTGCAGCCTTCCGCATCGCCGCTTTGGTTCAATGGTGACAGCTCATTTTCAGCAAAGCTTGCAGCCATTTCAAATAGGCTATCCATTAGCTCGCGGTCTGCTTCTTGAAATGCAGGTAGCGTTTTGTAATGGCTTTCGCTATCGAGCAGCTCATGCATAACGAATTGAATATCACGTAAAGGTGCTTTGTATTGCATAACTTCCTGTCCTTTTGTAATGCAATCAATAATAGCTGGTCGTCCTATGACAGCGCTAGGGTTTAGCGCATGATGCAGGATTGACTATATCCAGATGGTCTGTTGAAGTCGCAGACCTATCTAAGGTATCGATTGCATAAAATAGTATTGAAAAGAATGGTGATTGTTAGAGTCAGTTTGATATTTAGTAAGCTCTAACAAATTCACTATAAAAGATAGGCTTTCATAGGCGATTATACAAGTTTGGTAACAGCACTGATAAGTCATGAACCTACCTTGCATCCGTTATGCAATCAACGTTAGGCGAAAAAAATAATGATAATAATCGACTAAAAAATGGTTGGCTCATTCTCGATTAAAATAATGACTAGGGCGTGTCTCATTTAGACAAATATTGCTGCGTTAACATTTCAGTTGCGATATCAGCAGGCACGGGTTTACTAAACCAATAGCCTTGTCCATATTTACAACCCATGTCTAACAGTAAATCGCGTTGTTGCTTGGTTTCGATACCCTCAGCGATGACCTGCATATTAAGCGCCACCGCTAACTCTAAAATAGCCTTGACGATCGCATATTGGGTACGGTCAGTTTCAATCTTAGAGATAAAACTTTTATCGATTTTGATAAAGTCAAAAGGATACTCTTGTAGATAACTTAAAGAGGCATAACCCGTACCAAAATCATCCAGCGCTAAACAAATCCCCAACTCTTTCAGTAAGTTGAGCTGTTTCTTGACATTGGCATGGCGCTGTATTAATGAGGATTCTGTGACTTCGATATGCAATTGATGGGCATGGATGTCGTGCTGCACAAATAAGTTGCTCACCATCTCAAAGAAATCAGGATGGCTAAATTCAGCAGCATCGGCGTTGATACAAATATGTTGATCGAAGCCAAGTTTTTGCCAAATAGACAACTGTTCCGCAATTTGAGTCGCCATTTGTGAGAACAGCTCAAATGACAGTTTGTGCGTGATGATGGCATTCATAAAGTGAACAGGTTTTAGCAGCCCACGAGTGGGGTGCTGCCAGCGTACCAGCGCCTCAAAGCCAGTAATAGCCCCAGTATCTAAGGAAAATTTCGGTTGATAATAGGGTACAAACTGAACATCATTGGTGGCAGCTCTAAGCTCCGCTTCCAACTGTAAACTATTGGCAGTTGCCTCATCGATGGTCTTGTTGTACCAACAGATGTCGTCACCACCTTGCTGTTTGACATACTGTAGGGCTTTCTCAGCTTTGGTCAACAACCCTATCATTTCGTAATCATTTTCAGGGAAAAAACTGACCCCGACTGAGATATGACAATAAATGGCTGTATCTTCTGCTGGCTCATTACTGACGAAAAAAGGATGCTCACACATTTGCATCAAGAGGTCTAACTGATTGCGTACGGAATTGGCATCAGTGCATTCAAATAATAAGGCAAAGTCATCACCACCAAAGTGTGAAAAACAATGCAAATCTTCGAGCTTTAAGGTTTTGACTCGTAGTACGAAGCTTTCTATGAGAGTATTAATACCGTCAGGGCCGAGTAGGCTTGCGAGGTTACGATAACGATCAATGTTTAGGCGTACAATCACGACTTCTTGATAACTTTCTAACAATAGCTCACTGGTCTGACTCAAAAAAACCTTGCGGTTGGGCAACCCTGTTAGTTGATCGTAATTGAGTAGATGAGTCATTTGTTTTCTGTCTTTTACGACCGACGACATATCGCGAACCACACCGATATAATAACCCGTTTCTCCTACGTAGATTCTTCGGTAAGTGATATGGCAATTCAGAACTTGTCCATAGCGAGTCGCTATCGAAAAGTCAATTTCATAAAATCCCTTACTGTCTAAATGACTGGTAAGATCATTTAAAATAGCTTGCTCTTCTTTTGATAAAAACTCAGCCGAATATATACCAAGTGGTCGCCCCAGCAAAAAAGATTCACTGTAACCAATCATAATCTCGTAAATAGCATTGACCGACAGATAACGAAAGTTTGCGTCTAAGATAAAGATAGCGTCTTCATATTGCTCACATAACTGTGTCAGCAGCTGCTGCTTATCTGAGAGCGGTAGGGTGGTAAAAGTAGTCATAATTGGACTCACTAAGTCAACGTCAAGTCTAAAAAATTGGTCAGTCATTGCTAGCAATAACCACCGTCAGTCATATGGATTACCTAAGCTCAGCGGCTCAAGCTATCTCCCAGTTTGCAAAGCAATAAGAAGCGTTGTATCAGAGCACTTCATTTAACCTAGGGCGTGTCCTCAATCTGGACGAAAGCGACTAAATGGGTTAAAAACGGCTAAATCTTGCCAAACTGCGTCAAACAGCTAGTCAATATCCTGATATTCTCTGCGCTGTTTCCCTTGTTTAGCTGCAATTTGTCTCATTTTTATCACCATTTTCAAAATGAGGACATGCCCTAGCCATCAGCATATATACAGAATGGCGTTTGGTGATTAATGGCTAAGCGCGTGCAACGTTGCCAAGGCGACGACAGGCGCGGTCTCTGTTCGTAGCACGCGATTACCGATCTGCCAAGGCGCAAAGCCTACTGTTTGTGCTTGCACTGATTCGTTATTACTGAGACCACCCTCAGGACCGATTAGCAGCTCAATGTAGGGTTTGTCTTGTGTTAGTGCGATTGATAGTGTCTCTGGCTGCAGAGGTTGTCCCGCTGCTGGCACGCTCATCATCAAACGGCTATCTGCTGGCTGGTTTAATACTTGATAATAAGGGGCTTCACTGAGGGCCGCGACAATGGGGCTAACCGCAGCGCTGGCAGATATGGCTGTGTCTGTAGCGTCGGTCGCTGAATCACGTAACCAGTCATTGATAGACAGTGGTGCAAGGATAAGAGGAGGGCGATTGAGGCCGCATTGTTCACAGGCGGCGATAGCGATTTGTTGCCAATGTGCCAGCTTTTTTTCGACTTGGGCGGGTTTGAGATTGACTTCGCCATGATGACTGCTGAGGAGCTGAATAGCAGTGACACCAAGCTCAGTAGACTTTTGGATGGCGTAATCCATCCGTTCACCACGACTCATTACTAGGGCGATTTTAGTCAATACAGGGGCGCTGCGGTCATCCGTTGAATGACTGAGCAAAGTAGCCGTTGCATTTTTTTTACTAATCGCTTGTAGCTCTACCTGATATTCGCCGCCAAAGCCATCAAACAAAATACCTTGATCGCCGATATTTGCGCGTAATACTCGGCACCAATGATGAACGATGCTGTCTGTTAATTCGACACTAGCACCAATAGATAATGCGCTAAGGGTAGGAAAGGTGGTGTTCAAATCGTTACTGATAGCATAAAAAAAACGTCGCACAGTCGTTTAGTCCTTTAATTGAACAATAATCCCTCTCAACATGTTAGCAGAATATGAGTGGCGGAGGGAAAGGTATTGTCACAGGTATTTGGGAAATAAAACAGGTCATGTAGAGCAGTTGTTAAGACAAGATAGATCATAAGTAAAACGAAAAAACTGGCACTCCGAAGAATGCCAGTCATTTAACAAGAAGTTCAACAAAGGTCTAAGCGGTAAGTCCCAACGCTTCAACCAAACGCTTATTCGGCTCAACCTTATTCATGCTATAAAAATGCATGGCAGGTACACCCTCATTGATTAAACGCTCACATAGACGATATACCACATCAAAACCAAATTCACGGATGGCCTTGCGGTCATCACCAAAGTCAGCCAACTGCTTACGCACATAACGCGGAATATCAGCGCCACAGCTATCGGCAAAGCGTACCAAGTTACTTGAGTTGGTAATGGGCATAATGCCAGCCACCAATGGCTGTGCTACGGTATCAATCCCACGCTTTTCTAAGGTATCACGCAAATATAAGTAGCTATCGGCGTTATAGAAAAACTGGGTAATCGACGCATTGGCGCCCGCTTGGTATTTATTGACCAAATTGTCAACATCAAACGCAAAGCTACGCGCTTGTGGGTGCATCTCAGGATACGCGGCCACTTCAATATGGAAGTGATCGCCTGAGTGTTCACGAATGAATTTTACCAAATCGACAGCAAATGGTAGTTCACCCATACCCACCTGACCTGAAGGCAAGTCACCACGTAGCGCGACTAGGCGCTTGATACCTAAGCTTTTGTAGTGCTCAAGCAATTCAGCGATTTCTGCTTTATCATCACCAATACAAGACATATGCGGCGCAATGTCAGTATCGCCGCGTGCACATAGTGCTTGAACGATATCTAAAGTGCGGTTACGGGTTGAACCGCCAGCACCGTAGGTCACCGAAAAGTACGCAGGTGATAGCTTATTCAGCTCATCATAAGTGCTGAGTAGCTTTTCATGACCCAGTTCGGTTTTGGCCGGAAAAAACTCAAAGGAGAAAGCAGGCTTAGTCACAGTCTGGCTCCTTTTAGTATTTATAAGCGTCAGGCTTAAATGGACCTTCGACAGGTACACCCAAATATTCCGCTTGTTTATCCGTCAGCTTCGTCAATGTACCGTTAAAACCGGCAACCATGGCAGCAGCGACTTCTTCGTCGAGCTTCTTTGGTAATACTCTGACGTATAAGTTGTCAGTGCGCTCATCAGCTGGCAAGTCAGCGAATTTTTCTTCGAACAAATACATTTGCGCCAATACTTGGTTAGCAAATGAGCCGTCCATCACGCGTGATGGGTGACCAGTGGCATTACCTAGGTTCACTAGGCGACCTTCAGCAAGCAAGATCAAATAATCATTCTCGTCGTCTGAGCGGAAGATTTGATGCACTTGTGGTTTAATCTCAACCCAGCGCCAGTTGTCACGCATGAATTGGGTGTCGATTTCGGTGTCAAAATGACCGATGTTACAAACGACTGCACCAGGTTTCAGTGCTGCAAGCATATGTCTATCACATACATGGTAGTTACCAGTAGTAGTAACAATCATATCCGTATCTTCTAGCAAGCGGGTGTTGATGTTTTCTGCGCCGCCAGTGTTATCGCCATTGATGTAAGGTGACAATACTTCAAAGCCATCCATACATGCCTGCATGGCACAGATAGGATCAACTTCTGATACACGTACGATCATGCCTTCTTGACGTAAGCTTTGCGTAGAGCCTTTACCCACATCGCCATAACCGATGACTAAAGCACGGCGACCAGCAAGGAACATGTCGGTAGCGCGTTTAATCGCATCGTTTAAGCTATGACGGCAGCCGTATTTGTTGTCATTTTTAGACTTAGTAACGGCATCGTTGACATTGATGGCAGGTACTTTAAGCGTACCTTTGTTTAACATCTCAACTAAGCGATGCACGCCAGTAGTGGTTTCTTCTGAGATACCGTGGATGCTATCAAGAAGCTCAGCATAATCATTATGGATCAATGCAGTTAAATCACCGCCATCATCCAAGATTAAGTTAGTATCCCAAAGCTGACCTGAGGTTTCACCGCCAACGTGAACTTGTTGACGCAAGCACCATTCATACTCTTCTTCTGTTTCGCCTTTCCAAGCATAGACAGAAATACCAGCAGCAGCAATCGCCGCAGCAGCATGATCTTGAGTTGAAAAAATGTTACATGACGTCCAACGTACTTCAGCACCTAGCGCGACTAATGTCTCGATAAGTACGGCAGTTTGGATGGTCATGTGGATACAGCCAGCGATTTTCGCGCCTTTAAGCGGTTGATCGGCTTCGTAGCGACGACGCAGACCCATAAGGGCAGGCATTTCAGCTTCGGCAAGGGTGATTTCACGGCGGCCGTAATCAGCAAGGCTGATGTCAGCGACTTTATAGTCAGTGAAAGAGGGATCGATCGTATGGGCAGATGGTGTAGTAGACACTGCGTCCATAATATGCTCCTATCAGTGGTTAACGTATGATAAAAAGAATAAAAACGCAGGTGCCGTTGTTTGCGCTGTGAGCGACCAAAATAGGGCGCTCGACAGTTAACCGAGCCTAACATAACTTATAATTTGCATGATTTTAGTCTCTCAATGCAATATCTATGGTCATGGCGCAACACCTCTCGGAGGCCGTTATTGTAATAGATGATCCATGAATTGTCACCTGTTGGATAACATAAATAGCTGACGGTTTAGGTCTGTAAAATGTCGAGCGGTAATATAAAGCACTAAAAAAAGGCCATCGATATTGATGACCTTTTTTATTCTCAGTTCAGACTGTCTGAAGGGTACTAAGAAAAACCTAGTACCAGTTATAGGTCAAAGAGGTGAAATAGTTGATACCATCAGTGTCGTAACCGGGTAGAGTAATATACTTTTCATTAGTAATATTGTCTAAACGTGCTGCCATGGTTAGGCTGTCTGTTAGCTGGTAGTTACCGCTGATATTAAACAATCCATAATGATCGACAAACTGCGATTCTGCATTGGCAACGTTGCTATAGTAGTCACCGACATATTCATATTCGGCACGAATGTCAAAGCTTGATAAGCGATAGCCTAAGTAAATCAGACCTTTATGCTCAGGACGAATGGCAAGAAAATTACCATCGTTGTTCCCGCCACTATTGTCTTCTGCCTGCTGGTAGTCATAGCTACCACCAAATAAGTAATTATCGACTATCCAATCTGATGTTAGTGTGAGTCCTTCGATTTTGGCTTCATCGACGTTTTCGCTAGAGCCTGCATAAGGATTGCTAGGCGTGGGGCTTGCGACATAGCTGATTAAGTCGTCAACTTTGTTGTGATAGCCTGTCAAACGAGTAGATTGAATAGGAGTATCGTATTCAATAAAAGCTTCATAGTTATCACTGGTTTCTGGTGTTAGTTCAGCATTGCCACCGAAAGGTGAGTATAGGTCATTGAAGCTCGGCGCTCGGAAACCTTTAGCATAACTAACGCCGATACGTAGATTAGGATTGATGTGTAGCGCACCACCTAGGTTGTAAGTAGTCTCATCACCATACTGTGAGTTATCATCATAACGTAGGTTTGCTTGTGCATCGAATTGATCATTAGCCAATACATAACCCAAAAATGCACTGGTCACATCACGGTCATCAACGTCATAGTCAGTCGTATCAATACTTTGGTTTAAATACTCTGCACCGTAAATGCCTGTACCGATAGGTAGGGCATGCTGACCGACTAGGCTGACTTGATCTTGCTCTGTATCATAGTTACTGCTATAGGTTTCTGTGTCTATGTTGTCGATAGAGTGCCCATACTGTAGCTTCACCGAAGCG
Organism: Psychrobacter sp. ASPA161_6; assembly: GCF_051970285.1. Lineage (NCBI taxonomy): Bacteria > Pseudomonadati > Pseudomonadota > Gammaproteobacteria > Moraxellales > Moraxellaceae > Psychrobacter > Psychrobacter sp. ASPA161_6. The sequence goes on from NZ_JBEFNJ010000001.1 coordinate 1,122,494, forward strand.
CCTGGCTGGTAGCGCCAATCAACGAACGCTTGAGCCGCACCCGTTTCTTGATCAGAATAAACGTTTTCTGCAGCGCCATTATCAAAATAAGTCGTTGACTCGCTATACAGAGCACTAGCCCCTACTGACAATTGATCATTGATACGCTGATTTAGAGCAATGCTAAAGTTATCACTTTCGAAACCATCATCGTCTTTGTTGTAAGGGGCGTATTCATTACTAGGATCGGGTAGCGTTGCATTGATACCATCTGTTTCGTTGTGGCTGGCTGAAAGGCTCAAAGCGGTGCCAGTATCATTGACGAATTGTGCGCTAGCACCGTATAAGTATTGATCATTTGAGCCAACACCAGCGGTAACCGACATGCTGCTTTGATCTACATTGCTGCCTTTGGTGAATACTTGAATCACACCACCCATCGCGTCTGCACCATAAATACTAGATCCTGACGCACCATATAGTATTTCGATACGATCGATCTGGTCGGCTGGTAGTAAATTTAGGGCACTATTACCTGTGCTTAACGAGCTATAACGTATGCCATCAATAAGTACCAAGATTTGCTTACCATCATAACCGCGCATATAAAGATTGGAAACGGTGCCCATGCCGCCGCTTGTATAGTGACTGATGCCAGGCTGACGCTTCAGTGCTTCTAAAACTGTCTGCCCTTGATAACGGCGCAATTCTTCGCTATCAATCACGCGAGTTTGGGCGATTACGTTACTGGTTTTGGTAGGCGTACGCGTCGCTGTCACAACGATTTTATCAAGCTCGACTTGTGGCAGCTCACTATCATTGACTGTCTCTAAGTCAGGGTCAGATGGCGTGACAGCCATGGCTGTATTTACGGCAAATACGCCAAGTGCGCTTAAAATACAGCACCGCAAATAAATAGACGAAGAAGAGCGTGTTAACAACATAATGATTCCCAAGGTTACAAAAGCAAAAGTTAAGAAGGTAAAATTTACAAAAAACAGTAGACAAGTTACACAGGGTTCATTATCTATAAATATGCTCGCTTTATAAACCAGTTTTAGCCAATATTTATTCATGATAAGCTGAGGAATTTTCATGATGGCTGATCATTGAACCATTTTAAAGCGATGCACAGGGTATTTATTGCTTAGCAACTGTGCTCAGTACCAATAATTCCTTATCATTAGAAACATTCTTCGGTAGAAAAATTTGTAATCAAAAACACGACAGTTAGTTATAATTGCTATCATGGCGGCAGGTTGTGTTGATCATTGGCTATTTAGGCAATTTTCTCTTTATACCTATGTCTATCTATAAATTAAGAGGTTTGTTTTGTCTATTGAGCGTCGTATGAATCCTACTAGCTTACTTTTACCCTTAAAAGCATCATTATCAAGAGTCATGGTAGTGGCCACCTTGTTGCTGACTTTATTGTGTAGCCTGATACTGCCGAATGCTGCTTTCGCGGCTGAAGCTGGCGTGTTGGGACTTGGCGGGACTAGTGAGGCGAGCAGTGAGCCGATACCTGATTCCTTTGGGCGAGATACGCCGCGACATACGGTGCAGGGATTCATTAGTGCTTTAAGCGAAAACGATTATTTATTGGCGAGCAATTACCTTAACTTATCAAAGTCTGACAACCCAACTACCGTGGTGCGTCAGTTTAAGCAAGCACTCGATGCCGGTGGGCGTTTTTTACCTGACTTGCAGCTCAATAATACGCTTGAAGGCAATTTAGCCGATCAACTGCCACCCAGCCAAGAAAACGTCGGTGTGATTAATATCGGTGAAAAAAGCGTGCCGTTGTTATTAGAAAGAGTGGTGTCTAATAACAATGATCAGTACTGGCAATTCTCAAGTGATACGCTCAGTTCAGTGCCAGAAGTGATAGAAAACACTGAGCCGACCTTGGTATCTCGCTATACGGTTGATTCACTGGACGGCAAAAAGGTTTTTGGTTATCAATTGGCTGACTTGGTTGCAGCGCTAACCATGATTGTGAGCAGCTTTGTCCTCACTTATATTATGGTTTGGCTGTTATACCATCTATTGAGAATCACTTATCCTCATATACGCGGTGTACCGTTACCATTACCTGATAAAGTAATATTGCCACTTGCTGTCGTTGTTATGGCATTGATATTATCCGAAGTCATGGTCTATGCAGGCGTGTCAGTCACATTACGTGAGCCTATCAATCGGTTTACCGAGGTTGCATCATGGCTCGCGACAACGTGGTTATTACTGCGTGTCATCGATGCGATATTCACGCGTGCTGTCAACTTAAGCTATAAGAAAAACCATACTGAACGTGTCTCTATCTTGGGGCTGCTACGCAAAGTCGTCAAAGCGTTGCTGCTGATCTTTGCCGTGATTGTTATCTTCGGTAATTTGGGTTTTGATTTAACGACTGGTATTGCCGCATTGGGTGTGGGTGGTTTAGCATTGGCACTGGGTGCGCAAAAAACCATTGAAAATCTTGTTGGTAGCGTTGTAGTCGTGGCGGATTCGCCAGTACGTATCGGTGATTATTGTAAATTCGGTACTTATGAAGGCACCGTTATCGATATTGGTATTCGCTCATCACGCGTCCGCACATTGACCCGCACCATTGTCACCGTACCCAATGGCGACTTCTCGTCCATGCAAATCGAGAACTTTACCTCACGCGATATGTTCCGCTTCTTTCATCAGTTGTATCTTAAGCGTACCGCTGATATCGACGTGGTCTTTAAAATGGTCAAGGATTTGGATGAGTTTTTGAATGAGCATTATTTAACCAATAATGAATGGAACCAAGTGAACATTTTAGAGCTGCGCCAAGACTGCTATGTGATTCAATTACAAGCTTATATTAATGCCAACGACGTCATGGAGTTCTATGACAAGCAAAACGTGGTATTCGTGGATGTATTAAACCAAGTCGCAAAATACAAGGTTGAGCATGCTTTGCCAACACAGCAGTTGATTGTCAATCAAGCTGAACTTGAACATCATATGGAAAGCAATACAGTTGAATCGGTAGAAGAAGATACCTCACACAGCAGTAGCAATACGGATGATGGTGAAACGAATGTAAGCTTAGACAATCATGATCACTCTAGTAACAACGGCAGTGTTGATATTGATAAAATCAGCAACAAAGCGAGAGGTGATAACCAGAAATCATCGATGGCAACAGTAAGTAGGGAAGGTGCACTCAAAGCACTGAAACACAAAAGTCGTATGCTAAGAAAAAGTAAGTTTAAGCACACCAAAAGAAAATTTGGTTTTTCTATATGGAACCAGCCTTAAAAATGAGTTTTTTCTATATGGGCAGATATTCTGTATGGAGAGCTATTATAGGGAACTATAAAGGTACGGCAGTTTTATCACGTAGTAAGCCGTAATATGACCATAGAAGCAGGCTGGCGGCGCTACGATGTGGTGACCAGCTTTCGGTCAATCCTTTCAGCTGTTTCGGTGTCGGGCGTGCTGCCAGACCTAATACTGTCATCGCTGCGACTTTAATCGCTAAATCATCGACCGCCAGTATGTCATCGCGTTTTAGAGAAAACAATAAATACATCTCAGCCGTCCAACGGCCAATGCCAGTGACGGCTGTGAGTGTCTTTATAGCCGCTTCATTTTGCATGGTTGTTAAGGTAGCAAAGTCTATATCATGCGCTACTAAGGACCGGACATAGCGCATCTTTTGTCTAGATAAGCCTTGTGCTCGTAACGTTTCGTCCTGCGCTTCAGCAATAGCCTGAGGGTTTGTTAAACCTGCCGCAACCAGCTTTTTCCAAATACTGGCCGCGGCTGCTACTGATAGCTGTTGACCCACCATCGCTCTCATTAGTTGCTCAAACCCACCTGCATTGTGCCTAAGACTGGGCATACCAACTTGCTCATAAATAGGAGCGAATCTTGGTTCGATGGCAATCAAAGCAATGATATGCTCTTCTAATTCTTCAGTGTTTTCAATAGTCTGTAGGCTCATAAATGTCTTATCCTAAGTGAGTACCATGCCGCTGAAGTTGGACGCTGAAAATGATGTATAGTCAAAACACCCTAAAAACGCTACGGCACTATTGATATTAATTTTTTGTAGCCTCTGTCTGCGCAGGCACAGCAAGCAAGAAAAATTGATATCAATAGTGCATGATGTATCGATATTACTTTTCACTGACTATAAATAGTCGTTTTGATAATGAGCTAAACATAAAAAAGACTGCTATTTGCAGTCCCTTTTATTTCTAATACTGAGCTAACGATAAAAATTATTCGCCATCGGTTTTAGGCTTTTTAAGCAGTACTAATACCGCACCGTTTCCGCCATCTTTTGGCGGTGCAGAGCAAAATGCCAGTACTTCTGGCAATTGACGTAGCCAACCGTTGACGCAAGTTTTTAAAATAGCTTCGCTACCTTTACCATGGACTATTTTTACCATGGTTTCATTATTTTGCTTCGCTTGGCTCAATAGTTGAGTCATGGCAGCGCGTGCTTCATCAATGGTGCAACCATGGATATCTACCGCATCATACCAACGCAGCTTGCCCTGTTTGAGCTGGGTAAAAATTTTATTTTGTAGGGTCGGCTGCTTGTAAGACAGATAAGCTTCGCCAGCCACAGGATTGAGTAGCGCCTGCATATCTGATAAGCCAGCGCCTAAATCACTAGCCTCACTACCTTGCGCGGCAGCACGTTTCGAAAGTGTAGCGGCATCAGGTTTACGCGCTTTTGCGGCGTTGGCAGGGGAGCGGACGTTTTTGTCATCGAGCTGATTGACGCCATGCATCGCTTGCATAAACAGAACTTTATCGTCGTCTATATGCTCACTATCCAACTGTTTGACAGTCTTTTTGACTTGCTTTTGGGTGAGTAACGAGACAGGTTCTGTAGGCTTTTGATCTTCACCTTCAGGTGAATCGGTATCACGGCCTTTGCTCAGCTGTCCTTTTAACTCTTTGAGTTGGTCTTGCATTTCTTTTGAAAATAGAGAATTTGACATAAAAGTTAACGTATCGTTGATGGATGAATAAAGGGTTGAACAATCCGTATAGCACACGCATTGTTCAAGCGATCTAGCGTCTATTGAAGCTTGAATGATTGAGTTACTTTACCCGTCTGCTGCGCTGCCCGCAAGTAAGGATTGTAACGCTTGTCCAGGGTGATCGGTTTTCATAAATTGTTCACCGATCAAGAAGTGCTGAATGCCTTGCTCCAGCATTAAACGGATGTCACCGCTGCTATGAATGCCGCTCTCGGTAACGATAAGGGGTTTCTGTGCTGTGCTATCAGCATCGGTAGCCAATGCTTCGAGCAAAATATTTTTTAGGTCAAGCGTGGTTTGTAGATCAACGTCAAAAGTATTCAAATCACGATTATTAATACCATAGATATTATGATCAGAGCGTGGCAATTGTAAGGCGCGCTCAAGCTCGGCCTTGGTATGTACTTCAATCAATACGTCCATGCCCAGTTTGATACTCAAGGCATGGAGCTCTTGTACTTGCTCATCGTCGAGGCAAGCCATAATGAGTAGGATGCAATCTGCACCCATTAGATAGGATTGATATATTTGATACTCATCAATCATAAAATCTTTGCGCAGTATCGGCAGGCTTGAGGTATTAGCTGCTTGAATAAGGTAGCTGTCATCGCCCTGAAAATAATCGCGATCAGTTAGTACTGACAAACAACTTGCACCAGCTTGCTCGTACTGCTGAGCAAATAGCGCGGGTGCGAAGTTATGGTTGATAACGCCTTTAGAGGGAGAGGCTTTTTTAATTTCAGCAATGATACCAATACCGTTCTCTTCAGTACTGATAGCTCGCAATGCCTGAGCAAAACCTCGACGCGGTTTATTATCAGCTGCGACCTTGGCTTGTAAATTTTCAAGAGATAGTACTTCTTGAGCCTTTTTTACTTCTTCTATTTTAGTAGCGACAATGCGCTGTAGCACTGAAGGTATGTCTGAATGGGTTGTGGTCATGCTGGTATCCGAATATCGTTAGATGAAAATAGATAGTGATAGTAGTAAATGCACTATATTAGTGCTTACAAATTAATCCTGAGCCGCTAGCTGCTGTGTGTATTTGGCTAAAGACTCAAGCTTGATTAACGCATCGCCATTTTGAAGGATTTGTTGAGCACGGCTAACACCATTAGGATAGTTGCTGGCAAGCCCTGCGGTGTATATTGCTGCGCCTGCATTTAGGGCAATCATATCGCGGGCTTTGAGTACTGAGCGGTCGTTGGTTTCTGCGCCTGATAAAGCGGCGCGTATTAGCTCAAGGCTTTGCTCTGGTGAGTCTACATCGAGCCCAATCAGCGTCTGTGATTCGATGCCAGCATCTTCTGGCATCATCTCATAAACGGATATCTCACCGTTTTTTAACTCAGCGACAGTGGTAGAGGTGGCAAGGCTGATTTCATCTAAGCCATCTTTGGCACCAACCACCATGACATGACGTGCGCCTAGGTTTTTCATGACTTTGGCGATAGGCTCACACAGTTGAGCGGTAAAGACACCAATGACCAAGTTGGGTGTGCCAGCAGGGTTGGTTAATGGCCCTAAAATATTAAAGATAGTACGCGATTTTAGCTCACGGCGTATAGGATTGGCATAACGCATGGCACTATGGTGATTGGGCGCAAACAAAAAGCCGATGCCTTGGTTTTCGATACAGTCTTTTGCTTGCTCTGGGGTGAGTGACAGACTGATACCTGCCTGCTCAAGTAAATCTGAGCTACCAGATCTAGTAGAGACCCCGCGATTGCCGTGTTTAGCGACTTGTGCTCCCGCAGCTGCCACAACAAAGGCCGATGCCGTCGAGACGTTGAATAAATTCGCGCCATCACCGCCAGTACCAACGATATCGACTAGATGGTCACAATTCCTTGGTTCGATATTCGCCGCCAATGCACGCATGGCGCTGGCTGATGCCGTAATTTCATCGATGGACTCACCTTTCATGCGTAGACCAGTCAAAATAGCGCCCATCATAGCGTCGCTACATCTGCCTTGCATAATAATCAGCATCACTTGATACATCTCATCAAAGGTCAAATCAATGTGCTGAAAAATTCTACCTAAAGCGGTCGTCAGCAGTTGATGTGTTTCTGTATCGGACAGTCTCTCAATACTATCTGGCGTGTGCGTTTCTTCTATTTTCGTCGTACTCATTATGGTCTCGCTTAATTTTATTTTTTATATGGATCTACAAGGGATTTGGAATAGAGTAATCAAAGCAAGTACTTTAGTCAAAACTAACCAACTTGCGGTAGCTTGTCTGAGGCTAGTACAGCCAGATTATGAGTCTGCAAAAAGTTGTTGAGTAGCTGATAACCCGCTTCGCTCAAGATAGATTCAGGATGGAACTGTACACCTTCTATAGCAAGTTTTTTATGACGGATACCCATGATTTCCTCAATGCTGCCATCAATATTTTGTGTCCATGCGGTCAGCTCAAGACACTCGGGTAAACTGATCTTATCAATGACGAGTGAATGGTAACGCGTGACTTGTGAGGGATTAGGTAGGCCTGCAAATACGCCTGTGCCATTGTGGTAAACGGCGGATAAACGTCCGTGCATCACTTCACCTGCTTTGACGACCTGTCCGCCAAATGCCTGCCCAATGGCTTGATGTCCCAAGCAAATACCCAGTATAGGGATAATACCTTTAAAAGTCTCAATGACGGCTAACGAAATACCAGCGCGGGATGGGTCACACGGTCCTGGACCAATGACAATGGCATCGGGAGCTAAGACCTTAATTTGATCGATGGTGATCTGATCGTTACGCCACACAGTGATGTCCTGCTGCAACTCACCGAAGTACTGTACAATATTGTACGTAAAGCTGTCGTAATTATCGATCATTAGAATCATTGTGTTCAACTTATTGATTTTTAGGTGTTTCTATAGTTGAATTTGTCTGCGCTGCCATTGCCTGCACTGCTATGGGTTACTGTCAATGCATGATGCCATACCGCTATAAGAGTGACAGCTGTTGCTGTGGGATGCCGTTATCTTACCATTATTTCGTGCTCTATCAAATATGGCGCATAATGATGGGATTACTAAATAACTCTAGATATTAAATCGCACCAAAAGAAAGCAGTTTATTAATAATCACACTAATTTGGTGCAATGGTAGTGCGGTTCATTGCTCTACATAAGAAGTATTAAAAGATAATCATCTGAATAACAGACTTCATATATGTATATTTTTTTATGATAAGTCATTGTATTTACTATCAGTAATGGTGTTGCTTCAGCTATCAACACCATTCGCTTCTTAGAGAGTTGGCATAGCCCTTGCAGTTATGCTGTTATGATTATTTGTGACCACAAAGAGACAGGTCTAAAAATAATTATTAACAAGTGCCTGAAGAGTTCAGCATTATGAGTTATATATTGCTAGAATAACGTTAGAATTGACTTGGCGTATTTTTAGACCATTGAGATGACTGTTGGTCTGATTGAAAAAACGCTTTAGATGAGTATCTTGACTAATACGCTGAATAGTGCTGATAATAAGCAGAATATCGTATGCATTATTTTAGTATCAAAAGCACATCTAACATTCTTGAACAAGAATACTGCACTCATAATTTTAAATCGCAATCAAGTGATCAACACAACGGAGACTATTCATGTCGAATAAACTATTAGATCTTATCCAATCCTCTAATGCTAAATGGGTTGACTTTCGCTTCACCGATACACGCGGTAAAGAACAGCACATCAGCTTCCCAGCGCATAGCGTTGACGAAGATGTGATGGAAGATGGCAAAATGTTCGATGGCTCATCTATCGCTGGCTGGAAAGGTATTGAAGCGTCAGATATGATCTTGCGTCCTGATCCAGAAACGGCTTTTCTTGACCCGTTCTTTGATGCGGTCACTGTTGTGGTCACTTGTGACATCATCGAACCATCAACGCTACAAGGCTATGATCGTGACCCACGTTCTATCGCTCGCCGCGCTGAAGAGTATTTGAAGTCTACTGGTATTGGTGATACTGCCTACTTCGGTCCTGAGCCTGAATTCTTTGTATTCGATGACGTTAAATGGTCAATCGATATGTCTGGCGTTAGTCATAAAATCACTGCTGAAGAAGCAGCATGGTCGACTGGCGAGACTTACGAGTGGGGCAATATGGCGCATCGTCCGCGCGTTAAAGGCGGCTATTTCCCAGTACCACCAATCGATAGCTCACACGATATGCGTGCTGTTATGTGTGAACGTATCGAAGAAATCGTTGGCGAAGGCACAGTTGAAGTGCATCATCACGAAGTTGCTTCTTGCCAGTCTGAGATTGGTGTGGCATTCAACACCATGGTTCGTAAAGCAGATGAAGTTCAGCAATTGAAATACGTTGTTCATAACGTTGCGCATCAGTTTGGCAAAACAGCTACCTTTATGCCTAAGCCAATCGTTGGTGATAACGGTTCAGGTATGCACGTACATATGTCTATCTCAAAAGACGGTGTAAACACATTCTCAGGTGATGAGTATGCTGGTCTGTCTGAAACAGCCTTATACTTTATTGGTGGTATCATCAAGCACGCTCGTGCATTGAACGCGATTACCAATCCATCAACCAACAGCTATAAGCGTCTAGTACCACATTACGAAGCGCCTATCAAGCTTGCTTATTCAGCGTCTAACCGTTCAGCATCTATTCGTATTCCACATGTGAGCAGTCCAAAAGCAGTACGTGTAGAAGCCCGTTTCCCTGATCCAACGGCTAACCCATATCTAGCGTTTGCTGCATTGTTGATGGCTGGCCTTGACGGTATCCAAAACAAGATGCATCCAGGTGAAGCCGCTGACAAAAACTTGTATGACTTGCCACCAGAAGAAGAAGCACAAATCCCAACAGTTGCAGAAAGCTTAGACGTCGCATTGCAAGCATTGCGTGACGACCATGACTTCTTGTTAAAAGGTGATGTATTCACTGAAGATATGCTAGAAGCGTTCATCGCTTTGAAAGAAGAAGAAGTACAACGTCTGAACGTGACTGTACATCCTGTTGAGTTTGACATGTATTACAGCTGCTAATTTATAGCATAGACTCAATATTGTTTTAATGAATAAAAACCAGTTAAGTAACTCTTAGCTGGTTTTTTTATGTCTGCGGATAAAGCGCACAAGATAAATGAATAACATTTCTCCAAAATCACTACTGATTTCGACTTGAAAGTATCGCATAATGGTTACTGTAAAAGTATATTAATAGTAGACACTAATTAGGTTGACTGACTATGATTTCATCATCAAAACTGAATGTTTCGAAAGGCCATGCGAAGGTAGGGCTATTGACGATCACTGCCATAGCCAGTCTCTGTGCGCCTTTAGCAAATGCTGCACCCATTTATAAAGTGGTCGACGAGCAAACAGGTCAGGTGACCTTCACTGATCGCCCGCAAAGCTATGAGCAGCAGGTGGGTAAACAAGTCAGTCAGACGACAGTGACGACAGGTAATGAAACGAGTGGCTCAAATAATAGCACTAGAGATAATCAGACTGCTACGAATGCCACGCAAACCGCCTCTATACCTGCTACCAACGATGCAACGGTCAAAGCACCAATCAACTATCAACTGGCTATCACTGAGCCCAGCGAAGAACGTGCTTATCGGCGTCCAGCGCAAAGTATTAATGTAGCACTACAAATTAAGCCTGCGCTGCAAGCAGGTGATAGTGTCCGTATTTATTTTGACGGCAACGAAGTCGCTCAAGGTCTAAATGCGACGATTGCTACGATAGATGCGTTGCCAGGCGCTCATACGATAACGGCGGTCATTCAAAGCGTGAAAGGTCAAACGCTGCAGCAAGTCGCGCGCACGGTTTATGTGATTCAAAACAATACAACTTTGCAAAACAATAAGAAGATTGCAAAACAGCTTTTGGCTTATCAGAATTTACCTTGGCATCAAAAAGTGATGTTAAAACTGCGCCAACAGGACGGTAGTCTACAAAAAGTACAGAGCAGTCAATCTATTGCTAACGATGCTTTTACTAAATAATCTGTATAGGTGCTGAATAGAGTAGTAAAGCTCTCTAAGCTATTGGATTTTTGAGAATCTAAAAAGGAGCAGTCACTGTGATAAGTGAATGCTCCTTTGTTTTTGTTCAACCGTCTTACATTGGACGAACTTTGCTCAATTATTTAGTCAGCTCAATGGTACCGTTGGCAGTGACTGATACAGTACTATTACCAGATTCAAAGCTTTGGCTTGGCACTGCCTCGTCTGCCATTCCTGATTTCATGCTCATAGCGCTATACATTGGACGTGGATAGTTGCTACCTGTATTCAGGTTAACATTAACGACGCGGTAGCCACGAGCGTCCCAAGCACGGGTGAGGCTCTTGGCTTGCTGTTGAAAAGCGCGAGAGGCTTCGGTCATTAGCTTTTGCTCTAAAGCATCTTTTTTGGTATCTGAGACACCAAAGTTCAGATTGTCCATAACCAACGTTTCTTGTAAATCAGCAATGAGCTGGCTGGTCGCTGAGAAATCTGTACTCTTCAAATCTATATTTGCCTGACCTGTCCAGCCAATGATTTTGTCGTTTTTGTCATAGCGTGGATAAGTGCGCTGCTGTCCGGTGCTGACAGTGACGCTAGGGTAGCGCTTGGCAATTTTCATAGCGTTATTAATGGATGTATTGAGCGTTGTGGCTAGAGTTTTAGAATCCGCTGCCTGTGCTTTTTTGTACAAGCTGGCTCTTACTTCATCGTTTTGGATCTCTTCTTTTACTTCTGTTTGAAACGTTAGCTGGTCATAGCCTGTTGGCTCTGCATGGGCACTACCCATCATTGCGGTCATGAGACAAACCGTACCAGAAGCCAGTGCTGCTTTATTAAGTAAAGTATTTTTCATTATTATCTCCTAAGTTCATTTTAAGGGTCTTTATATGAGAAGCTGTACCTCTTATTTTCTAAATATTGATATGTGTGCAACTTCATTCACTAAAATAGCAAAATTTCTGTGAGTTGCTGTGAGAATTTTGTGACCTAAGTTGCTGACTTAAATTACAGGGCTAAGTTGCTGACTTAAATTACAGGGCTAAGTTGCTGACTTAAATTACAGGGCTAAGTTGCTGACTTAAATTACAGGGCTAAGTTGCTGACTTAAGTTACAGGGTCATTTTCCGTCTAAAACAAACAGTTTTAAGATAGGGGTTGTAAAATTAAAAAATCCTTGTATAATTTGCACCTGGTGGCTCCATTGGTAGCCTCGCAACATTGTTCTATGAATCCCGCCAGGACCGGAAGGTAGCAACGGTAATAGTTATGATGTGTGCCGAGGATGTGCTTTTGGAGTCGCTTTTTTTTGCCTAAAATTTGATATTAGTTTTGACGAAGTATCAAAGACACTTTTATGATGTATTAAGCCCTTCATTGTAAAGGGCTTTTTTTTGTCCAAAATTTCATTCGATTTCCTGTTTAATTTCTTTAATTTCAAAGCTTCATTGATTAATATAGGTTAAAATACAATGTATTAACTTTTATTAACATTCTAGACACTCTGGGGTTCGATTATGAAGATGTTTGTTTGGCTATTCATTATTATTGTGGTGTTGGCAGTAGTCTTTGGCATCACGATATTTAATAAGCTGGTACGCGCACGTAACCAAGCAAAGAATGGTTTTGCACAGATAGATGTACAGCTTAAACGTCGTCATGATTTGATTCCTAATTTGGTCGAAACAGCCAAGCGTTATTTGAGCCATGAACAAGAAACACTCACTCGCGTCATCAGTGCGCGTAATCATGCTCAAGAGCTACAAGACTCTAATAAGCATCAGCCAGAATCGCTTGATCATATGGCGCTATTTGCAAAAGCAGAAGGTATGTTGTCTAAAGCGTTGAGTCAGTTTTCTGCTGTCGTTGAAGCATACCCTGAGCTAAAAGCCGATAGTATGATCAAGGAATTAATGGACGAGTTAACCAATATGGAAAATCGTATTGGTTTTGCTCGTCAGCATTATAATGATAGCGTGATGTTTTATAATAACGACCGCGAAATATTCCCCAATAACCTCGTCAGTACGACTTTTGGCTTTCGTCCACTCAGTCCTTTAGTGTTCGAAGATAGAGAAGCGATTGCTCAGGCACCGATTGTCAATATGGGCTGAGGTTTAGATAAATTTGGTGAACTTTAGGCAGCCTAAACTGATGGATTTTTTCGGTGAACAGCGGATACGTACGCGGCGCAGTCTATTCCTTTATGGGCTTTTTTTGCTGATTGTACTTGCTCATATGGCGGTAGGACTGGCTGTCATGGGGCTACTATTAACTGTATTTACGGGCGGTATATCTCACTGGGTATTGGTTCTGGTCATTATCTTGATATTAGGTAGTTTCATTGGTGGTAGTTTCTTAGAGTATCGCCGCCTGAGAGCAGGTGGCCGCGCTATTGCTCAGCGAATAGGAGCGGTTAGGCTGTTCATCGATAATAGTCAAGAAGCATGGGAGCACAGCCACGGGGTCGCGCATCAACACGAAACTAAGGAGAAAGTTCGCTATAGTTCACGCCATATAGCCGTGCGTGATGAGCGTGACTTTCCACCAGTCTATCGTCGTTATAGTGAAATTGCCCAGCAGTTGGCGATTGCCTCGGGCTTGAATACACCGATCTTATATGTATTACCTGATGAGCAGGGTATCAATGGCTTCGTTGCTGGTCGTCATAGCCAAGATATGGTGCTGGTCGTTACCCAAGGCGCGCTAGATAAATTGTCTGATGAGGCGTTGTATGGTCTCATTGGTCATGAATATGGTCATATACTGCATGGTGATGCCACCTTCAATCTACAGCTGATGGTGATATTGGCAGGCTTGCAAATACTATATGACTGGAGTGATCCAATTTCCAATCATCGTTCCTTTGATACTGATATCACTTCCCATCATTCTCTATCACAGAGACAAGTTGATAATTTTGCACGCAGTACCGAGGCGCAAACCGCCAGTTTTACCACTCATAGTGAGTGGGTCGTTTACTGGCAGCAGCAACCACAACAAAAGCAGTCCTCAGCCAAGCGTCAGTCGAAATGGGTGCAAAATAGACCTGTGATAGATCGTCAAGCACCGCGTAGTGTTTGGACATTGCTATTACATGGCTTGAGCTTCTCTAGTATGGCAAGCGCTCAGTTGATTAAGCACAGCTTCAACCGCCAGCGTGAGCTACTTGCTGATGCCACTAGCGTGCAATTGACACGTTCGCCGGCGATTGTAGAAACCTTAAAAGCCATCCATCAAGACTCACTTGGCTCGCGTCTATCTGGCATCGCTGATATCAATGGACTCAGCCATTTTTTCTTTGCCAGTAGTGGGGCGGATTTGGGCGATGTGTCATGGTTTGCTACCCATCCAAGCTTGACTGAGCGTATGGGTGCTATTAATGCTGATGCGTATCATCAATTTTCGGTACAAGTCGCTAAAGATAAACAGATAAATCAGCAAAAAATAAAAGAAATATATGAGCAGCGTCGACTCGGGGATGTGGGGAAAGTAAAAACAAATAGCCTAAGCATTAATAAAAAAGACAATGCTAATAAACAATCATCCCACGTAGAACCACTCTCTACTCAAGCCTTGGATAGTAGAGTAGAGAAAGAAGAGAAAGGGCTAGATTTTGTTGTAGCAGAAGATGTAATCATTGATGGACGGTTGCAGGTAAAGTCGCAAGATGCTGGCACTCATCAACTATTAAAACCTTGGCAGGCAAAACCTGATAGCGATTTGCCATTGGCAGCGCTCATTAGCACTGATGATATGCAAAAAATCTCATTGCCACAGTACATTCTTGATCACAGTCATCATCCTTTAGGCGCACAAGCATTGATCGAAGCTGTGATGCTTTGTCATCAGGGTCAAGCTCTAGCTCTAGCAACGACAAGTACTTATGACTTGGTTGACATTTGGTACGAGATTTCTACTAACAAAGCCGATAATAATTGCCAATCGCAAATTCTACCGCATGCCATCGACCATAAATTGATAGAAACCGTGGCGAGTGTTGATCGACGATTGGACAGTGTTCTAATCACGACTGCCATAAAGAACTTGAGTCAGCACGACCTATCAGAAAGCGTGATTGCAGAGCTACGTCTGAAGCATGAGAGCAGCCATAGCAATCAAAGTTACCAGCATTATGTCCAGAAAAAAAAGTGCCGTACGATGTTGTTGCGCTATCAGCAGGGCATATTTGAGTTACTTCAAGGCTGCTTGACGGCTGATTTAAGCCAAAATTTTGCTGATAATATCATCAATGATTCTGCTGATACAGCTAAGTCAGGATTCACTCACTCAGAGAATGCAGTGTCTCAAGTACCATCGATTTTATCGTTATGGCAGGCGCTGCATTTACAGAAACTGTTGCCGATATTGTTTAAAGTTTTGAATGATAAAAGTACAGATAGACAGATTGCATGGCAGCAAACACTGCAGTCTGGCATGGACAGTATCGTTGCTCAGCTTGATCCGTCAGGTCAGGTGTTTGATGGTCTTAGGGCTTCTGATACAACGATGCTTACCTTATTGGCTTATCGCTTATCGAAAGATGTCAAAGGTCAAATGATATCGAGGCTAGATAGCTCGCTATTTGGTTATAATAATGACAGTGTTGCCCACTATATTGTGGATTTGAGACGACATGCGCGCTTGATTGACATCACTTTGAACGAAGTCAGTGATGCAAATTTGCAATGGCTATTATTGACGGCACAAGGTTTGAATAGCGTCCAGCTACTAGCTATCATTGACGCTGTACCTAGCTTTCACAAATCCACCTCTAGGTTGTCCATCACAGATACTCAGATTGAGGATAATTATCGAGAGAAGCAACAGGATAGCAGTCAAATAGATTATAATGAATATCGGCAATGGCTGAGTACATTGCATACGGTGATGTTACACGATACGATAGTCAGTCAAGATGAGCACGATTGCTTGATGCTACTGGCAGAGCATTGGCTAGGCGTTCGGCAGCTTTTCTAATAAATTGAATTGATTGAAGCGCTATGCCTATTCGGCTGACAAAGAGCGAGATGTTTGAAACTCTTTTTTAACGTTGTTTTCAGCATTAAAAATCTGTAAACCCATTTAAGATAAGTAGGATAGTAGAGTCGAATGAGTGATATCCAAGACCCGCTAATTGTATTGCAACATCGTATGCAGCAGCGTCAAATTTTAGCAATGATGGGTATCAATCAATGGGTACAGCCAAGCTCAGCTACTATTAATATGGCAGATATCTCTGTGCCTATTATTCCTGATCCTACAGATGATACTAGCACTCAAGATAATACTAGCACTCAGGCTGTGCCATCTGATATAAACATCGAACAACCAAGTATAGAACAGCAAGGTAATGCTGCTGCGAACGTTGATATGTCGAATATAGCGTTTGCTGATTCTGTATCAGCGCTCGTAGATGATGAGCCTATTAGTCACTATTATCATGATGCTAATGATATAGGATTAGCACAACCTGACGCACAAAGCCCCGTCACCTATAGTTTTGACACGAGTGTTCCTGACGTACCTGTTAAGTCTCTCGTAGACGAAATAACTCAGCAAACTACTGCCGCTATCGGGCAAAGTCCTATTGCTCATATAAATAGTGATGATAGCTTTAAAAAAGTCACCCCATTTGATTTGCAAGGTGGTCGCTATGGCGATTGGGTGATTTTGGTTGATATCCAAGCACTTAATAATGACAGTCAAAAGCTATGGAAAAATATCACTCAATCGCTATCAATCACTTGTGAGACCACCTCTTTTCCTATCTGTGAAGGTATGGATACTGCTGAGCTTGCCAATGCCAGTCTTGCTGGATATGTCTTTAAGATTGGTCGTAGCGAGGAGATAAAAGTGGCAGCATTAACTGCATTGCCTGAAGGGCTTGAGCATCCTCACTTTACGACTGTGCCCACGTTAGAGGAAATGCTTGCTGATAGCAGCTTAAAGCGGCAGCTTTGGGAGAAATTGTCTGCTTAAGCTATCTGCCTAATTGCCCATTGGTATTTTGGCAAGTTATTTGTATAAATAAAAACATTAGCAAATAAAGACAACTAAAATTACTTTTAAAATAATTTTGATCGATAGCTTTTACGCTCCAACAAACAACGATGATTTCATCATATTTAGGATAATGATTATGACTACCCAAGCTGCTCCTAACCGTGTACCTAATTTTTCAGCGGGACCTGCTACGATACCAACTGCCGTATTATCACGCGCTCAAGAAGAGTTGCTCGATTGGCAAGGACGTGGACTGTCGGTCATGGAAGTAAGTCATCGCAGTAAAGAGTATCTGGCGATTACTGAAAAAGCTGAGTCTAAATTGCGTTCGTTGATGGACATTCCAGATAATTATAAGGTGCTATTTTTACAAGGCGGCGCTAGCTTACAATTTTCAGCGATTCCACTAAACCTATTAAACGGCGGGCGCGCAGATTATTTAACGACAGGTGCTTGGTCAGGTAAAGCAGTCAAAGAAGCAGCGCGCTATGCCAAACTAGGTCTTGGCGAGACTAATGTGGTTGCAACAGGCAAAGAAAGCAACTTTACCGATGTACCTGATCAAAGCGATTGGAATCTGAGTGAAGATGCAGCTTACTTCCATTACTGCGCCAATGAAACGATTCATGGCTTGCAGATATTTGAGCCACCAACCGTTGATGCACCAATTATCGTTGATATGTCTTCTTGCATTTTGTCACAGCCAATTGATGTCTCAAAATTTGGGATGATTTACGCGGGCGCGCAAAAAAATATCGGTCCAGCAGGACTTGTCATTGTGATTATCCGTGAGGATTTACTAGGGCAGGCAAGTGAGTGGTGTCCGCTGCTAATGAACTATGAGCATCAAGCTGACAAAGAGTCTATGTCAAACACGCCAGCGACGTATTCTTGGTACTTGGCGGGATTGGTATTTGAGTGGTTGGAAGAGCAGGGTGGCGTTGCTGCTATCGGCAAAATTAATCAGCAAAAAGCAGACCTGCTCTACAAAACGATTGATGACAGCAGTTTTTATAACAACCCAGTTGCGCCTAAGTATCGCTCTATCATGAATGTGCCGTTTACTTTAGCAGACAGTAGCCTTGATAAAGTATTCTTAGAAGAGTCAGAAAAAGCAGGCTTACTGCATCTAAAAGGTCATCGTGATGTCGGCGGTATGCGTGCCAGTATCTACAATGCTGTACCGCTTGAGTGGGTACAGAAACTGGTCGACTTTATGATTGCGTTTGAAAAGAAACACGCTTAAGTCAGTACGGGTTTGAGAAAAAAGACGCAACTTTATGAGCTGCGTCTTTTTTTATGAGAATTATTATTGTTTTAGGGCAGATGATGCGCTATACCTAACACTGCAAACTATTAGGTTAAAAAACCTAAGTTTGTTATGATAAAATTTTCAGCTGTTGTAATAGCTTATGTTTTTGTTTGCTTCTCATTTAAGCTGCGATGAGTTTTCATTCATTAGGTAAATTCTCTATACATCCATTTGGTTTAGCAGAGGGGTTTGTTATAACTTTATTATGATAAAAAATACCATGCTAAAAACCGTTTTGTTAGTGGCAATGGCGAGTTGGATACCAGCCAGTATGGCGACACCAATTACCATTACTGCGCTTGCACATAACAGCACTGCTGAATATGTCAATGCGCCTTATATGCCTTATGCCAATCCAAACGCGCCGACAGGGGGTACGCTCTCACTTGATACGCGTGGCACTTTTAATGCTGCCAATAAATGGATGACCACGGGCGTGGCGATGATTGGTACCGATTACCTATATGATACTTTGATGACGGGCTCACTAAATGAAGCTTTTACGATGTATCCGCAGTTGGCAAGCAAGGTAACGTATGATCCTGATGACACCAGTTGGATTGTATATCATCTCAATCCTGCCGCCCGCTTTTGGGATGGATCGCCAGTGACCAGTCGCGATGTCAAAGCGACTTATGAGGCAATATTGAACAAAGGCCCGATGTATATTCGCAGTTATCTAAGTGATATCAAAGACATTCAAGTCATTGATGATCAGCAAGTCAAATTTGTCTTTGCTTCTACTGAAAACAAAGAAATCTTACTAACAGTTGGACAGTTTCCTATCTTTTCAAAGTCGTCTATCGATGCTGATTTTGAAAAGATAAGCTTAACGCCATTGATGGGTAGTGGGCCTTATAAGCTAGGTCGGGTCGATGCAGGGCGTTCGGTGAGCTATGTACGTGATCCCAATTATTGGGGACGTGATCTGATGGTCAACCGTGGTCGTTATAACTTTGATATGATTAAGTTTGTCTATTATCAAAGCGATGAGATTGCTTTTGAGGGTTTCAAGTCTGGTCAATATCGCTTCCGCCCTGAGAACAAAGCCTCTAATTGGGCAACGGGTTATAATTTTCCAGCAGTAAAAGCGGGTCTTATTAATAAAGAAACGATCACCAGTCAAAACCCAGTACCGATGCAAGCCTTGGTCATGAATATGCGCCGCCCAATCTTTCAGGACATTAGAGTTCGTCAAGCACTGACCGCCGCTTATGACTTTGAATGGATGAATAAGACCTTATTTCATGGGCAGTATGAGCGCTTGCAGAGCTTTTTTCATGGCTCAGAGCTGGCGGCAACGGGTACGCCGTCTAGCCAAGAAATGCAGGTATTAACGCCTTTATTGTCTAAGCTTGAGCCGATTCAACGTAAAGCCGTATTAGCAGAATGGCAACTGCCCACCAGTGATGGTAACGGCTTTAATCGTGAAGGGTTACTAAAAGCGCGGCAACTTTTGTTAGATGCAGGGTTTTATTATAACGATATGAAGTTATATCAGCCTAATGGATCGCTTGCTCAGATTGAAATTTTGATGACAGGCGAGACCATGGGCCGTGTATTGCTGCCTTATATTCGTAATCTAAAACGTCTGGGATTTGATGCGACTTTGCGCCAAGTCGATGGGCCACAATATTATGAGCGTATGCGACGTTTCGATTATGATATGGTTGTCGATGTATTTGCCCAAAGTCTGTCTCCTGGTGCTGAGCAAGCAGCATTTTGGGGCAGCGCTGCTGCCGATGAGCCTGGCAATCATAATACGATTGGTATAAAAAACGCCGCTATCGACGAAGTGGTAGCAGCGCTGGGTGGCGCTGAAAATCGTGAAGAGATTGTGTTGTATACTCAGGTACTTGATCGCTTGCTACGCGCAGGACATTATTTAGTGCCGCTATATGGTAAATCTGGCACCAATGTCGCCTATTGGGATCAATATCGTCATACTAAAAAACTGCCAACCAATGCCGTCGGTATTGACTACTGGTGGGTTGATAAAGAAGCAGAAGCACGCGTCAATCAGTACTTAAAACAATAAATGATATGACGCTTAGGGTCTGTTGAACATTCAAATATTAGGACTGCTGATCGCTAAAATCGCATCAAACGTTTTATCAAATCAGGCGTAAACCGACGATAATGTCCAGACCTTAGCTAGGTTTACAACAACGTTTGGGGTGATTTTAGCATCAGCCCCAAGTATACAAGCAGGGGCAGGGCTATTTTTTGCCAATACATGGCGAAATTGTCTACCCTAGAATAACTAGGCGTCAAAAATTTCACTGCGTATTGTCTAAAAAATAGCCCTGCCAGTTCCACATTTGAATGTTCAACAGACCCTAATCTTGAAGTTTTATTTGATGTTAAAAGAATGAATAAAAGATATTTGCAATAAAGACAATCATCTGTAAGGACTTAATATGAGTATCCGTATTCACCCAATTAAAGCATTTAGCGACAACTATATTTGGACATTAATCAACGAAAACAATAAGCAAGCGATTGTCATTGATCCCGGTCAAGCTGAGCCTGTCGTTGCCTATCTAGAAGACAACCAGTTAGAACTTACCTCGATTTGGACGACTCATCATCACCACGACCATACTGGGGGCGTCGCAGAGTTGCAAGAATCCTACCCGATGACGCATTTAGTCGCACATAGTGAACATACAGTTGATGAAGATCAAACGATAAAAGACGGTAGTACAGTCAGTGCGTGGGGCTGCTCTGCACAAGTTTGGGATATATCAGGGCATACCGCCAGCCATATGGCTTATATCTTGGATATTGATGGACAAAAACATTGCTTCTGTGGGGATACTTTATTCAGTGGCGGTTGTGGGCGTGTTTTTACTGGTACGATTGAGCAGTTGCATGACAGCTTTAAACGTTTAAATGAACTGCCTGCCGAGATATTGCTTTATCCTGCGCACGAGTACACAGCCAGCAATCTACGTTTTGGGCTATCTATTGAGCCTGACAACGAAGCGATGCAGCAAGCCTTAGCACAAGCAGAGGCGCAAACCGCACAAGGTGTGCCGACATTACCAGTGACCCTAGAGCATGAGCGCGCAATAAATGTATTTTTACGCACACAAGAACCGAGCGTGATAGCAGGAGTTAAATCCAAAGTGACTATCGATGATGACAAGTCTTTAACGGTATTTGCGGCGCTACGTGAGCTGAAAAATAACTTTTAAAGCCTTATGCATCTTTGATAGCTGTTTTTTAGATCATTGCTTTTTAAATAAGTGTTAGCTGCTAATTTTTCTGTTCCCATATTTGTTTATTTTAGGAAGCTGCCATTATGGGTCGTTATATCTTAAAAAGATTACTGTTGATATTACCGACGCTATTTTTGATATTGCTGGCGAATTTTGTGATTGTGCAAGCAGCGCCTGGAGGTCCTGTCGAGCAGCAAATGGCGCTCATCGAGCAAGGTGCAAAAGACAATGCGCTCGGTGGTAATATTGGCGCGGGCAGTGCAGGTGGTAATGACAGCACTTATCAAGGGACGCGTGGTCTCTCTGAGGAGATGGTTGCTGCGATCAATGCCCAATATGGCTTTGACAAATCTGCCCCCGAGCGATTTTGGCTTATGCTAAAAAACTACGCCCAACTGGATTTTGGTGAGTCATTTTTTAAAGGCCAATCGGTGACTGATCTCATCATAGAAAAGCTACCAGTCTCAATCTCGCTTGGGCTTTGGAGCACGCTGCTGATTTATATGATAGCCATTCCGCTTGGAGTCTATAAAGCCATGCATCATGGCTCGGGGATTGATAAATTCACTGCTATGCTGCTTGCTATCGGACATGCGATACCCGTCTTTGTATTTGCCGTCATACTACTGGTGTTCTTTGCTGGGGGCAGTTACTGGAATATTTTTCCGCTGCAAGGATTAACTTCCGAGAATTTTGATCAATTAAGTGCGCTTGGTAAAGTGAAAGATTACTTTTGGCACTTGGCCTTACCACTGTTGGCAAGTACGGTTGGTGGGTTTGCTGGCTTGACCTATCTAACTAAATTCAGTTTTTTAGAAGAGTTGGGCAAGCAATACGTACTTACTGCACGTGCCAAAGGTTTAGGAGAGCGGCAAGTGTTATACGGGCATGTGTTTCGCAATGCCATGTTAATTATCATTGCCGGTATTCCAGCTGCTATCGTTGGTATCTTCTTTGCCGGTAATTTTCTCATTGAAATTATCTTTAAGCTTGATGGTTTGGGTTTGTTAGGTTTCGAAGCCATTCAACAGCGCGATTATCCAGTGATATTCGGCACGCTATTTATCTTCACGTTAGTGGGACTGCTATTACAGTTAATCAGTGATTTGAGTTATCACTTAATCGATCCTCGTATTGATTTTGAGGGGCGCTAATGTCAAGTCATCCATTACCTTCAACGCCTTCATCTGCATCTCCTGTCTCTATGCCAAAAAAACGTCGGCTGAACCCTATTTGGCAAGCACGCCTAAACCGCTTTCGCCAAAATAGGCTTGGGGTGATATCACTGTTTGTTTTTGCGGTGATATTTGTCATTTGTATGGCGGCCAATGTCATTGCCAATGACAAGCCACTGCTGGTGCAATATCAAGGCGACTATTACTTTCCTGTATTAAAGGCCTATCCTGAAACGACGTTTGGCGGTGTGTTCGAGACCGAAACCAATTATAAAGATCCTGCGGTGCAAACGCTGATTGATGAGCAGGGCTTTTATGTGATGCCGCTTATTCCGTTTGCCGATCAGACGCCGAACGTTGAGTTGGGTCTGCCTTATCCAGCAGCACCAAACGATCAGAATTGGCTTGGCACTGATGACATGGGGCGTGATGTGCTGGCGCGGATACTTTATGGTATGCGGGTATCGTTATTGTTCGGTCTGGCACTGACGCTCGCGGGCGCATTAATTGGTATTATTGTCGGTGCAATACAAGGCTATTATGGTGGCTGGGTGGATCTAGCAGGGCAGCGCTTCATGGAAGTGTGGGGCGGTATGCCTCAACTATTTATGATTATTATTTTGGTTAGCTTATTCAGCCCCAGTATTACGATGTTATTTGGGTTAATGCTGTTATTTGGTTGGATGGGTCTGGTTGGTTTGGTACGGGCAGAGTTTTTGCGCGCCCGTAATTTTGACTATGTGCGAGCCGCGCGCAATCTTGGAGTGTCGGACAGCCAGATTATGCTAAGACATATCTTGCCCAATGCCTTAGCGTCAAGCTTGTCGCAACTACCGTTTATCTTGACGGCCAATATTATTGCTCTGACCGCGCTGGACTTTTTGGGATATGGATTACCGCCCGGCTCGCCGTCTTTAGGTGAGCTGATGGTGCAAGGGAAAAATAACCTCGATGCGCCTTGGCTGGCTTTGTCAGGCTTCTTTAGTTTGACTTTTATTTTGTCGTTGCTCATCTTTGTAGGCGAAGCGCTGCGTGATGCGTTTGATCCGAGGCGCTCTTAATATGACCATGATTAATAAAAAAAATAGCACGTCGAATGAAAAGCTCGACCGTGTACAAGATAAGCTCATGTTGACAGTAGATAAGCTAAGTATCAGGACCGCCACAGGCGTCCAACTGGTCAACGAGCTGTCTTATGAGCTGCGGCAAGGGCAAACCTTGGCCATCGTTGGTGAGTCGGGATCTGGCAAATCGATTGCCAGTCTTGCACTATTAGGTCTGCTACCAGATAATTTAACCATTACTGGTGCGGTTCAGCTGGCAGGCACCGCAGGCATGTCTAAATTACCAGTAGCCAATGACAAAGGGCGTAATGCTGCACTACGACCTATTCGTGGGCAGCGTATTGGCATGGTGTTTCAAGAACCGATGACCGCATTGAATCCATTACATACGGTCGCCAAACAAATTGCCGAATCACTGCGTCTAAGCGGCGTGCCAAAAAAGCAATGGCGAGCAACCAGCATCGCTTTGCTAGATGATGTCAATATTACGGATCCTGCTGACAAGTTGAACCGTTATCCACATGAGCTATCAGGTGGTCAGCGTCAGCGAGTGATGATTGCCATGGCATTAGCTCAGCAGCCTGATATCTTAATTGCCGATGAGCCGACTACCGCGCTTGATGTCACTTTGCAGCACGAGATTTTGGCACTATTAGATGATCTTAAGCGCCAGCATAATATGGCGATGATATTAATCAGTCATGATCTTAATTTAGTCAGGCGTTACAGTGATGAGGTCGTCGTCATGCGCCAAGGCCAAACGATTGAACAGGGGCAAACATCAGCGGTATTTAGTCAGCCTAAAGCCGACTATACGCGTACGCTTATTCAGCAAGACTTTGGTCAAGCCTTGACTATAGTAGATAATAATGCAGACAAGCAATCAAGCGTACTAGAAGTGAAGAATCTAAAAGTACAGTTCCCGATTGAAAAAAGCCTATTCGGTGGTACAAAACGCTGGTTTGATGCGGTAAAAAATGTCGATATGACGTTACAAAAAGGACAGGCGCTGGGCATCGTCGGTGAGTCTGGCTCTGGCAAAACCACCATCGCACTCGCACTCAGTCAATTACTGAGCAACCAAGCACGTGTGAATGGGCAGATAGTCGTCAATGGGCAAGACCTCTCGGCATTGTCCAAGAGCGAGCTGCGTAAGTTCCGCTCACAGATTCAGATGGTGTTTCAAGACCCATTTGCCAGTATCAACCCGCGCATGACGGTTATGCAAATTATTGAAGAAGGGCTATTGGTACAAGGCGTGGACAAGGTCGCGCGCCAGCAGGCAGTCATGGATAGTCTGGCTACTGTGCATTTGCCGGCGGATTTTGTACAGCGTTATCCGCATGAGCTGTCAGGTGGACAACGTCAACGCGTGGCATTGGCGCGCGCATTGATTATGAAGCCGAGCCTACTCATATTGGATGAGCCTACCTCGGCGCTGGACAGTACCACGCAGGTAACAGTGGTCAGCTTGCTACGTGAAATCCAAGAAAAGCTGCAAATCAGCTATGTTTTTATCAGTCATGATTTAAAAGTAGTACGCGCACTGTGTCAGTACATTATGGTATTAAAAGAAGGCACATGCGTGGAGTATGGTCACACTGAAAGTATATTTAATGACCCACAGCATCCATATGCTCAGCAGTTATTAAAAGCGAGTACCACTTAACAGGAACTAAAAACGGCTCAAAACTCAGAACATACCAGTTCATAATAATAGCGACATCCTAAAAAATGCAGTGGTACAATAAGTTTAGACACTCGTTTGCTCTATCGATATATTTTCGTGACCCATATATTTACCTATTTTGGCATCGTTTATCGTTAGCGGATCAAAATGGTCATCATTGCCATTAAAGCATTATTAAAAAAGGATTTTTTATGCCCAGTAAAAAGCAAAGCAGTCTTTCTAAATTAGTAAATAACAATCCATTACAGCACGCTGGTTACTTGGCGGTTGCCAAAACGCGCGCCAAAGTGCTGAAAGCCTTTTCTTATGTGATACCGATAAGAAGACCGATGCTATTCGTCGGTGAGACTGCCTGTGATGAGATATGTGATATGCTCATTAACGAAGGCAGTACCAATGTATTTATCGTCACTGATGCAGTGTTAAATAAGCTTGGTATACCTGCCAAAGTCACCGATTATTTAGATAGTAAAAGCATCAGCTACCAGCTATATGATGGTATCACGCCAGACCCTACTTTTAAGGTCGTCGAAGAAGGACTACGCAAATCAGTTGACGCTAAGTGTGACTCGATACTGGCCATCGGTGGTGGTTCAGTCATTGACGCGGCTAAGATGATTGCAATGTCGCAAGGTAATAACTGTAAACCTAGACAACTTATCGGTATTCTCAAAGCAAGAAAACCTTCTATGCCATTGTATTGCATTCCTACTACCGCGGGTACAGGCTCAGAGGCAACGCTTGGTGCAGTGGTATCAGACGATAAAACCCATCAAAAAGCCTTGTCTATCGACCCAAGAATGGTGCCATTAGCTGCAGCTATAGACCCAGTTATTATGAAAGGTATGCCCGCGCACATCACAGCGGATACTGGTATCGATGTATTGACACACGCGCTCGAAGCGTGGATGAGCGTAAACGCAAGTGTAGAAACTGATTACTATGCGGCCTCAGCTGTCAAATCAGTCATGCAGTATCTACCAATGGCCTATAAAGATGGTGGCGATCTAAAAGCACGAGAAGAGATGGGTATCGCAGCTCACTACGGTGGTATTGCCTTTAACAAAGCAGGCCTAGGTTATGTTCATGCTATTGCTCACCAATTAGGGGCATATTATAGTATTCCTCATGGTCGCGCGAATGCCATCGTTTTGCCTTATGTGCTGGATCTAAATCGTAAAGCGAGTGAAAAACGACTGGCAGCATTGGCAAAGAAGACAGGCATGGTCAAACATGGTCAAGCCAGCAGTGGCAACGGTGCGATAGCAGATAACTTAATTGCCCAAGTACGAGAGTTGATCAAAAGTTTAAACATTGATCCAACGGTTAAAGGCATGAAAACTAGTGATTTTGACAGTATTGCTAAAGCCGCTGCAAAAGAAGTCAGCGATACTTATGCAGTTCCGACTTATATGCCAGCGTCTGGTATCAAGGAAATCTTGACCAAGATTATGCAAGCCAGTGAAGGTCGTGCTGGTGAAAATAAAAGTAGCGATAAAGCAGCATAGACTATTGTAGTCTGCTTATAATCATTGACTGATAAATTAAAAAAAGTCTATTACCATAAGGTAGTAGACTTTTTTTTGAAAAATAATTGGACGTGCTGTACATATATATATAACAATATAGGAATACTTCGGTGAGACCTAGAGGTTATGATAGTTAAATGAAATCCTTTTAGGAGATAGTTATGAATCGTATATTACCGTCTAAAGTCATTGGGTTAGTAATCATGGCGAGCAGTGCTTTTTATGCAGGCTGTGCCTCGACTGAAACCAGCCCCACCGTGAAAGACACCACCGCTGCCAACCCTTATGCACCGACAACCCCAGGATTGGCAGTGGCTACGGTTGCTGGTGGGTGCTTTTGGTGTGTGGAAGCAGGCTATGAGAAAATACCTGGTGTGGTAGAAGTAGTGTCTGGCTATACAGGTGGCAGTGCTGAAAACCCAACCTATAAAGAGGTATCAGCAGGTGGCACAGGTCATACGGAAGCGGCGCAAGTATACTATGATCCTAAAAAGATTACTTATAACGGTATAGTACAGGCGCTATGGAGAATCGCTGATCCAACTGATAATAAAGGTCAGTATGTCGATCGAGGCACGCAATATCGCCCCGCTATTTTCTATAATAATGCCCAAGAAAAGCAGATAGCAGAAGCTGCCAAGCAATCATTGCAAGACTCTGGTGTATATGAAAAACCAGTAGTGATTGAGATTGTTCCTGCCAGCACCTTTTATCCGGCAGAAGAGTATCATCAGGACTATTACAAAAAGAATCCGCTACGCTATAAGGCTTATACTTTTAATTCTGGTCGATATCAGTTTATCGAAAGCGTCTATGGCAAAGATTATGAGCTAGATTTTAACCAGTTCAAACCCACTGCTAGTAGCGTACAGCAACTAACATCAAATAAGTCATCAACCACTAAAGCAAGTGCTGGCTTCAATCCAAAGACATTTGTGAAGCCAACACAGGAAACGCTGAAAAACTCGCTCAGTGACATTCAGTACAAAGTCACTCAGAAAGAGGGTACCGAGCGCGCATTTGATAACGAATATTGGGACAATAAAGCGCCCGGGCTATACGTCGATGTGATATCGGGCGAGCCACTGTATTCTTCTCGTGATCAGTTTAAGTCTGGCACAGGCTGGCCTAGCTTTATCCGTCCGTTGAGCGCTGATGTGGTCGTCGAAAAAGAAGACCGTGGTATTTTTTCAACCCGTACCGAAATTCGCAGCCGCTACGCTGACTCGCACGTGGGTCATGTATTTGACGATGGTCCAGCCCCAACGGGTAAACGCTATTGCATGAACTCAGCGGCAATGCGCTTTATTCCACTAGCCGAGATGGAAGCCGCTGGTTATGGCAACTGGGTAGATGATGTAAAACCAGTTAGCTAAGGCTGGTTTACTACGCGCTAACAGTATTTCTGTTTTAAAAATATCTAAATTGCATAAAAAAGGACACTTGATAAGTGTCCTTTTTTTATTTTTAATATTCTAAAGTACCATTTTAAAATGCCGGTTGGCGCTTAGGTACAGCACCCAAAAACTCATTTCGTGCTTGATTATCATGAACATATTCGCCTAGCATCGCCGTGCTTCGTGTGGTTGAATGCTGCTTATTAACACCGCGCATCATCATACACATATGCGATGCATCCATCACCACGGCTACACCGCGGCAGCCCGTCACGTCCATAATGGTTTGTGCCACTTGTTCACTTAAGTTTTCTTGAATTTGTAAACGACGGGCAAACATGTCTACGATACGCGCAAACTTTGACAGTCCTAATACTTGTCCATTCGGTAGGTAGCCAATATGTGCAACCCCATGAAAAGGAAGCATATGATGTTCACATAACGAATAAAACTCAATGTTTTGCACCAGCACCAGCTCGCGGTTGGTCGATGGGAATACTGCGTCATTGACCACTTCATCTAAGCTTTGATGATAGCCTTGGGTTAAATGAGCAAAGGCTTTTGCCGCCCGAATAGGCGTATCTTGTAATCCAGGACGATCTAAGTCTTCGCCAGTTGATTCAATCAGTTGGCGATAAGATTCGGTACTTTCTTTATAATCTGGGGTTATGATGGGAGTGTTACTCATAGGTTTGGCAGCCATCCAAAATGTGGGTGTAGCTTAACGTTGAATCCTATCATGTAAGGATTCTTATAAAAATTATGCAAGCTGGGAAGGGCTGTGATTATACTCGAAATCTGCTTAACTTCATACTGCTGTGGCGAGCAGTTAAGCGTTTAATCGCAAGAGTGGTGCCGATGGTGCCATCGAAACCACAATGGCAATTGTGTTTAATGGCTGAATTTTTGAAAATAAGCAGTAAAAAGATAACGGTATATGGGTTTTATTATCAATGTAGCCTGCTAAAATATACTGACCATCATTACGGGTCAGCATCATATTTTGATATGAGTGTATTTGAATAACGGCACTCAAGTACAGTTTACGACTGTTTACTTAAATCAATTCATGTATAATGGGCAATCTTCTGGTTTACATTTTTTATCACTTGCTACTTCTCACTTAAAAACTCTAAATAAATATCGATTCTAAATAATTTCTATCGATTCAAAAAGGAAATATTATGCTACTTCAAGGACAAAGATTCGTCGTCACTGGCATCGCAAGTAAGCTTTCTATCGCCTGGGCTATCGCAGAAGCGTTACACCGTGAAGGGGCTTCGCTAATCCTGACGTACCCAAATGACAAAATTAAGAAGCGCGTCGATATGGCGGCTGAAAAATTCGAAGCAGATTTGGTACTGGAGTGTGATGTTGCCTCTGATGAGTCTATTGCTGCTTGCTTTGAGCAAGTGACTGCCCATTGGGGTGATGGTATTGATGGCGTGGTACACGCTATTGGTTTTGCGCCGATGGATCAGCTGAACGGGGATTTTGTTAGCGCCACGACGCGTGAAGGCAGTCATATCGCCCATGATATATCGAGCTACAGTTTTGTCGCTTTGGCTAAAGAAGCTCGTGAATTATTAGCAATGCGCCATGGCTCTATGTTGACATTGACTTACGAAGGCAGTATTTCAGTATTGCCAAACTACAATGTCATGGGTATGGCAAAAGCCAGTCTTGAAGCCAGCGTTCGTTATCTAGCGACCTCTATGGGCGGTGAAGGCATACGTGTTAATGCTATATCTGCAGGACCTATTCGCACGCTTGCCGCCAGTGGTATTAAGTCTTTCCGCAAGATGCTCGATATCAGCGAAAAAATCGCACCACTGCAGCGTAACGTCAGTCAAACAGAAGTAGGCAACGCGGCTTTGTTTTTACTATCGCCTTGGGCATCAGGTATCACTGGTGAGATTATGTTTGTTGATGCTGGATTTAATACTGTCGCCATCAGTGAACAATTAATGATGCTTGATGAGCCACAGCAGTAATTATTTAAAAAGTCTTAATTGGCATTTATTGTGTTTTATGAATTCTTGAGAACTATAAAAGCCATAAGAGCCATTGGTTATAATAAACCCTTAGCGTAATAACAGAGAAGGCAGCCAACCGGCTGTCTTTTTTGGTTATACTACGGGCTTTTCGGTAACAAGCCTTTAGGTGGTGGATATGATAACCAAATTACCAAGGTGGATACTGTGGGGCGGGGCTGTACTGGCATTCAGTGCGGGCTGCCTCAATACGGCAGCGTTGATGGGATTTACCAATTTGTCCGTCTCGCATGTCACAGGTAACGTGAGTCTGTTTGCTGCTGCTATTGCTCATTTTGATGCCCGAAGTATTTTATATATTGGCGCGTCGTTGTTGTCATTTTTGGCAGGGGCAATATTGAGCGGTTTTGTCATTGGGCAAACCTCATTGAAGTTAGGACGGCGCTATGGCACTGCGCTTTATATTGAAGCGGCGTTACTGCTGATCAGCTATCTGCTGTATAAAGAACATGATTACTTTGGACAATTGGCGGCGGCAATGGCGTGCGGATTACAGAATGCGATGGTGGCGACCTATAGTGGCGCTGTCATTCGTACTACTCATCTAACGGGTCTAACGTCAGATATGGGTGCTGCTATTGGTAATTGGCTAGCAGGACGCTCGATTAGCAAACCGACATTGGGTTTTCAAGCGATTATTTGGTATTGCTTTTGCGGTGGCGGGGTAGTGGGCGCGTTTTTATATGCTAGGATCGGCTATGGCGCGTTGTTTGTACCGATCACTATCGTACTGACAGCGGCATTCGTCTATAACTATGCCTCAGATCATCTGCCAGAACAGAGACCACCACAACCAAAAAAGCGCTTATCATCAGATAAGCGCTTTTAGGCTATTTTTTATAGCTGTTTATACCGAATTATTTATCGTCTTCTGAGTCATGGTCTTCATGTTCGTGCATACCTTGCATCATATCTAGGGCAGAATCATCCGTACGCTGTTGGTCTTTTTTATCAAGACCATCTTGGTTGATATCTGTTGGTGCCATCTTCGTGGTTGCGTCTGTTTTATTTGAGTCTGTCATAGCATGCTCCTGATTATTTTTATTGACTGCCAACGAAGAGGTGAATAGTAAATGTTCATTGGCGTTTCATTTTTATTCTACCCATCAAGTATGTGATAGCGCCACCTCGTTGTACATATGCGATGTGCGCTTGTTTAGTGACGATATGTAACGGAATATCATTGGGGTTGCCATTCAACCACATAAATTTCTTAGTAGGATAACGTTATTTTTAAAAGGTTATCTTTAAAAAGTTATCGTTAAAAAACAGTCACGATTCAAAATCATCTTTATATTTTAGTTTTTTATAACGTCTTTGAGGACAATAAGGATATGTTATGTCAGAGCAAAAGTTAGACAGCCATCTTCCTGATGATGGCAATGAGTATTTGTTTACCGATACCTTTCCGAAAGGAACTGGCAAAGGGCTGATACTGGTTATTATCGCTGCCATTGTCAGTATGATTATTTATAATGTATTGCCTTTTGATATCAATGCCAATAAAGGCTTGGCCATGCTTTTCTTCATCGGCGTGCTATGGCTGACGGAAGCGCTACATGTGACTATTACTGCACTATTAGTGGTGGTAGTTGGTGCGCTAATTGGTATTCCAGAATTCGATGCCGAAATCGGTTTGCAGAGCTTTGCAAACCCAACGATTTACTTGTTTTTTGGTGGTTTTGCTTTGGCTGCCGCCTTGCATGTACAGCAATTGGACAAAAAAATTGCGCTAAAAATTCTGTCTATGTCAGGTGGCAAGCTTGGTACCGCCGTATTTTTAATATTTGGTGTTACTGCATTCTTATCGATGTGGATATCGAATACTGCCACGGCAGCCATGATGCTGCCTCTTGCGCTCGGAATCCTAACGCAGGTTGACCGCGAAAAAGATCGCGGTACGTTTGTGTTTGTATTATTGGGTATCGCTTACTCTGCCAGCTTGGGTGGTTTGGGTACGATTGTTGGTTCACCGCCTAACGCCATCGCCGCAAAAGCGCTTGATATTGCGTTTATCGATTGGATGAAGTTCGGTATTCCAATGATGTTGGTACTATTGCCGTTGTTGTTAGGCGCTATGTATTTGTTCCTGAAGCCCAATCTTAATCGTATGGTCGTTCTTGTCGAAGAGGAACCTATTGAGTGGAATAAACCTCGGGTAGTGACGATTATTGTCTTTATCGTGACAGCACTGAGTTGGATATTCTCCAAAAAAATCGGTGCGGCACTCGATATCACTGATACCGATGCGGTCATTGCCTTGTCAGCAGCTGCAGCGGTGGTGAGCTTAGGGCTCGTATCGTGGAAGCAAGTCTCTGACAATACTGACTGGGGTGTGCTCATGTTGTTCGGTGGTGGTATCGCACTATCAACAATTTTGAAAGTTTCTGGTGCCTCGTTGGTGCTGGGCGAGACGGTCGCCAATGCGCTGTCCTCGGCACCACTTATTATTGTGATGATTGCGGTATCGGCATTTATTATCTTCTTGACAGAGTTCGCTTCTAATACTGCCTCTGCCGCGTTATTAGTACCAGTATTCGCTGCTATTGCTGAACAGATGGGTTTACCACATGAAGTGTTGGTACTGGTCATCGGTATTGGTGCCTCTTGTGCCTTTATGCTTCCTGTCGCCACACCACCAAACGCGATTGTATTTGGTACGGGGCTTATCAAGCAGTCAGAGATGATACGGACGGGTATTATTCTTAATATCATCGCCACCTTTGTAGTTGGGCTGTGGGCGTATTTTTTCCTAATTTAGCCTTATAATAAGCTGACTATAAATCCATGACACCCGATGTTTGAGTTACTCTCAAGCATCGGGTTTTTTATTTACTATTGGCCTGAATGTCTGTATAAAATACTTAATATTTGTTTGTTTATAAGTAATAACAGGTTTGAACGAGATTAACATCACATATTAGCGTCATCTCATTAAACGGATTTAATAAAAATGGCAAAACGTCTAACGAAAATCATGGTCTTTATTGTTTTGGGGCTGCTTGTTTTATTGGTGGCTTTAATCGTAGTCTATTGGGCGGCTGATAAAAGCGTCGCCGACCTAGAGCGTTGGCAACTGCCCAATAGTGAGTTTATAGACGTGCAAGGCATGCAGGCGCATGTGATCAGGTCGCCAAGATGCATGGCCTATCCGAGCAAAAATGCCATAAAAAATGAGATAAAATCTAATCTTTATAGTGATAAAACCTTGGGACAGCCCAAAACTATTGTATTACTACATGGCACTTCAGCAAGTTTGCATACGTGGCAGGGCTGGACGCGTGAGTTAAGTGATGACTATTGTGTCATCAGCATGGATTTGCCGGGGTTTGGCTTGACCGGCCCTTATACCAATGAATCTACTCAGTATGACAGTGCCAATTATGCTAAATTCGTCATTGATGTGCTTGATAATTTGGAAGTGGGTCGCGTGACGTTAGCAGGCAACTCGCTGGGTGGTAAAATCGCGTGGCGTACTGCGGCATTATATCCTGAGCGGGTTAATAACCTTATATTGGTCGATGCAGTTGGCTACCCTGCAACACCAAAGCAGGTACCTATTGGTTTTAAACTGGCGGAATACCCCATATTGACTCCACTGCTTAGCCGTGTGCTACCGCGTGATGTTGTGAAAAAAAGTATCTTAAGCGTCTATGCGGACGACAGTAAAGTTGATGAGGCTTTGGTGGATCGTTATTACGATTTGACTTTGCGTCAAGGCAACCGTCTGGCGTTAAACCGCCGCTTGCTGGAGATGGATAACACGGCAAATCAAGCACAAATCAAACAATTAAATTTACCAACCCTCATCTTATGGGGTGCGCAAGATGACCTAATTCCAGTAGAAAATGCCAAACTGTTTCATCGAGATATCGCTAATAGCCAGTTAAAGGTATTTGATAATTTGGGACATGTACCACACGAAGAGGATTCCGTAGCGACGGTTAAAGTAGTAAAGCAGTTTTTGCTTGGTGAACAAATAGATGAGTAATTCAAAAAATAAACAAGTAACGACAATAGCCGCTATTTCCGACATTCATAGCAATATCTTCGCGCTTGAAGCTGTGTTGGCTGATATCAAACGTCGCAATATCGATCAAATTATCAATTTGGGTGATATTTTATACGGACCGATTGCCCCTAAAGATACCTATGCGCTTTTGATGGCGCATCAGAACGATATCATTACGATTCGAGGTAATCAGGATAGACAGATTTATGAAGCGACAGCAGCAGATATTGCTGATAACGCAACCATGGCTTTTATCCTTGAGGACTTACCCAAAGTGGCTATTGAATGGATGCAGGCTTTGCCGTTTGATTATCATGTCCGTGAAGATATATATCTATGTCATGGGTCACCAACCGATGACATGGTATATATGCTCGAAAATGTCGAAACAGGGCAGCCGATAGTACGTGATGAAGCAGACATTTTGGCACTGCTTAACAGTATTGAGAGCGCCGTTATCATCTGTGGTCATACTCATATCCCACGTACCGTTACGCTATCGACAGGACAAATGATAGTCAATACAGGTAGCGTTGGTTATCCAGCCTATGAAGATGATTTGCCTATCGCTCATAAAATGCAAACCTATTCGCCACATGCCAGTTACGCGCTTATTAAATGCATTGATGCTAAGCAAGGTATTATGCAAGATGCTGTGCAAGATACAAGTTGGCAAGTTGAGCATATCAAAGTGCCTTATGATTATGAAGCTGCGGCTAAATTGGCTGCAATAAACGGTCGTGAAGATTGGGCGTTTGCGCTAAGGACAGGGCGGGTGTTATAACTATAAGAATGGTCAAACTGCCTTTAGACCAAGCTGATAACATTGAGTAGACTAACGATGGATTTTATATATTTAATAAGGACTGTGTAAGATGCCAACACTATTTATGGTGCAACTTGGTGGTCGCTCAAAAGGTCGTTTGATTGAGCAGCATGACATGTTTTTTGGCGTGGCCAATCAGGTGAGCGAGTTGATAGACGATATTAATCATCATTGGCCTGAAGTCAAAAATAAATGGCACATCGACTCGTATCGCGCTATTACTAAGATCGGTAATCACTCGATAAAGTTAGTCGAATCAGCAATTAGAGATAGCAATAATGGTTTAAAACTGTTCTTTATTAATTTAGGCGGCTATCAGCAGGGGAGCTTCGAAGAGTTTCATTATAAACTACTTATCGTTGCTGCCACTCAAGCCGATGCTGTCAAACAAGCGAAACAGAGTGCATTCTATAAAGAATTTACTTTTAAAAATAAAGATTCACCTTTCGATGCCGCGTCGCATATTGATGATAAATTTGCGGTGGATATCGATGATATTTATAACGTTAATGATCTTATCTCAAACGTACAGATTTTAATTGAACCTATTCCTCATGATAGTCATGAACTTGCAAATACCGATGATGATAAAGAGTACGTCGGTTACCTCAGTATTAAGAATTTAAGGAAGTTGACATAATATGGCTTTAAATATGTACTTTAAGAACGGCATAATTCGCAAAACGCGCTGCCAAATCTCTGATGAGCTAGTGCCCGCCCTATATCAGATTCATGACAATGCCAGTTTTCCGCAACTCACTTGGCTAATTGATAATCTGTATGACAATCCGCAGATTCAACCCGACATTGCTCAAGCATTGGCTGATGAGATGGTAGGGTTTGAAAAGTTAATACTCTCGCTACACTTACCTTTCCCTAGGGTGCCACTACAAAAGATGCAGAGCTTCTTTATGCAAGCGGCTACTAGTCAGCAGATTATTCATACGAGTAACGGTTAAATTTACAAATAATTTATTCATAAAAATAAAATATGGCTGGTAGATTTGAAAAATTTTATAAGAGGATTTGTTAAGTGGGTTATCGCAGGTGTTGGCCTTGGGATAGGAATTTTTATTGTCCTAGTGGCTATAACACTCTGGGATAAAAAGAATAAACAAGACACATCGGACGACACTACAGCGGTACTGAGTAGCGACACTGACAATGCTCGAAAAGAAAATAATGAGTTGTTAAACCTCCAGTTTACGGTCGAAGATCAAGACGTACCAGCAGGGTATAAGTTGATTGAGGATGGAAGCCTCATGTTAGATGCGCCTATTATGGGGATGGAGTGGGAGAGCATAGTGGACGAGAATGTCGCTACTGAACCACGGGTTTATGAACCTTTTATGATCTATCAGTGCATCACACAAAACGGTGAGCATTTACGTGTGGATGTGATTAATAGCGATATTGGTTATATGCTCAAGTATTATTTCGCCACCCAAAGTAATCCTTTAAGATTAGAGGCGCAGCAAGCTACTGAGGATGCCTATTATACGGCTCTTTCTAATGGTACTAATCTCGTTATGCGGGATCCGAATAATTATTATGAGCTGACACATTTTGAAGATAGCGATACCTCTTTTTATATTATTAATGCCATCACTGGTCAGGAGATGAATCATTTTTCTTGTGAGGATAACTCGATTGAAAATGCTCAGTATGCTTTGATTAATCAGATGGAGCCAAAGCATTTTAAATTTAGACCGATGACGGATGAGCTTAGAAATATTTTGACTGAGCGTTTTGAAAATAGGTAATAGACTGCATAGTTGCAACCAAACACTATAACTACCTTGAACCACGTCCAAATTATCCCCATAATCAAACCACTTATAAACAATAAATAGCCTAAGCAAATATGTCTAATACTTTTAATGATAATTCAAATTTAGCAAGCGATGATTTTTCTGAGAATTTAAATAACGCAACTAGTGATTTAGCTGAAACAAATGATATAAATAAGTTTGCAGAACTGCCTGTACTAGCAAAAGACAGCTATTATCTAAACCGCTTAGAACGTGAGCTGGCGCGTGCTGTTGTTGCTAAGAATAAGAAATCGGATAACAACGCGAACGAGAAAAACGCTAAAGCAGAAGATATTCTTGCCAAAAAACGCGCGCAGTAC
Organism: Psychrobacter sp. ASPA161_6; assembly: GCF_051970285.1. Classification (NCBI taxonomy): domain Bacteria; kingdom Pseudomonadati; phylum Pseudomonadota; class Gammaproteobacteria; order Moraxellales; family Moraxellaceae; genus Psychrobacter; species Psychrobacter sp. ASPA161_6. The sequence goes on from NZ_JBEFNJ010000001.1 coordinate 1,159,917, forward strand.
GACAAAATCAAAACCCGCTCGCAGCAAGCAGTACAAGCGCGTATCAATAGTATTCCTCAGGACTTGCCAGCCAAATTAAACCTTGATTTACCTGTCAGTCAGCGAGCAGAAGATTTAATCCAAGCAATTATTGATAACCAAGTCATTATCATTGCTGGTGAGACAGGCTCGGGTAAGACCACTCAATTACCGAAGCTGGCAATGCTGGCAGGTCGCGGTATTACTGGGCAAATAGGGCATACACAGCCAAGAAGATTAGCAGCACGGAGTGTGTCGAATCGTATCGCTGAGGAGTTGGGCGAGCAGTTAGGTAATACGGTTAGCTTTAAGATTCGCTTCAATGAGCAGGGTACAGCGCAATCGGTCGTTAAGCTCATGACCGATGGTATCTTGCTGGCTGAATTAGGACATGACCGATTTTTAAGTAAGTACGACACCATCATCATTGATGAGGCGCATGAGCGTAGCTTAAACATTGATTTTATTATGGGTTATTTGAAAAAGCTATTGCCCAAGCGTCCTGATTTAAAAGTCATTATCACTTCTGCAACGCTCGATACCAAGCGCTTTAGTGAATATTTCAGTCGTTATGATAACAAGCTAAAACGTAACGTACCCGCACCGATTTTTAATGTCGAAGGGCGTAGCTTCCCCGTTGAAGTTCGCTATCGTCCGCTGACCGATGAGCCGGTGACCAGCTCGGATGATGACAGCTACGATGATTTTGAAGAGAACCTGCCACGGGCGGTTGTGGCTGCGGTAGAGGAATGCTTTAGCGACGCCCAAAGCAAAGGTCATGCTGATCAAGCAGACATCTTGATATTTGCCGCGACCGAAGCAGAGATTCGTGAGACACAAGAGGTGCTAGAGCGTCATGGCCCGAAGCACACTGAAGTGTTGCCTTTATTTGCGCGACAGACCTATGAAGAGCAGCAGCGTATTTTTCAGCCGTCCGGTCGCGGCAGACGTATCGTTATCGCGACCAACGTGGCTGAGACAGCGCTAACCGTGCCCGGTATTCGCTATGTGATCGATCTGGGCTTTGCACGGATTTCACGCTATTCATATCGTTCACGCGTGCAGCGTTTACCGATTGAGGCGATTTCACAAGCGGCTGCTAATCAGCGCAAAGGTCGCTGTGGTCGTGTCGCACCAGGTGTTTGTATTCGTCTTTATAGCGAGGAGGACTTTACTGGTCGCCCTGAGTTTACTGAGCCTGAGATTCTGCGTACTAACTTAGCTTCAGTTATTTTACAAATGGCCAATCTGCGTTTAGGTAGCGTTGATGATTTTGAGTTTATTGAGCCACCCGATAGTCGTTTAGTTACTGACGGTCATAAATTACTCGATGAGTTAGGGGCAATTACGGCTAAAAGCGAAGCTGTCGCCTCTTCTCAGACCAACAAGCCAAAAGCAAAAAAAGGTCTCGATCATTTAAGCCTGACGCCTACTGGTCAAAAGATGGCACGTATGCCAATTGATCCAAGGCTGGCACGTATGCTGGTTGCTGGTTCTGATTTTGACTGTATTCGTGAAATGCTTATCGTGGTCGCCGCGCTTGCCGTACAAGATCCACGCGAGCGTCCTGCCAATAAACGTCAACAAGCGGATCAAAAGCATGCGGAATTTCGCCAAGATGACTCAGATTTCTTATTTTATCTAAGTCTGTGGAAAGCCTTGTTTGAAACCGATGAAGATGGCAACAAGCTCTCTGGTAATCAACGTAAGCAATTTACCAAGAAAAACTATCTGAGTTTTCCACGGGTGCGTGAATGGAGTCAGACTCATCGCCAGTTGGTGCAAATGGTCACCGACCTTAAGCTTACGGATGTTAAAGAGGCAAAAACTACGGATACGTTAGAAAACGCTACTAACGATCCAACAGCGATTGATGATGAAGAAATCAAAGCGGTCAAATATGCCAATTTACATCGCGCATTATTAACAGGCCTGTTGTCTACCATCGCCCACAAGACTGAAAGTCGTGGTGAATATCTAGCGGCGCGCCAGCAAAAAACCAAAATCTTCCCAGCGAGTACGGTATTTAAACAGATACCACCGTGGGTCATGGCTTTTGAAGTTGTAGAAACCTCGCAAGTCTTTATGCGTACTGTTGCCAAAATTGAACCAGAATGGATTATTTCAGCGGCAGGTGACTTATTAAAGTATCACTACTTTGAGCCGCATTGGTCGAAGAAAACGGGACGTGTCAAAGCCTACGCGCAGATTAGTTTATTTGGTCTAATTATTATCAGTAAGCAACTGACCAATTATGAGCAAGTCAACCTTGTCGAGTCGCGAGAAATCTTTATCCGAGATGGTTTGGTAACGGGTAACTTGGGTCGCCAAGCGCCATTCTTGCAGCACAATATGGACAAAATCGCTCATGTTGAGCGTATTGAAGACAAACTTCGCCGTCGTGATTTATTGGTCGATGAAGAGACGCTGTACCAGTTCTACGACAAGAAAATCCCTGAGCATGTCGCCAGTCGTAAGGCTTTTGAAGACTGGCGTGCCGAGGTTGAAAAAACTGATACCAAGCATCTTTTCTTCACCGATGACGACGTACTCAATAGCCAAGCACCGACCACAGGTGACTTTCCAGAAGTATGGCAGCTGGGTGATTTAAAATTACCACTACGCTATATTTTTGATCCTGCGAGCGATGACGATGGGGTGACTATTCGCGTGCCGCTTGTGGCGCTACCGCAGCTAGATGCTATCGAGCTGTTATGGGGCGTACCCGGTTGGCGCTTTGAGTTGGTCTTGCAATTACTTAAGTCACTGCCAAAAGATATTCGCCGTCAAATTGTGCCGATTCCCGATACTGCCGATAGTTTGTTTGATGAATTGCAACCCGCTGGTGGACAAGGATTGCTCAAGCAGCTTTGCCAAGCCTTAAACCGTCGCGGCATTATGTCGGTTACAGCAGACAATTTTAATCCCTCTACCATTGATCGCTATTTGCAGCCACAAATCTGTGTGGTCGATGATAAAAATCACATTATAGAAAAAGGTCGCGACCTCCAGACGCTACAGATTCGCCACGCCTCTGAGACCAGGCAGGCTGTGAATGAGCAGCAAGGCGCGCATACCGAATTCCCTGAGCATTTTGCCTTTAGCAAAAATCATCATAGCGCAGGCGTGGTGATGAAACAGTTTGCCGCTTTGGTCGCTGACGAGGCAGGTGAGGCGGTATCGATCCATCAGTATACCGATGTCAATGCCGCATTGCAGGCGCACCGTATAGGGGTATTGACCTTAATCAAAGGCAAGCTTGGCGCTAAGAAAAAACAGCTGACCAGCCAAATTGATAAGATATTCAAACTGGCATTTGCGCCCCTTGGCGACATGGAAGCCTTAAAAACCATTGTTATCGATGCGACGCTAGATGCCGCTCTGGAAGAGCACTATATTTTATTTGATCATAGTGAAGAGTTGCCAGAGAGCGCTGATGATATCGCTGTTGGCTTAAGCGAGGAGTTGCCGTTCACGCCAGAGGAGTATGGGAAAACACTTGAAGTTGTGTTGAGCAACTTCTTATTGACTGGTCAAGCTGTCATAAAAACTCTCAAAAATGTCTACACTCGCTGGCAACGCATTCGTCAGAGTTTGCTCATGCTCGATCGAGAGATCTTTGGTGAGTCTATCGAAGACATCGAGGATCAGTTGCAGGACTTGCAACTTGCCAACTTTGTCTATCATATGGATTACAGTCAATGGCAGCAGTATCCGCGCTATCTAGAGGCGCTGGAGGTTCGCATTGAGCGCCTTGAACACAATATCGAAGCCGACCTAGATGGTGTCTATGCGCTGGACTTGCACATGGAGCGTCTGGCAGGTCGCGCCAACAATGAGTCTATCAGCGAGTACCGCTGGATGGTTGAGGAGTATCGCATTCAACTGTTCGCCCAGCCCATGAAAACCCGTATGGCGGTATCACCGAAGCGTCTAAGCAAGATGTGGGATAAAGTGAGTTAAGGCTCGATATGAGTGTTAAAGCTTGCTAATTGACGACATATGACCATTGTCTTGTATAGCCCTTTAATTTAGTCGATAATATTTGATTAAATTAAAGGGCTATTATTCTTTTACACTAGGGCGTGTCCTAAATTCAAGCGATTGTATCTGAATGGGCTAAATTTTTTCAACAGACCCTAATATCCCGATATTATTTGCACTATTTTCCTCGTTTGACTGCAATTTATCTCATTTTTATAACCATTTTTAAAATGAGGACACGGCCCAGAGTTTTTTGGACTTTATTTAATACATTGACGTAGGTGTTTGAGCAGGATAAAAAATAATGGTTAAAGGTAGATTGATAATATAGTAGATTCACTTTAAAACAGATACAGTGTGACTGGAATGAATTTTTCGTAGCCTCTGTGATAGCAGCAAGCAAGGAAAATTTATACCAGTCGCACATAACTAACAATGTATCGATTTTATTCCGAACTGACTATATTAGGATTTGCATCAACTATATTTATGAGTACGGGCTGTGATGAAATACAAGCCAGTAATAATAAAAATGCGAAGGCATTCGCGCCAACAAGCGTAGAAAAAGAAGTGCAGTTACGAGGCAGTTTTAAAAGAAGCTTTGAGGTTCATGAGTTCGTTTCTAATGGCATCACTTACTATGTATCAGATCCAAAGCAGTTATTGATAAAAGATTCGAAAAGTATAAATCAAAAAGGCTATTACAAATATTTTGACACTTGCGTCGTTGGTAAGATTAGTTCTATGGGTAAATATGGTCCTTTAGGTAAGTATCAAAAGCAAATAACGGTTCGTAGAATTTGTATGTAGTTTGAGTAGGGTGCGTTCTACGCACTAATTTCATTAGATCTGATTCTTATCAGTGAACTTAGCGCACCCTACGTGAACTCTAATATTCAAGCCAATACTGTTTGCTCAGAAATACTTAGAATAAAGCATCCGAGGTGGCATTAGGGGATTTTGGCTATTAGTTTCGACGATTCAGATTTCTTTTTACCACGCCCATGCTATAAGCCAAAAAAGCAATAAATGTTAAAAAGACGATAAAAGGGGTAAGCAGCCATATCGTAATATTGATGAGTAAGGGCGATAAGAAGCCATCAAACATATCGAAATCGAGCCTTAAAGAGTCACTCAATGCGTCAATTGCCCGCTTGGAAATCGGGAAGAGCAATGTGCTTAGCGCTAACATATGGTTATATTTACCAAAATCAGGATCTGTCATTAATACGGAAAAGTAAAAGACCGAGTAAAAGACAGTACTTAGTGTCCAGCATTTGAGTGTGTAACTGAAACGAATCATAGTACCTCCTCACGAAATATGCTTGTGATTAACCTAGGAATAACGGTGTTTTAATAGCCCTAAATGCATAAATTATATATATGTTATATTATGAATATATAGGGTAAGTCAACTGTTATTTTCTGGATTAAAACATTTCGTAAATAATTCGATTGGGACGTCTAAGTGTCTCCTTGATATGAATACGCAGAGTAATAAAACGAAGTCAAAAGCTACGCTGACCTAGAAGACAAAAGTCATCAAGGTCTGAGTGTTATTTTATAACGTGTGCGCCAGATTATTAGATGTATCAATTAAGCTCACTGCTCGGACTGACTCCAAACAAGCGCTTATATTCACGGCTAAATTGACTGGGGCTTTCATATCCTACCTGCATGGCGACTTGTGAAATTTGTGATTCACCACGTTGAATAAGCTGCCTCGCTGCCATCAAGCGTAGGCTTTTTTGGTATTGCAGCGGACTTAATTGAGTGATCTCTTTGAAATGCTGATGAAACCCTGAGACACTCATACCACATTTACTGGCCAGCTCTTCGATGATGACGGGTTCACTCAAATGCGCTTTGAGCCAATCCGTCGCTTGGCTGATACGATGCGTATGACTTCCATTGACGACGAGCTGCCGCAATTTATTGCCTTGCTGTGCTGAGAGCAGTCGGTAGTAGATTTCTTGTTGAATTAATTTAGATAAAAATTGGAGATCGTTTGGATAATCGAGCAAGTTGATGAGTCGTTCAAAGGCGGCAAGTATGGTGTTATCCAGATGCCATTTTATACCCAGATGCTTTTCTTCTGTATTTCGTGCGGGCGGTATCTGGGCCAATATTTCTCTAATCATAGCAAGGTCTAACTTCATAGACAGCACAATAACAGGACTGTCTACTGAGGCATGTTTGACATGCATGCTCAGGGGAATGTTTACAGGGCAAAACATCAAGTTGCTATTATCAAAATTTTGGCAGTCATTCCCTAAATAAATCTCTCGCTCACCTTGCAGTACAATACAAATACTAGGCTCTTGAATATAGCTGACGGTTCTATTGGGTCTATCTGCACAGTAGAAAAATAAACCCGGAATAGCAGACTCGATGGTCTGATTCTTGGGCAGTATGTTAAGTAGTTGCACAATGGTTGTTGGCTGCATCATAGTTATCTTAGATAAAGGCGTGTTGATTGAAAGTTTATAAGCTTGGTGTTTCTCGGTTTGATGTTTTTATAGTAAATCTTTGATGTAATGAATGGCTTAATCGTACATATATTTATAGAATTAGGCAAGATTTTTGGAGGACTATTCTAACGCTTTAAGCTGAGAGTGCCTATAATAACTCCATTGAAACAAAACAAGCATGACTTCTAATAACATCAAAAAAGGAATATATTATGAAAATTTTCTATAAAACTCGCGCAACAGCAACCGGTGGTCGTTCTGGACATACAGGCTTGGATGATGGCTCATTAGGCTTTGATTTGGTCTCTTTTCAAGAGCAAGACAAAGAGGGTGTTAATCCAGAGCAGCTTTTTGCGATGGGCTACGCGGCCTGTTTTGATAGTGCCTTGAACCTGACAGCACAACAAATGAAACTGCCGATCACCGCTTCGAAAACCTCTACCCAAGTTGGTATTGGTATGAAGCAAGATGGCAGCTATAACTTAGATATAGATTTATACGTTGAAGTGTCTGGCATTGACGAAGCACAAGCGCAAACATTGATTGAAACGGCTCATCAAGTTTGCCCGTACTCCAATGCCACGCGTGGTAATGTTGATGCACGCTTACACGTGACCGTTGTCTAATATAAGTTCTATGCAGTAGAGCGATTATAGTTTTACGCTAATAAACCAACAATCTCTTATAAGCAGCCTGCATAAAATGCTAAAAAACGCCAGTAGCCTAGGTTACTGGCGTTTTTTTGTCATCGATAAATATGGTTTTCAGATGAAGTTGCAATAGCAAGAAGTGATGCCATTCACAAAAATTAGAGTAGCAAGGAAAACGAATATAAGTACTACGCATTGTAGATTAAGCGAGTTTGATACAGCTAATCGTACTTTTTGGGTTTGGTATGATCCGTATTTTTAAAATGAGGACCTGCCTTACTGATGCGTATTATCTGGAATTACTATCATTTTTACGCCACCCCAAGTGACCAATACGATGCCAAGAGCAATTAAGGAAGCCCCTAAAAACAAACCCTCTGGTGGACTTTCTCCCTGCAAAAAGATGGCCACCGGCACGCCAACGATCGCACCTACTGAGCCCAATAGACTTAATAGCACGGGACCGCCTGTTTTTTGCAATAAAAACAGCAATAAAAATTGTCCAGCAAAGATAAAGGCTTGTAGCACAATCAACCCAATAGGCAGTAATGCGCCCGTTGGCACCGCAAGTGAGAAGTTCGGCAAGGTGCCAACCACACCTAGAAAGATAGCCGCCGCGATTAACATGCCGGGTGCCAGCGAACTGGGCGACGCCGCATTTGGCCAACGCAAGGTACGATAGATATTCCCAATCGCTAGCAAAACAGGGCCACACAGCGCGAGTAAAATCCAGAAAATACTGGCATCGGGAGCCGAAAACTTGCGTATTGCTAAGACACCCACACCGCTCAGCGCTGCCGCCACGCCCATAGCGCGAACGACATTGAATGTCTCCATACGCATAAATAGCGCGCCAAGATAGGTGAGCAATGGTGGCAAAGCGATAATTAAAGCGACAAAACCTGCACCAACTTGTGGAATTGCAGAAAATAAAATCAAGTTGGAGCCCGCAACACTGACAAGAGCAGCAACCGAATAGTATTCTAAACTACGGACAGTTAGCGGCGGCAAATCATGTCGTAAAATCGCCACGGCTGATAGTAGAAACGCTGCACCAGTAATCGACCAAAAAAGAAAGGCGAGTGGCGATAAGCCAATTTGCCCTGCCGCTTTTGCTAGATTGGTGGAAATGCCTATCAAGGCGCCACCAGCCAACAGGCAAGTTAACGGGACAAGCCAAGTGTGTCTTTTATAAAATGAGTTGTTATTGGTTGATTCACTCATGAACTACCCTAGTAATAAGTAATGAAGCCGATTATTAGGACGTGTGCTCATTTAGCCGCTTTCGTTCAGGTTGAGGACACGCCCTAGATAGAATATCATTATTAAAGACACGGTAGCCAAAACCAGTTGAGTATATTGGCTGTTACATAGTCATAACCACACATAAAAAATGCCAGTAACTTATGCTACTGGCATTTTTATTTTTGATGGGTATGACATAGAGTAAGTTATTTTATATCGGACTTACCATGCCTCATAATATTAACTCGCGGTCTGCGGTGCTTTTTTATTTAAGATAAACACCAGTACCGCGCCCAAGATGACTGCACTTGCTAGGATAAACGGTAGGGTTAGTTGCTCCGATAAAAATACCACACCAAGTATGGCAGCCAATACTGGTACGCAGAGTTGTACTACCGCTGCCTGAGTGCTTTTTAATAAAGGCATTGCCATATACCAAACGCTGTAGCCCATGCCAGAAGCAATTGCGCCCGACGCGCAAGCCAATAAGATGCCCTCGATACTGATAGTGGCTAATGGCATATTTTTTAAATAAACCATACCAATAATGAGTAGTAGCGGAATAGCGACGAGGCTTCTGATAAAGTTAAAGCCCGTGGCTCGTAACGGTGATACGCAGGTTTTGCCGCGTATACTGTAGATGCCCCACGCTACGCCACTGATGGCCATCAATGTCGCTGCCAATACGGATGGGACAGCTGCTGATGGCAGCATAAGATAGACAAAACCTGCTACTGCTACGATAAAAGCCAGCCATTGCAAGGCACTTAACTGCTCTTTTTTGTAAATACCCCAGCCAATCATGGTGAGTTGAACCGCTGAAAATAAAATCAACGCGCCAGTTCCGGTATCAAGCTCAACATAAGCAATCGAAAAGCAAAGCGCATACACCACCAAACTTAGACTGCTGAGCCAGCTGCCTTTGTCTTTCAAAATAGCTTTATTTTGTGGATTGTTGAGGGTTAAATCTTTGCGTCGTAGGTTATAGCTATAGACGCCCATAATAATGCTCAGACAGATAGCACCACTAAGCAGACGGATGATGGTGAAACTCCACGCATCTATGTATCCCTCTGCCAAGGCCATTCTACAAAAAAGAGAGTTTGCGGCAAATGCTATTAAGGCAATAATCGTGTATAACGTGGCTTTCAAAAATAATTCCTACAATCATTAAATTGGTTTTGATTAACTAGGGCGTGTCCTCAATTCAATTGATCATATCTAAACGGGCTAAAAATGGCTAAATTTTGTCAAAAATCATTAAATAGCTGGTTAATATCCCGATATTATCTGCGCTATTTTCCTCGTTTGACTGCAATTTATCTCATTTTTATCACCATTTTTGAAATGAGGACACGCCCTAGAGTCTGTTGAACATTTATATGGTGTCAGGCGCGCTCAGTTTACCATCTATGGTACTTTTACTCGCCTTCCTTGTATCCAAAATATCTTGGATCGACTAGGGTCTGTTGAACATTCAAATATTAGGGCTGCTGATTGCTAAAATTGCACCAAACTAGGCGCAAACTGACGATAATGTCGAGACCTTAGCTAGGTTTGCAACAACGTTTGGGGTGATTTTAGCATCAGCCTTTCAGGGCAGTACTATTTTCTGCCAATATATGGCGAAATTGTTTAACCTAGAATGACTAGGCGTCAAAAATTTCACTGCATATTGTCTAAAAAATAGTGACTGCCAGCACGACATTTGAATGTTCAACAGACCCTATAGCAAAAATTTATTGTTGAGCCTTATATTGGAATGGAAGTAGTATAGTGCAATACCAAAAAACCTAACTTATAAATTAAAATGATACATACCTTATAAATAGGCTCGATTTGAAAATGACAAGGAAAGAAAGATATGGATTGGGCAAGTATTTTTATTTATGACACCACGTGGGTATTTGCCGCTGAAATTGTGATACGCGTCATCGTGATGTTTGCTCTGATCATTTTGTTTTTACGCTTTACTGGCAAGCGCGGCGTGCGCCAACTGTCTATTTTTGAGCTAACCATTATTTTATCACTTGGCTCTATCGCAGGTGACCCAATGTTCAATGAGGATTTGCCGCTTATTCAAGCAGTCCTAATCATGAGTATTGTGATTTTGCTATATCGTTTATGTACTTGGGCTATGATGAAATATCAGCCTTTCGAAGATCTGCTAGAAGGGAAGTCGCTCTACATTGTAGAAGACGGCATGCTGGTACTCGATAAAATTAAAAAGGGCAAAATGTCCCATGATGAATTTTTTGCTGAAATGCGCCAACAAGGGGTTGAGCATCTGGGTCAAGTGCGTACTGGCTTGCTAGAGACAGATGGTAATTTTAGTATTTTGTTATATGCACCTGATCACACCATCTATGGTATGCCACTTTTTCCTAAGCAGTATCAACCCGTCAAAGAGATAGAGTCAGGAACGCATTATGCATGTATGCATTGCGGCTACGTCAATCACATATCTGACCCCAATCAGCTTTGCGAGCGCTGTAAGAATGACTGTAGAGACTGGGCAAAAGCCTTAAATAGCAAGATTGTTAGATGACAGTGAATTAGATGATAATGAATTAGATGACAACTATATTGAATTATCTATGAGTAGATTGAGCAGTCTTATGTTGGTAGGTTTAGCGAGTAATACCAACGTAAGACCGCCCTAGACTAAACGTTTTTGGCATGCTCTAACTAAGTTAGGCAATTTTATACCAGTCAATTTTACGGGTCATGACCATCACGCAAGCGAGTAGTACAAAACAGAAAACAGCACCAAGCAATAAATTCATATCTTCAGTGGTTAAGATGCCGAAAAATGAGGCATACAATCCTGCCAGTGTGGCAGTAAAAATCGCGGCTCGTTTGATGCCGCCCAGTACATAATAAGTATACCAACCAATGAGTCCAACACAGGCGCTGGCAGCAATGGCATAAGCTTTCCAAAAGACGATTTGCTCGGCAAGTGGTAATAATAAAACATAAAAAACAAACAGCGCACAACCGACCAACAGGTACTGAATAGGGTGGATGCGGCTGGATTTAATCACTTCAAATAAGAAAAAAGTGCCGAATGAGACCAAGATTAATAATAAGGCGTATTTCATCGCTCGTTCGGTCTGTAAATATACGTCATTAGGCTCAGCAAAACTCACACCAAAGCTGTTCAGGCGCACATTTTGGTAGCTGTCAGTCACGGTAGTGCCTTCTTCTGTGACAATACCTTCTATTGCTGTAATCGCATCATCAGGAGTCATTGACTGGCTGCTGGTATCGAGAGTGGCTTTACTGATGACGACACATCGGTTGTTGGCGGTGCTAAGACACTGCGACAAATCTTGATTGTTGGCGATCGTTAGATATTGATTTTGCCAACTGGCTTCAAAACCGTTAGCAGTAAATTTCTTGGCGTTAGGGAGCGCCTTGCCAATGAAATTAGGCGCATGCCAATTACTGCGCATCGTTAAGTTAAAGTTTTGTCCAGTCGGAACCGTATTTAAATTGCTGATACCCGCTAATGGCAAGTCAATCATGATGTCAGTCGCTTGATTGCCTTTAATGTCGTACGACTGACTACTGATATCTGTACTGGCTAATGCCTCGCTGTTGGTGCTTGTGGCAATGAGTCTGCTTTTATTCTGCTGGCTAGCCATGTTTTTCGTGGCACGCTGCAATATGTTTTGCGGAATAGCGACTTCTACATAGGTCAGGTTTTTCAGTAACGGTGTCTGCGGGTAAGTCGCTTTTATCGGTTTTTGCTCAATGGTCACCGTTGGTAGAGTCGCGACGCCGCGCAGATCTGATACTGGAATAATCAATTTTGCTTCATTCCAGTGAATGATGGTTTCTTTGGGTTTCGTTTTATCATTAATGGTAGGTGTATTGACGGAGCTTTGCTCTGCACTAGCCGTGCTCGTCGCTTCATATAAGCGGCTGATGGCTTTATCAAAAGTGTAACGTTGGTCAAATGTCAACGCCCCATCATAACTGGTCGCATGATAGATGCCGCGCTTATAGGTATCAGTGCTTACCTCAAGATCTTGTGTTGCTTGGGTTTGGTTTGCAAAAATGGTTTCAATTTTTGAGTAGGACGGTGCACATTTACTGGTTGTGCCAGGCGCTGTAATCTGACACTCAGGCGTAACAGTAGTTGGAATGGCAATAAATGGTGTAATGACTTCCTGCGGATTGATATGCTGCTGGGCGATTTCTTTGATCACCGACGCAGCATAATTTTGTCGCTCGTAAATTACTGAGCCAATCATATTTAGACCAATGGCGAAAATAAGGCACAGCCCAGCGATGATAGATAGTTTGGTAAATAGTGTTTTTTGCATGAAAACTCCTCATATGACTCTTTATTCCAAAACTGTCCATATAACAGTCAATAGGTTCAAAGAAAATCATAAAGGAGTGATAAAGAAAAAATATGTAAGAACAATGGAGAGTGTGTGGAATAATAAAAATCAGTGCTTTTTGGTGTCGCCAACCACTTTGTCCATAATCGCAAATAGCAGGCCGGATAGAACGAATGTCATGTGAATAATGACCTTCCACATGAGTTTGTCCGCTTCACCCTCGCTCAGTTCATTAGGAATATCCATAAAGGATTTTAAAAGATCAATAGCAGAAATAGCAACGATGGCACCGATGACTTTTAATTTAAGCCCAGAAAAATCTACTTTCCCCATCCAACTGGGTCGATCAACATGATCGCCTGTATCAATTTTTGAGACAAATATTTCATAGCCACTGAATATGATGATTAATAACAAACTGGCTACTAAGGAGAGGTCGACTAACACTAATATATTGACAATGACGTCTGACACCGAGGCGCTAAATACAGTGTTGAACATCATAAATGTTTTTTGAACGAACTTAACAAATAATAAAATAATACCTAGCACGAGCCCTAGATAAAAAGGCGCTAGTATCCAGCGGCTGTTGAATATGGTTTTTTCTAAGTAAAATTCAAACTTTTTTAGCATGGATATCTCTTAGGTTTTTAAAGATAAAAGTAATGATGAGTTTATTGATACACTCTAATAAAGTTGCTACGAGGCTATATATTGCTAATGTCAGTAAGCTGCGCTACTACCTGCTGAACTCGCTCCTGTCTATCGCCACCAATGCGCTGGAATGGTCTTTGGTGCTTATTTAGTTGGCTGGCGAAATAGGCGCTTATCTCGTCACGTTGATGCGGACTATCCCGCAAGTCATCAGCCACCCATGGCGTATCAACGTCAGTCAATAATATCAAATCATAATGATGTGCCAATGCCGCTTGCTCAAGGGCGATAGGACAGTCGCCATAGTACCAATTGGAATAAACCATTAGCTCAAACAGACTGGTATCACAAAACAAATAATGGCTAGCATCGGACGTCTGAGCGACTTGTTTGGCCAGTTTATTTTCTAATGCAATCTGACCTTGTGCGATAGGTAGCAGATCATCCCACGTGCAAGTCAGCTGCTCGTCATCCCACTTTGCTTGTAGGTAGGTGCGCATATATTCTGATACCCAAGGGATATCAAAATGTGCTGCCAAATCCCGACATAAAGTCGTCTTGCCCGTACTTTCTGCGCCTAAAACAGCGACATTTATGACAGATTTAGGCGTATGCTGTATGAGGTTGTGCGCGATGTTGTGTACGATAGCGTCGTTGCCATTCATAATATGCCCAGATTGCGATGAGAGTGAAGACTACGTATTGTAGCGCGGTAAACGTAAAACCTTTATAAAAGTATAACGGTACCGATATCGCATCGGCAATGATCCATAGTATCCAATGCTCAATCTTGCGCCGTGCCATGAGCCACATCGCCATAAGGAACAAGGCGGTAGTGAGCATATCAGTGTAGTCGACCCACGTAAATAAATGCAGTCCAAGTACTGCACCATCGAAGCTAAAACCGTTATTAATCACTGGTCGGAAATAATAAATCAGTGCTACAAACCCCATCGTTCCCGCTGCCAAAGCAGAGAGTATAGGTATGTCGCCTGCATGCAGGTGCTCGATACGGACATTGTTAGCATCGTTTGACTGCTTATGCTCGACAGATTGAGTCTTCTTATTCTTTGACCAATTAATCCAGCCATATAGGCTCATCACAGTATAGTAAGCATTGATAAACATATCGCCAAACAGCTGCCACTTCCACAGTAAATAGACAAATATCGCAGTGCTGACCAAGCCAATAGGAAAGACCAGAATATTGGTTTTGCTGGCAAGTAAGACACTTGCCACACCAAAGACGACGGCAATCAGTTCAAGGACAATAAATATCGTAGAGTAGTCAGCGTATTGACCAAATAACCAATTGAGAAGTTCTGCCATTAGCTTTCCTAAATATGAGCGTGTATTGATATTTTTGCTAAATAATACTATTCGATGAATAGTACAGAGTAAAACAGCACCAATTATAACGTAGCTACCGTAAAATGAACTGAGTCTTTGCTTATTTATGGCGAGAAACAGATTATTTGTAACAAAGTATTAGAAAAATTATAATATTCAGGCATAATAAAGGCACTGATTTTAAGTTTACAGTTATTCACTCAAATTGAATGGCTATTATTTTTCCACTTTTATGCTTATTCCAAGCACCACAGTAGTAGACAAGGAAGCTTATCATGACGACTTGTATCACGGGCACGGGCCTATATATCCCACCTTATAGCATCAGCAACGAAGAGTTAGTAGAGTCATTTAACCAGTATGTTGAAAATTATAATGCACAGCATGCTGATGAGATAGCAGCAGAGACTGTGACCGCACTTGAGCCTTCTTCAGCCGCTTTTATCGAAAAAGTATCGGGTATCAAATCACGTTATGTGATGGAAAAAGACGGCATTTTAGATCCTGAAATCATGGCTCCCGTGATTCCTTATCGCAATCTAGGCGAAGAGCTGTCTATCATGGCAGAAATGGGTGCCGCAGCGCTTAGAGATGCTTTGGCAGATGCTGGACTTGAGGCCAACGACTTAGATGGCATCATCCTTGCTTGCTCAAACTTCCAGCGCACTTATCCTGCGGTTGCCATCGAAATTCAAAATGAAATTGGTATGATTGGCGGCTTTGCTTATGATATGAACGTCGCTTGTAGTGCCGCGACTTTTGGTCTATCACAAGCGCACGGCTCTATCGTCTCTGGTTTGGCCAAGCGCATCGCTGTGGTCAACGTAGAGATTACCTCGGCGCATCTAAACTGGCGTAACCGTGATAGCCACTTCATCTTTGGTGATGTCGCGACCGCATCTATCGTTGAAGATCTCGATACGCCAAAAGGTTATGAGATTCTGAACTCTAAGCTATTTACCCAGTTTTCGACCAATATCAAAAACGAATACGGCTTTATGGATCGCTCAGAGTTTTTAGCGGCACAGACTGAGATGTATCCAGATATCAAAGAACCAGTCACGGATAAGTTGTTTTTGCAAAATGGCCGTAAAGTATTCCGTGAAGTCTGTCCAAAAGTGTCAGAGATCATCACTGAGCATTTGACTGAGAACGAATTACAAGCCAGTGATGTGAAAATGATGTGGTTACACCAAGCCAATGCCAATATGTTAGATTTAATTCTACGTACAGTCATCGGTAAAGAAGCAGATAAAGCGATTGTCCCAAGCGTCATTGCTGAATTTGCCAATACCAGCTCAGCCAGCCCGATGATTGTCTTCCATCGCTACAAAGATGAGTTAGCATCAGGTGATTTGGGCGTGATTTGTTCATTCGGCGCAGGTTATTCGATTGGCTCAGTATTGGTTCGTAAAGTGTAGCGTTTCATTCTAGATCTTTTTTAACGATAAAAATAGCCAAGATCCTTCTTGGCTATTTTTTTATGTCTACGTTTTTAGCATCGCATTTTATAACCACTGACTGATGAGAAAACAGGGGAATATTTCAGCAGCGATAGGAATGTCTGCCAATAGAATGGCAAAATTACTTAGAATAGCAGCAAGATTACTCAGAGGTTTTAATTTACGGTGAAAAATTTGCTATAATCACGCTCTTACTCTTATCATCCAATTAAAAGTCCTTTTATGAAAGAATCCTTACGCCTGCGTTTAGACCAGATGGTAGACCGTTATGAAGAGGTCACCGCCTTGTTATCAGATCCTAGTGTCATTAGTGATAATAATAAATTCCGTGAATTGTCTGTCGAGCACAGCGACTTGATGGATATCACTACTTTATGGCAAAACTACGTGGGTGCAGAAACGGATCAGGCCGATGCAGAAGCTATGCTGGCCGATGCGACAGATCCTGACATGAAAGAGATGATGCAAGACGAGATTGATAATGCTCGTGATACCATCATAAAGATGGAAGAAGCGCTTAATCTTATGATGCTACCAAAAGATCCTAACGATAAAGTGCCAGCATTTTTGGAGATTCGTGCAGGGACCGGCGGCGACGAGGCAGCGATTTTCTCTGGTGACTTGTTCCGAATGTACCAAAAATACGCGCAGAGCCAAGGCTGGACATTGGACGTGCTGTCTGCAAGCGAAGGTGAGCATGGCGGGTATAAAGAAATCATCACTCGCGTATCCGGCAACAGCGTCTATGGTCGCCTAAAGTTTGAGTCTGGCGTGCACCGTGTCCAGCGTGTTCCTGAAACCGAAAGCCAAGGCCGTGTGCACACCTCAGCTTGTACCGTTGCAGTCATGCCTGAAGTTGAGATTGATGATACCGTCGAGCTCAACCCAGCTGATATCCGTTTTGATACGTTCCGTTCAAGCGGGGCTGGTGGTCAGCACGTTAACACCACCGACTCAGCTGTACGTTTGACGCACATTCCAACGGGCACAGTCGCAGAGTGTCAACAAGAGCGTAGCCAACACAAAAACCGCGCACAAGCGATGAAAATGCTCATTTCACGTATTCAGCAGGTTAAGGTACAAGCACAAGTCGATGTTGCTGATTCGATGCGCCGCGACTTAATCGGTAGTGGCGATCGCAGTGAGCGTATTCGCACCTATAATTTCCCGCAAGGGCGTATGACCGATCATCGTATCAACCTGACCTTATACAAGCTCGACTCTATTATGGAAGGCGACTTGGATGAGATTCTTGACTCATTACTACGTGAGCATCAGGCTGATTTGATGGCGAGTATCGGCGGTGGTGACTAGCAGCTGATCCTACAACACATTGGCAGTTTTATGATTTTTCATCATGATGTCATTTTTTTATAATAATAGGGTCTGTTGAACATTCAAATGTGGAACTGGCAGTGGCTATTTTTTAGACAATACGCAGTGAAATTTTTGACGCCTAGCATTCTAGGTTAGACAATTTCGCCATGTATTGGCAAAAAATAGTCCTGCCCTGAAAGGCTGATGCTAAAATCACCTCAAACGTTGTTATAAACCTAGCTAAGGTCTCGACATTATCGTCGGTTTACGCCTGATTTGATAAAACGTTTGATGCGATTTTAGCGATCAGCAGTCCTAATATTTGAATGTTCAACAGACCCTAAGCATTGATTTAATTTTTCTGTTTTCGTTTATCCATTTAATTACCTAATAATATTGAGAGTGTTATGTCAAAGCACAACAATCAGAATCAAGAGCAAGCCCCAGAAGACGCTAACGAGCTAATTGCTCAGCTACAAGCCAAGCTAGACGATATCACTGCTTCAGGCAAGCAGCCTTATCCAAATACGTTCAAACGCACCGATTATGCACAAGACTTACAAACAGCTTTTGATGGCGTATCAAAGCAAGAAATAGAAGAGAAAGCGGCGAATGGCGAAAAAACACAGGTCAACGTAGCAGGTCGAGTCATGCTCAACCGTGGCTCGTTTATTGTCATCCAAGATATGAGTGGCCGTATTCAGCTATATGTCGCACGTAAAGAGCTCGATGATGAGACGCGTGCGAGCATTAAGTCGCTAGATTTGGGTGACATCGTAGGTGTATCAGGTTATATCGGTCGCTCAGGTAAAGGCGATCTATACGTGCATATCGAAGAGATCAATCTGCTAACCAAATCATTACGTCCCATGCCAAATAAATTCCATGGTTTGGCAGATGTGGAAGCCCGTTATCGCAATCGTCATCTTGATCTGATGACCAATGAGACAACTCGCGATACGTTCATGATTCGCAGTCAGGTCGTCAGCGGTATTCGTAAATTCATGCTGAATGAGCGCTTCATGGAAGTTGAAACGCCAATGATGCATCCTATTCCAGGTGGTGCAGTGGCACGTCCATTTGTGACGCATCATAACGCTTTAGACATGCCGCTTTATTTACGTATCGCGCCTGAGCTTTATCTCAAGCGTTTGGTGGTTGGCGGTTTTGAAAAAGTATTCGAGATTAACCGTAGCTTCCGTAACGAAGGCGTCTCAACCCGTCACAATCCTGAATTTACGATGATTGAGTTTTATCAAGCGTATGCGGATTACCATGACTTGATGGATTTGACCGAGCGTTTATTTAATGAATTGGCGATGGATATCTTGGATACGACTGAGATTACTTACCAAGAAGAAGCCATCAGCCTAAAAGCGCCGTTTGCTCGTTTATCGATGTCTGATGCGATTGCCAAATATGCTGAAAACTTCGACATGACGCATATCAATGACCGTGAGTATCTAGCAGAGTACGCATCTACTACGCTTAAGCAGCAAGTAAAAGATGGCTTTGGTGTGGGTAAACTGCAAACAATTATCTTTGAAGAAACCGCTGAGCATCAATTACGCCAGCCAACCTTTATCACTGAATATCCTGCAGAAACCTCACCACTCGCGCGCCGTAGTGACGACAACCCTGAGATTACCGATCGCTTTGAATTGTTCGTTGGTGGTCGTGAACTGGCCAATGGCTTTAGTGAGCTAAATGACCCAGCAGATCAGGCGGAACGCTTCCGTGGTCAAGTCGCTGAAAAAGACGCAGGCGATGATGAAGCCATGCATTTTGACGAAGAATATATCGAAGCATTGTCTTATGGTTTGCCACCGACAGCAGGTGAGGGTATAGGTATTGATCGCTTAGTCATGCTACTCACTGATTCAGCGAGCATTCGTGATGTGATTTTGTTCCCGCACATGCGCCGCAAGCTTGACAACTAGACTAGCGTCTACTTATTATGAAATATAGTCAATCCTATATAAATTAGATACGATGTCAGGCTCGCTTAGTTTACTACTTGTAGTACTTTTACTCGCTTTCCTTGTGTCTAAATTATATTTAACCGACTATGACGCTGTTACTGAACTGAGTATAGAGCGAGTTTTGCAACGTTGATGACAGACGCTCAGTTGTTTATGAGCACTCATTTATAGGGATATTATGGACACTCAGCACCTACCGCTCTCAGTTTGGCAGCAGATGATTCAGCAAAGCTTTTTATCTTTGTACGATGTATCAGAAGAAGACAGTAACCATTCCCAGCATCTATTGCAGGGTTATGACTTTGTTTTTGAGTTTTCTGGTGCGACGGTTTACCTTATCGTCAATGATGTGGTGATGCAGGCCAATCAGCAAGAGGTTGACAGTACGCAGGTTCGTGAGTGGCGAAAAGAAGTGGTTAATCAATTAATCAAACGTCATGCGCAGCTTTATCTAAAAAATGATGAGGCGCTGGCTGATGTAAACGCGTCGGCATCGAACAAGGCGATTTATTTTATTGGTCTGACGTCACTTGCTATTAAGCATGAAAACGATAAACCAGAGTCACAACCCCATACAGTCAATTACGAGTATGGCAGTCAGTTCTTTGCCGAAGACTGTGTGCTGGACTTGGACGATGAGGAGAGTGTCTTACAAGTATTTAGTCATCAAAACTTTGTCGACATTCTCAATCAGTTGGTGACCCCGAGTGATCTCAGTGCTTATTTGGACTTTCATCGCCGCAAGCTTGCTGGCTTTGAGACGTTTCAAGACGAATCAATGTTGCTCACCCAGTTTTTACAGTCGCCTGATTTTCACCAGAGAGCCATTGAGGTGCAAGAGCAGTTGGTCGCTCATCAGTTAATAGACCAAGTGGAACCGCGCTTACTCACAGCAGCAGAACTCGACCAAGTAACTTTTGCCAATGCGCTGATGCTCGATATTCAAAAGAATACTCGCATGTGGTACAAGCTATTTAATAGCTTGATTCAGCATTATTATGAGGCGGGAACACCACTGCCAAAAGAGCAGGTCGATGTGTTGGTCGATGAGTCAATGTATACCTATGCGTGTTTAATAGAAAAAATACTGGCGCATAGAACGATTGATAAAGATTCAAATTGGAATGGTTATGTTTGTCATGAGCATTCTTATCATGTATTTGGTCGCCATTATTTGATGGTGTTTTATGCACAAGATGAAAATAGCACATTAAGTGCAGACAAGGTTCGCGCCTCGCATCAGGATTTATTGTTCGAGCTTAATTCACAAATGCAGCAGCCGGTGATGGACCATTTGTTCTTAATTGGTGTAGAGGTTAGACCTTGTGAAGACAGCGTCAATACTGAGGTGCATGTTGACGTGTTTCATCAAAATGGCTCGGCTATCGACGCAAACACACAGCGCTTATACGAGCAATTGGCTGAGCTAAGATCGCAGTCATAGACTCATTATATTGTAGATCGCTGATCTGATGCTTCACCTACATTTGTACTTTTCACATTGGCAGTTACTACATTGGCAGTTACTATATTGGCAGTTACTATGACGCAGCAATATCAAGTTTTAGCTCGCAAATACCGTCCCAAGAACTTTCATGAATTGATTGGGCAAACGCACGTCTCGCAAGCACTGATTAATGCCATTGATTATAATCGTCTGCATCATGCTTACCTTTTTACAGGTACGCGCGGTGTGGGCAAGACGACGATTGCGCGTATTTTATCCAAGTGTCTGAATTGTGATACTGGGGTGACTAGTACGCCTTGCGGTGTGTGTGATAATTGCGTCGCCATCGATCAAGGTCGTTTTATTGATCTGATTGAAATTGATGCGGCCTCTCGTACCAAAGTGGAAGACACTCGCGAGCTGTTAGATAACGTGCCTTATGCGCCAAGCCAAGGACGTTACAAGGTCTATCTAATTGATGAAGTGCATATGCTGTCTACGCACAGTTTTAATGCCTTACTCAAGACTTTAGAAGAACCACCTGAACATGTAAAGTTTTTGCTAGCGACGACCGATCCACAAAAATTACCGATTACTATTATCTCGCGCTGTTTACAGTTTGTGCTGCGTCCGTTGCCGCAAACGTTGCTGAGTGAGCATTTGGCAAATGTCCTGACCCAAGAGCAGGTAGGTTATACTCAGCCAGCACTTTGGCAATTGGCCAGTGCGGCAAAAGGCTCGGTACGTGATGCTTTATCCTTGACCGATCAAGCCATTGCTTTCGGTCAAGGTGCGCTGGATGATGTCACTGTCAATGCCATGCTTGGTCTCATTGATGCGGCTGATTTGGTCAGTTTAATTACCGATATCTATAATCACGATAAGTCTGCCGTCGCTGCACATATTGAGCAAATGCGCGCGCAAATGGTTGATGCGACGAGTATGTTTGATGGGCTGGCTGAGCTATTACATCAATTGGCGTTGACCCAGCTGCTTCCTGAAGTGGCTCTCAATGTGAATGAGGCGCAAGCCCAAGACATTAATACGCTTGCGCAGCATATGAGCCCAGACGTCCTGCAACTGTATTATGAAATTGTCGTGCAAGCGCGTGAAGGTGTTAAGCTTGCCAGTACCCCGATGCAAGCGCTGGAGATGTGCATTTTACGTTTGTTAGCCTTTCGTCCGTTGCCAGTCGATGAAGTACTAAGCCCTATTTATGATGGCTCTGTGTCATCTGAAGTACCAGCTATAGAAAATACGACTTCTACGCAGGCAGCCATTACCCATTCAGCTTCGATACCGCCGTTACAGCCTTATGATATCGACTATCAAGAGCAAGCCAGTATTGAGCAGGCAAACGCTAGTTTGGATGAGAATGCGTTAAGTATTAATCCAGCTCATGAGCCTGAACCCGTTGTTGAGCCTGAACCCGTTGTTGAGCCTGAACCCGTTGTTGAGCCTGAACCCGTTGTTGAGCCTGAACCCGTTGTTGAGCCTGAACCCGTTGTTGAGCCTGAACCCGTTGTTGAGCCTGACGCAAATGATTCTCAATTACTGTCTGAATCTGATGATCCACGCACGTTGTTACGCTGCGCACCGCAAGAATTGATAGGCGAGTGGACACCAGAGAAATGGGATTATTGGTTACAAACCGCTCGTGAAGCCAAGATGTTGGCACAAGATGAATTGGCACTTGCTCGTCAAGGTATGATGACGGGTCTATGTAATGGCAAATCGACCTTTGTTACCAGCGTTGACAGTAAGCACTTGCAGGTAACCTTTCAGCAACTGGCAGAAAAACTGCAACAGCAGTTCATACAGGCAGATATTGGTCTGCAAATCGATGGTAGCGTCATGCAAGCGGATGACAAAACACCTGAGCGTCGTCAACAAAAGCGTTTGGTACAAGCAAAAACGGTAGCAGAATCAAAATTGATGAATACACCTGTGATGAAATATTTGACCGAGCGCGGCGAAGGAAAAATGGGCAAAGTTCAGTTATATTAAACAGTCAGAAAAACGATTATTAATATTATTTAATAGTCTGTGTAGTTAATGGATATAATATATCATAAAAAATATCAAGTCGATGTTATACTATCGCCTTGATATTTTTGCTTTTATTACTTATGAAATAAACTTAATTCAAACAACAGCAGTATATTTAATCGCTGTAAGGTAAACTAAAATCCTTTATAATGGTTAAGTTATACTAAAAATTACAACGCAGCTTAGGTGAGAATATGTTGGATAATTTACGCGGTATGGCTGTGTTCGCCAGTGTGGTTGGACATGGCTCGTTTAGTGGCTCAGCTCGTGAGCTTGGTATTACTACCAGTGCAGTCAGTCAGCAAATTCGCTCGTTAGAAAACGACTTGGGTGTCGTACTATTGCATCGCTCTACTCGTAAGCTCAGTTTAACGGAAGCGGGTGAGAGTTTTTACGAAGCGGCAAAAGACGTGGTCAGTGCGGCTGAGCAAGGTAGAATTAAAGTCAATCAGTTACGTGATGAGCTCGCAGGTAGCTTGCGTGTAGCTACAACACCTGAGCTTGGAGTCAATCATATTTTACCGGCGTTATCGACTTGGATGGCGGCACATGATGACTTGAGTGTTACTTATTTAGCAGACAATCATTATATCGATATGATTGATGAGCGTATCGATATCGCGATTCGTATGAGCCCAACGATCAATGATTCTAGTTTGAGTAGCCATCCTTTAACGGATGTGCGCCAGATGCTTGTCGCCTCACCACAGTATCTACGCCAACATGTAAAACTTAAAACCCCTAAAGATTTGGCCGAACATCAGCTGATTTGTATTGAAATCATGAAAGATGCCAATCAGATTGATATGATTCAGACCGAAACTGGCAAAAAATCGCGCATAAAACTGAATTCACGCATTTATACCAATAATGTGTTTATGGCCACAACTTTGGCAAAAGAAGGCCACGGTTTGGTTAGAATGATGGAAATGGACATTAGAAAAGAGCTGGAAAGTGGTGAATTGGTCGAAGTATTGACTGGTTATCAGCTGCCGAGCTTTGTGCTGTATGCGGTTACTTTAAATCGCGATCAGCAGCCCGCTAAAATCACGCGTTGTCTAGAAGTGCTGAAAAAGTATTTCCATGCGAATTAACTTTTAATCTATTTATATATAGTCGATTCAATTTAAAAGTAGTACAAGGCAACCGAGTGTAGACGTATATTAAATACTTCAAGCGAGGTTAACGCAGTAATACTTTTATAGTGGAATGACTATACCCATAAAGCTTGATCAGTAGTAAGCAAAAGAAGCCTATAGATAGCGATTATCTATAGGCTTCTTTTTAACTGTAAATAGGGTTTGTTTCTCTAAACCTTTGGGCTAAAACGACGGCTTTAATAAATCAATCAAACGATCAGCCACTTGTGTGCTTTCGTCACGACTGATGTTAAGCGGTGGCAGTAAGCGTACCACATGGCCACCAGTTACATTGATAATCAGATTTTGCTCGTCACGGGCACGATCCACCAGCTTGCTACAATCCAACTCTTCAGGTAGCGCGATACCAATCATCATACCAGCGCCGCGACTGCTAACGCCATATTGTCCCAATGTATCGACTATACTTTCTCTGATGAATAAGCCTTCAGTCACTGCGTTTTCCATGATATTACTGTTCGCTAATACCTCGTAGACGCTATGAACCACGCGGCTGGCTAATGGCGTGCCACCATAAGTAGAGCCATGGCTACCAGCACCGAACAAGCCGTTAGCGCGACCGCGTACCATACAAGCGCCGACTGGAAAACCGTTACCTAGACCTTTGGCTGTCGTCAATACATCAGGACGAGCGTTGCTATGTTGATAAGCAAAATATTTACCGGTGCGACCATTACCGGTTTGCACTTCATCCAGCATAAATAGCCAGTTATGAGCATCACATTCTGCTTGCAGCTCTTCAAGATAAGTAAAGCCATTGGGGGCAGTATTGAGTCCACCCTCGCCTTGGATAGGCTCTACAAAGATGGCGCAAATGTCATCATGAGCTTGCGCGGCTTGCTTAACCGCTGCAATATCGCCAAAGGGCACACGGATAAAGTCATCGTCCAAGGTATAAAAGCCTTCGCGTGCTTTTGGGTTGGCGGTTGCTGATAAGGACAGTAAGGTACGGCCATGGAACGATTGCTCCATTACAATGACCTTTGGACGTTTAAAACCTTGCTTGTATGCATATAAACGCGCCATTTTTAACGCCGCTTCGTTTGCTTCAGCGCCACTATTAGCGAAAAACACGCTGTCCATCTGAGCTGCTGTACATAGCACTTCGCCAGCGCGCTCTTGCCAATCGATACCGAATAGGTTACTCGTATGAACTAAGGTACCTGCTTGCTGCTGGATAGCATCAGTCACTTGTGGATGGCAATGTCCTAAGCCGCACACCGCGATACCAGTTAAGGCATCTAAGTATGGCGTATCCTCTTTGGTATAGAGCCAACTGCCTGAACCGCGTGTAAAGCTAATTGGTTGACGATTATAAGTGGGCATCAGGTAAGTAGCAGACATGTAAAACATCCTTGGTATAATAATTGAATAAAAGTGTAGGTTATAGTTCGTCAGAGAAAGGTGTGGTTTCCGCAGGTAACGTGTAGTCTTCGTTTGCCCAAGCACCTAAGTCGATAATTTTGCAGCGACTGCTACAGAATGGTTTATATTTATTGTCTTGCCATGCCGTCAGGGTACCGCAGCGTGGACAAGGATAGGTCTTGGGTGATGTGTTTGAAGTAGAGTCAGTCATAATAAGTGAGGCCATCCTCATGGTTATTAGGAAAAGTATAATCAGTGAACGAGAATCGGTATAATAGCATGGGGCTAAAGAATGACAAAAGGCAAATACCCGTCTATCTATGTCAAACCAAATCAATCTAAGCAAAGCCAATAGTTTAACAATCATATTGATACCTTGCTAAAGGTTATCGTTCACAGGGCTATATCTTATCATGATGCAACAACCAACGCTTTCCCATCAGAAAACCCGCGCTTTTCAACCACATAAACTGTCAGCACCGCGTGACTTTATTGTTCCAACAATAATCAACGAAATTGAAGATAATGTCCCTTTACTGCTAGAGATTGGTGCAGGGAAGGGTAAGCACGCGCTCAGTTTTGCTACACAGAATCCTGGCAAGCAGCTGATAGCCATTGAACGTACTCGTAATAAGTTTGAAGCCTTTGCTAAACTTGCCACACAGCAAAATGTAGATAACTTAAATGCTATTCATGCTGATGCCATCGCGTGGATCGTACATGCGATCGCACCCCGTAGTATTGCCAAAATTTTTATACTATACCCCAACCCTGAACAGCACAATCCTAATCAACAATGGTTGAATATGCCATTTTTTGAGTTCTTATTATCGCGTCTAAAAGTTGGCGGAGAAGTGGTGCTAGCGACTAATATAGAAGCGTATATGGATAATGCAGTGCAACAAGCCTCTGCGGTATGGTGTTTGCCAAATATTCGCCACCACGTGCCAATAGACAGTGAGCGTACGCACTTTGAGGTAAAGTACCTAGCACGCGGAGAGACATGTTGGGAGCTGACGATGCGTAAGCCAGAGGGCTATAAAACGAGGTTTGATGATTGGCATGCTAGTAATGTGAAAGACAAAAAATAGCCTAAGCGAATAACAAAAACATTAAAAGTCATTAATGATGGTAAGTTATATTACATACTAAATAGCCTAAGTAAATAAAATAGTTACGTAAAGAAGACTGCCACTAAAGGGCAGTCCAAAAATTACACTCATTTCATATTACAAGTAAGGCTTCACTAATTTATTAGAATCCGTATAGGCGTCTAAAACTGTTAAAAGAGTATAAGCACCAATAAATTTACGACTAATAAACATAAATTCTTTTGGTGGAAGATTAAATTCGAAAGACTGCATCGCCCGTGTCGCAGCAGATGAGAGGCGTGAATGCAGCTTGCTATTTGCCCAGATATAACGGTTTTGTTCATCCAAACAATCAGTAGGAATGTCGCTATTCATCGCGGGATCACTAAAAGGCTCAGTTGCCAATAAAAATAACGAGGCAATATCAGAACGAACTTTTTCACTCATCGTGTCAAAAAAGTCATAGCCAGTCATGGCTTGGATCATCGCCTGATGATCATGACGATAACCAGCTTTTAGTAAACCATGAGCAATCGTCAATAGAGTGTTATCAAACTGGCGAATAGCCCCAAAATCTAATAATACTAACTTATCAATATCGTTTTCATTATCGCTGACACGGACGAGGTAGTTACCAAAGTTTGGATCCGTTTGCATCTCGCCCCAAACAAAAATCTCTTGCATCATAATTTCTATGGCTGCTTGACCAATGGCATTGCGGCGCTCGTGGGGCAAAAGCTGTAGCGCTTCAGAAACAACACTAATGCCAGGCTCATAAGACATACATAACAGACGTTTGCTCGAATAAGTGCGATTTATTTTGGGCACAGCATAACGTGGATCATCTATCAAACGCTCATAAAAACGCTCAGTGGTTGCAGCCTCTGCCTCATAATTAACTTCGTGATGGAGTAGGTCGCGTATCTCTTCAAACCATGCATCGAGCGAGCGCGTTTGCGGGACAATGTTGCTGACTTTTAGCAAACGCTTAAATAAAGCAAGATCAGAGTTGATGGCGTCTGCCACCCCTGGATATTGAATTTTCAACACCACTTGCTCACCAGTCGCTAACACCGTGGCTCGATGGACTTGGGCAAGAGAAGCTGTACCAATCGGGATAGTATCCACATCAAGCTCACTGAGTTTGTCACCCAGTAGTTGACGCAAGGTATGCTCGATGGTTGGCCATGATAGGGTAGCCGTATCATCATTAAGCGTTTGTAAGGCACGTGTTATCTCAGGCGGCAATACATGCTCACCATAAATGGCCAGCATTTGACCGATTTTTACTACTGAGCCTTTCAGTTTGCCCAGTTCTTCTGCCACATAATTTGCCTGCGCTTCCATAAAAGCTTGGTTACGTGCCGTGCGCGCTTCTTTATTCAAAAACATACCAGACACGCTATTGCCTGCCCAACGACGACCAATATTTAGAGAGGTTTTGGCAATCGACATACGACGCTCAAACCCTGAGGTTTTTAAGTTGTCAATTGATTGCTTATTATTAGAAGGTTTAGACGTATCATTTGCCATAAATATAATCATTCATCCAGTTGGTATTGATTTGCGGGTTCAAAACCTACAATACAAGAGAGATGCGACGCGCAGGTACAAACGGGTACAAAATTGTATCATATAAAGAGAAGGCGGTTTATAAGCCTTAGTTGACTACTGGCAGTTACTTTGTAAGCTAAAGTAAGATTCGAACGTTTACACACGCTAGCCAATGTTGTTGCTACAAACGACTTCATAAAGTAAAAAGTCTGTATCGATTTAAAGATACAGCAAAAAACACGACCTAGCATAGCACTAGGGCGTGTCATTAATTAGCACATTGATATATTTTAGTAGTCTTAGAATAGCTAACAGTAGTCTTAAAACGGCTCAATTTTGCCAAACATCGTCAGAAAGCTTGTTAATAATGGACTATGCCTTTGCTTTTTCGCGGGTAATCGCATGATGACCGATATCGCGGCGATACTGCGCCCCATCAAAGCTGATTGCACCTGTTACTGCCAATGCGGCTTGTTGAGCTTCTGAGATAGTATCTGCTAATGCCGTCACGCATAATACTCGTCCGCCATTAGTAATAACTTCTTTGTTATTACCCGTATTTGCCGTATCAGCATTGCTATCATGTGAAAAGGCCGTGCCTGCGTGAAAGACTTTAACCGCATTATCACTATTGGCATCCAACTCTGGCAAACCAGCAATCACATCACCTTTTGAAGAATTTTCAGGATAGCCTTTTGAGGCAACCACGATACCAAGGGCAGGGCGCGCATCCCATTGAGCATCACTTGGCAATTGACCAGCCAGCCCTTGAGCGACTAAATCTACCATTGAAGACTGCAAACGCATTAAAATAGGCTGTGTCTCTGGATCACCAAAACGGCAGTTAAACTCGATGACATACGGATCGCCTGCCTTGTCAATCATGAGGCCTGCATATAAAAATCCAGTATAAGGATGACCAGCGGCATTCATAGCGTCAACCACGGGCTGAATAACTTGTGCCATTACCTTGTCATGAACCTCTTGAGTAACGACTGGTGCAGGAGAATAAGCACCCATACCACCAGTGTTAGGCCCAGTGTCGCCTTCAAAAGCGCGCTTATGATCTTGGCTGGTTGCCATCGGCAGGATATTCTTGCCATCAACCATACAAATAAAGCTGGCTTCTTCACCTTGCAAAAACTGCTCGATAACGACACGGCTACCGGCGTCGCCAAACTTATTGTCAGCTAGCATATCGTCGATTGCATCATGTGCTTGTTCGACAGTCTCCGCAACGATAACACCTTTACCGGCAGCTAGACCATCCGCTTTGATAACAATAGGCGCGCCTTGCTCATCAATATAGGCTTTGGCAGCATCAGCGTCTGTAAATCCTTGATAAGCCGCCGTCGGGATATTGTTCTGTGCCATGAATTCTTTGGCAAAGGTTTTTGAGCCTTCTAATTGCGCACAATATGCGGTCGGTCCCCAAGCCTTAATGCCAGCAGCACGGCAGGCGTCGACGATACCTGTAACTAGTGGCGCTTCTGGGCCTACGATGACCATATCGATGGCGTTATTTTGGCAAAACTCGATGACAGCACTGTGTTCGTCCGCCTCACTGCGTGCAGGCTCTAAAACAACGTTTTGGCATTTAGGTTCAAGGGCAGTACCAGCATTGCCTGGCACGACGTAAACGTGTTGGACATTGTCGTCTTTTGCACATTGCCATGCTAGCGCGTGTTCGCGACCACCTGAGCCAATCACCAAAATATTCATCATACGTCTTGCCCTTAGCATTAAAGTTAATAATGAGTTAGTCATACACTCTGAGAGATACGGTCATATTCTAACAAAAAAAGTGTCTTGATTACCATGAGTATCCACTTGCCAGCAAGTATTCGCCAATAATTAAGGCTTCATTGTCTCATGAGCAAAGGTTATCGGCATGTTGCTGATTCATGAAATGATGTTGTACGCTTTAGCTATGAGCGTAGGTGCGTTACACTTCAACATATTAACGGTATCAAATCTAGCAAGCCGTTTGCTCTTATAAAAGTTAGGCAATAAAAACCAGGAGAGGATGCCAATAATAACAAGGTAGCTCACAAATGGAGTACTACCATCTGACATCGGTAAGATTCATTATATTCAAACGTTGCTAGTCATTGATATTGATTAATGAGTGAAAATAGATAGAGAAAATTGAAGTACTAAACTTATAACAAGGACAGCAAACATGCCAAACTCTCTAAGTATCGCAAAAGAGCACATAAGCCAGATAAGCGATATTGCCACCAACTATGTACAAAATGACAAATCGCTATTTGATCATTTTATTCATAGTTATTACCAGCCGCTGCATCAGGAAACAGCAGAGGCGATAAGTAATACTGATTTAGCTGGCATGGCACTCCATCATTTTACGCTACTGAAATCGTATGATGGCAAAAAACCACAACTCGCCATTTTAAATCCAAAGGCAGAAGAGCAGCATTTCCACAGCTCACACACAGTCATACAGATAGTGGCTTACGACAGGCCGTTCTT
Organism: Psychrobacter sp. ASPA161_6; assembly: GCF_051970285.1. NCBI lineage: Bacteria > Pseudomonadati > Pseudomonadota > Gammaproteobacteria > Moraxellales > Moraxellaceae > Psychrobacter > Psychrobacter sp. ASPA161_6. The sequence goes on from NZ_JBEFNJ010000001.1 coordinate 1,190,562, forward strand.
GGTAGACACAATCTTGATGAGCCTTGAGGCTCAAGGTATCGACGTCCATCGCACGTATAACATCATTATTAGTGTTGCGCGTGATGATGACGGCAATATCGTTCATATTGAGGGCGCGCATGAAAGCGCCACGTCTCACTTATCTTTGATTCATTGCGAAATTGCCTATCAAGACAACGAAGAGTTAGCAGCATTACAAGAACTATTATTAGCAAAAGTGGACACGCTTGATACGGTCGTTGGCGATTGGAAGCAAATGAGAGAAAAACTGACTTCTATTCAATCTGAACTGTCAAAAAAACCACTGCCAGAAGTATTCTATTCCCAGAAAGAGATTCAAGCATTTTTGGATTGGATATTAGACGATCATTTTATCTTTTTAGGCTATCGTGAGTACCGCTTAGAAGGCGGTAGTATGATGGATGTCAACAGCGATGCTACCAACGCTAAAAATGCAGACTTGGATTTATTTGCTATTGGTAATAGTGGGCTTGGTCTGCTACGTGGCGCTGAAGAAGACAAACTGTCAGAAAGCTTTAGCCAATTGCCAACAGTACTCAAGCAGCTATTGACTGAGCCGCGCGTACTAATGCTCTCTAAATCAAGCCGTGTCTCACCTGTGCATCGTCCAGTATATATGGACTTTTTGGGCATTCATAAGTTCGATGACAACGGTAAACTGGTCGGTGAATATCGATTTATCGGTTTGCTGACGTCGCAAGCCTATCAGCTGACCGTCCAGCAAATACCACTACTGCGCGAAAAAGCCAATAAAATTATGGCAATGGCATATCTGCCACGAGATGGTCATGCACACCATAAGATGATGCACGTCATCAACACCTTGCCACGTGATGATCTGTTTCAGGCCAGTGTCGAAGAGTTATATCCAATTGTCTCTGGCATCAGCCAATTACAAGACAAAAAGAGCCTACGTCTATTCAGCCGCATCGACCATTATCAGCGTTTTGTTTCCTGCTTGGTCTATATTCCCCGTGATAAATTCAACACCGAATTGCGCATTAAAGTACAAAATGTCTTGAAAGATGCTTACGGTGGTACGTCATCTGGCTTTACCACTGAGTTCAATGAATCTGCCCATGCTCGTGTGCATGTCCATGTACGCACCGTGCCCGGTCAAGTTAATGAGGTGAATACAGCAGCTCTAGAAGAAAAACTATCGGCACTCATGCAGTCATGGGGCGATCATTATCAAAAAATGCTACTCGATAATGTGGGTGAACAACAAGCCAATGCACTCAATCGTCGTTTCTTAAACTACATACCTGCCGCTTACCAAGAGCGCTTTGATGCTCGTACCGCCGTCGAAGATGTCAAGCGTCTGTCTGGGTTAACCGACGTTCAGCCAATGATTTGGCACTTGTATCAGTCAACGGGTGACGCGAGTAATCAATTGCACCTGAAGCTCTATGGTCGTGAGCAGCCAGTCATCTTGTCAAAAGTATTGCCCATTCTTGAAAACTTTGGTGTCTCGGTGATTTCAGCGCAAACCTATGAGTTTGACTTGCCTGAGAAGCCTATTTGGATGCAAGAGTATGAGCTCACCTTGGAGCATGTCGATACGGTCAATATGCAAGTGGTGCGCAATCAATTTGAAGAGAGCCTCAAGCAGATTTGGGCAGGACGTGTTGAGAGTGACTCTTTTAACGAGCTGGTATTAATTACCAAGTTAGATACTCATGATGTGGTTGTGCTCCGTGCCTTGCAGCGCTACATGATGCAAGCCCGTGCACCATTCTCTAGTGCTTATATTCAGCAGACTGTGGTCAAAAATAGCGACATTAGCGTGGCATTAAGCAGCTTGTTCGATGCACGCATGAATCCTAAATATAGTGAAGATGAGCGCCAAGAAAAAACCACGCAGATTCAAGAGAGAATTAAAGCAGCATTGATAGACGTTGATAGTCTAGATGAAGACCGTATCTTGCGTTGGTACTTAGACTTGATCAATGCGATGGTGCGTACCAACTTTTATCAGAGAGACAGTGAAGGTGTGCGTAAAGACCGCCTATCGTTTAAGTTTTTGGCAGCAGATATTCCAAACTTGCCCAAGCCTAAGCCAATGTTTGAGATATTTGTCTACTCGCCACGCGTTGAAGCCGTACATCTACGCGGTGGTAAAGTCGCCCGTGGTGGTCTACGTTGGTCAGACCGTATGGAAGATTTCCGTACCGAAGTACTCGGTCTGGTCAAAGCGCAAATGGTTAAAAACGCGGTTATTGTTCCTGTCGGTTCAAAAGGCGGCTTTATCGTCAAGACCAAATCTATGGCAGATGGCCGTGAAGCGTTCCAAGCCGAAGGTATCGCCTGTTATCAGACGTTCTTACGCGGTATGCTCGATGTCACGGATAATATTGTAGATGGAAAAATTGTCCCGCCAGCCGATACGGTGCGTCATGATGAAGACGATCCGTACTTAGTCGTTGCAGCCGATAAAGGCACGGCAAGTTTCTCTGATATTGCCAACGCCTTGTCTGCCGAATACAACTTCTGGCTCGATGATGCCTTTGCCTCGGGCGGCTCGGTCGGTTATGATCACAAAGCTATGGGTATCACTGCTCGCGGTGGTTGGGAGTCGGTTAAACGCCACTTCCGTATGCGTGGCATGGACATTCAAAACCGTGACGACTTCACTGTGGTCGGCATCGGTGATATGAGTGGTGATGTATTTGGCAATGGTATGCTGCTCTCAACCCATACCAAGCTAGTCGCTGCTTTTAACCATCTGCATATCTTTATTGACCCTAATCCAGACACTGCTGCCTCATATGCTGAGCGCGCGCGTTTGTTTGAATTGCCACGTTCATCGTGGGCTGATTATGAAAAATCATTAATCAGTCAAGGTGGTGGTATATTCTCACGTCAAGATAAAAGTATCGCTATCAGTGCTGAAATGAAAGACCTCTTCGATATTATCGAAGACAACTTAGCCCCTAACGATCTCATCAGTGCTTTGATGAAATCACCGGTTGACCTCATTTGGAATGGTGGTATCGGTACTTATGTAAAAAGTGAAAGCGAGAGCCATGCCGATGTTGGTGACCGTGCTAATGATGTGCTGCGTATCAATGGTAATGAGCTGCGCTGTGCGGTGATTGGAGAAGGGGGTAATCTGGGCTTCACCCAGCAAGGGCGTATCGAATACGCACAAACGGGTGGGCGCATTTATACCGATGCCATCGATAACTCAGGCGGCGTGAACTGCTCAGATCATGAAGTCAATATCAAAATCCTACTCGGCAAAGTAGTCGAACAAGGCGATATGACTTTAAAACAGCGTAATGAGCTGCTAGAAAGTATGACTGATAATGTGGCAGAATTGGTGCTGCGCCAGAACTATCTACAACCGCAAGCGATTGAGCTCAGCCATATCCGTGCCGCTGCTAACTTAAGCGATCATCAGCGCTTCATCCAGATGCTAGAAGGTGAAGGGCGTCTTGACCGTGCTATTGAGTACTTGCCAGCAGACGAAGAGATTGCCAAGCGTCAAAAAGCAGATACGGGTTTGACCCCTCCTGAGCTTGCCGTGGTCATGGCGTATGGCAAAATGTGGGTTTACGATAACTTGTTGCTATCTGACTTGCCAGATGACCCGTATTTCATCAATGAGCTGCGCAAATACTTCCCAGATGAGCTGGCTACGCGGTTCTTTGATGAGATGACTGAGCATCGCTTGCATCGTGAGATTATCAGTACTTATATGACCAATAGTGTGGTCAACCGTTTGGGTATCGAAGCATTGTTCCGTCTCTATGAAGAAACAGACCAATCTCTAGCGACCATCATCCGTGGATACGCGATTAGCCGTGATGTCTTTAATGTATCAAAAGCTTGGAACACGCTTGAGTCGTTAGATAATAAAGTCGATGCGACATTATTGCTCAACCTTGAGCTACGTCTACGTGATGCGCTCGAGCGCGGTGTGGTTTGGTTCATCAATACCTTTGGGCAAAACTTGCAAGTCGCTGATATGATCAGCCGCTTTAGAGATAGTGTTGAGAAATTAACCAAATCAGGCGGGTTCATTGAGCAGCAATTTGCAGAGTACTTAGAAGAAGACACTCATAGCCTAATGCAAAAAGATCTGTCCGATAGTGATGCCACCTTGTTTGCTATGCTGCCTTACCATGTCGATGCGCTAGATGCGGCGTTACTTGCCGAGCAGTATGAACGTCCTGTCGATGAGATTGCGACTCTATACTTTGAAGCCTATCAAGTCTTGCAGCTCGACTGGATGACGGATAACATCGCGACTTTACCGCAACAAGGCTATTGGGATCGCCGTGCACGTCATGCCTTAGCGAATGAATTATCACGCAGCTTGCGTCTATTGATGGATGCTGTTCTCTCAAAACCCGATGCAAAACAAGCGTTTAGTGAATGGAAGTCTCGTCATCAAAACCAGCTCGAATTGATAACGACAGAGATGCACAAGCTCGATAGTAATGATGATATTCAAATCAGTCTGTCAACGCTATCTGTGCTCATGAGTGAGCTGAGCGGCTTAGTGACAAAGTAGCTAGAATAGTAACTAGCAAAACAGTTGCTATTAAAATAAATGATCGTAAAAAAACCACCGTTATCCATTAACGGTGGTTTTTTATTATTCAATAAACGATGGTCATTAAACGTTGGCTGTCATGTTATAGTCAAAATACCCCAAAAATGCGACGATACTGCTGATATATCGATATTACTTTTCACTGATTATATGTGGCCTTTATCGTTACGCTGTTTTTTAATAACGGCGTTAACTTAGCACCTTCTGACAACCTTGACCAGATATCTGACTGAATCCTCCTGAAAGTTTTTCAACCTTAATTTGAGTGAGAATACGATCTTTTAATGCCTGTACATGCGAGATAATACCGATCAATTTACCTTCTTGTTGTAGGCTGGTTAAGGTATCTAGCGCAATATCAAGTGATTCTTCATCAAGTGTCCCAAAACCTTCATCCAAAAATAGCGAATCTACGCGAATATTGTGACTGGCCATTTGCGATAGTCCCAGTGCGAGTGCCAAGCTGATAATAAAACCTTCACCGCCGGATAGATTTTTAGTACTGCGAATATCACCGCCTTGGTAGTTATCGATGACATTTAGCTCAAGCGGATTGTTATCGTCATGAATCAGCAAATAGCGATCACTCATCTTTTGTAATTGGCTATTGGCATGGCTAATCATGACCTCAAACGTTAAGCCTTGGGCAAAGGTACGGTATTTTTTGCCGTCAGCCGAACCAATTAAAATGTGGAGCTGTTGCCAAACTTGCAGCTTTTGTTTCTGTGCATTGATAGCAACAAGCTGAGCTACTTGTTGTCCTTTTTGGTTGTGATTGTCTGTGAGCTTTTGATCAATAGCCCCGATTTTTTGACTTAACTGATCAATCTCCGTCTGAATCTGGTGATGCTGCTCAGCAAGTGTATCTCGGCTTTGTTCTGTCATAAGGGTGGCAAGCTTTTGCTCTAACGCTTGCTGAGTGACATCCAATTGTAACTTAGCTTGATATAATGCATTATCAATAGCCAATTTGCGTATGTGTAGGGCTTCTCGCTCTTCTTTAGGCAGGCGTGCATTGATAAATTCTGACTCATCCGCGAACTGCGACTCTGCGAGTGAATCAGTAAAGGTTTGTTGCTTACTACCCATCATGACAGTGGCAGACTGTAGCCCCATCTCTAGCTGTTGCTTTCTAGTCGTTAATTGCTCTAATGCTTGCTGCACCGAATCTAACCGCCTTTGTGCTACTACTTGCTTAACTTTAGCCTCATCAATAGCACTGCGTAATTGCGTCTCTTCGTAGTCTGGATTTTTATCTGAAAAAACCTCTATTCTAGAGTGGTTTAGTTGTTCAATATCATTGGTTTTATTGGTAATGAAGTTTGTTAGTTTTGCGAAAGCTACTTCATCGTTGGTAAGCTGATCTTGCTTAGTCTCAATCTGCGCAGCCAAGCTGCTTAACGTATTGGTGAGTTGCTGTTGGCTGTCTTTTTTCTCATTAAATTTTTGTTTTAACTGATTAAGCGCGCTACGCTGTTGACGCAATACATCTATATGACGGTCATAGTCTGCGTTATCGAGCACAGTGTGCTGATCGATACTGTCATCCAGTTGCCCAAGTACGTCTTGAATGACTGTTGACTCAAAATCGATACTGAAATCATTCTTATATTTATCTACAGGGTATTTGCGCACTAAAGATGAAATTGTTGTCATAGCAGGCGACAGCTCAGAGAAGTTAGCCAAAATCCTACCTTCGATACCTTCAATTTTCTGCGCGTAAAGCGTGATGTCAGTTGTTAAGTTATTGATATTGCTAATCAGTGCCTGCTGCTGTTTTTCGTCATGTTCGATAGCAGTACGGAGGGTGGATGCATTCTCAGTCAGCTCGTCATAATGAAGCAATGTCATCTTGATGGACTGCTTTTGTTCAATAAGCTGCTGTTTAACGGTATCTAATAAAAATACGCACTGCTCAACATCCGAAATATCGGTATTAATACCGTCACTCATTTGCGCCAATGGCTTGATAATGGCTGCAATCGACTCAGAATAACGATGGTCGGTATTTAACAGCGACGATATGTAACCCTGAATATCACTGCCTAAGGTTTTGGATTGCTGCTGTAGTGGTGCTAGTCGCTGCTGCTGGTTGTTAAGCGTTTCTTGCTTTGTGGCATATTCGATACGGTAGCCCGATAAAGCTTGCTCAAGACTCTCAATGCGGGTTTCTAATTCAGCCAGTTGCTGCTGGGTTTGCTTTATTTGAGACGGTTGATTTTGGTTGCTAGTGTCGTTGGTATAATTGTTGTCCAATAATGGATGCTGTTTGCCGTAAGGGTGCTCATGTGCACCGCAAAGCGGGCAGGGCAACCCATCCTCTAGTTCTGTTATATAGTCTTCAAGCTTAGCGACTTTTTGTAGTAGGGTTGAATGTGTCAGCTTTTCTTGTCGTTTGATTTTGGCATCTTGAATGTCTGATTGATGGCTAGCCAGCAAACCTTCTAATGTTGTTAACTCATTATTTAGCGTCGGTAGCGAGAGAGTGGTCTTTGTGATTTGGCCAACAATCTCGGACAACTGCTTTAGCTTAAAGCTGGCTTGCGAAATTTGATTGCTAATGTGATCGATTTGCTCTTGTTCGCTACGCATACTAGCGATTGATTGATTTTGGAGCAGTGCCGATTGTTGCTGTTGCAAGTGGGTCAATTGTTCACGTTGTTGTACTACCTTCAGTTTATCCGCGGATTGCCGCTCAGATAACTGATCACATTCAGCCTTGAGTTGTTTGGATTGATGGTTAAGCGCAAGACTGTCTTCTGTTAAGTGGACATTGTCCTGTAGCAGCTCTTTTAGTCGACTACAGCTATTATCAAAGGTTGCTATATCCGTATCGAGGTCGTTTAATTCTTGGTTGTCGTTAAAATGCTTTTCTATAGTGCTAAGCTGAGTTTTGGTCACTTGCTCTGTTTGTTTGTGGTTAGCGATTTCTTGACGTAATTTATGAGCATTACTTGCTAGTACATCTTTACGTTGATTATCGTCTACTAGAGACTGTGATAACTGTTTTATATTGGCATCCAACTCACGCGTCTTGGCAATGACTGGCAAGGTCGTTTGAAGGCGTTCTGTGGCTTGCTTTTCAATAGTGTTGGCATCGTCTAACTGAGTCGCAGTCTGGGTCAGTGCTTCTTGCTGTACTGGAAGCTTATCAAGCAGTTCCTGTTGTTCAATACCCAGCCGTTTAACCGTATCGCGGCTATGACTCAGCTCTCGAAATTGGCTGTCAATCTCCAATGCTTTGCTGGCAATGTCTAAGCGCAGCGCTTCAGGAGTGAAGTCTTGCTGTGCCTGCTGCGCTGTTGAAAATTCAGTTTGATAAATAGCCAGACTTTGCTGTAACTGCTGAACGTTGTCTAGCCACTGTAGTTGCTCGCTTAGTGTTTTAAAGGTTTTTCGTTGTGTGCTTTGCTGTTGATTAAGATCTTCTAACGCTGCAATCAGCAGTTGTTCATCTTCGATACTTAGTAAAGACAAGCTGTTGACGCCTGCTTGGAGATTGCTCAGCACCTCTTCTTCAGAGCGTTTCTTTTCATGCACATTTAATGATATTTTGGCATAGATGGCTGTACCCGTTATCTTCTCTAAAATGGCGGCTCTATCACCAATATCAGACTTTAAAAACGCTGCAAAACTACCCTGTGCCAGCATAATAGATCGGGTAAATTGGCTAAAGTCCATGCCGATAAGGTCTTGGATATAGACCGATGTTTTAGATTTTTTTTCTTCTAAAATCTTGCCAGTTTCGACCTCACTGATTTCATGCTTGATCGGCAATAAGTTGCCTTTGGCTTTTTTGTGAGCACGATGTTGATACCACGAGCATTGATAGCGTGTTGAGTCAATCTCGATGATGACTTCAGCCGAGCACTCACCTGTACCCTGAGTCATGATCTCGTTTGTCGAGCCTGTAATATCACCCAATCTTGGCGTTTGGCTATACAGTGCTAAGCAAATCGCATCCAAGATGGTCGTCTTGCCAGCGCCCGTCTGCCCAGTAATGGCAAAGATGCCCTCATTAAGAAAAGCGGGGTCACTAAAGTCAATGTGCCATTCGCCTTTTAGGGAGTTCAGGTTTTTGAGTCGCAGTTCAATCAGTCGCATGGGCAGGTCTTATTTTTATATAGAGTAGTGAGAAAATGGCAGTGATGAGAAACAGTAATGATAAATTAAGAAGCTATTAATTGCCTCTGTAATAAGCTGCTATTATTCGTCCTGAGTGTCTTCATGACGAAGGTTATAAACGATTTGCTCATAAGCATCACGCAAGATTGATTTTTGCTCATCAGGGACGCTATGAGCGACTAAGCAACGCTCAAATACTTCTTGCTCATTTAAATCTTGGAGCGTCTCAGAGATCTGCTGTTGATTGAGGACTTTATTATAGGTATGAGTATTTTTTATTTTTAACACCTCACAGGACGAGCCATCTACCATTGATTGAATATGATCGCGCAGCTCACTGACCACCTCATTACCTGTATAAATAACTTCCAGCCAAACGGACTCTGTTGCATCGAGAGACTGAATGGTTTTATCGATAGTTTGATTAATGGATTCTAAATCACCTGAGACTTGTGCTAACTTTTGAAATTTTGGGATGGGTAGAGAGATGACCTGCATCTGACGTGATTCGTCATGATGTAGTAGGTTAGAGACTAATATGGAGTTATTTGTAGAGTGGTTACTCTGTATAGCGTTTACTTGACTAGAAATTGAGTCGTTAAAGGCGTTTGGCGTAATCGCTTCGCTGTCTGCCGAGTCACCAAAGCCAAACAAGTCGTCCATAAATTCAGTTGCTTGAGCGGCTGCTTTTGTAGAGAGTTTCTCTACGGGTTTCTCGATAGGCGCTACCGTTTCTATCGCCTGAAAACTTATAACTTCATCAATTGCCTTTGACGGTGAAGTCTCATCAGTAACCTGCTTTGAAGCTTCGCCAAATTTTACCAGCAATACCTGTTTTTGCTGGCGAGCCTCTCCAAAACCCATCGCGATAGGCGAGCCTGAATAGCGAATGCTCTCACGACCACCGACACGCTGCGGCACATGCAAGTGACCAAGTGCGACATAATCAAAGCATTCATCGAACATATCGGCGGATATTTTGCCCAAGCTTCCCACATACAGCTCACGTACGCCATCATCATCAGTAGTAGTGCCACCAGCCGCGAATAAATGCCCTGTCGCGATGATAGGAATGTGACCCTGGTTTGCTTCGGCTAATTTAGCCTGCTGAGCTTTGGCAATGCTAGCGACTTCATCATAATGGGCGCGAATGCCTTTGATGACATTGGCGTCTTTACTATCTGTGGACTCGCCAGCGCTACTGCTACGCACATCGCGGTCGCGCAAATAAGGGACAGCGGCGACAATACAATGAGGTGTACCATCTGCATCATTCAAAACCAATACTTCGTCGGTTAAGTCGTCACAGGCCGTACCAATCACATGAACGTTTAAAAACTTAAGCACTTGACTGGGTGCATCTAGAAAAGTAGGGGAGTCGTGATTGCCCGCGACTATCACTACGTGCTGACAGCAGGATTTTGACACTCTACCCAAAAACTCAAAATACAATGCTTGGGCTCTATTACTTGGCGTCATGGTGTCAAAAATATCACCAGCAACGATTAATACATCGACTTTTTGCGCGCTAATCGTCTCTTCAAGCCAACTTAAAAATGCCTCAAATTCCTCATAACGCATGCGACCATAAAGCCGTCGTCCCAAATGCCAATCAGAGGTATGGAGTATAGTGAGAGGTTTAATAGGCATAGATTTGGTATCGGCAAGTGTGGACATAGTTGAGCTTAATAATGAGTAAGAGACAGCCTTCATTCTAGCAAGAATTATTGCTGTTTGCTCTGCTGCCAAAATAAAACCCTACCAAATATCATTGATAGGGTTTTATTTTGGTTAGCCCCTTTAGGCGGCTATCGATTAAGTTTTCGATTTAGTTGAGGAGAGTCACTAATCAATAACCAGTTTCTCGAGTCCATCTTCTTGCTGCGTTGCTAGATTGGCTACCATTGATAGGGCATGTGCTTGCTGCTGCAAGCTTGTTTCTTTGGGTGTCGCAGCAGTACCGCCACGCAACCAATTATTTGCGGTGTCACTGACGTTTTGATTGTGCTGCTGATTCTGTAAATTATACCAAGCCAAATCATGATGTAGCGCGACCACATCACCCATGATTAGTAAGGCTGGCGTTGGTAGTTGCGCTTGTTCTTGTTGGGCGACAATGGTTGCTAGCGTCCCTGTTAACACCTGCTGGTTTGGCATACTGGCGTTGGATATGATAGCGATTGGCGTATCAGCATTGCGTCCTGCCTCAATCAAGCCTTCAGTCAAACGTGCCAGCGAATGCAAACCCATATAAAATACCACGGTTTCGTCCGTATTTAAAAAGCTCTTAAAGTTGCTATTGGGTGCGCCAGCCTTTAAGAAGCCAGTGACAAAACGTACTGACTGCGAGTGATCACGGTGGGTGAGCGGAATACCAGCGTAACTTGCGGCAGCATTGGCAGCGGTAATACCGGGGACGACTTGATACGGGACGCCATGGGCACGCAGGCTTTCAATCTCTTCGCCACCACGTCCAAAGATAAAGGGATCACCACCTTTTAGCCGTACCACACGGCGACCTTCTTTCGCACTATTTACCAACAGCTCATTGATACCAAGCTGAGCGACGGCGTGGTTGCTACGTTTTTTACCGACAAATACTTTATCAGCATCACGGCGACATAGATCCAATACTTGCGGTGATACCAGCGCATCATAATAGACAATATCGGCTTGCTGCATTAAACGTAGCGCTTTAAAGGTAAGCAGCTCTGGATCACCCGGGCCTGCACCGACGATATAGACTTCACCGATAGGCGTTTGCTCAGACGATGCAGCTGAATGTTCAGGATGTTGTTGTGACTGATCTTTTGAATCCGTCACTGATATCGCTGTTTGTGGAATTTGAGTGTCTGCATTGCTGGTTCTATCAATTTTGGCAGCCGTCTCGTCCAAGTCGGCTTTTAATTGGGCGGCCGCTTGGGTTTCATTACCCGCAAACATCAGCCCACTGACTTGACCTTCAAAAGCACGCTCCCAAAACTGCCGACGACCTGTCAAGGTTGGGATTTTGCTTTTTACCTCAGTACGAAAATCGCCTGCCAGCTTGGCAAGTTTGCCGTAGCCTTGAGGTATTAAGGTCTCAAGACGCGCACGCAACAGACGTGCCAGCACGGGCGCTTTACCATTTGAAGAAATACCTATCACAATGGGATTGCGATCGACGATGGCAGGGAAAATAAAATCACACAAAGGCGGGGTATCGACCACGTTTACGGGAATATTAATCTCGGTAGCATCGGCATGAATTTGATGATTGAGCGTTTCATCATCCGTCGCCGCGATAATGACACGCGCGCCTGTCATATAGGTTTTATGATAGTTTTCATAGATGAGTTGGTGCTTGCTATCAGATAGCAACGCTTGTATCTCAGCCATAATGGTTGGTGCCAGTATCGTGATACAAGCCCCAGCGCGGCTGAGCAAGTCAGCCTTACGTAGCGCCACATCGCCGCCACCGACGATCAGCACTTTGCGGCCTTCTAATTTAAAAAATAGCGGAAAGGTGTTCATAGCATCACCAGCAATTTATTCAATATAAAATATACCCTCATTATGAGGTATCGCGTGCGACGTCTCACTTAGTGTATTGGCATTAGTATATTCGTTTTTGACATGTTAAAGGTGGTTTTTGATTGAAAAGGGAATAGCCATACAGAATGCAAAAAGCCCTCTCGTTTATGAGAGGGCTTTTGCTTAACTAAAATCAGTCGATATTACAGCTGAGTATGCAGGCCACACTCACGGCTCTCTTCTACTTTCGTTGGATCAAAGTAGTCATGCTCGTTAGGTAGTTTGTGCTCGTCTAGATAAACATCCAAGTCTGCATCTGTTTTTTCAAACAACGGTGCTACTTTCAGCACGCCATCTTTTGATAGACTTAATACATCCAGACCTTGGCGGAATTCGGTTTGATCTTTACGAATGGCATTGAACCAAACGTCAGGCTTTAGCTCATCTAGTGCGCGGCGAAACGGCTCAAGCTTCACTTGTTCAGTGAATTCGTCATGCTGTGGGTTATCAATCCCCGGAATACCATTCATAGTGGCGTCACGATGGGCAGCCGTTTGTTTAGGGATATACGTAATGACATTTAGACCTAAATCTTTGATGACTTTATTAGCAAAACGATAAGTGGCATCGGTGTTATAACCAGAATCTACCCATAATACGGTAATATCAGGACGTTGCTTGGCGACCAAATGCAAAATAGCAGATTCATAAGGACGGAAGTTCGTCGTGATAATTGGGTTTTTAGCTTGCTGCAATGCCCATGCTACGATTTCTTCTGGTGATTTACCCTGTAGCGCTTGGTTGGCTTGGTCAAGGTCTAGATTTGGGTGTAGTTGGCTCATAATGCGTTCCTTAATTGTTGTTAATATAGAAATGGTTAAATAAACAAAATATTTAAAAGTAAATAATGGCTACTGAATAGCAATATTAAGCGCCCGAAAACATCGGCAAGTCGGCAGCGTTGCGACCATCATAACTGCTGGCAAGCGCATTGAATGCTTGACTGATGTCAGAGATAGACTGCATATCGTGCTCGCTAAGTACAAAAGTGTCGGCACCCGCGCGCAGTAGATACGCAATTTGGTCACGACCAAACTTGCCTGCCATACGAATCTCGCCTTGAAAACCGAGCTGACGTAGCGTCTGTGCGAAACTAAAACCGCGCCCATCAGTAAAGGCTGGCACATGAATCACAATCAAATCTTGCTTTAACAAAAAGTCTGTCAATCCTGCCAGCGCATCAGTATCGGTGTCTGAGGTAATCCAAACACCAAGACGGCTAGTATGCTCGCCCAACAGCTCATATACTTGCTGCAATAGTCCACCAGCGAGCGTGCCTTTAGCATCCAGCAAGTCTGCAAGTGGTAGGACAACGTCGAGCTTCTCTTGCTTTTGTAAGGTCTCGAGCAGCGATATCTCTGTGAGAGCGATACCATCTGGTATCTCATTGGTGGTAAGCGCATGCCAAGTATCAGTCTGACTGATATCGACACCATCACTATTTAGTACATGATGATTACCCATAGACCTTCTCCTTAAATGGTGCGATACCGACGCGATCGACCAAATCAGTAAAGAGTTCTACGTCATTGTCATTACTAGCACGCAGCTCTAGATAAACGTCCAAAATCTTTTGTAGAGTAGTAGCGACATCATCAGCTGGCACTGCTTTGCCCAATATCTTGCCGATTTTGGCATCACTGCTTGAGTTACCACCCAAACTAATTTGATACCAGTGTTCGCCTTTTTTATCGACACCAAGGATACCGATATCACCCGTATGATGGTGCGCACAAGCGTTCATACAGCCGGACATGTTTAGACGAATCTCACCCAAGTCATAAAGGTAGTCGAGATCATCAAACTGTTTCTCGATTTGCTCAGCGATATTGTAAGTCGTGGCATTGGCAAGCGAGCAATAATCCCAACCTGGGCAGACAATCATGTCTGTTAAGGTGTTTATATTGGCACGCGCTAAATTAAGCTCAGTCAGCTGTTGCCATAGCTCATACAGATGATTGGTTTGCACGTCAGCAAACACCAAATTTTGCTGATAAGTACCGCGTAACTCCCCAAAGCTATATTTATCTGATAAGTCAGCGAGGGCATCCATTTGCTGCTCGTTGACATCGCCCGAAGGCACATAGCTTCCGTCGACCAACCCTGCTTTTAACGAAATAACAACGGCACGGTAGCCCGACACTTTATGCGCGACCGTATTTTGATTGTACCAATTGGCAAAGTCTTTATCGGCATTGAGTTGCTGCTGCAAATCAGACTGTGCTTGCAGAGCGTCGAAGGCAACATAATCAGGCTCGCTAAAAAAACTGCTGGCAGTGGCAAAATTCTCGTCTGTTAAGGTCAGCGCGCCATCTCTGGTATGCGCTTCCCACTCTGCATCGACCAATTTGGCAAAGGCAGGACCGCCCATGCTCTCCACCAATATTTTAATACGGGCTTTAAATTTATTATCGCGGCGACCATGCAGGTTATAAACACGCAAAATAGCATCTAGATAACTGAGCAGATGCTGACGCGGTAAGAATTCGTTAATCACTTTACCAATCACTGGTGTACGACCAAGACCACCGCCAACCAATACTTCAAAACCAATCTCGCCTGCCTCATTGGTTTTTAAATGTAGTCCCACATCATGCACTTGCGTCGCCGCGCGGTCATTGGCTGTACCAATAACAGCAATCTTAAATTTACGCGGCAAAAAGGCAAACTCAGGATGAAAAGTTGACCATTGACGAATAATTTCACAATAGGGACGTGGATCTGCAATCTCTTCTTGATGAATACCAGCGTAAGGATCAGTTGTGGTATTACGAATACAGTTGCCCGACGTTTGGATGGCGTGCATCTGTACCGATGCCAGTTCTGCCAAGATGTCTGGAACTTCCTCTAGCTTTGGCCAATTCAACTGGATATTGGTACGGGTCGTAAAGTGCCCATAGCCTCTATCATATTTGCGAGTAATCTCTGCCAATTTACGCAATTGGTAACTGGCTAGCAGGCCGTAAGGAATAGCAATACGCAACATCGGCGCATAACGTTGGATATAAAGGCCATTCTGCAAACGCAGGGGCAAAAACTGATCTTCTGGCAGCTCACCGGCCAAAAACCGTTCAGTTTGGTCGCGAAATTGGGCGACCCGTTCCTCTACCAAGGTTTGGTCAGCGTAGTTATATTGATACATGACGTAATCTCAATTTTGTTTTTAGACTTAAAAGCAGCGACGAAAATGATTTGCGTGTGTAATAGATTTTGTTGC
The DNA here is from genome assembly GCF_051970285.1 of Psychrobacter sp. ASPA161_6. Lineage (NCBI taxonomy): Bacteria > Pseudomonadati > Pseudomonadota > Gammaproteobacteria > Moraxellales > Moraxellaceae > Psychrobacter > Psychrobacter sp. ASPA161_6. Next base: position 1,206,059 of record NZ_JBEFNJ010000001.1, read on the forward strand.
CGATCGCAATGTGAATAATTCAGCTTTACATCATATAAGCTTGTGCCAAAAAACATAAATTCCTTTAAGACATATCCATATCCAAACACAGCATAAATTTTCATAACGAAAGTTAGGTAGCCTATGCGTATTCTATTTATAAGCCAATTTGCTAAGCCAATTTACCAAGTATAATCATTTATTAAGGTTTTAAATCAATATGACATCTTCAGTCCTCAATCAAGCAGCTTCAAAACTAGTCCCTCCTCATGGTAGCAGTGAGCTTAAGCCATTATTGTTAACTGGCGACGCCCGTGATCAAGCCTTGGCACTTGCCAGCACATTACCGACGATTACCTTAAGCTCTCGTGAGCGTGGCGATTTGATTATGTTTGGTATTGGTGGCTTTACCCCGCTAAACGGCTTTATGAATCAAGCCGACTGGCAGGGTGTGGTTGATAACATGCGTCTGCAAAGTGGTGAGAATGCTGGCTTGTTTTGGCCGATTCCAATTACCTTATCTGCACCAACAGCCACAGCCGACAGCCTAAATAAAGGTGATAAAGTTGCGTTGGTCGCTGAAGACGGTGAAGTGATGGGCATCTTGACGGTTGAAGAAACCTACAGCATTGATAAAGAACACGAATGCCAGCAAGTATTTACCACGACAGACTCTGAGCATCCGGGTGTGCAGCAAGTTCTAAACCAAGGCGATGTCAACATCGCAGGTAGCGTAGAAGTGCTGAGCGAAGGCGAATTCCCAGCCTTGTACCCAGAGATCTATAAAACGCCTGCGGAGACGCGCGAAATATTGGATGCAAAAGGCTGGAAAACAGTCGCAGCGTTCCAGACGCGTAACCCAATGCATCGCTCACATGAATATCTTGCCAAGATTGCTATCGAGATTTGTGATGGGGTGTTGATACATTCATTGTTAGGTGCGCTCAAGCCAGGCGATATTCCTGCTGACGTGCGTCAAGAAGCCATCAAAACCTTGATTGACAACTACTTTAGACAAGATACGGTGATTCAAGCGGGTTATCCACTAGACATGCGTTATGCTGGACCTCGTGAAGCGTTACTACATGCGGTATTCCGTCAAAACTATGGCTGTAGTCATCTGATTGTTGGTCGTGACCATGCTGGTGTTGGCGATTATTATGGTGCCTTTGATGCTCAGACTATCTTTGAGCACGTTGGCAAAGACGATCTGATCACTCAGCCGTTAAAAATTGGCTGGACGTTCTGGTGTAATGCTTGTAATGCGATGGCATCGGACAAGACTTGCCCGCATGACGCCTCTGAGCATGTCAAAGTGTCAGGCACTAAGCTACGTAAAGCACTATCAGAAGACGAAGAGGTACCAGAGAACTTTAGCCGTCCCGAAGTACTAGAAATTTTGCGCAATTATTATGCCGGTATCGCTCGTGAGGAACGTGCTGAGGTTAAGCTCACTGGTGCATCAGCCGTATAATTAATTTGTATCGTTGATAAATAAAATCAGTCATAAAAAAAGGTGTCAGACTTATCGTCTGGCACCTTTTTTATTGTCTACAGTAAAGCCTAACGTCATTGAATGTTAATTCAGCTCTAAAGCACCCGAAAGCTTCTCATAGTTTCCGGCTAGCGTACCGCCACCTGAGCAAAAATAGTTCAATGCATATTTATCTGGGCTATCAATGGTCAGCGTATCGTCTTTAAATTGAAAGAATACATTGTTGTCATTGCTGTTATTTATCTTGGTCTGAAAAATAATGCCGTGTGCATCATCCTGGCCCAGCAAGGTCGCCTTACCATCAAAATGACAGGTTGGTTTTTTCACATCACTGCGGGCGCGCACTTTTATAGTAATGTCTGTCGCTCCGTCAGGTCTCACCATAATACCCACCCAATCATAACCTTGCTTGCGAGCCGCATAACTCTCTGAGGCGTAGTCACCAACGACTTTTTGCACAGCAGGTGTCGGCATAACAGCAGTACTTTTTACTTTGCTATCACCGTAGTTATCATTGCTATAACTACAACCGCTGACGGTAACAAGAATAGGGCTGGCAAATAATAACGCAATAGAAAGTACTGAGCGAAGTTGGTATTGAATCATATGGTCGCACCTTGTGGTTAAGTGAATGATAGGTATTGCTCCTGCCTGCTTATGCCAAGTGCTTCACTCGATAAGCTAATTTGTCACTAAGCGTTCATGAAACAAGCTGCTAGCATGGCTCTCATTATACTCAATATTAAATTCAAAAAGTCAAATTCACTGAGCAATAGCCATTGAGACCATAATAAGTATTTTAATAAAAAATGGTCGCATCGAAACTAAAAGATATGAAACTCGAAACTATAGAGAACATTTATGCAAATTAATATCAATAAAATCTCATCTCGCATTGGCAGTATTGCTGGTGCCCCATCATTATCTAAAAGCGTACAACCACGCATCCTCATGATTGGCAGCGCATTGACAGCGATGATGCTAATTGCAGGTTGCAGCCCAACGCAAGCCACGCAAAACGAATCTGCCAGTGGGCAAAAAGACATCAGCTTACTGAACGTCTCTTACGATGTGTCGCGCGATTTTTACAAAGACTATAACGCGTTATTCAGTGCGAATTATCAGAAAGAAAACCCAGACAGTAAGATCGATATCAATCAGTCACATGGTGGTTCAAGTAAGCAAGCCTTGTCGGTTGCCAATGGTTTGCAAGCCGATGTGGTGACCTTCAACCAAGAAAGCGACATGAATCTGTTGGTGGAGAAAGGCTTGGTCGCAGCCGATTGGCAACAAGCCCTACCGAATAATGCCGTTCCTTATACCAGCACTATGGTGCTACTGGTACGGAACGGCAATCCAAAAAACATTCAAGATTGGTCAGATTTGGCGCGTAATGGTATCGATGTGGTCATCCCGAATCCAAAAACCAGTGGTACCGCGCGTTATGCCTTTTTGGGCGCTTACGGCTATGGGCTGCATCAATTCAAAGAAAGTGTGGAAAATCCTACCAAAACGGATGACTTTATCAAGAAACTATTGGCAAACGTCGTTACTTACGACAATGGTGCACGAGCAGCGACGACCAGCTTTACCCAACGCGGGCTAGGTGATGTACTTATCACTACCGAAAACGAAGCGCATCTGGCGGTGAAGCAGTTCGCAAAAGGAAAAGTTGACATTGTTTATCCGAGCTACTCGATTGTTATTAAAAACCCCGTTGCCGTAGTGACCGCTGTCACCGAAAAAGGCGGTAAAACTGAGGCCGCAACCGCTTATCTCAAAGGCTTATGGGATACCCCCGCACAAGAACTCATGGCACAGATGTATATGCGTCCTAGTAATGAGCAGGTATTAGCAGCGCACAAAGACACCCTACCTGATATTGACACTTTTGAGCCAGTCGAAGTTTTCGGGTCTTGGGCACAGATCATGGACACATTCTTCGTCGATGGCGGGCGTTTCGATCAGCTGGCACGGGTAGAGTAGAGGGCAACCCTTAAGTAATTGATAACTTTATCTATATAATACAGTTATTCCATTTTGGCAATAACATACACATATTCATCATTAAACATAATAAGATGGCGCTGTTAGCATACCTGCATTACATAAAAAACAGACATCTCTGAGGTATTTATGACATACGCAGCTCGTTATCAACAAAAAAACAAAGCGCTGAGCGCTCTAAGTGTCGCTGGCGTGGCGTTGACACTTGGACTTGCTGGCTGTAGCAACAGTGAGCAGGCAGATACGACTGCCAATGCTGATGGCACAGCAGAAGGTCAGAATATCGAGCTGTTGAACGTCTCTTATGATGTGGCGCGTGATTTTTATAAAGACTACAACCCGCTGTTCGTTGAGCACTATAAAGCTGAGAACCCAAACGACACTATCCTAATTAAGCAGTCACATGGTGGCTCAAGTAAGCAAGCACTGTCAGTTGCCAATGGTTTGCAAGCGGATGTTGCGACGATGAACCAAGGCTCAGACATTGAATTGCTTGAGAAAAAAGGGTTAGTTGAGTCAGATTGGGAAAGCAAATTCCCAGATAATGCTGTGCCATTTACCAGCACCATCGTATTTTTGGTACGTAAAGACAATCCAAAAGGCATCAACGATTGGGAAGATTTGACCAAAGATGGCCTTGAGATTGTGATGGCTAATCCGAAAGTCACCGGTAACGGTCGCTATGCATTTTTAGGGGCTTATGGTTATGGTTTACACGCCTTTAATAACGAAGAAGCACCAGCGAAAAAATACGTAAAAGATATGCTTAAAAACGTGAAAGTTTATGAGAATGGCGGACGTGCAGCGACAACGACTTTCGTTCAGCGCGGTATTGGTGATGTACTCGTCACCTTTGAAAACGAAGCCAACCTTGCCGCCACTGATTTCGGTGCGGGTAAAGTTGACATCGTTTATCCTAAATACTCTATCAAATCAGAAAGCCCTGTTGCGATCGTTAAGTCGGTGACGGACAAGAAAGGCACGACTAATGCAGCAAAAGCCTATCTTGATTACTTATGGAGCGAGCCTGCTCAGCAATTGGCTGCTGACCTTTACTTACGTCCTAGCGTAAAAAGCGTTCTTGATAAAAATGGTGACAAATTACCACCGGTTGAAACTTTCCGTCCAAACGATGCGTTTGGGTCATGGGATGAAATTATGAGCACTTACTTTAGTGATGGCGGCGTATTCGATCAGTTAGCCATTAATGCCCCTCAGTAGCCAATCTGCTATGTTTTAAACGTACTGTCGTTACCAGCTCAGCAATTCTAAAGTAACGTCCAATCATATAAAGGACATGGCACCCGCGCTATGTCCTTTATACCATAAGCGTACTAATAATAAATTTGATAAAACGTGGTCTTTACGATAAGTACCATCAGATAGGCAATAGGACATTACTATGAGTGCACCACTATCTTCTGCCAACAAACCCCTGCGAAACAAAGGGTGGCTGAACCGTTTGCGTCAGCGCAATGTGCTGCCAGGGTTTGGTCTGAGCATGGGTATCACCGTCTTTAGCTTATCGTTACTGGTGGTATTGCCGTTTGCTATGATGGCTTATACCACAACGCAAATGGGCTGGACCGGCTTTTGGGAAACCATTACCCAGCCGCAAGTGACCGCTGCTATAAAATTAAGCTTGTGGATGTCGTTCTTAGCGATGCTCACTAATATGGTGTTTGGTACGTTGGTCGCTTGGGTACTGGTGCGTTATGAGTTTTGGGGCAAATCTTTAATCAATGCTTTGGTTGATTTGCCTTTTGCACTGCCAACCGCTGTCACCGGTATCTCTCTTGCCACTCTTTACGCACCTAATGGTCTGATTGGTCAATGGTTCGATAAATTCGATATTCAGGTGGCTTTTACGCCTATTGGTATTTGGCTCGCCTTAGTAGTGGTCAGCTTTCCGTTTATTGTTCGTGCGGTACAGCCCGTACTGGCCGAGCTATCGGTTGAGTTTGAAGAGGCATCTGCGGTATTAGGCGCAAATCGCTTTACCACTTTTCGTAAGGTTATTTTACCAGAGCTGTTACCCGCTTTACTTATGGGTGCAGGCATGATGTTTGCTCGTGCGACTGGCGAGTATGGCTCGGTGATTTTTATCGCTGGTAACATTCCGATGCAGTCTGAGATTTTACCGCTCATTATTATCAGTAAACTTGAGCAGTTTGATGTTCAGGGTGCCTCCGCCGTGGCGTTATTTATGCTGCTGATCTCATTTGTGATTTTATTGACCATCAACATCGTACAGTGGAAACTGTCGCGCCGTGTAGGAGCTCGCTAAGATGCAGATATCCAATAGCTACGATTATCAAAGTAATCCAGCGACTAAAGACAGCCCATGGATTAGACGTACCTTTATCACGATTGCTGTTTTATTCATGGTTATCATGTTGGTGGTGCCATTGTTTGCGGTGTTCTACGAAGCATTTAAAGGTGGCTGGCAGCTGTACATTGCCTCGTTGGTCGATCCAGAAGCCTTGCAAGCCATTAAGCTGACATTAATTACGGCTGCTATCGTGTTACCCATTAATATGGTGATGGGTATCGCGATTGCATGGTTGGTCACGCGTTATCAGTTTAAAGGTAAGCAGTTGGTCACCACTTTGCTTGATTTGCCATTCTCAGTATCCCCTGTTGTCGCAGGTCTGATGTTTGTGTTGTTATTCGGGCTGAACTCTACCATGGGTGGCTGGCTTGAGAGCATGGGTTTCCAAGTGATTTATGCCGTTCCTGGTATCATTTTGGCGACCTTATTTGTGACGTTCCCCTTTGTCGCGCGTGAGCTAATACCCTTGATGCAGACGCAGGGCGACTCTGAGGAGCAAGCAGCACTGACTTTGGGCGCAAGTGGCTGGCAGATTTTTTGGCATGTGACACTGCCTAATATCAAATGGGCGCTGCTATACGGTTTGATTTTGACCAATGCCCGCGCCATGGGTGAGTTTGGTGCGGTCAGTGTGGTGTCCGGTCATATTCGCGGTGAGACAAACACGATGCCGCTACTGGTTGAGATTGCTTACAATGATTATAATTTTACCGCGGCTTTTGCCTTATCAAGTTTACTTGCTGCGCTCGCTCTAGTGACGCTACTGATACAACAAGTCATGACCAAAGTACAAGAGCGTAAATTTGCCAAATCTGAACGGCTGGCAAGTGCCCCTGAGCTGCCAGTGAGTGCCAATGCCACCGTAGCAAAGAACGAAAATAACAGCCTGTAAATGGTTCAAGTAGCTGTTAATAGTTCGCTACTTATATTTAGCTACTAATAAAACAGTAATCGAAGACAATCTGCCACGATAAGACAAAAGATATAATAAGAGACACTATTATGAGCATCGAAATTAGGAACGTTAATAAAAGTTTTGGCAATTTTACTGCCTTAGACAATATTAATATCACTGTGCCTACTGGTAAATTGACGACCTTATTAGGCCCATCTGGTTGCGGTAAGACGACACTGTTACGTATTATTGCTGGGCTTGAATATGCGGATTCGGGGCAGATATTGTTTGATGATTTAGACGTTACCAACATGCCGGTTCAAAAACGCCATATCGGCTTTATGTTTCAGCACTATGCCTTGTTTCGCCACAAAAATATCGCTGATAATATCGCCTTTGGCTTAACGCTGTTGCCAAAGAACGAACGCCCAAGCAAAGCTGATATCAATAAGCGGGTGGCAGAGCTGCTAGAATTAGTACAGTTGCCGCAGATTGCCAATGCTTACCCACATCAATTATCTGGCGGTCAGCGCCAACGTATTGCACTGGCACGAGCACTGGCGGTAAAACCAAAGTTATTACTACTGGATGAGCCGTTTGGCGCACTTGATGCCAAGGTGCGTAAAGAGTTGCGTACCTGGCTAAAAGACATTCATCATGATCTTGGTATTACCAGTATCATGGTGACCCATGATCAAGAAGAGGCGCGCGCAATATCTGATGAGATTGTGGTGATGAATCATGGTCATGTCGAGCAGGTAGGTACTTCAGAGGAGCTGATACACCATCCAGCTAACGCTTTTGTCAGCGACTTTTTAGATTTAGTATAATCAGACTTCTTTAAGTCATATAGTCAATGCAAAGTAATATCGATACATCATGCAATGCTGATATCAATTTTTCTTGCTTGCTGTGTCTATGCAGACAGAGGCTACAAAAAATTAATATCAGCAGTATCGTAGCGTTTTTGGGATATTTTGACTATATCTCATCGCGTTTTAGCTATGTTTAAGACAACCAGTCTGTGCAGTTGCTGTCATTTGCAAATAAAAAAAGACCTAAATTATTAGGTCTTTTTTTATGGATTAAGCTATTTATAAGTGTCAACTTGAGGGGCAGAACAATGGCCAACCCAGCAGATAGTAACGCTTAATGAATAGCTTTTAATTACCTACTATCCTAATCGCTTACCATCTAATCACTTATTAGTAGTAACTACTTAATAGTAACTACGCAAGTTTTTGCATATCACCGTCTAAGTCTCCGAGTGAGGTTTGCTCATAAGTGATGTCTAAGATATCTTGGCACCAGTCAGGCAGGTCATCTGCTACTTCATACCACATCCACGTACCGTCGCGAACACAGCTTAAAATACCCAGTTTTTTCAAATGGTTTAAATGGCGAGAGATGGTTGGCTGCGGTTGATCCAATATTTCTACCAATGCGCCTACACAGCGTGCCTCTTTTTTGAATAAAATTTGGAAGATTTTTAAGCGTGTCGGATCAGATAAAACTTTAAACAATTCGATAGGTTGTATCGTAAAATTATTATCAGACATAGGGTAATCCCAAGAGAGCTTTTATTAATAGGATGTCAATATAACAGCAGTTATCAATAAAATCGATTAAAAAGTGAGCAAAATTACACTTCATCGTCAATTTAATACCGTTAAAAATGTTCGGTTACATGTTTGTGTGTATGCAGTTACATGAATTGAGCTTTTATCAAGATTCAATAGCAGTAGATTTATGACGGACAGATAGGTCAATGCTATTGCAAATGGTAATAATTATCGTTATTATAACGACCAACAAGATAAAGTATTGAACATCAAGTAACCTATATCGTCCAAAACATATCTCTTCATTTTTAAGTACCTCTTTATTTCTAAGTACCTATTTATTTTTAAGTACTTCAGCAAAGCATATAGTAACCATCGTAGGAGCAAGCACATGTACGTATGTATCTGTAACGACGTAAAAGAAAAGCAAATCAAAGCCGCTATTGCTGCTGGCATCGATACCCTTGACGGTCTAAAAGATACCCTTGATGTTGCGACGTGCTGTGGCTGCTGCGAACCTATGGTCAACGATTATCTTGATGAACACCATGCTAAATTAGATGTCCTAGCTTATGCCGTTTAACGATTGTTAGATAAGCACCGTTTACGCTTGCGCATGACAACTAATCCTACCTTCGAACAACCGCCTCTTCTATTATCGCTGTTTACCCTTTATAGCTAGATTAGCTGTTATGAAGGGTAGGGCAATTATCATGCTTATATCCCGCACTGAACTTTCTCTATATTGCTCAAATATCTATTGAGCGTCTTCAAAAAAGCTGGCTAATTATGATTCTCAATTAGCATCGTATTCTTAGTTAATAACGTTACAAGTCATACAGCGTCTATATGCTACTATATCTATCTTGATTTAGAAGATTTTTTGTTGTTTTCAATTTGACCGTGCAGGTTACTGATAATGCTATCAATACAGGTATTATTACTATTACTGTAATCTGAAAGACGAATAAATATAGGAGTGCGTGTGATGATAGGTAGCCCAAAAGTTATTGAGTATTTAAATTTTCTATTAGGTGGCGAGCTTGCAGCTCGTGACCAGTATTTCATTCACTCAGAGATGTATGCGGAATGGCATTACGGCAAATTATACGACCGTATCAATCATGAGATGCAAGATGAAACCTTACACGCACAGGCTATCATTCGCCGTATTCTAATGCTCGGCGGCACGCCAAAGATGAAAGTCAACGATATCAATGTTGGTAGCACCGTTCCTGAAATGCTACAGCTTGACCTTGATCTAGAGTATGAAGTGCAACAGCATCTAAAAGACGGTATTGCGCTGTGTGAAGAACAACTTGATTACGTCACTCGCGAGATGTTGGTTGTGCAGCTAAAAGACACTGAAGAAGATCATGCGCATTGGCTTGAGCAGCAGTTGCGTCTCATCGATATGATTGGTCTACCAAATTACCTACAAAGTCAAATGGCTGAGGTATCTCCTCATCTTGTTTAATAGCTATCGATAGCGTTACACGACATTTAATTTACTAGGTAATGATAAAGGGAGAGATATTATGAAAGGGGATAAAGACGTTATTCGTGTACTCAATAAAGTGCTTGGTCAATCACTAATCGCTATTAACCAGTATTTTTTGCACGCACGGATTGCTCGGCATTGGGGTCTCGAAGCGCTGAATGACTCGCTATACCATCAATCAATTGCTGAGATGAAATGGTCAGACGATTTAATCGAGCGTATCTTGTTACTTGATGGTTTACCGAACTTGCAAGAACTGGGTAAAGTGCTGGTGGGTGAAGATGTGCCAGAGATTATTGATTGCAATTTGCGTTTAGAAAAACAGAAATTCGACATTCTTACCGATGCGATTACTTTGTGCGAGACACATCGTGATTATGTATCTCGTCAGCTATTGGTGAAGCTCAAAGATGGCAATGAAGAATATCAAGACTGGCTAGAGACACAAGAAGACTTGATCGAAAGCATTGGTGCAGAACGCTACATCCAATCACAGATGGATGATGACAAAGCGCCTTAGTCCTTCATCGCTTAAGCCCTTCATCGATTAAAAAGCCAGTAGGCGTTTGATATCATTCAAACCTCTACTGGCTTTTTTGTGTCTGGTATTTATGAGTATGTTTATGACATCATTTGTCTTCAGCTTTTAAATGAGGACATGCCCTAATACAAACCGCGACCATCTTCAGGTTTGAGACGTAAGAAATACAGTCCTGAGAGAATCGTTAGTATTCCCAATATCCAATACGTTGTTTGAAAGGCAGCCAAGGTATCAAGCTCAAACCGCTCACGTAGTAGATTCAGTAGCGCAGCCCCAAAGGCAATACCAAAGCTAATCGCGAGCTGCTGATTAACAGCCATCAAGCTGTTACCGCTACTGGTTTGTACGCCTTCTAAATCACCGATGGTAATGGTGTTCATTGCGCTAAACTGCATAGAGTTACAAGCACCCATTACGGTCAAAATAGGGATGAACCAAAGCCACTGTGAGGCATCATTAAACTGTGCCAACATAATGATGAGCGTACCCATAAAAAACGTATTGTAGACCAATACCGTGCGATAACTATAACGCTGAATAATTTTACTCACCCAAGGCTTGATGCCAATTGCCCCAACCGCGATAGGCGCTAGTAGCCAACCTGCCTGCGACGGTGAGTATTCAAACACCACTTGTAATAGTAACGGTAGTAGAAACGGCACGGCACTAATGCCTAAGCGCGTAAATAAGTTACCCGTAATCCCAATCTTAAAGGTACGAATATCAAATAGGGTCAAGGGGAATAACGGCGCTTGACGGCGTTTGGCATGCCAGATATAAGCACCTATCAGCAGGCTTGCACCCAAACCACAGAACAATCCATAAAGCTCTCGTCCTGCCTGTGAGCCAAACTCTACTGCTAGCGTAAACCCACAAGCCGCAGCGGCAAATAATAAAAACCCTGTCCAGTCTAAATGCTTAGTATCTTCAAATAAAGCCGGTACCAGTTTTTTGCCCATAATAAAACCAAAAATACCCATCGGTATATTGATCAAAAATATCCACTGCCAGCTGGCATATTGCACGATATAACCGCCGAGTACTGGCCCTACCAAGGGTGCTACCAATGCTGGAATCACCGCAAAGTTCATCACGGTCAATAGCTTATTGCGAGGATATGACTTGACCAATATCAACCTAGCAACAGGTGTCATCATCGCACCGCCAATGCCTTGTATCACACGTGAACCAATTAAAAAGTCTAGGGTTGGTGACGCCGCGCACAGCAATGAACCAATACAGAAGATGATGATCGCGGATAAAAACACCCGACGTGTGCCATATTTGTCCGCTAAAAACCCACTGATTGGTATAAAAACAGCTAAGGTTAATGCATAGCTAATCACGGCCCATTGCATCTTAAGTGGTGACTCACCCAGTGCTTGTGCCATTTGTGGTAGCGAGGTATTCAAAATGGTGGCGTCTAAAATTTGCATGAACAGCGCCACCGCCAGCACATAGGGTAGGTATTTATTTTGTGTGGAGGTTAGCGTTACCATACTGACATCACCATATCTTAAGGCTAGGGTATTCAAAGAGCGTGCTCGTGAGCGACTACCTTTATCTCTAAAGACCGTTAAATTGTGCGTAGTATAGAAACAATGGCAAAGTAGTTAAAGGTGAGCAAAGTAACCAAAGGACTTTTTATCCTAAAAACCACTACATTAATTACACGACAGGACTTTAATAGGTTGAGAGATAGCCGTTATAGTAGAGCACACATTCAGTCAGTCTCATATAAATTGGATACATGAATTAAATAATTCGTTAGGTTTGCTCAGCCTACTGTTTATAGTGCTTTTGCCTGCTTTTTTATCCAAATTATCTTGAACGGGCTATTTTTAGTAAAATTATATTTTGTGACACAATAACAAATAGGATCTCTGATGAGTAATGACAACAATCAATCAACGACCAATAATAATGTAAAAGAAGCGACTTATACGCCACCTAAGGTATGGACACAAGATAAAGAAAGTGGCGGTAAATTTTCTAGTATCAACCGCCCAACGGCTGGCGCGCGTCATGAAAAAGAGCTGCCAGTAGGCAAGGCGCCATTACAGCTCTATTCACTAAATACGCCAAATGGTGTCAAGGTTAACATCTTATTAGAAGAGCTGGCCGAGCTTGGTGTGGAAGGCGCTGAATATGACGCCTATAAAATTGACATCTCAGAAGGCGATCAATTTGGTTCGGGCTTTGTGGCGATAAACCCTAACTCAAAGATTCCAGCCTTGGTCGATCATTCTGCCGATACCGCTGGCGAGCCTATTGCGCTTTTTGAGTCCGGTGCCATCTTAATGTACTTGGCAGAAAAATTTGGTCAGTTCATACCTGTAGCCGCTGGTAAAGCGAGAGCAGACTGTCTGTCTTGGTTGATGTGGCAAATGGGTAGTGCTCCTTTCTTAGGCGGTGGTTTTGGTCATTTCTATGCTTATGCGCCGGAGCCGATGGAGTACCCCATCAATCGCTATGCCATGGAGACCAAGCGCCAGCTCGACGTACTCGATAAACACCTAAAAGACAGCGCATACATGTGCGGCAATGACGAGGCAGATTATAATATTGCGGATATCATTATTTGGGCATGGTATGGACAATTGGTTTTGGGTAAGCTTTATGAAGCCGCTGAATTCTTACAGGTCGACGATTATAAAAATGTACAGCGCTGGGCGAAGCAAATAGCTGAGCGTCCTGCGGTAAAACGGGCAGTCGATCTGTCACTAAAACCAATGGCTTAAGTAATTAAGCATCATAGGTCTTCATTAGAAAAATAAAAATAATGAGACTGTCAAACAAGGCTGGTAAGCAATTTGCTTATCAGCCTTGTTTTTTAACATATTGATAGTGCTATCTTTATATATCGATATATTAAATTAGCAGTATACTTGTATCTTTACATAATGGTACATTAGTACAACAGATAGAAACATTGATACGTTAAGATAACAGGTCGCCGTCTTAAAGGACGTGTGTTTATAATTCTTCTATTGATGAGTCATTATTATGAAGAAGCATAAAGTTCTAAGTGCACCATTATTGTTAACTGATAACAATGCCAGTTGCTATATCAATATTCATAAAAAATTTAATGCAAAAAATGTGACTCATTCTGCAAATAAAGCTAAAACAACAACAAAAATAAGCCTATTAATGTCAAAAAATAAAATTTTATTACCCATACTGACGGCACTGACTATCACATCATTTAGCTCTATGAGCCACGCTCATGCTGCCGCCGTTGAATTTACCAGCCAAGATTGGCAGGTTGCTTGTGATAATACCCGTACTTGCCGGCTGGCAGGATACCAAGCAGAAAACAATAGCCAGTTGCCCGTCTCGGTATTGCTGGTGCGCCGTGCGGGGGCCAATGCCACCGTAGACGGTCAGGTTAAGTTTGGCGGTGCTAAAGAAAGCGCTGCGAAAGCCTTGATGCAACTGGGTAATCGCCATCGCATTTCTTTGGTTATCGACGGCAAAGACTTGGGTGAAACCAAGCCTTTCTCCGCAGCAGCAGGCAATGCGGAGCTGACCTCGTCACAGGTGACCGCACTGCTAGATGCCTTGACTAAATCAAGCAAAATCGAGCTGGTACTACGTAACTCACGTTGGCAGTTGTCTGATAAAGGGGCTAGCGCTGTCATGCTCAAGGCAGATGAGGCACAGGGCCGCCTAGGCACATCGAGTGCCTTTATCCGTAGCGATGATGCTAAAAAGCCCAATAGTAGTGTCTTGCCACCTAAGCCTGCACCATCGCTCCGTTTTGTAGCACCCAACCCTGCTGCTATATCTAGCAGCAACAAAAAATTTGTGATGAAATCCTCGCAGTTGTCAACAATGATGAAAACTACCATGCGAGATGCCGATAGTGACTGCCCAAATTTGTTCGATGAAACCTCATGGCGTGTCAGCCGTTTGAACAATACGCAGTTATTAGCACAACACGAATGCTGGGTAGGGGCTTATAATGCAGGTATAGGCGTCTGGGTGATAAATGACAATAAACCTTATAAGCCGACCTTGGTTACCACCAATGCAACCGATTACGACAAAGGTAAAATCACGTCGGTACAAAAAGGTCGCGGGATTGGTGACTGCTTATCCAAAGCCGACTGGATGTGGACAGGTAAAGCTTTTGAAAAAAGTCATGAGAGCACTACGGGGCTGTGCCGTATGGTCGAAGCAGGCGGGGCATGGCAAATGCCAACTTATGTGACAGAAGTAAAAATTCTACGCTAGAACATTCGACGTTCATTTTAGTGACCAATCATTTACTTAAAGGCTGAGGCATGTCTTGATTAAATAAATGATTGGTTATTAAGAAGATAGCGCTTATTTTGATAGTAAATGGAAAAATAGATACAGATAGTGTTTGTACTGTGCTATACTGCGTCGCCACGTTAGCATTGACTAGCGTGAATTATGAGATTGATAACATCGCCTGCGATTTTGGGTCTAGGATGACCATAAGTAATTGTTGCCGATGATTTTGTGTACTTAAATAACCTTTTAAAAAATATCAGTTATTTTTGACTCATATCTTATCTACTGGCCCATATAAATATGGTCTAGATTGGTTGTTGTTTGCCTTTATCTGCTTTGGACAAAGCATTGATAATGCGCTGATATCAGGCAAGGATAAGACACTCGGCACTACCACCAAAATACGTCAGACAGCACGAACGCATTTATTGAAGAAGTAGAGCTTTATTAGCTTGGCTTCTGATTATCGACATTTTCATATTGCTCGGTAATTTTTTAATAAAAGCAGCGTGGTGAACGGTTATCAGTGGTATGCATCAAGTTTGCTGAATTTACAGCAACTTATACTTACCAAGGATTCTCATGACTGACATCTTATCTGCAATCGCCGCTGAAAATGGCATTATCGAAGACACCACTCAAAACACAACTACTAATGAAGCAGCTTCTACTGACGCTGACGCTTCTGACGAAAATCAAGTTACTTTTACTGACCTCGGTATTGCCAAGCCAATTTTGACCGCGCTTGATCGCAGTGGTTATACAAACCCAACACCTATTCAAGCACAAGCCATTCCTTTTGCTCTAGCGGGTCGTGACCTTCTCCTATCAGCGCAAACCGGTAGTGGTAAAACGGCAGCTTTCGTTATCCCTGTACTTGATCGTTTAAGCCGCGCCACTAGCTTTGACAAACTAACCAAAGCACTTATCCTAACACCAACGCGTGAACTTGCTCAGCAAGTACATGACAGCGTTCGTACCTACTCTAAAGATATGCGCGGTTTGTTCTGTGTGCCATTAGTAGGCGGCGCACCGTACAACGGTCAGATTACTGCTTTGAAAAAAGGCGTACAAGTTATCGTTGCGACCCCTGGTCGTTTACTTGACCATATCAATGCCGGTCGCGTTGACTTGTCAAACCTAGAAGTATTGGTACTTGATGAAGCTGACCGCATGCTAGACATGGGTTTTGCTGATGACATCAGTGATATCCTACGTGCTGCACCAACGGATCGTCAAACCATCATGTGTTCAGCAACTTGGGATGGCCCAGTAGGTAAAATCGCTGCCAGCTTCACTAAGAACCCTGAGCGCGTATCAATCAAAGTAGAATCTGCACATATCGAAGAAAAAGTGTACTACTGTGATGATTTTGATCATAAAAACCGTTTGCTTGACAAAATCGTTTGCCAGCAAGACATGGAACAGATCATTATCTTTGCTGCTACCAAGCGTAGCACTGAAAAACTGGCCAAACAGCTACAAGAAGCGGGTCATAAAGCAAGCTTCCTACATGGTGATTTGCCACAAAGCAAGCGTAACCGTATCGTTCAAGACTTGCGTAATGGCAAAATTAAAATCCTAGTAGCGACGGATGTTGCCGCTCGTGGTCTAGATATCCCAGCTATCTCGCACGTTATTAACTATGACTTGCCACGTCAGACTGAAGATTACGTCCATCGTATTGGTCGTTGTGGTCGTGCCGGTCGTACTGGTATCGCTATCAGCTTATGTAGCATGGATGACCGTCCACAGCTAAACGCGATCAACCGTTATTTAGATCGCAAAATGGAAGTATGTATCATCGAAGGCATGGAGCCTAAGAAGACTTACGTACCTAGCGAAAACAAAGGCAATGGTCGTGGCCGTGGTCGTGGTCGTTCAAACGGCGGCGGCGGTAATGGTCAAGGCCGTGGTCGCTCAAGCGGTGGCTATCAAGGTAATCCTGCTAATGCTCGCGGTCGCTCAAGTGACAGTGCTTCAACCGGTCAACGCGCAAGTAATGACAGCGGTTATCAAGGTAAGCCACGTGATTCATCTGGTAAGCCAAATGAGCGTTCAGGTGGCAAGCCGTATCAAGGCAAGCGCACTGGTGCTCCTAGCCGTGGTGATAGCACTGGCGTTCCACGCGGTGAGCGTGCTGCAACGGGTCGTGGTCGTCCAAGCGGCAGCCAAGGTCGCCCAGCTGGTCGTGCTGACAGCCGTGGTCAAGGTCGTTCAAGCGGCGGTAACCGTAGTAACAACTCGTAATACCGTTATATTTAATGATTAATAAAGGTTATTAATAAAATAGTCCTTACTTAATCGGATAAAATAGCGTCAAAAAGCCAGATACTTGTTATCTGGCTTTTTTGTGCACAGTGGTTTTATATGTATCCGATTAGGGCGTGTTCTCATATCAATCCAGTATTCTCCAAATGGGCTAACAATGAGGACACGCTCTAGGACTGATGAGCTGCCAAAACGAACAAATATATCTTTGTAGTCAATCGTTGCTTGCACCTGTTTTTCGCCTTATCTATACTGATTCACTTTTGCTAGCTGTAACTCTTGGAGTACCTTGATGCCTGATATTTCTCATTTAGCCATTGATAGCTTGCCGTTAGCCTTTGGTATCATCATGGCTGTTATCGGATTGGTGTTCTATACTCAAGGTTTGCCCGGTAAGTTTTGGCAGCGCTTTTATGCGGTATTGCCGGGTATCGTACTGTGCTGCTTTATACCAGCCACACTAAACAGTTTGGGCGTATTTGCCGATGGCATTGGTTCGCAGATTTATGGTTTTACTGCTACTTATTTGCTGCCAGCAAGTTTGCTATTGATGACGCTATCAATGGATGTACCAAAGATATTGGGGTTGGGATGGAAAGCGATTGCTATGTTCTTTGCCGCCAGTATCGCCATTGTCATCAGTGGCCCGATTAGCTTAGGGATAGCCAAATGGATATCGCCTGACATGTTTACAGATGACACGCTATGGCGCGGATTTTCAGCAGTGGCGGGTAGTTGGATCGGCGGTGCCGCTAACCAAGCGGCCATGAAAGAGCTATTTGGGGTTAGCGATGATTTATTTGGCATGATGATTTTGGTCGATACGACCAATGCCTCATTGTGGTTATTGGCGATATTAATCATGGCAAAGCATAGCGATAAGATAGATCGCCTATTAAGAGCGGATACCAGCAGTATCGATAAAGTGATTAAAGCGGTTGAAAGCTACGAGCGTGATCATACGCGTCCAGCGACTTTAAATGATTTGATGGTGATGTTTGGCTTATGCTTTGCGATGGTTGGGGTGGCGCATTTCATAGGCGGTCAGATTGCAGAGTTTTTTGCACCTTATAGCTGGGCGGTACAGTATAGCTTTGCCAGCTCGTTCTTTTGGATGGTGGTGATTATCACCCTAATAGGTGTCATCTTTTCTTTTACTAAAATTCGCAGGCTTGATCATGTGGGTGCCTCAAAAATCGGTACCGTATTTATCTTTGTATTAATTGCGGCTATTGGTATGCAAATCAATTTGGCTGGTATCGTCTCGCAGTGGCGACTACTACTCATTGGTCTATTGTGGATGAGTATTCACGTTGTTATCATCTTTGCTGTTGCTAGAGTCATTCGTGCGCCATTTTTCTTTCTAGCAGTTGGCTCTAACGCAAATACTGGCGGTGCATCATCGGCACCGATTGTCGCAACGGCCTTTCATCCATCGTTAGCACCAGTTGGCGTATTTTTAGGTATTTTGGGTTATGCAGTGGGCACGTTTGGTGGTTATATCAGTACGCAGCTAATGCGATTGGTGGTGACATAACCTTATAATTTGAAAAAATGGTTATAAAAAAAGCAGCATAAGGTCGATTTATGCTGCTTTTTCTACGTCTGTCGGTTGATCCGCACCATTCATTTAAAACAGTTTTTGCCCTTCATATACCTATCCCCAATAACCATCAGGACATTTAGGCAATTCAATCAAAATACGACGCAGCTCCTCTGACCATTGATGGCGAATGCTATTAAAATATGCATCATTCTCATCAATACGTCGGCCAGTGGGCATGGTCAGGCTGTCATTGTCATATAGTATAAAATCAATTGGCATGCCCACTGACAAGTTGGATTGAATGGTTGAATCAAATGACAGCATCAACGCGCGGGCTGCATGTCTTACGTCTGTATTGTAGCTGACAGAACGATCTAGAATGGGTTTGCCATATTTGCTTTCACCCAACTGAAAAAACGGGGTGTCTTCAGTGGCTTTGATACAATTGCCTGCAGGATAAATCATGTACAGCTCAGGCGGCTGGCCTTTTATTTGACCACCCAGCATAAAAGAGCTGGTAAAGGCGCCATCGACACTAGAATTAGCAACTTTTTTTGCATGGTTCATTTTTTCACGCATGCATTCACCAACCATTTGCGCGGCATCAAATAAAGTCGGGACCGTATTGAGATTACTCTCAAGACGCTGGTCAATATCATTTTGCAGCTTGTTAAACACCGCCTGCGATGTCGCTAAGCTGCCAGCTGTCTGTAATACGATAAAGCGCTCGCCCTCAACGCCATATTGATAGAGTTTTCTAAAGGTTGAGATATGATCAACCCCAGCATTGGTACGTGTGTCGCTAGCAAAAACCATCCCTTCTTTCAGGCGAATAGCGGCACAATAAGTCATAACTGATCCTTAGTAGAATAGGCTTAAAAATAGCCTATGATAATCTCGAAACCAATACTTGACTGTAAAGGTTTTCATAACCGCCGCCCATTCTAACACCGCGGACAGGAGCTGTATCTAAATAGTCTCGACCAATGGCGACGTAGACATGAGAGCTTGGTTGAAACAGCTGATTTGAGATATCAAAGGTGTACCAGTAACCGTCCAGCCATACTTCTGCCCACGCATGACTGGCCATATGGTTTTCGGTATCGTCGTATAGATAGCCTGACACATAACGGGCTGGGATATGCTGATCCCGTAAGCAGCCTAAAAACACATGGGTGTGATCTTGGCAAACGCCAGCGCCTGTCGCAAAAGACTCAGTCGCTGTCGTACCTACATGAGTCACATCTTTCACAAACGGCATCTTCATGATAAGGGCATTGGCCATCGACTTTAGGCTGTCATGCGTGGGGTTTTTTAGATAGGGCGCTGAAAACTCACGCATCTCTTGTGAACATTTGGTCAATGGCGTTTGTACAGTAAAGAGCAGATAGGGGACATGTGCCATATCCTCTAACCGTTTGGTCTCTGTATCAATCTCGACGATACCTGACGCTTGCATCTGCAAGTTATTATGCGCCTCGTTACGGCTGAGGGTAAGCCAGTCATTGCCAAAGCCGTCCTTTTGATTGGTCGCCACTTTGGGGAGCATCACCTCCCATTTGTGAATGATTTGGTGCGGCATCTGCATTGGCGTCATGCGTATATACTGGACACTGCGCTGTGCAAGCTCGCCGTAATAATAGTTGGTTTGATGGCTGATTTGAAGTTTCATGATAGCTTCCTATTTTTCTGTTTATTTCATATGTATGGTCAATCCCATATAAATCGGATATGGCGTTAGGCTTGCTTAGTCTACTATTGGTAGTACTGTTACTCGCCTTGCTATTATCCAAATTATCTGGAATCGACTGTATCATTAGCGCCTGTAATCATCTTGCGACTAGACACCTTGACGCAAGATGATATTAAACTCTTTGCTAATCAGCTGAAAATCACTAAATTTCTTCGATCTAATCATCTGATTGGCCAGACGTGTCAGCTCACGCCAGCGCGTGTTTTCAGGCAGCTCATTGATCCAGTACTTAAACTCAAGACTGACTTCTATTGAGTCCTCTTCCAGTAGCACAGCCCGCTCTAGCTGCTCAAAATGACGCCCTAATTGCCAGAAGCAGGTCACCGTTGGATGCTCTTGTTTCATAGCTGCGTTACATGCGTGTAGCTGTAAGGTTGCAGCCCGATAAGTACCAGCACTTGAAAGCCGCTTAATCAAATTATATAACTCAGCCGTGTCTTTACCAATGACGCCTTTGGCCTCTTGCACATTGTCATCTATCGATTGAACGATGTTCGGTATGATATTTCGTTCCAGATCAGACAGCATCTGCGCTTTCATGGTCTTAAACGATTCATCCGCATCCGCGTCAAAACCTAAATGGCTGATTAAATGCTTCAGCTGTGATTTTTTGAGATCGTCTTTGACCAGTTGCTTCATGACATTATCATAGTAATACAGGCGCTCGCTGTATCGGCCTAGCCATATGAGATGACTGGCAGTGGAGAGTAGCAAGATCATTGGTGCGTCATCTAGCATCTCATAGCCTGCTTCTTTAGGCTGCACACGATCATAATAGTTGGCGTGATCTGAGTTGTTGGCATCTAAAGGCACAGGCGTGTATTTGCCAGCTTGACCATTACCGTTTGGTTTTTTGGTTTCAGATTGTAGGTGACTGTCATCGACGACCCAAGTGTCCTTAATACCGCCACCTTGTGATGAGTTGACGACTAATGAGCCCTCAACCATGGCCACACGAGTCAAGCCACCCGGTACGATATCGACTGTGCCATCGCCGTGACTGAGGATAAAGGGACGCAGATCAATGTGACGTGGCGCAATGCCATCGCTGACAGCAGTGGGGTTGGTCGATAACGAAATAGTCGGCTGGGCAATAAATCCAGCTGGGTTTTCAAGTAAGCGCAGGCGATACTCTTCGATCTCCTTTTTGGTAGAAGTCGGCCCAATAAGCATGCCGTAGCCTCCCGAACCTTGGGTTTCTTTTACGACTAGCTTGTCTAAATTATCAAGCACGTATTTGAGCTCATCAGGCTTGCGGCATTGATAGGTTTCTATATTAGGCAGAATCGGCTCTTCGTTTAGATAGAATTTAATCATGTCTGGTACAAAAGGATATAGGCTCTTATCATCAGCCACACCTGTACCTGGTGCATTTACGATAACGACATTACCAGCGCGATAGGCGCTCATTAGCCCTGAGACGCCCAATATCGAGTCAGATTGAAAAGCGAGCGGATCAATATAGGGGTCATCAATGCGTCGGTAGATCACATCGATTTGTACCTTGCCACGAATACCTTGCATATAGACTTTACTGTCCTCAACTACCAAATCATAACCATGTACGAGTGGCACATTCATCTCATGTGCTAAGAACGCATGCTCATAATAGGCACTGTTAAAGCGGCCAGGTGTCAAGATGACAACTTGTGGATCATATTTGGAGGTTGAGCTGGCAAGACAGGCTTTGAGGCGGTCGGGATAATCACTGATGCCCATAATAGAGGTGTCAGCAAACATATCAGACAATAATGTCTCTGATATTTTACGGCTCTCAAGCATATAGGAGACACCAGACGGAGTACGCAAATTGTCCTCTAATACACAGAACTTGCCAGACTCGTCACGGATCAAGTCGATACCACTGATATGCGAGTAGATGGGTTTGTCAAGCTCAATACCCATCATCCAAGGCTCATAGCAGCCGCTGGCATAGACATAGCTGGCAGGCACGATGTCGGCCTTCATGATGGCTTGGTCATGGTAGATGTCATGCAAAAAAGCATTGAGTGCGGTGATGCGCTGCTTACAACCGGCTTCTATCAGACGCCACTCGCTTGCAGCAATAATACGGGGGATAATATCAAACGGAATCATACGCTCGATGTTTTTGGCATCGCTATAGACGGTAAAGGTAACGCCCTTACGATAAAAGATATTTTCTGCTTGTTCGTTTAGATAATTGAGGGCATCCATGTTGATGTTATCAAGCCAATTACCAACGGCTTTTACCACTGGACGATACTGACCTTTAGCCGTTTGGAGCTCATCAAAGCTTGGTGCTCGTGATGGGGGAGTATCTGCTAAATTCTTGACGGGTGTATCCTCTGACTGATTCTGTGATTGGCTTTGCGATGGCTCTGAAGCGTTGTCTTTTGTACTTGTTTTAGGGGCAGCCGTGTCCTTATTTGTGTTTTGATTCTGACTTTGGTCTTGCGACTGGTCTTCTTGTGATTGATTTTGGCTCTGAGACTGAGACTGAGACTGAGATTGAGATGATTTTTTATTCATAAATACCACACGTATCCTTGGTAGAATCTAGATGATAGTGGACAGACAATAGCGTCAATTCGCCATACATAGCGCCTGTATCTTGTATGAACTATACAACGTCTACTGGGCAATATACAACAATCGTTCTATAATAAAATGGAATATATTCAATATGTTATGAATTAGAATATTACAAACAAGTGTTCTATGGTCCACTAAATAAGACAAGAAATCGTTGAACAAGGTCAATAAAACTATGAAAAAATACCATCGTTCTTTAATACTGGCAGGTATAGGATTGTCAGCGACTATCAGTGTGACTGGCTGTGGTAGCGAACCACAACAAGATCTCTTGCCCGCTGGTAGCACAGTGATAGCGCTTGGCGATTCATTGACTTATGGCTATGGCGCGAGTCCAGAAACTGCCTATCCTAAGATACTTGCAGACTTGAGCAAATGGAGAGTCATTAATGCAGGTGTCAATGGCGATACTTCTGCAGATGTGCTGGCTCGAGTGGACGAAATCACTAAGCAAAACCCTGACTTGGTACTGCTTGGCGTCGGCGGCAATGATGTGCTGCAACGCGTTCAATCTGATACGACGCGTGCCAATATTACCGAAACGATTAATCAGTTTAAATCCGCTGACATTTCAGTGGTACTGATAGCACAGCCTTATTTTAGTACCAGTGCGCTGTTCGGTAAGGCCAGTGACAACCCTATTTATGAAGACGTTGCAGATGCTGAAGATGTGCCATTATACTCTGATGGCTGGTCGACTATTCTGTCAGATGACGCATTAAAATCTGATAGAATTCATGCCAATGCGGCGGGATACAGACAGTTCGCCGAAGGGTTACATGGTTATTTAAAAGACGAAGGCTGGGTACATTAAGCCGCAAATATTAACCTTGAAAACGGTAAGTAGGGCGTATGCGTTTGGCATCTAGAATACCATAAGAAAAAAGCAGAGTGCCTAGTTAATAGACGCTCTGCTTTTTTCTTAATGACGAATCAACAATTTTTATAGTCAGGCCTTTATAGCCCTGTCATTTTATTCATCGTCACCCATGACGACTACTAAACCTTCATCAGCGGCTATTTTGCCCTCGCAAATGTTTTTATAAACCTCCAGCAAGCCATTAACCCCGTCAAGCTCTTGAATTTTTAGCCATGCATTGGTTTTCGCGGTGCTATTCATGATATAGCGCATGGAGCGTTTGTTAAATTCTTCAGGGCCCCATTCTTTCATGCATTGCTGTACATGGCTGGGCGCAAAAAACTGCTGGCTACGTTCTTGAATGATACCGTCTACATGGCGCGGTTCGTCCCAATGCGTGAGACCGACATTGCTGGTGTAGCGCATGTTATCGCCTAAGTGTCTATGTAGACGGCTAAGCACGTCAGTATTGGCTGACATATCTACAATGACCGTCGGCTTAGTCGCATCAATCTGCTCCAGCGTGTCATAGCTCAGCACACCGTCATAAGCATCGATGGAATTAACAAAATCTATATGACGGTTTGATGTGAGACCGATAACGTGCGGCGCGTCTTTATCATCAGTGAGGCCATAGGCTAGGCCGATACTGGTTTTACTAGAGGCACTGATAATCACCACTTGTTCTGCGCCAAACCAGTCATTGCGCTTTAATAAATCATGCAAGCAGAATGAGGTCAAATGTAAGACAAAAAGGAGCATCCGCTGATTATCATAGGCACGGTCATAGTTTGGTTCGTGGTTAACGCGCTGATACATATTGTAGCCGGGTGGCAGCTCGGCACGATGGGCACTACCATCGAGCAGGCTGGTTTGCGTGACTCGCTTGGGGGTAATAACCAATTCGCTGGCAGGCGGAAAGTAACCAAATAGCCGTTCACCGACGGGCAGCGCCTCACTATTTGATTCGATGACATCGGCAAAGCCCCATACAGGAATAATGCCCCATTTTTCGGGTTCATTCCCATTTGGCGGAAAAAACTGCCAATAGCGTAATTGGTCGCCCATGACTGCATAAGTAATGTTGTTGGCAGTAAAAGCAAAGCGATCAACTTTGACGCGTACTTCACCATCGCCAAGAGTGTGTATAGGCGTCTCTTGCAGGCGAGCTTGGGTTAGGTTTGCTTTGTTGGTTTGAAATTCTGTCATAGTCGCTTCCTTGATAGATATTATTGGCAGTTCTAGCATTTTTTAGGCATTAGCGGTGTTGGCGTGACGTGCTGCCGTGATTTGCATAATTTCACCCATGAGCTTGGGCATGTTTGCAGCGGCTTTTGGTCCTGCTTCTTTTAGACGTTTAAGGATAGCTAGCTCTTCAGGTGGCGTATCTTCGCTGGCACGTACCAATTTAGTGAAACCGTCTAAGCGATTGTTAATCATCCATTCACGTAGCGCAGGCTCTTTTGACCAACGCATTTGATTCTGCATTTGTTTAACGAGTCCAACTAGAAAGTCCGTATCATGATTTGGGATCGGTACCACTTGGCACAACTCGTTTTTGACAGTTTCGTCATCGTAACTGGCCTCGATGTGGGCGATGAACGCAGCACTGAATACAGGCTGGTAGGTACGTACGGTTTGTACCACCACAGTATCACCTTTGAACACATCGTACGTCTCTGTCACTGGTACTGCTCGTGCTGAGCAGTCGATATGCATTGTGTTGGGCGTGGTAGCAATGCTGTCATCACCGAAATAAATCTTGTCAGTATCTAAACGGGTCACACGACCTTTGCGCACAATGTTTTTAACACGGCGTAACTGCTTAAGCTCTTCACTACTAATGGTGGCGCCATGGAACATTTGCGGGCGTACATTTGGATCAATACGCATTAATACGCCGCCTTTTTCTAAACGATCAAAAAGGTCTTTGATATTTTCAGCATCAGCAATCGCTTCTGCCTGAGTGGCCTGTGCTCCAATAGTGTGGATGAAAAAATCACGAGAGGGCTGGGTGTTTTTACGATCGATTAGCCAAGCGTCTCTGGGCATAATCCATGTGATATGGTCTGGATCAATATGGTTCTCCAGTAGCCATAATACTGCATCTATACCTGTTTTGCCGCCACCTATAATGACATAACCATTATGTGATGTGGTTAGACTCGGCAAGTCATTTAACGGGCCAAATTTCACGCCTTCAGCAATTTCAAAGTTTGGGGTATGGGTCGCTGGTACTGAAGTTTTGAAATAAGTACCATCAATGATTTTTTTATTGACCTTAACCTCATAACTGGTATCAGACAGTAACGATGAAAACTTGCCGTCGCCTTTGTATTCACACATAGGGAAATACTTCACACGGCCACTCGGTAAAAACGTATGCTTCATGACTCTATCAAAGTACGCCATAACTTCTGCGCCTGATGCCAGCTCAGACAAGCCTTTGTTTAAACCAATCTCATCAATCATACCGCCGCAAAGCTCACGTGAGCTAACACCATAAAAAGACGATGGCTGATGTAAGGTGACAAACGAATAAGCATCGTTCCAATGACCACCGGGCTTATGATGTTTATCGACGATAATAATATTAGCATCCGTTTCTGTCAGCAAGACGTCAGCGAAGGCCATGCCCACCGCGCCACTACCAATGATTAGATAATCCGTTTCTAGCTGTTGAATACTCATAGTGTCCTTACTCTCAAGTGAAGTCTTTATCAATACAATCAATTCATAATAGTTTGTACATAACAGTGTTATATACTAGAATAACACTGTTATAATTGTCAAGACATAGTGAGAATCTAATGGATGCCAGAACCAAAATACTAAATGCAGCATCTGAGCTTTTTTTAGAAGGGGGCGGGGATGCCCTAAGCGTGCGTGCCATCTCTAAACGTGCAGGATTGTCCACTATCGGTATATACAGTCATTTCCAAGGTAAGCAAGGCATATTAGATGCGCTGTACATAGAAGGGTTTAATCTGGTACGTGAAGCTATGGATGTGATTCCAGAAGGTAGGGCAAGCAAAGAGCAAGTATTGGAAGCATGCTTGGGTTATCTCAATGTGGGCGCGCAACATGAGGCACACTATCGGCTGATTTTTGGGGAGTCTGATGCAGGATATCAGCCCTCAATCGAAGCTATTGCTGCAAGAGATAGTGCTTTCTCAAAGTTGGTACGAGTGGCTGGCTCGTATCTACCAGATAGTGCTAGCGCGACGGAGCGTCGACAAATAGCGCTAGATATCTGGGCAATCGTGCACGGCTACGTGAGTATTAGTCACCATATGGTGTTTACCGATGATATGGATTTAGATTGGAAGACGATGGCTCTGCGAGTGGTAGCAGTGCAGTTGGATGCTATTGGCATAACTAAAGCTAAAGTAAAACCCTTCTAAAAACGATCGTAATTAGCAATATAGATATCAAACAGCAATCAATAAATACTCATAATAATCAGATAAGTGGCATTTCAATCAACCGCCGCTTTATTCAAAAAAAATAAATAAGTAAACATGGATTTTTTGTCTTGTAAACCATATTTTTTTAGGTTATTTTTTAACATTGATTACATTTCTTTGACCAAGGAGAGGCCGTTTGAATACTATCTTATCACCGCTTACCGTTTCAGTCGTTGCGGCTCTAGCAATGCTAACAGGCTCGCAAACATTTGCAGATGCTCAGTACGGTATTTATGGTGAAGAAACGGCATTAACGCTTGCCCGCGATTATGCTGGCAGGTATACAGGATCTGACAAAGAAGTCCAAGCTGCTGACTATATGCAGCAGCGTATGACCATCGATGGCAGTAATAACCAAGTCAATCGCCAAACTTTCGATTTCGTAGCGCCTCGTGGTTTATTTAGAGGTGAGACGTTAACGAGCAATAACGTTGTCGTGACCCAAAAAGGCAGTGCTAATACCAACAGAACGCTGTTTGTCGGTGCACATTATGATTCTGCCGTCGCCTATCCAAATTATGAGAATTTAGAGGCGCTGGATGATAACGCTTCTGGATCTGGCGTTTTGACTGAGTTGACCAGAAACCTGACTGGCATTGAGACGGAGCATGACATTCAGTTTGTGGCATTTGGTGCAGAGGAGGGCGGTCTCAATGGTTCAAAGGCGTTTGTTGATCAGCTCACGGACGCAGAAAAAACGACAGCACTGGGTATGATTAACCTAGACAGTCTGATTACAGGCGATAGAATGTATGCCAACGCAGGGCGAAATGCTTACGATAATAACGGCAATGAAGTGGCTGCCAATGTAAGTTTGCGTGAAAATGCGCTGCGTATTGCTAAAGAGCTTGGTATTACAGTGGAGGTCAATCCAGCCATTATTGCACCAGGTAATACAGAACCATATGAGCCTTATGGCGTTGGGTGCTGTAGTGATCAGGAGTCTTTTGATAGCGTCATGCAGGTCGTCGGATTTGAGGCAACCAACTGGAGCCTCGGGCCTGACTATGATGGTTACACACAAACTGAAAACCCAGACATTCCAGGTGGCTATACGTGGCACAACCCTGCATTAGATAATGAGGAAGTGCTTACTGCTGCTTTTGGCGCAGAACGACTATCACAAAGAATGCGCGACTACTCTCGTATCATTAGTAAATTGATTGTCGAGCAAACCAATGCCGATATCATCGCCTCAACCAAAAGCGCTATCACTCTGCAAAACATGATGGGCGCCGCGTTAAAAATTAATGCTACCGACTCACATTCAGCTGTGCTTGAACGTGCCAATGCTTTGGCGCTACGGGCAATGGATAACACCAATCTAATGGATTATGAGTCGCGTGCTCAGGTTTGGGTAGATGGCTCTCAAAGCTATGTGGACGCTGATAATGCACAAGAAGGCACTCGTGCCAATATTGGTCTATATGGCGAATATATGGTACAGCCGAGCTGGCGTGTTGGCGCAGGTGTGCAAGCGGCCAATCAAAACAATAATACCGTAGAAAACGGTATTAAAAAAGACACAAGCTATGGTGTTCAGGCCTACTCGTTACTGGGCGGCAAAGACACAGCTTGGTGGAATACTACTTCTTTAAGTCTGTCTAAGCATGACTTGGACGTTAATAGAACCGTCAGGCTGGATGGTAATGATGGTATCAATATTATCAACAATAGCGAACGTGGTAATTCTGATGCCGATGTGTTTAGCGCACACAATGAGCTTGGCTACAACTTTCTTATGCAAAAAAATATCGCCCATGGTGCCTTTTTGGGTCTCAATTACAGTGATACAGACATAGATGGTTATACCAGTGGCAATGGTAATTCTCGCACTGCGCTCAAGATTGATGATACCTCTAGCGAGGCATGGGATTCAGAGCTTGGTTACCAGTTACAGTATGGTTTTAATTTGATGGGCACGCCTGCCAAGCTTCAAGGCAAAGTCGCTTATGTACATGTGATCGAAGATGGTCTGATAGATAATTTATCGACCACGTCTTTAGCTGATGGTCGGACAAGAGAGGTTAGCATCACTCAAGCAGATAAAGACGACGATTATGGACGTTTTGAGCTGAGTGTGAGCAATAAGGTTCATAAAAACGTTTATGCGTATCTGAATGGCGACACCACCTTTGCACGTGACGATAAAGACAGCTCAGTACAACTAGGATTGCAATATCAGTTTTAAATCTCAATGTATGAATGTCATAATTTGTGAATATAAACCTGCGCTGCTCAATAATTGATTTATGAGCAGCGTTTTTTTCTTATACATTTCAATATACCAATTATAATGGCGTATTATTGGTTACCGCTATAATATTCAGAGGTGGTAATAAAAAATGTGTTCCAAATATTATAAGAATAGGGGTGACGTGTATGTTTGGCATTATAAAAGACTGGCGTGAACAGCGTATATTGGACAACAGCGAGTTTACCCATGCCGATTGGGTACAAGCGGCTGAGCGTATTGTGATACTGGATAGATTAAACAATGACGAGATGACGCATCTGTTTGAGCTGGCGACTTTGTTTTTGGCTGATAAATCCATTACTGGTGCGCAAGGGTTTGAAATAACCAATGCTGTTAGGCAGTCTATTGCGCTGCAAGCCTGTTTGCCTATCTTAAACCTAAGCCTTGAATGGTATGCTGGCTGGTCATCTGTCATTATCTATCCAGGTTCATACAAAAGCGACAGCACTACGGTAGATGAATTTGGTATTGTCCACGAAGGCAGTCAGCACCGTAGCGGGGAAGCATGGCAGCGAGGTCCTGTTATATTGTCATGGAAAGATGCCAAGCATTCTGGCGAACGTGATGGTCATAATGTCGTGATTCATGAGTTTGTGCACAAACTTGATATGATGAATGGCCGCGCCAACGGTTTTCCACCGATGCAACCTGATATGGATCCTGCGCGCTGGACTGAGATTATGGCGCGAGATTTTGAGGACTTTCAAACCCATCGCAAGTCAGGACTAGATCGCTATGGAACGACCAATCCTGCTGAGTTTTTTGCCGTACTCAGTGAGGTGTTTTTTGAGACACCGCAAAAGCTAGTGGACGCGTATCCAGATATTTATGAGATTATGGTGAAATTCTTTAAGCAAACACCACTATGAATAAAGAGTACAGAACCTAAAGCCTTCAATACGGGCTAATCAATTGAAGGTTTTAGGATTGGGAAGCTGAGATGATTAACGCTATAAATGATGACATGTCAAAAGTAGAGATCTATGAAAGTGCTGATGGAAAGGCGCAAGTAGATGTGCGTTTTGAGCAAGAGACCGTCTGGTTGTCACAAGCCCAAATGACCGAGTTATTTGGGCGTGACCAATCAGTGGTTTCTCGTCATATTGCCAATGCCATAAAAGATGAAGAAATCGATGAGAAAAGCAATATGCAAAAAATGCATATTGCAAACTCAGACCGTCCGGTGACTTTTTATGACTTAGACGTGGTTATATCAGTCGGTTATCGCATCAAATCTCCTCAAGGTGTGCAATTTAGACGTTGGGCAACGCAGCGCTTACGTGAATACTTGGTACAAGGCTATACGCTCAATCAACAGCGCTTCGATAAAAACTCTACTGAATTGCAACAAGCGCTAAAATTAATCAAAAAAACCGCCCAAAGTCCCGAGCTTAACACCGACGAAGGACGCGGACTGGTTGAGATTATAAGCCGCTATACGCAGACATTTTTATGGTTACAGCGCTATGATGAAGGTCTACTTGATAATCCTACAGGACAAGACGGTGGTGTCTTACCCAGTACGGCTGAGGCGATGGCAGCGCTGACAAACTTGAAAGCGCAGCTGATAGATAGGGGTGAGGCGACTGAGTTATTTGCTAAACCTCGTGGTGATGGTTTGGATAGTGTATTGGGTAATTTGCAACAAACTGTCTTTGGTGAGCCTGCGTACCCAACTATCGAGAGTAAAGCGGCACATCTACTATACTTTATGGTAAAAAACCATCCTTTTACTGATGGTAATAAACGCAGCGGTGCGTTTCTATTCGTGGATTTTTTACACCGTAATCACCGCCTGCTGAATGATAAAGGTGACATGGTCATCAATAATACTGGGCTTGCGGCATTAACCTTATTGGTCGCTGAATCTGACCCCAATCAAAAAGAGACTTTGATTAAGCTGATTATGAATATGTTGTCGTTAGAGGGCCAATAAACAAGCTTGTCATCAAAAACCAAGTAACATAAGTTGCAAAATATATCTTAATATTTGAATATATTGTATTTATAATCAGATAGATCAGGCTGCCATTTTAAACGCACCCTATAAAAGTGGTCAGTCAATCGTTTCTATACACTCTAAACCGTCCATTGGTCATTAATAATCGCCACCAGATAACGCTTGCCTTGATACTCATCAAATACCAAACGCATCGCACGCCAATCCATACCGCTATATTTTTCACTGCCATTACTGTAAAACTCAACGAAGTCAGAATTTTGATATATTTTATTTAAGTTGTTAATACTATTGCCCATAGCTTTACTACTATTAATACCAATCTCTGCATTCTGATCAAATGCACTAGCAGCGACCCAATTGCTCAAATAGTCAGGTAGCGGCGTGATCAATAAATCACCCGTGCCATCTTTTTCACCCCACGTAAAGCGAATATTGGACTGTTGTAGATACTGTGCATACTGCCCGTGACTAAAGACTTTATCAGACTCAGGGCGCACATAAGCATACATCGAGAACCGGACGCCACGTGTGGGATGAATATCATTGGTGATACTGGCATAGTCGCCATTAGCCAGTGCGTGCTGAATGCGCAATGATTGCTGTTTAAGCGTTTGCTGACTGATATCAGCATTGCTAGGCATTGATGAGCTACTGGTTGGTTGAGACACAATGGCTTCGCTGGACTCAGAAGTAGACTGGCAGCCAGTCGCGGTCAAAGTAAGCAATAAAAGGCTACTAGAGGCCAATGTCGCAGATTTTTTCTTAAAAAAAGCAGGTAATATCGTCATAAAATCATCCTTAACACGATTATCAGAGATAAAAAATCACTCAAAATTGTCATGAGAACAAATAAAAAAGTAGCATAAGCGCGCTATGAAATGGTTCTTTTGGTAAGTAAACCTGAATGATACGATAATACAGCAGAGTCCAAATATGGGTATGATGTAATAGGTTGTAACACTTGTAGAATAAAAGCTTGTAGAGAACATCATGCCAACATATAAATCACTCATATTTCTGCTAACCATAGGACTGATGCCTGTCGGTAGCGCTACAGCAGATGTGACAACATCAGATCAGAAACAAGCTGTTATGGCTGCCATGAAGATTGCGACCATCACAAAGATGTATCAACAAGATGCTGATGACCAAGGGTTGAGCAATCCTGCTGCGCTACAGCAATATGCAAATGCTGATTTACAAGCAGCCATGCAACTTGAACAAGATTATTTTGATAAAAATAAAACGTCCTGCAATATCGATTATGATGTGCTGTGGGATTCTCAAGATCCTGACTATACACAAGACAAAAAGTTTTCGATGACTGAGCAAGGTTTGGTTCAGGTTAGCTTGGCGCAAGGTAGCGATATCTATTATGAGTTGTCATGTGATGCTAATAATAAGACTGCTGATTGCAAAGTCGCAGATGTAAGTTTAAATGACGATGGCAGAACTTTACGCAGATATTTGCAGGAAACGTGTCGTTAACAGTTGAACTTAATACCAGAAATATCTGAGCTAAGACAGTATTTAAGTATAAGATACTTACCTTCCAAGACCGTTGGTTTGTTTTCGCATAATGTATATTATGTTAAATAAACAGTTTAATACTTAGTGAGTTGACACTTATATGTAATGGCTCTTATGCTTATATGAGACGATGATTTTTTCAAACCATGGATAGAGAATGTTTAACATGCCCTATTCTTTTTATCTACTAATGCGCCAACCTCTGAATTTGGCAAAGAAACCTTTCAGTCTTTCAGAAAAGTTAAAAGCCTCTGACTCCGGTACTTCTTCAACATGGTGGCGAGCCGCCAGTATCGGCTGCTGCACCAATCTTTCGTGATGATCAAAAGCCCGATCAAGACTGATACTCATGATAGATAAATTAGTCGGACGTGGTAGACAGCGATACACCTGACCCTTATTAATTAAATCAATGACCATATGAGCGTCTTTGAACTCAGTCAGCATCAGAACCATTAGATCTGGCTGGATGTTTTTTAAGGCATAAACAATAGGTGTAATATTTTCTTTATTGAGCGTCGAATCCGTAATCGTGACGCCAAAGCGTTTTTTTTGTAGTAACTTTGCGGCCTGTTCAAGGTTACTGGCCCAGCTCACGGTATAAGCGCTCTTAAAATGACTTTTTATTTGTTGATAGACGCTCTCATCGTCATCTAATACCAATATATTGCGATTGCTAACCGTGCCACTATCAGCATGGTTTTGAGTCGCATCCTTCTCCATAGGATTTTGCGTTATTTCTTGGGTTTTCTGAGCAATTTCTGTGGCTTTATTAACGATTTTTTTAAGCTCATCATTTTGCCATGGTTTAGTGATATAGCGATAAATTTCGCCCTCATTCACAGAATCCATCACGGCATTTAGATCCGCATAACCCGTTAACAAGATACGAATAGTATTTGGTGAAGCCGCTTTGATGTCACTCAATACTTCCGTACCTTGCTTATCTGGCATGCGTTGGTCGCTGATGACCACTTGCACCTCATTCTGGCTGACATATTCCATCAGCTCAGTAGCATCGGTAGTAATAAATACGTCATGTGACTGGCGAAAATGCATTTTTAAGCTGCGCAAGATACGCGGCTCATCATCGATAAAAGCGATTTTTGGTTTTTGCATGACGCTCTCTTTAAATAAGTGGCTGGAAGTCTCTTAACTTTCAAATAAGGCTTGCGAAGGTTTCTTTTCATGAGCGATAGACTTTATCGGTAGCATGAGGGTAAATGTCGTGCCCTCCCCAACTATTGAGCTAACCTCAATGCGTCCATCATGTTGCTCCATAATTTGTGCTGTAATGGCCAATCCTAACCCTGTGCCATCGCCTGCTTTTTTGGTGGTAAAAAACGGCTCAAAGATATGATTTAAAACATCCTCTTTGATACCAGATCCATTGTCTATAATGCGTACCACAACATACTGCTGCGCCTTATCCACAGACGAGCTGACTTGTAATGTCCCTTTATGATCACTCGGTATGGCTTGGGCGGCATTATTAAATAGGTTCAATAGTACTTGGTTGATTTGCGAAGGATTACATTGAATCAGCGGCAGCTCGGCTAAATTGGTT
Source organism: Psychrobacter sp. ASPA161_6 (assembly GCF_051970285.1). Taxonomy (NCBI): domain Bacteria; kingdom Pseudomonadati; phylum Pseudomonadota; class Gammaproteobacteria; order Moraxellales; family Moraxellaceae; genus Psychrobacter; species Psychrobacter sp. ASPA161_6. Next base: position 1,240,421 of record NZ_JBEFNJ010000001.1, read on the forward strand.
TTGACGTCTAGAGTTTTTAAGTGATTGCGAGCCATAATCAATGAGGTATTGATGCACTCATTGATATCGATATCTTTTACCTTAGATTCGTCAATTCGAGAAAAATCGCGCAAACTGACGACCAGTTCAGCAATTTGATCAACACCATACAATCCGTCCTTAATTAGATTGGTCAAATCTTCACTGACTTCATCTTCTTTGATTTCCTCACAGCATTGTAGCGTTTGCTCTATCAGCTGTTTGACTTGCTCTTGGTTGATAGTTGGCGCTTTTAACGCTTGCAATAATTGATCGGTATGTTGTAGCAGCTCATCAAAACGAACAAGATTATCGCCGACCAGCTCCATGTTACTACGCACGTAGCCCAGCGGCGTGTTGACCTCGTGTGCCACGCCTGCCACCATTTGACCTAATGTAGCCATTTTTTCGGAGCGCACCAGATGCACTTGTGAGGCTTTTAACTCATTCATGGCTTGCTGCAAGTCTTGCGTACGGGCGGCGACTTGTTTTTCTAGATGAACATTGATTTCAGCAAGTGCGCCTTCATTTTCGACGACGCGGTCGATCAATTGGTTGGTCTGCTCACTGATGATTTGAATTTCGCTGACATTTGAGTGTGGTAGTTTAAGCGCGCTTAATTGTTGATATTTTTTTTGCTCAATCAATGCGCCCATATCAGCCACTGCTAGTGCCATATACTTTAGCGGTCGCGTAAAGTAGCGACGGAACACCCACGCGGTCAACAACAGGATAGGAATAAAACCCAGTAGCATGGTTTGAATCAGCTGGTTTGACAATGCATTTGCCACGCTCATCATGTCATTATTGGGCTTGACGATGACCATCTTCCAATAGGTAAACGGCATACGAAACACAAAGGCGGTGGCAGGCTGCTGCAACACAAAATCATTGGGCACAGCGATGGTCCCAATCAAGTGACTGTCTACCAAATTAAATGTTTGGTCAATATTTAATAGCAGTAATGCTGACAGTAACTTGGATTCTTGTTCGCCGATTTTATTCAGGTTAGTCGTACTCAAAATACTACGTGCCGCGAGCGTATAACGACCTTCATCTTTGGCAACGGCCTCATCAATGAGTGTTTGGTTAATATTATCTAGGCTATCCGCAATAGGTGCAAAGGTAGGGTTTTTCTCGGCCAATTGATGCGCAGTTACCATCTCGCCTTGGGGGTTGTCCTCAGTCACTTGCGTGACTATAGATTGATCAGGAAAGGTCAAAAATCGATTGTCCAAGTCTACCAAAAAGACATAACCACCCAGCTTATCTTGCCACTTTTTCATGGCGTCATCGAGGTTATCTAATAGCAGATTAAAACTCACTACCCCATCAAAAGCTTGATTGCGACTGTCATACAATGCCTTGGCGCAAGTCATCATCGGCTGATTGCTTTGCGGATCAACATACGCACGGCTCCAGACACAGTGGTCATGGCGTGCGTACATCGCAGGAATGTACCACCACTCTCGATAATAGGGACTCGGCGTTTGGCGCACTTGATTATAATACTCTAACGGCTGCATGTTTCCTGAGTCATCACGCGCCCACACAAACGACTGGCGCTCTCGGTTTTGAGCATACATATTTGGATCAAACCACACGCCGCCGCCCACAATCCGTTGATCGGTTTGTTGCATGAGATTGCCAAAGGTTTCTTTATAAAGGCGGTCTTCTTTTGGCAACCCGCCAGCCATCGCACTGGCTGCCTTTGCCAGTCCGTCGACGTGGCTGATATTCGCCATAATGCTATTAATGGCTTCGTTACCCGTTTCAACCACCGTCTCTGAGGTCATCTCCAGTATGCGCGGCTTAGCTTGAGTTTCGATGACCCAGTACACCATCAGGATAATTAGTAAAAAAGCCAATGCTAAAATAATCAGCATACGTGTGGAAATACTACCCAGCCGACCAGCAACACTCATAGATAAACCTTATATTGATGCGTCTACCAACATCAATAAATCACTTAATGAATAAAGACATCAGTGATACGCAACCACCATTTATAGTGGGCTCAAGGATACGATGCCGTCATGACAATATGATGACAAAAGTTTTGTTTTATCAGGTGTTAACCAGTAGCTTTTAATTTTAGCGACAACTGTGGTGATGTTAGGAGATACAATCCTGCCAGCATTTGTCTTTGCTACTTGCTTAGTATAAATTAGGTAGGTGTGAACATTATTTTGCTTACTAGTGGTAAAATTATATTTTTGATAGAAGGCAGTTACTTATATTTAATTATCTAAATACTTCCTTAACCACGCCAAAAAATCATCGCCCGTTGTTGATACATTGAGTCGTAGATGGCTTGAGGCGCTCGCATCTGGATAAAACAATTGCCCCGGTGCGACCAGCCAGCCTTCTTTGTAGGCATCTAGTGCCAGCTGGCTCGTATCCTGCCCAGTATCTACCCAAACAAAGAGACCTGCTTGTGTATGCTCAGGGTAGATAAGTCCTATCTTTGGTAATGCTTGGCGCATTCTTTCATGAGCGCTATATAAATGCTGCTGCACTTTTTTAATCTGTCGACGATACTCACCATGCGTCCATAAATGATGACAAACTCGTTCCCCAAATTCTGGCGTGTTTGAATTACTCAAGGTTTTCATACGTAATACATCATCGATATAGTTATCAGGACAGACTAACATGCCGACTCGCCAGCCGGACGCCATCGACTTTGAAAATCCTGTCGCATAAAACACCCGTTCAAACTGGTCAAGACTGGCATAACGCAGCACTTGGCCACCCGGTACGAATGCAGCGTATAAATCATCTTCAAAAATATAAACATCGTACTCATGAATAAGATTGAGTATTTGGTGCGCGCGCGCAGGATGTAGATTATAAGAAGTCGGATTATGTAGCACACTGTTGGTTAAATATAGCTTAGGACGATGCGTGGCAAATAGCTTTTGCATGTGCTCGATATTAGGCCCTTGATGGTCACGTTCTACAGAGACGACGTTTAAGCCCTGTTGTTGCAGGCAGCTTGATAGCCAATACCAGCCCGGCCCATCAACGACCACCGTATCCCCAGATTGAGTAAGAAGCCGCGCCACCATGGTCACGGCTTGCGACACTCCTGCTGTAGTAATCACATGGTCAGCATTAGTTTGCATGCCTAGCGTATGCAGGTGTTGAACCAGTTGTTGACGTAGCGGTAGATAGCCGTGAACATTGCCATAATCATAGATAAAGCTATCGGCTTGCTGGGTGACCTGCCGTATGGCCCATTCCATCTTATCATTACGTATCCAGTCTCTCGGTAATGTTCCCAATCCTGGCGAGCGATGATGTGGAATATCACTAAAGACTTGCTGTACCAGCCAGCGCGTATCTATTACTGGGTGCTTAACGACCACTCTTTTATCATTATTTGGCTGGACTACTTTTGCTTGCGTATTGACATAATAGCCCGAGCTGGGTTTGGCGATTAATACGTTGGTAGCGACCAGCTGTTCGTAAGCTTGTACCACCGTAAAGGTTGATATATTTAATAGTTTCGCTAACTTTCGCACCGATGGTACGCGTTGGTTGGGCAAGTAAATCTGCCAGTTAATACGCTGCTGTAGCCATTCAGCGACGGCGGCAGTTTTGGTTAAATTAGGATTGAGTGTATAGGTTTCGACCATAATGAAGGACGCCTATTTTTATATGAGGTTTATGAATAAAAGAAGTGTCATGCTGAGAATAACTATACACTTTGTTCACCATTAGTGAAACTGTATCGGGTCTGTTATGGAAATTTAAACTATAGTTGAGTGCATCAACAACGAATAATCATTATTTAGGATAATCCTATGACCCCAATCCACATTGCCTTAGCCGTATTGGTTACCTTTATATGGGGCGTGAACTTTACCTTTATTGCATGGGCGCTTGAAAGCTTTCCACCACTAATGCTCACTGCCCTACGCTTTTTCTTTACCGCTGTGCCCCTTGTTCTTTTTCTCAAGCCGCCTAAATTTAACCGTACGCTATTTATTTATGCGATAGGCACCTTTGTCATGCAGTATGCTTTTGTATTCACCGCCATGCATTTGGGTGCATCGGCAGGATTAACGGCGTTATTGCTACAAGTTCAGATTTTTATTACCGTATTACTGGCTTTTGTCATACTGGGTGAAGCAGTGAGTCGCATGCAGATCATCGGTATGGTAGTCGGTGTGCTAGGACTGGGCGTGATTGCGCTTAACCTTGGCGGTGATATGCCCTTGGTTGGCTTTATCTGCATATTGATTGCGGCCATAGGCTGGAGCTTTGGCAACATTGCTTCAAAACAAGCCTCAACGCAGCAGAGTACCAGTAATATTTCTACTGCCTTGCCTGTCAATAGCAACAAAAAAGCTTCAAATAAGACATCGGCACTGTCGGCGCTAGCACTGGTGGTATGGGGCGGTCTGATCGCCTGTGTGATTTTGATGTTATCTTCTCTACTGTTCGAAACCGAAGCATGGCAGCTTGCAACATTTACGCAGGCATCGCTCAAGTCTTGGCTATCGCTTGGGTTTATAGTCTATATCTCAACCCTGATTGGCTTTGGACTGTGGGCACATCTGCTGGCGCAAAATACCGCCTCCAAGGTTATGCCCTTTGCTCTACTGGTGCCCATATTCGGTATGGCGACCTCAGTGCTGTTCACAGGAGAGGTGGTGACATGGTGGAAGATGCTAGCGATGATGCTCATCTTATCTGGACTGATATTGGCAAATGTGAAGATAGGATTGGGAAGGAAAGCTGTTCTTACTTAGTAGCGGATAACGCAGCGCATTTATTGATAACGACTGAATTGAAGACGCGCCCTAGTAAATGGCAATAAATAGACATCTAAACACTATATTTTAACTGTCTTTTAACTGTCTTTTTTGACCACACGCTTTAATGATGCCGGATACTGCTGAAGTAGAGACGCAGGACGTATAGGACGGACAGTTAAATTACCACCACAATTAGGCCAATAGTTATTTAAAACATTAGCCGCACAAGAGGTGCAAAACGTACATTCAAAGCTACAGATCATCGCATTTGTAGCATTAGGCGGCAGGTCCTTATCACAGCGTTCACAATTGGGTCTTAGCTCAAGCATATTGTCTTCCATTTTCAGTAGTAGTATTAAATAATATCAAATAGAGAGACTTTATTTCATTTTTATCACCATTTTTAAAATGAGGACACGCCCTAAATAAAAAAGCCTTCCATACTATCAAACAATTAGTATGAAAGGCTTTTGAGTACTTATTATTCAATAATCAACAGTATAGCTTAAGCCATAGGTGGTGCCTGATGCCGGTAAGCGGTTCAGGTCTCCGTAAGTGGTTTGATGATAGACTGTTAGATAGTCTTTATTGAGCAAGTTATAAACACCATAATCTACTCGTCCGACTGGCATTTTTACTTGTCCCAATACATCAAGTGTCATATAGCCGGTGACAGGCAAGGCACTAGAGTCAGGATCTTTTTGTTGATCTTTAAAGGCTTTGTCATCGCCGCCTATCGCTAATGCCTGCAAGCGGACATTGCTGCCTTCATCAAAGTTGTATTGTGCAAATGCGGTACCTTTGAGCGGTGTTAGACGTACTGCATCTAGCTCCAACCAGTCACCATCTTTGTCATACTGACCGCGGGTATAGGCAACACTACCACCCACTTGCCATTTATCACTAATGTCATGGCTGAGCGATCCTTCTACGCCATAAACACGCTCATCAGTATCGACCACTTCTACGGTATAGCTGTCAGTAAAGCGTACTACTTTGTCTGATTCGTTATAAAAACCGCTCAAGCGTGCCGCTGTATCACCGTGTTTTCCCTGCCAACCAAACTCGTAGTTGTTGGTTGCAATCGGTTGAACATTGTCTGAATTAACCACGAAGCCGGCACGCACATCACGTAAAGCTCGCTGTATATCTGCGGTATCAAGACCTTGTGAGAAGTTGGCAAACAATTGATTTTTCGGTGTGATCTGATAACTGGTACCAAGATTAAAGAGTACTTTATCGTGGTCGGTGCTGCCAGCTTCTACGTCGCCTGCTTGATAGTCAATGCCATAAGCTGCGCTTGTCGCACTGATAGCAGAACTATTGAAGTACTCTTCAAGCAGCTGCTCATAAATAGGCGTAAAGGTATCAGTCTCAGATTTTAGCTTTTGGTAACGTACGCCAGCACTGGTATGCCACTTATCGGTCAAATCTACATCTGCATTGACAAAAGCGCCCCATTTATCGATGGTAGTATCTGGTCCACCGTTATAAGTAAGCCCATTGGTTTGGGCGCTTAAGCCATTACTGGCAAGAAATGTGTTTAGGTTTTGACCATAATAGGTCTGCTCACTGTTTTCACGTTCGAAATCAGCGCCATAGCTAAATAATGTCTTTTTACCCGCGATTTCACTATCCGTTTGCATGGCGGCACGTAGGCCCATTATTTCGATATCAGCTTCTGACTGAGTGACGACGACTGCCCCGCCCAATAATTCTTCTAGCGTACTCTTATCGGTAAGACCATTAGCTACCCAGACTTTGCCCGCTTGTTTAGGGAAATCTTTACCAGAAGGATAAAAACGGCCTTTTTCATCTCGGTAGTAACCCGTCAAGCTTAAGCTAGACCCTGAGCCTACAAAGTCATCATCGCTATAGCTTAAATTTACTGAGCTTTTTTCGGTATATGGCTCATTTTCTACGTTAGCACCATCGATGGCTTTTAAAGACGGTGGTGCGTCCTTAGGTTTTAGCAAGACCTGTAAGTTATCGCCATAGTCTGGACCATAGTCGGTGTCTTGTTCATCCTTATAGTAAGTCACGGCGAGATCAAGACGTTGGGTATCCGTTAGCTCTATACCTAAGCTACCATTAACACTTAGCGATTCGGTATCTTGTTGGTCCGTTTGGTTCACATCTGGGCTGATACGATCGCCATGACTATCAAACTTGCCACCTTTGGTCTCATAATCAACATCTAAACGCCCATAAACCCGCTCGCCACCATATCCTAAGGTTTGCCCTACATTATAGCCAAATGAATCTGAATCAAAGCCACGACTGCTACTGACGCCGACTCTGGTTTGTCTGATGGGACCATAACCGACCAAAGATTTGGTCACAAGGTTGATAAGACCACCTGCCGCGCCAGCACCATAGATACTGGTGGCACCTGAGAGTACCTCTACCCGCTCAAGCTGTGACGTATCAATACTATTTAGCTCACGTGAAAGACTGCGTGAACCGCTTAATGGTACGCCATTCAGCAAAAACTGTACTGGACGGCCATGCATGGTGGTGCCGTAGTTACTGGTTGAACCGCTACTGGCACCTAGGCTTGGAATCAGCTGCGCCAATATATCACCAGTGGTACGGTCACCCGTTGCCTGCATCTGAATCTCATTTTCAGTAATCACTTGCGTGACGGCTGGCATCTCGCTAATTTTTTGCGCCAGTGCCGTACCTGTTCTGGCCTTAGCAGTGACATTGATAGTGTCTAAAGTCACATTGGGAGTTTCAGTTGATGCCGAACTTGATGTTGAATTTGAGGCCAACGCTTCTGACGTAGCCGCATTGAAAGCAACGCCCGTAGTACTGACATCGGTTTGTGCATATAATTGCTGACTGATGCAAAGGGTAAGAACGGATAGAGCAACTTGATGATGGCTTTTCATATTTACTTCACTTAGTTGGATAGTCAAATAGTGGTATCAGTTATATTTAGCTAACAATACTGTGTGTACTAACTTTGTGAACGATATTGTAAATGATAATCGTTTTTATTTCTATATGTATTTATACTTTGTTAGTAAGTGCTTATTTATGATGATTGCGGCTTAGCTGAAAATCTAATTTTTGATAACTTCACTAGGACACGCCCTAGCTCTCAAACAACTTATCTAACTGATTATTACGATACGCCTCAAAAAATAGCTGAAGCTTAACCTCATCTTCTTTATGCTTCTTTTGGCAATCTGGTAATAGCTGCTGCGCTACATCAACAGGCAATATAAACACACCATCATTATCCATCATAGCGATATCGCCTGAACGGATAATCGTTGTCTGCTCACCAAAGCGATAGGCAATATCGGATGCTAGCGTGCCTTGTATGTGATCGCTTTTAAATGTGGTCACAGCACTGATACCTTGTGCAAATACAGTAAAGCCCAGCTGCTGAATTTGTATCGAATCCGTTACCTGTCCAATGACAATGACGGCGGACAGCTTCTCGTAGATAGCGGCGCAAGTGCGTAATGCCCCCCAACATGCCTTGATGCCTAATACTTGAGCATCAATACATAACACATCATTAGGCGCTGCTTGAATCAATGCTTGATTGATCACATCCGTGTTGTCAGAGGTTAGCTGGACTGTTAACACTCGGCCTACTATAGTATTTGAGCAAGGGTTGAGTGGTTTTATATCTGGCAAATACCCTTCCCTCGTTAGATGACCAATGGTTGAGGTGCCTATCTCTTTATAAATATCTATAAGGTCGTGAATATCGATGTCATTCATTATGTTCTCACTATAGTCAATCCCACCTAAAAGTGTTATAAACTAACTATCAAATTCAATTGTTATTATAAAGACCATGACTTACTCGCTAGATTTTCGCAAACAAGTACTAAAAAGCTTAGACGAGGGTATGACCTTTGCCGAGGCAGCTGAGTTTTATAATCTGAGCCCAACCACCATACAAAACTGGAAGCGGCGTGTTCATAGTAAAACAACCAGGCAAACCAAACCCTATAAAATACCAGATGATGTGCTACTTAATGATGTCAAAGAACATCCCGACGATTACCAGTATGAGCGAGCACGTCGTCTAAACTGTAGTAAAACAGGCATTCATCATGCCCTAAAGCGTCTAGGCATCAGTCAAAAAAAAGACTTTAGAACATCCAAAAGCCTGTCCGATCAAAAGAGCGATATATCAGAATAAGCTTGAGCACTTTAAGCAGCAAGGCTACCCCATTGTATATATGGACGAAAGCGGCTTTGAGCACGAGACCATTCGCTCTCATGGCTATGCACCGATTGGTGAGCCTTGTATCGATAGCTACAACTGGCAAGGTAAAAGGCGAACCAACGTTATCGGTGCTCTATATGAAAAGATGCTGTTTGCCCTAGATTACTTTAAGCACAACATCAACAGCATCGTCTTCTATCACTGGTGCAAACACAAGCTAATCCCAAGTCTTAAAACCAAATGCGTGATTGTGATGGATAATGCCAGATTTCATAAGAGTAAGCGTATTCAAAAGCTACTGAATAGGCATGGTCATCGCATTTTATGGCTGCCACCCTACAGCCCTGATTTGAACCCTATTGAGAAGAAATGGGCTCAGGTGAAGTTTCTACGCCAAGGCTGGATGGAAAACGACTTATCCAAATTGTTTTATGATGTTTGTCCTAACCATAACAATTTTATTTTGAGCTGACTATATAATACTTTTTAGCTTTTGTTTATTTCTCGATAACTTTTATCGCATTATTAAGTAGCTACTAGTTAAATGGGTTAATTGGCTAGCTATTTTTTTGACACGCTTGAACGGATTAATTGTTTTACTTTCTCCAGCTGGCATACTGCCATGAGGGTCAGAGCCACGGGCAATCACAGGCAATAGCAATGTTTTATGCGGATAGTGTGAACTGCTTAATAACTCTTCATGAAGTATCTGACGTTGATCGTCATCAAAATCGATAGTCACTAAGGATTCCTCGATACTGGTCATTGCCTCGTGCCACAGCGTATTTTCATTGATATGATAGTGCTCAACCAATGACTCGATAATCGCTCGAATGTTCACTAACAGCCCTAATGACTGTAGATAAAATATCAGCGCTTGCGGCGTCTCTCGATATAGACGGTTTTTAAAATCTGGTGGGCTCAGATATTCAGGGTCTGCTATTTGATGACGTGCCAGCCATGGTAGATAAATACGTACAGAGTCATGGTCACGCAATAACAGACTGGTAAAACGATTGTCTTTTAATACGATGACTATATTCTGCCCATGCATCTCAGGTGCGAACCCTAGGCGTAAACAGCGCAGCATCGTACCCAAAAACACATCACAAAGATTCTTAAAGCACGCTATGACAGCAAGTGTTTTGTCTTGTGTCGAACCTTCTTGAAAGCTGTCTTGACCACCAGTATTCTGAAAAATCCCGTCAAAAACGTGATGACTAACACCTTGCTTGTAGACCAACATACCTAAGCTTGCCATGGGAAACAGTTGAATCGAATCGTCGCAGAGATCTGCTGGTAGTTGGCGTAGCATCGCGCCTAAATGCGTGGGTTTTTCTTGATAAAATTGCGGATTGATAGCGCTTTTATCATGCAAATGAGACGGAGACATATAACCCCACCATAGGCGCTCGTCCCATAACCGTAGCTGTGCTGATAGTACAGGGTCTAACGTTCTTGCCTGCATCAATATGGCTTGGTTTTTTTCACCATTGATCAGCTTGAGGGCTGGCAAGTAGCGTTTTGAGTTCAGTGCGTACACACCTATAGGCAGCTTAATGCTATTTGGCGTATCAGCATCAATTAACATACTGCGCATAGATGAGCTGGCATAAGTGATGAGCGTATCAAACTTGAGGGCGACAACTGTGCCATTGGCAAGATCGTCGGTATACATGTCATCAATCATATGAGTCATTTGCCAAGGGTGTACGGGCATCGCAATGTGCGTCTCCGTAATACCTTTATCATCTAGCTCTCGCATCAACTTCTGCTGCTGAGTAGTATCCAAAAGATATTTCGCTGGATTTTGCGTTGTTGTGTCTTGAACATGCTCTGCCACCATGACATGGCTTTTGGCAATGGCGATCCATACCAGCGTAATGGGCTGGTTAAACTCTGCCATATAGCGTTTATATTCTTGTGCAGTAAAACCCAACTTGCTCTTTGCCAATGGATGAAACGGACGATCCATCAGTGAAGCCCACTGCTCCGCTGCAATCAAGGTTTGATGCCAATGCGGATGCTGACATACTGTAGTCGTGATGTTTGCCCTGGCTGATTGATGTTGCGCTATAAAGGAGGCTTCTAAGCTCTCTTTTAGCTTTAAGACACCGATATCAGATAAGCTGGCACTATCCATCATTGATAAAAAGATGTCTAACAAGTGCTGTGCTGAGCTTACTGGCTCTAGCAAAGCGCTATTTACATGGTGGCTATTACTAAGGTTATTATCAAGACTGTCATTCAAGTTGTTGTTCAGACTGGCATTGACGTTATGTATGACAGGCAGACAGGATTTAGATAATCGCCACGGTGACGCGTAAGCAGGCTTTACCGATAGTAATAACTGTCTATCTTGGTCAACTTGCATCACCATCAATGAGTCGTCTTGGTCAAAGAAATATCGATACTGCTGTGGTAGTGACTCTAAAAATTGATGCGCGTCTTGAGCTTGAGTCATCTGATGATTTGCTAAATACTCAGCGGTGGTTGTCACTTGAATAAGGTGCTCATCCACCCACTGCTCTAATAGAAAGCACTCTACTAAATGGCTAATCAGCGACCATTGAACAGCCTCGACATCTAGCTCAGGGTTTGCATCAAGGTGGCTGTTTTGCGAAGAATTTTGTACAGGAAATAAGGTATGCATCGTCTTACCCCTGACTTTTAAACAATGGGTTATTGATGTATTTAATCGGGAATGCTTTATCTCCGAATAATCGGCGCTTAGCCAATGACTCAATGCGCGTTTGTTCAGCGAATACATCAAACAAGTCGAACCGTACTTGATGCTCTGGATGAGAGGTTTGATAGTCGGTCACGCAGTCAGCAACCTGCTGCCAAAACGCCACTTCAGAATAGTGATAATGCGTCTGCATAAAAATCGCAATATCTGACAACGCCACAAAAAACAAGCAAGCAACCGTCATATCTCGAATGCCGTCGGTATCTTCGGTCTCGATAAATGAGCCTCTATTCAAGGCAGCATGAGCAGGTGGCAAGCTATAAAAGTCTGGACGCAGATGTTGTTGGGTTAAGTGCTCAGGTGAATAACGAACCCCATCATGCAAATCTTTTAATAATATCTTGATGGGATAGCCATTTTCATGTACTAAGACGATGTTTTGCGCATGGCATTCTAGTGCCACACCATAACCAAATAAAATATGTAGTAAAGGGGTGACAGTGACCTTAATTAACTGCGCAATCCATGTCTCTACACCATATTTATCAAGCCAAGGTGCTATCAGATGCGAGCCGTCAGCATTGATATAACTGACACCATTGAGCGGAAATGCAGTTTGACCTTTTGATAGATACTGACTGACATTTTCCCGCCAAATCGCAGCCAGCCCGCCATACATATTTGGATGCTGATAGCCACGTGTGCGTAACGCCTCATGGTCGAGACTGACACCAACGGTCTCACCCAAAAACGCAATGGGTAATGCTTGGGCAGTTTTGTCATCTGCAATCAGTTGATTCAACCAAGTAGTGACAACAGCCGCATTCATCACGGTATGCTTTGCTAGTATTCGCGTGCTTGAGGTATTAATCAGGTGCATACTCAGCTTTAAGTAGGCTTTATTATTACTAACGTCATTATCACCATTAACATTGTCATCGCTATTACCAAGCATCGTCAATGAGCGAATAGACTGCTGAGCGCGGTACTGATGACCTGCACTACCTAAGTAGATAACTTCTTGCGTGGCAAGCAGTGGCTGTAATGCTTGAATTAAGGTATTTTGCCATTGCCAAGGATGTGCAGGTATTAGGCAATAATTATTAGCCGTCTCGTCTACTTCATGACTAGCCGTACCTTCGTCTTGCTTATTTGCGATTGCAAGTACTTCTGTGAGTTTGGCATTGAGTGCATCAAATTCATCAGCGCCCATATAATCTTTCACCCATTCATTTATATCGATGCCGGTAGTGGTATTGCTCACCAGTAGCTCTTTTTTGACCGCCAACCACACTACGTCGATGTTTTGATCAAACTCTGGGCCATAGTCATAGTTATCTTGCAAATCAAAACCAATACGAGACTTAAAACACGGATGATAAGGATGCCCTGCCGTCAAATAGCCTTCGAGTTGCTCATAAGTGAGCGTATCAATAGGTACAGGTATATTAGAAGTCAGTATCTGAGCTTGTATTTCGTTCACTAAGGTATGGCGTAGCTCTTTGATAAAGCTGTCTTTGAGTTCTGCACCTTCAATATTGAGCAAGATATCACTGATTACATGTTCAAGAATGGCGTCTTGGGCAACACCATTAACCACTCGCTGCACATTTAACTCATTTAAGCGGATGATGTCAAAACTGTAATGAATATGGCCTTGCGCGGTATAACGGACATCATCACTTGCTTGTATGACAAAATTCAGCAGCGACTTGTTACCAGTACTTTCATGAGCGGTGTTCGCACTTTCAAATTCAAACTCAATGATATTTTCATATAGTAATGCTTGTAGTAATTGCTTGATCACCCGTTGCTCAGCGCGTGCTATGATCTTAGAATCGACAGGTGCTTGCCACGGTTTAGTCGCACAAGTGACATTTGCACTATTATTATTTTTGATAGAGTTTGCTAGATGATTGGACATAGATATAAACTTCCTGTCTGAAAATTGAATCAAGTAAAAGTATGAATTTAGATGCGTGTAAAGCGAATGATAATTATTTACGTTAATAAGTTGAAGTAAACCCCGATACGGGGTATTTGTTTATGGGGATCGTGGTAATTTGCACGCTGAAGGAATCGTGAATAATAAAATCACCGCGATTACTACCAGTATTTCTTGGATCGCGCTTGCCATGCCGTTACTACTACCTGCTGCTAATAACTGCGCACTTCGACTGCCTATATAAAGGGTCGACAGCGTGATAAATATAGTAGATATGATGCGGCGACTGATATTATTAAGTGCGGCGCCTTCAGTAACAGAGTCTTTTGGTAAGCTGCTAAACCCAACGGTCGTGGTTGGTAGGTATGCTAGACCCACTCCGACACCTCGCATACTCATAATCAACATTAATAGCCAAAGCGTGGGCTGATACAAGCACCATGCCAGCATCAAGGTAGACAGCGCACTAATCGCAATTCCTACGATGCCAATCCCTCTGGCACCTTGCTTATCTACCATCTTGCCAGCGTAATGCGTGGTGATACTGGCCACGAGGGTCGCGACCATTAGGACAACGCCTGTCCATAAGGCACTCTCACCCATCACATCTTGTATCAACACGGGTAATAGTAAGAGACACAGCATCAAACCGACTGTTTGGCTAATGCTAATGATATTACTGTGCAAATAGGTCTTATTATTGAACAAGCGCACGTTTAATAATGGATGACGCTGACGCCGCTCGTATGCCCACCAAGCCATCGCAGACAGTAAAAATACGACAGACAATAAACCTAAAGTGGCTATCTTTAATAAGCCCTCACTGCTGAATAATCCACTAGTAAAATCTATCTTCAGCGTGCTCAGCCAAACCATCATCGCAAGCAGCCAAATGAGCAAACTGACAAACCCGATGGTATCGAAAGGGCTCTTTTTGTCATGTGAGCGTATATCGGGTATTAGCCGCCATACCATCGCCATGACCGCCACACTGAGTGGCAAGGTAATGGCAAACAGTGTCCACCACGCAAACTGCTCAACCAAATAAGCCCCCACCAAAGGGCCAAACGCCAACGACATCATAATAACAATGCCCCATAGCGCCATTACTCTGCCATGCTGCTGCTGCGGATAAATCTGATACAGCATACCAATAGATAGCGGGATAATCAGACCGCCACTCAGTCCTTGTATGGCTCTAGCAATGATGACAAAGCTCATGCTAGACGCCAGCATGCCAATGACTGAGCCCAACATAAATCCAAGAATTGCCGCCAAATAAACATGCTTAAAAGGGAACTTTTTATTTAAGTAGCCACTCAGCATCAGCCCTACACTCATGGCCAAGACATAAGCATTTAGCACCCAGCCACCCATCACAATATCGACATCAAACACCGACATAAAAACAGGAATTGCTGGGTTAAGCGCACTATTACTAAAGCTGACGACCGTACCGCCGAGTAATAGTGTCAGTAATACCTGCTGTACTTGTTTATTGCTCAAGCCATGACTACTATTATTCGAGGCTTCGCTTATAGGCGACTCATTGGTAGATGCCTTATTTATAGGTGCTTTATTTATAGGGGCATTGCTCATTAAGCAGTGGCACCATAAAAACTGAGATACCCTCTAGATTCCAAAAACTCATCGCGATTGCAAAAATACAAGGCGGCGGTCTTTTCTGGCATCTCAATCAGGCGTTGTACTCTATAGGCAAAGCTATCTGCTAGCCATTGATACACCTCAACCTTGCTATCGGGCTCACCCACGATTTTTTTGGCCTCAGTATGCTCAAATATAAACTTACTAATCATCATTCCTGTGGGCTTTAGATAGCCTTTGCCAACCACCGCTGGATCGCCAAGCAAAATATGCCACCCCATGTCCGTCTCTTTGGCTTTGTAATACTGAGACAACTGGTCACGAGCCGTCTCATAAATCTCTGTATAGCCAATCGGCTTATCATCACAAAGTATGAGGTAGAGACGCTGATGATCATCAGCCAGCATTTTTTCAAAATGTGTTTTTAGCTGCGGCATCGGGAGATGTAGCTGCCACTGATCGACCACATGCTCAGCATGCATCCATTTATACAGCAATGGCATATCATCTGGATATTTGACAGGTCTCAACGCAAACGTCTTTTGATAAGCTTCAATGCTAAACGTATCGGGCAGGTTTTGGGTGATGGTCGGCATGACTTGCTCCTAGTTATTATTTTATTCGATGGTTTTTATGAAATACGATGCTTATAGAAAACTACGCGCCAAATTTTTGAAATACTTTTAAGGCGTCAGTGTCGTAAGTTTTTTCACCTGTCAACTGATTGATGATACATCCTGCTCGATAAGCACCCAGCCCCAAGTCTGGTGCGCCAACGCCATGAGTATGAACCTCTTGGTTTTGTACAAAAATTTTGCCATCAGTTGCGATATCTTTTTGATGCGTCAGCACATATTTCAGTGCATAGTCTCTATCAATGATTGGCTGCTCAAACGCATCATGCGCGATGCTAGGCAGTAGCGTATTTAAACACTCAGGCAGACCGTAACGATAGCCTGTACCAGCAATCACACAATCATACTCAGCAGTAAAATCTTGATTCTGTTCACGCTGTCTACCTACCAGTTTTATGGTGCCTGTCAGTTCTGGCTCTTCTAGCATTGTTGTCAGAGTGGCTTCAACCACTTCACAGTTGGACAGCAGTGTTGAATGCAAATCTTGATTGGTAATACTGCGCTCATAGAGACGGTGATAAATACCCTTTATGGTCTCAAAGCCCATGCCTTTATAGAGCAGGTCTTGCTTGGCAGTAACTTGTGGCTTGGTTGCTGAGTCTAAATCATAAAAGTAATCTGTATACGCAGGGCTAAAATGCTCTAAACCTAATGGGGAGTATTCCATGGGGAAAAATCCTGCCGAGCGCGTCATCCAATCTAACTGAAACTTAGGGTCGTCATTAGTACTATCATCGCCATCAAACTGCTGATCAAACAGCGTTCGATATACCTCTGCTGAGGACTGCCCAGATCCCAGTACCAATACTTTAGTCAGCTTGTTGTCTGTCTTGGTGCTATTCACATCAGGACTACTAGAGTTGAGGCTGTCCAAGTCAAAATTGTCTGCAAAATGGGCGGTGTGCATACAGCGGTTGGGCGCTTGTTTGGCAATGTCCTGCAACGACGGTGGTAGTGTGGCCTGTGTGCCCGTACCTATGACCAGGTTTTTAGCATGATAGGTGTTTGGTTTGCCTTGTTCAGAGACTGTCACTACAAACCCATCATTATTGTCGTCAAACGCCACGTCTATCACTGCCGCATCAAAATTTAGACTATCCAGCTGCCCTGCTACCCATTGGCAATAGTGGTTATACTCTTTACGATAAATTTTAAACTCTTCTAAAAAGTAAAACTTGAGCAATCGCTGCTGAGTATGTAGATAATTCAAAAAAGAATACGGACTGGTTGGGTCTACCAATGTCACCAAATCTGCCATAAAAGGCACTTGCAGCGTAGTGTTTGGCAATATCATGGCTTTATGCCAATTAAACTCAGCCTTTTGCTCAAAAAACTTGGCGGTTACATCGGTTTTTGTCAGTAATGCCGCCAAACTTAAGTTAAACGGCCCTACGCCAATCCCAATAATATCTAACACGGTCGCCCCTTAGTGATTTAGTGGTTACGTTAATTCTGATGCTAATTCTTGTTGAACCGTAATTTCTATTGTGTGCTTATCTTTGCCGTCACAATATGATTTGCTACATCGCCATAGGGTTTGGGATATCGACATAAATAGACTGAGTCTCAACAGGTGCGGTCAGCTCATCGAGCGCATAGAGTCTGGTGAGTAGATTGCCCTTGAACGGCAATGTAGGGCTACGCAACAACAAGTCAAATAACGAGCGATGCGGGTATTGTTGCTCTAACGCTATTAGACATGCTTTAAACGTCGTAATTAATGTCTCCTCACTCACAAGCTGAGTACGAGCAATAGCAGTGATTAAGCCAAATATACTGTTACCAACTAAATAATAGGCAAATCTTGAGTCGGCAAAGTCTTCTGGAATGACACACTCTCCTTCGCTAATCAGCTCTGGATAAGCATCAATGAGCGGCGTGGCATACTCTGCAATATAGCCAAACCCTTGATTGTCTCTAGCCCAAAATTTAGTAGGATAGCCGTCTTTTAGCTCAATCAGACTGTTTTGCTGATGTACCTCAAACCCAATACCATGCTGATAATACATATGAACCAGCGGTATAAAACCAACTTGTAAATAAGTGTCAAACCACTGGATAGCCACCTGCTCTAAAGCTTCATCTGTCCGTTTATGAATAGACTTAAACAGTGTCTCTAAGCGATTGGTCAGACGAGTTGGATGGTCTTGGCTTAAGCTGGCAAGATTGGTGACTTGTGTATCCTCTGTAAAAGGGTTGTCACGTAAGATACAAATAGTCTCATCAATGATTTTGCCGTCGACACGTAAGGCAATCCAAGCAGGATCATTCAATACGGCAATCGTAGGGTACTCGGTTTTGAGCTGAGTACCATAGTCGCTACGCCATATTCGGCAGGCATGCATCCCGCGTTTACATTCTTTGGGCAGGTTAATCCGCACCGAATTGGTAATCGCTACAGACAACGACAGTTTAAACATCCAAGGCGCATCAAAGGCTGCTAGCGTGCGTACTGATGTAGTCGGATGCAGATACCAACCGAGTTCACCCAAGTCGAACAATTGGCCTTGTTCTAGCAGCTTTTGATACCACGGCTGCTGCTGCAAAAACCTTGCTTGCCAAGGGTGCAATGGCAACAGCTTATAGTCTGGATGCTCATCGACAAGTTGCTGCTGATAGCCACTCATATCAGCTTGTAGCTTTGATTTGAGCGCTGTGGTAATGCTGTCGCCATCTACGAATTCTTCTGTAATGCAGCTGGGGTACACTAGCCAATAATGCAGCTGAGTTTTGCTACTGGTCTCGGGCGCATACTTTGCCCATTCGGCACCATAAAAACCAGCACGGCCTTTGGGTGTAGGATGCATGGCATGACCGTAAATAAGGTTTTGTTCGGTTTGAATGAAATCTTGCTGATAGTCAATGATGTCATCAATCTCATCATTGCGATGCTCTAAAATAATTTGTAGCCCCTCATAACTCTCAATCCAGCGCTTTAATACACCATTGGCATCTAGCGTCGCTTTGTCTTTATAACGATGTACGATGTCTTCAATAATCAAAGATGCTAGGCTCATAGCAGAGGATTTTATCCATCGGCTGTTTTGCAAAGGGTCGTCCAGTTGCGTGTCTAATTTTGATTCTGATCGTATGCTTACCTGCTTATTCAATATAAGCGGCGTGCCCGCCAAACGATGCTGACCCAATTGGCTCACTCTATCGACAGGTACGACCATTACCGTGTTCGAAGGCAATAGCATTAGCACTAATAGAGGCTTGTTTTGTGAGGCCTGCTTCTGTATATCATCCTGCTGCTCTACGGCAATAATATCGCCGCGCCCAGTCTCAAAACAGTAAGCATTGATTAGATTTTGTAGTGTGAGACGATCAAGCGTTTTATGCTGCATCATGTTATTTCTTCCCATCAACGTTCAGGTTGTCAGAATTAAGTTGGTTAAAACCAGCAATAGCCATCTGCTCAATGATGTCTGCAATATCATTGATTTGGGTACTGGGATTTAGAATGGTGAATTTAAGGCAAAGGCGCTGCTCAAACTGGGTGGTGGCCACATTGGCGATATTGTTGACCAATAATGCTTGTGCAATGTGGCGATTGAGCTGTGCGAGTTGCTCATCAGATAGCGTGGTATCTTTGGGTGTAAAGTAAAACAAAACACTGCTAATAATAGGCTCATGTACCAGTACAAAATTTTCATTTGCATCAATCAGCTGTGCCGCCTGCTTGGCAGTATCCAGACAGCTATCAATCAAGGTTGCATAATCATCTGTCCCTAGTAAGTCCAGCGCCATCCACAGTTTTAAGGCATCGAATCGGCGTGTGGTCTGTAAAGAGTACGTCACTAAATTTGGGATATTGTCTTGTTCGTCATTAGCAGAGTTTAGATATTCGCTATGATGGCGAATGCTCTCGAAATTTCGATTGTCTCGTAAGAGAAAAGCGCCGCAGCTGATCGGTAAGAAGAAATGTTTGTGAAAATCTAGAGTGATAGAGTCAGCTTGATTCAGACCGTCAATCAAGTGTCGATAGCGCTGTGATAATAGCAATGCCCCGCCCCATGCTGCATCGACATGTAGCCATATCTGTTCATCACGGCAAATTTTGCCAATAGCCATTAGAGGATCAATTGCACCCAAATCGGTAGTGCCAGCAGTTGCGATGATGGCCATCACATTGTCCGCGCCTAGACGATCTATCTGATGCTGTAAGTCAGACATCAGCATGGCGCCTAATGCATCGGTCGCTATTTTAATGACGGAACGTTGGCCTAGACCCAGCAGTGTCGCGTTTTTTTCAATAGAAAAGTGCGCCTGGTCTGAGCATAGAATACTGCCGCTAGGCTGACCCATCAGGCCATCCTTTTGCACATCAACGCCCTTAGCTTTATAGAATTGATTGCGTGCCAGCAGTAGACCCATCAGGTTACTTTGCGTACCGCCACTGGTAAAGACACCACCAGCGTTATGGCCTATCTGTTCATCAAAGAGGGCACCAGAGATGTCATCAAACTGACAACGTTGACACAGCCAATGGATTAAGTCTTTTTCGATATAGGTCGCTGCTGGGCTTTGGTTCCACGAGTCCATACTTTGGTTAGTGGCTGCGATAATCATCTCAGCAATCTGACCGATGACCAGTGTGGGTGGATGTAAGTGGGCTAAGCAATTCGCATTGGCCGTCGACACACAACTGGGTAAAAACTTACTTTGAATATCAGCGAGTATCGTGTCGATGTCTCGGCCTTGCTCACGGATGCTAAAGGTATTGGTCGCTTGCACTTGTTGCGGTGTGCCGCCCAAATACACGTTATTGTCGTCTAACCACTGTTTGATGACAGCGCTGGTTTTTTGCATATGCGTGACATATTGCTCACTGGTTTGCTGGTTTAATAAATGCAAGATGTCCTCACTTGTTTATTCTACGAATGTATAAATCGCAAATAAGTGACTTATTATTAGAGTCGTTATTAGAGTCGTTATTAGAGTCGTTATCAGAGTTTTCTTATAAATGTGTGAATCATGCTAAAGCGCTGGCAAGACTATTGATTGTCTTCTAGCGCCATATCAAGCCTTTGCAAGACTTGCTGCAGCTCATCTTTGGTTATATTGAGAGGTGGCAATAATCGCAGTACGGTGCCACCGCGCCCGCCCTTTTCAATCACCAATCCATGTTTGAAACACGCTTGCTGGATTTTGGCAGCCACATCGCTGTCTGCTGGATAGCTACCGTCATTTTGCTTAGGTAGATTAGGATTGATAATTTCTATGCCAATCATGAGACCACGCCCTCTGACTTGACCCATTTTTGGATAGCGCTGTTGGCGTATTTTTAACTGCGCCATGAACCATGCGCCTATTTCTAAAACATAGTCAGCAACGTTATTATCTTTTAAGTAATTAAGGGTGGCAAGGCCAGTTGCCATGGCCAATTGATTGCCTCTAAATGTGCCAGAATGATTGCCCGCCTGCCATACATCGTATTGTTTTTTGATACCTAATACCGCAAGTGGCAGCCCACCACCGATTGCTTTTGACATCACAATCATGTCGGGATCAATATCAGCGTATTGATAGGCGAACCAACGTCCTGTGCGGCAGAATCCTGTTTGTACTTCATCGATGATAAGCATGATACCAAGCTCTTTTGTCACTCGGCGCACATGCTTCAACCACTCTATGGGTGCCGGGTTGACACCGCCTTCCCCTTGTATAACTTCTAAAATGACCGCGGCTGGTTTTACCACACCGCTCTCTACATCTTTTAGGAAGTTTTCAAAGTAGCTCATATGGGCATGAATGCTCTGCTCAAAAGGCAAGCCAAACGCGCAGCGATACATATTGGGATAAGGTAAGAACTGTACCGAGCTCATCAGACCTTCGATACCTTGTTTAGGTGCCAAGTTCCCTGTCACCGCCAGCGCACCATGTGTCATGCCATGATAGCCACCGCTGAAGCTAACAACACCTGAACGACCAGTGACTTGCTTGGCCAGTTTAATAGCCGCTTCTACCGCATCAGCACCCGTCGGGCCACAAAACTGCAAGCAATACTCATCGCTATTGGTGGCGAGTAGTTTGTACATGAACTCGCTGAATTTATCTTTTAAAGGTGTTGTGATATCTAATGTATGCATCGGTAGGTTGCTGTCCAATAGCGCTTTGATGCTTTCTATGACCACAGGATGATTGTGCCCAAGTGCCAGCGTGCCAGCACCAGATAGGCAATCGATATACTTATTACCTTCCACATCGGTAATCCAAGCACCTTTAGCTGATTGAATCGCGAAGGGCAGCTTACGTGGATAACTACGAACCTTCGATTCAAATTGTTCTTGACGGTTTAAGTAGCATTCGTTATCAAGTGGTTCGTCTAAAAGGATCGTGTCCATAGCTTCAGCCTTGTTATTGTCAGTCGTCTTGGATAAACATTCGAAAGTAAGTTGTGACGCTTACTTCTTAAAATATCGTTCATTTATATTGAATGATAATGTAAATGATAATCATTATTATTATTAATGAAGCGTAGTATCTACTACCAATAACTGACTGTCAACCCAGTTTGCAAACTTTCTATCGGTAAAAATGATAAAGATAGCCGTTAGCGTGAATCTAAGAACGCTAAATCAAGAGCGAATAATTAAGAACAAAGAACAATGTAGGATACTTCAAACTACCGACTAATCAGTGACACACAGCTACCCAGCACAGATAGTTTTAGACTATCTGTGCTCACTTATATCGTTGATTAATAGCTATATAAAGACAGCAGCTATCTACTCGCTGAAGCTGGTACCTTACGAATGAGCCATAAGAAGTAGCCACCACCGATAATAGCTGCAATCGTGCCAGCAGGCAGCTCATAAGGGAAAATAACATAACGGCCAATCCAATCTGCTATCACCATCACGCCTGCCCCTAACAGTGCAGCTAATGGCAATTGCCGTTCAAGCTTTACAGCGCCTAGCGAAGTAGCTAAGTGAGGCACCATTAAACCAATAAAGCTCAATGGACCAACGGCAAGCGTACTGGCCGTGCTAAGCGCTGCTACTAGTGCCAGTAGTGACAAGGTAACGGGCGTAACTGCCACACCTAGATTACGCGCCACACCTGTGCCTAAGCCAAGGACACGCAAGGGTTTTATCAGCAGTAGACTGAGTACAAATAAGATAGCGGCAATACCAATGAGATACCATACCGTACTGGGCTGGGCGCTATAAGTTGTCCCTGACAGCCAGCTGAGCATCGCCTCCAGACGCGGATCTCCTGAAAGCTTGACCATATGCATCACCCCGTCCATCATGGCGGCAATACCTATACCTACTAATAATAAATAACCTGAGCTGACCCTGCGTGCTAGCCAAATAATCAATAGCAGCACAGCCATCGCACCTGTCAGTCCTGAAACCAGCAACGTTCCTGCTCCAGCAGATAGCCCTAAACTTGGTAATAGTAAGAACCCTAAAATAACCCCGAGTGCAGCACCTGAACTGACACCCAACACCTCAGGACTGGCCATGGGGTTACGCGTTAAAGTTTGCAGTAGTACACCGGCGACTGCCAGCATTAAGCCTGTGGCCGCAGCGCTCAAACTACGAGGCAAGCGGTACTGCTGCGTGAGCACCCACTCCGTACTGAATCCCCACCCATTGATATCTTGCACAAATAGACAAGCCAGCAGGATAAGGGCGAGCACACCAGCGCCCCATCGCCAAAATGCAATGGAGGTATGCTTACCTGTAAGCATCGGCGTCACTGTCTCTATCCGCGCGCGGCGCTGAAGTAAAATTAGCCAAATAATCAATGGTGCACCCAAGATACCTGTCATGGCACCAGCTGGAATCTGCATATCAAGTATCGGCTCAAGCAGTAATGCGACATTGCTGGTCAATAATAACAGCAGTGCTCCCAACCCAAAGGCAGTGGCTAAACGCTTACCAATCGCGGAGATGCCAAGCGCATTAACCAAACTTGCCGCACCAAGACCAATGAAACCAATCAAGCCAACTTCACTAATAACTAAGGCGGTCACAACGGCAACAACCAGCACAACAAGTGCACGAATGCCATTAATAGGCACACCCAGACGTTTTGCTTGGGTGTCATCTAGGCTCATCAGCGTTAATGGCTTTAGTAATGGCAGACATACAACCGCCATCAAAATAGCAGTGATGACTAGCGCAATACTGGTATGCCAGCTGTTTTGTGCCAAAAACCCAGCCGCCCATGACAGCATGCCATTGCTACGCTCAGCAAAAAACAACACCAGTACATTGGCCACTGCGGCCAGCAAAATATTAACCACCAAACCGGCCAATATCAAAATCAATGGATTAAATCGGCTGGGTGCTGATAAGGCAAAGACTAGACCCATACTGATGATAGCCCCTACAAAGGCCACATAAAGTCCGCCATAAATGGCTAAGCTTGGCAAAAATAACGTGACGATGAGCATGGCCAACTGTGCACCCACGCCCACACCTAGCGTCGTATCTGATGCTAAGGGATTTTTTACCAATTGCTGTAGTAGAATGCTGACAACACCTAATAGCCCACCAGCCAACAACGCCACTACGCTGGTCGCCACTATATGCAGCTGTATCGCCATACTGGCAATATCTAATTGCGAGCTGGGTATAAGCAAGTCACTAAGTGGGCGCGTCCACTGCTGATCTAGCAGTACCCAACTGCTCCATAATGACAAAGCCGCTAGTCCGATAAGCATAACCCACAGTCGCCAAGACATACTGGCAAACAAAGAAGTCTGGGGATTAGGTTGATTCGGTGGCGGCAATAAAGATGACGACGATAATGGTTTTAGAGTCGTTACGGTTTCAGAAGCTGATGTCATCGTATGAGCACTGTCGGTGTTGTTATTGATATGATTGTTGTGAGTATTTATATTGGCGCTCATAGTACATCCCCGCCTTTTAATGAAACGTCTGACAAGTTATTTGCTAGGCTGACCAATGACGACATCCCACCATAAATCCATACTGGAGGTAGCTCACCCACACAGCGGGTATTGCCATAACCTAAACGCTGCCAAATCAAGCTGTCATCAATTTCAGCGCTAGTGATTGGACTGAGTGGATCGATAATTAATAAACAAGTCTCATCATCTAACTGTGCCAAATCTCCCATTCGTATCGGCACAAATCCCCAATTATTGCCTTTGCCCAATACCACAAGCTCTTTACCCATCTGCTCTAACGCAGGTTGAAATAAGCTGTTTGCCACATACATACGCATATTGTTAGCATCCGCAAACTGCACCACCGCAAACTTTTTGACTCT
This sequence comes from Psychrobacter sp. ASPA161_6, assembly GCF_051970285.1. Classification (NCBI taxonomy): domain Bacteria; kingdom Pseudomonadati; phylum Pseudomonadota; class Gammaproteobacteria; order Moraxellales; family Moraxellaceae; genus Psychrobacter; species Psychrobacter sp. ASPA161_6. The sequence continues at coordinate 1,265,526 of NZ_JBEFNJ010000001.1, forward strand.
TGGATAACGCTGATGCAATTGCTGACTTGCCAGCTGTATGTCTTTCTGACTTTGTACAATATAGTCCTCAGCCATCTTTGGGTTATCGATCAGCATGCCAAGCTTCCGCGTTGGTTCGGTATAGTCAGCCCACGTTGCTGTCTCTCCTTTTGCCGCAGACATCACAGACTCAGCAGGGACATCACCGTATAAATTACGTGCATGCTCATAAAAGTAATTGTCTATGACCATATCAACAGGCAGTTGGGCGATTAGCTCAGCATTGGGCTGATAGCGGATGCCCAAATCTATGGTTGATGAGGGCAATTTAGGGCTTCCAACCCACCTATCCCAAACCCTTATATCACCTGTCGCAATTGGTGCATGCCCCATCGCTGTCAAAGTCGCCGCATTGCCCCAGTCAGGAGAGGCGATATTCATCCTATCGCTATGACTACTTTTTGATTCTGAGGTAGTGGATGTCTGATTATTACAGGCCGTCAATACCAAGCATAATGAGAGCGCGAACCATTTCAATATTGTCAATGACGTCACTGATACTGGCTTAAGCTTAGCTATTGGGCGTTTCGATGAGTGTTCTGTATAAAGAATGGGAGGCATAGAAGCATATCTTTGTAGGCGAGTTAAAAAAGGGAGCAAAAGTAAGACGTTAAGCCACTGCAACAGGCTGTCCAGTGATAGGATGACTGAGCAGCTGCATATCGACATTAAAGATATCGCGTAGCACGGTAGGTTGCATGGTACTGGCGATATCACCGTTGTGACATACTTGGCCATTTTTTAGCGCAATGATCCGATCGGCATACTGCGCGGCCAAATTAATATCGTGGATAATAATCACGACGCTCAGGCCTTGTTCGTCTACCAAACGACGAATAAGCTGAATAACCTCAATTTGATAATGCATATCAAGAGCAGCAAGTGGTTCATCGAGCAACAAATACCGCGTATCTTGTGCCAGACACATCGCGAGCCAAGCACGGGCGCGCTCACCACCTGATAGCGTGGCAGTGATGCGATCAGCAAACGCTTCGGTTTGAGTCACTTTCAATGCTTGCGCGACTTTGTCTTTATCTATTTGGGTAGGCTTTTGCAGCCATTTTTGATGTGGATAGCGCCCTAGCATAACCAGTTCACGCACCGTGAATCCAGCCGCTTCTGGCAATTGTTGCGGTAGATATGCCATCTGCCGTGCCAACTCTTTACTGCCATAGTTGTTGATGCTGCGCTCGTCTAATGTGACATCACCACTACTACTTGCCATCTCGCCTGCCAATGCTTTAATCAAGGTCGACTTGCCAGAGCCATTATGCCCAACCAAAGCCACCAGTTGATTGGTATCAATCTCACAGCTCACATTGTCTAATAGAGTATTTCCTTGACGGCTGATAGTCAGCTGGTTTGCACGTAGCATATAAGCACTCATTGTTGATAAAAGTAATATGTCATAAGAATGATGGTGTATCGATCATTGGTTATAGACCAATTTTTGGAGACCAAACCACAATAAGAATTGATTTTACTCGTAAATGATAACAAAAACAATTATCATTAACTAAAAACTCATTCACTTTAATTTCAACGCTCTGTTGATTGCGAGTATTTATATGACTAAACAGCTTTTAGCTACTACAGAAAACGCCAACAACCAAAACAGCCAATACACCTCATTAAATGACCCTGAAATAGCCAATGTCGTCGCTCATATCAATGAAGAGCATCTCGATGAATTACTCGGATTTTTAAGTGTATTTACCTCACTATCCACAGCTGAATTGGATCGCGTAGATGCACAGATAACCGATATTTATGCTGAAGGCATTACAATACAAACTCGCCAAAAAAAATTAAAGTATCAACCGACTGACGCTCAAGATAACTCCCTCTATGACCAGACTTTCTTTATCGCTTTTACTGCACCTATCTCCCAGCTTGATGACTTGCAAGCCCAATATATCTTGCTAAAACAAAGAGCAGATAAAAAGCTAGGCAAAAAAACAATCAAACTGACCAAGCAAGTATTTGATGTACAAAACAGTTATAACGTCAGCAAAAATATGCTGCGCCTTGAATTGAGCATGCCGTCATTAAATGACGCTCAACTAAGTGATGACGTTCAATTAAGAAATACTAACAGCGCAATGTCAGTACCTATCAACGAAGCAGGTTACGCGTACTTATTTGATTTAGAGCACAATGCGACAACGAATGCATTGATGTCTGACGAGGTTGATGACAGCAAAGCTGATGACAATGCGGTTAATGACAGTGAAAAAAATAACGTACGCCCTACTCGTCCTCACTGTTATTACACGCTAAGAAAAGCATGGCAAGCTGATGATGAGATAAGAGTTTGGGTCGATGTTTTTTTGCATGGGGATACGCCGGGCGGCAACTGGGCTCAGTCGCTACAAGCAGGCGAGACCGTTGTCACAAAACGAGAGTTTCCTGAAAAGGTAGAGCACTTGCGAGGTGGTCAAGCGGTATTGATTGTTGATGAAACATCGATGCCAACGGCAGCACGACTGCTGGAGCTATGGAATAACCCTAAGCCACCATTAATCATTTGTGTGACGCAAGATGCAGACGATCAAAGTTATTTTGATACAGTGAAAATGCGCAGTAGCCTTGATAGCATTGGTAGTGACAACAGTAGCATTGATAATAAAATTGATTGCGACACCGAAACCCACGGCAATGACCACTTTGCTGTATTGCCTATAGTAACCAATCAAGCAAACTCAGGAGCAGAGTTAGCCACACTGATTGACAGTACACTAGGTGATTATTTAACTGACAACCCTCTACAGATTGATAAAGTTTGGGGCGCACTAGAAGCAAATACTGCCAAAGCATTGCGCCCATTGTTGAGAGAGCGACTGACACTCAGTCGTACCGATGTTGTGGTAAAAGTATATTGGCGTCACGATTAGTTTGCATAAATGACGTTATGTCTCTGACAATACCGGAGCGCTTTATTTTGATAGAAGGAGTCACAATAGCTTTGCGCTAGTACTCAGCGCTTTGCACCATCAAAAAGTGTTTCAGATTAGAGAATCACTTATTAGAGAAGCATTTATTAGAGAGTCACTTATTAGAGAAGCAGTTAGTGGTCTTTTGAATATCTCTTGTTCCCATTAAGCTATTTAAATCTAACGCATTGAATTTAATGCCGTCCAAATTTGCACAGAACAGTACTATGACCCTGATTAAGTGATTCTGTGCAAGTACAGGAGCATGCGTTTTTACCTAAAGGTGCTCAAATCCTCTTTTATCCAATGCAAGCCTTGATAGGCTTCTCCATATTTATGATGCTCACCAATCATTAATCGCCCGCACGCCAATTGAGATATAGCTTAGTCACTCTATCTCCACTATACTAGATTTATCCCCAAGTGAACCTTGGGAATAATTAAGACTTAAGTTGCTATAATAAATAGTTTTATTCAGATATCTGGCGATAATTAGTGTCCATAACAGTGTCCAATGATCTTTGTAATTTATACATAGCAGGACTTTCAGTAGTCATCATTGTTTTAGAAACTATACTCTCAATCTATCTACAAATACTTTGAATGCATTCCACCTGCAACATTTACGGATATACATAATGGCTGTCAATACTATAAACGATATCAATAAACTTGAATACCGAGATAAAGATTATTCAATCAGTATTTCAGGCACTTCTGGTCTAAGTGTTCGTATTTACCCAAATGGCAAAAAAGAATACTACCTTCGTTATTCGCATCCACATATCGACGGCAAACGACCTAGGATGATGCTTGGTAAGGTTGATGATATTAGCTTGTATGAGGTGAAGCATAAAGCCGAGTCCATACTCAATCTAGTCTCAAAAGGCTCTGACCCCAAGGCCATACAGCAACAAGAACAAGTTAATAAGTATGCTCATCTAAAAAACGCTACGTTTGCTGAGGTTGCACAGGCTTGGAGAGACCACAAGATAGGGAGTCGTCATCATAGTAAGGCTAAAAAGCCCTCGTTTAGTGAGTCGACCCTCAAGTTTTGGGATTTGTGTCTAGGATATATGTGTCGTGAGATTGGCGACTTAAAAATGAATGACATCACCAGCGAGATTATTTTGGGTGTATGCGAGGCCATTCAAAACAATGAAAATCAAGCAACCTTTGTGGGCGCAAGTACCCGACTTTATACTGAAAAAGTATTTTCGTTCGCAGTAGCGCGAGGATTATGTGACAAAAATGTGGCGATGGACACGCGCGGTGAGCTTGCCCCAGCCAATTCGGGCAATCATTTGCCAGCCATTACTAAGCCTGATAAGTTTGCAATATTGTTACGAGACATGGACTCATTTAAAGGCGCAAGCGCCATTACAATAGAGGCAATGAATCTGCTGCCTTATGTGTTTGTGCGTAGTATCGATTTGCGATCTATGCGCTGGCAGGATATAGACTGGGACAATAAGCTATGGGCGTTCTCCCCTACCAAGGGCGAAGGTCGTGAGGACATGGTGTCGCACTTAGTTGTACCATTAGCGACACAAGTAATTGCACGTCTAAGAAATATACAGTCAATCACAGGTCATAAAGAGTACGTATTTGCATCGATGCGCGCCTCAAGCAATTCATATATTAGCAAAGCAACCCTAGTACAGATATTTCATCGGCTTGGATATAAGGATGTGCAATGCGCTCATGGATTTCGGGCATCAGCCAAAACCTTGCTGATGGAGCAACCCGAACTGCGCTATTCGGACATCGTGACAGAGTTGCAGCTGGGCCATAGAATCAAAGACACGCATGGCGGTGCTTATAACCGGCTTGATGAGATCGATACCAGAGTGCAAATGATGCAGGATTGGGCCAATTATATAGATGGGCTACGGAATCATTCTGAATAGCAATTATACATCAGTCATAACATCATCATAAATCAAGTATAAACTTTAGCAAAACATGACAGAACGTACCTATATGCACACTTAAAATGCATCGAATAACCGCGCTAATCTCTGCATACTATGCATTGAATAGCATTGTTGTTAATCACCGCATCCTCCTCAATACCTTACTAACAAGTTTTTATGGCAAACTGACCACCAAAAAATGGGCAACGATAACCAAGTGCTCGGCTGATACTGCATTAAGAGATATTAATGACTTGGTAGAAAAAGGCATGTTAAAAAAATCTGATGCCTTAGGGCGTAGTACGAGTTATGGAGTCATGCTGTGAATTTAGAATATTAATAAACAATTTTCTAATTACACTTTACAATTTGAGAAACGTCCAATTAGGGATGATCTAGAGTATCAAGGCTCGCGGTCTATTATTAGTGGTTCCATTATACCAGTCTGTTTTAAGTAGTCTATTAATTGATTTGAAGGCTGAAATAACTGGCTCCCTTGGGGTATAGTCAAAGTTTCTTGCTATATATTTTGATGAGTTGAACCCAAAATATATGCTTTGATTATGTCAAAATCAATTAGACAGTGCAGTTAATTTCTAGCTTAACTTGTGACTTTTTCAAGAGTCATAGTCTTCAATTCTATTTTTTTGCATTCAAAAACTATTTCTGTATCACCTAATAAAAATAGTGAATGTATGATATTACTATCAGGCGTTACGTCTACTTCATGTACCATTATGGTGATTGGTAATATACAACAATTGATATTAACATTTACAATATCGGAATAGATGATTTCTATTAGATCTTTGCCTTGTCTTTGCTCGATCTTCAACGAAATCCTATCATTTTCTAAATCATAATAAATCGTCTGGATTATGCCTTTATTAAGTGTCTTCTCTCTATTGTCTATTCCGTTTAAATCACTTGATAAAATCAGGCTTAACTCCTCCCTATGTTTAAGTATCTTAGGAACTACTTCATGATAGTAGTACGTAAAATCCCAAGTACGCTCTCCATAAGAATTTACAAAGTGTTTGATGTATTTCATTATAACTATCCTTACATCTGACCCATGCCGTTAATCTCGTAGAAATTAACTTGGAAAATTTTCATCATATAGTTCGATGCCTGTATAGCGCACCGAACATATACTGATAACTCATTGAGTGAATATACCACTTTGAAAATGGGTTTAGAGACTGAATTATGTTTAAAGAAGAGTTAATAGAATTTCTATTGTCTACCGAGAACTTCAACGAGCTTGGTGAATGGTATATGTCTGATTTTGATGATAAGCATGTCCAAGGTATCAATTATGAGCAAGGCTATCCTATGCTAGAAGACTGCTGTGAGGTCTGGATACAATATCCAGAGTATACTTGTGAGTTAATAGATATTATGGGTAGTATAAGAAATATAATATCAACCAATACATTCCCAGATATTTTTATTGAGAACAAACAAAATATCTTAGCTATCTATTTTGATACTGAAAATAGAGTTCGAACTATAATTAGTAGAGTTCATGAAGGTAATAATATTGATGAGAATTTAATTAAAAGCTCCATAGAGTCAGGAATCAAGGATGAGAAACTTATGTTTGCTAAGCTTTTCTACCGTTCTAATATTAACTGGTCTGTTTGAACTGTGAGATGCTTGCAAATATATCCCTAAAATCCTTATTGCACCTATAACAATGCTTATGATGAATAAAGATGATGTTATCTACTACCAAAAGCTTACTGCATGTAAACCATGAAGCACATTGTGACTATTCCAGTGTTTCAAAACGTTGATACCATCATCCTACAGCCTAGTGTTCAAGTCCTGAATAGGGTACCGCCCCTGTTTCCATGAGATAAGTTATCGGCAATACCCTTCTTTGTTATCTACCACTCCTCTCATTTTAACCTTCCGCACCTTCACCTCGTCACCGCAATAAGGCTCAAGTATGCTTTTTTGAAAGTATTGTAGAAATACGCTTGACCTTACCATGATGTCAACCTATATGCTGTCACTATAGATTAAAAACAGAATTAAAAACGACAGAGGTTGTTATGAAAACAAAAAATACTAAAGCCCCTATTTATCATGAAGTGCTGAGCATTGAAGGCATGAGTTGCGCATCTTGCGTCGGGCGTATCGAAAAACAATTAAAAAATATTGAACACGTTGAAAACGCCGAGGTAAACCTTGCCACCGAACAGGCGACTGTTTACTCATCTCAGCCTGTAGATGTCGCCCAATTAAACAAAGCGGTAGAGCGCGCAGGCTATAAAGTAACTGAAACCAAGCCTATCGAGCTATCCATAGAAGGCATGAGCTGTGCATCGTGTGTTGGACGAGTAGAAAAATCCTTGGCAAAAGTCGCTGGCGTGCAACAAGCTACTGTAAACCTTGCGACTGAACGTGCTTGGATTAAAGGCGATGCGCAAATACAAACGAGCGACTTAATTGAGGCCGTTAAAAAAGCGGGCTACGAGGCCAAACTGGTAGAACAAGACCAAAGTGATCGACAAGATAAGAAAGCATCAGAGCAAAATCAGCTTAAACGAGATTTAGGGCTTTCTGCGCTGTTATCACTGCCCGTATTCATTTTAGCAATGGGCTCGCATATGATTCCCGCCTTTCATATGTGGGTAGTGAATAACCTCGGCACTCAGCAAAGTTGGCTGATACAGTTTGTTTTGACCACACTGGTACTACTCTTTCCAGGCCGACGCTTTTATCAAAAAGGCGTGCCAGCCTTATTGCGTTTTGCGCCAGATATGAATTCGCTAGTGGCGATTGGTACTATCGCAGCGTATGGCTTTTCTCTAATAGCGACCTTTATCCCGCAAGCGTTACCTGAAGGCACGGTGCACGTCTATTACGAAGCCGCTGCCATGATTGTAAGCTTGATATTATTAGGTCGTTATTTTGAAGCAAAGGCTAAAGGTCGTACTTCTCAAGCCATTCAGCACTTAGTGGGCATGCAGGCAAAGACCGCCCGTGTACAGCAAGATGGTAAAGTCATTGAAGTCCCTGTAGAAGACGTCACTGCACAAATGATGGTTGAGATTCGTCCAGGCGAGCGTGTGCCTATCGATGGCGAGGTGGTTGACGGTCACAGTTATATTGATGAATCTATGATTACTGGTGAACCTGTTCCTGTGAAAAAACAAGCAGGTGATCAAGTAGTCGGCGGTACTATCAATCAAAATGGCACCGTGAATATTCGGGCAACGGCCATTGGTGAAGATTCTGTGTTGGCACAAATCATTCGTATGGTAGAACAAGCCCAAGGCTCTAAATTACCGATTCAAGCATTGGTGGATAAAGTCACCATGTGGTTTGTACCAGCGGTGATGTTTTTATCAGCATTAACCTTTATAGTTTGGTTGATTTTTGGCCCTGACCCTGCCTTAACCTTTGGTTTAATCAATGCGGTTGCCGTGCTCATTGTGGCTTGCCCTTGTGCAATGGGATTGGCCACTCCCACCTCTATTATGGTCGGCACGGGTCGTGGTGCAGAATTGGGTGTGCTATTTCGTAAAGGTGAAGCGCTACAAATGCTTCAGGATGTGAGCGTGGTTGCCGTTGATAAAACAGGCACATTGACTGAAGGCAAACCTACGTTAACGGATTTTCAAGTACAACAAGGGTTTGAGAAAGAACAAGTCTTACGTGTGGTGGCATCGGTTGAAGCAAAATCTGAGCATCCCATTGCCTTAGCCATTGTTCAAGCCGCAGAACAACAGAATATTCAACTGCTTCCTATCACTGACTTTGAGGCGATGACTGGTCTAGGTATTCAAGCAAACGTGGCAGGCCAAGTGGTTCATATTGGCGCAGATCGTTATATGCAACAATTGGGGCTCGATGTTGCGCCTTTTGAACAAGATGCGCTACGTTTGGGGCAAGAAGGTAAAACTCCGCTTTATGTATCTATTGATCAGCAATTGGCCGCTATCATTGCCGTTGCCGACCCTATTAAAGAGACGACTCATACCGCCATCGCCGCACTACATCAGTTAGGCTTAAAAGTGGCCATGATTACAGGCGATAATCGCCATACCGCCCAAGCGATTGCCGCAAAATTAAATATCGATCAGGTAGTGGCAGAAGTATTACCCGAAGGCAAAGTAGATGCAATACGCCATTTGCAAGAACAATATGGCCGAGTGGCGTTTGTTGGTGACGGTATCAATGATGCCCCAGCATTGGCTCAATCCGATGTTGGACTGGCCATTGGTACAGGCACAGACGTGGCGATTGAGGCGGCTGAAGTGGTGCTAATGTCAGGTAGTTTGCAAGGCGTGCCTACCGCGATTGCCTTGAGTAAAGCAACCATCAGTAATATCAGACAAAATCTGGCTTGGGCGTTTGTCTATAACATTGCTTTAATCCCAATTGCGGCAGGTGTGTTATATCCTGCCTTTGGTATTTTACTCTCACCTATTTTTGCAGCAGCCGCAATGGCCCTGTCTTCTGTTTTTGTATTGGGCAATGCATTACGCCTCAAGTACTTTAAAGTACCCGTCATTACAGAGTAAATATAGAATCGTAAAGTATATCCATATAGGGTTTAAATAAACAGGTTATTTAAACCCTTTTGTTATTTAAGTCCCTTTTTAAGTTAGGAGGACAATTATGAATATTGGTCAAGCATCAAAGCAATCAGGTATCTCTACCAAAATGATTCGCTACTATGAGCAAATTGGCTTGCTAGAAACAGTAAATCGCTCGAACTCAGGTTATCGCTTGTATTCTAAAGACGATATAGATGACTTATGCTTTTTGAGACATTCTCGTGACTTGGGATTTTCATCCAAGCAAATGAAAGAGTTACTGTATTTGCGCAAAAATGCCAACCGTCAGAGCGCGGATGTTAAGCAACTGACACAAGAGCATATTGAAACGTTAAACCAAAAAATTGCCCAATTGCAGGAGATGGTCAATTCGCTACAGAACTCTTTTGATCATTGTGCAGGCGATGATAATGCAGACTGCGCCATTCTAGAAGATCTAGGACAAAATCAGTAATTCACGAACCTGCCAGCCTAGATGAGCAAATCTATAATAGACTTGCTCTTATAATGAACCTGAAAAAGCGACAAATAATATCATCAGTATCAGTGAGACGATATTGACAATAGAACCAAAGCTGATGGTAAGCAGTACAACCCCCTACTCGAATAACTTATCATAGAATAATTTTGTATGTAAAATGACGATTTACTAGATACTCACCTCATCGTCACCTATCCACTTAGGGCCTATCTCCACCTCAATATCACGTGCAGTGATGGGCTCAGAACATTCAGAGCATACCGCTACAGGATGCATGATATGGCCACATTCTTTATGTCTATGTAATAGTGGCGCACCGCGTTCATCAGCCATGTGCTTGTCTCCCCAGCTAACCAATGCGAGAACGATAGAGTGTAGATCTAACCCGCGCTCTGTCAGCCTATACTCCTCGCGCAGTGGTTTTTGCTGATAAGCTATCTTTTTCAAAATATCATACTCAACTAACTTGCGAAGACGGTTAGACAGGACGTGACGTGTAATACCTAAGCGTTGCTCAAATATATCAAACCGTCTAATCCCTAAAAAACAGTCACGTAAAATCATGAGTGTCCAACGATCACCGATGACTGCCAACGTACGAGCCACCGAGCAAGACTGCTTATCAAGTTCATCCCAACGCATATACTATCTCCCTCATCTTTGAGTAATAGGTTAGCTTGACAGTGCCCAAAAATAAAGATATATTTTTATTAGTTCTAAAAAGGAACCTATAAGGAAATAGATATGTATAGAGCACCTGTAGCGGTTGTCATTGGCGCAGGCGATGCCACTGGCAGCGCTGTTGCAAAACGTTTTGCAAAAGAAGGTTTTACCTTATGCGTGACCAGAAGGAGTGTCGACAAACTGGACACATTAGTCAGTGACATTGAGGCGGCTGGCGGAGCAGTTAAGCCATTTGGTTGCGATGCGCGTGTAGAACAAGAAATGGTTGAGCTATTTGCTCATATCGAACAAGACATTGGGCCGATTGAAGTGGTGATATTTAACATCGGTGCGAATGTGCATTTATCCATTGTAGACACTACAGAAAGAGTCTATCGAAAAGTATGGGAAATGGGCGCTTTATCTGGGTTTCTCACAGGTCGGGAAGCTGCGAAAGTCATGATCCCGCGTGGAAAAGGAACGATTATTTTTACTGGCGCAACCGCTTCTTTGCGAGGCAGTAAAGGTTTTTCTGCTTTTGCTAGCGCTAAATTTGCCTTGCGGGCTTTGGCGCAAAGTATGGCACGTGAGTTGGGACCAAAAGGCATACATGTGGCCCACCCTATTATTGATGGTGCCATTGATACCGCCTTTATTCGTGATAACTTTCCTGAGCGCTATGCACTTAAAGAACAAGACGGTATCTTAAATCCAGAGCATATCGCGGAGCAGTATTGGCAATTGCACTGTCAGCCAAGAGACAGCTGGACACATGAGCTGGATCTGCGTCCATGGATGGAGACTTTTTAAGCCCATCTAACTAATAATCTCCAAAATTTTCTAATATATATTGCAAGGAATGCAAAGATGAGTAAACAAGTAGAGTTTTTCTTTGATGTGGGTAGCCCAGCCAGCTATTTGGCATGGACACAATTAGAGAGCATGGCACAGCGTCACAACGCTGAGATCATTTGGCGACCTATATTACTTGGAGCGGTTTTCCAAGCTGTTGGCAACACCTCACCTGCTGCGGTACCTGCAAAAGCTGCTTATATGCTCAAAGACCTTAAGTGTTTTTCAAATATTTATGGGGTGCCTTTTCGCTTCAATCCGTTTTTCCCCTTGAATACCATGCAGCTCATGCGCGGTGTTACGGCTTACTTGGGGACACCTGAATTCCAGACTTATCTAGAAGCCATTTTTACCGCCTTATGGTCTAAGAAATTGAATATGGAGTCACCAGAAGTTGTTGCTCAAGTCTTGACCAAAGCAGGCTTCAATGCAACTGACTTTATGACTCGTATCAGCGAGTCTGAGGTTAAGGAGCATTTGAAAAATACAACTGAAGAAGCTGTAGCACGAGGGGTATTTGGAGCCCCAAGCTTCTTCGTAAATGGTGAGATGTTCTTTGGACAAGATCGTTTGAGCTTCGTCGAGGATGCTTTGAGAGACTGATTTTGATGGGCCATAGTATTAGGTATCAGCCTGTGGCAGGCCTTTATGATGGATATTGCGATGGCTACTTTCTATGTGGTCTATGCCTTCTTCTATAACTTAAGTTACGACAAGGTATTCCCTATTCCAGAAAATCACCTTGCCACTCAATTTAATCGTTAAGTCTTATGGTTGAATCAAGCTAAGTCTATATAGCGGTAGTTTTTCTTAGAGTGTTCTATGTCTGTTAAATCGATGTCCACTACTGCTATTTCTTGCATCGAACCAAGTTTTTTTATAATTTGTCCTGTAGGAGAGACAACTAGACTTTCTCCTACAAACTCACCGCCATGACCGACGCCCACACCGTTGCAGGTAATCACAAAACATTGGTTTTCAATGGCACGCGCTTGAGTCAGTACATAATGGACATTTGCATAGGGAGACATGTTGCCATTTGGCATAAAAATAATTTTTGCCCCTTTCTTTGCCAGTGCTCTCGAGCCTTCTGGAAACTCTAGCTCAAAACAAATCTGAGCACCATAAACTACATTATCAATTTCAACGATGGAAAACTCATCTCCGCTGGTAAACACGCCAACATCATCTAGCCAAAGTTTTGACTTTCGGTGCTTATAAATGATTTCGCCGTTTTTTATAAAAAAGCATGCGTTGTAGAACCGTTGATCATGTTTTTCAATGTGCCCAATAATAATGGTTGAATCCGTATGTTTGCTGGCTATCAGTAGGTTTTCAAAATGCACTTGTGACTGACTACATAAAGAGTCAATGTTATCTGCTGTCGGAAATCCTGTAAAAGCGAGCTCTGGAAAAATCATAAAGCCATTGCAAGCTTTATGATCATTGATTGATTTCAATATAAAGGCGGCATTTACCGATACTTGATAATCAGTGATATCAATCTGGTTGATGACTATTTTCATAGAATTTTATTCTCATTAGTGAGGGATGGTTATAATGGCTATTATTGCTAATATTCTTTAATAGCAATACTCTTTAATAGCACTGAGACTCCAACCAACGACTCAATTTAATAATGTCCGCTTGGTTAGATTTTAACTCATTGTAAAAAAAATAAAACTCATCCCCTGTTAGTAATTCATGCATCGGTATTTTGATAAGATTTTGCTTATGTGCTTGATCCAACATCATATAGTTATCAATAAGCGCAATACCTAAGTTATAACGTGCAGCCTCTGTGGCAAGTAATACATGGCTAAATTGATTGATTTTTACATCGCTCGGCAATTCAAACCCACCTGCTTTACACCACTTTAGCCAATCATTGGCCGCATTTTCACTTTTGCCAGAATATTTTACGGACAGGATAGGGTGTTGCCATAACGCCTCTGGCAACGACTGATCCTTTATCTCTTCCCAGAGCTTTTGACCACAGACAGGAAATAGCTTTTCAGCGAATAAAAACGTGCTGACCACGTTACGCTTTGGCGGATTGACGGTTATAAAACAATCAGAACATTGCTCATTATAATCGTCTTGGTCTGTCACCATGTTTAAGGTGAGCTCAATCTCTGGGTGTTGTTTATGGAAGTCTTGCAATCGAGGAATCAGCCAATTAACAGCCACCGAGCTATACAGTGCTAGGCGAATATGCCCAGGTTGGTCATTCCGAATGGCCTGACTGGTATTAGAAATAGCCGCCAATGATTGATTTACTTCTGTGAAATAACGCGCCCCTATTTCTGTCAACGAAAGTGTCCGACCCTGCCTATAAAACAAAGCTTCACCAAGGTATTCCTCAAGTGTTCTGACTTGATGGCTCACGGCGCTTTGCGTCACATTGAGACTTTCTGCTGCTTTTGAAAAGCTATTCAGTCTTGCAACGGATTCAAAGCACTGTATCGCGCGTAACGGTGGCAATTTCATTATTACCTCAGCTAATACTAAAGAGTTTTATATCATTATACGTCATGTAAATATATGAATATACTGCTTACTCAAGTATTAAATGAACGTCACTTGATGTCAATTTTTAACTGTTTTTAGAGTAATGCTAAGGGTTGTTATGCCAAAGATGAGTGTTGGGTTTGCCATGATTCTATTGGTTGTGGGGAATATGATTGCCGTCCTATCAGATGCGTTGATAAAAGAGTTGCCAGATGGCGCAGCGGTCTATCAATTTGTTCTATTGCGTCAGCTGACAGCCGTTTTGATGCTACTGCCCTTTTGCTTTTTGAATAAAAAAACCAAGTTGATTAGTAATATAAAATGGCATTTTGTACGGGGTCATATTTGGTTATTTGGTGCGGTATTCATGGTGTTGTCTATTCAAGCGCTACCGCTGGCTACGGTGAATGCTATTTTTTATACTGCTCCTCTGCTCATGTTGCCGTTAGGATTTTTGTTTTATAAAGACAGACTCACAGCGCCAAGCATCGTTGTGGCAATGCTAGGTTTCGTTGGCATTCTTATCATTGTAAAGCCAACGCAAATTAATATAGGTGCTATATTTGCGCTGATAGTGGCCTTAACCATGGCCACTAATAATCTATTGGTTCGCAAACTGCCTTCGAATCACACCGTTGCACAAACATTGTTTTTGACCAATTTAGTGGGTATTCCATTTGGGCTTAGTTTGGCTATTTGGGAGAATGAACCTTTGAGTTGGTATGCGCTATGGATAGCAGCGGGCTCAAATTTGTTTATTTTGATCTATGCGGGTATCTGTGTACTGGTCTACCGATCGGTGGAAGCCCATAAAATCTCTAGTGCAGAATATACGGGACTGTTAGGGGCAGTATTTATTGGCATCGTGTGGTTTCATGAGATACCGGATATCAGCTTATTGATAGGTTCAGCATTGATTATTATTCCTCTCATTTGGCTAGCCACACGAGAGTCTGTCAAATATAAGAGATCGGTTCCGATAGAGTGAATATTAACCTTGGCAACCTACTTAATCTCTCTTAGATATCAGACATCACATCAAAAAAATCACATCGAGTTAATGTGATTTTTAATCAATGAAATCTTACTGCGCATTTTTCACTTTTATCCTCTCAACCAAGAAGTCTACGGCGGCTTTCACTTTGGGTACGAGATAGCGCTGCTTTTGATACAGCAAATACACAGCCATATCAGCATGTTGCGTAATCGCTAACGGATGCTCAAATTTAATCTCTTGTAACGCGCCTGACTCAAGATATGACGACAACGCCCAGTGGGTAGACATTAAAATACCTTCCCCATCACAAGCCTTTTTGGCAAGCCATGGTCCGTTATTCGAAATTGCCACTGCTGGCCCCGAGACATCATGCCACTGATCATCCACATGACATAACCAAGGCGTTGGCCCGTTTGGCGCTTTGAAATACAGGCCTTTATGTTCTTTCAACTCCATCACATGATTGGGTGTACCATGCATCTCCAAATAACTGGGAGACGCAACGGGAATAAACCCATTGTCCATTAGCCTAATAGCAATCACGCGCTCATTGGGTGCATAACCACCGCGAATCGCAATGTCTACATCGTCACGTCCTAATGCTGATAGTTCATCGCTGAGACTAACATCCAATACAATCTCTGGGTATAACTTACCAAGTTCGTCTAACAACGGCAGCAGTATCTTTTCACCAAAACCCACCATCGAGCTGATTCGTAAGCGCCCCATAGGCGTGGTCTGGTAACTGCGCACCGTTTCTTTGCTTTGTTCTAATTGGTTCAATATCTGCTGCACGTCGTTGTAATAGACTTGCCCCACTTCGGTCAGCTTAACGATGCGGGTCGAACGCTTTAATAATGTCGCGCCCAAACTCTTTTCTAAATCAGAAACACGTCTCGACAATGATGATGGCGGCACATTAAAGGCACTTGCCGCTTTGGTAAAACTACCCATTTCGACGACTTTACTAAAATACCGTATTGCACGTAGTTGATCCAACCTATTTCTCCATTCAATAAATATTTGAGTATTTTCGCTCTATTATTGTCTTAATAACAATAGTGATTCACGTTTTCCCTTATATATAACCATATTAAAACCAGTAATAATGTGTTTAACTTAAAAATTACAACTTTTATATCAACAATGGAAAATGGACTTATGATTACTTTGCATGGTTTTGCTGCGAGCAACTATTACAATATCGTGAAACACACCCTTTTATTCAAAGAACTATCATTCCAAGAAAACCTTGTCTACGGTAGTAGTGACGAGTTGATGAAAGTCAGCCCAGTTGGCAAAGTACCTGCCATCACAACCCCTGATGGCTTTGATTTGTCAGAATCGAGCGTTGTTTGTGATTTTTTAGAAGAAACTTACCCAGAAAAGCCGTTATATCCTAAAAATGCGGCAGAACGCGCAACTGTGCGTCAAATTATGAAGATATCAGAGCTTTATTTTGAGCTGCCAAGCCGCAGGCTAATCCCTTATGTTTTTTCAGGCACTGATGCCCCTGAATCTGTCAAGGATGAAGTCCGCCAAGTATTGAGCCGCGGTATTATTGCCTTGAATCGCTTGTGTCAATTCTCGCCTTGGATTGCAGGTGACGAATTCACGATGGCTGACATCTATGTTTATTATGTGAATACTATTGTCAGCGCATTTGCCTCTACCCAACTTAACTGGGATGTGCTGGCAGAGATCCCAGGTATGAAAGAGTGGAATGCTGCTGTGAAAGAGTCTGATACTGCCAAACAAGTAGAAGAAGGTCGTCTAGCAAATATGCCAGAGTTTATGCAGCATGTGACAGCTCAAATTAAAGCCGCAAACGCTGGCTAGTTTGATATCAAAAAGTACTTAACTACAGAACAACCTTTGTATTCAATAACCAAAAAATAGGGCCAATACAATACTGTCATTGGTTCAATAACTATAACGATTTGCAGGAGCAAACCCTATGACTGATAAAAACATCCAACTGACCTCAACCATCAGTGAAGACAATAAATTGACATTGGCGTTACAAGAGATTGATATGCCGCAGCCTGGTGCCGATGAAGTCGTTGTGCGCATTGAAGCGGCCCCATTGAATCCATCTGATTTGGGGGTTATGTTCAGCGCCGCCAATATGGCAACCGCTGTACAATCAGGCACCGACGAAAACCCAGTCATCACGGCTGATGTCCCCGCCCAGTTTATGCCATCGCTAAAAACACGTGTGGGTAAAGCCACGCCTGTGGGCAATGAAGGCGCAGGGACTGTGGTCGCAGCGGGCTCATCAGATGCCGCACAAGCATTGATGGGTAAGACGGTAGCTGTGATTGGCGGTGGGACTTATCGTCAATACCACTGTGTCAATGTACAGAGCTGCCTAGAACTAAAAGAAGGCACGACGGCTAAAGAAGGCGCCTCTTCTTTTGTGAACCCGCTTACTGCGTTAGCGATGGTTGAAACCATGCGTGCTGAAGGGCATAAAGCCATCATTCATGCAGCGGCAGCCTCTAGCCTTGGTCAAATGTTAAACCGTATTTGTATGGCTGATGGCATTGATTTGATCAATATTGTACGTAGAGATGAGCAAGAAACGCTATTGCGTGATATGGGCGCAAAATATGTGGTCAACTCAAGCAGTGACAATTTCATTGCTGATTTAACGGCAGCGATTATCGAAACAGGTGCTACTATCTCATTTGACCCTATTGGTGGCGGTCAGTTAAGCAGCGATATTCTGAACTGTATGGAAACTGCTATCACTCGTGATGTAGAAGAATACAGCGTTTATGGGTCTGATACTTTTAAACAAGCTTATATTTATGGCGCACTAAACCGCGGCCCTATCACATTGAACCGTAACTTTGGTTTTGCTTGGGGTGTTAATGGATTCTTATTGTTCAATGCGCTAGGCAAACTGGGCACCAAGACAGTCATGTCGATGCGCAAACGTGTTGCAGAAGAAATCACCACGACATTTGCCAGCAGCTATACGCATGAAGTGTCATTGGCAGAGGCATTAAAACTACAATCAATCGCCGCTTACGGTAAACAAGCGACCGGTGAGAAGTACTTAATCACGCCTCAAGCTTAATTGTTGTTTAAAAAGTAATTTAGAAACAAAAAAGCAGATATCGATTATGATATCTGCTTTTTTTATTTGCATGTTCAACAGACCCTAATGACCATTAACTCATTTATAGTTTCTCTAAAAATTAACTATATTGGTTGATAGTACGTTTTGTTGTATCAGCCTGAATCTTGGTAAATAACTGGGCTTAATATTCGTTATCACGGTATAAGGGATTTTGCGCCTCTGCCATGAAATCCTCGTAAGTAATAGCAGGCTCAATGCTGACAGACCTATTCTCTACTATTATGTTTTGGTTGATATCTCTTGCATTGCTATGAGCACCCGCATGATTGACTGTGTTTAAACTGTCATCAACGGTATGTTGGATTATTGAAACTGCCTTTGCTACGAGCTCATCTTCAGCAATGCCTGCATCGGTGCTCGTCATTGGCGTTTGCTCAATAAACGAAGTTGAGCGCTCAGAGAAAGCGGCTAAAATACCATTCATATCAAGCGTTACGACGGTAGCGGCAATAATTAAGGCGCTGGTTATAGCAGTCACAGCCATCAATTTGATATTGCTGTGAGACTCACTTGCTGATTTTTTTGGGGTATTGGGAACTGGCTGTGTTTGTTCAAATGCAGCCTCTATAGGTGTTTGATTGAGATAATTATAAGTATCCCGATCTGCTGTTTCTGCTGCTGCGGTTTCTGAGATAGGCTCTTGCGCTTGGACCACGTTTTCTATGGTGTTTTTCAAATATTGTTCGTAGACACCACGAGTACGCTTGTTAATATTCAGCTCAATGTCACCATGTTTAGGTAACTCGATGCCCTTATTAAGGCTACTTTCACTATCTGCAATTTCCATAAGTCAATACCAAGTCAGTCTTCGTAAGCAACGGCACATAATCGTGTTGTATATTCGTAATAATACAAATATATTGATTCTATTCAACTTATTTTGGTATGAGCGCTATGACTGACAGACAAACGGTACATTTTTTTGCGAAAGTATCATTTTGGGTTGTCGTTTTTCTAAGACAATTCTCTAAGACTATTTGGATGGTAGTAAAATAAATATCAATGCGTTATTTGGTTGATAGCATCAATCACTGGTCTCACGATACAGCGTACTTTGTGACTCTTGCCTAAAATCTTCATAAGAAATCGCGGCTTCGTTGTCCAAGCCATCGGTAGTTGCTTCTACTATCTGCTCTGTCTCTTTATCCGCTGCGACACTTGATGGCGCATCATTTTGATTGGGATTGATAACTGCTGATGGTTCAGCGTCAGTCACTGGTGGATTATTCGAGAGGGTTGTCGCCTTAGCTGCCTTAGCCTGAGTTTTAGGTTGAGTATCGCTACTGACATTGGTGTCAATAGCGCTCGCCACCTCTTTAGAGGCGTCAGACACTGTACCTTCTGTCGAAGGAGATAAGATGCCACTGGCATTAATGGCTAACACAATAATAGCGGCCAATAATGTCCCGATAGCAATGCCAATGATGAGAGGCTTTTTATTACTGGCGAGCTTACCCTGCGGTTTTACTGCTTCGTTGTTAGCAGGTTCTGCCATGTTTTCAACGACTGTATTTTCAGCAACTTTGCTTTCAACCACTTGCTCATCATTATGAGCTGGGTGAAAAGTATCAGTATCATCACTGGTATGCTCAACATGACTGCTGTCTAGTTCAAGGTCTGAATTTTCATCCAAATCATAGCTATCTGGATAGTCTTTATTTGATGATTGAGGCGTATCTGCTAGTGATTCATCGTTGCCAAATAGTTCCTCTTCATTAATAAAGTCAAAGCTGACATCTGTAGTTGTCGTATCTGATATATCAATGTCTATCCCCTCATTACCCTCTGAGGTGGCAAAAAACTGCAATTCTTCTGAGCTTAAAGACTCATAATTAGGAGATTGTCGTATATTTTCCCATGGCGTTAAGTGGTCAGACTTGCCCTCGTCCTGATTGTTATCCTCTGTACCGTCAACACGACTGATAAAGCGTTCATAGATATTATTTTTGACAAGCTTACGCGATTTTTTATTAACAAGTTTGGCCAACTCCTCGTCGAAATCAGTACCGATGTCTTTTTTTTCATCGTTCATAGAATAACACCAAGCCAGTTTATTCTACTGGCGTTAAATGACTGCTAAAATAAAATTGTAATTTTTCTTGCGCAAGTGTAACAATGTTACCAACCCTCAATATAGTTGCTCACCTCACTATCTTCAAGCATAATTTATTCGATATCACTAATATTTATACGTCGCCTCTCAAACAGTAAGGTGAATACGTATGAAAAACCGATCTCTATAGAGACACCCTATACCATAACAGGCGCAATAATATGGATTTAAAACAGCTCAATGCGTTTATTGCTGTTGCAGATTTGCGTAGCTTTAGCGCAGCAGCGACTAAAACTGGATTGTCACAGCCAAGTCTGAGTCGCCTGCTCAAACAGCTTGAGACCGATATGGGCGTGGTACTCATTGATCGCTACCATCGACCGCTCCATTTGACTGAAGCGGGTGCGTTTTTTTACGATAAAATCAGTACCATACTGACAGAGATTGATACCGTTACCAGCATGACGCAACGCTTATCAGCGCCAAGCAGCGTCTTAAACATTGGTTTTGTGCCGTCAGTGCTGTATGGACTACTGCCTGAAATAATTGCAACGCTCAAGCAATCCAATCCTGATATTGAGGTCAATTTAAAGGATATTAGCTCTTATCAGCAAATGGATGCCCTAAAAAGTGGTGAAATTGACATTGGTTTTGGTCGTTTTGCTCATCAGGATGCATGGATTCAACAGATACTATTGCGTCATGAGCGTTATGTGGTGGCGCTTCCTAAAGCCCATCCGTTGGCTCATGTGCGTGAGCAGCGTTTGATTGATTTGGCAAATAACCGCTTGATTCTATATCATCAAACGCATCTGCCAGTCTTGACGACGACAGCAAGCACATTAACAGCTCATACGGGAAGTAGCGCGGTAAACGCCAATAGTGAGCAGCCACCGCTGAATGAGCCCATCACCGAACCTTTGCTACATCTGTTTGCACAATATGGTATTTCACCATTTATGACCACCACAGTGAGCGATTTGCAAGTCGCACTTGGTTTGGTGGCTGCGGGCGAAGGTATTACCTTAGTGCCTGCCAGCCTACAAACGGTACGCACGGAACAAATCAGCTATCAACGTTTGGTTCATGAAAACGTCACCTCGCCTATTTTTCTGCACACCCTCAAAGATTTTGTGCATCCAAAAATACCTGATTTGCTCGTCGCCATTTATCATGTCTATGAGCAGCGCGGCATCACATACCGGCAGCAGAAATTTGTGTCAGAGCCTTAAATTATCAGCTATCGAATGAATATTGTGTTATAAAGAACCGCCAAAAAATAATCAATCCTAATGCTTGATATTATGGATTGATTATGCTAACTAAAAAGAATGGCAATGCAAACAAATAGTAATAATGATTAGGGTGTGTCCTCATTTTAAAAATGGTGATAAAAATGAGGTAAATTGTAGTCAAACAAGGAAAATAGTGCAGATAATATCGAGATATTACCTAGCTATTTGACGATGTTTGGCAAGATTTAACCATTTTTAGCCCATTTAGAGCCCTATCGATTGAATTGAGGGCATGCCCTAGAATAATCGTTCTCCTGAGTAGCATTGGTGTGCTAAAGTCGATACAAGATGAATCGTTTTATATTTAAGCAAGTGATAGACCGATTCTCTAATGATCATTGGCAAGCTGACACAGGTAAGTGATAATTTGCCGTTTTAACCATTTCGAGGTATTTATGACCACACAACGTATGAACAACCCTGATAGCGCTACTGCCCAGGAAGGCTTTAGTTGGCGCATCTTTGGTCCTGGCATTCTGATGGCAACGGCTGCCATTGGCGGCTCGCATTTAATTTCATCAACGCAGGCGGGTGCTATCTATGGCTGGCAGCTGGCAATCATGATTATTTTGGCCAATGTCTTCAAGTATCCGTTCTTTCGTTTCGCGACAGATTATGTCTATGACACAGGCGAGAGCTTAATCGCTGGCTATGCCAAACGCTCAAAAGCCTATCTGTGGATTTACTTTATATTATCCATTTTATCAGCCGTCATCAGTACTGGCGCAGTCTCTTTGATCGCCGCAGTGATATTGGGCTTTATGCTCCCCGCCTCCCTCGGGTTATCAACGATGGCGTTGTCGTTAATCATCGTTGCCGTTTCTTGGTTCTTTTTGATAGCAGGACATTATAAGCTGCTCGATGGCCTGACCAAGTGGATTATGATTGCGCTGACGACGGCGACCGTTGCTGCCGTGATTATTGCTGCTGGCAAGCCGACAGTGATGACCGTTGACTTTGTTGCTGCCTCTCCTTGGAATTTGGCGACCTTGGGTTTCATCGTCGCGCTAATGGGCTGGATGCCAGCGCCGCTCGAATTTGCCGCCATTACCTCTATGTGGACGTCTGCTAAAGTCAAAGCCGACCATACAACCAAGCGTCAAGGGTTACTGGACTTTAATGTTGGTTATTCAATTTCTGCTATTTTGGCGTTGTTCTTTTTATCGCTTGGTGTTTTTGTGCAATATGGCTCGGGTCAAGAGATTGAGCTGGTCGGCGGTGCGTATATCAATCAGCTGATTAACATGTATACCGCCACTATTGGTGAATGGTCGAGATTACTGGTCGCCTTCGTCGCCTTTATGTGTATGTTTGGCACCACGATTACCTGTGCGGATGGCTATGGTCGCGCCAATGCAGAGTGCTGGCGTTTGATTAAAGGCGAAAGTGAAATCACCAAAAAACAAATTGCTTTTTGGACGACCTATGCCATCGGTGGTGGCTTGGTTATTATCACTTTCTTTACTGGACAATTAGGCTCTATGCTCAAATTTGCCATGATATCCGCTTTTGTCTCCGCGCCTATCTTTGGCTGGTTAAACTACTCGTTGGTTCGTAGTCATCAAAAACTATCGGCAGGCATGAATGCGCTATCAGTTGCAGGCTTAGTCTTCTTAGGCGGCTTTGCGCTCCTATTCCTAGCTAATTTGGCGGGTCTGTTTGGTTAAACAAACACTGACAACCTAACGCGTCTAGTCGTATGTCATAAAAGCCCTAATAGCTGAGTTATTAGGGCTTTTTTAATGGCTATTGATAAATAGACAAAGCGATAATGCTTCCAATAATTGTAACTAAATGTAAAAAATTAGTAATAAGAATTTTGATTGCTTGAGAAAAATGAATAGTTAGCCAAGAAGATCGTTATAAAATACATAATGCTATTCGTATTATGAATAATATTAAATTTGATACATTGACTTATTAAAATAAATAAAAAATAATTCAATGCGTAGCCTTTGCAGGGGTGATTAATTGGGTATAATCAATAACAACAAAGATAAAACTATCCCTCCACGTAAGGACTACGACATGACCTCACCATCCGCTGGCGCGCGCTTCCGCAGTGCAATGAAACAAAAAAATGATAACAATCAACCATTACAGATCGCTGGCGCGATTAACGCCTATACAGCGATGATGGCGACGCAGGTCGGTCATCAGGCTTTATACCTCTCTGGGGCTGGCGTGGCCAATGCCTCATTCGGCTTACCTGATTTGGGTATGACTAGCCTTGATAATGTCCTAGAAGACGCCCGCCGTATTACGGATGCGGTTGATACGCCGCTGCTTGTCGATATTGATACTGGCTTTGGTGGCGCATTCAATATCGCCCAAACCATCAGAAAAATGGAAAAAGCAGGCGTGGCAGCGGTACATATCGAAGATCAAGTCGCTCAAAAGCGCTGCGGTCATCGCCCAAATAAAGAAATCGTTAGCATCTCAGAAATGGTTGACCGCTTAAAAGCCGCTCTTGATGCCAGAACGGATAAAGACTTTGTCATCATGGCTCGTACTGATGCCTTATCTGTTGAAGGACTTGATGCAGCCGTTGAGCGCGCTGTTGCCTTTCAAGAAGCGGGCGCTGACATGATCTTTGCAGAAGCCTTAACCGATATCGAGATGTATCGTAAGTTTACTGATGTGCTTGATATCCCAGTACTAGCGAACATGACAGAGTTCGGTCAGACGGATCTATATACTACGGAGCAATTATATGCTGTCGGTGTTGATATGGTGCTGTATCCACTATCAGCTTTTCGCGCGATGAACAAAGCGGCATTAAACGTTTATCAGCATCTATTGAATGATGGCACCCAAGACAAAGTTGTGGATACCATGCAAACCCGCATGGAGCTGTATGATTTCTTGAATTATCATGAATTTGAGCAAACGCTAGATAACTTGTTCGCTGATAATAAGTAGTTAGTCATTAATAGTTAGCACCTGGCAACGCCGTAGAGATAGATCACCTTTGGGTGTTTTTATCTCTATGAAATTCGTCTTTATTTAATTTTAGGTTATTTATGTCATTTTTTAATTCTAGTTCTGTTGTAAAAGCTTCACTACTTAGCAGCACGCTTGCCGCTTTGTTATTCACAACAGGCTGTGATAAAACACCAGAAACCGCTGATGACACGACCAGTAATGCAAGTGACGTTGCTGTTGCCGATACGTCTGCTGCACAGCCAGCCAGTCAAGATGATCTTGTGATGACGACAATTACGTTAGATACCGTCAACAGTCTGTTGTTCGCCCCGATTATCACTAGCGGTGCGCTCAGTGCAGAGCAAGTAAGCTGCCTTGAATCGCGTGACAAAGACTTGGGCAAAGCCGAAGTCGATAGCTTCTATAAAAGTCAGTTCACTGATGCTGAGTTAAAAGAGTTGGATAACTTTTATACCTCAGATGTAGGGGAAAAGTTGATTGCTTTTGGCAATGAGCAATTGCGCGTCATGAATGGTGAGGAAGTTGCAACGCCAATGGCTGATCCCACCCCAGAAGAAATGACTGAAATCCAAACCTTTATGGAATCACCGCTTGGCGTCAAGTACATGAAAATTAACAATGCAGAAGGCGCAGGCAGCGCGATGGAAGTATTGAATGTGCCTATTGAAGCTGAGTTTGAGCGTTGCAATGTCGATTTAGATGATACACAGCCTGAACAGCCTACATAGCTGTCAGTCAGCGATATAGTAAGTCATAAATTAACGGTAAGAAATACTCCCTTTTCAATTCAAAAAAGCTACCCACAAAAGGAATTTAATCATGGCAGCACAGAACCCATCAACAAAAGTATTGTCAGGCGCAGGACTACGCGGTCAAGTCGCTGGCAAGACCGCTTTATCTACCGTTGGCAAATCAGGCTCAGGCTTGACGTATCGCGGTTACGATGTGTCAGAGTTGGCAGACAAATGCATCTTTGAAGAAGTCGCCTATCTATTGCTTTATGGCAACCTGCCTACTCAAAGTGAGCTTGATGCGTATCAAACCAAGTTAAAAGGTCTACGTGGTCTATCACAGCCGCTAAAAGACGTGCTTGAGCGTATCCCAGCTGACGCCCATCCGATGGATGTCTTGCGTACTGGCTGCTCTATGCTCGGTAACCTTGAGACTGAAATGAGTTTCGACGAAGAAAACGACCAAGCTGATCGTATGCTTGCTGTTTTCCCATCTATCATTAACTATTGGTATCGCTTCACGCATGACAATGTACGTATCGAAACCGAGACGGATGATGAAACCATCGGTGGACATTTCTTACATCTACTAAAAGGTGAGAAACCAAACGAGCTACATACCAAAGTAATGAACGTTTCGCTTATTTTATACGCTGAGCATGAGTTCAACGCTTCAACCTTTACTGCGCGCGTCTGTGCCTCTACCCTATCTGATATCCATTCTTGTATCACTGGTGCAATTGGTACCTTACGTGGTCCTTTACATGGCGGTGCCAACGAAGCCGCGATGGATATGATTGAAGGCTTTAGCTCACCTGATGAAGCTGAAGAAGAAATGATGGGAATGCTGGCTCGTAAAGACAAAATCATGGGCTTTGGTCATGCCATCTATAGTGAGTCAGATCCACGCAATGTCGTGATTAAAGGTTGGGCGGAAAAACTGGCCGCTGACGTTGGTGATGAAGTGCTGTACCCCGTATCAGTACGCTGTGAGGAAGTGATGTGGCGCGAGAAGAAGCTGTTCTGTAATGCGGACTTTTTCCATGCGTCTGCCTATCATTTCATGGGTATTCCAACCAAACTATTCACACCTATCTTTGTCTGTTCACGCTTGACGGGCTGGGCATCTCATGTATTTGAGCAGCGTGCGAATAACCGTATTATTCGCCCAAGTGCCGAATATACTGGTGAAGAGTTGCGTTCTGTACCAGATATGAGTGCCCGTTAATTTAGCACTTAATGTTGAGTAATTTTTAGCTTGGTAGGGTGTGTTCCATCGTATTAATAACGACTTTCAGGTATACAGGTCGCACCCTACCTTTTCTTATTCTTACCTTTATTTCCCTTGCAAATTTATACCGTTTTTTTAGCAAAGCCTGCCAGCACTACTAATGACAACATTAGCGATAACAACGGCATAGCAATGATTTTGCTAAAAAAATTTTAACCTAAATTAATCAGCCAACCGCCGAAGGTGACTTATGGACAACGCCCTAGTACAACCCATGAATGAGCAATTCAAAAAGCCATTACCTGATACGGATTTATATTACTTTGATACCCGTGAAGCCGTTGAGAATATCGAAGTGGGTGCATATGACAAACTACCGTACTCATCCAAAGTACTGTGTGAAAACTTGGTTCGTCGTTGCCCACCTGAAGACTTAACTGCCGCATTGACCCAGCATATTCAGGGTAAGCAAGACCTTGATTTTCCTTGGTATCCGGCTCGCGTCGTCTGTCATGATATATTGGGTCAGACAGCGTTTGTTGATTTGGCGGGCCTGCGTGATGCCATCGCTGAGCAAGGCGGTGACCCATCGAAAGTAAACCCTATCGTTCCTACTCAGCTCATCGTTGATCATTCACTAGCTGTTGAGCATGCCGGCTTTGAAGAAGACGCGTTTGAGAAAAACCGTGCCATTGAAGAGCGCCGTAACGATGACCGTTTTCACTTTATCAACTGGTGTGAATATGCCTTTGATAACGTCAACGTCGTACCGCCTGGTAACGGCATCATGCATCAAATTAACTTAGAGAAAATGTCGCCAGTGGTACAAGTCGTAAAAGGCAAAGACGGTCGTGAAGTGGCCTTTGCTGATACCCTCGTTGGTACGGATAGCCATACGCCTATGGTTGATGCCTTAGGTGTTATCTCAATCGGTGTTGGCGGCTTAGAAGCCGAGAGCGTCATGCTGGGGAATCCATCCTATATGCGCCTGCCTGATTTTGTTGGCGTAAAATTAACTGGCAAACTGCAAAAAGGCGTTACTGGTACTGATTTAGTCCTCGCCATGGCTGAGTTCCTACGCAACGAAGGCGTGGTCTCTACTTATATTGAATTTTTCGGTGATGGCGCACGCCAGCTAACCGTTGGTGATCGTGCTTCTATCTCTAATATGACCCCTGAATATGGCGCAACGGCAGCGATGTTCTATATCGATGAGCAAACCATCGATTATCTGCGCCTTACCGGTCGTAGTGAAGCGCAAATCAAACTAGTCGAGCAATATGCCAAGCAAACTGGCCTATGGGCTGATGGCATGGAAAACGCCGAATACGCGCGCGTCCTTGAGTTTGACTTGTCAGCAGTCGTACGTAATCTGGCTGGCCCTTCGCGTCCACATGCACGGGTATCGACCACGGATTTGGTTGCCAAAGGCATTGCTCATGGCGCTGACGAAAAACTACCTGAACCAAAAGACGGTCTGATGCCAGATGGCGCGGTTATCATTGCTGCCATTACCAGCTGTACCAACACCTCTAACCCTCGCAACATGGTTGCCGCAGGCCTCGTCGCCCGTAATGCCAATGCAAAAGGCTTATTACGTAAGCCTTGGGTAAAATCATCGTTAGCGCCCGGCTCTAAAACCGTCAAGATGTACTTAGAAGAAGCTGGTCTCATGTCTGAGATGCAGCAAATTGGCTTTGATGTGGTTGGCTTTGCTTGTACCACCTGTAATGGTATGAGTGGCGCGCTTGATCCTGATATCGAAAAAGAAATCATCGATAATGATCTATTCACCACCGCAGTTTTATCAGGCAATCGTAACTTTGATGGTCGTATCCATCCGTATGCCAAGCAAGCCTTCTTAGCATCACCACCATTAGTTATCGCTTACGCAATCGCGGGTAATATTCGCTTTGATATCGAAAAAGACTCATTAGGCCAAGACCAAAATGGCAATGAGGTTTACCTAAAAGACATCTGGTTCGACGATGATGAAGTGGATGCTATCGTGGCAGAAGCCGTGAAGCCTGAACAGTTCAATGCCGTCTATATTCCGATGTTTGATGAGGCCAAAAAAGACACTGGTAAAGCATTAAGCCCATTATACAACTGGCGTGATCAGACTACTTATATCCGCCGTCCGCCGTATTGGGAAGGCAAAATGGCAGCGATGAACAAATTAAAAGGTATGCGTCCGTTGGCAGTATTGGGCGACAATATCACGACCGACCATATGTCACCATCGAATGCTATTTTGGGTGATTCAGCGGCTGGTGAATATCTTGATACCATGGGCTTGCCTGCCGAGGACTATAACTCGTATGCCACCCATCGCGGCGATCACTTAACGGCACAGCGAGCAACTTTTGCCAATCCTAAATTGCTTAATGAAATGGTACGTGATGAAGACGGTGAAGTCATCCAAGGCTCACTGGCGCGCGTAGAGCCAGAAGGTCAAGTCATGCGCATGTGGGAAGCGATTGAGACCTATATGAACCGTGAGCAGCCGCTCATCATCATCGCAGGTGATGGCTATGGTCAAGGCTCAAGCCGTGACTGGGCTGCCAAAGGTGTGCGTCTCGCTGGTGTCGAAGCCGTCGTTGCTGAGGACTTTGAACGTATTCATCGTCAAAACTTAGTTGGCATGGGCGCGCTACCTTTACAGTTCGAAGAAGGTACGACTCGTCATACTTTAAACATTGATGGTTCAGAAACCTTTGATGTCACGGGCGAAGTCTCTGCTGGCGGGTTGATGACGCTAGTTATTCATCGTACTGATGGCACTACTACTGAGACACCTATTATCTGCCGTTTAGATACTGCTGACGAAGTAAAAATGTACAACGCTGGCGGTATGCTACAACGCTTTGCTAAAGAGTTTATCGAAGGGACTTTAGATATTGTCTAAGGGTATCCTGTAGTTTTTAGCGTGATAAGCAGCAAAGTATAAAAATCGCCGATGTTGTATAACCTGTTTATATGACATCGGCTTTTATTTGCTAATGTTAAAGCTTAGTTCAAAACATGGTTTGCACGCTACACACTGAGCCTTCTTACTTATATCTTAATATTGAAAAACAGCTAAATATTGAGTTTGCTTCACCAATAGCGTAATATGTACTATATACTGTACAAGTTATAGAGTATGTCATGAAAGGAGTAAGCCATGAGAGTCGTTAGTTTTTCAGAAGCCAGAAAGCACTTAAAGTCCGTCCTAGACACGGTAAATGATGATGCCAACGCCACTATCGTGACCCGCCGTGACGCTGATGATGCAGTGGTTATGTCATTAGACTATTACAATAGTCTGATGGAAACCGTCTATCTATTAAAATCTCCTGCCAATGCAGTACACTTAGCGGAATCTATTGCCCAATATAAAGCTGGCAAGACTGTTACGCGTGAGCTAATTGACACGGCAGAAGGCAGTGATAAAAGTGACGGTAGCAGCGATGACAATGAGCATACGGATAGCAATATTGAGAATGCTTGAGCTCAAAGGCTTTAATAAACGTAAAAGGTCTGATAATGAGTGAGCAATTAGCATGGACAGATGCTGCGTGGAAGGACTATTTGTACTGGCAGACACAAGACAAAAAAACACTCAAACGTATCAATAAGCTCATCATCGAATGTAAGCGTAATCCGTTTGAAGGCATTGGTAAGCCTGAGCCCCTAAAAGAGAATCTATCAGGGTTTTGGTCCCGACGCATTGATGACGCCAATCGTTTGGTCTATGCCGTCGATGATAATTACCTCACGATTATTTCTTGTCGCTATCATTATTAATGAGCGTTCTTAGTCGTTAGGGTTTGTTTGTCGATTAAACTACACCCAATCTTATAACCATATAAAAAGGACTTAACACAGTGACCCAAACCAATTCTAAATCAGAACCAACATTCGCCCCACAAATCTCAGTTCCAGCTACCTACATGCGCGGTGGCACTTCAAAAGGCACTTTCTTTAAATTATCTGATTTACCTGAGCGCTGCCAAGTCGCTGGCGAGTCACGTGATAAGTTTTTGCTACGTGTCATCGGTAGTCCAGATCCTTACGGTAAGCAGATTGATGGTTTGGGCAATGGCAGCTCTAGCACGTCAAAGACGGTTATTTTATCGGCTTCTGATAAATCAGATCACGACGTGAACTATCTGTTTGGACAAGTCAATATCGCCAAGCCAATGATTGATTGGGCGGGAAACTGTGGGAACTTAACCGCGGCCGTTGGTGCTTGTGCCATTAATATGGGTCTAGTTGATGCTGACAAAATTGCTAGCAGCATCGATGAAGGTGCTGAAAGTGGTATTTGTGAAGTACGCATTTGGCAAGAGAATATCGGTAAAACCATTATCGCCCACGTGCCTGTGTATCAAGATGAGCAAGGCAAGGTACAAGTTCAAGAGACGGGCGATTTTGAATTAGATGGCGTGACCTTCCCAGCTGCTGAAGTCAAAATTGAGTTTATCGACCCTGTAGATGCCACTAGCGATATGTTCCCTACTGGCAACTTGGTCGATGACTTCGATGTAACTGGCTGCGGTCTAGATGCTGATAGCGTCAAAGCCACCTTTATTAGCGCAGGTATCCCAACCATTTTTATGAAAGCCGAAGATTTGGGCTTTATCGGTACTGAATTGCAAGGTGATATCAACAGTGACGGTGAGCTACTTGCCAAGCTGGAGAAAATCCGTGCCACAGGCGGCGTGGCAATGGGATTGTTTAAAGATGTGAGCGAGGCGCAGACCAGCCAGCACATTCCTAAAGTGGCTTGGGTAGGCGCAGCACAGAGCTATACGGCCTCTAGTGGTAAATCGGTCGATGCAGACGAGATTGACTTAGTCGTACGTGCTATGAGTATGGGTCAATTGCATCATGCCATGATGGGTACAGCAGCAGTTGCTATTGCTGCCGCGGCAACCACACAAGGCACGCTCGTCAATCAAGCGGCTGGTGAAGGTCAATCTGAAAAGCAGCTTAATGAAGTACGTTTTGGTCATCCATCAGGTACATTGCTTGTCGGCGGAAAAACTGAACTGGTTGATGGACGCTGGCAAGCCAAAAAGGTATCGATGAGCCGCTCTGCTCGCCGTATCATGGTTGGTGAGGTTTTTGTGCCAGCGGATGCTTTTTAAACGTTAACTCTCGTCTCACCATATATCATTAACATCCCACCTATAGTAACTAATGCTAAGCCAGCGATTTTATAGATATCTATCGCTTTAACCTCTAAGCCAAACAATCCAGTTTGGCTTAGTATCAGGGCAAAATACATTTGCCCAAGAAACACCCAAAGCAGCGTATTCCCTGCGCCTATCTTTGGCGCGGCAATGAACATGAATAAGATATAAAAACTGCCCAAAAATCCTGGCAACCACATCCACCACGTCGCGTTTTCGATCATTGGCGGCTTGATACCTCCGCTCATTATATACGATAGTACTAAAGAAGCTAATGCACCTCCTAAGTATAAATAAAAGGTAGATTGTATTTGAGAGGCTTGTGTACTTTCTCGAAAAGCATTGACGATAGCCAGTTGCAGCGGAACAATAGCACCACCTAAAAGGCTGATTAAGACGTAAGGAAGGATTTTCAAACGGTATTCACCAAAATTAAATAAAAAATGTCTTTATATAATACTAAACTTTATTTCAATAATTTAATATAAATACGATTTAGTGAAATATTAATACCTATGAGTTAAGCGTTTATGCCAAATTCTCCCCAACCGAGCCGCGTGTCACTAGATAAGCCACTAGACAAGAAACCTCCGATCAAGAAAACTGAACGGCGGGCGTTGCTGTGGGATATTTTAAAAAAACTGGCAGTATTTGCCGCGCCTTACAAAACCTTAATTATTGCCACTTTAATATTAACAGTGCTTGGCTCGTTTACCGCTCAGGTCAACGCCTTTGTACTGCGTTATACCGTTGATACCTTGACCGAAATTGCCACGCTTGCTGATCCATGGCAGGCTGGTCTACACATGCTCGGCATCATTAGTGCGGTGCTCTTGACCAAAGAAATACTGTCGATATTTATCTCTTTTGGTCAGCGCTTTTTTGGCGAAAAGATTCGTATTAACTTGTCTCGCGACTTGTCCCAAAAAATCATTGAGCGCATTCTTACTTATCGCATGGCGTTTTATACCAGTAGCGAAAACGACAGCGGCAAGTTGCAAACCCGTATCGATTATGGCGTCAGCAGCTTAACCAGTTTAGTGCAAAACTTCTTTATCGATATGCTGCCGCTGTTTGCCAGTGCGATCGTCTCACTCATCATTATGTTTTCGACCAATTTTTGGATAGGCTTAGTTGGTCTTATTATCATTCCGATATATTTCTTCATCAGCCAAAAACAAGCGCGGCGTCTGCAAGGCTTCCGTCGTCAGATGCGTGGCTATAGAGAAGCTAAGAGTGGTTTGGTTATCTCGCTGATTAACTCTATCAGCGTAGTAAAATCCTTTGTCCGCGAGTCCATCGAGGCTGAAAAGCACTTAGCCATTCAAAAAGAGATGACCGACAATCAGCTGCGTATTCGCAGTATCGGTTTTATTTATGATGCGATAAAGACCTTTATCGAGCAGATTGGTGTGGTGGTTATCATTCTTCTCACGGCTTATTTTGTGTTACAAGGTGAGATGACGATTGGCATGATTTTGTTTCATGTCATGCTGTTCCAAAACGTCGCGGCCCCTATCCGTCAATTGCATCGCATCTATGATCAGATTAATAACGCCCTGACCTATGCCGAAGGGTTTTTTGAGATATTAGAAGATGACGAGCAAGTTGAAAATATCACGGGCAGAAGTAGTAAAGATTTAAAAGGTCACATTGAGCTAAAAAACGTCGATTTTACCTATCCTAATGGTACACAAGCACTAAAAGATGTCAGCTTTACTATTAAGCCAAATCGTATCACTGCACTGGTGGGCTTAAGTGGTGCTGGCAAGAGCACGATTATTAGCTTATTGGTAAAATTTTACGCGCCGGATGCTGGCATGATATGCTTAGACGGGCATAATTTAGCCGACTGCGATACGCATGAATTGCGCCAACATATCGGTTTGGTACTACAAAGCAATCATATTTTTTCCGGTACGATTAGCGAAAATATCCGTTATGGTGATATGAATGCGACTGATGAAGATATTATCATAGCAGCAAAAAAAGCCTCCATCCATGAGCAAATCATTAATTTATCTAAAGGTTATGAGAGCACCGCAAAATCCCTATCAGGCGGTCAACAGCAGCGTATCGCCTTGGCAAGGATGTTTTTAAAAGACCCACCTATTGTGTTTTTGGATGAGCCAACTGCCAGCCTCGATGCCATCGCTAGCCAACAAGTTAAGAAAAGCCTAGATCTCATCAAAAAAGATCGAACCGTGATTATGGTCTCACACAATATTGCCCAAATCATCGATGCTGATGACTTGGTCGTGATAGAAGATGGTCGCGTGGTTGAAACCGGTACGCACGAGGCACTTTATGCCCAGCGTGGCAAATACTTTGAAATCTTTAGCGCCATGTCGGATAGTCTAAACTTAGATAAGATCAGCCAGACCCTAAACGGTTAGGAATGGTTAATACCTGCCTAAATCGTTATAATGCCCATTATTTTACCGCCTATTGCCAGAAGCTAGCCCACTATGACTTGTGAATTTTCTATAAAAACCTTTGACGAGCTGACCGCAGTTGATCTCTATCATATTTTAAAAGCGCGCTCGCAGGTCTTCGTTGTCGAACAAAACTGTGCGTATCAAGATATGGATGAGGTGGACTTTGATTGTCTGCACTTAGTTGCGCATAAAAATGAAACGTTGATTGGCTATTGCCGCATCATTCCACCTGAATTCAATAAGCTGAAGTCCAATTTGTCGGTCGCCGATCCCGCCGTTAAGACCAATCATACGTCTATGCCTGCCATCGGTAGAGTGCTGGTATTATCAGAGCATAGAGGGGACGGCCTAGCACGGCAGATGATGAATCAAGCCATTGCGCATTGCCGCAAAAAGTATGGTAAGAAGCGCCCGATTATACTCTCTGCACAGGCTTACTTACTCAGCTTTTATGAGTCTTTGGGTTTTGTACCTGAAGGCGAGCATTATCTTGAAGACAATATCGAGCATGTAAAAATGGTGCTATACGTTGCTAAGAAAAACAAAGTCAAAAAAGAGAGCACGGATACCGCGACAACGACGACCAAAATTTTGGGATTTTTGCTGTTTATTATGGCCGCTTTGTTTATTTTAGGTCTGCTGTATTTAATGATTTAAACGGCTGCTAACGTCTTAATTCTTAACATAATTCAATTTGGTTGTTCCATATTGAGTATGCTACTTTTAAATGATGACTGCTTTAAAAAGATAACCAAGATAATTGGTTAAAGAAGTAGCACACTCAAGGAAAAGGAGACGACCATGTCAAATACCAACTCAGATACCACCCATTCAGATATAAGTAGTGCGACAGTAGAAAGCAACGTCCGTCCAGAATATGACGATGAAATTCAAAAAATCGCCGACTATGTTTTAACTTACTCTATCGATAAAGACTCCGAAAACAGTGATGACGCTTGGAGTACTGCCCGTTACTGTTTAATGGATACACTGGGCTGCGGTCTACTGGCGCTACGTTTCCCTGAATGCACCAAGCACTTGGGCCCCGATTGCCCCGATCAAATCACCCCAAATGGCGCGCGTGTGCCCGGCACGAATTATCGCCTCGACCCTATCAAAGCCGCCTTTGACATAGGCTGCATCGTACGCTGGCTAGACTATAACGATACGTGGCTGGCGGCTGAATGGGGACATCCGTCAGACAATCTCGGTGGTATCTTGGCGGTCGCAGATTATATTAGTCAGCAAAACGTCAGCCAAGGTCGCGCGGCGCTCACCATGAGAGACGTGCTCGAATCGATGATTATGGCGCACGAAATTCAAGGCGTACTGGCACTAGACAATTCCTTTAACCGCGTTGGGCTTGATCACGTATTCTTAGTAAAATTGGCCTCAACTGCGGTCGTCGCCAAGCTCTACAATCTACCGCGTGAGCGCATCATGGCGGCTATCTCACAAGCCCTCGTCGATGGACAAGCACTACGCACCTATCGTCATGCGCCCAATGCAGGGAGCCGCAAGTCTTGGGCAGCAGGTGACGCGACCAGCCGTGCGGTACGCTTGGTAGATATCACCAAACGTGGTGAGATGGGTATTCCTGGGGCACTAACCGCACCGCAGTGGGGATTCTATGATGTGTTGTTTAGCCACACCAATAAGGACTTAGCCACCAAGCCCGAAAACGAGCGTCGCTTTACCTTCCAGCGTGACTTTGGCAGCTATGTCATGGAAAACATCTTATTTAAGATAAGCTTCCCCGCTGAGTTTCACGCGCAGACGGCATGCGAGGCGGCCGTTATTTTGTACCCACGTATCGAAGATAGAATTGATGACATCGAAAAAATCGTTTTGACGACCCATGATTCAGCGATTCGCATCATCTCAAAACAAGGCGAGCTTGCCAATCCTGCTGACAGGGATCATTGCTTGCAATACATGGTGGCTGTGCCGTTGCTCACAGGAGACCTAATGGCAGAAAACTATGAAGACGATTATCATGAGCAGCATCATATATTGATCGATGAGTTGCGCAGCAAGATGGTGGTAGAGGAAGATCCGCGGTATTCAAAAGACTATCATGACCCAAGCAAACGTTCGATTGCCAATGCCATTCAAGTGTTCTTTAAAGATAGCACCAGTACCGATAAGGTCGCTGTAGAATATCCTATCGGTCACAAACGCCGCCGTGAAGAAGGTTTGCCTGTATTAGAAGCCAAGTTTCGAGCCAGTCTGGCGACGCGCTTTATTGACAGTCGCTGCGAGGCTATTTTTGCATTATGCAGCGATCAAAAACGTTTGGAGCAGACACCCGTGCATGAGTTTATGGACTTGTTTATGGCGAACTAAGCATTTGCTCACCTAGAGATTTACGCTAAATTTATCCTTGTCTTATCAATAAAATAGGGCGTGTCGTTAATATCATGATAGCGACACGCCCTATTGAGTTGAATCAATTTTAATATTCAATCGTTTGACGCTACCAAGGTATAGATTCCCCTGCCCAATCAACAAAGCTGCCCGATTGCGCAGCCGTCATGCGGCTTAGTACTTCTAATAAGCATTCTGCACTATAGGCTGGCGAGAATAATTGCCCATCAGCCACATTACCTTGAAAAGGCGCTGACAGCTGCGTGTTGACGGTTCCGGGTTGCATGACCACCACGCACACATCTTTGAGCGACCGTGACCATTCGATACTTAAATTTTTCATGCCCATATTGAGCGCCGCCTTGCTCATCCTATAGCTGTACCAACCGCCCAACTGATTATCGCTGATACTACCGACTCGTGCAGAAATGGTCGCAAAAACGGCAGGATTGTCATTACTACGCTCAGATTTGGCCAATAGAGGTCTAAAATGCTTAGCAATAAGCAGACCGGCTAAGGCATTGACCTGCATATTCATTAAGAAGAAATCTGTCTCAATCTGCCGTAGTGATTTTTCGGGTTGCTGCGTCGCAGTATGCAAAAGCCCTGCACAGTTAATGAGCCAATCAATATGGCTGGTATGCTGGCTAATGACATCCGCCGCTTGTTTGATACTCTGTTCGTCACAGATGTCCATGGGCACCCAGTAGAGATTGTCCGCTGCAAAATCAGGAACGCTCTTATGATAAGTAGCAAAGACGCGCAGGTTGTCCTTGTCTCCATCATTATTGTTGGCCGTACTCTCTACCAATTGCTCTACCATGGCTTTGCCAATGCCACCCGTACCGCCGATGATTAGATAAGTTTTGGTACTCATAACGATTCCTTTTTTTGTGTTTCTAAAATGAGGACATGCCTAGTGTATGGCTTATCTTTATGACTATCCTGTCTATCATTCATTCTGGCTGATTTTTATCACCTTTACCATGACAAAAATGCTTAATAATGGCTCATTTAGTTAGCATTGGTTTGTGACGCTGCAAAATAACAGCAGTAATCATCATTATATATACGCTACAATAATCAAAAATTGTCTTCTAAATGAACGCTTTTATACGGATATTATCACCTTATGCTCTCACCCCAAGATCAATTGACTGAGCTGGTACGCACGCTTGAGACGCAGCAACATGTCTTTGCCACTGACCCGCTATTAATCACGGAAAAACTGCAAAATGAGGACGGAAAACCCATCCAAAAACTGCATCGCCGTGCCTCACGTATCGACAGTAACGGCGCGCTAGCACGAGTATTGGGCAAGATTGATGGGCGCATAAAAGGCATCATGGTAGTCATGAGTGTGGTCTGGTGCATCTCGGGTTTTTTAGGGTTATTTACCTTACTACAAGCCAATGTCGTCAATTTCTTTTATGTCTTGGTCTGTTTGCTTGGGTTTCATACCCTTATGCTGGCTGGTTGGCTGGTCATGACCTTGCTTAACCAAGGTCGTCAGTCGCCCAGCTGGTTTGCCAGTTTTGTCAGCCCCAGTTATCTTATCCGTGGTAAGGACGATGTCACCCAAGCGGCGGTTGACTTGTACGAGCGTCAATTACAGCACAGTGGTATGCGCTGGTATTTGGGTCGTTTTAGTCATCAGTTATGGCTTGCCACCTTAACCGGTATGCTCTTTGCGATTATATTCTTATTGATCGTGCGCCAGTATAGCTTTAGTTGGGAGTCGACGCTGCTATCCGATCAGGCACTGATTACCCTCACCCAAGTGCTCGGCTGGCTACCCAGTATGGTCGGATTTGGTGTACCTGACAATGCTGCTATCGTGCAGAGCCGACTGGTGACAGATGCCATGCCATTGTCTGTCGCGCGGCAATGGGCAAGCTTGTTAATTGGTAGTTTGCTGATGTATGGTATCGTGCCACGGGTGATAGCGTGGGCGTTTTGTGCCTTCATGTTCCGTCGTAAAAAAATGCGTTTGGACATCAAGCTGCCTTATTATCAAAAAATCCTAAATTTTTGGCAGCGTCATGTGGTTGATGCCGATGATTTTACGGAGGTAGCGGCGCCTATCGCTCCAAAGGCAACTGTCAGCGCTGGCAAGAAGCTGGTTGCGCTACTGGAATATCCGTCAGAGCAAGATAACTGGTGGCAAAAAGGTCTGGATGCCAATACTGATGATAATAGTGAGATAGAGAATTTCGGCATTGTTGATGACCGTGATGATATGGATCGATTAACCGTGTATCTAAAGACCCATCCAGTACAAGTCTTGCTTGGTATTCATAGCAAAGCCCTGCCCGACCGTGGCACGCTACGCAAGCTCGATCAAATTGCGGCTCATGCTAAAGACGGGCTGATTGTGCAGCTACTTAATGATGAGTCTGACACTACTGACGCCTTGCAACAAAAATTTTCGCAGCAACAAAATGTGCGATATCAACAATGGCAAACAGCTCTATCAGCACGAAAGATTGGCTTGGTAAGTACTAGTACTTATACTGCTTAATAAAAAATGATAATAACTTTTTCAAATTTTCGCCAGACTCTAGGGCGTGTTCTCATTTTAAAAATGGTGATAAAAATGAGATAAATTGCAGTCAAACAAGGAAAATAGCGCAGATAATATCGGGATATTAACCAGCTATTTAACGATGTTTGGCAAAATTTAGCCATTTTTAGCCCGTTTAGATATGATCAATTGAATTGAGGACACGCCCTAATAAATATAATACGGAACCAGATGATGGATAATAATAAAACGAAGAATGAGCCTGTTGGTCTCTTCGCCGACAAGGCATTAAAAGATGAGCCTATCAACGTAGAAAATTCAACGACAGCACCTACCCAGCCTATTAATATTAATAAAACCAGTGCTAGTCATACAACCGACGTCGCCACTTTCATCAATACCAGTTCTAATTCTAATTATGAAGCAGAAGATTCAACAACTCGCGAGAGTAAGAAAACCACGATAGCCAGCGGTGAGGCATTAAAACTGGCGGTGGTTGGTCATACCAATACGGGTAAGACCTCTATTTTGCGTACCTTATTACGTGACGTGTATTTTGGTGAAGTCAAAAACGAAGCCGCGACGACACGCCATGTCGAACGCGCCCAACTGACCGATAGTCAGACCGGCGAAGTATTGGTGGCGTTATATGACACACCAGGTCTAGAGGACGCATCGGGATTGATGGATTGGTTAGAGGACAATACTGCCAGTCGTCGCGATGGTATTGAGCGCCTACAGCAATTTTTGGCGGCTGATATCGCTCAAGGTGGTGATGCATTAAGTAGCAATGAGGACTATAGCCAAGAAGCCAAAGTTATCCGCCAATTGCTGGCAAGTGATATGGCAGTTTATGTCGTCGATGCGCGTGAGCCAGTATTGGGTAAATACAAGGATGAGTTGACCATTTTATCGTGGGCAGCGATACCTGTTATGCCGGTGTTCAATTTTACTGACAGCCAAAATGCGAATATTGATGAGTGGCAGACCATGCTGGCAAGACGCAATCTGCACATTTCTACCCGTTTCGATTCAGTCGCTTTTGAATTCGAAGATGAAATGCATTTGTGGCAAAATCTTGCGACCATGCTTACCCATTCAGAGATGCTTGAACAGCTCATTCAGAGACGCACAGAAGACTGGGCACAGCTATACGATGAGGCTAATATCATCATTGCGGATTTTTTATTGAATGTTGCCGCTTTCGTGCGTGAGATTAGCGATGATGACGACCCGATGCCAGTATTGCAGCAAATGCAAGAAGCCGTTAGGCAAAGTGAGCGCGCGATGCAGCACAACTTACTTAACCTTTATAAGTTTTATGACAATGCGGTCGCAGCAACACCGCTTGAACTACAAGCGTATCAGCAAGATCCTTTTGACCCTGAATTGCTCAAAAGCTATGGCATTCGTACGACATCGGGCGCGGCAGCTGGTGCACTGCTTGGATTGGGCATTGATGCGGCAGCACTTGGCACGACGTTGGGATTGGGTGCGGCAATAGGTGGTATCGCAGGTGGGCTATTATCGAATACCAGTAGCATCGCCGACCGGATTACTGGAGTAAAACGCTTATACATTGACCCTGCTACCCTAACCTTGCTCGCCACTCGTGCGATAGATTTACTCACTGCCCTACGCCATCGTGGTCACGCTGCGACTGATGCCACGCAGCTATTATACAAAGGTGATAAAGATAGTAACGATCTGTCTGGAGAAGACAATAACGTGACACCATGGCCAACGAATAAGCTACCAAGCGAGCTTAAAAAAGCACGGGGCAAACCACAATGGTCATCGCTCAGTAGT
The DNA here is from genome assembly GCF_051970285.1 of Psychrobacter sp. ASPA161_6. Lineage (NCBI taxonomy): Bacteria > Pseudomonadati > Pseudomonadota > Gammaproteobacteria > Moraxellales > Moraxellaceae > Psychrobacter > Psychrobacter sp. ASPA161_6. The sequence goes on from NZ_JBEFNJ010000001.1 coordinate 1,306,214, forward strand.
GGTAAAGCAGAACTTGCCCAAAGTTTGCGGCTCGATATGGCATGGTCGCTTTCTGGGAAATTGCAGTCACATAAGTGCTAGCAGTCGTTGAATAGTTCTTTGGCCTCTGTCGTACAAATCCATGTAATCGCAGGATTGCAATAGCCTCAATGTTCATTAGATAAGTAATTAGATATTCTTATGAGTTCAATATTTTTAAATCAGCATATAAAAAATATGCTAAATTAGTGGGCGTTGAGCGACTCAGATCACTGGTTATTATGGAAATCACAGCGCTCCCGTCAGGTCATTGCTGGTTAACATAGCCTTGCATTTATAATTGAGGCATGTCCCTCATCAGCATAAAGTATGGCGAGTCTTTACTTAGCAGGTTATTTAAATGGTAATCGACTTGATGAGGGATGTAACGCTGGTTAAACATGAAAAACAACAAATAAAGGAAGTATCATGGAACATTATTTTGGATTCGTACCTTCAGATAAATTAAAAGCATTAATCATTGAGGCCGAACAAGTCATTGCTTCAAATGAGCAAGTGGATTATTACCCGTATCGCGATGCGCTTACGCATCAGACGGCTCGCGACCTTACAGATAACTTATTGGTTGGCTTGGTAGATATTATTCCTAATCCCGAGCGTCAAGCCTCTATGCGAAAAATTGTTGTAACGATTGAGCGTGCGACCGATACTCTACTCAATATTTTATTGGGTAAAGAAAACAATGAAGAAGTGCTTCCTAGCTTTCACTTCTTAAGGGATCGTGCCACATTTATCGACAATGAAGGTGTCAAGCGTATAGGTTTCAAACTGTCAGACTCAGATGCAAAGACCATCGATGAAGGTTTTGCCGCTATTACACCTGAGCATGTGGATAGAGCGAAGTTCAAAACAGCACTCGAAACTGTCAATGAAGAGACGCTTACCCACTTTGTCAGTCGCTTTGCTGAAACGCTGAAGCTCGGTATGATTAAACGTAAGTCTGTGCCAGTTGCCAAAGCCGCCATTGATAAAGGAATGAGCATGGCGCTGAACAAGTTATTGCCGGACCTACCTGATACATCACTGAATCGTTTGGCCAATTATTACCGTCCGTTCATTGTAAAAAAGCCATCATAGTAAAATTTATATTCTTATTAAAAAGGTAGTGTTGGGCAAATTTGCTAAAATTTGCTAAAATAGGCGGCACTTTTATCCAAGGCGCAACTCATGACCCAAATTAGTAATCAAGAAATTGAAAAAACCCTACGCAACTCAGAGTGCCTTATCAGCAGTATCGAAGTAGCCGCTGCTTATGAGCGCCTTGCAGCGCAGCTCAACCTACATTATGTGGGTTTAAACCCAATCGTTATGGTCGTTATGAACGGTGGTCTTATCCCAGCCGGTCAACTGCTTACTCACCTTACTTTCTATCATCGCATGCATTATATCCATGCCTCACGCTATCGTGATAACGAAGGTACCAGTGAGCTTGATTGGAAATTTAAGCCTGATGTTAACATCGAGGGCGAACACGTTTTATTGATTGATGATATTTTTGACGAAGGCATCACTCTAAAAGCCATCGTTGAAGAACTGGGTAAAGAAAAGCCATTGTCTATCGAGTCTTGCGTCCTACTCAATAAGCAACACGATCGTAAAGTTGAAGGGTTTGACGTTGATTTTGTGGGTATTGATGTTGCAGACCGTTATGTTTATGGTTGTGGTATGGATTTTCATGGCTACTTGCGCCATCTGCCTGGTATCTATGCAATCAAAGAAGGCAAAATTTAAGTCTTATACTTTAAATGCTTAAAAATATTTGAGTTCTAAAAAAGCATTCAATTTGGATGCTTTTTTATTGCTTAGATTTTATGATTCATACAATGCTCGTATTTTTTCTGTAGGTAGTATGCCTGTATCAGTAACCGTGAAGAAATAATCGAGCTGCCAATTCTGAGTCTTTACAGCAGTATTACTGGTTGGCTTATCCCAGCTAGGATACACCCTCATACCCATCTTACCTTTTGTAAAATGAGATTGAAGAATATTATGCTTAAGCAAGACATGCTTCGGAAAAACAAACTGACCAAATGTATGATTGTCTTTAAATGTCGTGATTACTAACAAGTCTGGTGACTGATCATATTGGAAAGGTTGATTAATGCCTGTGGTGTCCTTTTCCCAAAAGGTAACGAACTGCCCTATTTTGGTAGTTGTTTGCTTAGCCACTCTACCTCTAGCTGTTTTAATAGCCGACCGAGAGGATAAGGTAAATAATCCTGCTGCGTATTCAGAGTTTTGTACCTCCTGTTTAATCGAGGATACAATGAATTGGTGAGGCTCATAAATGATTTCATTGATATGATCTAGCACACTATCAAAGGTATGCAACTTTAACCCTCCTTTTATACATCTTGTACTTTCATGTCCTGTAATAGTTATCTATTAAAGCTTAGAAAACTGTAATGCCAAGCCTGTATGGCGCTCAGTTGGTGTTTTGACAGCGCGTTCGAAAGCTTGCTTGGTACTATAAATGGTCACCTGTTTCTTAGCACGGGTCACTGCTGTATAAATAAGCTCTTTGCTCAATAATCTTGCATGACTATTATCAAAAGTAATAGCCACATGATCAAACTCAGACCCTTGTGACTTATGAATGGTCATTGCATACGCGGTGGCGATCACCTCTTCATTTAGTAAATTAACCGCAATTCCTTGTGTTTTATTCTCAAAAAATACTTCTAGTCGACTTCTATCATCGCTGGTCTGTAAGCAAAAACCAATATCACCATTAAACAATCCCAGTTCATAGTTGTTTTGTAGAACCATGACAGGACGGCCATGAAACCATGTGTTTTGACCCAACGGTAGCTTTAGTTCAGCCAGATGCCACTGGGTGAGATAGTTATTAATATAATAGTCGCCCCACTCGCCATTATGACCAGCACTTAAGACTCTAAATTGGTTAAATGTTTCCATTAATAGAGATACAGTATTTTTTACTGATTCTGGCATAGATTTTTCTATTGGATTTTCCAGTAAATTTTGAATTTTATTTACGTATGAATGGTAATTTCGAGCTATTTTTGATAACATATTTTTATTGCTTAGGCTATTTTTTTCTTTATTATCTAATATAGACTCTGCTTGTAGCGTATTCACATATCGAAAGCTCAATGCTTTATCTTGTTTTAACAACTTCCAAATAGCTTGCGTATCTACCTCTGCTTCATTAATTTGCGAGGCCAGCTTGCCGATACCTGAATCAGCGCTAAATCGGCGGCTCTCGGTTAGCTCTGCATGAATAGATTGCAGTAGTGGAATACGACAGAGATCAGCCAATACAGCCCCTGCATCTACTGCTGCTAACTGGTTCGCATCGCCCAATAATATCAGCCTAGCACCTGGTTTTACCGCACTCACAAGATAATTGGCCAACTCTACCCCGAGCATCGATGCTTCATCAACGATGATAATATCTTCTCCTAGTGGGTTATCCGCATTGTAACGAGGCCTGCCTGTTCGGCCGATACCTAGCAGACGATGAATGGTTTTTGCTTCTTGCAATTGTAATTCTACATTCGCCGCGTCTAGAGCCGCCTGCAGAGACTCTTGCATTCGCTGGGCAGCCTTACCAGTCGGTGCTGCCAATGCCAAACTGGCACTGTCCGTACTGAACCGAATATGCTCAGCCCCATCCCCCCCACTCTCTGTCGCTTGCTGCAGCGCAATGACCAATTGAGCCACGGTGTATGTTTTACCTGTACCTGGGCCGCCAGTAATAATACTAAACGCGTTGTTATTAGCGACATGAATCGCCTTTACTTGGTGTTCATGAAGGTTTTCAGGCATTGCTATCTGTAAAGGGCTTACTTGCTGATTTAAGATATTGTTGATATTTTTTGCTAAATTAAACTCTGCTTGCCAAGCACGATGTAACCAAAAAGTGAGTGTTAGCTCCGTTTCATTATTAGCTTGATTTTCTTGTATTTGATATATGATAGGTTTGTTTTTGCTTAGGCTATTTTTAATATTACTATTATCTATATTGACGTCAGAAAACAACTCATGCTCGTGAATTGACTGAAGGAAAGTCGTTAAGTCCGTATTTTTTAGGCGCTGATATAGCATAGCTATCGTATCAAACCGTTTGACCATCATTTCTCTTTCATGGCTGCTAAGTGCTAACTGCGCCCATAGCTGAGCTCGTTTACTAAACAAAGCATCTAATGAGCCAAATAATGGTGGCTCAACTGAAGAATCATCTTCTAGTTGCGTGTCTGCTTGAGCATCCATCAATGCGAGTATCGGGGTTGCCATCATCTCTAATAAGTGCTGCTGCCACGCATATAGTGCGACCAACTCACCATTGATTTGACTTTGTAGCGGTGTGTCATGCTCAGCTGCCTCAATGGTCAATACGGTATGACCCTCCTCCAAATGAGTGGCCAACATAACGAATAAAGCCGTAAATAAGCCGTTATCCTCTGTCTTACCGATATGCTTACTCTCAGCCTCTACCTTTATATCTGTCACGTTATACGCTACATGCGTTTGCTGACGACGCAGCAAAATATAATCACTAAGATTACTGGCCCAACTCTCTTGTAAGCTAATAGCTGACTTGCTCTTCTTATTATTATTATTACTCATCGTGTGCTTGTCTCTTTTTGATCTGATTAAGTGTTATAACAATTTTTGCCCATCTAATTGTCATATTAAGTTTATTAATCTGGCGTGCCAAATAGTGCGTCTAAACCTTTAACAAAGTCGATAGGAATGTCCCAAGTGACCAATCCATAGCAGTTATAATTCTCTAAATTGTTACTGCTCGGCTTATTATTATCTTGAGATATAGTGTCAGCGATTTTAGCATTCGGATCATACACACCGCGTAAAAACACATACTCTACAGCGCCTAAGTACTTATCTTCGTTACCCGTATAATCACTGATTCTCATGGCAAGGAACCGATGTAAAGCCACTTGATAAATCGCTGCTTGTAGCCAATACCCCGCCTTAGACATTGCTTGTTTGAGCGTATTTTCATTATAATCGCTTAGGCTATTTCCTAAGAAGTTACTTTTATAGTCGACCACATAATACTTGCCAGCATGCTCATACACTAAGTCAATTTCACCACGCAAATAACGATACAGATGAGCTTTGTTTTGTGGCACTAAAGTGACGTGCTTATCTATCTCGTCAGGTAAATACTGTTGGAAAAGCTTACTGATATCCTGTGCTTTAAACCTTTCTGACAGCCCCATGTTGAACTCTAACTCAGCAAATCGCTTACCTTTGCTGAGAGCGATCAAAGGTTGGTTGGAAGATAGTAATGGCGCATGCAGTACCTCTTCAACCCAATTGATTAATGCTTCATGCTTCGTTGTATCTATTGACTCAAGATCAAACCCATCACTATTTCTTTGTTTCTTGCCTTGTGATCTGCGGCTCTGTTGTTCAGCACTACTATATATGAGCGGCAACTGATAGCTACTAATCGCTCTATCAATAACCTGAGACCACTGAGCTTTATTGGTGAAATCTATTTGTTCAAATATCTCATGCAAAAACGTACCGGCATTGGCACCTTTTACAAAGGTAAAGCGGATATCCTCTTCTAACTTGAGGCTTAGTTCACCGTCTTGTTCGAGAGACTCTTTGCTATTCAGTGAAGAAAGGTCTGAAACTGAAGACTCTGTCATATCAATGTCTATCGCATCATCAATACGCTCATCCACTATCGCCATTGCTTGTGTAGATTCATCTAGCTGACGCGCTAAGGCGGTAAAGCTGGTCTTAGCCCAACCATAAAAATAATTGGTTTTCATCACCTCAGCAAAGGGTGCGTACTCAATAGCCTCTGTTGTAGGCTTATAAGCATTTGATTTGGTTGCAGCTAGCTGAGCACTGTCATTTATACCTGCTGAATCAGCAGCATTGCTTACGTAATTATTGTCATAAAACTCATTAACCTTATGCCCTCTGAGCATGCCTATGGTACCTTTGAGTCTATCTGGTAGCTCAAATTTTGCTTCTGGCGATTCAAACCAATAAAACACTGGCTTTAGCTCAAACCCTGTCTTGTTACTCGGATCTCGCAGCACCACATAAAGCTGCTCGCTGGCCCGAGTAAATGCCACATAGCCAAGCCGTCTTATCTCATCAAAACCTTCTTGTGTTTCGATATCCGTATAGTAACCCTCAACCGTGGCAGAGCCTTGCAATGGTGAGAATCGGCGCTGATTACCCGTTGATTGACTGTCTATCGACTGCTGCACTTCTATCGACTGCCGCACTAGCGCTGAAGGCGCTTGTTGCGCGTTATATAGATACAGCCCATAGTCTTCCTTATTCCCAGATTTCCTACTGGCATCACCCATTCCCAATACATAGACAATAGGGAACTCAAGCCCTTTTGACTTATGAATGGTCATTAACTGTACGCCAGATTCTGTCGGTAATGGGTATTGCTTAGCCCAATCACTGTTGGGCGCTGCATCTATGTGCTGCCTGAACCACGCCAGTAGCTCATACTCACCCATGCCTAGACCATACTGCGCCAAGATGTCCATCACATGACGCAAGTCCATGATATGACGGTCACCTTCTGGATGCGCAGCTAAGGCCTGCCAAACACCTTGCGGCTGTACAGGGCTTTTATCTAATAAATAATGTAGCGCTGATAATATGCCAAAGTGCTGCCAACGCTGTGCACCTTCTTTTAGATAGGTAATAAAATCTTGATAGCTCTTTTTATTATCAGTCGTTTCATTGGCTGGAAGGTCTTTCGAATTAGAGTTTTGTGAATGGAAGCTTGTTGTACTGCTGCCCTCAGTAACGCCTGACTCATGATCCGTCATCATGGCTTTGATGTTTTTAATACTCAGTCCATATAGGTGACTGGTCAATACCCGATTAATCATGTCATGACGATATGGATATAGCATGGCACTCAGTAGCGCCGCCACATCTTCTGCCATGATAGTCTCAAAGATGCTGACATCACTGGTCGTCAAGGTCGGCACATTAAGTTTTACAAGCTCATCTTCAACGCGTTTCAGATCTTTTTTGGCACGTGCCAGCACCCCAATATCACTCGGCTGTATCGGCTTACCTTTTAGCGTCTGACCACTAGCAAGCAAAGTGGCTATATGGCGAGCTGTTATTTCATGCTCATCGTAATCAAACTCTTTGTCCTTGTCATAAGGCAGGTGCAATAAGCTCACTGGCTGAGCAGAAAGCACCTCTGTCACCAGTACATCATCTAGACTATTTGACTCATTAAACCAAGACAGCTCATATTCCGGTTTTGCTGCTTTGATGTGTTGGTAGTGAATACCCGTACCCAACTGCGACAGCTTATTCTCAGCAGTTGTTGCATTAGCCATACCAAACCAACAGTTCAATGCGTTAATCACACCGGCATTTGAACGGCGATTGATATCAAGTGTCCAGAGCGTACTCTTGTCAAACTGGGCTTTCATGTAGTTATAGTTGGCCACATCACCGCCACGAAACCCATAAATAGCCTGTTTGGGATCACCAACCAATAGCAGAAACTCATGATTGGCTTTCTTAGTGGTTGACTGCTTGTCACTGTCCGACTGTTTACGCTTATTCTTTGGCAAGTAGATGCTTTCAATCATAATGGCTTGCTCGCCATTGATATCTTGCGACTCGTCAATCAATGCCACTGGGTAATGATGACGAATATAACGCGCCAGCTTGTCTCCTTGGCGACCAGTTAATGCTTGGTTTAAGCGTACCATCTGCAAACTAAAGGTCGTCTCGCCGCGCTCTTCCAAAATGACTGGTAGCCTATTACGCACAGCCAGCACAATATGACGGTTAAGATTGGCTAAGACCAATAAAACATGCTGATTTAAACTGTCTAGCATGTCTAAGATAGCCATTAACTTACTAATGGTCTCTAACTCAAAAAGCGTCTGATGCTCTTTTTCTTTATTCTTATTAAAGTTCTTAATTTTGCCATCTTCATCGGGATATCTAGAATCCTGCAATGATGTCAGAATCTTATTCTCGCTTTCATTTAAATAGCTATTAAATGTCAGCTGATACTGCGATATCTTTTGATGCACCTCGATAATGGCATCAAACTGTTTAAATAAGTTAGAACGTCCATTGAAGCCTTGAGACTTTCTATAATCAGGATTTAAATAAGGCTGGATATCGGCTAAATCTAACTGAGAAAACTCATTGATTAGCTTCTCGTATGCATCAAAATCAAAGCCTTTCTCAATCCTTATCTCATCAATCGGCGCAGAGATAAAATTAAGCGATCGAGTCACATATTTCTTATGATCGCCTACTGCAGACAGCTTACCTTGCTGATCCATTAGCGCGTAAAGTTTAGGCTGCTCATAGTATAAGCGGCTTTGAAATTGACGCAGCTCATCATGAACAATGCTATCGGTAACCTGTTCAATACTGCTGTCTTCAATAATCCCCATGCCCTGCTGGTGACCAGTCTCGCTACTGTATTCCGTCAACCATTTTTGCGCCAAGCTATCGAGAGTACCTACGAATAGCTTATCTAATGTGGTGAGTACCAATGCGGTACGTCTGATAGCTTCAGCCATTGGGTAACTGTACACGTGATCTAGCAAATAACCGACAAGATGCAAGTTAATAGGATCTTGCATGATACCGTCTAAGCGCACATATTTGGCCTGATTAACCAGCCAATCTTCACGGTCTTTCTTTGCCTGTTTACGTTGCTCAGCCACCGCTTGCTTATCAGCAGCAAGGTCTTGATTTAACTCGTTAATGCCCGTCTCAATGTTTGCGTCTACGTCTGAATCATTGCTTGCTTGTGCGTCTTTATTACCCTCAGGCATGACTTGCAGTATATTGGAATAGAGACTCTCTTTATTGCTAATATCAGCACTTAGGCTATTGACCCATTGTAATAACTGATAGAAATCTACCAAACGATCGTGGATACGCTGACGCATTTCGGCAGCGGCAGCTCGAGTAAAAGTCGTGGCGATGATTTGCTCTGGCGCACGTCGCGCTTCAATCAGTAGGCGCAGTACAATACCAGTCAGCGTCCAAGTTTTGCCAGTACCAGCTGAGGCTTCAATCAGGTGCTTACCCGTTAGGTCAACGTCAACTGCCGGTATGACATCAGCTTTACGTTCAGGTATAGCAGCCGAGTAAGGCAGCTCATCTGAAGGTTCATTGAATAAGTTCGGTTGTGTCGACGAGTCAATGGTATTGGTTGGGTCGCTAAGGTCTGTCATATGGGCGCATACTTTTAATTATTATTTATTAGGGCGTATCTTCAATTCACTCGATAGTTATCTAAATGGGCTAAAAACAGCTAAATTTTGCCAAACATCGTCAAACAGCTGGTTAATATCCCGATATTATCTGCACTATTTTCCTCGTTTAACGGCAATTTATCTCATTTTTATCACCATTTTTGAAATAAAGACACGCCCTAGAACAAAATAGCAAAAATTAATTAGGGGCTGCTTTAGATAATGAGCTAACCATCTAAGTTAGTTAACGCATTAAACATCGGCGCGTATAATGGCTGAGCTAATGTAGTCAACGCTGCTGACAAAGCCTTAAACGCATCTTGGTCACGCAGTACATATTGCCAAATGGCATGCTGCGAGCAAGTATCATATACCGTGTCTGAGTTATAGTTAGGTCTTAACCAGTCGGAGAAGTCGGCCCGTTTTGGCCAGTAGCTGTTGCCGTCACCTTCTTCAGGCTTTAGATACTTATCAAGGTAATTAAGTGCATATTCTGGCAGTAATGTAATAGGCACTTGCCCAGATAGCTTGGCAAAAATCGCCCATTTTATCAGCTCAATCACAGCGTCTTCATAGACAATGGGGCTTAGTTTAAATGCGATTACTTTCTCGTACTTTTTGACTTGCGAGCTGGCCTTATTAAAGCGCCAAAGACTTACGCCATCATTTAATACCACTTGCTCGGCAGTGGTACGTCTAGCCACTTGCCAATACAAATGTGACAACCAAAATTTGAGTAAATGCCTAGGGCTGGCAGAATTGGGCAATATATTTAACCATTGCTTGGGCGATTGTTCAGCGTAGGACGCGTCTGCCTGAATAACAGATGTTGGTACTGATGTTGATATTGGTACTGAGCCTTTTATCTTAATGGATTTTGGCAACAGCTTGAGCAGTGTTTTTTTGTCTTTGACATCTGTTAATACAGTTGCCAGCTCTATCTTAACAGGATGCTCGGCGGTTGGCGTTAGTAGCTGCAAACCTGTCGTACCCTCTATCCCATCTTCATTAGGTACAATATTTTCGCCAAAACCATTAGCCATTAACTGCTCTTTGAATTCCAAGCATTGCTGTTGCAGTTTCTGTTGTTGATTGGGTAGCGTGGTTTGGCGAGCGATACCAGCTGGCATGATTTTTTGATACATCAGGATTGGAGTAGTGGTTTCAGCCGCTGCATTACTATTATTCTTACTCTCATCAGTAACCAACTGTTTAATCAAATGCTCTTTGATTTGATAGGTAGTCAAACTGTTTAGAAATAATGGCTCTTGATGCGACAGTGCTTCTTCACCTTGTACCACATGTACCTTTTGAGACCGTAAGAACGCTTTGGCAGGATGGCGCACTTGGTAAGCCAACACCCCTTCAATATCTATCTCTCCGATGTTAAATACGCTATCAGATAACACTTGGATGAGCGCTTCCGTCATGCTACCGACATCGCTAACATCAACAGCTGTATCTAGCGCCAATAGTTCGACCAATGCAGACAATGTTTGGTTGTCTACTTGACCTAGCTGACCTAAGCCTTGACCAAGCACCTGAGCGATTGATTCATACTGCGCTTTTGTGGGTAGGCCGACCAGTTGCATAGGCTCACCAGACACTCGCCCTTTCAATGTATCAAACACCGCTTGCCAAAGCGGCGCAGGCGGAAACTGTTTTTTCTGAGCCAGTTTGGTTTTGCGCATGGCTGCATTTAATAGAGTATCCAGCTCATCAATCATATCGACAAGGCTAGAGTCCTGAGCATTGATATTAACGTTGGCATTAGCATTATCATCAATATCAGGAGACGCTTGCTCAAAAACATCAGTGCCTTCGATTGCTGTCTCAAACAGACTCTCATGAAAAGGTAGTGCAGGATGCTCAGTCACTAACCACTGCTTAATCAATTTAGGTAAGTAACGCTTGAGGCTTTCGGTGGTAGGATCAATATTCTCAGGCAACGTCTCAAGCGAGTTCACCTGCCATTGCACCTCGCCTTGTAGGAATTGCAATAGCTCACTCACTGGGTTGGCTGGCAGATGCTCATGAGTATCCGTCAAGCTTTGACCATTGTAGAACATCCAGCATGCACTGCGCGCGCACAATAGCGCATCTAAAAATGCGCCATTGTCATCATCTTCACTAACTCTGTCACCGCGGCGTGCATTGGTCGCTTTCATCAAATCATAGCGGTTATCACGGTCACGCCCAGGAAACTCAGAGAGATCCATATTGAGCATCACCACCAGCTCAAAAGGCACGTTTCTTAGTGCACCGAATCGACCAAAGGTAATCACCCCCGTCGGCTCCGCACTGACCTGCTGACTCTCAAGCTCGTTTTCAATACTGTCTAACATAAAGCTCAGCTTGAGCGGCAACTGCTCCACACCTGCCAGCCTCTGCTCTACTTCTCTGTTGTCGCTATCACCACTAGCGTACTGCCTATAGTGACGATTGGCTCGCAGACTGGACTTAAAACCATTCATTGCGTTGTAAATGGCACGCATAGTACGCGTTTGGTCCACATCGCCAAAGTAGCGATGGATAACTTGTGTCTCAATCTGGTCGAGCCAATCTTCCGCTTTCATTTTTTGTGTATGGTCATCACGTCGTGCGACCAAGCCAGTATAAATGCGGCAAAGCGCTTCAACAATCAACGCATCATTTAGGCTCACTTGTGGTAACGGTAAGGTCATTTCTGGCAACGCAGTGCTTGGCCATTCATCCTCATCTAAAGGATACAAACAGTCACTTAACTCGGCCTCTGGCATCACCAGACCTAAGGTCAATCTATCTAACGCTTGCGCAAAGCTAAAGCGATAGTCGTAATCATTACTGTCCAAGGTTTGCTTAAGATGCAGCTCATCAAAACCACGAATAAAGCCTGCCTCTACCAACAAGTCACAACCACGGCTCATCTGCTCATGAGTCAGTCCAAAGCTTTCAAATAAAGGCGGTAACATGAGCCAGTCTAAGACTTCAGCTGCTTCAAAACGAGCGCTATGACTACCCAATAGTTTGTAAAAACCAATAATGGCTTCCCATAACTGGCGAATATCGGCATCAACAACACCAGTCACTTTAGCAGGCAAAGTCAAACCGTCTTGACCCTTACCATTGACGAAAATAGAACCAATCAATGCATGATGACGCTCAACATCGGGTAGCAGCACAACAATGTCAGAGATATGGCGTTTTTTCTCACCCAGCTTGATAGGTTCGTTCAACCAGCGGCCAATCATGATACGCAACACTTCAAGCTGGCGCTGCAAACTATGACACGAATGAATGCTTAGGCTATTATCCTGCGAAGAGATTGCCCAAAAACGATCTATCTCAAAGCGCTTATTCTCTAACACCTCATCTTCATACCAAGCCGTTTCTGGCTTCTCTTCATCAAAGCTTGACTCTAGTTGCTTACTTACTGCTTGCGAGACTGTAGCGGCCGTTGCTTGCTGGGTCGATTGCTCATCAAGCATCAACACATCGTTCTGTAAACGCCTTAACAAACTTGGACTATTTTGAGTACTACTAGCATCATCAATATACTCAGCAGCAACCTCATCATTGAAACCACTATCAAAATTATCTTGCCATTCAACCAGTGCATCGTCGTACTGCTCATTACCAGACAAGTTAGCAAGCATTGCAAAAGCATCACGCGATTGCTTCCCTAGACGCGACAACAAACTGTGACCATAATCACGCAAGAACACACTTTCAGGGTTAATGATCTGCTGACGCTGTAACCATGATTTATCGACGATATCCGCCCAAAACAGCTTTGATGGATTATAATGTAATAACGTGATATTCATGTATTGCGACAGGCGCTGTAGGAAATCTAGCTCTGTCTGTGGTAGTTGCTGGATGGTAAAAATACGCAATATGGTTGGCAACTGGTCGCGCTCATTCGCCTTGTTATTTTTTAAGGCCGACCAGAACGCACGCTCCAGTGCCACACGGTGTAGATGAACATCAGCAAATAAATGCGACCATAAGAATCGTTGGGCGATTTCTAACTCAACATAATGCTCGACCAACCACTCAGGCGTGCCACGCGCATATTTATCAAAACGCAATGACAGTGCATCTTTATCCGCTATCAACTCATCCACATTCAGCGGTTTATTATGTGACCATAGCGCCAGCCAATCCTCACGATGGGTTAAGTATCGGTTAAACACCCTTGCCAAATCGCTTGCCAGCTGCCAAATACGGGCATCTTGTTGCGCCTTATCCTGTCGCACATTGTCCTGTTGAGCATCTGCCTGCGGTTCATCAATCAAAGACGCCAGTAGTGGATTGACTGGATGTTTCTCATCTGCAACAATCGACTCTTGATAGTAAGTCAAATACCCAAACAATCGCCATTGCATTACCGTTGGTGACAACACCGCCACTTCCGGCACGTTTAGAGTTGTCGCTTCAGGGTTTTGCGCCAGTAAGTACGCATTATGGCGAGTCAATACATCTTGCATCAGCGTCCATTGATACTGACCCCAGAACTTAGTACGCACCAAGGTACTAATGCCAGCGCGACTGGCAATGGTCTTATCCAACCAATCGCCCAATACCATTGAGGGTACAATGACAATAAAAGGCTCAAAGACAGGCTGATCCTTGGACTGATATTGTACAAGCAATTGATCTACAAGGTTTTCGGTACGGTGCGACTGAATAATAGTGAACATAGACAATAATCTGATTGGAATAAGGGTGAGATACTGGGATTGATAAAAAAGGCTTAATTTATAGATGGGATGTCTGTATCCAATTTCAAAAACGCTATAAAACGTCCAGACAAAACAAAAATCAATACTCATCAATCCATGTTTGATGGTCGTTACTGTTATGCATTTCTGCTAGCATGAGGGCCATAAACAAAAACAACCATAGTAGCAAATTCTACATATCCATTGATGACGTTGACATGCCGAATTCACTATCAGTGTGCCATTGATGGTTATCGTTTACTAGTGTAGATGCCGACATTATAATAAGCTTGCGACATTTAGTGTCGTTTTATACTATCATTCATATTTATTGTGAAATAATTTCATTGCGGTTTTTAAATTGGCCTTTACAACCTGTATATAAATAACACTTTCTATTGACGGGATTACTTAATATTATGCCATTGCGTCCCATTGATGCCATTTTTGTCCATCCAAAACAACGCTTATACGTCGTGTATTATCGCGGTGAGTTGTGGCAATTGCCACGTATGAAAATCGATGACAGATCATGGCAGAACAGACGACCCTATAAGGATGATAGTAGCTCACTTTACCTGAGTATTCATCAAGCTATCAGCGATCCTCTACTTGCGCAGAAATTGAGAACGCTAGATCTACCTGTGGCGGTACGTGGTAGCACGTTGCCACGTTTTGAAGCATGGTGGGAGGCACATGGGTTTAAATGGTTAAAAGACAGACTATTAACAGGTGAATCACCACTAGCAGCGCATACTAAGACAGGCGCTATCAATAATGGCGAAACTGACTCTACTGCCCCGCTAAACAGCAAATCACCCTCAGTCGATAACAATAGCACTGGACAGCAGAGCCGTGTGCAAAATAGCGATACTAAAAAAGCACGCAAACAAGATGATAACTTGCAAGCAAAGGATGTGTTTGCTGATATGCTGGCAGACTTGGTAGAGGAAGTGTTGCATAAATAGCTTTATATTTAGCAGAAAATCACTCACTATATGCCATTTGAAGATTTAATTAAATCCACCAAAACAAGAACGATAATATATGAAAGACTACAAGCTGCTATTGGCTGGCCTGCTTTTGCTGCTGCTGATTATACTTATCGCTGTCTTTACTTGGCTGTGGAGTAGCAACCGTAAAAACATAGACCCGCTGCCCATTATGGCAAGCGAGAATGAGCCAATGACTGAGACAACTGAAGACGATGCTAAGGCTGCCAGCGATAGCACTTTATATGTGCAAGTAGAGGACAGTTTGCAAACCCCACTAGACCATGTTATCGCTCGCTTTAAAACCCGCTATCCGCATGTGCAGGTGTTGGCAAGCTATGTACCTTCGACAGCGCTTTTGACTTTGCCAGAGGGCGATACTAATGGCACGTCTGTTATCAACAATACCGATATAATTATTGCTGATGATGGCTTGTCAGCCGAGCGACTGTCACCCTTACAAACCCAGATCGACGTCGAGCAAGGTAAGCACAACCAGCGCAAAGCTAAGACTGATAGTACCGCTAAAGATAACTCTGATAGTGTGAAAGCAAATAAAATTGCAGTAACGGATAATACTGAAGCACGTCGCCTGAATTCTTTCAGCTATGCGTTAAAAGACGAGCATGCGCTTGATGGCGTTATTTTGACACACAACCCTACAGCGATCGGCTTTCGTAACTTTTTACTTTCGAGTGTAGGGCAAGACATATTGAAGAAGTATGATTATGAAAACATCAGTGGCTACAAAAACAGTGTAAATGACTTATTTAAACCAACATCACGGGCAAAAAAAGCAACAGGCAACAACCCAGTAGATGTCTCTGATGCGCTGAGCAACAGCGAATAAATTTAAATTGTCTCTATTTGTCTTTTCTTCATTGCTTTTGTACAGGCTTTTTTTTACAATAGCACTCCATAATGCGCCTATAGCTCAACAGGATAGAGCAGTTGCCTCCTAAGCGATCGATCCGAGTTCGAGTCTTGGTGGGCGCACCATTAAAGCTACCGATAGTCCACGATAAACCACGCTAAGCCCCGATTATAAAGGGTTATAAGTCACGATAGTCACCGATAAGCCACGATAGGAAACGGTACTAATAGTTTGTAAACGATGTTTTTTACAGTATTATTAACGGTATCAAGCCAGCGCAAAAACAGGATACCGTAAAGATGCCGAAAGTCTCTAAGCCATTAACCGACAGCCAAGTCAAACAAGCCAAGCCATTAGATAAGGCTTATAAGCTGACCGATGGTGCTGGCTTGTACCTTTATGTTAGCACCACTGGCGTTAAGTCATGGCGTATCGACTACGCTAAACCAGTTACCAAAAAGCGTGCCACCCTCACCATTGGCACTTATCCTGAAGTAAGTTTGGCGCAAGCTCGCACATTTCGAGCTGAGGTGAAAGCCAACCTTGCAATAGGTGTTGATCCCGCTGACAAACGTAAAGCTGATGAGCGCGAAGCATTACTACAGTCAAACAATACCTTTGCGGCTATTGGTGCGGAGTACATGAGCCGCAAGACGCATATAGCCCCCTCTACTACCACAAACAACAATAGGCAGCTTAAACGCCTAAATAAGTACATTGGCGATATACCCATTACCGATATCAAGCCAATGGATGTGCTGGAGGCTTGCAGGTCAGCGGAAGCGCAAGGCTATCTTGAGACTGCGGTGAAGATGCGAACGATGGCGGGGCAGGTTTTTAGATATGGCGTACAGACTGGACGATGTGAGCGCGATATTACACAAGACTTATTGGGCGCATTAAAAACACCAGTAGTTGAACATCATGCTACTATACTCGATACTACTGAGCTTGGTCGCTTACTAAATGATATTGATGACTACCAAGGATCATTCGAGGTTAGGACTGCCTTAAAGCTTATCCCTATGCTGTTTGTACGTGCTGGCGAGCTGCGTTACGCTCTCTGGACTGACTTCGACCTTGATACTGGTACATGGACGTTTACCCCTCGCAAGACGCAAAGGCGCACTGGCTTATCGCTTATCGTGCCACTACCCACGCAAGCTATCGAACTTATACGTGAGTTATCCCTACATGCGCGTAGCAAGTATTTATTTCCTGCGATTCATACCACTGTGCAGCCTATGAGTGAAAATACGATGAATCAGGCGCTAAAAAGGCTTGGTTACAGTGGCTCTAAGCAAACTGTGCATGGCTTTAGGGCGACAGCTCGCACACTGATTGTAGAGAAGCTAGGTTTTGATGAATCATTGGTTGAGCAGCAACTGGCTCATAGAGTGCGAGATATGCACGGTAGGGCCTATAACCGTACTGTGTTTTTAGATGAGCGTCGTATCATGATGCAAGCGTGGGCAGACTACCTTGATAATCTAAAAGCAACTACCGAGGATTCCTAATTAGTTCGGTTACAATGTAAGTCTCTCTCATTCTTTCTCTCAAAACTCTCTCACTTCTCTCAAATTTTGCGTTCATTTATCGTGAACGCAAATAAAAAAGCCGCTAAAGATATTTAACGGCCTTTTTTTGTTAGTGATAAATCAATAACTGTTAGTAGGTCAGTGTGCTATCCGCTACGCTGGCTCGCTCTTCCATATCGCTATCATATAGCACGTAGTCACGCTTGCGATCATCAAGCGTCCAAGTATTGTTATTAACCGGCTTAGTCTTACTCATATCAAGATAGAATAAATCAGCCGCCACTATTGTCTCAGCGTCACTACTACCGCAATACTTGCCAGCCATATCGCTGTCTGTCTCATCGCCCACATTGTAATCCATACGGCGTAGCACGTCTTTTAGTGCCCACCAATAAGGACCATAAACGCGGTATCGCTGTATATTGCTCTTTAGGCGATCAAAGATCACGCCAGCGGCAAACTCAGTAAAGCTAGCATCTGGCTTGCTGCTTGCCAGCGCTGTTTTAGCCACTTCTGTTCTACCTGCTAGATCATCTTTATCAAATAAATAATTCATAAATATTCCTTATATTTTAGTTTGCATGGTGAGTTCGTCTGCTAGGGCCGGTCTATCTTCTATCATTTTCTGCCATGCTACAAAACTTGTTACCCATACGCTATTGGAACCATTCCAGTATGCTTTTTGTTTAGTACCTCTAATCACTACGCCGTGTGAGTTAGCATAAGCCTTTATGGTTTTCTTATTAGCCATCGTCTCACCGCCAATATAGACTATCGTGGCTGGTGAGATATCGCCCTCACTTTCACTTTCACTTTCACTTTCACTATCTACAGCCTTGCTATTGTTCAATATAAACGCTCTTAATGTAAAGTCGACTTTCATATTGGCCTTGAGTGCGGTAATACTACCACCTTCAAAAGCCTCAAAATACGCCTTCGCCTTTTCTTTATCTACCGTGCTTTTTAGGTCATCAAAGCGTCCAAACTCATTGATATTATGCTCAGTCGCCCCGCTATCTAAAATCGCTTGCAGTTTTGATCCATCTAAACCTAGATTTTCTGAAAACTGTTCAACGCTATCACCATTTTTTGCCGCATTGCTTACTGCATTGCTGATAACAGCTTTTTTTAACGCTTCAGCGAAATGCTCGATCACATCAAACGATCTGATATAACTAGGTGAGGCTTCTTTATAAGCGGTATTAATCAACGCAAGCTTAATATCGTCGCTAAGCCCTTTATCAATATACTTACCATCATACAAATGGTTATCGAAAACATCTATAGCAATCTTATTAAAGCTTGCCGGATCAGTATCAGCCGTTATTGATTCTTTAGCGGCTTTTACAGCGTCAAAAGTAGCGGCGCCATTTTCTTTTAGTAAGCTATAGAGAATACGATCATTATCAACAACAACTTTATCGCTCGCTGTAATCTTGGCCCCGCTATTTTTGATGAGATCAGTAACGGCGTTGAAGTAATCCGTCTGTCCGGGGTAGTAGTGTTTGCGCTTAACAGTAACATCGTCTTTAGTGATAAAGGTCCCGTTATCAATATTAACCTCAAAGCCTTGTTTTTCGTACTGGGCCAACATAGCTTTAGCAAACGGCGTGCCAGCGTTTAAAGCAAACAAAGGAAGCATGATAGCCAAAGGGCTGTTATCAATGCTGGCATGACTGCCTTCAAAGTCTGCACTCATATTCCAGATAGGCTTAATGCTGTCGTCGCGGTATTCTGCGACCTCTGGCAACATATCGCTATACTTGACCGATATCGGCTTTAAAGCGCCTTGTAGGTGCAAATCATCTTCAAAGGCGGCTATTTGCTTGATCGCACTTAAGTAGCGACTACTATTAGGGTTAATCACCATGTCCGCTTCGATAAACATAGTAATGGATGGTGTGCTATCTGATACAGAATAAACACCGCTACTACCGCTAAAACGATCCTTGCCAATCTTACTTAGTACAAGTTTTCCGTCATTCATGCGAGCGACATAGATATCATCAGGTCTATCGCCAGATTGCGGTTTAATAACGATTGATCCCGCCTGAATATAAACACCGCTAACAATGACCGCCTCTTTTTTAGCGATCCGCTCGCCAGCATCAGCGGGCAAGCTAATACCATCAATCCCCGTCTCTTCAGCAATATAATTAGCAGCAATAACAGACTGGTTGATAAGTCCTTCAGCGGTTTCTTTGACTTCATCATAAGCCGCTTGGTAGATACTGCCCTCGTTGATAACAAGTTTGTCGTTACTGTGATTATAAGAGCTACCTAAAATCTGCATATTAGAAAATTTCTTGGCCCATTCATCGGTTTTACTTGGTGGGTACTCAGTAGTATCATTCATTATACTGTCATAGATAGCGTTAGCCGTGGTACTAGGACTAATAATGCCGCCGACGGGCACATACTTGTGTGTCTTATCCCAATCCTCGGCCTTCTCGTAGGGCTGCACACCCACTGAGTCTAGGATATCGCTTAACTGGTCAAGCGCGATCTGTTTTGAGTTCTCATAAAGCAGCTCATTCTTTTTGCGAGTATCAGCTTTAGCGGTCGATTTCTGATTTTTGGTAAGTAGCGTTCTATTGTCACGGATAAGACTGACTACATTGATGACGGCCTGCTCATAGAATTTATCAATAGTAAGATCAGCCATCATGCTAGCCTGCTCACGCACTACGTCCATATTGATACCTTGGCGCTTAACTGCGGCGTTATATCTGACCTCCTTCTCTTTAGCGTCCTTAGTGGCCTGATACTCGCGCATGGCCTCCTTGTTACCCATTGTAGCGATAAGTGCGTCTTGCTCGGTACGTGAGATACTACCAGTCACTTCAATAGTATTTTTGCCATCGTCTTTTAATACACTGCTGATCCACTCATCTTTTTTATCGATCATCGTGCGCTTAAATTCATCAAATGTGCCATCAGCATCATAATGATAGATAGCAACCTTTTGCGTCTTGTTACCTTGACGCGCCCCGCGACCGTTACGCTGCTCTAAACTATCGGGCGTCCAACCAGTCGTTAAATGGTGGATTGCTTGCGTGCCACGCTGCAAGTTAATACCAACCTCAGCTTTTTTATTGGCAATGATAACCTGGTACTGATTGTCGTCACTCTCAGCATTAAAGCCATCTTGAATATCTATCATTTCATCCGGCTCATTGTTGATCTGCCCGGTAATGATCGCAATCTTACTGGCTGGCACGCCTGCGCGCTTAGCAACCAATTTTTTAATCTTGTTATGCAAAAATAGATGATCGCAAAAGATAATCTGCTTAACGATAGTGCTGGTTGTACCGTCTGAATTGGCACCGCGCGGCTCTGCCTGCTCAGTCTTAAAGTTCTCAAGCATGGCCGCGATTTTTGCGGAGGTGGTCACATCAAGATTAAGCTTATCTTTATCTGCAATATCTTCAAATCTTGATTGCGTTTTACCGTTTAGGGTATCGACGACAATACGCTGGCGGCCATCATGTAACACTATTTTAGCCTCAACCGTAATCTTATACTCTTTGAAAACCTTTGTATCACCGTCTTTAGTGTAGACCGATTTAGCATTTTCCTCGTCAGTGTAAGGGCTTAAGCGTTTACGGCTGTCTGAGTACGCTTTTTTATTAAACTTATCAATAACCGACTGTGCGAGCTTTTCTTGCGACTTCTCGAAGTCGTAGAAGGTTGCCATTTCGCTAAACTCGCTGTCTGCAATCATGACATCCATTTTGCGAATGAGGTTAAACGGGTGAGCCATAAGCTCAACATCCTCGCCATACTTTTTCTGAATAATACTAAACGGGCTATTAGGGTTAAAAGGGCTTTGCGGATGATTGATGTCTGCAAGCTCGTTATCCAGCTTATCTTTCTCAAGCTGTTTAGCGACGGTATAAGCATCTTGGAACATACGAAGCTGATCCATTACGTCTTTACCTAAATTAACCTCGGTAGAGACCTCTTCACGATCTGGGATAACCACCGACATACCGACATCTTGCGCGTCTTTGATAACCGCATTTGATCCAATGACAGTACGCAAGATATTAGCGTTACGAATACCGGTAAAGACGTTTTGTGAGCGTTCGCCGCCATCAATAGTGGGCATCACCTCTTCTTGGATTTGGCACATGATCTGAATGAAGTCATCAGCACCATTGATGCCGCCACACATTTTATTAATCGTATTACGGCCACTTGCCAGCGATAACATAGAGTAAATCTCAAGCGGACTATTGGTAATAGGCGTCGCTGTGAGTAGCTGCACACCATCGTTATTAGGCGTGCTGCCACGTACATACCAAAGCTTGGCTTGTGCATCCTCACCACGCGCTGATTGACCAGGCTGTGACAAGTATTTAATGCGATCATCAGTATTAGGCGCAGTGATAGAGTTTTTAAAGGCGTGGGCCTCATCGATCACCACGCTATCAACGCGCATATCTTCCAAAAATGGCGCGTTACTGTTCATGGTTAGGCGCTCGATAAGATCAGCGGTTAAACCGTTAACTTTCTCATCGTCTTTTTGCAACTCTTTTTCTGAAAAGGCGGTATCGTTTTGTTTGATGTAGTCCGCATAATCGCCTAGTGTGCTGTCTTTTAAGCGAATGCGCTTGAACGCCTCAAACGTCATGAATATTTTGCGGTACTTGCCATCGATAGCGCTTAGTAAGTCCTCGTCATATTTGTTTGACATGACACGGAATTTTTCGCCGTCCTCACGTAAGCCCACAAAAATACAATCTTCGGTATTTTGGTAGGCGAAGTTAGCTTCTTTGCGCCAGTTGGACAGTACGCTATTAGGGACTACAAAAATGGTTTTCTTTTTAACGCCGATATTATGCACATGCTGCACGCTGGCAAGTGAGGTAAATGTTTTACCAAGTCCAACACCGAAGCCGTTAATACCACCAAAGAAGCGACCTTGTTTGCGTACCTCAGCGTTTTGATAGCCGTGCAAGCTTAATGCTGGATTCATGCCAGCAATATCAATCGGCGTCTCATCTGCATTTTGAGTAAAGTATAAATTATCCTCATTGGTCATCATGGCCTCAAGACCTGACATGATGTTTTTGTTGGCTTTGACCCACGAATTAAACTTGATGTTAGCGGTATTGATCTGCTCCGTCATCCAGTTTAGGGCCTCACGTTGGCTCATAGTCTCAAGCTTAACGCTGCCTAGCGTGACGGTTCCTTTGCCAAGCCAGTCACCGATACGGTTATACAGCTTGTCCTTGTCTTTTTTCTCAAGGCTGTCTTTGGTGCTACTGCCTTTAATATCGATGTCTGCAATACCTCGACCTTGTGCGTTATAAGCGACAAAAGCGTCTTTATGGACCGTTTGCTTTAAAAACCTCACCTTGTCTTCAGCACTAATAAGAGGAGTGCGAAGATCAAGCTCAAGGCGCTTCACATCGATACGCGCCACGCTGTCACGAGCAATGGATTTTTGCTTAATAAGCTTGGCTTTAATCTGCTCATCATCAGCAAGTGCAATCTGTTTATCGATATCTTTTAAGCGGTCCGATAAACTACCGACTAAGAAGTCATTAGCGGCGATAATCTGGCTGCCATCATGATTGGTAAACCAGTCATCGTTATTGATAGGATCAGCGGTAGGATCAATCTGTTTTAGCTGCTCAGGCGTGACATGAAGGCTTTTATTTTCGTACTGAATACGTGCAATAACGCTTTGATAACTCTTAGCGGCACCATTATCGACGATCTCGCTATTAATGTTACCAAGCCAAGCATCGTTATATTGACCGTTGGCATAATACAGTGCCACGAGTTTATGATCTTGCTTGGCATCGCCTGACAGCTTAGTATTTTTGCCATCTAAAAAGGCGTATTTCATAAAGTCCGTGATTTCAGGCTCGCCGCTTTTAAAGTCGTAACCATAATCACGTTCAGCAATAGCATCTTGAATAGCTTGCGCGCACAATACACAATTCCATGCAGCCGCACGATCAGCAACCGCACTCTTTGAGGCGCGATCCAACATTGCTAGAGCGCCGCTAGGGATTAATCCTGCTTGACCAGTTTTTTGGCTATACTCAAAAGTGGCGCTTATCTGCTCATAGGTCACGCGAGCCATAACCATGTCAATAGCACCGCCCATGTTGGCAAGTTGCTGTTGTATCTCAAGCTCAGTGCTAGTGACTTCTTTTTCTATCGCCTGCCAGCGCCCATCTTGATATTCTAATTGCTTGCCGTCTTGGAATATGACATCGCCGTTTTTGTAATCAACAATTTCAACGCCTGCCGCACCTAACATATCCCAATCGATACGGCTGTCACCAAACTTCTTAAGCATTTTTGATACTTTAGGGTTTTTCTTATTCTCCTTAACGGTATCAATCTCTTTGCCCCACTGATTTATGGCTTTAGTTTCGTCACCTAAGATGAATTTTTTATGTTCGGTTTTTTTGAAGTAATCACCGCTTAGGTAGTCATCCCAAAATACTTTTGATTGAGCAAGGGTGTCAATACCGCCGCTATTGTATAGGTCCATTATCTGATCTGTGGCGTCGCTACTATGTTTGCGATAGATGACAATATCAGTCACAACATTAGCGCCTGTTTGATCAAAAACCTCTGTTGGCATACGATACGCCCCCAGGAAGTCAGCTTTTAGGCTGGTGAGCTTGCGTAGTTTTTTCTTATCATTCGCATATCCCGATATGACTGAGGTAGGCGCGATAAATACCGCCAATCCGCCGTGCTTTAGCTTCTCAAGCGATCTTAAGATAAAGTAGTTCTCAAGCGTCTCGCTTTTATAGCAATCATCCTTGCCAGCATTGGCACCGCGCACCTTATTGCCACCAAAAGGTACGTTGGTAATAACCATATCAAGGCTATTATTCGCCATGATTTTGGCTTGCGCCTCAAAAGGAGAGACAATCGTTTTACTACGTTCGCCATCATTCAATAATTGAGCAATAGCGCCTGATGTTTCATCAAGCTCGATACTGTCAATAACGGCGCTTTCTGGGCTAGTTGCCGCAAACACACCGGTCCCCGCACTTGGATCAAGCACTTTACCGCCACTAAAACCCATCTCGCTTGCTAGGTCCCACAAGGCGCTAGCAACATCTAGCGGCGTATAATACTCGTATTGGCTGCCACGAAGTCGTTTACCCTTCTCATCGGCTTTAGCTTTTAGTCCGCCACCACTACCGGTATATTTAGCTAAGGTTTCTAGTTGCTCATCGGTTAGGTCATCACGGGTTAGCCCCTGCTCTTTAATACTTGCCAGCAACTCAATAGCGGCATCATTGGCCTTTTGACGGGCGGCTTGCTTGTCTGGAATAGCGACAGTAGATCGATCAACTATCTTTTTGGTAGTAGCGTCTTTACTGGTAGGCGCTGTGCTATCTAGTGGCTTGGTTTTGGCGAACGCACCAAGCTCTCTTAGTGCAGTGGTCAGCTCTTTTCCAGCACTTACACGGCTCTTGATATCATTAGCCACTTTAAAGCTGGCAAGCGCGGTCTGCAGTCGTTTTAATCTAGCAAGTTTCTCGTTCATAATTAATGGCCTGGTTGGTGTTATCGTCCTCTTATTATGAGGGGTGATAGCGCGCCAGCTTTTAGCGTGTTCCACAAGCTTGCAATAAAAAGCCCCACCATCTAGGCGGGGTTTACTGAGTAGAGGCAATATCTCTCAATATGACTAGCTAGCCAGCATCCAGTCTGTAGCAAGTGCATCTGACTGACTGATAGTCCAAGGCACAACTTCACCGCTAGCAGATTTCAAGGCGATATAAGCGCTGTACGGCACCATATCATTAGGATAGTCGCCCACTAAAACGCCTTTAGCGTTACGCTGCGCTGGATAGCTAGCGGCTGGCACGATGTAAATAAACATGCCTTTGCCGTTCCAGCCTTCACGTTGCATACGCTCGCCCAACTCCATCAAGTGTAAGGATGTGCCAAAGTCAACGTGGTCGCCTTCTTTTATCGGATGCGGCTCATCAATATCTTCACCCGCCTTCTCGTATGACCAAGAGACACTATCAAAATACTCGTCATCGGGCGATACCACCTCGCAACAATCGCATAACGAACCACCGCTTGCCAACGTCGCAACTTCATCTTCGGTCAATTCTTGGTCGGGGTCTTGGGGTGCGGTGCATTTAACTGGTAAGTCGCCTGCCTGATTTTCAAGCCACTCAGTGCGACCATGTAAGTGTGCATCTAGCAAGTAGCCCTCAAGCTCCCATAGCTTTTTAATGGCGTTTTCGAGCGCGTATGTCTCGCCAAGCTCTTTTTTAAAGTTTTTCGCGTCAACACAAGACGCCTCACCAGTGACTTTAAACTTATTCGGCAAGGTGATAACAGCTACAGTAAGTTTGTTATCAAATACTGCGTACTCAACTTTGCTTCTAGCAACCAAGTCGTCTAACTGCTCTTTGGTTACTGTGTTCGGTAGGTCTGTCATGGTTAATCCTTTTTTATTGGTTTGTTTTAGGCTGCAAGCATATTGGTTTTAACGTCTTTAAACTGCATAGCGGTCATAATGGTTTTAGCATACCCAGCAATCAAATGGCGCTTATCACGACCATTGATAACATAGCGCGCCTGCACAAACTCATCAAAGGTGCCAAACGTAATGTAATGCGGAATACTCTTACCCGTAAACAGCCCTTGCATTGATCCAGTTACCAGTATGTCGGCTGAAATATCAGGATCGAGCGCAAGATCGGGGTTGTTAGTAAGATCCACGCCTAGAATTAGCCCTAACTTAATGTAGTTATCTAACCAAGTCAACTGGCAATCCCCGCGCCCAAAATACAAATGCGGGTAATCAGACTTTAAGTAAGCAGGGCGTAAAATATGACCGTTACGAATGCCATAGATAACGCCTTTGCTGTTTTTAAACCATTGACCATAACGCTTTTTAATGCCCTTGCCGTACTCGTTGATAGGAGTCATGGTTGTGGCGCTTTCATGCCATACAGTCGCTAGAATATAGGCGGCGTGCTGCGGCGATAGATTGGCGCGATTGCAAGCCGCCATAATACGGTTAAAGCCATCTACTTGAGATTGACTAAAAGAGTTTACTAGCTTGCGTCTTAGGTAAGCCCAGTTAAAATCAAGCTGTCTGCCTTGCGCTAGGTAGGCTCGTTGCGAGTCACCGCCCCACCAACCATCAGCAAGTACGCCTAATTCCTTTTGCATTTCAATAACTGCCATGATTACACCTCTTTTCATTTAATTGGTTTGCGTAGGCCGTGCGCTCTTTTGCATCGATTGATGATTAGTTTTTTAAAATGCCAGATATTTAAAATCAAAACGATTGTTCGAGCTGCTGTGGTAGACCATGACGGCTCAAAACTACTGCTTGGCAGTGACGCGGCGACTAGGAATATCCATACAATAATCCAGCAACCTAGCTGACCAAGTATTTCTTTTGAGGTTGTATTAAATCGATCTGACAATAAAAAACAGGTGCATATAATGAGGCCAGTAAAAGCCAATAATGTGTTGATGATAGGTATCACTTATCACCCCCTGAGAATCTATTGATCCATTTTAATATAAAGTTTTTGACAATAGACTGAACACCCACCTTGAGATCATCGTCTGCTGATAGCTCTAGTATCATGCGTAAAAATATCGTACCAAGTAGTCCACCAAAAAAAGCGGTTAGCATCATAATGACGACGGTTGGCTTATCATTGATTGCTGGCAGTATGACGAAGGAGATGATAAATCCGACGACTATCGCTAACAGCAAGTTACCCCAAAATGTGCCTTGCTTCTTCATATAATCGTTGGTCATTGCAAGCCCTGCGCCCACAAAAACCAGTAAAACTGTGGCTACTAAAAAGTACCAATACGGCAAGCTTAGATATAAAAAGGTGTGAGGCTCATTAAGTTGCACCATCACACTGACTGCGCTAATAACCGTGCCGCTACCTGACAATGCCAGTAGCTTGGTTGTCTGCACAGCCGAATAGTATTTGTCTGGCATTGTCTGTCCTAATTAAATTAATGATTAAATATAACTACTGTTGTAATTTGACGGCATCATCTACGGCTCTGATTGGTTTTAATAATGGCATCAAGCCGACTAATAACAGCGATTTTATGTAGATTCTCACTTTCTAGTCGCTTAGATACCAAGTCAAAGCTTGATGATGTTTTGTACATCGCTACAAAAGATAGTCCTATTTTAAGCGCTTCTGGCAAGCTCATATTGCCGTGTTCCATCATCACAAATGCGTCATCAAGCAATGCACTCTGCAATAACTCGGGCGATCCCTTGTAGGCCGTCAAGGGTGAGAAATCGTGACGGCTCGTTACCGTCACCTCCTTGACTGATAACGGTTAAACCTTTATTTTCACAACCCAACACCAAGAAGTGAGATAGCGCATCAACGCCTATACTATAAGCATCATGTAGGATATTAAAGTTACCATTAGCGCCCAACTCATCGATAATCTCGCTACGCTTTTGTATGACTTCGTTGATCTCGTTATCGCTCATGCCAGCGTCAATAACATCCCATTTCAAGCCATCGCTGTCACCACCTACTACTGATGAGAGATCACCGCTAAGCTGGCACGCCATCTGTCCTTTAATCCAGTCATAAACGTTCTCGCAAATACCCTCAAGCACGACGACATGAGCGCCCAGTAAGTGATTAATATACATATCGCCTACTTGGTGACGCTGTGGCACGTCAGCTTGTACCGTGGGGATGGTGTAGCTATCAATATCATTGACATCACTATGCTGGCTTTGCGATATGGCTTGATGGCTGAGCAAAATAAAGTAGCGCTCTTGTGCGGTCAACTTACCAGCCAAGCTAGGATCACCGGTTAGGTGCGAGATCATGGCGCTTAATCGTTTTTCGTTGAACGCCACTGGTATTTTGGCGATATCCATTGCTTGGCCTATCTGAAGGTCAGGCAGTAATACGCTAGTGTCTAAAAGCTGTGCATCTAAAGTAGTTTCCATATCTATCCTTTTGGGTTAACGACCCATATCTATAATATTTTGTTGGTCCCATGCAGTTAGGGATAAGAAGGTGACTTGTACTTTGACAGCAATACGATTACCGTCTTTGGTCATTGGCGCGGTAATAGGTGCTGACACGCTCTCAATCACCAGTGGCTTATAGGTTTTACCGCCGTATTGTAGTTGCACCATTGGCGGTATCTCTGACGGGAACATGGCTGACAATCCTTCATCAAGCGCACCGACAATCAATGATGTGTTTGATAAGCTCTTAGCGGACGCCCAGCGCTGTAACTGACTTACGGCGGCTTCTACTTCGGTTGCCGCGTCGCTCCATGCTTGAAAGACAAGGCTACCGGTGATACGTACTGAGTTTGATGAGGTGAAAATTTGGCGGCTATTGAGCTTGGTAAAGTTGGATTTACCCATCAGGCCCTCTAGTTCAGCTTGGCCTTTTTCAACAATGCCTTTGGCCCCAATGAAGCTAGCAGTCGCATCAGCCACATCAGCGACTACGCCGCCGCCAGCAGCAGCAAATATACTGTAACCAGCCGCCGCCGCTTGCCCTGACTGAATCATACCCATCAAGTTAGGCAGACGCCCTTCAGGGTTCGATGACTCAAAAGGCGTACTGTACTGTGACTCAATGGTAAATTCAGCATCTTCAAAGATGGATTCAACGGTTGGCTGACTAGCATCAACATCATAAGTCTGCGCCCCTTGCCCGCCTTCAATATTGCTCTCGATTACTGGCCGTATTTTGACAAGAAGGTTTTTGTTTAACCCCTTCTCGCCCCAAGTGCTACCAATAGTGTTGCTATTGGTAGTCTTGTTTTTATTGGTGGCTGGCGCATTTGGCATTAGTTACCTGCCATGTCAGACATTGCTTGCATGGCGATAGCGATCAGCTTGTTTTGATAGACCTCGCTTGCGGCCTCAAGTTTGGCGGTCAGATCGCTATTACCTTTAGCTTCGTCTGCAATGCTTGCCAGCGCATCAATATCAAAAATCTCTGGATCAAAGTCGCTTGCGTTGATCTCAGCGACTATACCGTCAACTTTAGCGGCTAGGTTAGCTGTATTGAAGTCGTCAAGCGGGGTGTTGTTTGTGACCGGCTCAACTGGCTCATCTGTTACCGTGTCATCTACTACCGTCTCGTTAAACATATCAAGTGTCCCTATAGTGTCGGTATTATCATTAACCTGGTTGTTGGCGTGTGCGATGACATCAGCGAGTGATAACGGCTCAGGTTCACCGAACATATCTAGTGTTTGACGGCTTACGCTGTCCTGCTCGATGTAGCTTGCCATTGCGTTAAAGTAGTCGGTCATTTTCTTAGCGCTGCGAGCATTAGCGGCTAGGAATACCGCAAGTTCAGCGGTGGCATCGTCCACTTGCTCAAAAAGACCTTGCTGCAGTACGTATTCTTTAATGTCCTGGTTGCTAAGCTTGGCATTCATAATCATGTTGGTGGCATCAACAATGGCGTTTTTAACCTCGTCGCTTAGCGACTGCTCGACACTATCAACCACTTTTTCAGCCAAGTCCTGCGCGTCACTACGGTTGACCGCTTGTGCTGCTACAAACTTAGGCGCGGCCATTGTTAGCGCGTTTAGGGTGTTTTGTAGCTCAGGCTTGGTTTGATCTGCCATCATTTCAAGCAAGCGGTCATCGTCATAAGCTTTGCTAAATAACGCGCCCTTAATACGCGCCACTAGCGCTTGAGTTGGATTGCCGTTACTGTCGGTATATTGCGCCGCTTCGGTTGCGCCTAGGCTGGCTAGAAACGATTTTACAAAGCTGCGGTTACTGGCGGCTAAGATGTCGCCTGACTCGCTAGGATCGAATAGCTCTAACATGCCAGCATTAACACGCTTAGCATCTGATTTGGCGCGTTCTGAGGCGGTAAAGCTTAGCTTGTCGTCTTGGTTCGCTTCTACTGCAAACTCGCTACGGTTCACTTGCGTGGTACGCATACGCACAAGAATAGGCTGCTTATAGCTCTCTACTTGCTTAGCGGTCATACCGAACATATCAGCGTTCTCAGCAAGCCATTCTCTGTACTCGCTAGCATCACCATTGGCGTAGGCCATCTTGATCGCAATAGTGCGACCGTTGCCGCTTTCTACCACTAGGTCATCACCAACGATAGGCGCACCGGTATCAACGCGACCAGTACGACCTAAGCTTTCAGGATCAAGTTCTTTTGAGGTTTTTTGTACCCATGCGATAGAAGACTCGCGGGCACGGTCACGCGGCTGTAATTCTTGTGGGTATTTAGGGTTTTTACTACCGTTCGCGGTATGTGAAGCGATCAAGAATTTAGCGTCGACCAAAGCAAAGACGCTTTCAATCTTGGTGCCTTTGGGGGTTTTAGCCTTGTTTGATTTGCCCTTAACGATTTTTTTGTTGTTGGGTCCATCTGGCGTGTTATCAGGATCAGGCGTATTGTCCTCACCTAGTAACGCAAGGTATTTTGCGTGCATGTCTTTTGCTTGAGTGACAAACCCATTGATATCGTCAACCTCGGTCATTGCGTTATTTAGATTGCTGCCATCGCCGTTTTGAACAAAATAAACGGTTGATAGCTCACCGTGCTTCAGCTTAAACGAAAAAGCGCTATTATCGGTTTTTGTACCGTACTCGTACTCGTTATTCTCACTAGATGTAAGCGTTAAACCTAAGTCAGTGATTAGCGACTGTATTCTAGTGTCGTTAATAATCTCATCATTACTTGCGGTATCGACATCGTAACCAGCTGGTAATACGGCGGCATCCTCAGCGCCCCAGTGGATAGCGGCGGTTTTTGACTTATCAAGAATGTCATTAAAAGCGCTTTCTACACTGCTATTGGTAGCACCCGTGTAGCTAGACTCGTCATCTAAGCTCATAAATACCGTTATAGGGTATTTGCTATCGTTGACCGCAACCACCCAATCGCCTATGGCTTTGCCAGCAAGCGCCGCTTCTGCCTCATCGTTATTCTTGATAAACCCGTTAAAGCCTGCATGGGTTTTGGCGAAGTCCGTTACTGATGTTACAAGCTGGTCTTCTAATGGTTCGCTGGCTGGCGCGTCGCTATCGTTATTTTCGGCCAATTCTAGCTCACGCTCACGATAAAGACTTTTCAAGCGCTTTTTAACGCGGCCCATCTCACCGTTATTATTGGTCATCTGATAATCAGCAAAGCCAGTTCGACCAGCGTAATCAGGCTCTTTTAGGGTTGCGATTTCTTTATCGTTTAAACCCATCTTACTAAGCGCGGCGTCATCACCTTTACGCACATGCTTGTTAGCAGCACGCATCACGGCTGCAAACGCTTGCAAATAACCCAGTTTAGCTTCTAGTTTCTCGATAGCGTCCGGATCATCTGATTTGATAGCCTCACCAGACTTAGGTGCTAAGTTTCTAAGGCTTTTAAGCTCTTCCATTTGGCTTGGTCTGGCTAGTGCGATATCTGCTTCGGTATCGTTGGTAGGTTCAACAACTGGCTCGACTTCAGGTTCGATAATCGGCTCAACTTCAGGTTCGATAATCGGCTCAACTTTAGGCGCTTGCATAGCCGCATCAATCCGACTGTGCAGACCTTCGATATCTTTATCCAACTGCTCAATAGTAGAGGCTTTGGTATCAACCAGCGCTTGAGCATCTAGTAAGTCTTGCTCAAGTTTAAGCTGGCGCGCCTGAGTGCGCTTAAAGCGCGTAGAGTTCTTGGCGGCCACGCGCATGATCCGACTTGCCAGCACGGGCAACTGGACGTTATCGCCCTGCTTTGGTGACAAGGCGGCGGTCACATCACGCTTGTTTAACATCCACTTCCAGCTAATCATAATATCGCTTGGCATAAGCTTGCTTGGCGTGCTGTCAGGATTGTGGAACCAGATAGACAGTTTTTGACCGTCCGATAGATCAAAGACGAAGGCGATATTGGTCACGCCTTGGCGCTTAAACGGCTTGGTTTCAGTGACATTGGCAACTGACACCGTATCGTTACCGGCACGGCTCATGGCGTTATACAAACGGTCTTTAAGAAGTCCTAAACGGTTCTTGGTGTCCATCAAAGCATCAAAAGCTTGCTCAGGTTCAGCACCCAACATATCAAGCACGTCTGCAAGCTCAAATTCATTCACTAAGTCACTGCGAGTATCAGCGCGTGTCATATCGAGCATGAGCGTACTGTCACGACCATCATGACTTAGTAACTCATTACTATTATCAGCCCACTGCACACTATCAAAAGTAACGCGGTCTGTCTCATAGGCCAGTTCTGAGGCGGTAATGATCGGCAAGTAGCTCTTATCTTGTGAGGAGTTGTCCATAAGCTTATTGATGGCATCGATTGAAAACGTGCCAGCGTCCGACCGATTGAGGCTGTCAAACTGAATTAATCCAGTGTCAATAAGTTTGAGGCTTGATGCGCCTAGGCTTGATGCGCCTAGGCTGTCAAGCTGAGTCTGTGCGACTACGACAGCATGATCGCTATCCATAGCACCGCCTACTGCGATAGTGTTCACGTATGAGCCATGCTTATCGAAAGCGTTTAATACATGCCAGCTATCGTCATCACTACCGACTGCGCTATCAAAGCTATAACCGTCACTGCCCGTACTATTGGCTAAAATGGCTGGCAAGTTGCGCTTGTTGCCAGTAATTATGCCCGTCTCATAGCGGCTATACTGGCTAGCAGGCTGACCATTGATAGTCGTTTGATGGTGGGTGTGCGCTTTATTGAGGGTGATATATGCCATTGCCTGATGCCTATGTTTATTAGGGGATAATAAGATAGGTTTATTGTGGCAAGTTTTGGCGGCTAGGCTGTGGGGGTGTTCCGTTGGGGTTTAGGCAAAGAAAAACCCACTCGTTAAAGTGGGTTGTTATTAAGTAAGGTATATCACCTTTCAAACATCAATGGTCGTAACTTTTGAAAGGTCGCTGTCACTTTCACTACCTCACTACGACCCGTACTACTAATCTCAGGACGGGCGCTTTTGGCACCAACCAAC
Organism: Psychrobacter sp. ASPA161_6; assembly: GCF_051970285.1. Classification (NCBI taxonomy): domain Bacteria; kingdom Pseudomonadati; phylum Pseudomonadota; class Gammaproteobacteria; order Moraxellales; family Moraxellaceae; genus Psychrobacter; species Psychrobacter sp. ASPA161_6. The sequence continues at coordinate 1,339,562 of NZ_JBEFNJ010000001.1, forward strand.
CATGATCTTGTGATAACTGGCTCGCTATTGGGTTTTTTATGATTAATAAGGCCAACACTTAATTTGAAAGCGTATTTTTTAGACTCGTTCACCGTGCCGTCATCATTAAACGCAAGTTTATGACAAGCTCGGTAGGAGTTGGATATATCGCCATTGATGGTCTCAATAAACGTAACATCCATATCATCGGCTGTTTTTTGCGTCAGATACCCTGCTTGATACGCGCCAGCGTAAAAGGTCTCACTATCAGCACTACCCAGCGACATATCTGCCTCAGTTGCTAGGTAGCATAATGTTTTATCTCTAAACCAAGGAATGTTAGGGCCATTGCCGAATATGTCTTCAATCTTGACCACATACATACACTGCAATAACGCTTCATGTACCCGTAATCTACCATAGAGTAGCTGTAAAGACTGCATGTACTCTGAGTTGGTTGCCGCGCCTAATTTTACACGCCCAACATCATTCTTGCCAGCGACTAGCGCTTGTACTAGATCAGTCCTCATAGTCGTCATCCATATCATCCAGTCCTTCAGGCAGCTCGTCATCTTCAAAGTCGTCATGCTTGCCGCTGTCACTAGGAGGTTGCGGCATCCCTGCTGGCAAGCCACCTTCCTCACCTATTGGCGGCGCGGTAATAGCAATAGCGACTTTTTCAGCAAAAGCTAAGTCATAGTCTAAGCGATCCTCAAGCATTAGCTGTGTCGCTTCTTTGCCAAGCCCTAAATCTTTTATCATCTGCACCGCTTGCATCTCGATAGTCAATGTATTGGCCTTGTTTTGCTTATTGCTCAGTGCTTGCGCGGTTGCAGCTCCGGCATCTGAGAAGAAGTCGAACTGCCACGGATATTCTTTAGCATCAAAATACTCATCGTACTTAATACCCCAATGAATACTCATTAAGTGATTAAAGGCATCAATCAATGCGGTACGGATAAGGTTGGATCGGCGCATGATCTGTGCCGACGTTTGAAAAGCTGCACCATCACCCAATCCACCTGCCAGCATATCTGCCCAGCCCACTAGGGATAAATCAATCCCTAGGCCACCTGCCACGCGGCGAAGGTTAAGCATTAATGTCTCAGGGTTAAGCGGCATGTTACGCTGTGATAAGTCCCCTACTGATTGCAGTATTTGCTTATCGCCCCACTGTGGCAACACATGATACTTAGTGCCGTGCAATGCCTCACCGCCTTTAAACGCCTCTTGTATCTGATCGCGGTAATTGGTCAGCATTTTAGTAATACTTTCTTTATATTTGTTTTGCTGTTTTGGCGGCATACCTTCCATATTGACCGTTAAAAAGGCTTGCTTAACACTATCGGCTATTTGCTGATTGTTGAGTCCAGCAAGGCTAATCACAACATCTTTCCACGGCCCCTCGACTGGATAAAGGAATGAGCCGCCGATTTCCGCTGGCAAGATAGGATTGTCACAGCGCTCATCATAGATTAGTGTTTTCTGATCTTGCCATACCTGCATGGTCATCTGCGGGATAACTTCAATGCGCTGCATTTTGACGCGCAATAGCTGCCTAGGGGTAAGCTTGGCAATAGATCGCTCGTAGTCCTCTTCTTCTAACCCATGAAAGCCGACGGTCTCGCCTGCCTGCTCAAAAGGCATGATAAGCGATGGCGCGGTATGGCGATTGTTCATAAGCCCTACTACGCCCTTACGCTTGTCAGTGTAGATACGTGCGTAACTGTCCCCATAGGCGATGGCTTGACGCGCTAAGGTAAAAGCGTATCGGTTAATAATGGGCGCGATATGCAATGCTTCACGCTCGACCTTATCGCGCAATTCTTTTGCACGTCGACCTTTACCACGTACACGCTCATGTGGGGTGATAAAGATCATATCGCCAGTAGTCTCATGCCCGCCTAGTGCTGCGGTAACATGCAAGCTTAATGCCTCTGCTATTTGCGGGTCCTTTTGCATCAGCTCCCACGTTGAGTAAATATCTTGACGGGTTCGCGGTGCGTTTTCAGGACTGTTAAAGGTGCCAAGCTCCATTTGGTTGAGCGCTTCATACTGGCGGTTGACATCACCAATGCTAGCTGGCGTGATAGACCGCTTGATCTCACGATTGCTAATCAGCAGGTTTGACATGGTGTTAAGTAGTTTCATTTTTTACGCCTAATTAATTGGGTTTGCTGACCTGACCGCCGCTATCACCTGTATGACCATGATATCTAACTGATATATTCCCGGCTTTTACATCTACTGTTGCGTAAATACTACCGTTGATCTTTTGATTGCCGTATGACACGCTATCGCCATTAATCGTTTGGCCACCATTGATTGTTTGATTGCCTGCCATGAAGTAATCGCCTACTTGGTTGATATCGCCTTTGGCGTTAGTCTGTGCGGTAATATTAAAGTTACTAGCCTTAAGGTTTACAGTGCTTGCATCAAGGTTGATGGTTTCAGCTTTTATATTTACAAAGTCTTTAGCATCAAGGGTAATGGTTGAGCGTGCCAGCAGCTCGATGTTTTCTTGACGAATACGCCTGGTATCGATAACTGCCTTTCCCTGTCCATGGCGGCGGTAAAAAGCAATCACTGGCATTGAGGTGTCGCCTTGCTCAAAAAACACCCAAACATCCGCGCCTGGTAGTAATTCGCGCTCAGTATCTAAGTCGTCATCGCCTATTGGATAGGCAAGCATGGCGGTTATGCCATCCTCTACACCATCAGTTAATCCTGCAATGGATACCTTAGCGGTGCGATTTACCTTGTCGTAGCTGATAAGTTTGGCTGGGTGTATGTAGGGTGATAAAAAACTCATGATCTATCCTCCACTGTGGCAAGCCATGCTTTTGTTGCCATGACAGCGGGACCACCTAACGCGCCTGACTCAAAGCGATGGGCGGCAGTTAAAGCAACTAGGGTTTTTTCATCAACCTCAATTAGCTTGCCTGCGTCCAAGCGCTCATCGAGCTGGCGGGTAATGGTGGCTTTGGTGATGAGTATGCGGCGCAAGTTTTGCAATTCACGGTTATCTGCGCGTGGGTAGTATTCTATTGAGCGTTCAGGTCTTGCCGTGCCTAGAATATCCGAGCCATTGTCATCGATAGATAGGTAATTGACGTTACCGTGCCGGATGGCATTAGGGTGATCGATCCACTGTACTGCGCTTTTGTCAAACAAGGTTGGATCGCCTATCATTAGCTCGTTTAGACGGATAACTGATAGCCCTTTTCCGCTGTGCTTAATAACAGCCGATTCCTTTTGCAGTGCTTTAGCAATAGCTACGGTTGGCATCTGTCCTTTTAGGCAGACGAAGCTGGCAAGTTTGATATCACGCTTTATTCTTATCTTAGCGCCTAATGCGCGGTACACCTCGTTAAAGCTGGTATTCTCTAGGCTAACGGCTTTTTTGGTGACGCCTAGCAGTGGCTCGCATCCTGTTAGTACGGCAATGATATGCAGCGCAGCAATACGCTTGCCAGCCTTGATAGATTGCTCGTTGATGACTTGTGATTTAACGATGGTTAATGACACGCCTTGCGGGGTGGTTAGTTTTTTATCGATCAATAGTAGCTTATGCAGTCGGTCATCAGCCTTGACGACCAGCTCAATGGTGACGGGCACGGGCACAAGATCAGTGCGGTATATTGCACTGATTAGATTATTGCCGATTGAACTGCCATCTTCGATCTGAATATTCATGTAGACGCCTAACTAAAACTATGAACTGGATTATCTGCTACGATTACGTACTCATCTAATGAATCGCTAGCTGCACGTAGTCGCAAATCAACATGATACTTATCACTGACTACTATGACAGTAGGTTCGGCTTCTAAGTTGTTCTCGTCGTATTCATAGCGTTTTATATTACCAATATCGTATCTAACGTACTGGCTTGGGTGTAACTCACCTGTAACTTCCTCTATTACATCGTTAGCTTGAGACTCACTATCAAACACTAATTTATAATCAATCATTAGTTAATCTCCAATGAACGTATGCGACCATAACCACTGTGTACTATCTGCCCATTGCTGATTGATAGAGTTAATGTGCTATCCCAATCGCCTGTAATGGCTGTGCATGTTACCTTGCTTTGAATAAAATCAGCAGGACGTGTTACTGGCGCTGTGGTTGTTGGGATATAGCTACTAGATACCTTACCTATCTCATGTTGCTCATAAAGGGCAGTAGCTGCTAGATTATTGCCGATAGCGGTATAAGCGGAGCTAGGTGGAGTATAACGCATAGAAGTGCTAATGTTTTCTGAACCGCTACGAGTAAATACTATTTTGCTTCTCCCATTTACCTTACTTATTTTCATTGTAGGGTCTAATGTTAGTGCGTGGTCAGAGGTTTTTACGTAAGTTGCGTCTTTTACGTTAACCGTAAATGTAGTTATTCCTGCATCACCTATCGTTACCTTTTCAAAAGCTGTATGCTCTGACTTTATATGTATAGTTGAAGTCATATATCTACCTATAGCATAATACACAGCAAAGCCAAAATAGCCGAATGTACTCTCTGTAGTTAAAGATACATTATTTCCATTCCACGTACAATTTACGACATTTCTACTGGTAGCTAAGTTAGTCGCTGCTTGCTCTATTAATAAACCATCATCAAATCTAGGTGTATCAACTGCGTACTCAACTAAGCCAGTCTCTTTTACTAGCCATGCTTTACCTGCACGATTGAAGTCAAAGACCTCCGCGAAAGTCTTAGTTACGCCACTTGCTTTGTATTCACCCGTGATGAAGTTAGCGGATAGCTTAGGTGGTGCTTGCCACACTAAACTTTCACCTAGGTATGCTCTGATAGTATTTGTTACACCTATCGATATATTTTTTATCATAGCTTTATCACATATAAGGTATTAGCATCTTTTGGCGTAACAGCGTCATACTGAACCTGTGCGCCTGTCCATACCTTGATGCTTTTCTGGGTGCGTTGGTCGATAATAGTATTACCATCTACACCATCAGCGCCTTTGAGTGACAAAAGCCATTCATTTTGCGTGCCAGCAAAGCCATTAATAACCGCAATCTCATAAGCTGATTTACCATCTTGACCCTCATTGCCAATGACCGAAGCAGGACTACCAAATTGTTGTGACATAATTAATCCTTATCTCGTGACAATAACTGACTGATCGCTATCAGCATTGAGTACATTAAGTCGCAACCACACTGGTGCGTCTCTATGAAAATTAGCGTGCTCAGCAAGGGTGATACGCATGAAAACATCTGTGTCGCTGGCAGGTTTTGTGCCGCCTACCACTAAGTCAAAAAACGTCTTATTGTAGGCGTCTCTATCATTAACAGACTGCACCTCACACTGACTAGGCGCTAACCGCACCCATTCACGAGTTACTAAAACTTCTACGGTTTCTGCCATGTTGTACTCCAAAATTTATCTTTAAAAAACTCGTCTAAGGCGTTGTTTTCAGGAATATCTACACTAAACGGCTGACACTGGAATGCCTCACGCTTCATAACCTCAAGTGACTCTTTGTAGTATTGCAGCGCCTCGCTTGATGACATGCCAGAGGGTTGTACGCCTAAATTCTGTGCGCCCTCCATACGGCGGGCTTGCACAAGGTCGCAATGAGCACGAACGACCGGCTCTAGTATCAGCCAGTCATCCACACCTAAAACGGTATTCTCAGTGATCGTAAGTAGTGGCTTAACGCATGAGGCATCGTCTTTTGGGCAATGCTGCAATTCACCTGACCAGCCAGCGTATTTCTTGGTATTCACGATCATGATCTTAACGACATCGCTAAGCATGACCGATGAGCCAGTCGTTAGCAGCTCGTCATACAGCTCATCGCTAGCATCTTGCAATGATCCGATAACGTGATGGGCGTCTGTGTCAGTGGTGCTCATAGATTAGCCTTGGCTTTATTGATTGAGATTAGGGTTAACCGAAGATAGTTACATCGTTTGAGTTAAACTGCGGGGTTAGGCCGCCAAGACTGCTAAGCGCATTAACCAGCGTGTTAGCAAACACATCAGCACCGCTACCGGTTGCACCGATCTTGCCACTTTGACCAAAATAGTTATAACGACATGAGGCTTGCACCTGCAATATCTGGCTACGGCTGGCTGCATCAATCTCACCGCCGCCATCGGTAAAGGTGATCGCACAATCAATCAATTCATATTCACGACTGCCCTTGATGTTGTCGCCGTCACCGATAAAGCCGTCATAGATACGTACTAGCGGCAAGATACCGCCATGCTTGACTGCAATTTCTTCAGCGAATTTAGAGATCGCGCCTGACTCAGTTTCGATTAACGTCCACTGACCCTCAAAGTTGGTTTTAAGTGTACCTGCTACGTGCGCTTGCAGACCACGCGCATAGTCAACATCAGCACTATCGTTATGACTCATGATAGGGCGCTGAAAGTTTTGAATAAGCATATATAGATTGTTGTAACCTTCAGGTACTAAAACCGCATTACACGCCAGCATCGCCGCGCCTAGTGATTTTGCGGTTTCATACTGCTTGCGGTACGCCTGAGCGCTAGGTGTTTTGGTTTTCATGAAGTAGCCCTATAAGATGATAAGTAATAGAGCTATTTTGACTTGCTTTGGGCGGGCGTGTTTAGGGGTGTTCCATGTGCTAGATAAAGAAAAACCCCACTATTTCTAGTGAGGTTGGTTGTTAGATATATCGGTTTTTTACGTGGGCTTAATTTCCCAGTGTGTCAGTGCGTACTTAACTTGCGTTTTAGATTCAAATGCTAAGGCTATAATCTCCTCATCGCACTCATCGCAATTAACAACAAACTTTTCACAAAGTCGCGCCCATTCAGTATGCCAGTATTTTGTGTCCAGATCGGCTTGGCAGTGAGGGCAATTTAACTCTGATTCGTTATCATAAACTCTGTTGCGAGTATCATCAGGACTTTCACCGTCATACATTAGCAAGTGGGTGTCCATCAAATCCTTTATAGTTTCTGTTATCTCATTTTTGCCACTCAAAGTATCATTAGTAATACCCCATGACACTGATTCTGCTAGATGGTCATAGCAAGCAAGGCGTATTGAATCACTATCAATATACACTACATGAATTATGCAGTTAAGTGCACCATCTGTAGCAAGCCACCTTTGCCCTACCTTTACTTGGTTATTCATATCATTAACACCTATTCAGATAAAACACCCTACAAGGTGTGGCAATCGGGGGTGTAATCCGACTTTCGAGAGCTACTCTAGCCACATAATCATTATACCACTAATAAGGCGAAAAGTTAGCGACTTGAAATATCTCACCTGCCAGCGCGACCTTGACGCCCATGTTCTCAGTATCAATACTAACTGCCACCTCTGGCACAATCTGCCAAGGCACTAAGCGCGATAGCGTGGGCGCAAGCTCTGACAATTCAGTGATATCAATATTAGAATCTATCTTGATGCGAATGCGGCTGGTTAAAAAACTATTAGCCCCTTGTGACTCGCTAAGGTATAGCGGATAGCTGCTTGCTTGTGCTATTGAGTGCCAAAGCCTGGCTATCTCGTTTTGATTTGGGTATAGCATATCAAGCATGAATTGCAAAAACGCTAGCCCTCGCTCACTAGCCATTGATTCCCAGTTCGCATAAATAACGCTCATAAGCTTATCGGACAAGCCACCATCATTGCGACGTAGTACCGCTAGGCCGTTAAGTTTGGTGAAGCGCTCAACCACAGTAGGACTACCAAGCCACGGCACGCCATAACTATAAATATCATTAAGCTGATCTACTTGATAATCCTGAACCACAGCAGTAAAAACCCCTACCATCGCTCGCTCAAGCTCATTAGCTTTGTGAGTAAAGGCAAGCGGTGCTAAAAAGTCACTGGCATTTAGGGTTGTGTTGTCCATATCACATTGTCCATATCGCATTACCGCTGTCAGCAGTACGGGTTAAGTTAATAATGATACTATCGGCATCCAAAAAAGCCCATTCATGCGGTTTTACCGGCTGGCTTGCCACGTCCTCACCACTGACAGTAAAGTCACTAATGCGATCTTGAAAAGCGCTTATCGTTGAACGTATGCGCGTGGCAATTTCCTGCAAGTTAAAGCCATCAGCATTATGATGAATGGCGGCAAGCGAGCCTTTACCATAGTCTGCTAGCAATAGCTCTTTAATTTGCGTGCGTACCGAATCGATATCATGCACCGCTGCTAGTCGACCGGTGATATTAATCGCATAAGGGCGTAATGCTACCGCTTTTACCCTGACGCGGCCCTCAAGCAAGCTATCAGCACGCGCCACCAGTTGCTTAATATCCGTAATAAGCTGCTCACGCTCAACTGCATTGCTCGACTTAGCGACTACGGTTAAGTTTAGGTGATTAATATCGTTCACGTTAGCGCCATAGTAGCGCTCATGGATGGTTTCATTCCATATGGCCATGTAGTCAAAGCGATTCATAAAGTGCTGCATCACCAAAAAGGTGAAGTTACCCATAAATACCGCGTTTCGGTCATACATAGACGGGAAGCTGGCTAGCAATCTAAGCTGATTGATGGTCAAGGGGTTAGCCCCTGCCCGCACCATGTCACCCGCTTTAAAATATAGGTTTAACTGGCTCTCGTCGCTGACATTAATCTCACTAAGCGCGGCTTGCCTTAAGCTGCTAGGGTCAACCTCTCCATAGCACTGAGTAATCGAAATTTGGTACACCTCACCTGCCTGTACTGTCTTACCAGCCCTATCGCTTGCCCCAAAGATCACATTAATATTGGTTAGATTGTCGCTTTGCAGCGTGTAGGCTGGCGCGTTTATTGCGGCATTCATAAAGTTTGGCGTGTGCTGATAGACTTCGCCTGACGTGGTATTGACGACACTGATACCTGCAAAATAAGCGTCATCCGTGGTAGACAAGCCAGCGGTATAAAATGGCTCGTTAAGCGGTACAGTCATATCAATACGATTAACAATACTTTGCTCAGCCAATACCGCCTTGCTTCCACCGCTTGCCACCGTGACCGCTGCTAGTAGTCGCCATTGTCTGCCTGTGCCATCCTCGACAAGCCGACCTTGCGATAAGGTAAGCGTGACCGCCGACCCGTTCTCAACGGTAATTTTATGCTGGCAAGGTGTGGCAACCGGAAGTATGCCTTTGTTAATAGCATCGGCAATGATGGTACGGTTTTTTGACTTGATAAACGGCTCAATCGCATTAACATCGTTGTCGCGTTTTAAGAAGATAACCGCCTCAACGATTGAGGTCATCATGGCGCGCACCGTCGGATCACCTGCTCGCCAGCGCTCAGCTACCTCTGGGTAATCATTAATATGACTGTTAATGCTATCAAGTATCTTACTGCGCTCTGACATCGTAATAATCCTGATCTGAATTTTCGGTTTTGGCCTCACCTAAATCTATCGCAATGTTGCCGATAAATAGGTACACGTAGAGCTTGTCAAAGTCGCGGGTTTCGGTGCTGATACTAAGTTGACTGTCATCGAACTGAGCCAGTAACGGTATGTCGCGCCTAAGCTTTTTAAGCAAATTGTCCGCATTGTCGCTAGATAGTTCGCGTAGCAGCATATTACGCACGTCAGCGCCGTAACTTTGACCAAAATAGCCGTTTGGCGGGGTATCGAGCCAGTGATTGACCATCGCTTTGATTTTGTCCGCATCAATCATGAGTACGCGCCCCTAGCGGTGCTTGGCTGCGGCATTGGCTTGTCATCATCGACTACTTCGGTAGAACCAATAAAGCGGCTATGCTTGACGCAAACAAGTAGCACATACAGCCATATCATAGGAGCGCCTGTCGCAAACATGATAACCAAAAGCCCTATACCGCCTGCACCCCACGCCTGACTTGCCAGCATGAGGCCATAAAAGCGCCATAACATGAAGCTTAGGATGGCAATAAAAGGCACAGCGATAATGATGGATGTTTTTAATAACCTGGTGATCGCCATCAAAAATGATTCAGGCGTGACCAAGTTATTAAGCTCGGCAATCCGTGATCGGCAAGTAAAGTATAGATAGATGAGCGACACCCAAACGGTGCCAGATAAAAATGCATCGACAATATAGCTGTTTTGCATAACAATCCTTACAATACGTGGCTTGTGACAGCTTACGGCTGGCTAGTTAAGGTAGTTAGCTGCTGCTCAAGCCCTGCTTTCTCTTTGGTCTTGATATCAATAGTCTTATCAAGATCACCTGCGTCGTTGACGAGCTCGTTAAGTTGCTGGGTTTTATTCTTAGGTGCGGGACCGGTGCGCGGCTTGCGTATTTTTTGCTTAGCACGTTTTTTATCAAAAGCGTTTTGGCCGGTGCGTAGCATATTACCCAGCGCGGTCACTGAGGCATCAAAGGAAGGCTTGTAGCTGTTATCGTAGTCGCCTGATAGCGGTGTTGACTTGCCGTTAATATCAATACGGAAGATATCAAAACGCTCAACATCCTTGCCGTTGTCATCTTTAGCAGTGACCACACGCAAGTATATTTTAACGCTCTGCCCGTTCTCTAGCACCATATCGACAGGTCGAGCGCTAGCACCTGAGACGCGCGCGGTTTTACCTACCTCAACAATAGGGATGGCTTGCTTGGTTGATTTTTTGAGCTGCGCCACAAAGTCTTTGACAAGCGGTGTTTTTTCGGTGATATCGGATAATTTCATAGTGAGCCTAAATAGATAGTTGCTGATTGATCTATTGTATCGCTGTCCATGCTGGCTCGTTTGGTGTGTTCCATGGCTTCATATGGAAAAAACCTAGCCATTGCTGACTAGGTTTTTGTGATTTAACGGCTTGTACTACTGCTTTGATCGACAGCCTATTGAGTAGCAACTAACAATCAGTATTACAACCAATCCCACCAAGGTGCACTGCTTTAGCGTGATACTAGAAACTGTACCCTCTAAGAAGTCAGTGTTCATCAGAATTAGCGCCATAATGATAAGCTGAGATATTAAAAAATTGAGCTTTAGTGAGCCAAGCTCGCTGCTAATATCAAAGCCATTTTTCTTTAAAGAAGCAATTAATTGGTTCATGGTCAATCCTTAGTTCTTGCCAAAATTAGCTTTCGTGCTACGCGCATAACCCGCATTTTTAAGTGCTTTTAGGCGGTTTGGATTGCCTTTGTAGATATTGGCTCGCAAGCCCTTACCAAACGAGCGCATTTGCTTACGAATAGCGGAGGACGTGCCAGCTTTGCGACGTGCTTTTTTAAGCCCGGCGCGTTGCCCAGCATTCAGTTTGACTTTACCGCTAATACGCTTATTGATTGTGACCTTTTTGCCGTTACGAATAGCCTTAACCGCTTTGTAGACCAGTGTTTTACCATTAACTTTCTTAACGGTTTTCTTGCCAACACGCAATTTTTTCTTAGCAGCATCAAACTGGTATTCATCACTCATACCATCAAAGCTCTCTTCGTCGTCTTCGTCGCCGCCATCATCGCTATAAGCAAAGCTTGCGACAAACTCATCAAACGCTTCGCCATCGTCCGGCATGTTTTCAAGTACGGTCTCGCTTGCAGCCAAACAAGCCGCATCAGCCACATCAATCTCATCATCAAACAGATCGGCGATAACCGCATCTTCAACGCCCAATGTAGATAGCGCGTCTGATACGTGAGCTGAGAAGGTAATACGGACATTTTCGTCGATCTCGTCCATATCGCTATCATCATCATCGTCGTCAGTAAAGGCTTCGATCATAAGCCCGTCTAGCACTTCACTTGGCAACAGCTCTTCATCGTCATACTCGCCATCCGTTAGTACAGCGGATAGCATAAAGGCGACATTTAAAGCAGCAAGGCGCATCTGGCTAGTGGCAGTAATTGCCATACGCTCAGAGATAGGATCAAGCTCCATCTTATCGGCGGCTTCTTGCGGGGTTAAGGCATCAAACTGTGCTTGTGCTTGGTCGTATTGACGGGCAAGGCGGCGCTGGGTAATAAAATCTCGTGACATAATAAAATCCTTTCGATATATATGGGGTTAGGTGTAGCGCCATACCCTCATGACGCTGTTTAATGTAAAAACGCTACTTAGTGACCGTCCCTTCAAAGAATACTTGACGGGCGCATCCTTCAGGACGGCGGCTAAACTTAATATCCGCTTTACTAAACGGATCATCAGCGCGTGGGGTTATTTGCAGTAGATAATACAAGCCGCCAAGCTCAGATGGTAAAACGAGCAAGCCTGCTGCTACGCACGAATCAAGGGCGCGGCTACATTCGTCTGTGGCATCACGTACAAAACTGGTCATACCCTTAAGCATGTGTTTTTTGACGATAGACAATACAAGATTGGTCGTATAGGTCTCAATCTCAGCGCTATTGGTTAAACGCAAGGCGCTATTTTCACTATCGTACTGAGTGATTGCGTCGCCATAAATCCAGCGATCACCACCTTCAAAGCGCTCGTTAATAACCACGTTCACGCCAGCGCTGGCAAGTGCGTTTTGCGCCTCTTCATCAAGCACTACGCCTGCCATTTTTTCCATATCACGAAACGCCACTGGGAAGTCGTAACCAGCCACGGGGCGATTGATAGGCGGTATGCCTGAACTATTGGTACGCGCATTGCGTAGTAGCGTTTGCGCCAAAAGATCACCAACGCATGGACGCCACTTTTTACGTGCCAGCACGGTTGCCGCATTGTTAGGACGTGACTTGTTGGGATTCCAGTAGAGCGTTAAGCGGTGATCGTCGATACCGATAGACTCAGCCAACGCGGTGACAAGCTCCCAACTGGTTAAATTGCCCACATCGACCATCACATGGCAGTTGATCTTATCCATCACCTCAGCAAGCGCTTCGATGTATGGCAAGCTGTCGGTCTCAGCACACACTAAGTAGCGCGGCTGATCCTTCATATCAAGCAAGGTACGCTTTAGCTCATCGGCGGTTGCTGGCACGACGGCTGTGGCTGGCACAGCAATAGTCTTACTTTTGATGCGATAGTCGCCCATCTGATTTAAGATGCCATTGGTGGTGAGCGCGGTTTTAATAGCAGCGGCTTGAGCGACGGTATATTTGGTCTCGACACTTTCAAAGAAGTCGTACTCGCCATCAAGCGCACCGTAAAAATCAAGCTTGCCTACAATGTAGCTAAGGTTATTAGGGTATTGCTCTTCTAATGCCTCAGCACCGCCACCCGTGAATAGGCGACCTTGCATCTGCGTGATTAGACTGTTATCAATCTTATCGCGTAGCTCGACTTTAAAAACGATGTTATTGAGTGGGTCTGTGGCGCTGACAGCTGACTTTTCATCAACCGCTACGATGGTGGCGACAACATTGTCATCAAAGGCGTAGTGCGTGGTCATCTCAATGCTGGCAAGTGCTGCGGGGTTGGCAGCGTCACTCAACGTCATGGATGACGCAAGGATACTTAGGAATAACGTCTGAGGGGTCATGGTAAAATGCCTATACTGTGTTGGTATTCCATCAGTATAGGCAAGGTTAAGGTTAGAGGTTTAGGGGTGTTCCAGTGTATGCTAGTAGTCCGGAGGCAGCATTAGTTGAGAATTAATGGTGTACGAGCCATCTGGGTTTTTAATGGCTGGTGTAACGCCTTGCTCTGCGAAATACTGTAAATCAGCTTGCGTATACTCAGCAGGGTCAACGATGTAATCAAATAAATCTTGGTCAATGTTTGCACTAGGTAGCTTAGATGCTGGGTATAGCGTTATGACGAACTCACCCTTATTATCTGTAAAACCATCTAGCAACAGTTGACCTGCTGCCACAGAAAAGTCAGTAAATATTTTGTCGTTTATACCAAAAATATAAGCAAAATTTGAATCTAGTGGCAGTGGCACTGGTGGAGTGGGTGATCCATTCCCCAATAAATCAGTTTCATAGGCTAAAAACAAAAAAGTAAGGTCGTCCCCATTACCAGTCATTGTAGTTGAGGTAACAGCTCTCGACGCATGAACGTACTCGGAGCTTTCTCTTATTGACGCTCGGATTGGTTGGTTGTTTAGCTTGTAAACTATTCCTGCATTGACATCTGAGGTAACCTCTATAATTTCTGATATGAGCTTCAAAAAATTCATTTCGGGTGTATCATCACCATCGCCACCGCCCGAACCATCAGACGGCGCCGTTACTTTCCCGACGTACCAACTCTCCGAACGCTAACCTGACTCACGCCACGATTAAACACATCCTCAACCGCTTGATAGCTAGGGTTAGACGGATCATGACCTAGCATGGCTTTGTAGTTATCACGAGTGACAACAAACGCCTTATCCATGCGCCCACGCTTAAACTTGCCAGTGATAACCGCGTCCCCTGTCGATGGGAGGCTTGTACCTTCTGTTTTATCTATAACGCCTTGGTTTTGAATACCAACCGCTGCACCTAAAATATTACTCTCAATCATGGTGATTCCTTGATAGTTTGATTTGGGATGAGCAACCACAGTCTAATTGCAGCCACTCAGCAAGCCCATTTTTTAGTTGGTGATAGTCAGCTTATTACCACGGGTGTGATTGTACTGAGTGATATTGCGTAGCACCTGCTCTTTGGTAGCATAACCTTTGATGTAGACTTTAGTGGTCTCGCCAGCGGTCACCAATGTACCGGTAGCAGGCTCTAGCATATTAAAGCCGCCATTATTTTTGACTTCCACGTACTCAAGCTCACTTACGGCCGTTTTGGTAGGCGCTTTGTCAGTGGGTACTGAGCTGCTATCGGCTGCTTTATCGCCTGTTTTTGCTGGCTGGTTAGCTTCGTCTGCGCTAATGTCATTGCTGTTACCAGTATTCGACGGCGCATCACTGTCGGCAGTGTCAGCCACTCCATCAGATTTTTCGCTGTCGTCCGTGCTTGCACTATCGGAGCCGGTATCGGTGTTTGCTTCACCATCGACCTGAGCGCCATGCTCATCGCTAGTATCGTCTTGAACCGTCTGTGCATTTTCATTGCTATCGCCTTTGTTGATTGAGGTTACTGATTTAGTAGAGTTGCTAGTATCGCTATCGCCACCGCTGTCACCGCTAGTAGCAGCGTCAACGCGAACATCGTCATCAGTGCTGCTATCAATAGCCTTAGCGCTATCAATAGTTTTTTCAGCATCATCTTTAGTTTCTGCATCATCATTACTCTCAAGCTTGCCTTGATGGTCAAGCAAGCGCCACACCAAAGCTGCTTTATTGTCTGCACTCAAGAACTCAACGTCGGCTTCTATAAGCTGCATTTCAAGTTTATCGACAGTATTATTGTCATACGTCTTTTTAAATTCAGGGTTTTGTTCAAACGCCTTGATATTATCGGGTAGTGCCTTTGCTTCTGACATGATATTGATCCTTATAATAAATAATTATGCTTAATATATTTAATTGAAAAACCTTGCTGCCAGCTATGACAACAAGGTTTTAGTGGCTATACCGTTTTAACTGTTTGCTAGCAACTTATAACGCTGGCAAGTTAATCATCTCAATCAGCATGAACTGATTAGCGAAACGCGGGATAGGGTTCGTCTCAGCAGCAGTGCGGCTATAGATAGCCACGTCTTTCTCATAAGCATTGCCATTAGAGGTCATAACCATAGGCGGTACAGCGACCATACCGACAAACGGTGCTTGTGCTGGGCTGATTGCGCGTGGCACTAGCAAAGCGTGAGCTGTGGTAGATGATCCGGTCTCATTGAACACGCCCATAGACTTAGGCACGTAGTAAACGTTAGCACCGCTGTTTTTAAGCGTACCAATACGATAGATACTGGTCTGGTCACCAGCACTCTGACCTGTTGATGTGTAGTTCTCACCACTTAAGCCTGAGAAGAATGCTTGCCCGCGATCTGAGACGTACAAGTCATAACCACCAACGGCCAAGTTAATAGCGGTTGAAAGACGGGTACGCGCCATACCAAGAGTGATGTTAATGTTAGCGAAGGCATCAGCGATATTAGTCGGTGATACGCCGCCTTTAGTGAAGTCAAACGTGACCACACGACCAGTTTCAGGGTCTTGATTAGCCAAACACATATTGATAGCGGTACGAAGCAAGCGACCTGTCTGCTCGAAGTATTGCTTTTGCATAGCGATGGTCTGTACTGCACCGAACCAAGATAAACCAAGCTCGTTCATTAGCTGGGTAATTGCATCGATGGTTGCCACTGAGCGAGAACGGTTAGGGAAAGCGTAGATTGAACGATGACCAAATTCCATGTCGATTGATGGCTCACGTAAAATCTGATTGCCATTGTCGTCTTTACGCTCATAGTCAAAGAATAGCTCAGCAGTCACATCGCCTTCAGCGGGTTCAGCACCAGCAGAGATATCGAACTGTACGTTGATTACATGCGTATCAAGATCGGCGGTTGCGCTGGTTAAGATATAAGTATCGGCACCAATAGTAATCTCATCAATCGGCTGTAAAGTGCTAACACCAGAAGTTGTTGGATGACGACGGCTTTCATCGCTGCCGATTTTAATACCTTTTACAAATACCGAAACACGGCCACCTAAGAATGGGGCTTTAGTAGATGAGGTATCAACTTTAAACTGAGTAGTCTTGTCCGCTTTAACGCTGGCAGTGTAGGCCACATGCGAGGTTAAGCTAAACGCACCAGTAGCACCTTTGTCCATCGTCAAGATATGACGGTTTTCAGTGTAAGGCATACCCGCCTTATCACCATCCATCGCGTCGCCTTTACGCATAACGCCCATATTCATGCCAGCAACCGCCGTACCAAACACGATAGGCAGCTCGTTTGAACCCATAGGGTTAGGTAGCATAGATACTAGCGGCAAGCTGTTAGCGATACCATAAGTGATAACCACTTGTGTTGCGGCTGGCACGACTGATAACGCTTCGTGATGACCTAGTGACAAGCTGTCAAACGTAGGTTCTACAGTTGAGTCGTACTGGTCAGCACCACCAAACGGCATAGCAGCAGTCGCAAGGGCAGCAGCTACAACATAGGCTGACGGCTCTTCACCACCATTACGGCGTTTATATTCGATAATACCTTCGCTAATACCATCAAAAACCGCTTCAGGGTGATCCTTGATGACGGAATGGCTAAGCATACGCTGCATAGACGATGGCAGCTTGTTAAAGCCTACACTGCGATCAGAGTGTTCGTTCTGAGCTAGCATAGAGTCAAACGCGGCGACTTCTTGACCCGCATTCGCTTTGTTGGTGAAGATATGCATGATACCGCGCGTGGCTTGCACCTCTTTATGGGCGGCATCGTTTAACTCTCGTGCTTGTTTCTCTTGCATGGGGATAATCCTATACGGTTGGTTGGTCAGGTGATTACATATAACTGATATGATTATAGTAATGCCTAGCCAAACGGCTCGTTTAGGGGTGTTCCATACAGCAAAAAGCCAGCGGTTAGGCTGGCTTGATGGTTTGATATCTTACTTGTGTTGTTTAGGGTTATCTATCAATATTGAAATTCAAAATAGCTTTAGTTATCTTTTCTGCATCTTTAACTAGACCGTCAGTTTCAGAAGAAAGGTATTTATCCGCGATTCGATTGATTACTTCCTGCATCAAAGCCTGCTCTTTCGTTAGTGGTTCGCGTTCTGTGCTCATAGGTATTGCCTTTTGGTTGGTGGGTTATACTGGGTTTGAGTTACGATTGATTAGTAATTTTCGTTATTAATTTTTACTCATGAAAATAGGTGCTTCAAAGATTGGACTGTTTGATACATACGTTGGACGTCTTAATTCGATATGTTTTGTCTCCTTTATTTGTAAAAAACTATGGACTATAGCGGCGTTTATCATAGGATCGGGTATATTGCTTGTTCCCATTAGCTGTAAATAAACAGCGTCATGTGACGGTGACGATCTAAATAAACCCACACAAACTCTAATAACGCCGTCCTCCATTGGTATCTTGTAGTATAGGGAGTATAGGCGATCAATGCCAGATTCAAACGCCTCATTAAACCCCACCCAAACATTACGGCCCTGTAGATTTAACTGCATGTAATAGCGGCAACCACTTTGCATGGCCTTGTCTACAATATCACCGATATCGCGGTATCTTAGCTTGATCGTGTCGTTGTAGTCTGTGTAGTGTCTAGTCATTAGTACCTCTTACGTGCTTATCGAATGCTTGATTAAAACTAACAGACAAATCGCGCTTAACTCTAGGTAAGTTTGGGTCCATTATATCAATGGTCGCCCTACCCGTAATACAAAACCATTCTTTACCGTCATAAACCATATCATGCAAACTAATCATGCTCATTGATCCGCCAGTGAACTCTACTTGTTTGCCTTTAAAGTTTCGCCGCAAGTAAGCCAATATTTCATCTTTAATCATTAGTAGCTACCTCCATACTCTTAGCTGTCAAATACCCTTGAATAAAAGTGCTGGCAATTCTCACACCGTCTCTTAACGTGCCAGCACTCATATCAATATGTGATAAATTATCGCGACCTATGTTGCGCAGTGCAATATCAAAACACTCGTTGCAGTAGTCTATGTTTTTACTTGATCTCGCTATGCTATTTGCTATCAATCGATGGTTAATTACAGTTGTTGCGAAATCTTGCCGTAGATCGTCTATCTCTTGTGGGGTTATGGTCATATCATCACTCATAAGGCACCGTCACATCATTAATATCTTGCTCATCAAACGCATCAAGATAGTTAAGATCAAAGCGCTGAGCTAAGGCGTATTTCTTACCATGACTTGCCAGCATCGACTGCCCCATTATACCAGTAACCTCATGATACTCCTTGTGATTATTGAGCATAAAACAAAACAAGTCGCCCTTCTCTGGCGTCCAGTTTGGCTTAAGTTTAATACGATCATCACCTTCTAGCGATATGTCGTAAGGCTCAACCAATGCCATTGAAGACAACTCCTCACTGGTGACAAACATACCGCCATCATGAAACGCGCCGCCTAAGCTATCAAGGATCAATACCATGGCGTGACCTAGCGGCTCATAGTCAATAGCATGTTCATCACTATTGCTGACCGTGCCAAGTCCTGACCATGTGACAAAATCACGGCTATCATCACCAGTATTGACTGGCAATACCACACGCCTGAAGGCAAAAACAGGTATCACCGACTGACTACGCAAGGTAATGATGCGATTGGTCAGAGCTTGCCCGCCTGCGACCAGCTCGTTTTCTATTCTTAAACTCACGTATTACCCCACTTACCTTGATAGGTATTAATCTCGGTTTGATATATCTCTTTAAAGTTGTCTGGCACACCTTTTTTGCCTATCTGCCCTTTCGCGTACTGGTAGCTGGCTCGTTCTGCTTGTGTCGGTTGATTGGGCGATTTGGCTTGCGCGCGTTTTTGCTCAGCCTTGATCTGTTTCTCAGCCTTAATCGCCGCTTGCTTAATCTTTTTCGACCAATGAAGGCGACCGTTCCAGTTGTTAAGCGCCTCAGTCTGCCTTGCTGCTTCACGCTCTAATTGCTTAGACGTTTGACGGTGAGGCTTGACCTTGTTGCTAGCCTTAGCGATATCATCTGTGGCATAGCCTTTCACCTTGGCGATCATGTGCGGACTCATCAGATGCTTCATGACGCGCAAAGCGTGCTTACAAGCCACACCCGTTAATTTAGGGTTACGGGTTGAGGGATAGCGGTTCTCATCGATACCAAAGTTATATTTACCCACAGTGGCAAGGTAGCGAAACCAATACCTATGACGCCCGCAATCGCAATCAAAGTTGATTTTGCCATCAATGACCGCTTTTTTAACATCGACCACACTAGGCGCACGGGTACGTCCTAGCAATAGCTCTGGATAGTCTAGTAATTGCACTGAGACATAATGATGGGTATCAGGACTGCCCACGCCAGCATTGGTGACAAACTTTATAATATTGCCTTGGCGCTTAAAGACGCTGGCTAGAAATATCTGAGTATTGGCGCGGTTGATATCCTCACGCCTTGACTGATTGATGACATCGGTTGGTGTTATGCCGCCTAAGAATTTGTTGGATGCTTTTTTGACGTTGGCAAGGTAGGCATCGAGCACCGCCGCATTCATGGTTTTCTTGAGCTCATTATTACGCTTGGTATCGCCTAACGTGAACTCTAATAGCTCGCTAGCACTGATACCAGCGCGGCTTTTGGCTGACTTGATAAGAGAGGCAAGCTGACGGTTATTTAGCCGCTCGCCTGCCTCAATATCTTGTAGCGTCTCCTTTAGGTACTTGTTATGGGTGCTGGCATGTTTGCGCTGATCGCCCACGCTTTTACCAGTACGCAATCGCCATGCCCTAAGCTCATCAAGGGTCATGTTATTGGTCTTGCGATCCTGCCAGCTTGTCGAGTCCTCGCGCTCTTCACTGAGATAATTGGTAGGCTCAGCCATTTAGTACACCATCTGTCAATCCGCTATTGGTATAAGTGCGTTTTATTTGAGCTAGGCTGGCTGGCAAGGGCAAGTAGATGCGCTTATTTGGTAGCGCCTCACCTATCCTATTCGTGCCAGCGCACAGCATGACGATATCCGCATCATCACGGTTGCCATAAGCGCGGTAGGCGATAAGCGTGGGGTCATGGGTTTCATCACGCCCTACGTCCCACACAATGAGCTTATCGTTACGCGCGCGGCGTACCAATAAGTCAACGTGAGATCGGACGGTATTTAAGTAGATATTATTTAGCATGTTAGCGCCTTGTTAGATAGCCGTAAGGTTATATTCTTTCCCATATATGTGTTGTGTGCAGCGGGTATATCTGTGGTCGCTGCCCTATCGCTTCAGTTGTCATGCCTTTTTGTCCAAACGTATCACCCACAGTATCGATAAAGCCATCGCTGTCATCGGTTGCAACAATAATTTTGCCGGTAATACGCCGCCAGTTGGTACTAACTCCTAGCAGCTCATCAAACAAAGGTTTTGGGTTTATATCGCTATGACTAAAGTACAAATAGCCAATAGGTAGTGCTGTATCAAGTAGTCGCTGCAAGCGCGGCGTGTCTAAATATTGGCTGTGTGGGTTCTGCGGACTTAAGTGATTCTCTACTACTGATAACGGCTTGTTGTAATTATTATTACTGACAACCGACACCTTAGCCGCGTCACTCTCGCTGAGTGAGATGCCGAACGAGGCCGCAAAATCCACAGTCTGGCATACAGTGAAGAACGGCATAGCATTTGAGCCAGCAATGGCAAATAGCAGATCACCTTCAGCAATCACACCCACTTCAAACACAGATTGATTGCTCGTTGCGGTAATATCGGCACTGAACCGTAGTACATGGCTTATCGGTTCAACACCGCCGCTAATGATAGGTGCTCTAGCCACTTCATTTGTTAGCGAAACCTCACTACCTGTAGTAGATCGCCTGCCCGCACCTACTGCTACGTGCGATAGTTTAACTGCACCGCTGGCAAGCGCCTGCCTGCCAGCATTGGTTATCTCAAAAACAATAGCATTAACCATGATTAGCGCCCCTTGGTTGTGCCAGACGAGTAATTATTGATAGTGACACTACCTTGTTTGATGTATCCTGCGAGACCGCCAGCAGCTGAGCCTAAAACTTTTAGCATGTCAGTATCTGTGCTCTGTATCTGACTACCATTTGCATCATAATATTTTTCTATATTGCCATCGGAGCCGGGCTGACCAAGGTTTCCACCATCACCACCTTTGTTTACGGCTATGTCAGCAGCGGTAATGACAGTTATGAATCTAGCCCCTTCGTTGTCACCTGACTGATAGCCACCTACGCCATTGCTACCACCTACGCCACCCTTATCCGTAGTGGCCGGTTGCGACATAACTAAATCACAACTAAGACTTCTACTTTGACCACTACCATTGTTTACTCTTATTTTGTGCTTTGTGCCTACAACAGAAGTTGAAGCATAAAATACATAGGGTTTATCAGCAGATGGCGAAGTGCTAGCACCAGTGCTATCTATAGTTGCATCCCCACCAACAGAAGAAACGCTGGCACTATTTACAAGAATAGCGTCTAACTCTCCGGTATAACTGGCTTTAACAGGGAATCTATCATCTTGTAGATACGCTAACAAAGAGGACTCGTTAGGACTGTTTAACCCTAGTGGCGCACCACCACCAGTACCGCCACCACCACCGTTTGTTTGATTACTATAATTATGGTTTTCAAAATTCTCATGTACCCATGCGCCCATACCACCACCGCCACCGCCGCCACCAGAAATCAGAGAGTAGTTCTCAACATTAATAGTTCGGCTTAGAGATTTGATAGCCGTACCACCGTTGCTACCAGCGACAGCCACATCTTGAGCAAACGGTAAATCATACTTATACACACCAAAGATTCGAGCACTGCGGCCACCATTGCCACCGCGCCCTAAAATACGACCACGGTTTTCAACAATAGGGTTGGTTGCGGCTGGCCAATTGGCACCTTCAGTTAAAGCAGGGGTTGCAGTGTTTGGCGCAATGATGTCCACGCCATCATCGACGATGAATCGAACCTTATCAGTGGAGGATGGGTAGCTACCGGACTGCGCTTTGTAATACTCTGCTAAATTAATACCACTGGTTGTTGATTGGCTGATGTGTAGCACAGTCTCCGTGTTACCAAGATCATTTATTGGCACGTTGATAGATAGGTTGGCTGGTGCTCCAACGGTTAGGCGCACATGCTTTTGCGATTCCACTTCGTTGTCGTCAGGCGTGGTGGTAAAATCGATTGTCGCACTGCCATTTTTTAAAATAACCGTGCCACTTTGGGATTTCTCAGGCGCAGTTATATCATTGCTGCCACTATTGAGCGCCCCCTCCTTTACTGTCCAGCTAAGTATTTGACCATCGGGGATATTGTTCGCTGTTACCGTAAAGCGTACCGCACCGCCCTCGGCTACCGATGTTTTATTAGAGGTTACTCTCCATACCGTCTCTATCACGTCATCAGGATTATAACGCTCAAAAATATGCTTGGTATAAAGCGGATAAGCGTTTGGGCGCTCACTGCTTCCTGCCAGCTCAGTCATACCTTTTTGACCTAGAGTCACACCCACGTCTTTGATGTAAGCATCATTAGGGTCTGTACCGACAATGATTCTACCTGCCAGCCTGCGCCAAAAAGTATTGATACCTAGCAGTTGATCGAACTTGGTTTTTGGGTTGGTTGTGCTGTTGGTGTGATGTAAATAACCGACTGGAAACATGACATCCAATAAAAGCTGAAAGCGACTTAATGCTACATATTGCGGGTGCGGGTTGGCGGCTGCTACATGATTCTGCATAAGTATGGTTGCTAATCCGCTATTGCTATCTATACTGACAGTAATATTACCTGCATTGATATCATCAATAGAGATGCCGAATGAGGCTACAAAAGCGATGTCAGGATAAACCGTGACAAGCGGAGTTGTATTAGATGCAGCAACAGCAAACAACACGCCTGTTCTAGTCAATATTCCCATCTCATATACTGGCGTTACTTCATTAGCATAAATAGTGCTAGAGAAACGCAAGGTATTGCCTACCACCTCCCCTGATACGATATCAGTGCGCACCGCCTCGTTTTTTAATGAAGTCTCATTACCAGTCGGCGTGTATTTACTTTTACCTACGGCTACGTGGGCTAAGTCGATAAGTATCTTGGTGTTGTCATTGATGGCTTGCAATGCGGCTTGCTTGCCAGCCTCGGTGATCTTAAAAATAATAGGGTCTGCCATCTCTTTTATCCATAACCGTTTAATTATGGTATTAGTGTAGCGTGTGCTGGCAAGTACGGTGGGCGGTGTTCCAGTGGTTAGATAATCTCTAATAACTGAACTGTTCGGTATTTCCGAACTATTGATAGCTGTGGTGTGGCTTAGACATTCACGTCCAACTTTAGACCAACTTTAGACCAACTTTAGACATTCACAGCTAAAGCATAGCTGCCAGCTCGTTTAAATCCTCCCATTGCTCTTTGTCCTTCACGCTACCGACAAACTCAGCTTTATTGACTGGTGAATAGCTTATCCGCTCCATAAAGCCAAAGGCGAAAGTATCCGCTAAATCGGGTGAGGTGATACCATCTTTTGCCATATCTTTTTTACTAACAATGCCCCAGCGTGAGCGCTCATCAAAGAAGTACGGTAAGCGGCTCATTTGCGTTTCCATATCCTTAATCATCTGGTACTGACTACGCACTTTGTCACTAACACTAAAGATGCCGCGCTCAACCGATTTTGCCATTGAGACATAGGCATGAGCACGTTTGTTGAAGTAAAGCGCTTTTAAATTATTGTTAAAACAAGGAACGCCCCAGTTGACCGTCTCAAAGTATAAGCCTTCGGACTTGAGTAATTGACATAAGCCCATGCCGGCGCCCATTGGATCAATAACCAGCGTTGCCCCTGCATACTCAGCCATGACGCTATAGATATTGGCTTTTAGCTCGTTAATATTTGCCCTATTGCTAAATAGCGGTATATCAACCACATGGACATGACGCTCAATACGCCCGTTATAGTCTTTATCAACAACTTTCATAACGGTGATAACGCTATGATCTCGCCCAACGTCCCCGCCGACATCGACTGTCACAATATAACCGTACTCATCGTCCTCAGTCACAGCAGGCTTACGTGCCAGCATGTTAGTGATCTCAGTACGAGTGAGTAAGTATTTGCCTTTGAGTTCGGGGAATAACCCACGTATGCGGATTAGATAGCCCGGATGATCGCGGCTGCCATACTGATACAATGCCTCGATCAGCTTTGTTTTGCTGACTAGTGGCGACTCTTCACCATTAAATATAAGATTTACCCATATACCGCCATTGGTGAGGCTCAGACTGTGGTGCGTGTCATAGAAAAACCCCGTGCTAGTGGCAGGCTGGCTTGTGAGTACGGCGCGGTTATTCTCATGCGTCAATGCACCAATAACGACTTCCATTACCTCGTCATCAATACCGGCAGCCTCATCGCCCCATACCATGTAATAATCACCATGTTGACCGGCAATGTTGGTAGGTGAATGCTTGGGTGCGGTTTTAGCGAACACAAACCACGTATCTTTAAAGTTTTTGATGTAAATTTTTTCAGCCAGTACGACCACAAAATCAGCTAGCCAGCCAAGCGACGGGTTGTTCTTTAGTCGCTGCAAACAGATATTAATCTCTTTCCAAACGACCGTGCGTAGCTGTCCAATTTGCGGGGCCGTAAACAACATGACTGATTCAGGATAAAAAAGTAGATGCCATAGGGCGACGATGCCAGCGCTGCGCGATTTTCCGGTACCATGACCAGATGCTACCGTGGTACGACTACCAGGCACGACAATAGATTGGAATAGTGTTTGTTGCTGCGGGGTCACACCTTGATTATTGGCATAAGTCATGCCCAGCGCTTCGACAGCAAAGCGCGTTATGTTGTAGCGATACCGCTTGCAAGCCTCTGCCCATTCAGGCAACTCATAAAGGTTTTCAATCACTCAAGGCCCTTAGATGCTAAATGGCATCATTTCAAACTCGCTATCGTCGTCGTCCTGCTCTTCATCGCTATCATCTTCAGGCTGGCGCGTTATCACATAGCCCCCATGTGCCTGTCTTGCCGCCCAAATAGCAAGAAGTACCGCGATATGCCCGTTATTCATACCCATACTGTCAAAGTCTAATGCTCGTCCGCGCTCGTCAAACTTGCGCGTCTGGATAACATTTTTAGGGTCGTAACGTGCCAGCGAGTCATCAATACTTAACAAGCCAGCCGCATTAGCCGCCTTGTAAGCACTCATAACTGTACTCATCTGCTCTTTTTCGTTAAACGCCATGCCCCAGTGACCAAAAAGGTTAGGCGTATCAGTAACGACAATCGTACTTTCTTTGGCTTTTGGCTGGTCTTTCCAGTGATCTTGCTTGGCGACCAGTATCTTGCCGCTGTCAGCCGATGTGACCGCAAGTATGCGTACTGGATCACCGTCGTAGCTTGCGGCTCTGGCATCAATGGTGATTAGATTGGGATTGGTAGGTTTGGCTGGCTTGGTGGTCACGGTTAATCCTTAATTTCAGTCTGAGTAATAACCCCAGTGTCAGGATCAGCATTAACCCGCGTATGGCGACCATGCGCTTTATCGATAACATCTGCCTCAATAACGACACCGTTTAAGGATTCAGGCGGGTCACGATGGCCTTGTACTGGTGGCAAGCCCGGCGGGATACTACCGTCCGGCTCTCCCGTATCGGTTATATCATCGTCAAGATGCCCTAATCCGACCACAGTAGGCTCAAGCCCAACCACCACACAATCAACCGTCGCTCCATGGATGTTTTTAATGCCAACATCGATCTTGTCCGGGTAAAGCGTGTTTTCGACGACCTTAAAATTCCAGTTGTCTTTAACGATAGACGTGCCAGCAAAGCCAAGCTCATAGGCCACGTCAAAACTACGTTTGCCTTCATGCGTCCAGTAGTTTACAAACTGCTTGGCAATGGATGAGGCAGCATGTGGATTGGGCGCAAAGAAGGCGATCTGACAACGATAAGCGATAGCAGCGGTACGCAGTTGCACCACACGCTGTAATGGGTCCGCTGGCACGATAACGTTTATCCAGTTAGCGTTAGGCTGAACAATATCGCGCTCAGGCGGTGATTCAATAGCACTAATGGCTGTCACCATCATAGGCAGGTAAACGGATGTGCCACTGTTGGTGGTATCGCCCATTGCCTTGGCATTCTCATTTTGCTGCACCGCTTTTAGCATGGCCTCAGCATCATCAACCATCTCAGATTTTGAGACGATGATAGCGCCCTCAATGCGGCGCGTTTTCCAGTCACGGATAGACTTTTGGCCAGATGGTGAGCACCACTGCCTAAAGTCCCTAAGCACCATGCCCCACGCCATTTGCATAGACTCAAGGGGTGATAGTAGTCTTTGATTGCTCATGAGTAGCCCTGCTTATTGTGGTTGAATAGATAAACGCGTTCACGCTCACGCCCCACATCCTTGTCTAGTGCACCCTGTTTATTCCAGATAGTTATAGTGTCGTCATTTTTGTAACGCGGGACTATATGTACATGAAGATGAAATACTGTCTGATCGGCATTAGCGCCTTTATTGACGATCAAGTTATAATCCTCATAACCTAAATCGTCTGCAATCATAGCGGCAAGCTGGAATGTCAAACCTGTGATAACTGGCTCATCGTTAGCGTCATTAACATGGATTACCGGTATAACAACCAGGTGTCCTTGCGTTATCGGATTGAGCGGTGTGAATGATAGGAAATCAAAGCCTTTTAGCCGATACTCTTCTATGTTTGCCGCCTGTATCTTGGAGTGATCGCAAAACACACAGCCAGACTTTTTGCTTCTAGCTCTAGCTTCATCAATGGTCATAAACATGCCAGCCCCTTAGTGTTTGCCAAATAAGAAAACGCGCTCAGTCTTACGCTCGCTATCCAAGTGCGTTTTTTTAGCGCTCTCAGTCGTGCGTAAATCTTTGTCGCTAGTATCTTGATCGTTAAAGCTATCCCATTGCGCAGTAATCTCGCTAAAAGGCACTGACGGGCAAATTAGGCTGTCAAAAATAGCTTCTTTACGGCTTACACGGCTGGCACGTATGTTATTTAAGCGCACCTCACGATTGATCGCCTCTTCTTGCGCGGCAACCACCTCATTTTGATAATGGTTAATCATGGCGTCCGACTGAATAGCCGTTAGTATGCTGTCGTACTGGTGGACAATGGCGGTCTCTAATGCCGACTTGATGGCAGATTGATGCGGTGTCATGCCAGCGATACTATCGAAGGCAAATTCACCCTCTTCTTGCTCGATGAATAGCGCGTCAAACAGTCCGTCACCGCGATTGGTGTTGTAGTTTGGCTGGCGCACAAAGTCATAGCCGTAAAAACCTGTGACATCGTATAACCCGCCAGCACCGCGCTTACGCATGACAGCACTAGAAAAGCCGCCTACCTTGTTTGCATATAGGCGCTCTGAGTATTTACCGCTGTCAGTGTCTAAAAATTCATGCTGAGTTGAGACGTTGCCGCTATTGTCAGCCGATAACTTGATGGTGCGAATAGCCGGTTCAATACGGATCGTTTCATTGGTATTAGGGTTTACCCAAACGTCCGGCGGATTCATACCAAAGCGTCCGCGCAATTCATGACCGTAATAGCCGTACATATCCCCGCTATTGACCAGTTCTTGAGTGCGACTTGAGTTGATGTTATCAACCATTGACTGAACGCTTACGTCTGATCTGTCTGTACCGATATCGGCTGAGCGACCACGATCACTTAAATTATAAGTAATCAGTTTTGTTTTCTTTGGCATGAAAAAAGCCCCTTAAATAAACGTTGTGAATACGTTTAGTTTAAAGGGCTTTGCTGTGGTGCTGGCTAGGGTGTTCCTAGATGGGTAAACCTAGATCGTTGAGCTTAATATACGCACTACCTTCACAATCCCTTAGCTCTTTGAGATAAGCGAGGTTGCCGATCATACGCTTAGCCTTATCCTCATCAGACTCATTCTGCCAGTCGTCAAAACGTTTTTGACTGCGAATGTCGCTTATCTTTTTAAGTGCGTCATCAAGCTCGCCAAGCGGCACTAATACCGATTCATTATTAACATCATCAAGCAAGATGATAGCCGCTTCATCCGTGCCAGCCAGTAACACTTGTATAGCCATAATATTATCCTTTATCCTTTAGGCTGGTGTACCAGCGTGGATAGTTGATTAAATGCCTAGCGCTATATTCATACCAGCGCAAGTAAAGAAAGCCCTATCATAATACAGAGCTTTCACTAATTAATAGGATTGTTTTATTTATTGCACAGCGATCTGTTTATTAACTTGGCAGCACTCCAGCCTTCGTCAAAATGACCAGAAATATACCTTGTAACCTCTGGGTTTAAGGCCTCTAATGCTGCTCTTACAGAGTTAAACCACTCTTTGCAATACACCATATGTACAGATAAGGCGTGGCTATTAGTCTCAAGGGCTACATAATTCATTGTATTTGATGGTTTCTGACGAATTAACATCATCTCATACACAAATGCCACTGCTTCGGGTAATAATGGCGTTGGTATCTGTGTTACCTTTTCATAACCAAAGTGATTGGCGACCATGGTATATACATCGCTGCGCAATGTATTGCCTATTGCTAACTTGTCACAAGCTGCAACGAGGGATTCTCGTTGTTTGGCATCGGTACGTGTGATTACTTCTCTATCAAGAATATCGAGCACCCATTTACGGAACTTCTTGGCGATATCGGTACGGGCGAACATGGCGAGTAAGTGGCAGCCGCGAAGGGAGAAGATTCGCGTCTTCATCATTACGTTACCTGTTTTTCTAACGGTCATCGAATCAATGACCGTTGTCATTCTTGTAGTAAACTCATCGAAATTACTATTATAAAGATTATTAACTGACTTGGTGCTTTTGTACCCAAGAGCCTTTGCAACTTCGCCAGAAGTTAACCATATTTGACCATTGCGCTGAACTGGGTTAAAATTAACTTCATTAAAGGTTAAGGTATTCATATTAATTTCCTTTGATTAGTAAATTAGCAGACTCATCTTCGAGGGTGGTGTCTGCTTTTTCTTGTCCAAAATTTAGCACTAACTGCATTTGCTTTTCCAGCTTATCTAAGCGCTCCTGCAAATCGGGTTTGATCTGCTTACCCAACATTGCTAAAGCTCTACCCGCATCACTAGCATTTTTAGTGGCTGCATCATAAGCGATAGATACCTTGTTGTATTGATACATCAAACTATTTTGACGCTGGTTAAGAATTTCGCTCATTCTATTAAATTCGTTTATATAAGCCTCCTTTAGTTTAGCGGCTTGCTTACCCGTAAATCCCATAACTAAGAATATCAAGCCGTCTTTGGTCATACTATAATGATCGGCTCTTTTTGTAGTCTTGTTTTGATGAACCCCGTTGCTATCAACGTAAGTCATTGATTCCATTACTAACTCAAAATTGAGTCTCATAAAATCACCTGAGCAATCTAATCGCTCTATATCCCTTATTACATTTGCATGACGCTTACCAAAAAACTTAGCGACGACTAATGACGTGGTTTTTGGAACTTCATTTTCGATTGATACTAATTCAAGTGGTAGCATCTTTATTGTCCTCCTGCTGCTTAATCATAGCTTTTTCGATATGATAATTAACTTCGGCGGTTAGTGTGCGGTGATTGATCTTAGCTTGCTCTGCTATCCAATCTTTCATTTCTTGCGAGCTAAAACGAAGCTTTAGCTGTGGTAGTAGACGACTTGGGTACATGCGTTGGTTTCCTTATATGGTAGTTTGGGTTAATATACATCCAGTAGGTATATATAAACATACCCACTGGATATGTCGCAATATTACGCCCATCAAATATTCTTGTCAATACCCAGTGGATAGTAAACATTATTTTTATTTGGATATTCTATATGAGTGACCAACATACAACCGTTCAGTACCAACTTAGGTTACCTCAAGAACTTAGAGATAAAATAAAAAAATCATCTGGCGAGCACAATCGTTCAATGAATGCGGATATCGTTGCTCGTTTAGAACAGTCTTTTGAAGCTAGTGCTGTGCTTACAGATATAAAGAAGGCGGATTATGAGGAATTGAAGCAAAATTTGACGCAAGACCTCAAAAAAGATATGAGACTTATAACCGAAGAGCTTAGCACTCTGATAGATAAATTCAATGAGTACAAGAGCGGCAAAAACCCTTGACCGTCAATTTGACGGTCAAGGGTTAAGCTATTGTTTTTAAAGCAAACGCAAAATTTCGTAGTGGTATTCAATCATTGAAAAACCCTTGTTTTCGACGAGGCGGTCAAATTGACCGTCTGGGATATGTCACCATCAATCCCACTCTTTTTCCTTGACCCTCGATATGAGGGTCAAGGGATAACCCTTTGATATTAAAGCAAACGTTAAAATTGAGTTTTGCAAATTAATCCCATAAAAACTCACTGCGCGAAATTGCGTAGTGAGTTGCATAATCGCAACTCGTTCACCAAAAGTGGTGAACGCTAATATCTAGCGAACCCTTTGTTTTCGCCGAGGTCATCGAATAAATGACCTCGCTGATAATAGTTTGTATTGGGCGTCAATACGGCGGACAACGTCCAAGAATTTCTAAAGGGTGGCATTTGAAATGCGACCCTTAAAGACTCTCGTTAATATTTTAGCCAGCGCAATTTTGCGTTGGCTAAAGCGATGTCCACAATCGCACATCACTCCTCAAATATGAGGAGTGCGTCTATTACACAGCCTACAGACGAAAAACCCACCGATTGATTGGTGGGTTTCTGCTTATACTGCGTACTATTTCTTTCTTATTTTCCTAAAGAACGATTTATTCATGACTAGCGTTTCGGTTTGTACTTTCTCTAATCCTATTTCATGCTCTAACATCAAATCCAGTAGAGCTATCTGATTAACCAGAATCAGGTTATGGCTATTCAGATTTTGAGCATACTCCTGTGCTGGCTTGGTAAAATCACTTGTAGTGATAAATATACCGTGATGACGCTCAGCATTAGGAGGAAAGCCACCAACGAAGTTACGCAACTCTCTGTTTGATATATTATTGGTCTCACTGTATTGCTTGGCTTGAATGTAATAAGTATGAATCTCGCCAGCGCCACAATCCTGAGTAACAATCCCGTCGATACCGCCATCGTTGCTTTTGCCTGTATGTCTTGCACTAATAACGCTATCAGGCGTATCTGATTTTTTATCTTCACTTATTAATGAGGTTTCAACAACCTTCAAGCAAAGATACTCAAACTGCAATGGGTTTAATTGAAACACCTCATCCAATATCATTCTTGGCGTCACTTTTACATGGTCATTCGCCGTAATGACATCAGCATAATTATTCATGAATACGGAAGTACGCCGCATTGTCTCATCAATCAAATGGTTGATGAGAGGATCACCCTGTGTCCCATAACAGACTTTATTAACCTCACGTAAAACTCGAAAACTCTTAGAATCAAATCTATCTAAGTTAGATTCGTATGCATTAGAAGGAACATCAGCATGACGGTGATTTGCTAAATTATCACCTGCCAGCCAAAAATAAATCTTACCAAATGGATCTATTTCTATTAAATTTTCAGGAGTAATCTTACTATCAAAAGCAATAAGGTGAACGGAGGATTGGCCTAAATTCGCTTCAATATTAAAAACTTCATCTTTTATAGCGCCAATAGCAACCAAGCAAGTTAGCATTACCTCACTCAGAGATTCATAGCATAGGTCAAGCATACCTTCATCTTCATCATCCGCATACATAGGGTATTCAGGATTTACAAAAGGCATTGTTAGATGCTCGTCTGTAAGACCTGCAATTTCTGCCACTTTTTTTTCAAATGCTTTGGATGTAATACCATTGGTTCGATTGCATAACTGCTTAATTGCCTGAATACCTGCGTTAAGTATGCCACCAAAGGGTGGCATATCTGAAGAATTTGTCATTAATCTACCTTTGATTTTTAATTATAAACAAAGTTTCAGTTGAAAAAACAAACCATAAGCGCATTGATTAAGGTTTTACAAACATAGAGAATTGATCTGCAAATTCGCTACAAATACCTGCTTTGTTACTGGCTACCTCATACTCCATTTGAAAGTCAGCCAAGCCTTCTTTCAATGCGTCTTTGAGTTGTTTTGGCTTTCCTTGTCCATACTGATCCGCCAATGCCATACATCTTGCACCGCTAGCAATTATCTCTTCATTATAATACTCATATCCACAATATAACTGCGCTGACGTAGCCAGTCCATGATCGTACATAAGCTGCGTACAATTTTCATCGCCACTTGCCAGCGCTGGCGTGAGCAAGCTTAATGACAAACTAACCCCAATACCGATCTTGACCAAAGCCGCCTGTAACCGCATGTGCTAACCCTCTATCTGACAAATTTTGATTAATTGTATCATTGCTTGATTGCAGCATGATAGGTTTATTGCTACCGCCGCTGTCCAGTCGCTCTTTAATCTTAGGCATGGCGGGTATTTTTAGCACGGGTGTGGCTGGCAAGTTGGCAGGCTTGTAGCTAAAATCCTTGCGGGTTGATGTGCTTGAGCTGAAAATCATGGGTTTGTTTTCGCTAAAGCTGCTGCTAACAATGTTTGCTTTTTCGGGAGCCATACCGCCAATATTCACCCCAAGCGCACTACTGTTATTCTTGGCCTTATCAGCTACCGATCCTTTAACTTCTTTGCTGGCAGGTTGTTTTTTTGCCGCCGCCTCTTTAATTGAGGTTGCAGTTTTAGCTACCTTTGCTTTAGCCTCGTCAATAACCGTAGTGTCTTCTAGCGGCTTAAGTTTCTTATCTATTGATGCCTTGTACTGATCTCTGTAAATATGGTGTTTTGCGTACTTAGGATCAGTAGAGCGCCATTTTATGAAATCTTTAGCTAGAACTTCTGATGCTTTTTGATAAGAAACATTAGGATTATCTAGAAATTCACGCTTTGTTCGCTTGTACTGAGGCTTGTTCATTTCATAGACAGCGTATCTTGCTTGCTCATCTAAATTCTCCTGAGTCTTTTGCATTTTGCCATTTACAATATGGCCTTTATCTTTTAGTCGGTTATAAACATTTTCACCCCTATCTTTCTGCCAAGACATCATGCCTACATTTCGTTTGCCATTAGCGGGGTCAATATGATTGCCAAACAAATACTTATCTTGATATCCATTCTCACGCCCTATCTCGGCTGTCATAGCTCTTGATTGAGCATCTGACATCCCTGCATTTCTAAACGCCTTATAAACCATCATTTGGTTTTTGTTCTGTTTCTCACTTAAGTTTGCTGGTTGAGCACCGTTAGCGCCTGCATTGCCTGACGTAATACCGTCCACGCCACCAGTCACAAAATCAACCACGTCATCTGCAAAACCATTAGCCGCATTAACAGCACCCCTCGTCTTGCTATCAATCCATGCGCTCATCTTGCCAGCCATCTCATCCATACGACTAAAGAAAGGCTTAATACCATCATTCCACTTATCACTCATTTTCTTAGGCAAGTTATAAGCAGTAATAGAGTTCGTCCAATCCTCAATATAAGGGGATGCCGCTGCGCCTAGCGCCTCCCCACCCTCACTACCAATCCAATAACCAATACCCCCACCGATTAAGCCACCGATAGCCGTACCGATAACGGGTACTACAGAACCGATAGCTGCACCAGCGCTGGCACCAGCCAACATACCAGCACCGCCGCCCGCTAAGCCGCCTATGCCCTCGGACTTGCCCTTATGATCGAGGTTATCCCAGTCCATCGCAAGTGAGCCTGCACCGATCAAAAGAGCTAATGGCTTGGCTGCTTTTTTTAACACCTTGGTTAGTAGGCCACCTGCTGCTGCTGCACCACCAAGCAAGCCTCTGCCTAGGTTACCGCCTCGCCCGCCTTGCTTTCTAATGGCCTTCCAAATTTTATCGAGTAGCTTTTCATTCTCACGATTGTGTCGTGTCTCATCATTAGATAGCGGCTCACGTCGTTTCATTGACTTAAACTTTGACCAGCTAAACTTAGTGGCACGACCTGCCAGCTTACCAGCGCGTCCAATAGGAGATAGTAGCTCTTTAGCTTCTTTTAAGCTATCAAGCACGGGGTCCATGCCGCTAACGTCACTACCAAAGCCGCCCATACCGCCACTAGGCAAGCCAAAGCCTCTTTTGCTGTTACTGCCATCGGATATAAAACGCCCATTAGCATCACGCTCACGGCGATTATTGCCAGACGAGCTATCACTTGATCTTGTACTGCGATCAGATGAGTTACTGCCACGATCAGCCGCCCCTACGCTATCGCGGCTAACCGTTGGTCGATTAATAGGCTGGCTGGTTGATCTATCGGTACTGGCTGATGAGGATATGCGAGGGCGTCTATCCAGCGAGTTTGAGCGAACGCGGCTTGTACTTGCGCTGGCTTGTGATTCGCTACGGTAGTTTGCAGACTTGACAGCACGGGTAAGCTCACGCATTCGAGTATTGCCAATTTGATTTTGGCTTTTGAGTATCTGGATAATTTCTTGCGTATCATCATGGACGTTATCGATACCGTCCTTCATGCGGTTTATGCCAACGATAAAGCCGTTAGCGTCGTAATTTAGGGTAGTCATAATTAAGCGCCTTGTGTGTATATTAAGTCCCTCAATTATGCCACCTGCCAGCATTTGGCTGCCTTAGTGTTCCTTAGTCATCGACCGCCGTATAATCAATATCTTCGACATCATCATTATCAGGCTCAGGCGTTCGCCCAAAGTCGCCGCTGTTGGCTGTCTCTTTAATCCATTCAAGCCTATCATCAAGCTCAGCTTTCAATCTTGTCCGCGCCGCTTCCTCTTCCGCGTTAATATCGCCCAATGCCTCAAGCGCTCCTAAGCGACGTTCTTGATCGGACTGGCTAAAGTCCTCTGGGGTGATACCGCATAGGGGTAATTCAACCTCGGAGATTATCTTAGCGGATCTTGTCGATACATCCAGCGTATTAGCTAAGATGTTTATCACGGCTATTTTTTTCTGGATGGTTTCAGGATCAGCATCTATATCTTCCAAGTCATCAAGCAAGCTTAGCGCAAGCGAGGTTAAATTATCCTGAATATCGCCTTGTGTTCTCCATCTTTTTCGGTGTTTTACGATGATAGTGGCGCGCTCTTTTGCGCTCATGACCACATTGTCGGTTATTTCCTCTAATTTCCCATTTAACATTTCCTGAGCGGGTGATATTTCCCGTTTTTGTGCTTTATTTGTTTTACGAGAAATGTTGGTGATTTCCTTGCTAGGTGGATTTCCCTTTTTGGGCGAATTTCCCTTGCTTTTTGCCTGCTTATTTCCCTTTATTTCCTCTTTTTTTGGCAATTTAAGCGGATTTCTTTTAACCCATTTCTCTTTGGATTTTCGCTTACTCATAGAGCCGTTAGACTTAGGCACCTCATCGCCGTAAGTCGGCGTTAAATAATCTCGTATTTCATCGTAAGTGATCTCAGGCGTGTTTTCCCAAAGAAGCTTTATAGCATCCCATACGTCATCCGATGGTTGACTAGCCACAAGTCACCCCCACGAACACGTCGTCAGGGCTGGCAACAAAAACATCGTCGTTCAAGGTCTTGGGCTTGGCTAGCGGTATGCTGTACTGGTAATGCTTATCACGATCCGCAAGCAACCTATGTCGATCCTCTTTATCGACGCGCTCTGCTATCTGTGCCATCTGCATATCAACGGCTTGTACCTGTCTTGCCTGCTTAACCTCGATATCTCTAATAACCTGCATAACATCGCCTATCGCCTGATAAGTAGGGCTACCTACTACCGTATTAGCGCTATCAGTCTTAGCAGTCTGGCAAAGTCGTTTTGCGCTGGCAAGTAATGCTTCATGATCGTTTTTACAGATAGATTTGACATGAGTAACCATGACGCTGGCAAGCTCAGTCGTTAGCATCTGAACGAGCGCTTGCGATTGATTAACCACATGATTGACCGTACCTGCCAGCATATCCATTTCAGGCTCACACGATAGGCCGCAAATATAATCAAGCGATTGCCCGTATAAATCTTGAAAGATAAGAAGATCAGCGAACGATAGATTATGCTTGCCGTTCTCAATCTCGCTGATGCGATTGCGATTGTTCGACACACCCCATACCGCTTGCATAACTTCCGTTTGACTCATGCCAGCGTTACGCCTTGCCGCCGCCAAGTTTAGACCGATAGTTACATTGATACTTTTTAAATCGCGCTTGGTAAATCCTAGTCGCTTAGCCATAGTGCATCCCTGAGATAATGAACATTGCAGCCGCTATGCAATGCAGATATAATCAACTCGTTATCGTTGCTCAGATCAAACACTTATGTAATATCCAAAACACTCATGCGTCCAACATGGGTGTTTTTTATTTCCTAACCGTTATTATTTTTAGGATCATTGAGTATTAAATCTTTTGCCTGATAGCATCTAGGGCAAAATAGCATTGGAAGATTAAGTAGATAATTTTCATCCAACTGATTTTTAGTTAACTCCTTGCCACATGATTCACAGCACTTGATATCGCTCACTCGCTTACCTCGCTACACGCTTTGGTGATTTGGTAGTTATTCAATGCACTTACCAAACCCTCAATAGAACCACTCATCGCATCGGCATAATAAATCTCGCCGCAATCCTCACTCTCTTTGTGCTCGTAAAGAGAGCGCCTAACCGATCTAGCAGCTTCGATTAACGCTTTTAGTTCGTCACTCATAAAACAAATTCCTTATTATTTTTAACCGTCGTTTCGTAAATGATAATTCCGTACTTGTGGGCCATTTGTTTTGATTTATCGATATAAGTTCTAGTGCGCCTGCCCTTAAAATCCTCTACCACCTCGCAATCCTTTTCAATGTTGAAGTACACAAAGTCAGCGATATAATTCATGGCGTTATGAGTGATCTTGCCAGCCTCATCGCGCATGGTTGGTGTCAGCTCAAACGGTACTTGCAAACGTATGTCTCTAATCCGTCCCTGCCTCTCAAATCGCTTTAAGTGACAGTAGCGATCCCCTTCACCCGTGCTATCAAATCTTATGCCGTCGATAACGACTGGAATATTATTATGCTTAGATTTTTTAGCGCCTTTTGTGGGCCACAATCTCGCTATTTTTGCAGCGTTTGCCTGACCTGCTTTGCCTTCAGTGATGTTCGACCATCTAATCGCTGTTTTACGTGCCAATTTCACACCCTCCTAGCTGTTTATATCGTCCTGACTGACGTATGTACCGAACTAACATTCAAGTCACTTAAATCGTCGTCTAGCGCTTTACCGTCTTTCGACCACCGACAAGGATCATTAAACCGAACTCCGTCAATCTCGATAGCGCTACATGAGTAACGCTGATAGTCATTACTAAACGATAAGCCGATCACTAAATCACCTGCCAGCGTCACCGCTATGTTCTTGAAGTACGTGTAAGCGTTCGGTTTGCCATCCTTGACCGCTTGCTTACGTGCTGCGTACTCGGTCTCGCCTTTGGTGTAGTCGGCTGGGTCTTTTTTCACTTTTGTAACTCTCTAAGCGTTATTTTCATCGCCTCAACAGTCTTGCAATACTCGCTTGCTCGGTAGTCAGCTGCAAATCTTGCGGCTCGTTCTTCTTCGTAGAGTTTTTGCAATCCCTCCAAGTCCTCAGCGACCCATCCTCGTTCTTGCGCTCTTGCCTTGCTACGCGCTTTCTTTTTCTCTATACGTACCTGCTTGTGCTCTGACCAATCATCTTGTGCATAACGTCGCACCGCATCACGGAATGCCTTGGCATCACGCACTACCGTTAGCTGCACACCAAACATGGCAAAGCAAAGGTAGTTATTAGCGCCACCTGTCACGCTCTGGCTTTTAAATCGTTTGACTCTCGGTAAAATAGCTTTTGTTGTCTCAATGATAATCACTTGCCCTTCTCCCTAAAGTCCGTAACCACCACATCATCCGCGCCTACTCGCTGGCATGAGTAAGTCGTACTTGATGGGCTGCTATAAAACATGCCGAAGTGCTTGCACTCATTCGCTACCGATTGCTTGCCTATGCCGAACCCTATCGCTATAGCAAGAACCCCTAGAACTAGAATTATGCTAAGCCAAAACCAACTGTCTGTTCTCACACCCCAACCTCCCAATCTTTACTACCGTTTATAAAACTTAAAAAATCCGTATGGCTGAGCTCATGCAAATTATTAAGCACGACGCCTACTGCTAGTGGACACGCCAGCTTGACTGCGCTGACAATATCGTCATAGGCTGGCATGTCGGGCTGCTCGAATAAGACGATCTCGTTAGATACCGGCTCCCACGCTTTAGAGCTACTGCACCACGGCATGTCAATGCGAACGAAGGCGATAAAGTAGCGGTCTAGTTTGCTCATACCCTAACCCCACTTCTTAAAATCAATAACCCAAACCCAATCATTATTTTTATACGCACCTAGGCCGTACTTTTCGTCCCACATATCATCAAAATAACAAACATCCTCGACAAGGCTTAACTGAGACTGGTCGCTTTTGCTGCCCTTACGCTTAGGGTATCCGCAAGCCCTAGCGTCCTGCTCGTTTACATCCTGTATGCGCTCAATCCTAATGCCAGTTACTTTTACATTTAAACCAGTACCAATGCCTACCCTGCTATCAATCTTCAGTGATGGATGCCACAATCCACTTCTAGGGTAGTTATCAGGCGGTATCGGCATCCTGGCTTGAGTTACTCTGCCGGTGATGACTCCTACTTTTTCAGCATCATTTAGTATTATTGCTTTCATGCCGCCTCACCCTCTAATTCCGTATAACCTGCCAGCACTTCCGGGCTGATATAACCCTCGCAACATCCGTTGTACTGATCGTAGCTGTACCAGCGTTGATCCATAGACTGCCTATTGTGATTTTCATAGCGTCACCACTCGACCAGTCAATATTCGATAGCTTGGCCACACACAAGGAATTTGCACAATGTTCTGCTTCAGGCGGTCCGATGCTCTATCGCCCATGTGGTCGTAAAACTCGTTTGCGGTCATGTTAGTGGTGATAATCGTTGGCAGGCGTAGCTGATAACGTCTATCGATGATTGCAGACAGCTGCTCACGGTCTTTATCAGCCCACTTATCGACCGCTGACGTATCACCCTCGCCTACTTCATCAATTATCAAAGCGGTAGAACGACTCAGACGCTCAATGTAAGTCGCTGCGCTGTCACGGCTAGTCTTATCCCAAGTGGCTTTTATCTCTTGCTGAATCTGACCTGAACGCTTAAATGAAACGGTCATCTGTGCGTAGTAGCGCTGACGTACAATCTCATTTGCAAGTAAACACGCCAGCTTCGTTTTACCTGTGCCTGTATTGCCTGTTAGCAAGATATTGGCGTGGCCTTTGCTGTAGTTCGCTGCATAATGCTTAGCAAAATTGATGATCTTAGCGACTCGTGCGCGTGTCTCGTCGTCACCGCCAACTGACCACTGGCTAAAATCAGCGTTAATGTGCTCGCTTGGTATGTCTAGGCTGGCAAGCATGCCGCCTTTTAGCTCTTCAAGCTTGGCTTGCTGCGCG
The DNA here is from genome assembly GCF_051970285.1 of Psychrobacter sp. ASPA161_6. Lineage (NCBI taxonomy): Bacteria > Pseudomonadati > Pseudomonadota > Gammaproteobacteria > Moraxellales > Moraxellaceae > Psychrobacter > Psychrobacter sp. ASPA161_6. The sequence continues at coordinate 1,379,496 of NZ_JBEFNJ010000001.1, forward strand.
TCACGCTCCCACTGGCACTTTTGGCACTGCACGTTACCAGTTTTGGCAACCGCTTCTGTGACTTGCCAGCGCTGCTTGCCATGCATAGGGCAATCTGTTGTCACTGACACGGTGTTGAACGATGGCATGCGGCTCATGATGTTATCTAGCGCGTTATTGCGACCTGCCGTATGCGTAGGATCAAGCAATTCAGGCTTAGGATTTCTGAGTGAGGCGTTTTCGTATGCTGTATTCATGATGATTTACCCGTAGTAGTGGCTGTTATCGTTGTCTGAAGTGGTATCGCTTGGCATAGTGCTGTCTGTGCCGCCTGCGAACCATGCACGCTTCTCTTCGTCGGTCATTTCGGTAGGTACGTCATACTTTGCGTTGACTGCAAGAGGATCTGGCGTGCTGCGTGTTCTGCTGGCTGGTGACTGAGTTTGCTGCGATGCCACCTTAATTAATTTCTTTTCTAGCTGCTCGGTTGACCGAATAGCAATCTCAATTAGGTTTTGGCCATTGGCAACATGCCAGATGTCAGTAGCAACGTAAGTCATGGCATCTATGATTTGTTGTTCTGTGAAGTCATCATCCAATCGTGCATTGATGTGGCTAAGGCGTTTTTTGGATGGTTTGATTTTTTGACCAGACAATTCGATCCATTTATCAAAAAGAGAATTGACCAATAGTTCGCGTTCTTGTTTTGCTGGTGATAGTTTTTTAACGTCGGTTTTTTTAACTTCACCAGTCTCTATAGTTTTATTTAAAGAAGTTTTATTTATGTTTTCTTTAATACTTCCCATATTTTGGGACACAACTGGGTCATATTTTGGGAATCTAATGGTCATATTTTGGGATGCTAGATTTTGGGATGCTAAATTCTGACCATGTTTTTTGGCATCAAAAGCAGCAATATTTTCATAATTTAAAGTGTAAATAGCAGTCTTTCTTTGCTGGGCATCTTGGTTTAAAAAACCAAATTCAACCAATTCACCTACCGCTTTTGACACTGTGTTTTTGCTCATGTTGCACATTTTTTGCAAAAAGGTATTGGACAAGGCTGTATCATCATTCCCATAACCTACGATCATTCTGACCATCCGCATAAGCACACCAAAAGCAATAGGAGTTATAAACGACTGTGCGTCAAATATCTTGTTATCTACCTGCGTAAAGCCTGTTTCATTCATTGCGTATCTCTTATTTGTGTTCATTGCGCCACCCCATTTAGCCTAAAGTACGCCTGTATAGAGCCGCCTTCATCGGTGAACCACTCGCTGTAATGACATTGCGTAGCAAACTTCGTATGTAGTTCGCGCTCTACATCACTGTGTATGACATACAAGAGCTTTAATGGATTTCCTGCCATACCCTGTATATCGACAACTCTCTTTTCAGGGTTTATAGACTTGCCTATCTTGTATAGGTTGCTATTTGGGTTGTGCACTAGGTAGGTTTTAATCATCTGAGCTTTTTTACGCTTGGAGATAGTGATTTCAGTTTGATGCCTTAAGTCCCAATACATCATCGTTTCAAAAAACCCCATTGATACACCTAGTCTTTTTGGGCTTTTTGCCTTTATTATTTCCTCTAGCTCAATAATCTCAATAAAACACTTATTAGTTAAAACCTCACCATTCTCTACAATCTGCCAACCATCTATCAGCTCTACCACTAAGTCGTCCTTACTTAGCGTTATAAGCACACCGTCTTTGATACAATCGGGGATGACTACTTGAAAGCCTGACAAATCATGGTAATAACACTTCAGGATAAAGTAAGCATCATCGTATGATTCGAACGTCTTTGGCTCGAACATGTCAACCGACCGATCTAGGGTTTTACCTTCTTGATCTCTTGCTACCATTGCGGCGGATTGAGCGTAAAAATCTATTACTTTCTTCTTAGTTAGGTGCTTCTCGTACATGACGCCAAGTTCCAATTCAAGACCAAACTCTATTACCTTGCCGTTGGCAAGTAACTCTGCTTTGAAGTCTCCATCAGGGTCAGCTAAGCTAAAGACAGCATCACTTTTGGTGGGTAAGTCTATTGTGTAATTAAATACAGTTAAGTATTTATGCATCATAAAAATGACTGCAACAGACATATCGGGAAACACCATATCTTCGTGGTCTTTTATGTCGTCAACTTGCTTGTTGTTGCCAGTTAAAATACTCATGTGATATACTCCAGTTTCTAGGTTAGAATTTGTTTAGATATTGAGAGGCGCTCATCAACTCCCATTGATGAGCGTTTTTTATTGCCCGTCTTTTACTGCCAACACTTCACTGACAGTCGAACCAGCATCTTTGGCCACACGTTTGAACTCACGATAAGCAGCTTCCAATATTTCGTCAGGCGTAGAAGTTGGCATGCGAGCCGCCACTTCTTTTTCGACTCTGAGGTAATCCATCGCATCTAACATATCGCCCAAGTCGTCAATGTCTGACTCTTGATTGCTTTTGACTGGTGCCGTGTCTTTGGTTGCATCGTTTGGCATAATCCAACCAATCAAGTCACGACCACTGCTAATGACTGCAAAGATATCCATACCGTGACGACTGGCCAACTGAGTCACGCTTGCTGCCACAGCTTTTTTACCTTTAGTGACGTTTGATACCTCAAAAACCTTGCCACTGCGTAGTGCCTTGATAAGCGGCTCACGGTCTGGCCCAACCAAATTACCTGTTAGCTTGACTGCCTCGTGACGCTCAAAGTTATCGATCATAAAAAATGAATCTTTGGTACCAACACGACTCAGGCGAATCAACGTCATGTTTGTATTTCTTTTGATGTAAATTAAATCAGCGCGCTGTTTCTGATACTCTTTTTGCCCACTGGCTTTTTTAGACCTGGGCAACACCTTTATCATCTTGCCAGCGTTCAAATCAGCGATGACCGCATCACGTCTTACCTTAGCCATCTGTTGTAATGTTGGCTCTTGCTTAACCGTAATGACTCTGGCTATTTTCTTAGCTGGTTTAGCTAATTTTTTAGCTGTCTTAGCTACCTTTTGAGCTGTTGCGGTGCGGTCTTTCTTTTGGCGTAACACTGCTGTGCCGCTATCGAGATTAAACATGGCATCAAGGAACGCATCTTGAGCCGCTGCTTCTCGCACCTTCTTCGCCTTTTGTCTTGCCAGCTCAGACTCGTTCACATCATTGATAATCGTGCGAACTTTCGCGCCTAGATCATCTAAGTTTGTGATACCGATTTTTTCTGCGAACCACTGAACATTGTCAATCGGTGTTGATGTCTCGCTCACTTTCGGATAGTTACTCATATCGCTAAAAACTTGCTCTCTTAACATCACTTTCCCCAAAAATTTATTAACGTGTAAATGACAAGCGCAATCAATGCGACGTGGAATAAGACATAAGCAACTTTCCAAAATGCCGCTTGGTCAGCTTCCTTGTCTCTCTTTTCCTGCTCGCATTCATCAATGGTCTGACGTGCCAGCCTTGCTTTGCGCTCATGCTTCTGTTCGCGCTCTAAGTGCTCGCTGGCAAGTTTTGCGCTGAACTGCTCGCAGGGGAATAGCTTTTTATCGGTTGATTTCACAACATTCTCACTTATCATCTTTTCGTACTACGTTTTGAAGGCCAAGACTTTGGCGTAGTTTTGCGCCGCCCGTCATGACCCCCATTCCCTTGTTAACCTGCTCATTAATTAAATGTTTTATCGCTTCTTCTCGACTGCTATAGCCATAAAAGTCAGCAATCAAATCAAGATTTTTCAGGTTTTCTTCGCCAAGATCATCTTCTTTAAAATCATTAGACATACGCACTACCTTTGTTACGTTTAAAAAATTAAAACGTAATCTGTTTAGATGACGTCCGTATCGATATCATGAGACTCATGACGCGATTGTTTTGAGCTACGCATTGCATTTAGGCGAGCGTCGATAGCCTCTTCGCAAAGCTCTCGAACCATCTCGCTAAATCTTGAACCCTGCCAGTTGGCGGCTGCTGCGATGAATTGCTCTTGATAAGAATCGAATCGTATTGACTTAGGTTCTTTGACCAGCTTTCGGTCTTGGTGATGGTTAGACATGGGTTACACCTCCTCTGGTTGTTTGTTGATTTGCGCTAGCTCCGGACACAATTCATCCGCCTTAATCGCGCCATTAGTAAGTATTTCTGCTCGCATGGCGTTTAAGCCGCTAACACCGTGAACGCAATTTAGCCAGCCGCTTACGGTTCCTTGCTCAACACTTAAAGCTTTAGCGGTAGCAACTTGCCCGCCAAAGTGTTTGATTAGCCGAGCTGCTGGCTCAAATTTTTTCTTAGGTTGTGGGTTCATAGTTGACTACCTTTATTATTTAACTCAATAATAAAGGCTTACCTTTATTTAGTCAATCATTAATAACGGTAAACCTGTTTGCTCAAGTATAGGAACGCCTATAAAATAGGATAGGTTTAAACTGGAGAGTTTTATGGAACTAAAAGACAGGCTTAAGAAGGCTCGTAAGTACGCCGGCCTCACTCAAAAAGAAATTGAAAGCCGCATCAAAGGCCTTAAGCAATCTAGTTACAGTGAATTAGAAAGAGGTGAAAGTAAAAGCTCCACCAAGTTAATAGAGCTGGCAACATTGTTCCAGGTTGACCCGGTGTGGTTGGCTACCGGTGATGGTGAAATGCTAACCAAGCCAAGCCCGTCCGAGTTGATGCAGAAAATAAAAGATATTGAGAGTGGCGGTACTAGAGATAGCGGTATTGCACCGAAAGGCACGGTAAACGCACCTATGGCAGATACATCAGATGAAGTACCTATCTTGAGCTGGGTAGCGGCTGGCAGCTGGTCTAACGTAGAGGCGGTTACTTTTGACGACGCTATAGGCAAAGTGTCAAGACCGAAAAACCTATCAAAGAACGGTTTTGCATTGATTGTGCGCGGTGAGAGTATGCTACCCAAGTTTGATCCTGACGATATTATTTACGTTGAGCCGCAAACTGGATTGTTTGCGCTAAAAAACAATGATCTTGTGATAGTTCAGTGTAACAATGATACAGAAGCGACTTTTAAGCAGCTGGTGCTTGGCGAGACATCGGAAGATATGTACTTGCGCCCTCTCAACCCGAACTGGCATGAACAAAAAATGCTACCAATGGGCGAATGTAACTTAGTTGGCAAGGTAATAGGGAAATATGTCGAATACTAATGATTGGGCTTATATTTGGGTATGCCACTTAATCAGACATGCCAGCCTAGTTGAGACGCTACCTGCTGGCTGGTGTGTCTATTGTGAGGCGTCCGACTGGGATTAAATCAAAAAAAGGAATGACATTGAAATGAGTAAAAGACTTATTGTGTGTATGATGAACGAAAATCAAAATGATATTGATTTTATTAAGTTAACAGAAATTAAGACTAAATTGTCGGCTGTTATAACCTCTATCGAAGAAAAAGGGTGTTCTGGGTTTACCACATCCTTTGATAAGGGCGGCCAGCATATTGAGATGCTGGCCTACTCTGTTATGACAATAATGGATGATGAGGATATCAAGAAATTAATTAAACCTATTTGCGAAAATCTGTATGACGTTCATATCCTCAAGTAGTCAGCCAACACTGCTACCTTCCTTGACCTTGGCTACAGTATTAGGCATTGCTTGGACGGACTCTAGTAACTCAAACTCCTGCCCATCCACACTAACTATTGTTTTTGTGTTTAGGAATCGCCATCCGCTTTGTTCAGGCTCAGATTTTCTTAACTCATCAAACAAATAATGCCCATTTGGTCTTTCGTGCTTCATGGGGCTGTATAGTGGGTTACTAATGTATCTAGGGTCTTTTGATTTCTTTAGGGCTTTTCTTGCCAGCTCAATATTGCGACCACCGCGCATAGGTCCATTTTCATCCCACGGGCCGGGCAGCACCATCGTACTTATTGAAAACTCGGTATCTCTTAGGCGTACCATTTCATCACTGAGGTGTGTGATCCTGTGACCTAGCTTGCGATTGGCCAAGACGTAAGCCAGGCTATCTATTAAAAAACTACGAATTTGACTCATAACACTTACCTTTAACAATTAATTTCAAATCATTCTAACAACTAACCGCCTTGATTGGCGGTTTTTTTGTGCCTAAATAAAGGTATGTAAATATCTTTTTATTAATTTACCTTTATTTACCAATATTAAACTTGACTTGTAATATCGGTATACCTATAATTAACTACATCGAAACGGCAAACGCCCTGCGAGCAATCGCTAAAACTATTTAAAAACACCTGAATACATAGAACCATCTTGAAGCGCGTTTGACCAGGTTGGGCGCGTGAATGGATGGCTATCGTAAGTGATGCAAAGTGCATTGCTTACCATAGCCATTTAATAACGGTCTATGACCAATAATGAGGATGAATATATGGATCACGATGAGGCAGACCTTGATATGTACTGGCATGAACTAAAACGCCTCGGTACAGCACATGGTGAAAACATTCAAGATAAAGAAGCTTGGTGCGAACCGTTCTTGCTTGAAGGTAAAAGCGCCAAAGAAGCCTTTTACGAAGAATTTCCAGAGCACCTATCTAAATAACTAACGGTCTATGACCACTACTACGGAGATAAAGGCATGGCGTGCGAATGTATTAATGAATTACCGAAAAAGATTATGGCTCACTGTAATGAGCAAAAGGCGTATCAAACCAAACCAGTTTTGGCAGCCTCGTTTAAAGATATCGTGTTCCCGATTAGCTATCAAGGTGAAATGAGCATGGTATTGAAGTCAGACGTTAAGTTGACAGTTGAAGGCCGTAAGTCGCCAAAAATAACGACCCTGACTTATACCTACTGCCCTTTTTGCGGTGTGAAGTATAAGGAGGATGTATGAGCCAAGAAACCATCATCAACAAACTGTCCGATGGAATGATCGTAAAAATTAAGCATTACCAATCAGTGCAAAAGAAGGTGAATTTTGAGACTGGAAATAGCTCAACCAAGCGTACTGACCATTACCAGTTCATCACCGAGTCAAACGGCAAGCAGAAGACAACAAACATACCCAAGCGTCTATACGTTGCGCTACGAGCGTTTGAGATTGACCCAAAATTTTAAACCCAGTTATTACAACATAGCCGATTGCTCGCAGTCGTCTATCTCGTAACAACTAACCCAATCAAACAAGGAGCCAATCTTGGGAACCAAAACAGAACAGTTAAGTAGACGCGACCAGTTAGCCGCATCAGCAATGCAAGGTCTTATCATTGCGAACGCTGGCAAGCAAGTGAACAGCGTTGAGATAGCAGCGTCAGCAGCGAAACATGCTGATTCATTAATTGCTGCCCTTGCCAAAATTCAGGCATAAAAAAACCCAGTCAATTTGCCTTGACTGGGGTAATTCCTACTACGGAGTAAACATTATGAGTCAATTATTAAAGTTAGTCAAGAAGGGTGATAGATATGCGCCCACGGTTTACCAATTTGGTGCCAATGAGCACTTAAACATCCATTGTAGCGAGCAGTATGCAGATTTAACTGATGCAAGCACTGGTAGCTACATCCGCGCTATCGGCTGGCAAGGACTGCGTGACATGGGTTACTCGCCAGCCAAACTGCTAGATGGTGACGAGACTGACCAGTTTTTACACCGTGTCACGCTCATGCAGCACACGCGAGAATGCGTTATTCATATATTGGGCGGTCTAGCAGTTGCGCTCACGATAGCAGTCGTCGGATCACTCACTGGTTGCAATAACTATGTACTGTCTCAGATCGATAAAGATATAGCGACATCGACTAGCCAGCCGTTACTTGCTGATAGCGTTAATCAAGACGACTTGGATGATGATGTCAGTTACTTAGCGTCTAAACACTATGCGGATGCTAAGCACGCGAATGACGTTATCGCTAAGGCGTATGGGAGAAAGTTATGAGTAAGGTAACTAAGAAGCAGTTGCAGCAAAAAATAGACCGTCAAGAGACGCGTATTGACCGATTGGTGGGAATGCTTGCGAAAAAAGGATTTTACGATAAATTCAAAAATCTTGACCAATCAATTTTCGATGACGAGCCACCGCACTTAACATGGGCAGCTATTGAAGAAGATGGGAGTGTTTATCTTTTTGCTAAAAAGCCGTTTATTGATTTGCACAAGTGGGCTGCTGGCGTGGACGAGATTGAGGTTTATGTCGGTAATGAGTATGACGCCTCAAACTGGCAAAACTCGCTAATCGAGCGTGAGAGCAAAGAACTGATAGGTAGTGACTTGTGCAGAGCGATGTTGGCGAGGGGTGACTTAATGGTAGTTGTTTGGTCTGGTCGAAGTGACGATGACGCAAGGTTGCAGGCTAAAAATGCAGACTTAATTGACCCAGCAATAAACATAGTATCTCATTTTAACGGTGGTTATTTTTACGATGTTTGGGGTAGTGGTCACAAAGGCGCGGTTCCTATCTCGCTGTCCACAGGCTTAGAGCTAACCTCTAGCGAGGCGGGGCTATGAGTGACTATCAACAAGCCCAAGCAGGTTTTGAATGGATGGATCAGGAAGAGCAACACTGGTTCGCTAAAAATATCAGCGAGCAAGCCAGCAATGAAGCTGAAAAACAAATGATAGGCCAGATGCTAGCGCAGTTTGATAGCGTGTTTGGTCAAAGCGAGGAGAATATCTGATGGCTATCGTGACTTTAGTGTTAGGTAATAGCGGTTCAGGCAAGTCGTTCAGTATGCACAACTTAGATCCGAATCTCTGTGGTGTGATTAACGTCATGGGTAAGCCGCTACCCTTTCGCGCTGGCAAGGCATTTCGTAAGCTGAACACTGATAACGCTTATGAAATCAATGATCGTTTGCCAACCTTTAAAGCGCCCATTGTGATTATTGATGACTTTCAATACGTCATGGCTAATGAGTTTATGCGCGGTGTGACTGACGAAGGTGGTGGCAATTCAGTATTTCAGCGCTTTAACCGAATTGGTCAGAACGCTTGGAATATCTTAAATACTGCTATTAATAATACCAGCCCCGATCAGCGTATTTATATCTTATCGCACATCGAAGAGATTGAAGGCAAGACGAAGATTAAGACGATGGGCAAGATGCTCGATGAAAAGATTGTACTAGAAGGCATGGTCACTATCGTACTGCAAACTGCTATCCGAAACGGTGAGCACTTCTTTATGACTAAGAATGACGGCACAACCACGGTTAAGACACCGCATGAAATGTTTAACAGTGAGTTGATACCGAATGACTTAAACGCTGTAGATGACGCGATATGCGACTTCTACGGTATAGAAAAAAACCAAACGCAACAGGCGCAAACTGCCTAATTTAAATTTAAGGATTTACTTATGAACTTTCCAACTATACAGCTAAATGAAACAGCCGCATTAAAAGCGGGTTCTGGTGGCGGTCAATTCTTTGAAGGCAACAGCGAACAACTTGTCAAGATTGCTCGTGCTGAGTTTGTTGTATCAGCCAACACTGGCACAACCGGTATGGGTTTTGATGTATTTAATGCTGACGGTCAAAAAGGCTACTTTACTCTTTGGTTTATGAAGCAAGACGGCAGTTATATCGAAGGTTTTTACAACCAACTGCAAAGCATTATGGCGGTCACTGGCGTTACGACACTGACACCAACGCAAGCCAATATCGACAAGTATGATACTGCCGCTGGCAAGGTAGTGCCCACTCAGATGGCGGTGGCTAATGAGTTGATGGGTAAACACTTCACCGGCTTGTTTATTGATGAATTTGAAATTTACAACGGTGAGAAACGAAAAAAGACACAGCTATTCGCTGCCTTCAACCAAAAGCGCCAAACACTGCAAGAGCAAAAAGATCAGTCGGCACCACATCAAATTGAGGTGCAGATGGAGCGTCTAATTGGTTACTCGCTAAAGTCAGAAAAAGAAGTTGATGCACAGATGGGTGGTAATCAAGGTGGCTATAACAATCAGCGTGCTAGCCAGTCACCACAAGGCGGTCAGCAAAATAACAATACTTCTTATCAGCGTGGTGCACCAGTTCAAAAGAGCAATCAGCAAGGCTATAACAATCAACAGGGGAACGGTGCATCAGCCAATAATCAGGCACCGAATGGTGGCGGTCCAGTCGAGGATGATATCCCATTCGCTCCCTACTTTGATGGTCAATTTTAACTTTTCAGAATAACAACTGGCAGCCGTAAGTTGCTTAACCCCACTCTAATTTAAAGGCAAGAACCATGACTTCTCAAAAAGAATTAACCCCAATTTTAAAAGGCCAGCCGCTTGCTGATGCCGTCGCTTCCCTACAAGACGCTTGCCACACAGCCAGTATTAACGGTGGCTGGTGGACTTGCCCTAATACTGGTGAGTATCTAGGCGATACCGACGGCACTGGCATGAAGCGCAATACTGGTCAGATGCTAATGTTGTGCGTTAGTGAGCTTAGCGAGGCAATGGAAGGTGATCGTAAAGACCTGATGGACGACCATCTGCCTAATCGTAAGATGATGGAAGTTGAATTAGCGGATGCAATTATTCGTATTTGCGACTTGGCTGGCGGGAAAGGTTACGACTTGGGCGGTGCTGTGGCTGAAAAATTGGCTTACAACGCTCAGCGAGCAGATCACAAGATGGAAAACCGTATCAAAGACGGTGGCAAGAAGTATTAATCAGTAATTATTTAGGCTGGTAGTTCATGCCAGCCTAAACCCCTATTTTTATCTACTACGGAATAATGATTATGGCAAAGGTTAAGAACCGCGCAAGCCGAAAGAAAGCGGCAGTCAAAAAGGCGAACCAGGTTAAAGCTGGCAAGCCTGAAATGTACGAAGGTTTCATGCGTGTGCCCCTCAATAACTCATTCACTGGTGACGAGATTAGAATCAACACTGAGTACGAAGGTGATTGGATCAATCGAAAGCTACGCGCAACGATCATGAATGAGCCGCGCATGTTCGTAGTCACTGCTCACGTCTTTATGACTGACGGCAAAAGATATTGCGCGACTATCGAGTATCAAAGCTATGGCGGTCGAGAAACGATACCGGATGCCGCGAATATGGCAGTCGATGCGGCACGTGGCGGCAGTGGTCTAATGAATATGAGCGAGTCTTATATTATCGTTCGCGCTCAAAAAGATATGACTAAGTTTCCAAAAGAGATTGATGTTGAAGCGCTTAAAGCGAAGCAACAGAATAAAGTGCCGGTCATGGGCTTATCGAATCCATTTGACTATGACTACCTATGGGATGAATTTGTTAAGGAAGCAAAAGCATGAACACGCCAGCAATGATTATAGATTTTGAAGCAACGGATGTTAGCAAAGAAGCTGAAGCAACGCAGCTTGGGTATCGTCGCGTAAGCTTTGATGACGAAGGGTGCTTGTGGGCAGAACCTATGTATAGCGATATCACTGAAGGAGTACCTAGCCACACAGTCAGCTGCAAGCCCGACCGCCGTATCAGCTACGGCGCGATGGCTGTTAGCCACATCACACCTGAGATGGTGGAAAATGAGCCAAGCCACAAAGAGATAGCTAACTTTGTTTTACCCAAAGGTGAAGCCTACATCATCGCCCACAATGCAGACTACGACATTCAAGTCGCGGCCAACGCTGGTGTCGATGTTAGCCAGTACAAAGCGATTTGCACTCAAGCGCTGGCACGTCAATTAATACCCTGTATTGATAGCTACTCACTAGGCGCACTTACCTACTACATTAATCCTGATCGCGCTAAGCAGTATTGCCGTAACGCGCATGATGCTGGTTACGACGTGACATTCACGCTTTGGCTGCTTGAGTATCTATGCAAGGTTGGTAGCATCACAAGCATGGAACAGCTATATCTTGCCAGCGAGGAAGCGCGGATTCCGCTTACTTTTACGTTTGGTAAGCACCAGGGTAAAACCATCAAAGATATAGCGGTCACTGATCGCAGTTACTTACAGTGGATTATAAAAAATCATGATAACGCTTATCTGGTCAAGGCGTGTCTTGATGCCATAACCGGCAATATTAATATTAACGTATAAGGAATACAGAGATGGACGTAAGTTTTGAGCGTGAAGCACAGAAAGACGAATGGCTAACCCCCCCCATATTTTAGCGGCATTAGGTGAGTTTGATTTAGACCCATGCGCGCCTATTGGCAGACCTTGGGACACAGCGAATAAGCATTACACAGTCGCAGATGATGGGTTAAATCAAGAATGGGAAGGGCGTGTGTTTTGCAATCCTCCTTATGGACGCGAGACGCAAAAATGGCTTAATCAATGCGCTATTCATGATAATGCTATCGCTTTAGTCTTTGCACGTACCGAAACAAGAATGTTTTTTGATTCAATCTGGCAACAAGCGACAGCAATATTTTTCATTAAAGGGCGTTTAAGCTTTCATTCAGTAGATGGCGCAAAAGGCGGTACGGCTGGTGCGCCAAGCGTATTGGTTGCTTACGGCAGAGATAACGCCGATTACCTTAAAAATTTAAAAATAGCTGGCTGTTACGTGGATTTATCAAACCGCGTGATAACCATAAAAGGAGATTGATATGGGTGATGCTAATTGTCCTGAGTGTGGCGGTGGTTATGAAGTACAAGATAACCACCCTTATGACGGCGATATTCAAACTGCCACTTGCCGAAACTGCGGTACAAAGTTTGAAGTAGAAGCCGAAGTAACCACTGACTTTAATATGGCTTGATGGAGAATGACATGAAAGGTATTTACTACACCACAGCAGACATTAAAACACTATTTGGCTGGAGTTCGGATGATACGATTGCACGCCGCATAGAGTCTGGTTTTTTGCCATCGCCAGACATACGCGGCAGGCCAAACAAGTGGATTAAAGCTAACATCGATGCGCTAATAGAGGATATGACCACCGAAAAAGACGAAGCCTAGCGCTTCGTCTTTTTTTATGCGGTATTACTCACGGTATTGAGTATATGTAAAATTATATAACCTAATAATATCAATTACTTGCGTTTACAGTGTGCGGCTTGGTGGGCGCACCAATTATTGTATTTAGACATAACCTCGCATTACCCCAATCCGCTACAGCCCCCGATTTTACTTACATTACGTCTTCCTGCATCACTTGTCATTACCTAGCAGCACCACTACACTGTTGTTAAATATGTTGTTAAATATTCAACAAGAGCGTTATTTGTTGTTAAATTCTCTTAGGTTTTGTTGTTAAAACCTCTCCACGCCTTTAAGGCCAAGTCATGACAAAGAGAAAAGACTACCAGTTGACGGATGCTGCCGTAAAATCTATTGCCAAACAATCACCACCTAATAAGATTACACGCCACGGCGATGGCAATAATCTATATCTAATACAACATCCAAATGGCTCCCTATTTTGGCAAATGGCTTATCGCTATCAATCTAATAAAGATCTCAAACCTAAGCAAAAAACCTATCAGATAGGTATCTACAAACCAGCCAAGCTAGATATAGACTCCTCCTTCAAACCAGAAGTATCGTTAAAGCAAGCACGATTAGCACGTGATAAAGCTAAATCATCACTTGACGACGGTATTGATCCTACCGACCAAAAAAACCATCATAAAAACAACTTTGAGCAGAAAGATTTATTTAAGATTATTGCTAACAGTTATATCAATGAAAAGTCAGAGACCACGCCCAAGAATATTCAAAAGCTGCATACCTATTTAGACAAGCATGTCTCACAACATATAGGTGACTATCCTATAAATGCTATTACTGCTCAGGATGTTATTAAAACTGGATTAGCGATTCAAACGTATTTTGAAAAGCAAGGTAAGTGGACGACTGACACAACACACAAGTGCGTGGCGTTTATCAGTTCGGTTTTTGAGTATGCTATCAACACACTAGGTTATGATCTTATTAATATTGCTCATGGACGCAGTAGAGCGCTAAGACCTCATAAGGCTGAGCGCATGAAAGCAGTTGAGCAACACCAATTCCCTGAGCTACTACGTAATATTGATCAATACAGTGCAGATAATCCAAATGCTCATGAACAGACCGTCGCGGGCATGCAATTAATGACGCTGTGTTTTGTTAGAACAAAAGAGTTGAGGTTTTTTGAATGGTCAGAGATTGATTATCATAAAAGCGTTTGGCGAGTGCCAGCGCACAAGATGAAGATGCGTCAGGATCACATTATCCCCCTATCACCACAAGCTATGGCTATTATCGAGCGTATGCGCTCCTTAACTGAGCGGACAGGTTATGTTTTCTACAACTTTGAGCGCAGTAATCCATATAGCGAAGTATGGTTTAATCAAGCATTGAAGCGCATGGGCTACACAGGCGACCCCTACCCTAAAATGACGGGACACGGATTTAGGCAACTTGCTAGCACAGGACTGTATGAGCTACAGTTTCCAGAAAACATTATTGAAGTCCAGTTAGCCCACCTTGAACAATCCAGTGTTAAAAAACGATACGATCTCTCAGCCCACTTAGCAGAACGTCAAATTATGATGAACCGTTGGGCAAATCATTTAGATGACCTTCGAGCTGGTAAGGCTGTTAATTTTGACTTAATGACGCCAGATGAAATTACTAAAAAAATGCGTAGTCGTGATGAGCAAGCGGTCGATATAGCTTTGCATGATAAAGATATTTTAATAAAAAGCTTACAAGCACAAGGTGTGTCGCCTAATCTATTAATACAGATCGTTAAACAAATTAAATCAAACTAATTACAGCTTTCCTACATGTCAAAATAATATTAAATTAAAGTTATACGTCCCTGATAAATTTACCAGCTACTAGAATTCTACATGCTTTCTCACGCAGTCACATATAGAAATTTTATTTAAGACAGAACGAATTTACTTTTAAAGTATAGTTAAGTCTTTATAAAATCGATACAGCCCATATCATGAAACAGTTTAGGTAGATTATTCTCCATCCACCCTTGGCGTAGAAACTTAGCCTGTGCCCATTTTTTCTCGATAGGGTTCAGATCGGGGCTGTACGGCGGCAGCCAAAGAATACGGTGGCCATGTCTGTTGAGTAGTTTTTGAATACGTCTGTTTTTATGAAACCGAGCGTTATCCATGACAATCACGCTCTTGGTTTTAAGACTTGGAATAAGTGTGAACTTACACCAGTCATAAAATATATTGCTATTGATATTTGTCTCAACGTACTCAAGCGCAAACAGCATTTTCTCATAGAGAGCTCCGATGACATTCGTACGCTTCTTTGCTTGCCAGTTGTAGCTATCGATACAGGGTTTACCTATCGGTGCATAGCCATGAGAACGAATGGTTTCAGCCTCAAAGCCGCTTTCATCCATATAGACAATGGGATAGCCTTGCTGAGTAAAGCGATCAAGCTTACTCTGGAATATCGCTCTTTTTATCGGACACGCTTTCGGGTGTTCTAAGGTCTTTTTTTTGACTGATACCAAGACGCTTTAAAGCATTGAAGATGCCCGTTTTACTACAGTTCAAGCGACGAGCTCTTTCATAGTTATAATCATCTGGGTATCTTTTTACGTCTTCAATCAATGCGTCATCAGGTATTTTAGTTGGTGCTTTATTTCTGGTTGTTTTAGGAGCTAGGTTCTGCTGCCAGCTATGAATGGTGCTGGTGCTAAGTCCATAAAATAGCGCAGCTTCTCGTATGGTCATACCATCAGCTATGCTAGAAAGTACCTGTTTGCGATAGTCTATTGAATACGTCATCGTTTATTTCATTAAATGCAATTGTTAATAGGATTGTATCGGTTTTATTTGGATTATACTATATTAAAAAATTAGTAAGAAAAAGTATATAAATTTCATAAATATCTTTTATGAATCTTAACTATTATATAGGCATAATCGATGAAATCCAGTAATCAATCAACCACCATCTCTTCAAACAAAAAGTCTTTTGAAAACTTCTTAACAAAGCAGAATTTTAAAAACGTAAATACTGCTATAGAACAGACTATATCTAAGCCAAGAACTATAGATATAGCTAGACGAATTCTAGAGCATGAAACATGTCATATCCATAAGCAAAGAAATAACATTTTCTTTTTAGATAGCGTAGAAGTGTTTGCTAAAAACTATGTAGATACGAAATTTGAATTTGATGATAAGTATTTTTTTAAAAATATAAAAAAATACTCAGAAGGTTATGACCTTGAGATACATAATGTTGATATAGATCAGTATGCTTTGAACCGATATATAGAAAGCAACTTCATTAAAATTGATGAATCTTTAGATGATATTGAGAATAAACGTGAAATTTTTTATAAAATATTAGATCCTCATCCCATTGAAGAGATTAAAAGAATTAGGATTATGCTAGATGAGATTTTTAGAATATATATTTTTAAGAGTATAGCTCTGATAGCTTATGAGTCAACTGCATACGAATTGTGTTTAAATTACCATGACTTCGCAATGTATCTTTTCGCTGGCAGTGCTGTGCAAATTGGTTACGATAGAAATGATTATTTCGAAAAAATGGCTTCCTTAAATGGCACTATAGCATCTGAAGCTAGATGGGCTCCACAGTCTGAGTATAGACAACAAAAGAAAAAAGAGTATCTTGCAATAATGAAGGAGCAAGGTTTTAAAAAATATGCTGAAACTGCGAGGTATATTAAAGAATACATAGATACAGATGCGAAACCTACTTATGAATATGTTTATAAATTGATAAGTGAAGCTGCAAAAGGTAATTTATCATAAAATTTATTATGCGCGCATAACTATAGTCAATCCCACCTAAAAGTGTTATAAACTAACTATCAAATTCAATTGTTATTATAAAGACCATGACTTACTCGCTAGATTTTCGCAAACAAGTACTAAAAAGCTTAGACGAGGGTATGACCTTTGCCGAGGCAGCTGAGTTTTATAATCTGAGCCCAACCACCATACAAAACTGGAAGCGGCGTGTTCATAGTAAAACAACCAGGCAAACCAAACCCTATAAAATACCAGATGATGTGCTACTTAATGATGTCAAAGAACATCCCGACGATTACCAGTATGAGCGAGCACGTCGTCTAAACTGTAGTAAAACAGGCATTCATCATGCCCTAAAGCGTCTAGGCATCAGTCAAAAAAAAGACTTTAGAACATCCAAAAGCCTGTCCGATCAAAAGAGCGATATATCAGAATAAGCTTGAGCACTTTAAGCAGCAAGGCTACCCCATTGTATATATGGACGAAAGCGGCTTTGAGCACGAGACCATTCGCTCTCATGGCTATGCACCGATTGGTGAGCCTTGTATCGATAGCTACAACTGGCAAGGTAAAAGGCGAACCAACGTTATCGGTGCTCTATATGAAAAGATGCTGTTTGCCCTAGATTACTTTAAGCACAACATCAACAGCATCGTCTTCTATCACTGGTGCAAACACAAGCTAATCCCAAGTCTTAAAACCAAATGCGTGATTGTGATGGATAATGCCAGATTTCATAAGAGTAAGCGTATTCAAAAGCTACTGAATAGGCATGGTCATCGCATTTTATGGCTGCCACCCTACAGCCCTGATTTGAACCCTATTGAGAAGAAATGGGCTCAGGTGAAGTTTCTACGCCAAGGCTGGATGGAAAACGACTTATCCAAATTGTTTTATGATGTTTGTCCTAACCATAACAATTTTATTTTGAGCTGACTATATACTATTTATTAAATCTGTCGATTATCATTACTCAACAGCACTAGCCACTACTGGCCATAACCATGCTGCGGAGTAAACTATAATGAAAACGAATGAAAAATTTCTACGAATGTCAGACCTTGCTAATTGTCCCGAGATCAAGGCACGAACATATACTACCCAGTCTGGTCGCCAGAAAACAGTTACTGCTAAAAGCGCCAAACGCGGTATCGTCGGATTTTCTGCAAAACATATTTATAAGATGATTAGACAGAATCGATTCCCAGCGCCCATCAAAATAGATGGAGCTAGTCTTTGGCGTCTATCTGATATAAACGCATGGATAGAGAAACATTCTGCCTCTTCTAATAATGAGGAGGCATAATCATGAGTAAACACAATCAGACTTCCGATCTTAAGCTAGTTGATGAACAATCAGCTAACTTAATAAAAGGGCCGGTCATCTTGCAGGATGACCAGCTCTCAGAAAACATCTCAGATGACATTGACCAGCCATCATCTGAAATTATAGCAGAAACCGAACTTAATGAGCGATTCATTTATGAAAACGGGATCTTTGAATCACGTTCGAACGGTTTGTATTATGTACACTCTCATGATGAAAACTCCTCAAAACCACCTGAAGAGTATGGCATTTTTATTTGCTCACCCATAGAGGTTATTGCCAGAACGCGAGATGTTCACAGCACTGCATGGGGTATATTAATTAGATGGTTTGACGCTGATGGAGTAATGCATCAACACTCTATAGCAATGGACTCATTCCATGGCGATACACGCGAATATCGTAAATATTTGGCCAGTCAAGGTTTAATTATCACACCTAATACTAAACATCGTCAATATTTAGATATTTATCTACAGCAGCATCCTATTGAAACTAGATCATTGTGTGTTGATAAATTGGGCTGGCATGGTGATCGATACGTACTACACAATCACTCGCTAGGTGAAAATACTAGTGAAATGACTGTCTATCAATCTGATAGTACAAATAGTAGCGCACTCTCTCAGAGAGGTACAGTTGTTCAATGGCGTGATGAGATATGCAAACTAATTGCTGAACAAAGTCGTCTCGTATTCTCAGTATGTTGCGCTTTTTCAGGACAGCTACTAGAGCCCTTGGGTTATGATGGAGGAGGTTTTCACATACTAGGCTCATCAAGTATCGGTAAGTCTATTACCATGTGTTTAGCGGCTAGTATATGGGGAAATCCTAAGCAAACAGTCAGAACTTGGCGGCAAACGGACAATGCACTCGAAGGTACCGCTAGTGAGCATAATGATAGCGTTTTATTTCTCGATGAAATCAGTGAAATTGATCCTACTATCATCGGAAAAACAGCGTATATGTTGTCTAATGGAACAGGTAAATTCAGAAGTTCGACATCCGGAACCAATCAGAAACCTTATACATGGCGAACAATATTTTTATCGAATGGCGAACAGTCAATTCAACAGCATATGAATAATGTGAGTCAAAGAACTAATGCTGGTATTGAGACCCGCGTGGCTCATATTGAGGCTGATGCAGGTTTCGGTCATGGAGTTTTTGATAGTATAGTGATGGCAGAGTCTGGCTCAGCACAGGCAGACATGATTAAAGAACTTGCCTCTCAATATTACGGCACTGCAGGGATAGCTTGGCTTAATTATATTACTGCCGATAAAGCAAAAACTACAGCAGAGGCTAAACAAAAAATCGAAAGTTTCATGTCACAGTACGACGGCCTATCTTTACAGGCACATAGGGTTGCTAAGCGTTTTGCGCTTGTAGCTGCAGCAGGAGAAATGGCAACGCAGGCTGGTATCACTGCTTGGCAAGAAGGTCAGGCAACGTCAGCTGTTAAAATTTGCTTAGATAACTGGCTTGGCAACTACGGACATGATGGTGAGCATGAAAAGCGACAAATTATTAACAACGTTAAAGCATTTATTGAGAAGCACGGATCGAGTAGATTTCAACCTTGTTATGATAAAGCTTCTACAGTCTTTGAAGACAAGATTAGCAATTGTGCTGGCTACCATAATCGCGACACAAATGATTTCTACTTTTTTACTAGTGATTTTGAAAAAGATGTATGCTCACCATTTAGCAAGCGTAAGGTGTTAAAGGTAATAGAAGAAGCTGGACTTTTAATTATGAATGAATTTGGTCGCAACACTTATAAAACTCCGACAACTTGTATTAAACAACGTCCCCGTGTTTATGGTATTAAAGGGTCAATACTAAACTATGAACCTGCTTAGAAATACCAATAAGAGTTTACTAATAAAGGTCCCAGTCGTCCCTTAACCTGAAACGACCAGGACTGCTTTAGAACCTTTAGCAACGGGTGTTGTCCCACTGTCCCAATCGTCCCTTGCTAAAAAGGTAGCTAGACTAAAAACTCGGATGATTTGCACATAGTAATTTGATAATGGGAAAATAAAAGCTCTCTTATTCACTGAATAAGAGAGCTTTTTAAATAGAATATTTAGTTATATATTTTAAGAACAATAATACGAGAAGATACCTCCGACCGCATCTCTGTCTATATGATTGATAAAGTTGTCATCCCAAGGATCATCTGGGTAAGCCATTGACACTTTAAAGCTAATTTTATTCCCATCAGCTGTCATAATATGAGACTTGACTGGCTCCTTACAGTTTATTTCAACGTACTGGTTGAAGGCACCTGTATATCCGGTTGAATACACCTGAAGCCACATCACCTCAGGCTTCAAAGCATTGTTTTCAGGTAGCTGTATTCTTAATGGTTTAGCATACCAAGTCGTTGACTTCACGCCATCACCCAGAGGTTGATTAAATACCTCTACCTGCTGATTCTTAAAAAAATCATTGCCATTATTAATTTTAGCGTTTGCCGAACTTAAAGATACAGCTGTTATTGCCAAGCAAGTTAACAATCCTCTTGAAAATTTCATCATAACTCCTCTATATGATTATATGTAAGATGCATTTTATAAATAAAGTATAAATTTAAACAACTTTATTCATTCAGCAAAAAACAACTCAATACAAACCTTGGGACAGATGGGACTAGTGGTACAACTTATACAGCATAAGGGCTAATACTTGTCCCGACTATCAAAAACCCTTGGGACGAATGGGACACAACAATTTAACTCAGGACTAATCATCCTCAGAAAAAATCATCCAAATGAGCCAAGTCAATTGTCACACTATACTGACTATAGTTAATCTGTGTTTTAGCATCTTCTAATATCAGGGTATATTGCGCATTGCGGTCAAACAGTGACCCGATTAAGCTAAGCCTAGCTTCGCGAGTACGCTCATCCATAATCTTGCTACTACTATCAAAGTTTATCGTCTCTCTACTAGAAACCTCTTTACCACTACTATCTATGATAAACACGTTAATCTGACGAGAGACAAATTGCTCGCCTACCGCATCCGTTTGAATAAATTTAATTTTATCGATATTACTGACTAGTTTAATTGGCTGGTTTGCCACAACGACACCCACTGGCTGATTCTCAAACTTAGTCGCCTGCTCTTTATCTAGCTCTCGAATATGGATAACAGGCACACATATCTCTTGCAGCATCGCACCACCATGAACAAACTTAGCACCACTGACAAAATGAAAGCGCTGGCTAGATTTGGGTATCAAAAATTCAGTCTGATTCTGATTTTGACATGAGGAATCAGCCAAGCCATTGGCTGTATTACTGATAGATCCTTTCCAATAAGCGTCGTCTGATGGCAAGTTATCACCAATCACGTAACGCTTTTTGGCTTCCATGACACCACTAGGTTTTGTGGTTAGCTTGGTTTTATTGTCGGCAACCAGCTCTTTTTGTTGAAAGAGAAATCCATGATCAGCAGTTATTACGACGTGGCTTCCATTCAGACGATTGATGATACGACCTACTAAGTTTTTTAGCTCGTCAATGGCACTACGGCAAGCTTCAAAGGTCTTTTCTTCATTTTTCGAGTTATCGCCCATAGCGTCAATTGTGTCATGATAAATATAAACGACCCTTGCATTACGAATTTTATCGCGACCTTCTTGATTACTCCAGCTCATAAGATCTTTGGCACTGACTGCCATACCCTCTACTTTGTTCAAGATTTTATTTCGGTTATCTAAACCTGCTGATAAGACGCCATCAACATAGACAGATTTACCCTTTTCGGGCTGATAGCTTAGAGATTCATGAGGCAATAGCGCCGCCATACCTAGCTGAGTATAGCTCGGCAATACACCTAACTGTGTTGAGATACTGGCCTTGAAACGTTTTTCATTATTAATAATTGACCATAATTCAGATGCCACCTCATAACGCAAAGCATCAGAGATGATGACAAAGGCTCGTTGTAGCTGAGTCGTGTTCAATCGTGCTTGCACTTCATTGTTATAAAAGTTGTATTGATTTGGGATATCTGTTATCTGCCATTTATCTAATAGTTGCTCATGACCTAAATGATAATCCCAAGCCAGCCCTAACTCATAGAGATACCAGTTGGTATATATACTCTCGATCTCTTCATCTAGCCGTCTGAGCATATCAGAACCGATGCTTAGCGAGATAAGCACATGCTCATTGAATAAGCGATAGGCTTGATCAAACTGGTAAATATCACTGACGTAGGCATCATACATCGATTTGGCACTATCAAAATGAAAACCATCAACATACGTGTTACGAAGATAAATCAGCATTTCTGCACTACGTAACGCTTGATAAGAGCTAGTATAGGCAGAATTAGACAAGCTCCAATGGCTTGCTAGCCTAGTTGAGACAATACTGTCAAACTCAACTCTATCGAGTGTTATGCTGCTGTCTAATAACGTCTCTACCAAGCCGCGAATGATGTTTTTCTCAACTGCCTTAAAGGTCTCGCATCGAATGAGATCAATCGGACGGTACTGGCTGCTTTTAGCACTGATATCAAGCTGCTGACCCAATTGATGAGATACAACCTCATAATACGGGCAATACGTACGACTATCACGCCAACTGACCATGAATGCCAGTGCTGTGGCGCGACCTGCATTACCCTTTAAGACATTATTAGCGAGCCAGTCACGCTCGATGCCTTCTGTCTGAGTCCAAAAATCCGTGCAAAATAACTTCAATACAAATTCTGAAAATGAAGGCTGTTCTGTGACGTAGCCATAATTTTTATCAAGCTCTGTCCAGAGTGCCTCGACCAAATCAAACTTGGTCAATTGCTCCCATAAAGGCAATCCACTTGTATCATCCTCTAAGTAGCTTGCATGCTCTCTTAACAAGCTAAATAAAATATCAGACAGATGGCTTGAGTCAGACTTAACGACCACAGCGATCATCTTACGATCAAGAGTCAGCGCATCGTCATTGACTGTTACTCGTTTTTTCAATCCTGCTAAGCGCTGCTTATTGGCAAAGAACTTTTGGCGTTTTTGAATATATGAGCGCAGCGCCATGTTAGTAATGCCAAGCTCATTGAGTAACATCGAGCTATGATCTGCAAAAAACTGCTCACTATACAGGCGTATATCAAGCAGCCAATCACGCTCAGGCTCAGATTCTACCTCTGGAAAATAAAGCAAAAACCGGTTTTTAGGTTCGTCGATTTCAATACGCTTTTTGGTGGCCAATACAGATTCATCAGCCATATTTAGAACCGTTACCTCGGTTGAGAAGTCCTCATCACTATCAACGTTATCAGCATTAGCGTTAATGGCAGCGGTCAAAGGCTCACTGAGACTATCTAACTCTTCTATAAAGCTTTGGTCAGGATCGTGCCAAAATACGATTCTATTGTCTTTGAACTTGGCAACGATACCTTGAATGAGTTCACTTGCCTGCATCAGATGACCTCCGGTGCTGATCCAGTGATGGATTTCACATCAGAGAGCAGATCCCCAAACTTGCCGTAGTTTACTTTTACGCCATCATCTAAGTCTAAAGAGATACGCATGTCTGCATAGTGCTTGAGCTTGTCATCGAACTCGCGCAATTCGACTTGTTGCTTCACTAAAGCGGCAAGCTCTTTTTTGAAGCGGTTGGCATCACTGGTGGAGTCGGCATTGTCTATTTGCTTATCCAACTGTTCGGCATAGGCGTCATATTTACCCAGTAGCGGCGTGACATACTCTGTACGCATACGTGACAATGTGCCTTCATTGTAGCGATGCAAGTACACTAGGCACTCAAAAGCTTTGTTTTTACCTGAGCTAAATAGCCAATATATCGGGCGCTTTTTATAAGTCTTTAGGTGGTCTTTGTAGAATTGGGTCGATAGGTAGCGGCGTATGGTCTCAAGTGCGGATTCAGACTGCCCTTTTTTAGCAAGCGGTTTGATGGCGTGTAAGCATAGTGATTCCGCGATAAAGTCTAAGTTCTCTTGCAAGTGCTCAGAACCCCATACCACTTGCACAAACTCACGCAAACGGTCGGTGGCATCATCTTTAAACCACTCTTGATCAGTCAATGGAATGATAGCATTCTGATCAGCGGGGAAACTTTTGTAAGCACCATCATTGACTAGCTCATCAAAGCCTTCATTACCTGAGTTTGCATAGACTAAGCCTTCACGATCTAGTGAGTAGCGACCCATCATGCAACCTAATGAATAGGATAATATTTGAGTAATCCATTTCCCATGAAACTCAGTATACGAACAATTAAAATTAGAACTTATTGACTCTCTATTAACTACTGACAGTTCTACAGGAACATTGATATCCTTTATAATATCAGAATTAACTTTTCTCTCGATGTTATAAATACTATCAAAAAAAACCTCTGCATTCTTATAAAATGTATTGAAATCTTCTCTTATATTATTTTTACTATATATCGCACTAATGAAGTCAAATGAAATCTC
Source organism: Psychrobacter sp. ASPA161_6 (assembly GCF_051970285.1). Lineage (NCBI taxonomy): Bacteria > Pseudomonadati > Pseudomonadota > Gammaproteobacteria > Moraxellales > Moraxellaceae > Psychrobacter > Psychrobacter sp. ASPA161_6. The sequence goes on from NZ_JBEFNJ010000001.1 coordinate 1,403,900, forward strand.
CCACATATCCCATTCAGACTTAGCTAACTCTATCACTTTGATGATATCGTTATGGTCAACCTTTGAAGATATATCTGGAAGAGCTTCAATATCTCCAACTTGTATATTTACAGAAGTATTTAACAATCTTACTAAATAGCTTGCAAGCGGAGTATTCAGTAAGCCCATTACTCTATACATATCATTGTCATCTTTTAAAGTAATAGATGATCCTCCGACATCGTAAGTAGCTTCTTCGGGCAATAGTCTAAATCCTGGGTGGGCAGTGGTAACTTTTGTCCAAGTTATTCCTTTTTTATACCATAGGTTTTCAGGAATAATTCTTGCTGTTTTATTGTGCCTATAAAAATCTATAGCCTCTTCAGACCAGTTAATCACATAATCAAAATTTCCATACCATTTTCTATAAGTACCTCCTTTAGCGTAGAATAACCACTTCCTTCCTCTGCCTACTTCTCTATGATTAATCTCCCAAAAAAACCGTAAAAATCTATTATTATCTCCAGTTAAATTTAGACTTTTATTTATTGTAGACTTTCCAATAGTTGAATTTTTTGCAAAAAGAGATAACATTTCTTTTGTTGCCCAATAGCAAATGCTTGCGGAAGGTAATAATATAAAATCTTCATTTGATAATTGAGAATAAACAGGCGCTTCTTTTGTGATAAAGGCATGTTCTTTTGCATCACAACTTGAATAGCTTTGTAAATTATAAAAACAACTCTGTTGTTTATTATTTTTTCGTGTATTTAAGACAAAAGCACATGTTTGTACTACCTCTCCTCCAATCTCTTTAAAAGCTCTTGTTCCTAAATGTAACATTGAATCTATTTTATCTTCTCTTAATATGTGTGTACGTAACTGTTCAAAAGCGGATAGGAACATCCAACTATGCATAGTAATCATTGCTAACTTACCTGAAGCAAGAACAAGATCCCTACATCTCATAATAAAAGCAGCATAAATATCCCAAGTACAATCAGGAAAACGTTCTAATATAAAGTTTTTGAGGTTGGTAGGCATTCCTTTTCGGCCCATATACGGCGGATTAGCAATCACAGCATCATAACGAATGGATAGAATAAGCGCCTGATGGACAATATCAATTAATTGCTTGGCAGCAGGTCTTTGAAATGAGTCACCAGACTCCGCCAACTCTACTAAAATCTCACGTATCTCTTTTAAGTCATCATACTCATCCGCAGGCACCTCAATCAGAGAACCAAAAGTCTTCGCCTGACTAAAACGCGCTAGCGTACGCTGTAATAGCTGATAGCAATTGTCCGCCTCAAATGAGCTAAGATCTTGCGTCTCATTAGCGAACATATCTTGGGATGTGCCATTATCCCAACCACCAGACAGGTTCAGCTCACGCCACACTGCTGGCAAGTTGATATGATTGCCTTCTTGCAGTGCCAGTACATTGAGACTGACATGACGGGTAAAGATACGCTTATCATCAGCACGTGCCAGCATCATCAGTGCAAATCCTGACAGTTGGGCCGCACGGTCATCAATATCTAGACCATATAGATTATTTTCTAGTATCTTCTGTGGTATCTCACGAGAGCGAAAGCCGCGCTCTTCATAGATTGCCTTTAATACATTATAAGCTTCGATCAATATATGGCCCGACCCGACCGCTGGATCTAGCACCTTGATACTCTCAGGATCGATACTATCAGGAGTCATTGCTTGCAGTTGCTCATTGACCTTGGATGATTGCTCGGCAGGCTCGATATAGTATTCCATCTGGGTTTTGATTGCTGACTCAGGATAAGTCTGTAGCCACTGACGACCGACTGAGTTTTGTACCAAGTACTTTACAATCCAATTGGGCGTGAATAGCTGAGTGGCGGCTGGGATATCTTCGCTTTTGACTACCTTACCCATGACCTCGTCTTTTTTCTCAGAGATATAGAACTGATACAGCCAACCGATGACCTCAACCTGATCCCAGTCCTCTTCAGGAATACCATCGACCAAGCCGCGCAGTATCGAATCGGTACGAGTAAGATTATCTGGTAATAGCAGCTCAGTCGCATCATTTAAGGCTTCAAACAAAAACGGCATGGCTTCGTGCAGCTTATGACACTGCTTTAGCAAAAGCCGCCGATATAACGTCTCGTCTTTATTACCTGCCAGCTTTAACTCAATAATATAGTCACGGTCTAAGTCTAACTCGTCAGCCGCATCTACTGCATGATCGATAATCTCAAATCCTGTAGGATTGTCTGGATGCGACAATACGCGAAAGCCATGACCAAGATAATCATGAATCTCCATATAACGAATCGCGCATAGTCGGTTAAACCATGTATAAGCTTCTTGCTCAACTAGTTGAGCATAACCAACTAATTTAACTTTCTTGACCAGCTTCTCTCGGGCAAATCTAATATCAGGCGTGAAAGCTTTGCCTTCAATAAGCAAGACCGAGCCTTCCTCTTTAACGTCAGAAATTTGTTTATCGCTGTAAATGCCTAGCTGATTTAATTGTTTTGAAATAGCTGTGATAAACTCTCGCCTAGCTTGCGGGGCATATCTTTTTAAATTTGCAGTATTCATAATTTTCTCGCTGTTCTATGTCCACAGATACCTTCAATAGCGTTGGTTAAATCTGTTTTGAATTGGTTATAACTAGGCATGTTAATCTGTCTTATATCTACTGTCTCTGCCTCAGAGTACTGCTGCTCCGTTGTTGGCCCAGCTCCAGTTGCCAATCCCAATAATTTTCCCAGTACTTTCTTTGGTGCATTGTGTTCTGAAGCAGCATCATTTCCTGATAAATTAGTTTCCAAAGCTGCACAACAAGCGCAAGGAGGCTTTTGTCGACCACATATAAACCAAGCCTCTGATGTAGGCTTAGGAATCATAGGTATCCCTTGGACTCCGTTATTTCCGTTAAAACCTAACTTAATAGATTGATGCAAATCAGTAAAATCGTACTTATCGGTATCATGGAAATAAAAAGCCAATTGATGCTCATTATTTTTTGCATAATCAGCCATTGCTGCGGCTCTATTTGCATGCTCCACAAAGCCCTTCTTTAACTTTGTACTTGGTCGATGTTTATTCCTAAGACTTTTAGTTTTACGAGCTAGCTCATTACTAGATATATATGTAATCCAATTATTTGGTGATTGGAAGTCTAAACACTCTTCGTTCCACTTTGGTAGTAATTCTTGCAATAAACGTATAGCTAATAACGCCATCGGACCTAAATTATAGAATTCGCCGGTTGACAGTGGCTGGCCATTATTTGAACCGCCCATATCCGAGCTACCCTCACCTGTCACTAAAACACTTGTAATCATTATAAACCTACTCACTTATTTTAGATGGATTTACTAATGACTCAGCTTCTTTAGCAGCATCTTTTAAATAAATATCAAGCATTGCATCACCGGGAGCTAACGAATCGAGCTTATTAGTAAGCGACGGTAAAGCAAATAATTTATGAGCCTTGGTATGACCTAATTTGTTTTTATAAACAAATATTACTGACCGTCGAGCAATCTCATCCTCGATATAATTCAATACCATTGGACTGTGTGTAGTAACGAGAACCTGCTGAGGTGAATTTATAAATGCCTCTACAAGTTTTTCTGTAATTTCAGAGTTAACACCATTTTCAATCTCATCAAATTGCTGGAACTTTGAGCTTGATCTTTGAATTGCTAGGATTGTAAGGATACGCAACATTCCATCATTAATATGCCTTGCATTGGTCACGACCTTAACATTTGAGCCGTCTTTATTGTAAAACAGCTCTGTTAGAAAGAGGCTTAATGTACCGTTCAACTCAGTTTTAGTCTCGATTTTCACAACTTGAGGAAAATAGCTACGTAGGTTTATTGAAAGCACATCTCGTGACTTTTTGTCCAAGTTATGAATATAGCTAATTAAATACTCACCTGCACTGCCAACCTTACCTGCTGAGGCAAAACGTCCAGCTCGCATTACCTTAGGTGACAAGAGATCATGGCTATCGATACTAGTCATAAATTTACGAAATATAATAGCTTCTTGAGGTAAAGCGGAATCATCTAAAACCGATAAAATTGAACCTGAGTATTTGAAAATAAGCTCAGGAAAATTGTCTCGTTTAGTTTTCAGCTTTCTTTGATGTACATGTACAAATTGTTCATTATTCAACAAATCAGTTAATGTTTCACTAGTACAGAATCCTTTTTCCCAATTATATTTTGCTTTCCAACGCAATTGTTTACCTGAAATATCTATATCAACTATTAAATCCATTGTTGATCGATTAGGAAAGAAATGCGAAGCAACATCTTTAGCCTCCCACTCTCTTTCATTTAGCCAGTGATCTACGTCTCCACTGAATAGAGCGGATACATAGCTAAATAGCTGCAAGACAGAGCTTTTTCCTGCACCGTTTAATCCGATGATACAGTTAAATTTGGAGTCTAGTATTAACTCAAAGTCTACTAACGACTTGAATGCATTTACGCTTATTCGTCTAATCATGGTAGCCCCTATTTAATCCGTACTCGATCACCAGCTTTTACCGCAGCTATTAGCTGCTCTCTTAACGCGTATAGATAATCCTCTACTTCGGCAGTGCTTTCGATAAAGTCGCCCGATACCGAGCGCGTCATAACCTCTTTAGGATCAATCGTAACGGTACGTTTGGCGACTGGAGCAGGGATAACGGGCTTAGGTACAGACTGCGGTACAGTCTTACCTTCTTTTGCGGCTTCTGCCTGTTGCCTTTGATACTCAAGAGCACGCTGACGCTGCTCATTTTCGACCTGCTTACGCTGCTGTTCGATAAAGTCATTTAATAATTCATTCGCGCTTTCCTCATAATCTCCAGCTTCCGACTGTTCGCTGAAAATTTGCGGAATAGAGTTAGTCTCTTCTATGCGCTCTCGACATAACTGCAGGGGACGCAGCGCTTTATTCTTAATATCCGCAGGTGCTGTCGTTTCTGCTAACGCTTGATTGATACGCTCAATGCGTTCATCCACTCTAATAAGAGCGTGAGCGCGCTTGTCTTCTACCAAAGCCAAGTTAATCTTATTAACCTGCTCAATGAGTGGGCTGATACGGCGCATTTGACCGTAAGGCGCTGGCATATCATAAATGCTCTTGAGCTCTTGTAGAGACTTTGATGCTTGCGAGTCTTTTTCGAGCGCGTGCAAGTTCGCCTTAAAGCGCTCATTCAATGCAGTAGAGAGAGACTGCCATATTTGAAACTGACTATTATAAAAGTCATCGAGGTCTTCCAACTCTTCAACAAACGCTTTTAGTGCCTTGGCATCTTGTAAAAATCGCTCAATGAATTCAAAGCTCGACTTCTTTTCTAGTATCCCCGCTACCAATACCAACCCATCATTAATCTGTGGCTTACCAGGAAAGTGTCCGGTTTGCGATTTTGTGCGAAAAGATTTTAACGCTTCATTCCAGTTTTCTAATGCTTGTTTTATGAGTTCATACAGCTCTTTTTCACCAGAGCCAATAAAGGTCTTGGAAAATAGATTTTTCACCAAATTAGAGGCTTTTTTAACCTGACTATCATTAACCTGACGAATTTTATTAACTCGTATGTCGCCACGCTTACGTACGCTATTAAACGGCTCATAAGCTCTATTAAGTGCCAAATCGCTACCTTGCAGACTAAACGCAAGCTTACCTGCCAATCCAAGCCGTGCGACTAACAGTAGTATCTCATTGACAGGCCAGCCATAAGGACGCTTACCAAAGTGAGTGACTATATCACTCAAATAAACTGGCTCATTGCGCTCTATTCTGAACGAAACATACTGCTCTACTTCGCGAGTGGCGTTTGGGTTGCATTCATCTGCTTGAAGGTCAAGTCCTAGCTGGGCGACATTATCTGCTACTAATACTTTCTGTAGCTCAGGCAGCACTTCACCTGGTGTCACATTTAGTAAATCTAGTTTGGCAAAGGTATTTTCAACGATGTATTTATAGGACTCTTCAACGATAACGCTTGGCGTCACTGATTTCTTTGGCATTTTAGTGCCAATAGCATAAACACTAGCTTCTGCAAATAATGTCTCAAAACCCATCTTTAAGCGTTTTTCACGTGCCATGTTCTCCATTTGCTTTTCACGCAGTAAATGCTCTTGCTCTGGTCGCTGCCCTGAGTTCTGTTTTAAGAAACGATCCGTCTTTATAAATACCTTCAAATCATCCCATAGACGCTGGTCATCATCTAACTTGATTAGGACAGAGCCCTTATCTTTTAGACTATGCTCAATACATGCCTGCTCATGAGAGAAGCTCTCGTAATGGCTATCTAGCGGTGATACGACTTTAATGACTAAATCTTCAAGGGTGGTTCCATCTTTGGGGTGCCCATTACAAAATCGGCTAACCATAAAGTCTTGTTTATTTATAGGATAACGGTAGGTTCGGTTATTCTTAAGAATGTCATTAAACACAATAGTCGAAAGTTTATTCGATACCTCAGACATCTCAAAATCTGTTTGACGGATCTCGTTTTCAATCTCTTTTTCTTCATTAGTCAAAAAGATAAATACATCATTATTGCGTGCAATCAGCAGCTGTTTTTCTAACCGATTTAAGCTATCTTCAATTTGCTTACGTAACTTAATTTTATCAGCATCGATACGATCAATCGATAGGGTTACTAGGTTATCTAAAGTGCTTTTGACCACATCGACATAACGAATCAGAAATAAAGTTTTTAAGATATTTTGATCAAACTTAGTCAGTGATTCTGACTCACAGGCTTGATCAATAGTACGTTTGATTGCTGGCTCTAAAAAACTCTCAATAGGTGCGTAGAAACTATGAAAAGGAACGAGCACATCAAGCTCATTATTCTTCATCTGCTTTGCTGCAGATTGAAACGCATCTAGTAAAGAGCGTTCACCCATAGCCAGATTCTTACCACTTGCCCCTTTAACCCTAATAGATTCAAAGACTTTTTGAACCAAATTATAGTGATAAGGGACAAAGGGATAGTTATCTACAAAGGATAGGCTATCGGTATAGCCTTTTAGGTCAGCTGTGGTTGTCTTATCGAAAGTTAACTGATTGCGTAGGATGTCGCCTTTTTCAGCGAATATATCTGTGAGCTGCTCATTGGCCTTGTCTGTTTTAGATAACAGACGCTTTTGGATAACCTCAGAGGTGTTTGAACTAGACAACTGCAGACGAGTATTAAAGCGACCTTGAATCTTAGAGAAGTCTTGACCATCACCTTTACTCATCCCACCAATAGCAGCATCAATATCTGCCTGTGATGTGACAACTACCCAAGCACGACCACCACAGTACGTCCCTAAGTCTTCAGTAATAGTCTGCAGCTTAAGCATCATTTGGGTGTTTTTACCAATAAACTGCCCCACTTCATCGACCATAAATAATAAATTGCGGTCGCCACTACTATCTAGGTAGTCATTTACCCACTTACAAAAATTTTGGATATCGAGTGGGAAGTTATTCTCTATTTGCTGTACCCAGTGTTTAGCAGACTCTTTGGACTGATCGCTGGCATGAGCCAAAGCTTCTGATAGCTCATCGCGGTAAAAGTCATAAGCATCACGCTCTTCTTCCCACGTAGATAGGGTTAACTCAGCGAACTTGGTCTTAAATGAATCATATTGGTCACGCTTATCAAGCTCGCGTTCTAAATGTGCAATGTGAGGAAAGTCAGCACAATAACCAACACGCTCGTTGAACACCTTTAAGAATACTTTAAGAATGGCATTCTCACGATCTTCAGTATTCGCTCTTGAATCAATATTAAACAAGATAACATCGGTATCTTTGCTAACAGACTTTTTGATATCTGTTAATAAAGCGGTATCTGTAATCTTGTCCTTAAAAAAATCAAAGGCTTGCCGGCCTTCACCATCTTTCTCTACTGACTTATTTTCTAATAAGTATGACAATATTTTTAAAAAATGTGACTTACCAGAGCCAAAGAACCCAGAAATCCAAACCCCGACTTTTCCAGACATAGCAGAACCACTATGATCTACAGAAGGCGCATAAGCGGCAAAAAACGCTCGAAAATGCCTATTAAGCTCTTGCGTTATGACATACTCATCTAGCTCAACATAGATACTGTCGTTGTCCTTTTGCTCAGCTTTGACAACGCCATTGATATCACGAGTCAGCTGCTTTGAAAAAATCTGTTCAATATTCATCTAGTAGGCTCTCTATTTTATTTCTTATCATTGATAAATTTTATTTGCCACTTTCAGACACTAATTTAAAAGCGCGATAGTAGTTTTTGGATTCAATCATGCCAAAAGGATACAAATCTCTTCCGCTATACTCACCAGGATAAAACAAAACCAATGGGGTACTACCCATGATATCTTGTAATGCGCTAAGCAGCTCATGACCTCTAACCAAAGGCCATGCGCTTCCTAAGCCTGATAACAATACAAAATCCAGCTCAGAGGGTTGATATTTATTGGCAATGAATTTAGCCACCTTATCTTGGCTAAGTGGCCCTGCTAGCGTTTTACGTAAACTATCAACACCCACTTGCTGTTCACGTAAGCAGGCACGTTCAAATAAGCCGCGATCTTCAAGCATATCAATAAGCACTGTAAATATATTTAGATGAACAAAACGATAATCACGCTTATCTAACTTTTCAGTAATATGCTCAAGGTGGTCTCGTACTACCAATTCATACTTTGCTGGATAATCGAAGATCCAAAAACCAATCTCGTTACCCAAACCATCGTTTTTTAAGAATTTTGGGCTCTCTATACGTTCAAGAATTAAATCCAGCCGTCTCTTAAGCGCATTCATATCGTGCACTCCATAACATCGATCAAGTCTTCCCTATTGATGCTTATAAGACATTCTTTTACTTCTGGTAGCAGGTAAACAGGTTGGATCTGACGTTTACGACTAGTACTTAGATAGCCACTATCTACTAATGACTTAATCGCATTATTGCCCATTTTATTAATAGTGGACTCAAAGAATTTATTTAGCTCTGGATATACACGTATCTGTGTGTCATAAAACTCAGTCCAAGCATCAGACGCCAATGCAGGCTTGTAGGTTCTGCGCGCTTCAGCAAGACTTAATCGCATAAAATCAGCTACTATCGGAGAGTCAATCAGCAATGCTGCCATTAATAGCTGAATATAGGCACGCTCAGTAGACTCAAGCAACGATGCTATAAAGTCGTCACCAAGCCTTCCAACACGATGGCGAATCGTTTTCGTATAGCGGCTTGCTGTCTGTGCTGATCTCTTTTGAAGGATGTTTTGCTCGATAACAAGTGATTTCCATTCATCATCAGATAAATCCTTTAATAGATAACCTGCAATGATTCGTGACTCAGTAATCAGCAAACTTGCTCCGATTAGATCACCAACGTAATCTTTTACATTCATATTCTAGTTACTCGCGATTGGTAGTACAGTCGAACCTGACAGTTTCAACTTTTAGATAACAAAAAAAACTCACGTAGGTAAGTCCCAAATAAGTGCTTGTGCCTTTCTTTTATCAGAGCACTAATTGACGAGCATAGCCTACATCAATTGGTCAGCTCATACTACAGATTGAAGCAAATTATGTGAAAGCTTTTCAACTTATATTATTTTCATGCCTTACTCAAGTCACATTATTGACACACGTCATCATAATATAATATGAAAATACTTGAGCCTATTTTAAATAAAAAAACACCCTAAACATTTCATTTAGGGTGGCTTCAAAAACCATAGGGGAATATTAAGAAAATATGGATGCTTTAGTAATACTCTCTTACCAATTCTTGCTCTGTCTTGTCAAACTTAAAACAGAAAGGTTTGCCTTGCTTATAATTATCAGACATTCTATAGGCATCAATATTTCCAGAGAAACAAAAACGGTCAGACCCAATATTGAAATCAAACTCAACAATAGCGCCCGCTTTGTTCACAGCAACTGGATTCCCATAAGAATCACTTGCAGGTGAAAGTGCATATCCAAAGGGATGCACGGTTTTTTTACTAGTATCAATCACAACTAAACGATAAGGTTTTTGACCAACAAACCCTGTTTCATTAGTCTCAAAAAGGTAAAGTATTTTATCACCATCGAAGTTGGGTTCACCAGTTTTTAGAACATTGGCATAGCTCTTTAGTCGATCATCTGTACAGAATTTTTCATTCTCATAATCAAAATCGCACTCAGATACAGTTACACCGTACTTTGTGACGGCAGCATTAGAGATAGAAGGAAAACCCCATACGAGTATTGATACTGCAAAAAGCAATTTTGTACTTCTTAACATTAAATTCATCCTAGTAATTATTTGGTAAGTTTTATCAATTTTAAAAGAGAGTTTTGATACTAATGCACACCTACAGGGTTTTAACGACTCTTTGATTAGAGACACTTAGATTATGTATGAGGTGATTGATGCTTATAGACATCATATCAACTCGTATAAGATGTGAAAAAACTTTACGACGAACGGTAGCTGTTTTATAGGTTCAATCAACTGATTTTAGAACTTAAAATAATAATTTAACCCTATAGAAGATACCTTTGTTTGTACCTGAAAGACAATTTTAAGTAAAAAATCACTTTTGCCTTAATATTTAACTAATATCATCATTAAGTAACCCAAATATTTCAGTATACCCGACGAAGCATAATAATCATCCGTCATAGCCAAATTTTTATCAGACCGCCTACGTTTTTTCTGCACTACCCGTACTTCATAACCATGAAACCTCTCACGAGCACCGATACGTATTGAGCCGTCTAGTCCTAGATATTTTTTAATATCTCTTGCTGCTTGCTCACTATGAGCTCTAACTTGCCAATGACTAGCATTGATAAGTTGACAACCTACTGCCATAAAATTCTGTAGCATCTCAATCTGGGTTTCTTTAATGCCAAAATGAATCGATGAGGTATTTAAGTTTTGTTTACCTGTAAATATTTCTACAAACAATTTCAGTCTAGCAGGCTCATCAATTGACATTTGATACGCTCGATCAAACGCTCTAACTAGAACCTCTTGGTTTTTATGTCCCGTTGGCGCACTTAGCCACAATCTATCATCAGTAAAAACCTGACAAGCTCTATCGTAAATTTGTCTAGCTTCGTTTATAGCGATCCCATGCCTTAGTGCAACCTCTGGTAACCGCTCAGCTCTTTTATCAATATTTATGTTTTGTAGCTCTTCTAACAGCGCAATGACATCATAAACTTTAGGATGAATAAATATAGATGATTGAGTATCTACTGCATCATTTTTTATGTTTTGCGGGCAATCTGTATTAGCTGGTGTGCTATTATCGATAAATAAAGACTCTTTGCTTGCAACTTTGCTAATCAAATAGCCACGTATTTTATTGAGACAAATCTGTTTAGTAGTAGCATTATATGCTCTGCCATCTTGTCTATTCACCGTCTGATAACCAATACCTGTCACCATCTCAAATACGGTTATAGACATAGCAAGCTTAGCTTGACTCATTTGCCAACCCGCCAGCAGGTGTGCGGTATGAATGTAGTGCTCGAATGTCGTATCAGGTGTCAGATGCCCAGCAAGACTAGCCAGCCCAAACCATATGCCTTGTTCTTTACTATTAGCAAGAACGGCTTTAACAATAGCGTCACTATGGTATTTCTCATAATCTGTCATCACCTGCGCAAGTGGCGATCCGCTTAACACCAGTGCCAATTGGCTAATGGCGGTATGCCGAAAGCTATGAAAGGTAAAGTCATGATTATTTAATAAGCGATCCCATATTATTTTCATCATATTGCTGAAAAACATAGATGGTAGTGGTTGATCGCCTGACCCTTGTGAGAATAAATAGCGGCGCTTTAGCCTTTTTTGTTGATAATAGAATGCGATGAACGGTTGCAACTCATCAATCTTGAAAAGCTTATCTATCGGTATCACTCGTTTGGCACTACTGCTTTTTAGACGGCGATAGCGGTTGGGTTTGAGAATTATTTTTGGCATTTCAATCACTTTTCCATTAATAAACCCTATATCTACAACGTCGTGAACCTTAATACCAATAATTTCGTTAATTCGCATACCAGTTCGATAAGCAAGCGCTAAAACAGTCAAACAAAGTTGCTTTTGCCCAAAATCTAAATTTGATGACTGAATATAATCTTTCATCGCATGATACACATGCGGTGACACCATCTCAGATTTTACTACCTGCCGATTATTGCCCCATGGAAAATAAACGTAAGGCGCATCAAAGTGCATACGCTGGTGATCGTGAAATGCTTTCAGACGCCCATAAGTAAATTTCTGGCTGTCTTTCATGCGGTCAAGATGAGATAGCTGTTGACCAGTAGCATTGTTATCATTATCTATACCACTAGACGTATCATCAAACTCTGATGACTTGCTCAGCACAGATACCCTGCGGCCATCTTTTACCTTACTCTGAATAATCTGCTCATAAACTTCCTCAAAGTCACTGCCTTCCCACTGATCAACGTCCTCATCCACCGTTACCATCAGCCAGTCGCGGCCAATGCAGCCTACATACTTACTGATAGTATTTAGTCTAATACTAGTATCACCGAGCAACGACAGAGTCCAACTAAGCAAGCGCTGTGCATTGGGCTGGCTAGCGTCTATTTTTAATATTGTGATAGTGGAAATAGCAGCGTTTCTAGTTAGTTTGAGTGCATCTTGTAGCTCTTTGATCAAATTTTTACTAAAGCTTGGATAAGCTGTAGCATCTCTCTTGTCTTGTGATTTTCCTGCCGTCTGATAACTGGCATTAAACAACTCAGACCACTCGAGTGGCTCAGGACTTGGCTTAATGGGCTCTCGGTTATAATGAATAAGTTTCTCAGTCGGTAGCCCCGTGGTTTTTATATCACCTTGTTTTACCACGGTAAGCGCACCATCAATCAAGCTACCTTCTATTTGCCGCCAGTGATAGTTGGCATATTTGATGAGCAGTGAGTGCTGCGGGCGATCGATATCTTTATTGGTAAGTTTAAGCGTTTTTGAGATATCGTTAATTATGGTATTAAATGGCTTTATCTTGGCCGTGTTTAACTCCTTATCCTTTAGAGCATATAAAAAACACAAACTCATATCATCGGGAACATAATCAACAAAACGGTGTAAGCTTTCGCTGTCATCTAGCGTAGTTCCATAATTATCATCACGCACTCTAAGCGGTATTATAGCCAAATATCCTACTCTGCTTTTTTCATCAGTTGCTGGCATGTCAATTTTATACATACGGCGCTCACCAAACAGCCAATCGTATAGCGCTCTTAACACCTCAACATCACTAATACCGCCATACATTATGCTGCAATACAGCACCCCTTCAACCAAGTCGTTTACTGAGAAACGCCGTTTTCGTTGCCAAACTTCTATCATTGTCGCACTACTGTCTGCCACAGCACATCCATTCACAAACCAGTCATAGTTAATGGTCAAGCGCTCACGAGTCGCCAGTATCGGTACCACAGGCTCATTAAGGTATATCTGATGAGCTTTATTATAATCACGAACAAACTCTAAAAACCCGCGACGCGCCAATTGGAAGTTTTGAGCGGTATCGAATGTCCCTTCTAGTAACTGGTTAATCGCTTCATAATGATGCTGCAGCTCACAAGGCGATTGCATAGGATATTGATTGATATATTCTTTAATTAGGGCTTTAGCGTCACGCTTAACACTTTTTTTGGATTCTTCTCTATTAAGCTGTCGCAGTTTATGAGCGCTAATATTATCCATATAGGCGAACCTCAATTTGTTTTAAGTGAAGATCTGTAGCAATCGCATCTATATGAGGACTGAGCTGGTGCAGCTGATTGATAAAGCTTGATGACATCGGATGCATAAATTCTTGATCAGGATGCTCATGACCGTAAAGGGCGCAAATCAGATAATCAGGCACACGCCCTGTAAGCATAGATCTAAGCTGATGACGCAGCCAGTTGTCCTGATGACTAAAAAAGTCTTGCAACTGATAGCGAACGCGGCTTGGCGTAATACTGGCAAAGCCTTTTGGGTTTTTTTGGTAAATTTGAATAAGGGGTTGTTCTGATTGCAAGATGTCATTGATGGGATAAGGCGCTGCTGGACATAATGAATTATAGATAGCGGCAAATTTCTTAATATAAATAATGTAGTTTTGAATAGCCGTTATCAAAAACTTGCTAAGAGGAATGAGCCTGCCATCAGACTGCGCATAACGCTCTTCTTTGTCAGATACCCATAACATGCGCCGCTGAAAGTCAAACTGGTGTAGCAAGCCTGGTGCATGCTTGACTGGGCGAATGCCGGTTTGGATCATAACAATATGCCATAGCCAAATGCTATAACTATTGAACTGCGCAATATAGCGATCCATGTGCGATTTTAGCTTGCCATTAAAGCTCTCGGCACTTGTAGCAAGTTGATTAAAGAACTGCTGGCACATTGTGGTCTTTAGTGCCATATCACTACCAATGTGGCTTCTATGCCCGTTCATCGGTACGCTGCATTCATCTATTAAAAGTGCTTTTTGCTCATCATTGCAGTATTCAGTTATCAGCTCTACCGCTTTTATATAAGTTTGCTCTAGCTCTATCGTTTTAGTGCTGGTGTAATAGAGCGCAGAGCTATGCCTTACATCAACGCCTGTGATCATGTCAGCATGTAGAGGCTGATTAAGCGTATTTTTGATCAGTATAAATAGCCCTGCTTCAATATACTGGGGACTTAATGCTGGCAAGTTAAACTGGTTTTTGGCATAAGAGATAGCGGCTTTAACAATATCGGATGAAGCGGTAATTTTATCCTCGAGCATGGTTTGCAAAGGTTCAGGCAGTGCGCGATAAAAGGTACTGCCGTAGCTTTGTCTGTGGGCAAGCAGATGACTTCGAGTATTGGTCGTCACATCAATCGTAATGGCAATACAACTGATTTTACGGATACGGTCATAAATGAAATACCTCCGTTGACTAAGACTACATTGCCAATCAGTAATGATGCTATCAATACTAAGACCGCTTAACAGTGACAGCAGTAAAATGGCATACCCAGTGCCACTCTCTTTATCAACACTCATAAAGCGTTGCCAAAGCGTGGCAAATAGCATCTGATATCCGGTAATGCTCAGCTGGCGATGATTGGTTGGGAAATGAAATTGATTACGGCGGGCATGTTGATGGTTATTTTTCAATCGCCATTGCTGTAGCTCAGAGGATTTAGCAATTTGTGTGGCTGGCTTAAAGTCATTGTCTAGCAATGGCACTTCGTCGTCATCGGCAATATTTTCAGCGATTGCCACGTTACTGTGCTTTTTTGATTGTTTCGTACTAAACAAGATCTCTTGTAACGGCTCACCATCGATATGTAACACTCTTTTAGTCGCTATTTGAGCAGGCTTTAAGCGTTTAATACTTTTATTATAGGTTTTACCGACAAAGGCTTTATCCTCAATTACCACCTCATAGGCAAGCCTAATTTGCCTAATTTTATTAGCAAGCTGCTTATTGTCCTCGTCTCCTGTTGCCTCACCTTGCTTGATGCTGGCTTCATATTGTTTGATATGGTTCAAACATGTGGATAAACCATCATACTGCACATGAATACGAATCAATTGATTAATAATATCACGTTGTGGATTAAGAGATTTTAGTGCCATACGAATACGAACGCCGAGCTTATCTATTTTGGCGAAATGTTCGTCGTGGCGTGCTGCAATCGTAAACATCACTTTTAAATAGCCACTCATAAATCGCCAAGCATTACTGTTACTATTAACTTTGCCATATGTCTGATAAAAGACAATTAGCATATAGCTGACCGCCCACTCTCCAGTTTTACTTTGCCGAATGATTTGTTTAATCACATCTTTACAGTCTATACCATTAAATTCTGCAAAATTCTCACGTGGTTTTGAATACAACAAACCAATATCATCATCTTGCACCAGACTGATTACATCAATCACGAGCTGACGCATTTGTACGTTATGCGGTGAGTCTGTTGGGATAAGCTTATCCAACATTCGCCTGTCGGTCACATCATCAAATAGTCTAGTTTGACTCATAAGAGGCATCCATCCAACTCATGTTTTTCTGCAATCCCAACATCATCTCATCATTAGCCGCTTTGCCCTGCTGATACTCATAGGTGCTCGGGCTTATACCAGCAAACCTACAATAATTATTCACCGTCAGGCGATCAATATTCATGAGTTCGCAAATAATGCTTTTTGGCGCATTGGTATTTAATGCCTTAAAAAACTCAGGATGGTAAATTCCTCTTGAGAAAGCCAGCTCGACAACCTCACTCCAAGCCAAGCGTTTAATGTCTTGCAAGCTTTCAGCCGCAACCAAGCAAGGCTGACGTAAACTGGTCTCTTCTGTAAGAATCTTATTTATTCGTCTAAACTCGTTAAAAAAATAGTAAGTCGAGTCTTTGCCAGTGATTAAACGTAGAGGTGGTCGATAATAGTCATCCAAGCCACCTATATTTATACCTCTCATTCTTGGCCTAAATTGATGCCATATCAACAATGCCTTTTGCGCATCTTGATGAATAAGCAGATTAGATTTACTAAAAGTTATAAACTTCTGAGTAGGCTTTAGGTGAATATTATTCATTTTAATATAATTAATAGTGAATTATATTAATTATGATATGTTATAACTTATCATTTGTAAACCCTTTAATATCACTGTTGTATTTTTATCTTTGGGCAACTCATATACTGACTCACAACCATTTTTTAGACAAAAAAATACTCTTCAGCCTATTTCTATAAGGGCATGAAGAGTATTTAAACATTTCAATTTTAGTTGGGTGAGGAGGTTAACGTCTTATAGCAATCGACCCTCCTATCAAGCTTAGTTCTCTTCATTCTCATCGGGAACATACTTTAAAACATCCCCTGGAGTGACTTTTAATACTTGGCACAACTTACTCAGGGTATCGAATTCTATGCGAGTTGTCTCATCGTTATAAATTCTATGAAGCGTTGATTTGCTGATGTCTGTCATTCTTACTAAATCTGCAACTCGCAACCTTCTTTCCGCTAAAAGCACTGGTAGATTACATAAAATCACAATAAAATCCTTATTGGTAAGTAAAAAATACTTGCCAGTGACTACTTTTCTGTTAAAATAATACTCGTTGGCAATAACTAAGTTTCCGTCAAAAACTATTTTGTGCTGACTAACGCTTTATTATGTCATAGACTCATCTTGCTGCTCAATAGCTGGCTAACTATGATGGGTGCGACATGTTCGATAGATATAGTTACTATAAAAAGGTGACGCCAATCATAGTTATCGTGTCATTAAAAAGGAGTGCATTATGGGCATCAAGATTGAATGGAGCATGACACGAAAAGCTTGGGACAAGCGAGTCTGTGAGGATTATTGGGCTTATGATCATAAAATCAGCTATGTAGGTTATGTGCGTATGCTCTGTCAAAAACATAATGTCAGCTCATCCATGTTATTTGAAACTATAAGCCAATGCTATGCTTGCTTGGATGATGTTTGCTGTGAGTATTGTGGGAGCGCCTGTCCCATTGAAGTACCTGCTGATATCGCCTATATGCGGGCAAAAGAGAGTTGGTTTTGTGCAGTATGTGAGCATGCTATGTGGAGAAGTGACTTTATGAGCAAATAAATTATAAAGTGTAATGACTATGATAATAAGCCACCCAGCAAATATAGCTAGCTTGGAAAGCAGCAAGTTATAACCATACGTTTAATACGTGTGGTTCTATTCTTTATATTATGCTAGTCATAGATTTGAACCTTTTCCCAATTTGGACTTTATCATCGGTCAAAAAGGCATTTGTATAACCAAATATATCCGTTTGTGTCGTGACATCACATAGCCTACTCAATCCTCAACATATATCGCCTTTAACCGGAAATTATTGAGCTCATCGCTCATATTTGAGCTGTAATAAATAGACACAGCGTCATTAGATAACAACCCTTCAACAGCTTCTGTTACAGAAGCCAAGGATTCCAATGGTAAACTTTGCACGCTCTGCATTCCGACAAATATTCCTTTAGTATTATGAGCTTTTGCAAGTAGACTAATCAGCTTGTTTGTAGCTTCTTTCATAATATCTAATTCAGGCTCACCTGTAGCGCTTGTTTGAACGAACTGGAATGAATTACCACGCTCAAGTAAGTTTATAACATCTACCGCATCTATGCCGATAATAGTGCTTGCAGAAGTTACATCAAGCAGTTCAACTACATCATTTATTTCATCAGGCTGACACTTAATAACTGCTTCTACGATATCTAAGCTTTCATGATCATCTGTTTGTAAGCCTACTAAAATATCAGCCTTTACTTTCTGTTTTAGCTCAAATAGTGCCTGCTCACTCCATTCATCGTTCATAATAAAACAACCAATGATAGCTGGTAGAACACACTCTATTTTTGGTCGATATAAAGCGGCACAGGGGGTGTCATCTACTTGCGAGTTGTCGAGCTGATATTTCATGATTATACTCATTGATAATTAGAAATTTTCATTCAATAAATCGTTTTCATTTAAAATTCTAAAAACCTTATCCATTTCTTCCAAGATTTTATCTGCCATCGTACCTTTGTTTATCATTAACCATGCCTCACTCGAACCTTTCCAATCCTGCGGATCAAAGTAATAGTAAGCAGGCCATTGAGCAGAAGAGCTCACTTTTTTATCAGTCAGCATCGTATTCAGTAACGTTTTCATAGTTTCTGTATGTGGACACGCTTTCGCGGCTTCTACAGAAGTGAACTTAATTCCTAGAATTGGACGATCAAACCCTGCATTATCAAACTCGAAGCAAACCCAACCCATATCATAGCCAGGAATTATGAATCTAACCTGTTCGTATCTTCTGCCCTCGCCGATATAACTAATATCTAATTCGTAATCAGTTTTTTTATATTTTGCTAACAAATCTATTTTTAACTTAGCTATCAGCTCTTTCTTCATTCGATCTACAGTGTTAGATACCTTGATACTGGCATCAATAGTAGCCGCGTTTTTTTTAATAATATCTAAAATTGCATTGTCTTCGTTCATATCTTCTATCCCCATAAACTGTTTCTGAATAAACTTAGTTAGCTGTGCAATAAATTCACTGACACTATGATTTTGGCATTCTACTTGACACGCTTTGAGCCAACCAATCAGATCGCTAAATCTAAGATGACTATATTGATTACCGGTTATCCAACCTTCTAAAGTTGTAGTATCAACGCTATACTCGCTTGGTACGTCATTATCCTCGTTTAAGTACACAAGATGCCAAGGCTTGTGTTTTTTCTTTTCAAGTTCAATAGCATAGTCTTTCATTTGGTCAAGCTGATCTGCTGCATAAGGTTTATTTTCAACACAAATACCGTAGCTGTCATCACCTACCAAACATCTTAAGTAAATATCCATACGACGCTGGGTGTTACTTTTTCCCGTTATTTCTTCAAGAAAAACCTCTGTTTTCTCAAGATTGTTAAGAAAAACCTGCCAGTTATCATTTTTATATATAACAGGCAGACAATGCTCAACAAATAACCTTAAAAAGCCTTCCTGTTGAGCATGACTCCCTTTAGGATCAAGTAGAGCTGCCAAAATACGACTAAGTCCTAATTCATCGGTATTGATATAATCAAAAGTACTGAAGTCTGGAGACAATTGACGGCTATAGAGTGCTTGCGCAGTCTCTAATGCATTAATCTTTTGGCTAACATCGTTTATCAAACTTTGCACGGTACTCATACTCATTTATCCTCTTAAAATCTTATTCAGTTTTGTTTGGCGCTACTATTGACTGCTCAGTTGCTTTAACATTTTTATAGTGTTTAGATCGTAACTGCCTGCGTAGAACTGATATAAAAGCTGCTCAAATATACACTTGTTACCAGCAGCAAAGGCAAATAACGTTAGCGAAGATTGCAGCTTCAGATTGTCCGGTGAACCAAGGATATCTAAAGCGCTTTTATTAGGATGCAACAGCAACAATTCAGCGCACTCTATTAGCCGTGCTCCAAGCATCTCATGCTGCAAATACGCTTTTGCTTGCTCCAGACTCTCTATTGCAAATCGTCGAGACATTTTACTATGCCCTAACCCTTTCACTTGTGGAAAAATAAACCACATCCAATGCGTACGTTTATGCCCTTGGGTCAATTCTTCAATCACTTGTGAATAGATAGTATCTTGAGCTTGGATAAAACCATCAAATAAATCTTTATCTATCGTTGTCATTTTCTGCATTCCTTACGATTTAGTTAATGAGCGTTTGTCTACATGCTGCATTCACAGCGTAGCTCAAGCCATATATAGTCGATACTAGGCTAACCAGCCACATATATCGCGCCCATCCAATAATGGTTAGGTTTATCAATCATCCTATTGCCGTAAAACACTTCTGAATCATCAGAAATCCGACTTTCAACAGCAGTTGTGATACTAAAAAACTCATCAAGAGATAGCTTATGATCACTTTCAATATCAAGCATCATATACTCGATACTAAGACCTTTAGGAATTTGATTAAGTAGCTGATTAACGGCACTCTTTACTTGTTCTGGGTCTGGTATGTCCGTTACCCTAGCCTGTATAAACTTGGCAGGCTTCTCAGCCCCACAGGATTTCTTGATATCATTAACATCTATACCAACTTTATCCCGATCAGATAGTATCGATTCAAATACAGTTGTTACCTGCCCGACTTCATCCGCTTTGCAAATAATAATACCGTCTATAACCTCGAATCTATCAATGTGCTTATCTGTGGTTTGTAGCGCAAACAATGTGCCCAAACCTGTTTGCTGTTTTAACGCTAGTAGTGACTGTTCATCCCAGCCATTTTCTATAACAATAAACCCAACCTCAGACAGGCGATAGCTATCTGCTTGTGGCCTATATAAAGTAGTTAAAGGTATGGGCTTTATCTGAAGCTCATCATTACACTCTTCGTTAATATCGTTTTTTAGAGCCTGTTTATCTTCAAAGATACTATCTACTGTCATACCTGGTTCCTCTTTAAAGTGAAATCATTAATTACTGTTATAAAGCTGCATCCCACTTTCTAGGCGCTCAAGAATAACTGCCCTTAGCGCCAATGGTTCAATCACTACAGACAATTGCGACATACTTACTAGCCAATCTTGCAGACGAGTAGTATTAGCAACTGTAGCGCTGACTTGATTCCAAGTATCATCGATAATAGTAATTTGCTGATCTATCGATAATGGGCGTTCATAAAGATGCTGACAGGCATACCTTTGCACCTTTAAAATCAATTTAATTTGGGTATCGTCGGTCGGCTCTAACCTACCTAGTTTGCGCAGATTCTGTAATGACAAGGCATCTCTCCCTACCCAGTCAGGTAATGGCTTATCTATGACTACTGCCTCGGTAATACGGTTGACCGCAAAGTTGCGATGCGCTTTTAACAACTGCTTATCATCAATATGATCATCTACCGGATTAAAGCCTGTGAGATAGATCATATTGTCAATAAAGATCAATCCTTTGGGATACACCACTCTTACAGCTGGCTGCCCTTCCCATTTATTTTGATAGACTATCCGTAATTGACGATTCTGTAGCAAAGCTTGATGAATACTGCCAAACACCTTACTATCAAGATTTGGCGCTTGCACAATACTAGGCAAGGTGACGAGATGATCTTGCCATTGCCCTAGTGGACTTTGATGAAAGTTATCTTTATCTTGGCGACGTAATTGAGTGAGCTTGTCTGTGATTGCTTGTTTAAAAGAAAATGGTAAATAGTTTGCAGTATATTTATCCAGCATCTCCCAAAAGAATACCGTTTGCTCGTTAATGACATCGATACTAAAGCTCGGTTCAATGTAGAACCGTGCCGTCTTGCCACTGATATTCTTGCCCCATGCTGGCACCCGAATTAATGCGTCACTATAGAAAATATCGTTAAAGACTTGGTTTAAGCCAATCAGATCGTTCTCTAAGTTTTTACGCTCATTTGTATAATTATCAGGATCATAACCGTAGTTTTGCATAAGCTCTGTCAGTGACACAGCATCAGCTTCACTTCGAGGAAGGCTTTGATATAAAGCAAATAGACGTGCTGACTTTGTATAGCTGGCGATTGGATGTGCAGGCATAGTAGCTTCTCTATTGGACTGATGAAGTAATCAACTCATTATTAAAATACAGGCTGAATCAAAACGAACCAAAATCGCAGTGTTATTATCATAAGCATTGCCATCTGAGTCATACACTTGATGCTAAAGCGTCTGTAGCCAATCATTGCTCGGTACTAAATCATGAATGCCGTCACTACAAATTTCGAGACTAAATGCAATACCACAGACTTGGGCTATTGTTTCAGTAAGAGGTTCATATTCATCACTTAAAGTAGCTGTCATATTCATTCGCTTATTGTTTATTATCATTAAGACAATTATAGTGGACTACCTAGTAATTTATTTTCTAGGTTATTTATTATTATAAACCTCATAGATTATCCCAAAACAATAGTTAGCTTTGATTGTTGTTAGGTCTAAGGGTATATCGCTAGCAAAGATAAATTAATCTATATACTATAGTCTAATCTTTCACTCCTACTTATAAGTCATCAACACGTTAGACCTGCCATAAAAACAATAAAATACTCACTCTTGCTGATTATTGTAGATTTATCAAAATCTATTACTCAGGTGAAAATACTAAAGTTTTCGGGGGTACGTTGTTATCAACTTTAATAGGACAGAGAGTCAATTGTTTAATACACCCTAGTACTAAAAATTGATAATAAGCGCCGTCTTATATAGCTTGGCGAATTTTTTATTTTTCAAAGAAATACTCAGGTGGCTTGGGAAATATTGGGGTTTGATGCCGGCGACTACAAGCAGTATATCTTTCCTTTACTATTCTTTAAGCGTATCTCCGATGTGTACGATGAAGAGTTTGAAAAGGCATTGGCTGAATCAGACGGAGATATGGAATACGCAGCCTTTGCTGAAAACCATCATTTCTAGATTCCAGAAGGTGCGCGCTGGTAAGACGTTCGTGAAACTACGGTTAACATTGGTCAAGCATTGCAAAGCGCCATGCGTGCGATTGAGCAAGCCAACCCTGATACCTTGCATGGTATCTTCGGTGATGCCAGCTGGACCAACAAAGAGCGTCTATCTGATGCAATGCTCACGAACCTTATTGAGCATTACTCGCAGCACACACTTAATTTAGCCAATGTGCCTGATGATAAGCTAGGCAATGCCTACGAATATCTGATTAAAGAATTTGCCGATGACAGTGGTC
Source organism: Psychrobacter sp. ASPA161_6 (assembly GCF_051970285.1). NCBI lineage: Bacteria > Pseudomonadati > Pseudomonadota > Gammaproteobacteria > Moraxellales > Moraxellaceae > Psychrobacter > Psychrobacter sp. ASPA161_6. Next base: position 1,427,154 of record NZ_JBEFNJ010000001.1, read on the forward strand.
ATACTGCGGCTGAGTTTTATACCAACCGTACCGTAGTAAAGCTGATGACCATGATTATGGACCCGCAGCCAGGTGAATCAGCCTACGACCCTACTTGTGGCTCTGGTGGATTATTGCTTAACTGTGCGCTGCATTTAAAGGATGAAGGCAAAGAATACCGCACGCTAAAACTTTACGGCCAAGAGATTAACCTGCTTACCTCTGCCATTGCCCGCATGAATATGTTTATGCATGGTATTGAAGAGTTTGAAATTGTGCGTGGCGATACCTTAGCCAATCCAGGCTTAATAGAAAACGGTGAGCTGAAGAAGTTTAATGTGATATTAGCGAATCCGCCCTACTCGATTAAGTCTTGGGACAGACAGTCCTTTGAAAACAACCCTTATGGTAGAAATATCTGGGGCACACCGCCACAAGGGTGTGCTGACTATGCATTCCAACAGCACATTCAAAAAAGCTTAGACCTCGATGATGGCCGTTCTATTTCATTATAGCCGCACGGTATCTTGTTTCGTGATTCAGAAGCAGAAATGCGTCGTAAAATGATCGAGCAAGACTTGGCAGAATGCGTTATTGGTCTTGGTCCAAACTTATTCTATAACTCTTCAATGGTATCTTGCTTATTAATTACCAGAAATAATAAACCAGCCTCTCGTAAAGGTAAGATACTATTTATACTGTAGTGGTCAACTAATTTAGGACACCTGATAAGAGGTTTTGATTAAAGTAACATCTTTCTTTTTCAGCCGGCGTTAGAATCGGTGTGAATACAATGACGTGGCTAGTTTTATAGTCTATCTATGCTGAAAATTGAGATTAATACTAGAAATAGTTAACGTTGAAGTAGATCAAATTCTTATTAAGACTATAACTTATTAGATAGTAAATCCTTCCATATTGTGGTGTTTAAAATATCATCAATATGTGCATATGCCATGGATCAATCTTACTCTGGCAATTCGGAAAAGCTCTATATGCTATTATTTGTATAGTGTAGAGGGCTAGGTTATGAAACTTGCTTTTCTTAGGTGACGCTATTAATACCAGGGTTTGATATTTCATAGCTTGAAAGGCTTTATCGATCACATATTTTTATCTAGGTAAGGAGCTTAATATTGGGGTTTGACTATACATCAAGTTACTAATAATCAGATTTATCGGGTTTCTTTGTAAAAATAGGGTTTAAATCAGTTTTAATTTAATATTTTTATAAAATATATTGGGAGCCAAAGATTTTTATGTCAAAGAACTTAGAAGTTCAATACATCTTAAAGATATGAGAGTAATGCTCTACCCTCAAAATACAAAAAAGCATTTCAAGATTTATAATTAATAGCTTGAAATGCCTTGAAAACCGTGAATTTTACCTAGGTGAGAGCTTTCATACCAAAGCTTATAATAGTTTCTAAGTAAAAAATACGACATTAAGGAACAACTACAGCAGGACTCAGTTCAGAAGTTGCACCTAGGTGATTAGTTAATGTGGCTGTAACTGTTGCTACGCCCGTTATAGTCTTCCAAGACACCTTTGCTTTTCCTCTAGCATTGGTTACTACCATTTTTGATCCAAGATACTGTTCGGCCTCTTGAAAACCTGCCCGACTATTAGCAAAAAATTCTAGCTGATAACGCTGGTTTGGCTGTGCCTTAATCTCTGCCACAATATCCCCTTTACTTACACTTAATTTCGGTGTTTGAATTGCTTGATTGGGAATACTATTACAATTATCCTTATCTGACTTAGCACAAGTTTTTTGAAGATTCGCACCTTCAATTACTACACCACCACCACGAGACCCAATAAAATCAGCATGCTCCAATCCAGGAACATCAAAGATAATTGCGCCTAAATTTTGGTTAAGCACACAAGAACCACCCGCTTCGCAACGTTTAATATCCTTACTATTGTCCCAAATTAAATTTTTAGTTAAAGTAGTACGTGCGCTACTATCTTTTTCTGAGCGTATTGCTATACCTATACGGTTACCATGCACTTTATTACTATCAATAATATTACCATCACCCGATAAATTGAATCCAATTGAATTGTTGGTTAGTTCATTATATGCGATGTAATTGCGTTTTCCCCAGTTAATTTGCAACCCATCAGAATAATTTTCAAACTTATTACCAACTACAGTGTTATCGTTGCCCCACAAAATCTCAACACCTTGCGAAGGCTCTGGATTAGATTTAGTGGAAGTAAAAACATTGTTTGCCACAAGATTAAACGCAGCACCACGTGTGAGCTCTAAACCGTCACCGTTATCAATAAATAAGTTATCTAACACTTTATTGTTGATAGTTGTCGTTGAGGTGGGATTACCTTGACCATCATCACCAGTAAGCATCACACCAGAACCACCATAATTATTACTTATGCGATTGTGTTGAACTAAATTATTACTTGAACGATTAATTAGCACACCAATACAGAAACGATGGATATCTAAACCTTTTAACGTCACATCGTCAACATCTTGTATAACCAATCCTGGTAATGTCGTAGTACGTACATTTGTTCCATATTGTTTAGGATTAGCTCCTGGACACGCTTTCGCACCTTCGCCTTTGATATATTGCGAACCATCAATTGCAATATACTCTCCTGTTTTAGCCCATTCCGTTCCAATAATTTTCACTGAGGATTTTATTGGTGGCAATGGTTTACTAGCTTTAATTATATAAGGTGCTCTACCAACAGCTTGGATTAAGATCTCATTTCCTTGTGTGTTGTTAGTATTAGACTGTTCAATTGCCCAGCGTAGTGTTCCTTGTGAATTATCATCAGCATAATTATTAACTATATATGTATCAGCTTGTACAAGACTGCTAAAACTTAAGGCAATGATACCTAATACTGGAATAACATTCTTCATTTCTATCTCCTTATCAATGAATTATTATTTCTTGATGGTTTTAAGTTTATCCACCTAACTCAAGTAATCCAAAAAACCTTTCACACTCATATTTATATAAATATAAGTCTAAAATCATACTTTTTTATTGAATGGAACTCACAGCATCACAAATAGCTGCTAAATATTACCGGTATCTGCATCAACAATGATTTCTAATAGATAACAACCCGATGTATTGACTGCTTTATGGATTGCTTCGGGCAGATTTTCGTGCTCTTTGATACGAGCACCTTCACACCCCATACTATTAGCCAATTGAACAAAATCGATATTGGGCAAATCGAGCCCTGGTACAGACTGACTCTTCATGATTTTGCCAAAAGAATGCATGGCGCCATACCCGAAATTGTTTAGCACAATAAATGTCACTGGCAAATTCAACTGCGCAGCCGTCCAAACAGCTTGAATGGAATACATAGAAGACCCATCACCAATTAAGCACACAACCCGTTTATTGGTGGATAATGCGACTCCTACTGATGCCGGTAATGCATAGCCAAGACCGCCACTAGACATCGTAAAAAACCCTTGCGCTTGTGTAATGGGTAAAAAACGTTGAATGACAGATCGGTGAGAAGGCGCTTCTTCGACGATGATAGAGTCAGATGATCGTGCATGTGACAGTAGATCAATGGCATATTCCACTGGAATAGGGGTTGCGCCCATTACCTTGGGCGTAGCAGGACGCAGCGGCGTGACAAATTTGTCACTCTGAGAATCAGATAAAGGAAAGATTTTATCCAACATGGCACTAATACTGTGATTGATTGAACCGAATAAAGTGGTGGTTGCCGATGCAAATGCCGCATATTTTGGGTCATCGGTAATTTGATATATTTTGACTGCTGAATCAAATATCGTCACATCTCCTGCAATGTGTAGCGTAAACACAGGGGCGCCAATCACCAGAATCACATCATACCCAGACAGTTTTTCTGACAGATGCGCAGGAAGCGCAGGCAAAAACCCTGCAAACTGAGGGTGGTCTTCTGGAAAACTGGCTCGACTCGAATACGGTGCTGCCCAAACGTGTGCTTGTAGCCGCTCAGCCAGTTTAACAGCAGTATCAAATGCGCCCTGCCTATCGACATCTGCACCAACAACTATGGCTAAATTTTGACTGTTTTTGAGTACCTCTAACAGCTGATCAATGGCTGCCGCCGTTGGTATTGTGCCCTCAATCACTTTTGAGTAATGAGGCATATAGGTTGTTTTGTCCCAGTCATCAGAGGGTATCGATACAAAGGTTGGACCACGTGGATGCTGCATTGCAATATGATACGCTTGAGCGATTGCCAATGGCACATCCTCAGGACGCGCAGGCTCGATACTCCATTTAACATACGGTTTTGGAAAGTCGGCAGCGTGATCTGCGCCAAGATAAGGCGCAAATGGTAAGATGCTACGAGATTGCTGGCCTGCCGTTATGACCAAAGGTGTGTGATTTCGATATGCTGTGAATATATTTCCTAAGGCATGGCCAACCCCTACTGCTGAGTGCAGATTGACAAAAGCGGCATTACCAGATGCTTGAGCATAGCCATCGGCCATCGCCACAACAGATGACTCCTGTAAGGCCAATATGTATTCAAAATCTTCAGGAAAATCATTCAAAAAATTAAGCTCAGTAGAGCCGGGATTACCAAATACTTTTGTCATATTAAGTTCACGCATCAAACGAAACGTCACTTGTTGTACAGTATCTGTATGCTGCATAGAAGACATAAAAGACATCCTTGTCACTAATTGCTTATTGCTAAGCGTTGATTGTCAAAATTGTTAATACTAAGGTCTGTTGAATATTTGACTGCTTTACAGACCCTACTATCGGAGCAAGTGACCTAGCCATTAAGACTGACAAGCGGCACTAGCTTTTATAGTTTTTTGATAAGCTGTTTGAGCGTCCAAACCCAGCTTGGCAAGATCTGTTAAATATTTTTGTGTGCCCGCTTCTAAAGGTTTTTTCCATTCAGGATTTTCTAGTGGATTGGGGATATCTATGATTGAATCGCCCTTAGCTTTGGCTTCAGCCATATATCTTGCGTCATCTTCATCAAACACCTTGCCAGCTATTTTGGCCATCGCCGCACCCGAATTATTATCGATGACTTTTTTAAGATCATCTGGCAAGCTTTCATATTTATTTTTATTCATGGTCACAACAATCGGCGAGCTATAAAAAGGGATGTTGGTATGAGTGTTGGTTATCTCTGTCAACTTAAAGGAACCCATAGCATCCCAAGGCAAGCTTATGCCGTCCAATACACCCCGCTGCAAAGAGGTGTAAAGATCGGTCACTGGCAACCCCACTGGCGTGCCACCTGCCGCGTCAATGATATTGCCCGTTATGGCTGAAGGACCTCGAATACGCATCCCGGCTAAGTCATCTGGTGTGCGAATTGGCTTGTCAACCGTGTGAAAACCACCAGGTCCGGTACCCATCATGAACAACACATGAGTGTCTTCATACTCACTTGCAATCACACCATCGTCATATAGATTATGGAGCATACAGTTTAGTTGTGTTGCCGAGTTTGAGAGTCCTGGCAACTCAGAAATTTGAGTCAATGGAAAGCGGCCATTGGTATAGCCTTGGAGCGTAGACCCAATATCGACCACACCATTGGCAACCGCATCATAGGTTGCGTTTGGTTTACTGAGTGTTGCAGAAGGAAATATCTCAATTTTAATTTTTCCTTTAGAGTCTGCCTCTACTTTTTTTGCCCAGTATTCAAATATTTCTGTGTTTGTGGTCGAGGTGGCTGGCCAAAAATGTGAAAAACGTAGGGTTGTGACTTCTTGAGCACTTTGTGTGGCGCTATCACTTGAATTTGAACAACCTGTAATACCGATGACAGCGGCAACTATCAAACTCAATGAAATTTTTTTGCCCATGATAAATTCCTTTTTGATGGTAGACAATTATTATGATAGATAAATGGGCATAGCTTCCAATCTATGCCATTCTCATATGTCTGAATGATTGGTAATAATAACAATCATGTATATGTTAAAAGTCAATTGTTAATAATCACTAAACCGGATATGGACGCTGTTCCGTTTGTACCGACACCCATTGATAAGTCGTGAACTCATCGAAGGTGATATGACGACCGAAGCGGCCCACCCCTGATGCTTTTTCACCACCAAAAGCAACGCGCGGCTCATCATTGACACTTTGATCATTAATATGAACCATGCCTGTGCGCCATCCTGCCGCAAACCTTTGTGCTCGGGAGATATCTGCAGAATGCACAGCACCGCTCAATCCAGCATCGGTGTTGTTTGCTAAGCGTAAGGCATCAGCATCGCCTTTATGTGAAATCAACGTAACCACAGGGCCAAACATTTCTGTACGTGCAGAATAAACGTCATTACTGCCCTTTAGAACATATGGATAAACGAGCGCACCGTCACGCTCACCTTCAAGAAGTATCTCAGCACCTTCTTGCACTGCTTGTTGTACGGCCTGCTCTACCCGCACAGCTTCGCGCTCATCAATCAAAGGCCCCACCAACACATCAGGTCTTGATGGGTCACCAACGTTCAGTCCTCTTGTATATTCGACAAACTTTTCGGCAAACGCATCAAAGATAGACTCATGAACAATGACACGGTTCACTGACATACAAATCTGACCACTGTGTAAGAACCGACCAAAGACTGCAGAACGTGCCGCATAATCAATATCGGCATCGTCAAGCACTACAAAGGCATTATTGCCACCAAGCTCTAAAATAGAACGCTTGATTTCACGACCAGTCATCTCTCCTATGCGCTGACCAACCTCAGTAGAGCCAGTGAACGAAATCACACGAGGAATCGGGTGTGTATATAGCGCATCGCCAATCTCAGAGGTTTTTGGCACAACCACTGTCAACACACCTGCGGGCAAGCCTGCCTCTTCGAAGATTTTGGCCAGTAAGATACCGCCAGTAATGGGTGTGGTAGAGGCAGGCTTTAATAATACGGTGTTGCCACTTGCCAAGGCCGTGACTACCGATCGCATGGCTAAAAACATTGGAAAATTAAAGGGTCCAATGACCGTTACCACACCTACTGGCTTACGAATAATGTGGTTGAACTTATTGGGAATGGCTGAGCGTGCAACCGTAGTTTCTAATAAAAACGGATACTCGGCGGCCACTTTAATAACCCCAATACAGGCATCAATCTCGATATTGGCTTTTATCACGGTAGAACCGGACTCACGCACCAGCAAGTCAACCAACTCGTCTCGGCGATTGCTTATTACTTTTGCCGCTTGCTCAACAATCTGGCTTACAGCATAAGGGTTGGTCTGACACCAGTCTTGCTGTGCTTGCTCTAGTGCCTCATAAGACTCATTAATATCATCTAAGCTGGCAGCTTTAAACGTGGCGATATCTTCACCAGTGAACGGGTTACTCGTGACAATGCTGTGGCTCGACCTGCCATCACGCCACTCACCAGCCATATAATGATAATGTAAATCAGTATAGTTGGACATATAAATTCCTTATTAAAAACAATAACCTAACCAGCGTATTACTATTGCAGCACAAACAGCTTTTGCTTGATGTTCAGCATAATCATACGCTGTGTCATGAATCATGCGAGGTGCTCAGACAACAAAGTCTAGCTCAAAAGCACCAAAGATATCGCTGGAAAAGCGATTAAAACCACCAGTCGAACCAAGTCCGATACAATAAAGGGGGCAACGCCGCGAAACATATCAGCGAGCTTTATGTGCGGTGCAGCCGCCTTAATCACAAAAATATTCATGCCCATTGGCGGGGTAATCAACCCAAGCTCTACTGTCAATACGGCAATAATACCGAACCAAACTGGGTCAAATCCCAATGCCAAAATAATTGGGTATACCACAGGAATAGTAATCACCAACATAGCCAAGGCATCCATAAACAGCCCAAGCACAAAGTACATGAACAAAATACAGATCAAAACGACCATAGGACTAACGGCCAAACCACCAATCCACGATGCCAATGTATTGGACATCTGCGACACAGAAATAAAATAACCCAGCGCTTCTGCACCCAGCAGCATAAAGAACACGACTGCAGATAAGGCCAAGGTTTCTGTTAACGAACGCTTTAGCCCCTCAAGTCTCATGCCTTTAACAAAGGCATAACCCCAAGCAGCAAATGCGCCAACCGCAGCCCCTTCAGTGGGCGTAAACATACCAAAGAAGATACCAGCAATAATGACGATGAAAATAAAACTAAAAGGTATAAGACCCGTTAATGACAGTATTTTGGCTTTCCATGGCGTTCGTTCACCGCGGGGTGCCAAATGCGGCTTCCAGCGCACCATAATCATGACAGTGATTGAATACATGACCATGCCCAAAATACCAGGCAAAAACCCAGCGATAAACATGTCACCGACTGACTGTTGCGTTAAAATCGCATAAACCAGTAAAGCAATACTGGGTGGAATCATGATTCCCAACGTCCCACCTGCGGCCAAAACCCCACAAGCAAAGCCTGGCTGATAACCGTATTTTTCCATTTGCGGCAATGCCACTCGCGCCATTGTCGATGCGGTCGCTAAAGATGACCCTGAAATCGAGGCAAAGATACCCGATGAGCCAATACCAGCAATACCAAGGCTGCCTCTAACACCACCAAAAATAGTTCGTGTTGAATCAAAAAGCTTACTTGCCATACCCGAATGTGTCGCAAACACGCCCATCAAAATGAACAGAGGAATGGCACTAAAATCATATTTTGCCAACACGTCAACAGGGACGTCTTTTAGCATCTGTAGGGCACCACTTGGCGCAGTCACAGCACCAAATCCTACTAACCCAACGCCTAGCATGGCAAGTGCCACTGGCACTCGTAACATCACCATCACAATCATGCACAACAAACCGATCGCACCAATAATTTCTGGACTCATGCGCCTGTCTCCTCGGCGTCATAAAACTCGCCCGTTTTAAAAATAGTAATAGATTCGATAAGTGCACGAATGGCGAGTAAAAGACTCAAAAAGGCACTGATAAGATAGATGGGCATCATAGAGACTCGAAGGTCTTGCGTTACCTTGCCGTACTCTAGCGCATCAAAAGCACTCTCATAGAGCCCCCATGCAAACACGAGACCTATCAAGAAAAACCCCATCATAAAAGTGCCCATCATGTAGCCTTTGATAGACTGCAGCATTTTTTGGGTAAAAATATCAACAATGATTTGAGAACGTTCGACATAAGCGGCAAAAGCGGCCAATAAAGAAAACAGCATGAAATAAGAGACAATCTCTACGCTGCCCTTCACCGTGAACCCAACCTCACCACCAGTGAGCTTGAACACATAGCGAGTCACCACGTCTATCATAGTGGCCAAGACAATGATAATAAGACTGATGCCGCCAATAAATTGACATAACTTAGAGATTCCCTGACTGAGCTTTACTAAAGGTGTCATTTGATACCTCCTAGCTCGCTAAGTACTGCCATGCTATGGCCAGAGAAATTAGAGATCGCAGGCAATAGCGCCTGCACCCCTCTAAAAGAGAGATGATGATTCATCATTGAGTCCTTTCTTGATGGGTAAATACTTTTATATTGGTAGACTGTAATCGCGGGGTTTTTGGTACTAACCTATGAGCTTCGCACCTGTTTTGGCTTGTAGCGCATCAAAGGTCAGACCTGCGACCATCTCACGGACAACCAAGCCTTGCTCAGTCACATCAATGACGGCCAAATCGGTATAGATTCGATTGACACATCGTTCACCTGTGATAGGTAATTTGAGAGTCTTAACAATTTTTGGCTCACCATTTTTGCTGACATGATCCATGATGACGTAAACTTGTTTGGCACCAACGGCCAAATCCATAGCGCCACCAACAGCCGGAATGTCATTTTCTCGACCCAAAAACCAATTGGCAATATCACCGTTTTCAGCAACTTCAAACGCGCCCAGCACACACAAATCAATGTGGCCACCTCGTATCATGGCAAAAGAGTCACCATGATGAAAATAACTACCGCCTTTAAGCAAGGTTATGTATTGCTTACCTGCATTAATTAGATCACCATCCTCTTGACCCTCTTCAGGGGCAGGGCCCATGCCCAAAACACCGTTTTCACTATGCAAAAAGATATCTTTGTCCTTTGGTAAAAAGTCAGCCACTCGGGTTGGTTGGCCAATACCTAGATTGACATACATTCCCTCTTTGATATCTTGGGCAACGCACTGAGCAATCTCATCAACGGAACGCGGTTTATACTCACTCATGATACTTCTCCTTGAATACAAATGACTTCGTGTACAAAGATACCTGGGGTAACGATGTGTTCAGGGTCAAGTGCGCCCAGTTCTACCACTTCACTGACTTGAGCAATCGTGTGGTTAGAAGCCGCCGCCATAATGGGGCCAAAATTACGTGCCGCTTTTCGATATGTTAAATTGCCCCAGCGGTCTCCCTTAAAAGCTTTGATAAGGGAAAAATCTGCTTTGATGGGGTATTCTAATACATAGTTTTTACCATCAATAACCCGAGTCTCTTTGCCCTCGGCCAGCAGTGTTCCGAATGCGGTTGGTGTGTATATTGCGCCAAGGCCGCTGCCTCCAGCTTGCATGCGGGCCGCCAATGTGCCTTGCGGCACTACTTCTAGCTCAATTTTACCTGCTCGGTATAGACCATCAAAAATATGTGAGTCGTGCTGGCGCGGAAAAGAGCAGATGATTTTTTGTACACAGCCTGATTTTAGTAATAAGGCCAATCCTGTTTCACCGTTACCTGCGTTGTTACTCACAATTGTTAGATTTTTAGCATTACGGGCAATCAGCGCATCAATCAATTGTGCGGGCTGACCAGCCAAACCAAAACCACCGATCAAAATGGTTGCCCCATCGTTGATATTACTCATGGCTTCGATGGCAGAATCTGTCACTTTATTTAACATTGCATCATCCTATATAAAAGAGTTGAATCGCTAAATCAGACAGGTTTACTCTAAAGGCTCAACAGGCAATCCAACGTAGTTTTCAGCAATAGTCGCCTTCCCTGCTTCTGAGTTAATAAAGTATTCAAACTCAGCCTGTTGTACGCGAAAATCAAAACGTTCGCTGCTTTCGAAACGGTGTAATAGCATAGTCATCCACCATGAAAAACGGACCGACTTCCAAACACGGGCTAGACAGATTTCTTGATAGCGTGGAATCAGATCAGTCCGCCCTTCTTCATAGATTTTTACAAATAAACGAAACGCTGTTTCTACATCACTGGCGGCAAGGTTCAAGCCTTTAGCCCCTGTTGGCGGTACGATATGGGCAGCATCTCCCAATAAAAACAACTTACCGTATTGCATGGTTTCACAAACATAAGAACGTAGTGGCGCAATACTCATGTCTAAGGCAGGACCAGTCACTAAACGTTCCGTCATTTTTGGTGGAATACGGCGCTTTAGCTCATCCCAAAACATCTCTTCAGTCCAATCCTCAATTTTGTCAGTATTTGGAACTTGTATGTAATAGCGGCTTCTGGTTGGGGAACGCATAGAACAAAGCGCAAATCCACGTTCATGAGCGCAGTAGACCAGCTCATCGTTAACGGGCGGCGTGTCACTCATCAGTCCCAACCAACCAAATGGATAAACCTTTTCAAACTCTTCTAGCTTATCGGCAGGAATAGATTTTCGTGAGACACCATGAAAGCCATCACACCCAGCTATATAGTCACAATCTAAGCGGAATAATTGCCCATTAAGTTCATAGGTGGCATAAGGATTGTCTGATTCAAGATCGTGCAGCTCGACGTTATCAGCCTCATAGACAGTCACACCGCCAACCGTCTTACGCGCCGCCATCAAATCGCGAGTCACTTCTGTTTGACCATATACCGTGACATGTTTGCCGCCACTATATTTTTCTACATCTATTTGATGGTGCTCACCTTGAAAGCTAAAATCAGTGTGCGTATGAATCAAACCTTCTGCATCCATGCGTGCGCCAGCACCTGATTCACGAATCAAGTCAGTCGTCCCCTGCTCTAGTACTCCCGCACGGATACGGCCTAATACATACTCTGCTGTTTTACGCTCTAAGATAACGTTGTCGATACCAGCTTTGGTCAGTAGTTGACCAAGTAATAACCCTGATGGCCCTGCGCCAATAATAGCGACTTGCGTTTTATAATTCATGAAATCCCTCTCATTACTGTATACATTGCGATTGTTGATTGAATAGATTGACTGTGTGTTATTCAGAGCACCGACTTAAAAGTCAAAGAATACGGTTTCACCATCCCCTTGCAAATAGATATCAAAACGATAGCGAGGTTTGCCAGCGCTTGATTCTTTCTTAGCGATTAAAGTTTGACGGCGCTCGGTAGACGGCACACTGTTTAAAATGGGGCAATTGGCATTGGCATCTAGCTCATCATCAAAATAAGCACGGGTTTGCAAATGCAAGTTGATGCCACGCGCAAAAATAGCGATATTAATGTGCGGTGCCATAGGTTTGCCATGCTGACCATCAAAGGCCACTTGTCCAGGTTTAACCGTATTAAAATGAAAATCGCCATCTAGTGCACAAGCACTACGGCCAAAACTGGTGAATGGTTTTTTATTGTCAAATTCACTAATGTAATGACCGCTGCTATCTGCTTGCCATATTTCGATGAGCGCATCGTGTACGGCCTCACCATTGCCATCGTACACATGACCAACCAGCTCAATGTGCTCACCGACTGCATCTGCTTTGGCCAAGTCTTGCCATATTTCATCTGAGCGCGACTCAAAACCGGCGATTTCTAATGCCAAACCAATATGAACGAAAGGCCCTGCTGTTTGGGATGCGGTCTCGCGCAGCAAACCACTGTCATCTTGCAACTTGTATTGACTGTACATGGGTTACTCCTCAAAGTAGGTTTGTAATGCGCCGCGAACCACAATGTCAAAACGGTACGCTAAACAATCCATTGGCTTACTCATGGTCATATCTAGACGAGCAATCATCGTCTCGACTGCTTCTGGGTCTTTTAACACTTGTACAATAGGACACAGTGGAATAAGTGGATCACCTTCAAAGTACATTTGGGTAATCAAACGGGTTGAGATTGAAGGCCCCATGACTGATACGTGAATGTGCGCTGGACGCCATGTGTTAATGCCGTTTGGCCATGGGTAAGGGCCTGGGCGCACAGTGCGAAATCGATAACAGCCATCTGCATCTGTGATGCATCTGCCGACCCCGCCAAAATTAGGATCTAATGGTGCCAAATAACCGTCTTTCTTATGACGGTATTTGCCGCCAGCATTTGCTTGCCACATCTCAACCAAGGTATTTGCAACTGGCTTGCCAAACTGATCAATCACACGGCCGTGCATAATGATGCGCTCGCCGATAGGTAGACCGACTGGTGCACCTTCTGTCCTAAAGTTCATAAGTAAGTCGTTGTCATATTGACCAATCTCTAGGCCATTGAACACAGGGCCACTGCGCTCAGAGACGCTAGATTTTTGGATACTGACGAATGCTTGGCGCGGTGAACGTGCCACTGATGTTTTGTAACCTGGGGTATACTGCGCAGGTTGCCATGTCCGATCACGCGGTAAAAAAGAAGGATATTTATGGTTCATTGCATTGTTCTCCATTGCGATAAAGCAAATTTATCAATAACGTGTGCTTTTTGATTTAATGCTGTTAAATGCGACCTTAAAGAAGCGCATCGCCCCAGCCATTATCTTTGGCCAAAGAAAATGCATGATTGGCCGCAGGCACACCGCCATAAATCGACACATGCATAAGCACTTGGCGCAGCTGGTTTTCGTTAATGCCCAAACGCTTTGCCGTACGCAAATGCAACCCCAGCTCGCCATCACGGCCAAGCGCTGCCAATATTGCAGTGGTAATCATGCTGCGTTGTTGCACTGTCAAGCTGCTATCGCCCCATAGCTCACCCCATGCCGTGCGGGTGATAAACTGCTGAAACGGGCTATCTAAAGTGTTGGCATTTTTGGATGCTTTTGCCACATGCGCCTCTCCCAAAATGCGTTTACGCTGCTTCAAACCTTGCTCATAACCAATACCAGTTTCGCCAACCGATGTACGCTCTACATTACACTGCATATAGTTAACCAATTGCTGCGATGCTTCAACAGATGGCACATGACCCACCTCTTCAAATATGGTCAACGTTGCAGTAGTGAATGCCGTTTGTAGCACTTTGAGCGTGGCAGGCGGTGTCGACACATCTTGAGCGCCGCCCAACAACGCAACCATACCAGCATAGCCCACTAGGTTGTCACGGTTATCGACTTGTGCCAATGCCTCACAAAGTTTGGCATAGCTTTCATTATCATTGCGTGATAACTGTACTTGCCATCCTTGTAACACCTCAGGGTTTTGTTCGACATAGCTTGGTGAAAACCAGCGCGGCGTAATCGCTTCTACCATCTCAGTCAGCCCCAAACGGCGAACATTGTCCGCACGCTCAGCCCATGCCTCTTTAGTACCAATGACCGCACCCGTATTGGTCAGCCATACTTGCTCTAAACGCTGTGGCGCTATTTGGCATAAGTGTTGACCAATGACGCCGCCAATGGAAGTACCAATAAAACTAAAGCTTTCAATATCTAAGGCATCTGCTAGTGCCAGTGCATCATTGGCAAGCAGCGCTATTGATAAGTCATCTGTCGCCACACCACTACTGCCATGCCCTGGTAGATCCCAACGCACACAGCGATAATGTCCGTGTAATTGGTCACACACCTCATCCCATACTGCATGGCTCATGCCCAATGGATGCGCCATCAATAAGGCGGGTAAGTAGGTTTCGCCACTATCTTGGTAAGCAATGAGATGTGCTACTGTTGCTAAAAATGCCATTATTCTGCTCCTACTCGTGAAACCACCAAGGCAATTCCCTGCCCAACGCCAATACACATGGTACAAAGCGCACGGTCTTTTTTGGTGTGCTGTAATTCATGGATGGCTGAAATCAAAATGCGGGCGCCCGATGCGCCAAGCGGATGACCCAAGGCAATGGCACCGCCTCTAGGGTTGATACGCGCATCACGGTCATCAAGACCCAACTCGCGCGAACATGCCAATGCTTGCGCAGAAAACGCTTCGTTAAGCTCAATAATATCAATATCATCTAAGCTAAGATTGAGACGTTTGAGCAATTTTTGAGTGGCAGGCACTGGGCCAATACCCATGATAGTTGGTAACACGCCAGCGGTTGCCATGCCCTCTATTTTTGCAACAGGCGTTAAACCGTATTTTTGCACGGCGGCTGCACTTGCGATAAGCATGGCAGCAGCCCCGTCATTAATACCAGAGGCATTGCCTGCGGTAATCGTGCCGTTTTCGTATATGGGACGTAGCTTTGTTAATGCCGCCATATCGGTATTGGGGCGTGGGTGTTCATCAGTATCAACAATGAGCGGTGTTTGCTTACGTCTTTCAATAGTAATGGGGGTGATTTCAGCGTTCAAGCGCCCGTCACTCTGTGCTTGGGCAGCTTTTTGCTGCGACCATAAAGCAAATGTATCTTGGTCGTCGCGTGAGATGTTGTATTTGGCTGCTAGGTTTTCTGCGGTACGCGGCATTGCTTCTGTGCCATACACGGCATCAAGCTTTTTGTTGATAAAGCGCCAGCCCATGGTGGTGTCTTGTAGTGTTTGACTGCGGTCATAGGCTTTTTCGGGTTTACCGACCACAAAGGGGGCACGGGTCATCGACTCCACGCCACCTGCGAGGGCCAACTCCATCTCACCACTCACGATTGCTCGAAAAGCCGTTCCCACTGCATCAAGACCTGAACCGCACAACCGATTGATGGTGGTTGCTGGTACTTTTTCTGTCAAACCTGACAACAATCCGCTCATACGTGCAACGTTACGGTTGTCCTCTCCGCTTTGGTTAGCACAGCCCATAAAACTGTCTTCAATGGCACTGTGGTCAAAGTCAGGCGCATCTGCCAGTACTGCTTTAATAACTTGTGCCAACAAATCATCAGGGCGGATATCAGCTAGCGCACCGCCGTAGCGGCCAACCGCTGATCGTTTTGGATGACAAATATAGACTGCTGTCATGGTTCTCTCTCCCTAGAGATAAGGTTGATACGACTAATTGCTATGATTTAACGAATACTATTTTGTTCTATATTAGAATTATTGTTCGTATAGTGAATTAATTTATACCTTTTGCTGGTATCTGTCAATATCAAGCACTGGTTTTTTTAAATAAAAAACCCATGCATTACCATGGGTTTTTATCGCCATCAACACACTCATTAATAGGCATAAACTAATAGCACAGTGCATATCAATAAGAGGGAGCTATCGTATCCAGTTAGGGTCAATTCGATTCATCAAGCGATAATATGCAGGCCATTCGGGTAATCTAACCTGAGCACCCGCTTGGGCCTCGCCTCCCTCAAACTGCTCTCTTGTTTTGCTCATGGCATCTGCATTCGCTTGTAGTAACTCGCCACCAGAAGCCATAGCTTTTAGCTGAACCTGACAAGCTTGTATCATTTGGTACATTCGCATAAATGCCCATGCTACATCAGGACCAGTGGTTATAACGCCATGATTATTGAGCATGAGCGTGTGGTTCTTTGTGCCAATAGAATCTACAAGCCGCGCCTGCTCCCTCTCATCGAGCACAATGCCTTCAAAAGGATGGTAACCCACTCGCTCATGAAACATATAAGCTTCTTGAAACAACGGTATAAAACCACATGCCAATGCACTTACTGCCTGTACATCAGTGTTATGTGTGTGCATCACACAATGCACATCGGGGCGACCTTTATGAATAGCGGTATGAATCACATTGCCCGCTTTATTGACAGGGTATGGCGAATCATCAAGCTTGTTGCCATCAAAGTCTATTTTTACAAGGTTTGAGGGCGTGATTTCACTATATAAAAGGCCAAAGGCATTAATCAGCAAATGCTCTGTGCCGGGTATGCGGTATGAGATATGATTGTAGACCTGTGTTGTCCACCCATAGTAGTCTACCATTCTATAGCACAACGCCAGCTCTATTCTGGCTTGCCACTCAACGTCACTGTAACCTATAGGCATTACTATCGAGTCAAAAATATCTTTCATGGTATTGTCCTTTTATTGTGGTTTTTCACCCATGACGACGGCACGATACATCTCTCTTCTGTGGCCATCATAATCATTAAATGCTTGATGCAAACAGATTCTGTTGTCCCACATTATCACCGTATTGTTATACCATTTTAGTCGGCAGACAAAAGACTCTTGCGTGGCAAAACCAGATAAAAAATCCAGCAAAGGCCGTGACTCTTCTTCTGTCATGCCCTCTATGCCGCAAGCATAGGTTTTATCAACATATAGCGATTTTTCTCCTGAGACTGGATGAGTTCTGACCAATGGGTGATATGTACCTTCTATCATCTTTTGGGTATCTACATCCAGCTCAAGGCTACCAAGCTCACTCGCTTTTTTTGATTTTCGCTCAGCCTGCATAGAGGCAACCACATGTTTGGCACTCATCCATACCTTGAGTGGGTCTATCATTTTTTTCATGGCAGGGCTTAAACTGTTATACGCCAATACAGAATTCGCAAATAGTGTATCACCGCCATAAGGAGGCATGTCTTTACCATAGTTGATGGCAATGGCAGGTGGACAGTCTAAAAAAGCAGAGTCTGTGTGCCAACCACTACCGAACACCATTTTGGTCTCAACTGTGGCCTCTTTAATGACCGGTTGAATGTTCTCGTGACCAACCACCCCTTTGGTATAAGCATCTGTGCCAAACTCACCAAACCTCAGGGTTATATTCTCATGATCTGTAAAAGACAGCGTTTGATCTCTAAAAAAAATCAGCTTGTGTCGATACAACGCCGCTTCAATTTCGGCAAAAGCCTCATCTGTTAGGTTGCTTAAATCGACACCTTGTATTTCTGCCCCCATCGCAGCTGCCAAAGGAACTGCCGTAATATGCTTGTAGTCTCTTGCACTGTTATCAAAGAGGCCCGTTGGGTGTGTGATGTTTTTCATCATTTTAATCCTTTAAAATTCAGTAAAAATTGATAATAAGGTTGAGATGAGTATAGCCGTGCTAAGACTGAAACCCCGATAGGGTTCACAGCCATTATGACCACCCACCTAGTCATGCATTAAACATTGCAGCTCTCACTGACGGTTTTTACTTTTTCGTACACACCATCAGCATCTAAGCCCAAAGCATTAACATCTTTCAAATATTTTTGAGTACCTTCCATTAAAGGGTCTCTCCAGTCAGGATCATTCAGCGGATCAGGGATGTCAATCATCGTATGCCCTGCTGCAATTGCCTCTGCTCTAAATTTGGCATCTTCTTTATCAGTAATTGTACCTACCAAATCGGCCATGACTTTGCCTGAATTGTCATCTAAAACTTTTTTGAGATTATCAGGAAGGCTGTCATATTTGTTTTTGTTCATGGTCACCAGTAACGCTGAATTATAAAAAGGAATGTTGGTATGGGCTTTGGTTAACTCTAGTAATCGGAAGTCACCGGTTGGCTGCCAAGGAAAGCTGAGTCCATCGATCACGCCGCGTTGTAAAGACGTGTATAAATCATTTGCTGGCAGGCCGACTGGCGTACCGCCTGTGGCTTCAATAATATCACCTGCAATGGCAGAGGGCCGGCGGATACGCTGACCTTTCATGTCAGCAGGAACACGAATCGGTTTATCCACCGTATGAATCGCTGCAGGGCCTGCACCCATCATAAACAATAAATGCGTGTCTTTATATTCACTGGCAATGGTGCCATCGTCATAAAGCGTCTGTAGAATGCAACCCATTTGCGTTGCAGAATTAGAAAGACCTGGAAGCTCAGCAATTTGAGTCAACAGAAAACGACCAGCCGTATACCCATGTGCTTGAGAGCCAATATCAATGATACCTTTGGCAGCAGAGTCATACATGGCTTCAGGCTTGCTCAATGTGGCTGACGGATAAATTTCGACCTTTAGTTGGCCATTGGATTCAGTCTCAATTTTTTTGGCCCACGGTTCAAACACCTCAACATGCATCGCAGAAGTGGCAGGCCAAAAGTGTGAAAACCTTAAAACAGTGATGTCAGCTTTAGCACTTGTGCCATCTGCTTGACCCGAGCAACCTGCCATACCTAGTGCTAATACAATTAGCATAGACATGCCTTTAATCTTGAATTTGCCTTTCATTGTATTATCTTCCTTGAATATAAATGATACGTCAGTCAGCTTGACGACTATTGAAGCGGACAAGCGGCACTGCCATCCTTGGCTTTCTGATCAATGACTGGTGTATGTATTAACGACAACTTATCTTTGTAAAGCACAAACATAGCTTACCGTTAATAATGACACCTATGTATTCTACGAATATGATATATTGTTCTTAATTAGAATTAATGTTCATATTAAGAACTAAGCTATACTTTTTCTATTACACTGTCAATAATTTATTTTTTGGCGCTTGCCATTGTTTTAAATGAGAAAAGTCAGCCTATTAAGCATAAATTTTGTATGTCTCACTTAAATAAAAGATAAAAAAAGGCTGTCAGCGCTTGATCTAAAATAGCGTTGACAACCTTTTCCTAGAGACAATCTAATAAAGTGTCTCTAGCTTAAAAATAAAAGATATTTTGCGAATATTCAATAAAAGCGATAACCTCATCGCAAATTTTTATAAAGTATAGCAGGATAAAGCTCTCGGCTTAATTAGCTTATTAAAGCTGACTATCACGCTACATTCAGATACTTCGTTAGACCCAGTTATTACATTAGATATAGTATGTTTGTATTTTTTCAGCACAGTCACGTAGTAGCGGTAAAAATGTTTCAATCAACACTTCTTGAGAGACACGCATGGCATTGGTACTAATATTAATCGCACCAATCAGCTCATTGTTTGATTTATAAACAGGCAATGCCAGTGAGCGCAAACCTGAATCCAACTCTTGATCGACAACCGCATATTGCTGTTGTTTAGCGTCTTTTAGCATTTGTGCAAATATTTTAGGGTCAGTAATACTGTTCGGTGTGTGCGCGCTTAGCTCAATATTACTTAGCTGCGCCTCAAGCTCTTCTTGAGGCAAGTTGGCAAGAATAATACGCCCCATAGACGTATAAGCAACGGGCAACCTTGTGCCAATCGCTATAGCAATAGACAACAACCGGTGCTGAGCTGCAGAACGGGCAATATAAACTATTTCGTCACCGTCTAACACGGCAAATGAACAAGATTCCCCTGTTTGTTCGGTCACACGTTCTAAATAAAATTGAATAATGTCATGATGATGCACACTGCTCAAGTAGCTGGCGCCAAGGCTCAACGTTTTAGGTGACAATTTAAACTGGCGCTTATCTTTATGGACATAACCAAGGGCATGCAAGGTCAACAGATACCGCCGCGCTTTTGCTCTATCCATATTGGTACGTTCAGCCACTTCACTCAACGTCATCGTCGAGTGGTTTTCATCAAACGTCAGCAACACGCTCAGACCACCTGCGAGAGAGGCAACGAAGTCTGGACTATCAGAAGATATTTTCTTATCTTGTTTCATAGACATACTATTTTATACTTACCAAAACTAGGGATTTTAAATGAAAATCAATCGATTAATCAATCAGCCTTTTGTACACCCCAGTATCGCCGACGACTTATCTGACCGTCTGTTCATCCAAGCGATGCTAGATTTTGAGCTGGCCATAGTCGCAGTGCGAGAAAAAAACCACCTAGTACCGCATAATACACATCAGCAATCTAAGCAGGCGTTGTCGCTAGATTTGTTTGATATTGATGCCATCGGTGCACAAACTTATTTAGGAGGCAATGCTGCCATTCCCTTTGTGGCTCAAGCCAAAGCTTTATTACCCTTAGATATAAAGCCCTATTTTCATCAAACGCTCACCAGTCAAGATGTCATTGATACCGCGATGATGATGATGCTCAAAACCGCTTTTCAGCATATTAACCAAGATTTGATAGCAGCGCTCAAAGCTTGTAGTCTTTTGATTGAACAGCATGATGCAACCCCTATGTCTGGCAGAACACTGATGCAACAAGCGCTACCCATCACTTTTGGGGCAAAAGTCTCACAGTGGGCAGCCTCCTTAATAGCGGTCGTTCCCAATTTACAGAAAATAGAGCAATCAGGGTTTTACCTGCAATGGGGCGGTCCCGTTGGCATGAGTGATGAAAAAAATGAACAGCATGACTTGCCGCAGCAGGTTGCCACATTGATAGGCTTATCCGTACCCTTGCTCCCTTGGCATACCAATAGACAGCCTATTCATGCTATCGCATCTATATTAGATGCCTGTGCAGGCGCAATGGAAAATATCGTCGAAGACATTGCTCTTATGTGCCAATCTGAACTGGGTGAAGTGTCCGAGCCTGCCACTGCAGGTATGGGAGGGTCATCGTCAATGCCGCACAAACGAAACCCAATATTGTGTGCCTTAATCAAAGCGGCGACATTAAGAATGCACGGGCATATGAGCGTGATAAGCAATACAACCGCACAGCCCTTTGAGCGCGCATTAGGACAATGGCATGCCAGCTGGGTGCCTTTAACAGAGGGGACTGCTTTGGTGGCAGGTGCTGCTGCTTATCTAAAAACATTGTTGCAAGGTGTGCAAGTCTACCCTGAGCGCATGGATGCCAATTTGGATCTGAATAGCGACGCCTACCTCATCAAAAAATTGCAACGCCATTTTGAGTCAAGTAAAGCTCAAATCTATCCATTAATCGCTCAGGCCAGTCATGATGCACACCTTAACCATCAAGGGTTTGTAGCAAGTTTTTTGCCACTACTAGCAGCAGCGTCACCATCTTTGCATGATGACCCTGCCCTATTAGTTATTTTATCTCCGCTAAATTATTGCGGTGCAGCACACAGGCAATGTCAGGTGGTCATAAACGCTATTGAAAAAATAATATTAGATACGAATTTGATAGAGTAAAAACCAAAGCTGCAATCTGATTGACAGCAAAGTAAAAAAAGCGTATTTTAATTCACTATACGAACATAAATTCTTATTTAGAACAAACATCACAAAAGGAACTTATGATGACAAAAATACTCCCTATCAGTTTGGCACTGGCCGCAATGATTGGTTTCACTGGCTGCTCGCCATCAAGCGACACGGCAACAGCAGATGCTGCTGAAACGACCACTTTGCGTTTCTCTCATTTTTGGCCAGCCACAGCAGCGACCCATACCGAAATCTTTGAACCCTGGGCTAACAAGATTGAGCAAGAATCAGGCGGTCGAATCAAAGTTGAGCTTTATCCTTCAGCGACCCTGAGTAAACCTGATGCCACCTATGATGCCACTGCTAAAGGTACTGTCGATATAGGCTCCCAGCTTCAAGGCTATACCAATGGACGCTTTCCATTGACCCAAGTAGCAGAACTACCAGGGCTTTCTAACTCAGCAACCCAAATGAACTGTATGCTCCAAACCTTATATGACGATGGAGTGATAGCGGATGAGTATAAGGACACCCATCTATTGTTTATGATGGGTACAGGCCCAGGCGGCATGCACACCATTGATAAAGCCATTCGCACGCCAGATGATTTAAAAGGCTTACGGATGCGTCGTCCCTCTGCCATTGCAGGCGATATTATTGAAGCGGCAGGCGGCACGCCAGTGGGCTTACCTGCGACGGATATTTATACGTCGCTGCAACGCGGTGTGTTAGATGGATTAAGTCTGCCGTGGGATGCAACAGGGTCTTTTAGACTGATAGAGCTAACCAACACCCACACTAATATCCCTTTTTATAGTTCCGCCATTATGGTGACTATGAATAAAGACAAATATAACAGCCTACCGGACGACCTCAAAAAAGTTATTGATGACAACTCAGGCATGCAAATGGCAGCAGCGGCAGGCAAAGTATTTGATGCAGAAGATGCAAAATATATGGCAGAAGCCAAAGCCAAGGGTGACACGATGATAGACATTCCAGACCCATTAAACGATCCAAAATGGAAAGGTCCGTTAGAAGCTGGTACTCAAAAGTACCTAAAAGATGTCACAGCGCTGAATTTAGACGCACAAACAGTGTATCAAAAAGCCAAAGAAGCCAGTGCTACTTGTCAGTCTTAATCGCTTAACATTATTTTCGTCAACATTGCTATTGTTAATAAAACCTGAAAAACGTATGACTCTAGCATCTTTAGCCAGTAACTCAGAGGAATCGCCATGACACAGACAACCCCTACTAGCTACACGGCAGCAGTGATTCGCCAAAAAGGTGGGCCATTCCAAATTGAGCAAGTCAAAACCGATACTATACAAGATGACGAAATGCTGGTACGTGTTGTAGCAACCGGCATGTGCCATACCGACATGATCGCCCGAGATCAAGTTTTCCCTTTTCCGCACCCAATAGTACTGGGGCATGAAGGCTCTGGTATTATTGAGTCTATCGGCAGTAAAGTAACAGACATCGCTATTGGCGACCATGTTGTTATGACTTTTTTAAACTGCAATAAATGTGATTCTTGCCATGAAGGTCACCCTGCTTATTGCGAAAGCTTTAATCAGTATAATTTTTCTGGTCAAAGAGTTGATGGTTTTCATGCCTTAATTGCAAGCAACGATACCGAACTGAATGATCGATTCTTTGGTCAGTCATCGTTTGGTCAGTATGCTGTAGCAAATGCGCGCAACGTTATCAAAGTTCGCAAAGATGCACCACTTGAACTACTAGGACCTTTAGGCTGTGGCATTCAAACAGGTGCAGGTACCGTCATAAATGCACTCAAAGTCACAGCTGGTTCTAGCTTCGTTGCGTGGGGCGGCGGTGCCGTTGGACTATCAGCAGTAATGGAAGCCGCAGCGATTGGTGCTACGACGATTATCGCAGTTGATATTGTACCTTCGAGGTTGGAGCTAGCGCTGAAGATTGGAGCAACACATGTAATCAACAGCAAAGAAGAAAGTACTGTTGCACGTATTCAAGAAATTACGGGCGGCGGTGCGCAGTTTGCGATGGATTCTACGGGTATAGGTGTCCTGGTCTCAAATATGATTACCTCATTACGCCCTCGCGGCATCGGAGCTATTGTTGGCGCCTCAAAGCCTGGCACAACAGCTGCGTTAGATCTGACCGATGTCATGCAAAACTGCAAAAAGCTGATTGGTGTGGTTGAAGGTGACAGTGTGCCAAGCACTTTAATACCCGTGCTGGTAGACCTTTACATGGCGGGTAAATTCCCATTCGATAAACTGGTTAAATTTTACGATCTCAAGGATATTAATAAAGCAGCAGAAAATAGTGAGAAAGGCATCACTATTAAGCCTATCGTTAGAAGGTAGTCAGACGATGTTCTTACTACAAGTTGATGCAACAGATTAGATGATCCTGCTCTATGATTTAAACGCTCTTACTCTATAACAAGGTTGTTCATTTCATAACGCTTGAATTAAACTTAGAATAGGTATGTCAATAACTAGCGCTAAATAAGCTGGTTCAGTTATTTCTGTTATTCGTGATGGTGAGGCATACTTATTTGATGTAGGACTAGGTACGACGCACTATTTATGCTTGAAAAATTATGGATGCATCAGAAACAGCTGCATCTAACAAAGTTTATTCATCATCGGATTGCTCAGACAATTGATTAAAAACCTATTTCCATACTAAACATTTGTGTTTTTGATCTGTTTCTTAGTGACTACAATCTACAAGCCAGGACATATTTTCTTAGGTGATGATGACTTCGCTATTGAGAGGCTGAAAATCTAATTATAATGAACGTATAAACTTATTTTTAGATATTAAAAACATAAAAAAAGGTTGCCAACGCTATACCAAATATAGCCTCGGTAACTTTTTTAATTTGGTATTTTACTTAGGTGGTATTGTTAATATTGGGGTTTGTCAAAGCAGTTACCTTTAGCACTCGTTTAGCCCTTAAACTGATGCTTCTTGATGATCTTGTGGCAGGCATGGCTACAGTACTGACTACTTCTGTCAGAATACCAAATCAGCTTTTGGTTGGGTCGTCTATTCTTAATTGCCATATTGATACTAAATCTGCTGTCATGCGCTTATTAATGGCATAACTAACCAACTCTTTGATGTATAAATATTTTACTGCTGCCCAACATAGCCAAAAAAACCCATAAGCTATTAGCTTATGGGTAACCTTGATTTATTTTTAAAGGCTGAAAAATATTAACATGAAGTCCGATTTGGATATCTGACTCCATACATAGTTTATGTATTGTCTTCTTTAATCATGTCAGCTGCCTTCTCTGCTACCATAATTGTGGGTGCATTTGTATTACCAGCCATAACGAACGGGAAAATAGAGGCATCTACCACACGCAGTTTTTTAACACCTCGAACCTTTAATCGTGGTGTCACCACTGCCAAACCATCACTTCCCATTTTACAGGTGCCGTTCTGGTGATGGTAACTTACAACTGACGAACGCACATACTCTGCAATTTGTTCATCTGTTTTAACATCTTCACCTGGATATATTTCTCGACCACGCCATTCTTTTAAGGCTGGTTGGTTTGCGATATTACGCATTTGTTTAATCGAAGTCACTAATGTATCGACATCATATTGTGTATCAAGTACATTTGGATCGATATTCATCTTATCATCAGGATTAGAACTGTTTAGTGTAATCCTACCGCGTGAGGTCGGTCTAACTCCTGCAGCTACTAGAGAGAATGCATTTTGAACGGAACTATCTTGACCAGGTACGTAATAAGGAACATGGAAAAAAAGTGGCTGCATATCGGCCCCTGGTAGAGCTGTCTGAGTTTTTGCAAACATATGAGCATGCAATACTTGAATAGACATGTCACTTGGTGGTGGAACTTCCTTCTTTCCTTCATATATTACAGGGCTTAAGTTATGGTCGTGGAGGTTTTTACCTACACCGGGGCTATCGATAATCACATTAATACCAAGCTTTTCTAACTCTGATTTTGCCCCAATGCCTGATAGCATCAAAATACGAGGAGATTCAATCGCACCACCACATACAATCACTTCTTTTTTAGCTTTGACTGTTTTGATAGTGCTTTCTTGACGATATGTAACACCTGTCGCCACACCCTTTATTATATTTACT